>CAYMIN010000019.1:0-78212 GCA_964390495.1 uncultured Armatimonadia bacterium
TTTTTCACCTACCTAACCAGCTCCCCAACTAGCCCCAAAGCAGCAGCGTCATCTTGCCTGTCCACCACTACACCCCTCCGCACTATTGGGGCTCTGGCTACTCATGCAGTTCCTTGAGCAGCTTTTCAGCCTCGTCCAGCACCACCTGCTCGCATTCCGGTTTCAGCCAAAGCTGCATATAGTACCGCATCGAGCTATCCACTTCATACCCACCGTGGGGGATCTCCGCCGCCGTCGGCAGGTACGACACGCAGCCATTGGTCGTACCCAGCACGGTGGTGTACTCAAAGGGCGATTGCTCGGCGATATTCACAGCGTACTCGAAAAAGACCTCACCCGCCAGTCCCACAATCGCGTGCTGGCCCAGTCCGATTGCGCTGATGTCGAAGCGCATGGTCTGGTCGGAGACTCCGGCGGCGGCCAGGTCTCGGAGGTAAGTGCCCCAGCCGACTAGGGCCTGGGCGCTCTGGATGGGTGCCTTGTCACCGGCGGCCTCCGCCTCAGCCAGCGCCTGTTGGTATTGCTGCAGCTTCTGTTCCGCCTCCTCCAGGGCTGGCGGGTCCTGTTGCGGCACCTGAGCGCTGACTTTGCCGCACACTACTGGCCCGTCGAGCTCGGCACCTTGGTTCTCCACGGCCATCAACACACCACCGGCCGCACGAGTGCCGAGGCGCCGCGCATCTTCGAAGTTGCCACCGACCGGCTCCGAGTTGATATTCCCGCAGCAGCCCTGGCCGAAGGCTACCAGGGTCCCCGGGTAGATCTGCTCAAGCTGCCTCTGGGCGTAGCCCATCCAGTCGGCGCTGAAGTAGTAGTTGTTGCCGCCCAGCACCACACCGTGGGCAGCGTGGGAGAACCAGAGCGCGACCGGCCGGCCTGCTTCATCGGCGAACCGCAGCACCTCGACCTTCCGGTCCACGATACCTTCCGGGTTTTTCCCCAGGATGATGCCCTGCTCGGTGCGCTGGCGGCGGTTGATACCCACCTGCAACGGTCCCTGGTGGCTGGTGATGGTAACCGGGCGCATATCGTTTAGGGCCATCTCCGCCAGCCCGGCCAGCTTGGCCACCAGGTTCGCCGCATAGACCTCATCCGCCTCGCCCATGCCGTTGACTCCGCGCATCAGCGGGCCGGAGTGGGTATGGCTGGTATTGAGCATGATCTGCTCGGGAGCCAGTCCGCAGCGCCTGCCGATCTCGCCGTTGACATCGTCCACGAAATCGTACGGGGAGCTGAGTATGTCGTTGGTGATTATCAGCGCGGTGTTATCGCCATCGCTGACTGCCAGCGCCTTGGAGCGCAACGCGTCGTGGATCCCGACGGCTCCATGTGTCCGGCCTCCGAAACCACCCATCAGTGCCCCTACCGGCGGGGTAACATCAATCTCTCCAGTCCCGACCTGAAATGACATCCTATGACCTCCTAACGGCCGTATTCCACGGCGGTCTCGACCATCGCAACGTAGTTTTCCACAGTCTGTGGGGTCAGCACCTCGGTATGTGGCGAAGCGGTCGGAGCCAGCACATAACCTCCGCCCGGCGCAGCTACGTCAATGTTGCGCTTGACCTCGTCTATTATGTATTGAGTAGGCGCAGCGTACAGGTCACCGATCTGAATATTCCCCTCGATACAGACCTCTCCTCCCAGCCTCCGCTTGGCGTCCTCGATTGTCACATTGCCCAGCGGCGGCGCTTCGATCGGGTGTAGCACATCGCTGCCCAGGTCAATGAAGTCCTCCAGCACCTCATCCAGCGGCCCATGGCAGTGGGTGTGCAACAGGCTTCCGGCTGCGTGAATCCGCTTGGTCATTTGCTTCTCCGGCTCGATGCAGAAGGCCCGGAAGTCCTTAGCCGAATGTAGTGGTGGGGTGACATATTCCTCCCCCAGCATCGAGTAAACCGGTCCGATACCGGCGGCTAGCTCCTGGTCCAGAATGTCGCAGGTGCGCTCCAGCAGCATGTAAATCAGAGCTAGGACCAGCTCCCGCTGCTCGATGCTCCAGATCGCCAGAAGCTGACTGCCTAGCAGGTCGGCGACGATATGGATCGGGTTAGCGATTGAGCAAAGCACTACTCCCCGGTCACCGATCTGCTCCTGCAGCGCAAAGAAGCCGCTGGGATCAACCGCAATCGGCTCATAGGGCACTGACATCAGCAGCTCGACATCCTCGAGGCTTTTCACCGGGTAGTCTATACTCAGCCCTGGCAGCCCGCGGTTGCTCTCGCGCCGCCGCGATACCAGCTCACCGGCGGGCGTATGCAGCGTTGTGGTGATGATATTCCAGTCATCACCCGGCTCCGTCTCGTGCGAGTAATGTGCCTCCTGGGTGCCGGAGAGCAGAACTCCTCTGCCGACGCTCCAACCCGCTTGATAGTCGCCGTGCTCAGCGATCACCTCGATGACGGGCCTGTACGAGGGATGCCGGCTGGCGACCCACTGTTCGTCCCAGCACCGCACGCCCCGCACCATGATCGGCAGCTTGGCCGGCTCCTGGCATCTGTAGGCAGTCAGCAGCCGCTCTCGTGAGGTCATCGGCTATCACCCGGTCTCTTCAGTACCCCTGCAGCTATTCTCCGTTCTATTCATACAAAGCGCGCGCGATTCCTGTCGCAACACCACAAATCTTGGCCACAAAGCTTCGGCCTCGGCTGCCGGATGCGCTTAAGACGTTGCCGAAGCAGCGTTCATCAAGTTCTCTTCCGCCCTAATCGGGAACGGACCTCGCGGCAAACCTTGACACTTGTGATGACATGCCACCTGCGTCGAGTCGCACCGAACCTTTAGTATTTCTTGAGCAAAAGTTGATTGTACGTTGAGCACAGGTGGGGTATTATATGTGGCAAAGAGGCAATCTATGTCTGACGGTTGCGCGAGACTGTCAGCTTGAAGTGGTTGTACCGTGGGGGAACGCATTTGCGTTCTGTTCACATCGCATCGCGTCCAGATATGGGTGATAGCTATGACTGCTTGGCACGCTGAAGGCCGATTCCACCCGAATCGGGAGCGTTTGGCATTTGCTTGGCCTTGTCAGCCACTAGCAACCGCAGTTGGATGGTATCCAACAACGAACGGAGCATGGCTCATGCGCACCATCGGCAGATTAGTAGCTCTTCTGGTTCTGGGGTGGGCGTTGACCGCGCCGGCGGTGGCAGACCTCGACTGGACTTACGCCATGCCGGACAGCTACGGCGACGTCGGCAAGTACAGCTCTATAGCCTTTGACTCCAGTGGCCATCCCCACATCAGCTACTACGATGCCTCGTATGGCAACATCAAATACACCTACTATGATGGCTCCTGCTGGACAACGCCCCAGACGGTGGAATGGCACGGTAACGTCGGCTACTACACCTCTCTAGCTCTGGATGGCTCCGACACCCCGCACGTCACCTACTATGACTGGGACAACATGCGCCTTAGGTATGCCACCTGGACCGGCTCCGACTGGGCTGTACAGACTGTGGACGATTCCTCCGACGTTGGCTACAACAACTCGCTCGCTCTCGATGCCGGCGGCAATCCTCATATCAGCTACTATGACTGGAACAACGAATATCTCAAGTATGCCGCCTGGAATGGCTCCACCTGGGAGATCGAGATTGTGGACGAGGTCTCCGACGTCGGGTACACCAATGCCCTGGCGCTCGATGCCTCCGGCAATCCTCACATCAGTTACTATGACTGGGATAACCACCAGCTCAAGTACACCTACTGGAACGGCTCGGACTGGGCGACCCAGACCCTGGATAGCGGCGGCGATGTCGGCTTCCAGAGCTCCTTGGCCCTCGATAGCAGCGGCCATGCTCATATCAGCTACTATGACGAAACCAATCGCGACCTCAAGTACACCTACTGGGATAGCTCGCAGTGGGTAACTACTACCGTGGATGGCGCCGGGAAAGACAATAATGTAGGCGAATATAGCTCCCTGGCGCTGGACGCCAACGGCTACGCTCACATCAGTTACTACCGCGATAATACGAAAGACCTAATGTACGCGTCTTACGATGCCACCTCCTGGGTCATCGAAACCGTGGATGCCACGGGCGACATCGGCAAATACACCTCCCTGGCGGTTGACCCAGAGACCGGCAACATCCATATCAGCTACTACGACGAGTCCGGTGGCAACCTCAAATACGCTACTGCCAATGATCCCGGGGCTATTGGGTCTGACCCCGTGCCCGAGCCTGCGATCCTCGCTCTGTTCGCGCTTGGCCTGGTCGGGTTAGGCACAGCCCTCCGCCGACGCCAATCCGACTAGCCTACATCGCCGGGGAATTGCCCAAGAGCCTCAGGCGTCGGCCCTGAGGCTTTTTCGTGCTTAGCTTGCGGCGACTATCCCGCCCAGCCCCTTCTTACACCCGCACAAAGCGCGGATACCCGGAAGGGAAAGCAAAGGAGGATAGGTCGCCCCGCGACCGCCCCTCTGCAGGATCGGCCTTTACACCCGATCCCCGTCTCGCTGGTACTGATACTGTTCGGCCAGCTCCCGCAGGCGCGCGTCGGTATGTTCAAAAATCATCTTGTACCCAGCGCACAGATAGCTCGCGCTAGCGGTCCGCCCACTACCATAGATGCGGTCCTTGGGACAACCGCCGAAGCATTGGCTCCACCACCGGCAGCTCTCACACTCCGGCCCGGCCTTGCTCTTCGCCAGCGCAAATTCCTCCAGCTTTTCCGACTTCACCAATTCCGCCAGCGGCGTCTTCATCAGATTGCCCACGTAGTGCTCGGAGTCCACGAAAAAATCGCAGGCATAGACATCGCCATTGTGCTCGATGACCACATATTCTCCGCAGCGCTCCTTGAGCATGCACGAAGGGCCCGCGCCGCCGGCATAAATCTCCACCAGGTCGTTGAACAGCCGCACATAGGTCTCCGGGCAATCGGGGGCCGACCACAGGTTAAATACCTCGCACATGAACTCGCCGTACTGCTCCGGCGTGACGGAGTATTCCGACATCTCGCCGGTTTGGGGGTCGCGCTCCAGGCACGGGATGAATTGGAAGAAGCTTATGCCCTGCGCGCGCAAAAACTCCCAGATCAGGCCGGCTTTGTCGGCGCTGTGCGAGGTGATCATTACTAGCGCGTTGTATTCCACCTCTTCGGCCTGCAGCGCCCGCAGACCTTGAAGCACTCGGGCCAGAGTGGCTCCGCCGCCATGATCTACTCGCCACTTGTCATGGATTTCCGCCGGCCCGTCAATGCTGATCCCGACCAAGAAACGGTAGCGCCGCAGAAAGCGCGCCCAGTCCGAATCCAGGAGCGTCCCGTTGGTCTGCAGAGCATTAGAGACGATCTGGCCGCGGCCGCCGTGTTTCTGCTGTAGGGCCACGACCAAGCGGAAGAAGTCCAGGCCCATCAGGGTCGGCTCGCCGCCCTGCCAGGCAAAGGTAGCCACCTGCGGCGACATAGCCATATACTGGCGGAGCATTTCTTCGGTGACTTGCGGGGACATGCGGTGGCGTTTGGAGCGTGGGTAGAGCGCCTTTTTCCGCGCATAGAAGCAGTATTTACACGCCAGGTTGCAGTCCGGCCCGGCGGGCTTCACGAGTAGTGATGATATTGGCTTGGTCCCTGCCATTCTCTGTCAATCAAGCGGCTGATAGATTCCCAGGCGTCCCTTATCAAAGTTTTTGAGGGGGGGGGATGCAAGGGGGGAGCTTTTTCTCAAGAGCTCCCCCCTTGCCAAGCCGTTCCCTCAATCGTCGTATATCTCCCCGGCGCGCCAGCGGTGCCAGACCGTCTCATACCAGGAATCATCATCCGGCAACGGCCGCACCGGCGTCACTCTTACCTCGGGCTTTTCTCCGTGCCAGCGCGCCTCGACGATTTCCTTGCGCATTTCCAGGTTTTCACTGCGGTGGGGCAGCCTATCGCCGTTCTTGGTGGCTACCAGGCGGTCGCCGCTGCGGTCCACGATCATATAGCTACCGCGACTGCCCCCGCCGCGCGCGATCAGGTCCTGGATGGTTTGCAGCGTAATCAGCGCGGTCAGAGCCAGGTGCTCGTTCTGGTAGGCCAGCGGCAGTTCGGCTGCCGACACCTGCTGCTGTTGCCGGGCCAGCTTGCCGTGAAGCCGTCCCACATCTTCCCCGGCGGACTCGACCTCAGGCAGCTTGCGCACGATGCCGGCGGCGGTGTCCATGGTTTTCTGCAGGCCCTCGCGCACTTTAGAGGCCGCCGGTCCCGAGCCGCCCAGCAGCTTCTTGAGCTGGCCGATTTCGGCCTCGATCTGCGCGGCGGCTTGCGGCAGCCATTGCGCAACTTCCGGGGCTTCGGCCTGATAGCGGGCGGTGATGTACTGTGCCGCCCGGCGGCCACCGACTTGCCCGGCATTCAGCGCGCTGCCCCCCGGCCGCACGCCGTGAGTGCCGGCGACTTCGCCGATAGCGAACAGGTGCTTGACGGTCGTCTCCCACCACAAATTGACACTCAGCCCGCCGTTGCAGTGCTGGGCGCACACCGCCACCTCCAGCGGCTCCTTCAGGTCAACTCCATGCTCGGAGTAGATGTCAATGGCCGGCGGATTGAGCTGCTGGAGGCGCTGGTAGGGCGTCGCGGCGGTGGCACCGGAGCGCTCCAGGTAGGTCCGCGCCTCCTCGGCAAGCTCGCTCAGAGAGAACTCGTTCATGCCCTCGCCGGCCACCGGATTCCGCGACAGGTCCAGATAGACCTTACGGCCCTGATTGCGCTCCTCGTACACCGCGATATCCACCAACGAGCTACCGAAGCCCTGCAGCCGCTCGGCGTGAAACGGCCACTGGTAGCCCTTCAGAAAGGTGTTTGTCGCCACCTGCGCCATCGTCTCGTAGTAGTCATTCAGGAAGTGGCGCACCGCGCCGCCCTTGGCATCGGTGGAGAAGTAGGCGGGCACGACCTGCTGGTAGGAGCCGGACAGGTTCCAGCGGAAGCCGGTCGAGGCCAGCCCGAACTGAAACTCGGCCATATTGTTCGCCCAGGCCCCGATCTGCAGCGCCAGACCGTGGCCCCCGACCTGACCGCGCGGATAGACGCTGGTGGCGAACATCTCCCCCGGCCCACCCGTAGCCAGCACCACGTTGTTCGCCGCAAATACCGTCAGGCCATGATCCGCCTCGGCAAGCCGCTGCCTATTCAGCGCGAGGGCACCGATGACGTGCTTGGCCTCGCCGCTGCCGGCGCTCAGCAGCCGGATGATCTCATAGCCGTCGAAGATGGGTATCTCCCGCCGCCGGCACTGCGCCAGCGAGGTGGCGAACATCTGCATCGAGGTCTTCGGCCCGGCCGAGGTCGCCCGCTGGCGCGGATCGTGGTCGGTCTTATAGCCCACATAGCCGCCGTAGCGATTGAACGGAAATCTCACGCCATTTTCGACCAGGTGAAAAAACGCCGGCACCGACCCCAGCGCCTCCACGTAGGCCGTGTCACCGTGGCACATGCCACCCTGGAACAGCGTCTGGGCCAGGTCCATAGGGCTGTCGGGCACATCGCCGAAGACCCCCAGCTTATAGTAAGTCTGCTTATCCGAGCCGGAGTTATTCGAGGTCCCGGCCCCCAGCCGCTCGGTGACGACGGCCAGGCTTCGTTCTCCCAGCCGGTGCAGGCACTCGGCGCAATTCAGGCCGGCGGCCCCGGAGCCGATCACCAGGGTGTCAACCGCATACACCGCCACCTGACTCATGCCACCGATTGCTATATCGTCTCGCCGCACCATCAATCCGTCGAACCTTTCCTTGTGGGGAGATGCAAGGGGAGAGCTTTTTGCAAAAAGCTTCCCTGTTGCCCCTTGCCAAGCCGTTACTCTCACGAGGGAGGCCGCTCGGCCTGCCCCAGCGAAGTATAATTCCGACCAAGCCAGCCTCAGACCTGCAAGGAGACAGCCAAATGAGCGTCACTCCCACGGCCAATTCCGATCTCGGGAGCTTCTATCTGGTGCCCAATTACGCGGTGCGGATCGGAGACAGTTTCGACATTACTTTAGTGCATACGCTGGGCAAGTTCCCGGCGACAGCCGGCGACCGCTTCCTCTTCGAGCGCCGCGAGCACCGCTGGATTGCGCCGCAGTTCACCGACCCCGAGGTGCCCAACTACGTCACTGCCCGGGCCACTTCCGGCGCGCACCTAGCGCTTTCGGCAACGCCCCGCAATTACAGTGCTTACACCGACACCCCCACCTTCGCAATCGTCGTGGAGGTCGCCGCCGGCGAGCTTAAGACCGGCGACACGCTGACTGTCACGATTCACAATCCCCAGGTCGTCCAGCCGGTCGCGATGTCCACGGTAGCCTTCCCCACCACGGTGAAGTTCTTTCTGCGCCGCGAGATTGACGGACAGGCCTATTACGCCCCGGATACCGCTGATTTGTGCATCATCGCCGGCCCCATGGACCATCTCAGCATCCACTTGCCCGGCGGCGTGGCGACCGGAGGAGAATTCACGGCCCACCTTGATGCCCGCGACGCTTTCGACAACCTTGCCGATTCCTACTATGGCAAGCTCGCAATTGACACCGGTGACGAGCGGTTACTCCAGGTCGAGCTGACCCAGGGCCGAGCCGTCCTGGACGCCACTGCCGATGAGCCGGGCATCTATTACCTCACCGCGCGCGACCTCTCCAGCGGCCGGCAAACCGTCTCCAACCCGATGCGCGTCGGGGAGCCGGACGAGCTGCAGGTCTATTTCGGCGACATCCACGGTAAGGTCTTCTTCTGCGGCGGCACCTGCGATGTTGACCAGTACTATCACTATGCCCGCGAGGTGGCGCGGCTCGACTTCTCGGCAATCACCGGCGTTTCCGAGCTATTCCGCCACCACTGCACCGGCTATCGTGATGCCCGTCCGCCCCTCACCGATAGCAACTGGGCCGAGCTGCAGCGCGCCGCCAGGCAGTACACTGTGGACGACGAGTTCGCCGCCTTCCTGTCCTTCGAGTGGCAATCCGACTGGAAGCCGGAGCTGATCCCCGACAGCTTCGACCACATCGAGGCCGCCGCCGCGAAGTCCTTCGGCGACCGCAACGTCTATTACCTCAATGACGACGAGCCGTTCTTCCTGCCCTTCGACGAAGTCAGCAACACCGCCGGCAAGCTCTTCGACTGCCTCCGTGGCAAGGACGCTCTAGTCATTCCCCACCATTCCAGCGCGCCGGAAGATTTCGGCGGCGTCGGCCTCAAAGGCGCCGACTGGACCGACCGCGATGATGAGCTGATGCGCCTGGTCGAGATCTACTCCAAGTGGGGATGCAGCGAGTACAGTGGCTGTCCGCGCAAGCTCACCAACCATTCCCAGGGCCGTTTCGTGCAAGATGCCCTGGCGATGGGCCACCGGCTCGGCTTCATCGGCTCCTCCGACACCCATCTTTCCATTCCCGGCGGCTCAGGCGTCGAGGGCGGCGGCGCCCTCCGCTACTACCGCCCCGGCTACGCCTGCGTCTATGCCCCGAGGCTGACCAAACAGGACCTCTTTGCGGGCCTGCGCGCGCGCCGCTGCTACGCCACCACCGGCGTCAAGATCCTGCTTGATTTCTATCTCAATGAACGTCCGATGGGCACCGAGCTGGAGCTGGAGCCGACGGCCCCGCGCCATCTGGAGGGTTACGTAGCGGGCACTGCGCCGATTGAATCCGTGGAGGTGGTCCGCAACGGCCGCACGGTCCACACTCAGCTTGGGGACGGCGGAGCGGTCTTGGAGTTCGCGTGGACGGATGCTTCGGACATGCGGGAGTATGCTTTCGAGGCTTCGGGGCGGGCGCCGTTTACCTACTACTACCTCCGCGTCATCCAGCGCGACTGGGAGATGGCCTGGTCCAGCCCCGTGTGGGTGGATATGGCCTGACACTCGCCTTCCTTATCTATGCCCCAGCAGAAGACTGGGCTAGTCAAAGCTCGCCGCTGTTAGCCTTGGCGACAAAGTCCTCAAGTGTCATTATGGTAACGAGGTCGGCGTGACGGAGGTGCTGGCTCAGCCCTCCCCCGACAAAAAACTCTCTTAGGCTCCAACCACTACCGCCCAATACCAGGTAAGCCTTGCTATACTCCCCGCCGCTATCCAGGATGCCTTCAGCCAGGCAGATAGCATCAAATGGCACTTCTTCTTCGTCAGCGGAGGCGACCTGCTGCCACCGCAACGAGATGAGGCATTTGTGCCCGTGCTTATCTTCGGCCGCAACATCCGCCTGATATTCCACAGCCCCCAAACGCTGACCTAAGTCAACACCGGTGTGAGACGTGTAGCCCCCTTTTTCAAGAGCGGGCAATATCGTCGTATCGAGCACTACTTCGGTCTCTGCACTCATTGCTCTTGCACCTGGATTCCTGTAATGGTCTGGGACGACGTGATGTGCTCTCAGGCGATTGCTGAATTCCTCCGGTATTGCTCGACCACCCCGAATTCGTCACGCCGCTCCACATGCTGCACTACTGCGTTATACAGGCCCTCCAACTCCGAATAGAGTCGGAACCGGAATCTGTGCCGATGAGTCCAGAAAGGTTCTTCGTTCAGACGGCGCTCGAATAGCTCTTTCTGCTCATGGCTCGGCCCGAGCACGAACATCTCTGCATTGCACCGCCCCGGGATCTTGAGCAACCTGGCAAGCCCGTCTTTTATCCTTGTCGTGTGCTCGACCTCGAAGCCGTACACCGGATATAGCCCCTTTGGGTCCTCCTGAAGCCACAATGTGTTTATCTGCCTAATGTCTCTTGCATTGGGGCCATCAGGCATGTAGTCCGGCGCACTCACCAATCCGCCGAGCCTTTTCCCCTGGAATTCTCGTGTCGTCTGGTCGGTTTTCGGCACAAAGGTCTCGTAGCCGTACAGGTTCCCAAGTCCCACCAGCATTCCTTGTGCTATGCCATGATTGATCGTTGGCTCCGGTGAGTCAAGCTTTTCCCCCTGTGGAGCCGGCAGTTCGGTTTCAACGAGGCGGTAAACGCCGCTTCGTTTCGGGGGCACCGGGCTAAATATCCGATATTGCCGTACGACCCGTCGTATCGTGTCTCGCCAGGTAGGGTTCGTCGCGGTTTTGGGATGGCCCTCGACTATCTCGTTGATTTCGGACAGATGGCCTTCACCGCCGAGCTCGCGCAGCGCATCAGCGACAACCTGCTTCCATGTAACGTTCTCAGACCGGACTTCCATCTTGGCCTCCAGTACCCGCATTGCCACAGGAATTGTGTACCAATATACCGTGGGACTTATCCCAGTGCAAGCCCCGTAGCACGTGCCCTGCCGCCCGATGGTCTGCGCCCTCATCGGCGCAACGACCTGGTCAGTGCCCCTGCAGCACGAAGTACATCTGCATATCCATCGCTCCGGGGCGGTCGGAGGTCCACGCGCCGTTCGCGGTGTATTGCATCAAGCCGTCGCTGAACACCGTCGGCGTCACGAACTCCGCAGCCCCGCTCTGCTGCAGCCCGAAGGTGTTATACGAGCCGGTTGGTGAACTCAGCACCAGGCTGTAGGTCTCACCCTCCGCCAGCATCAGCGGCTCGGCGAAGGCATGCTCGACCCACACCATCTTGCCGGTCTCGAAGACTTGCGGGGCGATGTCGCCCTCCTCGATGACCGTGCCCTCCTCCGCCAGCAGACTTACCCTCAGCGGCCCGGAATCATCCAGCTTCCGTACCCGCACCCGTACCGCCTTGACTAGCCGATTGCCGCCGCTGGCGGTGAATAACTCCCGCACCTTGCTCTCACCGCTGATCGGGCGCACGCCGCTTTGCGAGCGCGCGTCGTAGTAGCCCTGGCCGAAGACCGTTCCGTCCTCATAGTAAATCCAGTAGATCGGCGTATGCGCATGGCGCACGCTCCACGGCGGGTCCGGCCATTTCAGCACTATCGCCAGGTCGGTGTCACTGACCGCCGGCTGCATGTTGGGCGTCGCCTGCTTCTGGTAGAGCTGGTCCAGCGAGACCCAGTTGTTGAGCGGGTCGGGCGCCGGGTTGGTGAACACGAAGTGGTACAGCTTGCCCTGCTCGGTGGTTGCGGGGCGGTCGAAGGTCACCAAGCGCAGGCTGCCCTGGGCCATCGGGTCGGGGATGTGCACCGAGGCCAGCACCTCAGCGGTCGGCCCGTGCAGCTCGCTGCCGTCATCGGGCCGGAACTGAATCAGCACCTCTCCCCCGTCGCCCTGATAGTAGCCCAGCTTGCGGAAGATGAAGTAGAAGCGCGCCTGGGTGAAGGTTCCCGTATGCTGCGCCCGAAAGCGGATACAGATAGTGTAGTCTTTCAGCCGCCCGATATTCAGCGGCACCAGCCCGTCGGCGTTCCAGTAGCAGCCATAGACATCATCGAAGCTGAGCTGTTCTCCGCTGGCTCCACCGGCGAGGCAGGCGGCCAGGAGCATCATCAGGCCCAGGCTCTTCAGCCTAGCGGAGCGGTTCATGGCCCCTTACCCCTTCAGTAGCCGGGCGGCAGGTTGAGCGGGTAGTCGCGGTAATCCACATAGGTCTGGTAGGCCAGGTCCCAGATCTCCAGCGAGATGTCGGGGCCGACCGAGTGGGTGCCGAGTACCATGCCGCCCTCCTTGCCCGCCGACATCATCCGCAGGACGTGGTCCTTGACTTCTGCGGGGTTGTTGCGCGGCAGGATCAGCCCGTTGGACAGCCCGCCGATCAGAGCCAGCTTGTCACCGTACCGTTCGCGCAGCTTCATGCAATCCAGGCCGGCCTTATACTCCACCGGGTTGATGCCATCGAAGCCCAGGTCAATGAACAGGTCCAGCAGCGGCCCGATATTGCCGTCACTATGCATGATGACTTTCTTGGCTCCGGCCGCCTTGAATTGATCCGCCATATAGCCCCAAGCCGGGGCCAGAACCTCCTCGGCGGTTTGCGGGCTGAACATCGGCAGGTCGGTCGCCGCCATGTCGTCGAAGACCCAGACGCCGGTCTCGTACAGCTCCCAGCGCCGCAGCTCTTCCACACCGATGGCGGCCAGATGATGGGCGGTGCGCATGATCTGCTCCTTGGCGAGTTCCTTATCGCCGGCCATGTTCATCAGCAGGTTGACCTCTCCGGTCATGAAGTAGGTGCGGATGAAGGGGCCGCCGGTCTTGGCGAATACGCAGTATTTCTGCTTGAGCTGGTCCATGACGGCATCGAGGCCGGCGTAGCGCTCGGGCAAGTCCGGCGCGTCGAAGTCCCCGTACTTGAGCTGGCCGTTGTCATCATAGGCATTATCAATCTGGTGCATGAAGTAGGCATCGGGCTTGACGCGGTTGGTCCGGCCCCAGCCGTCGCGCTGGATGTCATAGCCGTCTTGTTGCCCCAGAGTTGCCGCCTTGGTCATATACGGCGTTTCGTTGCCGACTGCTATCTTGATATCCACGCCGTAGTAGTCCGTCAGGTTCACCTCCTCGGAGTCATCGTGGGCCTGTTTCCAAGCGGCGACAAACTCCGGCCAGAAATCGGTATGGAACGGCATGTAGTCGGGCTGTTGGAAATCGAGTGCTGTCATCACGCGCTCTTGTGAGGTCATTCCACATAGCTCCCTGATGGGGCAGGTTTGCCCGTGGCGCGAGTTATCGAACCCAGCCTGCCGATGCCTTTCACTAATCCCGTGGGGCGGGCTCCCACCCGATAGCCGTTGCCGTTGCTGTTCTTCCCTCTCCCCCTGGGCAAGGCTAGGGTGAGGGTCGCCGTTGCCGTGCTTTCGCTTTCCCCAACAAACAACGGACGGGATCACCTACCATCCCGCCCGTCTGGCTCTTTCCATTTGTGAGCTAGACCTCTGCTTGATCGATGCCGCTCAAGTGCCGAGATCGTGCGCTACTTGGTGAGGTCCGGCATTATGTACAGCTCCGGTATCCGGTAGGGCTGGCCGATTGTGGTCGGCTCGTAGGGGTGGGACCGCCCCAGCATCACATACCACTTGGCATGACCGTCGCAGAATACCAGGTTGCAGCCACCATTGTGCGGCAGGGTCCATTCGCACCAGTAGTACGGATCGGGGTCCGGCCAGTCGCGGAAGGCCCAGCCGGCGAGCAAGGTGCTGCCCAGCCGGCGGGGATTGTCAATGCGCTCGTTGAGCAGGATGGTGCGGCCCGGCATCGGAATGTCGTGAAGATGGATGCCACCGCCGACATCGCCGTAGCGACCGATATTGAGGTTATAGCAGTAAGTGACATCCCCGGCGCGGGGCGCTGCCGAAGGGCAGCCGTAGATCTGGGCGTTGACCAGATACACGAAGATGGTGTCCCACCACTTGCGGCTTTCATTGTCGTGGCTGCCGCTGGAAAACGGCATCCGTTCGTCGTAGTCCTGCGTATAACACCCGAAGGCAGTCCCCAGGTTTTTCGCGTTGCTGATGCACTGGGTCTGGCGCGCCTTCTCGCGCGCTCTGGCAAAGACCGGGAATAGGATCGCCGCCAAGATCGCGATGATCGCGATTACCACCAACAGCTCAATCAGCGTGAAGCCTTTCTTGTTCATCCTTTCACACCACCCTTTGGATTCTGGGTCCCCACATGAGCCGGCTATGGCGCAACCGGTCAAATCTGCGCGATTATATCACATCATTGGCTGTCATGCTGCCATATTCCTGCTCCGCAAGCAAGAAAAGCTTTTGGTTCCGGCCGGACCTGCCCGGTTCGGGTAATGCACAAGCCGCGTAGCTCGGGCTTTCGAACCGAGGTCGTTACAGCTCGGCGGCGTCCCACAGCTCCACTGGCGCGCCGCTCTGGGCCGATAGCTTAGCCGCCTCCATTACCTGTAGGGTCGCCACCATGTCGTTGATGTCGGCGGGCGGCTCATCACCTCGCTCGAACCGCTCCAGGACATCCTTGGTCTGCAGCGGATAGACATCATCGAACTCCGGCCCGACGATCTGCTCGTGATTGCCGTCAAAGCGCTTGATACTGCCGACCCCCAGCGTCTGGGTGCAGACCTGCAGCTTATCGGTGGAGATCGAGAAAAAGCGTTCGTAACCCTCGGGGGTGGTGTAGCTGACCTCGCCGATGCCTACGATCCCCTCGGCGTTGGTCATGGCTATGGTGCAGAGGTCCTCGACGGCGAGATCGTGGACATGGTGGGTCCAATTAGCTCGGACCTCGATGATGGGTGACTTGCCCAGCAGCAGGAACAGGTCAATGACATGCGGGCCGAAATTCCACAGCGGCCCGGCCCCGGTGCGCTCCGGCTGTAGCATCCACTCGCATTTCCATTCCGGGTAGCGGACCGGCGGGCCGGCGAACAGGGCATAGTAATAGCGCGCCACTTTGCCGATGTCCTCGCCCAGCTCCCGCAGCCGCTGGATGATCCCATACTGGCGACTGACCAGGGCGACGGCGTTGTAGAGCTTCTTCTCATTGGCCTTCTCCGCGACCCGGGCCAGCTTTTTCCAGGAAAGCCCCATCGGCTTCTCCATGTGGAACGGCAAATCATGGTCCACCAGCCACTCGGCCAGCTCGGTCATCTCGTCATGAGGAGCGAAAGCGAAGATGAAATCGGGTTCCACCTCTGCAAGCATCTTCTCATAATCGGTGTAGCGCGGGGCGTCGCAGTTGCCGGCCTCGGCGCGAAACTCCAGCATTTCCGGGTCCGGGTCGGCGACCGCCGCTATCGGTTGCCCCATCGTGTGCAGACCTTCCATGTAAAACGGCGCGTGCCAGTGATGCAGCCCAATGAACGCAACTTTCATGAAGAATCCTCCGCCAATCTTCGCCTGGGGCGAGAATCTGTGTGTCTGAACTGATTTTGCTGGGCAACAAGATAAGCCAATGGTGGGACAATTTCAAGCCATACGGGGTATGACGGGTACACAGGCGGCCTCAGCCGGCCACCGAAGTCAAGAGATACGGCCCGTCCGGCATCACGGCGATGGAGGCGTCAGGGCCATACTCCGCCAGACAGTCGGCCACCGCCGCCTCAACCGAATCCACCGGAATGACAAAGAGCCGGCTCTGAACCTCGCGCGACAGGCCGGTCGAATAATTCAAAACCCGCGCCTTGCGTAAGACCAGCTCGAGCTTATGAAGTTGCCAGAGATCAATCTCCCGGATATCCTCGGCCAAAGCGCGACGTATCAGGTGATGCAGGTCCGTAGTTCCGAGCAGCCTGCGCTCAAACTCCGGCCCGCCAATGCCCTCAGCGTTCTCCTGGGCAATGATGATGGTGCCGCCGGGCTTCACAATGGGGGCAGCCGCGTCCATACCCTTGATGCCCTGATAGAAGGTCAAATCGAGCGGGTAGCCGGCGGCAGTGGTGATGACGATGTCCACCGGCTTCGGCACCTGCACGGCGCACTGGCGCAGGGCATGAGCGGTGGCCTGCCGGTGAGCCAGGGCCAGATCGCCGGCGAAGATGCCGGTTATCTCGCGGCGCTGGTTGAGCGTGACGTTGAGCATGAAATCGGCCCCGCCGGCCAGCCGCGTGACATCCCACGCCTCCCGGTCCACCGGGTTCTCCTGCAGATTGCCTGAGACCCCGAGCGGCGCCTCCATCAGCTCGGAACGATGGAAGGCCATGATCGTGTCAGCATCAGTGAGGCCCGGGCAGATGCTCTTGCGACCACCCGAATAACCGGCCATCAGATGCGGCTCCACCAGGCCGGCAAGAATCTTCAGGTCGGCCTCCAGATAGCGCCTATCCACCCGCGCCGCCGTGCCCTGCGAGGTGACGCCGACGGCGACATGCGACCCCGTATCGCGGGCCTGGTGATTCTCGATGCGACAGCCGCAGTCCATCACCTGCGGCCCCAGCATCTCGGCCAGTTCCTCATCTGTGTTGGGCCGGTGCAAGCCGGTGGCGACTAGGATGAGGATGTTTTCGGGGTCCAGCCCGGCCTCGATAAGTACCTGAAGCAGCGGAGGCAGCAGCACCGAGTTGGGTACCGGACGGGTGATGTCGGACACCACGATGACGGCGTCCCGCCGGCCCGCAGCTAGCTCCGCCAGTGGCGCAGTCCCAATTGGCTCGGCCAAGGCCGTCGCCATCGCCGCCTGCGGGTCAGTCACCGGCGGCAATTGCGGCATCTCCAGCACATGCCTGACATTGCGGTCGGGTAGGTCAACCTGCAAGCCGGTCTTGCCATAGGCTAAATTGACTCGCATGCAAGCCTCCGCTAGCTCCTCGGATGACGTTATTCCGTTGTAGGGGCGTGATTTATCACGCCCGCTACGCCCCTGCTGGTTGGGCGCGATGAATTGCGCCCTTACAAGCGGCCCCTCAATACGCCATCTGGACTGGAGTTATCATCGCTCCGAGCCGTAGCCCGTTGCATCATTCGTTCCCCTTGAGGCGCTTGTATAGGGCCTCGCCAGCGGCGATGTGGTTCGTGGGGCCGTGACCGGCGCCCAACGGGAGCGCCTCAGCAATGGCAAGAGTGACGAAGTGCTTGGCAAGCCAGGCGCTCTCAACGACGGATGCCCCCATGGCCAGGCCCGCAGCCAAAGCCGCCGAGAAAGTGCAGCCGGTGCCATGGGTGTTGTCAGTCGCGATGCGGCGGCACGGCAAAACCGTCACGGCGTCGTCGCCGGCCTCGTAGAGATAGTCATCAGAATCGCCGGCCAGATGTCCACCCTTGATCAGCGCGGCACCACAGCCAGTGCGGCACAGCTCGCGCGCCGCCGGCAAGATGTCATCAGGACCGGAGATTGTGAGGTCCGTCAGCACCTGCGCCTCGTGGAGGTTAGGCGTAACTACCATCGCCAGCGGCAAGAGCCGACTCCGCAACACCTCGCAAGCATCATCCGCCAGTAGCCTGTGACCGCTCTTAGAGATCATCACCGGATCAACAACCAGATTCGGTACGTCCCAGCGCGCCACGGCCTCGGCCACCGCCTCGACTATCTGGGCAGTGGCCAACATGCCGGTCTTGGCCGCGTCACAGCCGAGGTCCGACATCACCGCATCAATCTGCGCCACCACCGCGGAGACGAGCTGGACCTCGACATCCGTCACCTCCACGGTGTTCTGAGCCGTCACAGCCGTAATCGCCGAGGTGCCATAGACCCCCAGCACGGTGAAGGTCTTGAGGTCGGCCTGGATACCCGCGCCGCCACCGGAGTCAGAGCCGGCAACCGTCAGCGCAACCGGACAGTCGGTGGGGCTGGTGGTGCGGTCTTGATTAGCCATACTTGCACCTGCTGCACGAGTCGCAAAGTTAGCGGGCCGCTGTTATAATTGGTCATGCGGCTGGTCGAGTCCTTCAGGATCAGGCTGGGGCTGGCGGGTTGAGCAAGGCTTGCGAGGTACCCCAAGGCCATGATAAGGCGAACGGCGGGCGCACCCACGCCGTCGGCGTACGCAGGTAGGAATGGCTGCCCTCCGCGAAATCGCTATTGGGCGTAGCGGTGATGATGGCCATCTGCAAGTCCCAGGGCGGGCCGACCAGCGGGACCGTGAACTACCGCGACTGGGACGAGAGCAGGGCCTAGGCCGCAGAGGTGCACGGCCAGTTCAGGCGCAGATTGCAGAATTAGTGCGCGAGCAGGCAGGGGTCTGCATGACTGCTTACTGCATCTTCGTCTTTTTCACTAATATAATATACCCCCTGTAAGCTATGGCTTCTTGTCATATCTTCTGCTGCGCAGATAGGATTAAGACCGCTGGCGCGGCTGCAGAGCTGGACGATCAAGCCGGCGGTGCGGGGCTAGCCGCCCAACCGGGGTCAATAGAACGGAGCAGGCGCTATGAGATTGCCGGCGTGTTTCACTGTGGTGTTGGCATTGCTGGCCGCTGTGTCGGTGTCGGCGCAGCCGCAACTGCCGGCATGGGATGAATTGCCGGAAGCTGCACAATGGGAATTGCGGATGCTGGGCGTCACTGGGCCGGAGCGTCTGGCTGAGCTGCGCGCGACCGCTGCAAAGCGAGTGGTCACGCTCGCCATCGTCGGCCAGAGTGGCATCAGCAAGAGCAAGATCAGGCCATATTTGCCTGCAGGCAGCAGCTTTGCGTACCGTTCGTGCCCTGATTACCCCAACTGTGAGCCGGGGAAGTCCACCCACGATACCGGGCAGGCGCGAGTGATACTGGATTTGACCGCCGCGCTGGGGATACGGGTGCGCTTGGCCTCCTATCGGCCGGATGGGGCGTGGCAATCAGTGGCAAGGGATATGGCCGACGCCGGTGGGCGCTGCGACATCGTGGTCTGCTTCCAGTCCTTCTGGGGTGAGAATGTGAGCATGATTACCGAGGCCATCGCCGCCAGTCCCAGGGCGCTGTTCGTGGCACCCTACGCGGAGTATGAGAAGCGCCCGACGGCTACATGTATGCAAGCGGCCTCAACCAAGCCGGGAGGCGGCGGACTGGCCAATTTCATCACCTGCGCGCCGCTCGCCCGCAAGTCGGATGGCAGTATCCTGCAGCCGGCCAACCGCGACGCCAACGATACCGAAATCATCAACTTCATCGCGCCCTCGTACCACGCCGGCGGTCGCGGCGGCACCTGCCCGGCAGCCGCGACCACCGCCGCGGCAGCAGCCTTGCTCTACGCAAGCGCGGCGCAGCGACCGACCCCCACGCAAGTCATTGAGCTCCTGCGGCAAGGGGCCGGTGTTGATACCCAAGCCCTGACCTCAGCGCCGCCGTTCACCCACGAGCATATCGAGAGCCTGGAAGCATCTATTGCACAATTGATGCACCCTGAGCCGCAGGGGCCGGCGAAGCTGGATGCGGAGGGTGTCATCTCTCTCCACGCCTCCTGGCAGATGCTGGGCGATTAGACGCCTGGGGCTTGGCCGTGCGCAAATAGCCAAGCCGCCGGCGTCACGGGAACGAAGCTGGGGTGTGAGATCGCCAACATCTTGGGCTGCGTTACTGCTCCTGCGCCTCTTGCGGGAGCTCTTTGCTCAGCCAGATGTCGTCGAAGCAGAGCTTGGCGCCGATGCCCTGTTTGAGTGGGTATCCGGCCGAGTAGAAGCGCAGCACGTCTATCTCCGCCCAGTTCGGCTCACGTTGCGCCAGGAAATCCGTCTTGGCGAATGAGAACAGCTTCCAGCCTTCCCAGTCAATGGTGATTTTTCTCTGGAAGCTGTCCTGCCGGTCAGTGGCGGGATTGATGGTCTCCAAAAACAGCAGTACCTGGCTCTCGTCGGGGTCCGCGCAATGGACCCACATGTTGAGGTAGTTGTACTGAGTCCAGTCAGAGGCGATGGTTCTGAGGAAAAGTGAGGTCCACAATACGGTATCCGTCCACTCAGCCACCCGTTCGCCGGTCCTGGTGGGCTCTTTAACAGATATGAGAGGCCTCAGAGCTGCGGCGTTAGTGTCCGGGTGGAAAAGGACGAGCTTGTGCCCCGGCGGCTCGTCAGGTATCAGTCGGAGGTCATCGAATCGCAACACGGTGCCAGGCTCGTAGCGGGTGAGGCCGGGCCAGCCCTCGAAGGCCAGGCGCACGCTGTCTATCTTGGTGAACCCAACCGCCTCATGGGCCTTGCGGAAGCTGCATGCGTAGAAGCGCAGTTCACGCCAGCCCTCCCAGTCAATAGTGACCAGCGCCCGGTAATAGTCCGGCTTGTCCGTGGTGGGTTCGTCCGAGTACAGCAGCAGCGCCATGACCGCGCCAGTGGCCTTCTCGGAATGAACCCACATGGCGATACTGTCGTATCCGGTCCAGTCATGCGGGACCTGGGTGTTGACGATGTACTTCGCGGCAACTCCGGGATCCCATTTGCCCGCCGTCTCGCCTTGTTTGACGACCTCGCTGTCAGCCACCAGGTCGAGCCCATTCTCTCCGCGAACGTCACGCCAGCGCGTGCCCGGGTCGCCCTCCATATCGTCAATCATCACAGCATCTGCGAGGGCTTCCGCTTGGTCCTGGGGCGGTTCCGCGACAATGCAGTACGCTTCGCCCTGGCGGGTGAGATGGAGCCCTGAAGCACGGCACAACGCCTCCAGGGCTTCCTGAGCGGTCGCGTCCTTGAGTACGAACTCCTCTACCGTGCGCCGCCCGATGTCCTCATCGACGAGCACTTCCACTCCGGCCACGGCGGCGATCATCTTGGCAACCGAGCCCACTGTAGCACCCTCTACATGCAGGTTTATCGCTGTCGGCTCTGGTTGAGCCAGGCCCAAAGACGAAACTAGAAACGCCAATAGCATCAGCAGTACACCACTCCACCTACGCCTCACCATCTCACTCTCCCCTTCTCAAACACAAACCCACGCATCCGGGCTCAGTGCATCAGTCTCATGGATGACTAACGTATTGTGCCTCGCACCGGTTCACTTAATGTTGGGAATTCGCCTCTACTAACGGCTCTCCAGTGTGTCATCCGGATCCCGACCAGAGGCGATGCTGCTGCTCTTTGCGGAGCTGGTGGCCCCGCCTCCCTGTAGCATCCACCGCTACGGCGTCACAGGGGCAAATACTGGGGCGCACCTAAACCCCAGCACCTCGCGGAGAGTGACCATAGGCTGGAGCGGTGACAGGTCTACATGGTCACGATGGGTGTCGGGGGCGAAAAGGGCTCTCTAGGACGCAGCCCTGTCCTTCTCGTCTCCCGGACGCCAAGTCACTCTTCAAAGGCCTCGACTAGCTCACCCAAGATGCTTTGGTGATGCACCCCACGCTGACCGCCCGATGGCACCCATGACAGCTTCGCGAGTACTACACTGAGGAGATACAGTTGTTGCAGTGGCCGGTGTGGATTATGCTCGACGGCATGGGCACACCGCAAGCGTGCCAAATCAAAGCTCTCGGACCTACGCGGGTAATAGCCGTGCTCCCCGAAGTGATGCTCAAACTACATCAGGTCCCACCTCGGGTCGCCGGCCCTAGCATCTGCGAAATCCAACACTGCGACGATGCGGAGATTTTCGTTGACAATAAGGTCCCCGCTGTGCATGATGTCCTCCTAGTGGATCAGGCCTGTCCGGGTGGGAGACACAATACGTAAGAGGCCAGGTGTATCACGGGTAGGGAATTGGCACACCCACGGCGAAATGGGAACCAGTAGCAACAAACCGAGGGGTGAAACAGATCAGATCAAGCACGGCGCTGTTGGTATTGGTCGCGGTGACCGTGGTCTCCAGTCTGGCGGCTGCCAACGCTGGTACGGTTACCGAGCGCCGCCACTCGTACCGTCCAGCTAACCGACGATGACCACAGTATAACCGGCACCACCAACCGCTACAACGGCGGCGGCAACATGGGACTCTCCGACGACCATGCCAAGTGGTACCCGTAGCAGCGCCCGACTCACGAGACACGGCGCATCTCAGCGCGACGCGCTCTTGCGCCGATGTCTCCAAGTTGTTCACTCGCGATAGGTTTATCCCAGTCAGTATAAGTGAATCATGGAGAATAGCGGACAACGTGCGAAGGGAGAGACCGATTATGAAACGCACCGGCTTTACGCTCATTGAACTTCTCGTGGTCATCGCCATCATTGCCATCCTGGCGGCGATACTGTTTCCGGTCTTCGCGAGGGCGAGGGAGAAGGCGCGACAGAGCTCGTGCCTGTCGAACCTGAAACAGATCGGGCTGGCGGCGGTCATGTATGCCCAGGACTATGACGAGAGGTTCGTCTTCGGGTTCAACTACTATGACTCCGGCGGCAGCGAGTGGCTGGCGTGGTATCCGAACCTCCTCGAGCCGTATATCAAGAACCGGCAGATCTTCGTCTGCCCGAGCCACAAGAACTCCTATAGCTACGAGCAGCCCTGGGGAACGTTGTACTACAGCTACGGCTACAACGGCCTGCCCGATCCGGGGGCCGGCAATCAAGCCCTCATGGGCGCAGGCACTTCCTCTGCTTTGGCTCAGATCGAAGTCCCCGCCGGGACCATCGCCTTCATTGACGCCACCTGGATCGAGCTGGATCACGGCGCGCCCGACTACGATCAGTTCGACTTCATGGGCACCGGCGATGGCAGCATATCCAAGGTCCACAACGACGGCTACAACGCGACATATTGTGACGGCCATGCGAAATGGGGCCAGCGCACTAAGCTGTCCGACTGGACGATCAGCCAGGACTGAGGCCGCAAGCCGCCGAATTGAAACCACTCAACAGAAAATGGCCGGGGCGCTTGATGAACGCTTCCGGCCGTAGCAATGCGCGAACACCCCTGTTGCCGAGTTCACTCCGCGCGCAGGAGGTGTTCGCGGATGAACTCGGCAGCGCGGTCGCGGGCGGCTGCAATAGCCTCGGGATCGCCGCCTCTGAAGCCGCCATGTCCGCCACCCTCGATGGTAATCAACTCCACCGGCACGCCGATCTCCTCCATGCGGTCCCGCAGTATCGTCGCTTGCGTATAAGGGACATGGCGGTCCACGGCGCCGTGAAGCAGCAGGGCCGGCGGATCATCGGCGGATACATGGGTCACGGGCGAGGCCTGGTGGTACGCTTCCTGGTTCTCCTCATACGGCCCGCCCATGAAGGCCACCAGCGCCCTCTCTGTCTTCATGTCGTCGAGGGCCGTGAAATCGGTGGGGCCGGACTGTGACACCACACAGACCACGCGGTTGCTGATCGGCTGGCCGGCAGTGTTCACATCATCTTCCTGCGGCTCCAGAAACGCCATCATTAAGGCCAGGTGCGCGCCGGCCGAGTTCCCCTTGACTGCCACGCGGTCGGGGTTGATGTTGAACCTATCGGCCTCGGTGCGCAGGAAGCGCATCGCCGCAACGCAATCATCAACCGCCGCCGGGTAAGTCGCGACGGCGGAGAGACGATAGTTGAGGGAGAAGGCGGCAATTCCATCCTGGGCATAGGAGATGGCCTCGGGCGCGAATCCCGCCTTATCGCCGGAGCGCCAGCCGCCCCCATGGATTTGAACCACCGCCGGATGCGGGCCGCCGGCTTCGGGCAGGTAGGCATCCAGCAGCAAGGCCACGCCGTCCACATTGCCGTACTCGACATCGCGCTCGATGCGTACCCCTTCGGCCTGAAGCTGCCTCTGAAAGCCGCCGGGCTTACGGGGCGCTCCCAGCCTCTGCGCGACCGCGTGCGGGTTGCACCATAAGCGCTGGGCGCTGCTAAGCAGCAGTACCGCCACGAACAGACCGGACGTAAGCGCAACGAGTTTCCTCATGATGGCACCTCCCCTGTTTGCTCTTCGTCAATGACGTCCGCTGGAGGCGGCGTATTCCGCGAATTCGGCGAGGCAGCTAGTCCGGGTACTTGCCGATGAAGAAGTCGTCTATCAGGATGCGGGCGTCGGGGGTCTGCCTGTCAACGAATACGTACAGCCGTATCGTGCGAGTGCCAGGCGCGACCGCGAACTGGATCTCGACCTTCTGCCACTCGTCCGGCTTGCTCGGAACCGCTACCGTCGTGCGGGGCAACATGGCGTCGCCTCGCGGCAGGGCGTCAACCTTATAGACCGCGTCGGCGTCGTTGTGCTTGACCCACACCGACATCAGCAGCTTCTCGCCGCCCTGGACGGAGATGCCCTCCGATACGCCGGCGTGTTGGGTCTTCCAGAAGGCGAAGGCGTACTTGCCGCTATGGGCGTCTTCATCGGTCAGCGAACAGCTCATCGGCGAGCCGGCCCCGCACCAGACATTGACTCCGTCGCGGAGTTGGTGCTCGGGCGGCAGCTCTCCGGCGGCGGCGGTGAACTGCTTGGCACCCCGTTCCTCGAAGCTGGGGTCGGCAATCAGGTTCTCGAGCTCCCGGCCGCTGGCGTGGAACTTCGCGACATCCATGAGTTGCAGCAGGATCGGCCTGGTCTCGTTTTCCCGCTGCTGGTCCCACCACGCCACGGCGGCTTGATTGCCCTGGGCCTCAACCAGAGAGCTTGAGACCTTCCGGAGGCTCGCCGCTATCGTGCTCAAGACCAACGGATCAACGACCCCCTGCTCGAGGCCGCTGTAGAAGGTGTCCCGGTCTCCGTGGTCCTCGTAGTCTTTGGCCGGTGACTGCTCCATGACCGCGAACTTATAGTCGGCCAGAGCCAGAGCGTTGTCAACGGCTTCGCGGGCGTCGGTCACTGCCTGCTGCGCGGCTTCGAGGCTGCCGAATTCGCCGGTGCGCAGCCGGTCCATGGCCCAGTACATCCTGGCTCCCGGGACCGCGAAGTCATACAGCAGCTTGATCAGCTCGATGCGTTCGGTGACCAGGTCATCGCCGGCAGCGGCAGCCAGGGCCTGCTCAAGATGCTGGGAGGCCTTGATGGCGCGCGCCACCGGCAGGACCTTGAACTGCTCGATTGATTTGCTGTCCCGTATCGAGGAGGCGTCCGGGCCGTGCGGGTGCGGCAGTCCGTCCTCCGCCAACCACTCGTGATAGCCGGCCTCCAGCTCGTCGTAGAAGGCCTGCATCGGCGCAGCGGCCCCGTGGAAGAACCCATCATAGAACTCCTGGAGGATCTCGTCCGCATCGAGCCGAGGGTCCCAGGCAAGCTCGGTCTCCACGTATCCGACCATCCCGTCCAGAGGGTAGATACCGTAAAACTCCTGGTAGAAGTGGCGGGCCAGGCCGCTGCCAACGATGTAGTGAAGGCGCTTGGCCGACTGGTGAATGTCCATTTTGGGGATGATGAACCAGAGGTCATCATGGTACAGGTAGATGCCCATGCTGGCGGCGCCGGTGGCCTGCCACTTGTCCCACATCTCGAAGGCATTGCCCCAGACGCACAGTACCGGTACCAGCATCGGGTGCAGCTTGACGGTAGTGGGCGGCTCGCGCATCGAGCCATAGGCGATGAAGGCGAGCAGACGGTCGGGAAACGCCTCGGCGACCTTCTCGGCAATGGCGTTCGAGAGCTTCGCATAGCGGTCGCACAGGCCGATGCGATTGAGCGCGTCGGCGCCGGGCGCATCCATGGCGCGACAGGCCTCACACGTGCAATCGCCATAGCCGTCATTGACAGAGACACTCTCGGCGATGCGGTCGGGCTGGCTGCGGAAGGTCTCCAAGACCGATTCGGTCATGATTTCGGCCACGCGCGGATTCGAGACACAGGGCTGCCAGCCATGAGCAACGCGGCCATGCTCGTCCACCCTGGGGATGAAGCGCTCGCCATTGATGAGCGGGAAAAGCGCCTCCTCGTCCAGATACTCCTTGGTCTTCATCAGTCGGTAGTAGCTCTCGTTCGAGGGGACCGTGTAGTTCATGCGCCAGAAATCGCTGAAGGTGACGAACCTGTCCACTTCGTTCTTGGGGCCGCGATTGTCGAGGCCGCTCATGATCCGGCTGATGAAATAGGGCCAGTCGCGCCACTCCAATTCGGGAAGGGTCAGAGTGGGCTGCGCGGGCACGACATCGCCGATGCCGCCGGGCGGACCGGGCCAGTAGCGGCGCACTCCCACGTAACGCTTCAGCAAGCCCACCGCGGCCAGCATGGTGGCCTGAGGCGTGGCTCCGCGAAGGATCAGCGTCTGGGGATCAAGCGTCTCTATCAGATAGCCGTTGATATTAGGCAACTCCACTTCGCCATACCGCACCGGTGGCAAGTCGAGGGCAATGGTCTCAGCGAGGGCTGTGTCGCCGATGTGAATCTGGGCCAGGCCCTCCGGTGGTGTATCGGTCGCCTTGACAATGGCGAGCTGTGCGCCGCTGGCTTTCGCGAAATAGAGCCGCAAAGTCCGGGCGGCGCGCACCTCCTCAGTAGCGGCCTTTTCAGGGATGACCAGGCAGGCCTTGGCTTCGCCCTCAGCGACGATGGTGAAGTAGTCCGGCTGGCTTTCCTGCGGCGGAGGCGGGTAGTTGAAATCCACCTGATCAGGGGGCGTGATCTCGGCGGGAATTGCTACGGTGAGAATGCAGGCAAATAAGGTGGCACAGAAGACGCAGACAAAGCCTCTCATGGTCACATCACCTTTCCTCTAGAGGCCGTAGCCGAGGCCGGGGCCGGCAATTGACTTGGTAGATATTTGCCCGTCTTTGACGGCGAACAACTCCGGGTGCAGAGCTCTCACATCGGGGGCCGCGTCGGGTAGGTACTGACGGGAGTTGTACTCAAAGCCCATCAGAGTGTCAAGGCGGGCGGCGAAACCAGCCTCGTGCACCAGCGAAAGGCCCGGATTGGTCAGGTCCTGGAAGGTCACCACCAGCCCCTGCTCGACCGCCTTGGCCACGTACAGCAGTGTCGAGGAATGGCCCTTGCAGGTCTTCAGGCCGACGCCCGACCAGCCCAGCTCGACGGCCAGGTCCATCATTTCCAGACTGGTGACGCCCTCGTCAACCACCACCGGCTTGATGGCTGAAACCGGATGCATGTCGAAGCGATGGCCGGTGAGGTCGCGCTCGGTAGGCTGCTCCAGGTACAGTAGCGCCTCGAAGGCGGCCGGTGATAGCTCTTTGAGCTTGTGCAGGTACTCAACCACGCTGTGGGGATCAGGGTTCATCTCGTTCGAATCGGTGGAGAGATAAAAGGGGCCCTCTATGCCCAGGCGGTCATAAGTCTCCTGAATAACGCGGGCGATGTCGGCGGTGCGCTGCACGTCCCACTCGTTGTCATGGCCGGTCAACTTGACCTTGAAGCAGCGCAGGCCATCGCGCTCGATCCACTGATCGAGACTGACCGGCAGGCCGTCATCGGGATCGTCGTCGGTCAGCTCCGCGGCCGTGAGCTTGTCCAGGCCGCCGACTAGGTGGAAAATCGGCAGATAGGCCTTATACGCGCTGTGCAGGTAGTCGCCCGGGTACTTGCCGGCGAACTCCGGCCCGCACCAGCGGCTCAGATCGTGATCCATGAAGTCTGCGCTATAGCCGGCGTAGGTGCAGATGCCGTTGGCCTTGCCGAAAGCGTCGGCCACGGCTGCGTCAGTCGGAGAAGCGCAGACCAGTGCGCCCAGCAGCGGCATCGGATCGGCCATGCCTAGGTCCCGGTCCACCTCGGCGGCCAAGCCGGCCAGCTCCTGCTTGGCTTCCAGATACAAGTCCAGCGGATGACCGTAGTCGGCGTTGTCCAGCATCAGCCGGCAGAAGCGCACCGACACCTCGCGCATCGCCGCGTCGCGGTCCTCGAAGGAAGCAGCGGCACTAGGATAGCCCCAGATGACGCTGAGCAGGATATTGCCCAAGCCCTCGGCCCGCTGGCCGGCCCGGTTCTCGACCGTGGCCTTGACCGTCAGCGAGGTAGTAGCATAGACGACGCCGGTGCCGAATTTGAGCGGGGTGCGAAGCTTGAGGTCCTCAAAGGTCGGCTCGATAGCCACCAGCTTGATGTCGCTGTTCATGAGGTATCATCCGTTCTGTTGAATGGGTTGAGGTTGGGCTGTGCGGGCCGGTTGCGCTGCGCTCAGCCGGCCCCTCCACGACAAAAGCAGCAACCAGCTAGCGAGTCCGGCTGGAAGTCCAACCCACAGGACAGAACAGGAAAACCCGACCCGCACGAATACTCGCGGAAGACTGAGCTAGACGACGATCCCTGGGCAGCATGAGCTATCCGACACTAGCTGCAAAGTGCAGACTGCGCAACACTGCAGGGTCACGGGCATTGTGCCCGTGACCTTATTCGGCATTAGTAGCGCGTCAACCTGCCTGCTACTGCAGCATGGTGGCGCTGTCACTGTGGAGCTGGGCATCGCGGATCTTCACATCAATCTTGAGCACGGCCTCCTGATTGCCGCCCAGTAGCGCCCCCATGTCCAACGACATCGTCTGGTCCATGTTCATGGTGACATCGGCCGCGGACCGGACAATCTGCCCCAGCTCAATGTCCAGGTTGAGCTGGGAGGTCATGGCGACGTCAAGGAAGTCCAGTTGCGCCGTCATGCCCTGCATCACCGACCCGAACATCTGCGTATCAGCCGGGCGGGGTTGCTGGTTCTCGACCTTCATGTAGGAGTCGCCGTTGATCTTGGCGGTCGGTCGGCCCGCCTCTTGGGTGATACTCCCCAGGGTCATCGTGGACCTACCCAGCACCTCCTGGTCGGTCTCGCCGCCCTGATACAGGTTTTCCCAGGTGGCGCCGACCTGTACCGGCTGCTGGGGCAAGCCGGCAAGCGAGCGGGTGAAGGCAGCATAGTCAACTCCGGCCATATTCTGGCCCATAGCCTGCTGCCAGATCTGCCCGAAATCCTCGCCGACCGGCTCGACGCCGCCCAGCGGGTCAAGCCTGGCCTGATACTGCTTGTTCAGCATCTCCTCGAGCTTCTTGAGTTTGTCAGGCGTCATCCCGGGGCTGGCAGCGCCCGAAGTCGTGAGGGTGCCGTCCTCGAACTCGAGGCGCTGAGCCATGGTCTGTTCGCCGACCTGCGTGTTGGTGTCCACCACCATCTGCTCGAACTTGACGGTGACGATGGCAACCCCGTTTTCATCCACAGCGTTGACGGTCAGCAGCCTAATCACTGTCGTCGAGATGTTGCTGCTGAGCGCCATGTTCTCGGGCATGTTGCCGGTAGCCGGCAGATTGGCAGGCGCTGCGAAGTCAATCTCCATCGGAATGGTGCCCTTGACCACCTCCACAGTCTGCAAGACCTGCCCGGGCTGGAACTTGTAGCGCAGCAGCACCGCCTCGCCGCCCTGAGCGCCGACGACCCCTACAGCCACCACCAACGTCAGAATTGCACAAAAGGTCGCCTTCTTCATTTTCGTGCCCTCTCTTCCTGTTGTAGAGCGCGAGCGTATGCCGCGCCGGTCGGCTAGTACCTACGCCTACTCCGACAACCAGATCGGGTTACTCCAGGCCTTGTTGCCCACCTCGTCTATGCACTCAATTCTAATCGGGTCGGTCTGCTCGTTGATTTCAAACTCGACTTCGGTAAAGGGCGGCTTGTGGCCGCTGCGATAGGTAGTCATGCCGCGCCCAGGTAGCGGGCAGACAACACGGATCTCCCAGCAAGGGGAGCACTCCACCAGCACCTTGGTGCCGTCGCGCTGCAGGTTGTTGATAGTCGGGCCGTTGGAGGCGTAGAAGTGCCCCGCCTTCATGGCGGCGATCAGGTGGTCGTATTCGCACCTTTCGGCCTTTACCATAGTGTACCCTACCCAGCCGTCGCCATACCCGAAATGTGCGTCATCAACACCGAAGCCGTAGAGCCGCCTGCCCCGCGCCAGGAGATCGTCCCAGTGCACGCCCGAGTCGCCGCGCCCGACGCCATAATGGCAGGTGGTGTTATAGACCTCCAGGCCGATGTAGCCCTCCAGGTCTATCAAGTCAGCAAGCGTCAACGAGCACCAATAAGGATGGGCGATGAAGACGAACTCGGCGTTTTCGTTGCCGTAGTCAATCAGCTCCTGGGCGCTCCACTGCGAGTCATAAGACATCGGCCGCTTGGCCCCCATCGCGACCATGTGATAGGAGCTGCCCAGGTCGGTGCGGCCGCCGTCCATCTCGATGCCGGGGAGCATCAACATGCCCTTGTGGTCCAGACCCTCAGTCGCGGTGACCTGGCGGTGGTCGGTGATGGACAGGAAATCGTACCCGTGCGCCGCGTAACTGGTGATCGCCTCCTGGGGTGTGAGCTTGCCGTCGGAGCCGGTAGTGTGTAGGTGCAGATTACCCTTGAACCACTGGCCTGCGACTGAAAATGGATTCGGCATGTGTATTCTCCTAGCGTGAAGCCGGCGCTGTGGCGTCTTGCGGTCTGCGGCGAGACAACGGAAGCAAGCCTTGAGAGAGCCAGCCCTCACTCGGTTCGGCCACTGTGCTACGAATGACATTTCAGCGTTGACAGCCTGCAAACCTCCTCGCTTCAGACATCGCCCGATTGCGCAAGAAAAAAGGCGGCCGGTTCGTGATGGCCGCCTGATATGGTTGTGTAGGTTTGCCTCGGTGACTGCTCAGTCTAAGGGCTGTACTCCAGGGTGTGGTACTGGCCGTATTTGACCCACTTAGCGTGTCCGTCAACGAAAGCGAAATTGTCGCCGGCGTTGTGACGCTTCGACCAAAAAACCCCAGCCCAATCCGTATCAACCGGATAGTCAAGCCATATCCTGCTTGTGGGTGAATCTGCGATGAAGGCGGTGTTGGCGGGGTGTCTGACCGTGGCCAGCTTGACGCCGGTGTACGTGGGACCCTGGTCTATCCGGTCGTGCCAGCCGATCCAGTAGCCGACATGGACATTCCAGCCGTAACCGCCCCACAATGTAGTGGCATCGGAGGCGACACTGGGGCATACGAACACCTGCTTGTTCTTGACATAGGGGTAGAGCACGTCCATCCAGAACATATACCACGAGGTCCAACCGGTATATGCGCCGGTCACCGTCACACTGGTCGGGTACTGGGCGTGCTGGCAGCCCGGTAGGGTTTCATCATAGTCCTGGGTGTACATCTGGAAGGCCAAGGCGATCTGTTTGACATTGTTGAGACAGGAACTCTGGCGCGCCTTTTCGCGAGCGCGGGCGAAGACGGGAAACAGGATCGCCGCCAGGATCGCGATTATGGCGATGACCACCAGTAACTCAATAAGCGTGAAACCATGCCGCTTGCCCATCCCCATCACCCCTTCACTTCGCCGTGGTCTCAACAATTCACCGCACAATGCCCGCTGACCAAGTTGTTGGTGCTGTTATTGCTATACGCCAAGCTATGGCAGATCTCCTGCCGGTTTTGGGAAATATCGCGGGAAATCTCCAAGGTGTTATTGCATAAAGGCAAACGGCGGCCCCTAGCTGGGACCGCCTTTGCACGTATTGGTAGGCGCAGACCTGGCAGCATCAAGGGCCGCCAGTTGACTCGCTGCGCCGCTGATTCAACAGGTCTCAGTAGGTGGGGATGTCGTAGTAGTTGCACGCCAGCAGGTGGTAATTGCCGTATTTCACCCATTTAGCATGACCGTCAACGAAGCCGAAGTTATCGCCTTGGTTGTGGCGCTTGGCCCAGGTCACGGATTCGTCGTCATGAGGGTGGTTGAGCCACATGCTGGTGGTGTCGCAATCGCACAGGAACGGCAACTGAGCGGGCCGCTTGACCATCGAGAGGGTGATGCCGTCATAGATCGCCCCAGTGCGATCCGGGTGATTGAGACAGTAGCCTGCCCCATAGACGTTCCAGCCGTAGCCGCCCCAGGCGCGGGTCGCATCCTGGGCCACGGTCGGACATACATACACCTGATCGTTCTTGACGTAGGGGTAAAGCACATCCATCCAGTAAAGGTAGTCGCCGGTGTCGCGGCAGTACTGGCGATAAGTGGGCTCCGGGGTGTAGATAATGTAGCCGGGCATGGTCTCATCGTGGTCCTGGGTGTACATGTGGAAGGCCAGGGAGAGCTGCTTGACATTGTTGAGACAGGAGCTCTGCCGCGCTTTCTCCCGGGCCCTGGCGAACACCGGGAACAGTATCGCCGCGAGAATCGCGATAATGGCGATGACGACTAGAAGCTCAATGAGGGTAAAGCCGTGGTTTGTGCGAATTCGCATCCCGATCACCTCTGCAGTTCATTCAGGTGCCTAGAACACATCGTGCCCCATACCGGCTTTGCGACCGCGGTGTGGTCTTGCCGGTATTATACCCGATTCGGCTATCAAGTTCCTGCTTTTCTTAAGATTACTTGCTGTCAATCCATATTCTAGCCACATTTCCGACAGTGGTGCTACGGCAGAATCTTCTACACGCAGGCGGCACCGGCCCGGTGGCGGGCGCTCACCGGCCCCCATTTGCAATCTCCAGCACCCGGGCCAGAGCCGCCTCGTCGCTGCTCGAGGGCCGGAACTCCAGGCCGACATAGCCGTTATAGTCGCTTTCAGCGATGCAGGCGAAGACATTGGCATAGTTGATTTCGCCGGTGCCGGGCTCGCAGCGCCCCGGCACATCCGCGACATGAAAATGGCCGATCTTCCCTACATTGGCCGTGATAGTGGCGATGAGGTTGCCCTCGGTAACCTGCTGGTGGTAGATGTCATAAAGCAGCTTCACATTGGGGCTGCCAACCTCACCAACTATCTCAAAGCCCTCGGCGGAGGTGACGAGGTAGTAGCCGGCATGGTCCACGAGGACATTCAGCGGCTCCAGACACAGAGTGATGCCCTTTTCCTCGGCGTAGGGCGCGAGTGCCGCAAGGCCGTCAACAATGGCCTGGTGCTGCTGGGAGCGGGGTATGTCGGCAAGCTCGTTGCCGGTGGTGACGATCAGGGCCGGGACTCCGAAATTAGCGGCCTGGTCAATTGAGGCCGCGGCTTGCTGCACCCAACTGTCTGTAGCCTCGGGGTCGCACAGGTCGCTTTCGGACTCGACACAGAAGCCGGCCAGCTTCACGCCCTCCTGCCCTATTTTCTCGGCTATAGCCTGCATGTCTTTGCTGCGCCAGCCCCAGAACTCGACAGCCGGATAGCCGGCCTCAGCGACGGCGCTGATGCGCTCCAGCAGCGGGAGGTCGGAGAATATCATCTCGATACACACGGAGAAGTTAAGGCCACTCATGCTGTCACCCTTTCGCAGGGGAGAGTGAACAACGGCAACCCCAGACATTCGGCTGTTGAGGGCTTCTAATAAGTACGGCAGTAATGTGGTATGGCCCCGAAAGCACCAGTGTCGTCAGGTGCGGTCGGCACGGTTGAATCTGACCCTGCGGCCCTCAAGCGAGAGCGCATGGAGGTTGTTGAGAATGGCCTGCAAGCCCAGCATGGTGCAGGCCATCGGGTCGCTGGCAACCGTCAGCGGCAGTCCCACCCGGCTGCTGAGGAACTCGGGTAGGCCCCGCAGCAGCGCCGAGCCGCCGGTAAGCACTGCGCCGGTGGTGGCAAGCTGGGTGCGGACCTTGGCCGGCAGCTCCGCCGCCATCCAGCTTAGCTCCTCGGCGATGGGAAGACAGGCATCGGCCAGGATGTCGGGCACTTCGTCAAGCTGAACGCCGAAGGCCTTGACATCATCAGCCCGGTTGGAGAAGCTGCCCATGTTGGGCGAGCCGCCCGGGGGTTGGGCCGCCAACGAGCGGTCAAGGCTGCCGACCGCCAGCTTGATCTCCTCGGCGGCCTGGCGGGTCAACCTGATGTCCTGCTGGCGCTTGATGCCGCGTACCAGGGCCTCATCCAGGCTCTGGCCGCCCAGAGGAACGGAAAGGCCCTCAGAGATCATGCCCATTGACATGGTGGCAGCATCAGTAGTGCCGGCACCGATGTCAATAATCATCTGGGCCTCGGGGGCGTCAATGGCAAGACCGGCGCCGATCGCCGCAGCCAGCGATTTCTGCACCGCAATCACCCGCCCGGCACCGGCGGCGCGCAGCACCTGCACCAGGGCCCGCTGCGCTACCGGCGTAGCTGCGGTGGGATGGCCGGTAAGTACCGTCGGGCTGAACAGCGGCCGCCGGCCCAGCGTCTTCTGCAGATAGTGGCGCAGCATCGTCGCGGCAGCAGTGAAATCTGCCACCACCCCGCCCTGCAGGGGCTGCACCACCCGCACATCAGTCACGCCCTGCTCCAGCATCTGGCGGGCCTCGATGCCGAAGGCAGCCGGCGTGTCGGTATGGGGCGCGTACGCCACCAGCGCCGGCTCGCGCACGATGACGCCACCATCCTTGAGCGCCACGTGGACATTGGCGGTCCCCACATCTATCGCTATCTCAGCCACCCAAGGCAACAAGCGCATCTTCCCCTGCGGCCGCCTGATTGCACCAGACGTTAGGCGGCTCATGGTCGGCGTCGGGCTCACGATTGGCCCACAAAGTGTACCACAGACCTGCGATTGAAGTAAACGCTTGCGAGGCCACGAGGCCGCGGTAAACACCCTCGGCACCACATGCAGGCCCGCCAGGCAGGGATGCCTGTCGGCCCGGACGAGGGGGAACGAGTAGTCGCGCTGCCTCATCGGCAAGGCGGCGAGTAGCGAGGGCGAAGCCGTGGGCTAGTCTCGCCCGATGGACGGCTTTTGTGGGCGGCGCTTTTTTGTGCTATACTGGCCGTGCCAAACCGCGCCCAAACGGGCCTGATAGGGGCAAAATGTGGTGTCCACTTTCCGACTGGTCCGGGCCGACTGGAAGTTGCTGGGAGCCGTCCTGCTGCTTACAGCTATCGGCCTGGTGATGATCTACAGCGCCACTCGGGCAGAACTGACCTTGGCCGGGCAGTTACCGGCCAAGAAGCTGATACTGCAGAGTATCTGGGTGCTGCTAGGGCTGGTGCTGCTGGTGGTAGTCAGCTCGTTCGATTTCTCCCGGCTGGCTGCCCTGTCGTGGCCGATCTACGCGTTCACTTTGGCGCTCTTGGTGCTGCTGCTGATCGTGGGGGAGGATGTCCGGGGCGTGCGGCGCTGGATCGCGGTAGGGCCGGTCGCCCTGCAGCCGGCCGAGCTAGTCAAGCTAGGCCTGATACTGATGCTGGCGGCGTTCTTCGCCGCTCGTCAGGGAGAGGCAGCCAACTTTGAGCTGCTGACCCGCGCGTTGGGCTATGCGGTGGTTCCGTGTGCCTTCCTGGTCCTGCAGCCGGACCTGGGCACCCCGATACTGCTGGTGTTCGTGTGGGGGGGAATGGCGTACGTATTCGGCGCGCGTCTCGACCACCTCGCGGCCTTTTTCTTCGTTTTCATCATGGTGTTTATGGCGGCCTGGGGCTTCGGGTTGATCCGGCCTCACCAGAAGCAGCGCCTGACCGCCTTCATCAGCGACTCGGCCGACGTCGAGAAAGAGGGCTATCATCTGCGCCAGTCGCTGATTGCTATCGGCTCCGGGCATCTGGCCGGTCAGGGGCTGTTCCGCGGCCCGCAGACCCAACTTTCATTCGTCCCCGATGAGGAAACCGACTTCATCTTCACCGCGGTCGGCGAGGAGTTGGGCTTTGCCGGCTCAACGCTAGTGATTTTGCTGTTCGCTGCGGTCCTGTGGCGGGGATTGATGATTTGCGCAGAGGCCAGGACTCTTTACGGCCAGCTTGTGGCCACCGGCATCGTGCTGATGCTGTTTTTCCACGTGGCGGCCAACATCGGCATGACCCTGGGCATGATGCCGGTAAAGGGGCTGCCGCTGCCCTTCGTCAGCTATGGGGGGAGCTCGGTTCTCACTAACTTCATCGCCCTGGGGCTGCTGCAAGCCATATATGGTGACAGACGGACAATTCGATTTGAGTAAGCGCGCAAGGTTTGACTGAAAGACAATGGGCGACCTGTTTCAGGAAAAATGGCACCGGCTGGGCTGGCAAGGCATCGAGCTGAGCGTGCCCGAGGAGTGGAACATCGGCGGCATCGGTGGCGGCCGCGAGGACGGCTATCTGCGCGTCCAGGATGCCGAACTGCCGCGTGTCGAGGTCAAGTGGGGCGCTGTCGAGGGCTTCGTGGATATCGAGGCTACCGTCAACGGTTACATCAAGAAGCTGCGGCAGGATAAGAAGGCCGGCAAGGATATCGAGATTGACACCAACGCCAGCGTGGTGTCGAAACGCAAGATGAAGAAGAAGGCCCTGAGTTGCTTCACCTGGAGCACCGATGTGGAGGGGTACGGCGCGGCCTGGTATTGCCCTGACTGCAAGCGCACCGTGATCGTGCAGGTGACGGCCAAGCCGGAGGAGGACGGCCCCCAGTTGGCCGAACGGATTATCACAAGCCTGCAGGATCACCCCGTCGGCGGCTGGATCAGGTGGGCCACCTACGGCTTCCAGGCCCAGGCACCTGAGGGCTTCCACCTGACCGCTCAGGAGCTGATGGCCGGCCATATCCAGATAACCCTGAAGCGCGATATCGCGGCTGAGACGGCCCGCAATATTATGCTGCAGAACCTGGTGGCCCCGGAGGAGCTGACCCTGAGCCGCTGGGGCATGGCCAATGTCATGCTCAAGAACAAGAGCCTCCGAGAATGGGCCGAGGAGGAGATGGGCAAGCGGCTCAAACGTATGCAGCCGGAGATGAAGCCGGTGGAAGTCAACGGCCACGAGGCCCTGCAGCTCTCCGCCCAGCACCTGCCCTTCCACCAGCAGTTCTTTCGTCTGATCGCCCGCTTGGCTGAGGTGCCATACGCCGACCGCATCCGGGGGCTGATCTGGCACTGCCCGCAGAGCAACTCGCTGCATCTGGTGCAGATGCTGGTTGACATCAATAACCAGGACCTGCCCGCGGAGATCGCCGGCAGGTTTGTCTGTCATCCCGAGGAAAAGACGGAAAGCCAGCCCTGACGCCGAGACCAGGCATAGGACCCGCCAAAAGGGGCGATAAGCGATGGGCCGTAGGTTGGCGCTGTGGTTGCTGGTGGCACTGCCGGTGATGGTGCCGGCCGCCGAGGATGAGGGGCAGTCGCAGCAGGTCTGGGAGCTGCTGAAGGCCTCGCGCGCCCTGGTCAGCGAGGGCAAGCTGGAGGAGGCCGAGAACAAGCTGCTGCAGGCCCAGGCGCTTTCTCCCCAGTACGCGGAGGTTTACGCCCACCTCGGTTATGTGTATGAGCTGCGGGAAAAGCGCGCCGAGGCCCTGCACGCCTATGCCGAACTGCTGCGGCGACGCCCCAGCCACCAGTACGCTAAAAGCCGGCTGCAGGACCTGTTCTATGAGGGGCCGTTCCCCCGCCGCATCGCCCTCGCAGACATCAGCTTCAGCCCGCTGCACTTCGTCTTCGACCGCTGTGTACTGAGCTGCGGTGACAACAGCGCAGTAGCCGGCCTCGCCTATACCGATGACCTAATTTTTCATGAAGAAATGGAGCGGGGCGGGCCGCCGGTGGAAGTCGAGGTGCCGGCCGCCGGCGGTAATGCCAAGGCGCTGATTAACCGCTCCACCTACGGCTATGTCTCGCCGCCGGCGGGTGACCAGATTGCCCTCAATTTCATCCTCAGCTATCCCTCCAAGCTGGTCAGTGCCAGCGGTAGCGATTACCGGAAACTGGCTTCGCGCCTGACGCATCTGATGCTGCGGGCGTGGTGGTATTTCAGCCACTATCTGGGCAAACAGCCGCCGGTGGAGGGGCCGGTCAAGGCGTACCTGCTGGAGGAAGGGCCCCCGGGCGCCGAAGCCTATAGCAACGCGATGTTCTTCTATTCGGCCGCCACCCCGCGCAGTACCGTGGAATGGGCGCGGCAAATCGGTCACGAGTACGGTCATCTGGTACTGCCGGCAGTCGGGCGTTACGTCGAGCCGGAGTTCTACGCCAGCGGGCTGCTGGGCGAGCGCCTGTTCATCCAATGGCTGGCCGAGGAAGCCGAGGCGGTGTCCGGTGTACCGTGGCCGCAGCAGCCCGCGCGCGAGGCCCTGGACAAGCTGCTGGGCGAGGAGGCGGAACTGGATGCCGCCGGCTATCTGGCCGGAACTGCCTATGCCGACCTGCAATTGTGGTATGAAAAGGGGCCGGATGCGGCATATATCGCGGGCACCGGCCACGAATCAATGCACTACTGGCTGGGGCTGATGATGTGGATACAGGCAGCCTTGGGCAAGGAGGGCCTCCGCGAGGTGATGGATGCGGCTCCCGGCACCTCGCCGGCCGACTTCCTGTACGCGCTCAAGCTGGTGCTGCGCCAACATGCGGCCGAGGGCGGCATCGAGCTGAAGGCCGCCAGCCTCGACCTGGCCCACAGCAAGCTGAGCGTGCCGCCGGTCCAGGGCGCGCTGGGATGGGGCGCGATTAAACTGGCGACCGGGGATAGCGCGGCGCTTGCCATGTACCTGCCGGCGGGTTCGTGGAGTTTGTGCCTAGCCCCGCCCGCTGCCGGGATAAGCCTGACCTTCGACGGCAAGGGCCCGCTGCCGGTGGAAAAGGGAAAAGGTGTCAGCCTTGGCCAGGTCACCGAGGCCTGGCACACCTTTGAACTGAGCAACCAGGGAGCCGAGGTTGAACTAAACACCATTCAGCTAGTCGCCGCGCCGGAGGTCTAAGGGCACACACACCAATTGATCCCGGCGGAATCTTGGGCCCGGCCTGTAAAGCCTAACCGTAGCCCTCACGAGAATGAACCACTCCAACCGGCACAAAACGGCGCATCTACACCCACGGCTTTGCGGCGTGGCCTTGGCCGGCATGCTGCTGGCGGCTTGCGCCTACGCCCAAGCCCCGGCGGCTCCGCAAGAGGTACACTGGAGCTATCCGTACCCCGCTTCCCTGCAGATACTCGACGGCTACCGCGTGCTGTACCTGCAGGGCAACCCTGAAGATTTGGGCCGCCAGCATGGCAGCCTGATGCGCGAGACGGTGCAGCGCGTGGTTGAGGATGTCATCGTCAATGGCCCGGCCGCTACGGCGGAAGGCCGACTGCGCCTCTACCAGGGCACGATGCGCATGGAGCAGTACTTGCCGCAGAGCTATCGCCGCGAGCTGCGGGCCCTGGCCGAGGCCGCCGGAGTTGACTACGAGCCGCTGGTGGCGCTGCAGCTTTTCGGCGATGTGGACCGAGCCGGGCTGCATCTTCTCGGCGGCGGCTGCTCCAGCTATGCCGCCTACGGCCCGGCGACGCGAACCGGCGAGCTGATCGCCGGGCGCAACCTCGACTACTGGGATAACGGGGCTTCCAAGTATGGCGCGGTGCTGATCTGCTACTACCCCGAGGAGGGCATCCCCTTCGTGACCGTCTCCTGGGCCGGTATCATCAACGGCTGGACCGCCATGAACGCCTGCGGCATTATCGTCTCCAACAACAACGCCTACGGCGGCAGCGAGTCCCTCGACGGCATCTCCACCTGCTTTATGCTGCGCAAGATCGCCCAATTCGCCGCCAGTGTCGAGGCCGGTGTGCGGATCATCGAGGAGGGCCCGCGCGCCTGTGGTACGGCGATGCTGGTGGCCGCTGGGGAACCGCCTACGGCTGCGGTAGTGGAGTTTGACCACGAGCAGGTGGCGGTACGCTGGGCCGAAGACGGCTACGTGATGGCGACCAACGGCTTCCGCAAGCTGCATCAGCCGCAACAGCAGCAATACGTCTGGGAGTGCTCGCGCTACCGGAGCATACGGGAGTTAATCCAGGCCAACTACGGCGCGATTGACCGGACCATGAACTTCGCGGCGGCCGCCGGGGTCCCGATCAGCTACATGAACCTACATTCGGCGCTGCTTTTTCCGTCGGACCTGACGATGGCGGTCTCGATGGGCGCAACTCCGGCCTGCGAGCAGCGCTACCGCCCCTTCCGCTTCACCGAGCAGGGCCTGGTGCCGCTGAGTGAGGCGGGCGACTAGTCGCACCGTGCCACCGGACGTGGAATACGTTCCCAGCCGCGGCTACGACAGAAAAAGCGGTAGAAGGCTTATTGGGGCGAAACCTCGACGGGGATCTCGATGGCCAGCGGGCGGGCGACGTCGGTGCTGCAGACCTCCTCAAGTTGGGCCAGTAGGTCGCAGCGGGCGCGGGTACCCTCCAGGGCCGTGATTTTCACCTTCGCAATCATCCGGTCGCCACGGAAAATCCCATACTCGTCACCGACGCGCGGCAGCTTGTCAGGTGGGAAAGTGAGATAGATGGCGGTCGGGGCATCGCTGATCTGCTGCTCTCTGCCGGGGACCACCCAGGGGACCTCGTCCAGCTTCTTGACCAGACTGCCGGCGACGCGGTCGGCGGCCTGGCCGACCATACTCTCCTTGACCGCCCCGTAATTGAAAGCGCCGCCGACCCAGTCCAGAGACGGCAGCACCACGCCCAGCCGGCGCAGCTTGGAGACCTGCGATGAGAATACACCGACCGGATAGATGACGCCGGTAGTGGTATCCACGGCCTGGCCGCTTAACTCCACCTTGACTTTGACCATCCCGCCGATTGACAAGAGGCCGATATTGACCGCTGCATCAACCTCCTCGACGGTGATGCGGGCGGTCAGGTCGAGCAGCGCCGAGGCGCCGATGAGCTTGTCCTGCTCCGGCGCGGTAGTGGGGTCCACCCCGGGGAGATGCTGCTCGGCCTGGAGCTGCTCCATAGTCTCGCCGCGAGCCAAGACCATCCAGCCACGCTCGGCCAGACGCGTCTCGATGAGCTGGGGAAGCCACTGACGGACCTGGCTGGCGTAACGGCCGTCAACCTTCAGGTCCAGCACCGCGAGGCGCTGAGGCGGAATTGGTTGGTCCTCCGTCTGAGCGGCGGAGGGCTGCTCGGAAGTCCGGTCGGCCTCCGGTGCGGTCAGCCGCGGTCGCTTATACTCCGCCTCATAAGCCGCAGCCGAACTTGCCACGGCGATGAGCAGCCCTGCAGTAACCGCCAAGAGCCTAAGCGATCTGTGAGCAGATGACATCTCAATCACTCCCCTAGTATAGGTAAGGCTACGGCAACGGCTAGCGAGTTGGGTTGGGAGCCCGACCCAAGGGACAAGATGGGCATGCCAAGGCACGATATGCCCGATGGGCGCAACCTGCAACCGTAGCCTCGCATAAATAGGCATTGCATTACAATGCTACTATACCCTATAGTAACATAGTAATCAAGAGGTATTAGAGCAACACAAGCCAATCGCCGGCAGGTGGCAAGTGCCCCGACGGATAAAACCTGGTACGGGGATAACGGACAAGTGCGATATGCTGACCGCTGGCCGGTGCAGGGACCGTACCGCGTTTGGGAGGTATCAGGATGAGAGCGCAACTGGGTCTGTTGCTGATGGTAGTAAGTCTGTTGGGGTCCGGCGGACCGGTAGCCGCAGAGGAGCTGGTGCTTGACGATTTTGAGTACGCCGATGAGACGGCCGCTCGCCAGGCATGGCGGCCCGATGAAAACTCGCCACCGGTGCTGCTAGAGCCGCACGGTGAGGGCCAAGCCTTGAAGATGCTCGGCAACTTCGCCACGAACGACCGCCGCGTGGTCTATGACCGGACCGTGAACCTGGACCTAAGCCGCTGGAGCCGATTCAGTATCGAGATCCAGATGCCGAAGCCGACGGCGTTTGCACATTTCACCGTCTATTTCCGCAGTACGGGCGGCTGGTACGGCTGCGGCTTTGCAGTGAGCGGCAACAGGTGGGAAACGATCAACTTCTCGCGTGCTGAGTTCCGGGTCGAGGGCCAACCGGCCGGCTGGCATGATATCACCGGTGTGCGGCTGTCGGCGTGGGCCGGCGCACCGGTGGATGCCTTCTGCATGGTGGATAATCTGCAGGCGTATAAGGATGCCATCGTGCTGCTGACCGACCCGCAGGCAGGCGGAGCCGGCGGCGAGGGCCGCGCCGCCCGGCAGTACGCTACCACCGTAGCCACCATGCTGCGCGAGTATGGCGTGCATACGGGAGCGATGAGTGAGGCGGAACTGCTGGCCGGAGAGCTTCCCGATAGCCTGCTGATAATTCTAGCGTACAACCCTCACCTGAGCCCCCAGGCCTGCCAGCGCCTCATGGAGTACATCCAAGCGGGCGGCAAGCTGATTGTGTTCTATGCCCTGCGCGGAAATCTGGGAGAGGCGCTGGGCCTCAAGTACCAGGCGCATGTGCAGCGCCGGTACGACGGGCAGTTCGCCACCATCAAGCTCGACACCTCGGCCGCCGAGGGCCTGCCCGCCCAAGCGGCCCAGAACTCGTGGAATATAGCGGCGGTCGAGCCGGTGGGGCGCGGCGCCAAAGTCATCGGGCAGTGGTACGATAGCGAGGGCCAGGACACCGGCTACCCGGCGCTGGTGATGTCGGATAGCGGCGCGTTTATGTCGCATGTGCTACTGGCCGACGATCCGACGGCCAAGGGGCAGATGCTGCTGGCGCTGGTCGGGCATTTTGCGCCGGAAGCGTGGGAAACGGCCGGCAACGCGGCAGCAATGATGCCGGCCCAGGTGGGTCATCTAGCCGGTGATACGGCCCTGGAGGTCCTCACCCGACACTACGCACAAGCCACCGCGAGCGCAGAGGGGCGCAAGGTACTGGCAGAGGCTAAGAAGCTAATCGAGCAAGCAACGGCGGCGATAGCGGCGGGTGAGTATGTGAAGGCGGTAAGGCTGGCCGGAGAGCGCGACCGCAAGCTGCAGCAAGCTTACATGCTTACGCACAAATCCCGAGCGGGAGAGTTCCGAGCCTGTTGGGAGCACTCCGGCACCGGCGCTTACCCCGAGGGCTGGGACAAGTCCATGCGCGTGCTGGCCGAGTGTGGCTTCAATGCCGTGATGCCCAACAGCTTCTGGGGCGGCAGCGCGCTGTACAAAAGCGAGCTGCTGCCGGTGTCGCCGCTGGTAGCCGAGAAGGGCGACCAGATTCAGGCAGCAGTGGAGGCGGGCAAACAGTACGGCATCGAGGTGCACCCGTGGAAGGTCAATTTCAATACCCGCCGGGGCACGCCTAAGAGCTTCCTGGATAGGATGCGCGCCGAGGGCCGTCTGCAAGTCAGCATCAGCGGTGAAGCGGGCGACTGGCTGTGTCCGTCCCATCCAGCCAACCAGGAGCTGGAAATCGGCAGTATGGTCGAGGTCGCAACCAAGTACGAGGTCGCCGGCGTGCACTTCGACTATATCCGCTACCCCGACTCGGCCCACTGCTATTGCGAGGGCTGCCGCAGACGATTTCAGGAAACTACGGGGATAACGGTGGCGAACTGGCCCCAGGACTTGCGCAAGCCCGAAATCGAGGCGGCCTGGCTGGCGTGGCGGGCGGAGCAGATTACTCACATAGTCCGGGAAACCTCGCGGCGGGTGCACGCCGTGCGGCCTGAATGTAAGGTATCGGCGGCAGTTTTCAACTCCTATCCCGGCTGCTACCACAGCGTCGGCCAGGACTGGGTGAGATGGGCGAAGGAAGGCTATGTGGACTTCCTCTGCCCCATGGATTACACCAACTCCGACTACTCTTTCGCCGCTAAGGTGGTCAGGCAACTGGGGCAGGTGGAGGGTGCGGTGCCGGTTTATCCGGGCATCGGCGCCTCCTCATCGAGCTCGACGCTGACGCCGGATCGAGTGGCCGGGCAGATCGCCATCAGCCGCAACCTCGGAACCGGCGGGTTCATCGTATTTAACTACACCGCCAGCCTGGGCAACGAGATCTTGCCCGAACTGGCCAAGGGCATCACCAGCGCGCAGACCTACGTGCCACATCACGGACCGCGCTTTGATTTCCGGCTAACCGGACCGCGGCATGAGCAGTTGCGGGCGGTGAAGCTAGAGCCGGGCCAGGAAATGACCTGTACCATCGGCCTGGCCGACCAGCAGCCCGGTCCCGAGATCACGGAGTTTGCGGGCGAAGTTGTGCTGGAGAATCCGCAGGGCAAGGTACTCCAGGAGCTGGGGCGCATAGGATCAGCACAGCCACAGTTGCGGGTGCAATTCAAGATCGCCCAAGCAGGGATATATGTGGTCGCACTCAGAGGCAAGGCCGTCGTGACGGGCCTGGGAGCCAAAGATTTCACAGCCTGCAGTATGCCGCTAGTGTGCGGGGACATGGAGCCGAGCTTCGGAATGCTGCTGGGGGCCGAGTGACACCCGGTTGAGCAACGGGCCGGCTAGGCAGTCGGTTCCCGACTAGGCTTCGTGCCTGCGGGGGGGGGCTTCGGCAACCCGGGCTGTGCCTGCCGTGCTGCGCGGCAAATTGCGCTTCTCGTAGGAAAACTGCGACCCGGCGGCGAATTGTGGAACAGATGCGTCAACTAAAGCCGTATCTTTTTCCCAATACCGCTTAGCGCAAAGGCCATCAGCGCCCAGAGCTTGAGCTGTCGCCAAAACAAATGCCGGAAATGACCTATTACTGACTTGAGTAACTACATGCGATGATGCTTTCCTGGAGGGCAGGCATCCCTGCCTGCCCAGGCCGAATAGGTGTTTTCGCGGAGTTGCGCAAGTTAGGACCAGGTAACAGACACATCCGGCCTCGGCGATAGAAGCGAGGCCGGCCAGGGGACCATGGAGGTGATAGTGTGGAATCTGATTATCAGGCGAGTTTTCTGCAGACGCTGCTGCACAACATGCCCGATCCCATCTATTTCAAGGACCGCAATCATCGGTTTGTGGCCGTGTCAATGGCCAAGGCGAAGCACTGGGATACTACGCCGGAGGACTTTATCGGCAAGACCGATCTCGATTTCTTTGATGTGACCACGGCCGAGCAGACCCACAGCGATGAGCGGCAGGTGATGGCGAGCGGCCAGCCGCTAGTGGGCAAGGAGGAGCTAATCAGCTATCCTGACGGCTCGCAGCGGTGGTATTCGGTGACCAAAGCGCCCTACTACGATGACGCAGGGGAGATAATCGGGACAGTCGGGATTTCGCGCGACATCACCGACCGTAAGCAAGCGGAGGAGGCGCTGCGGGAAGAGCGCGACCGGGCTCAGAACTATCTCGACATTGCCGGCACCATGCTGGCAGTTCTTGATGCCGACGAAAAAGTGAGCATGATAAACAAGAAGGGCTGCGAGATTCTGGGATATAGCGAAGAGGAGATTCTGGGCCATAACTGGTTCGATGCTTTTGTTCCCGAAAGCCATCGCGAGCAAGTCCGAGCGGTCTTCCGGCAGTTGCTGGCGGGAGAGATGGAGCCGGCGGAATACTATGAGAACCCTCTGTTGAACAAACAGGGCGAGGCGAGGAGCATCGCGTTCCACAATACCGTGCTTGCGGATGAGGCGGGCACTATTTGTGCCGTGCTGTTTTCCGCCGAGGACATCACCGAGCGCAAGCAGGCGGAGGAGGCGCTGCGAGCAAGCGAAGAACGCTACCACATGATCGCGGACCGGGTGTCAGACATCATCTGGATCATGGATATGAATCTGCACTATACCTATCTGAGTCCCTCGGCCACCGAAGGGCGAGGCTACAGCGCCGAAGAGCTCATGGCTCAGAGCATCGAGGAGGCCCTGACACCGGCGAGTCTGAAGGTGGCCATGGCCGCTTTCGAGGAAGAGCTGGCGCTGGAAAGAATGGAAGACAAAGACCTTAGCCGGTCGCGGACCATGGAATTGGAGTTTACCTGCAAGGACGGCTCGACGCGGTGGGGAGAGGTGACCACGACGTTCCTGCATGATGCCGAGGGCCGCCCCACCGGTATCCTGGGCGTCACCCGCGATATCACGGACCGGAAGCAGACTGAGGAACAGCTTCGACAGTCGCAAAAGATGGAGGCGGTTGGGACATTGGCGGCCGGCATCGCGCATGACTTCAACAACATCCTGCAGGCCATGATCGGTCAAGCGGAACTGCTGCTGATGACCGGGGACTTCGATGCCCAGACCACCAGCGCCTTGCAGCAGATGATGAGTACGGGCTGGCGGGCGGCCAGTCTGGTCAAGCGGCTCCTGGTGTTCAGCCGCCAGGTCGAGCCGCGCAAACAGAGCATCCACTTGCGGCAATCGCTGGAGGATGTCCAGCTCATTCTGGAGCGAACGACCTCGAAGCTGATTCGCATCCAGACAGATGTGCAAGATGAGCTGTGGCATGTTGAAGCGGACCCGCAACAGATGGAACAGGTGCTGCTGAATATGGGCATTAACGCCGCTGAGGCCATGCCCGGCGGCGGGATCTTGAGGATGGCGGCGGAGAATCTGATTTGGGGAAACCAAGACGACGAGTTGGCGGCTGGGCGCTACGTCGTGGTGAGCGTGTCTGATACGGGCATGGGGATTGATGAAGAGCACCTCGAGCGCATCTATGAGCCATTCTATACGACCAAGGAGCGCGCCAACCACAGCGGGCTGGGTCTGTCAATCGTTCACGGGATCGTGGAAGCACATGGCGGTGCCATCCGGCTCTCCAGCGAACCTGGAGTGGGAACTGCCTTCAAAGTCTATCTGCCTGCAAGTGTTCCGGCAGCGGAGGATGAGGAAGCCGAGTCGGATTCCGCCGCCAGCCTTGGGCCACTGACCGTGCTGGTAGTGGACGATGAGCCAGGGGTAGCGGGATTGCTGTGCGAGATTCTGGAGAGCTTCGGACATCAGACGCTTAGGGCCCCGGATGGGGAGGCGGGCCTAGAGCTGTTCCGCGCGCACCACCAGGAAATTGACGTAGTGCTGCTGGACCTGATAATGCCGAAGCCGGAAGGTGAGCACTGCCTGGAGGAAATGCTGGCCATTGATCCGGAGGCGGCGGTGGTGCTGACCACCGGCCGCCTTGTTGATGACGCCACCCGCCGGCGGCTCGAACCCAAAATCAAGGACTTCCTGGCCAAGCCATTTGAGCTCAGCGATGTGCTTCGCGCCATCAGCAAGGCAACGCAAAAAGACTAGAAGCCGTCTGAAAACCTAGTTTTTCAGGATTCTTGGGCTGGTAAGGCGCTGTTTGTGGCCCTCAGGGGACAGTCCCCCATTTCGGGGTTTTGAAACAGCCTCTAGAAGCTGCTGCAGGCAGCGCATGCCTAGGAGCGGTACGCCGACTGTGATACCCAGCGCTCACGCCGTTGTTGCAATCCTCCCCTTGCCTTTGCTATACTAACGCCTCCTGCGGAAACGCGTTACCCAAATCAGCCAAGCGGAAGCCGGGTGGAGCTCTATGTCTGCTATCACGATACTGGTAAGCGGGGCCTGTGGCAGCATGGGCGGCTATGTGTGCCGCGCAGTGGACGCTGCCGAGGATATGACCATCGTGGCCGCCGTAGATCCGGCGGGTATCGGCCACAAGCTCGGCGAGTATATCCCCGACCTCTCCGAGGAAACCAGAGAGCTTCAGGTCAGCGGGCACCTGGCCGCCACCCTCCAGGAAACCAAGCCGGCGGTGATGATTGACTTCACCACACCGGCAGTGGTGATGAGTAATATCGAGGCCGCGCTCAGTGCCGGCACCGCGTGCGTGGTCGGCACTACCGGCTTTAGCGAAATCGAGCTTAAGACCGTCCAGCGTATGTGTGAAACCAAAGGCCCGGCGTGTGTCATCGCGCCCAACTTCAGCATCGGGGCGAATCTGATGATGAAGTTCGCCGCCGAGGCCGTAGCCTCGTTTGACTATGCCGAAATCATCGAGCGCCACCACGAGCGGAAGAAAGACGCGCCCTCCGGAACTGCAGTCAAGACCGCCCAGATGATGGCCGAGGCCCGCGAGGGTGCGCTGGCGGTGGTGCCAACGGAGCGCCATAATGTCGAGGGCAGCCGCGGCGGGGTGCTGGGCAACATACCGATCCACGCCGTGCGCATGCCCGGATACGTGGCTAACCAGGAGGTCCTGTTCGGCGGCCCGGGCGAAATACTGAAGATATCGCATGAGACGACCAGCCGCGAGTGTTTCATGCCGGGGGTAATGCTGGCGGTGCGGGCGGTCCAGGGCCTTTCCGGCCTCACCTACGGCCTCGACAAGCTGCTAGAGAACTAGCTATACCAGTACCCTGTTCAGAGGTGAAGTCTATGGCGGCAATCAGAGCCGGACTGGTCGGTGTCGGCCCGGTCGGTGACAGGATCTATACGTGTGTGCGAGAGCGCAACTTCGACCTCGCCGAGCCGCTCAGGGTGATGGCGACCCGCGAGCGCGATGAGGTCCTCGGCGGCGACCAGGTGCTGGTCAAAGAGATCGCGCCGGAGCTGTTTGCGGGCCTGGATGTGGTGTTTTTCGCCGGGCGCGAGGGGGCCAAGGGTGCTTCCGTGCAATGGGGCCAGGTCGCGATTGACGCCGGGGCCTATGTGATTGACAATGGCGGCGATTTCCGCCTCGACCCCGACATCCCGCTAGTCATTCCTGAGGTCAATATGGACGCCGTCAGCGCGACCACCAAATTCATTTGCAGCCCGAATTGCTCCACCATCCAGATGTGCGTTGCCCTGGCTCCGCTGTACCGGGTCGCCAAGATCAAGCGGATCGTGGCCGCGACCTATCAGGCAGCTTCCGGCTGGGGTGCACGCGGCCAGGAGGAGCTTAACTCGCAGATTGAACAGCTTGCCCGGGGCCACGTCACCGCCTGGGACCCGACCGTGTTTACCAAGCCGCTGGCGCTCGACTGCATTCCCCACATAGACGCCTTCCTTGATAATTTCTACACCAAGGAAGAGATGAAGATGGTCTATGAGACCCGCAAGATCTTCGGCGATCCCGACCTGGCGATCACGGCTACGGCGGTGCGCGTTCCGGTCGAGATCGGTCATGCCGAGGTCATCAACATCGAGTTCGCCGGCTCAATGAACGCGGAGATGGCTCTGGAGATTCTGCGCGACCCGGCTCAGTCGCCCGGCGTAGTGGTCATTGACGGGCCGACCGACGATCCCAACTATGGCACCGTGCGGGACCAAGCCGACCCGAACAAGGAGCCCTGGGCCGGCCATCGCTATATTGACGAGCGGGGCTACCCGACGCAGGCCGATGTGCTGAAAGAGGACTACAAGGACGCGGTCTTAGTGGGCCGCGTGCGCGATGATGCCACCAGGCCCAATACCATCAACCTGTGGTGCGTATCCGACAACCTGCGCAAGGGCGCGGCCACCAACGTCGTGCAGATTGCCGAAGAGATGATCGCGCGCGGCATCATCACCTAGTCTCGCCTCTTATACCCAACCCGGCAGTTCCCATATCAGCGAATTGCCTTAGAGCGTAGCTGCTCTAACGTGCAGTTACCTCTTAAGCGCTGCCCGCGCCGGTGCTTTCTCCTCTCCCCCTCCCGCCCGACTACTTTTCACTGCCAGGCCTGCTTAACCCACTACTCAGAGGCGGCAATGGTGGCACACTTCCGGTCAAGAGGATTCCGCAAGTCAGATTGTGGAAAGGTCTCAGCCAGTCTATGGCGAATAGGGAAGTTACCACCGCGGACGGACAGTGCCCGCGGATAGCTACTCTGGACTTGATGGGAGGCACAAGATGGCGCGTTTCGGCAATGTTCTGACCGCTATGGTGACGCCCTTCGACGAGCAGTTGGCGGTGGATTACGACCGGGCGGCCGAGTTGGCCAAACGTGTGATAGACAGCGGCTCCGACGGCCTGGTCATCACCGGCACCACCGGCGAATCGCCGACCCTGACTTCCGAAGAGAAGCTCAAGCTCTATGAAGTGACCAAACAAGCAGTCGGTGAGGCGCCGATCATCGCCGGCACCGGCAATAACAACACCGCTGCCACCATCGAGCTGACCAAGCAGGCCTCGGCCCTGCCGATTGATGGAATAATGTTCGTCGGGCCGTACTACAACAAGCCGTCGCAGGAGGGCTTCTACCAGCACTTCAAGGCCGCCGCCGCAGCCACCGATCTGCCCGTGATCGTCTATAACGTGCCCAGCCGCACCGGCAAGAATATCGAGGCCGCGACCGTCATCCGCCTCGCAGAAGATGTGGAGAATATCGTGGCCGTCAAGGAGGCCAGCGGCGACCTGCGGCAGATCGCCGAGATCGCCGCTAAAGCGCCGGAGGGCTTCGACGTGTACTCGGGCGACGACTCGATGACCCTGCCGCTGCTGGCCGTCGGGGGCGTCGGCATCATCAGCGTGGCCGCCAACGTCCACGGTGTCCACATCGCCGAGATGGTGGCCGCCTATCAAGCCGGGAATGTAGGCCGAGCCGCCCAGTTGCATCACCTGCTGCTGCCGCTGTTCGATGCCTGTTTCCTGCCCTCCGGCAACCCGGCTTGCGTGAAGCGGGCACTGGAGGTCTGCGGCTTCCCGGTGGGTGGCACGCGGCTGCCGGTGGTGCCGGCCTCGGAGGCGGACACCCAAGTCATCCGCGCTGCGTGTGAGGTCCTGGGCTTGACTTGATGACCTTCACACCAACACTGGCAGGCAGTGATGCTGGACAAGGCCGCCAAACAGCAGGTCCTTGATGAGATAGCCGCGCAGGTGCGGAGCTGCACGCGCTGCCCGCTGCACCGCAGCCGCATCCAGGCCGTGGCCGGCGAAGGCAACCCGGATGCCGAGGTGATGTTCATCGGCGAAGCGCCCGGCCATTACGAGGACCAGCAGGGCCGGCCCTTTGTCGGCAATGCCGGCCAACTGCTCGACCGGCTCCTGCTGATGGCGAACTTGCGGCGCAGCGACGTATTCATCGGGAACATCCTCAAGTGCCGTCCCCCGAAGAATCGCGATCCGCAACCTGATGAGAGAGCCGCGTGTTCCGAGTACCTCGACGCGCAGATTGCCACGATTGAGCCGCGCGTGATCTGCTTACTGGGGCGCGTGCCGCTGCAGACGCTGCTGGACCCGGGCGGCTCGATTACGCGCCTCCACGGCCAGCCGCAGGAGAAAGACGGCGTGCTATGGGTGCCGCTGTTTCATCCGGCGGCGGCGCTGCACCGGGCCGACTACATGCCACAGCTCGAGACCGACATGAGCAACCTGAGGGGCATACTTGATAGTCGGCTCGACTAACCCCAGGCCCGAATTGAAGAGTGCAAAAGACTTGCAGGTTAGCAGGAGAAAGCATCACGCCTGCGGAATGCTATACGCGAACAAATTGCATCGCAAGCAGTCTGGTATGCAACAAGCAGAGACAGAGAAAAGAGGGGCCATCGTGTGCTCACCACGGAAGTTGTCTGCTACTGTGGCTTTGTATGCGAGTCTTCTGACACTGTGCCTGCCTGGTCTAGTTGCCAGAGCAGCCACGCTCAACGTGCCTGCGGATTACGACACTATCCAGGACGCTATTGATGTTGCGAAGGCCGGGGATCATGTGGTCGTAGCCCCGGGAGAATACCTGGAGAATATCAATTTCATAGGCAAACCCATTACCGTTCGTAGCACCGCCCCGGCAGACCCGACTGTCGTCGCGGCAACGGTCATTCACGGGAGCGGCGGATCCGCTGTAGTCGGTTTTGATTCGGGAGAGGGCCAAGCCTCCGTGCTCTCTGGTCTCACCATCACGCATGTTTATACCGAAAACTACGGCTGCGGCATTCTCTGCTACGAGTCCAGCCCGACCATCAACAACAACATTATCACTGAGAACCAGGGCATAGGGGATGGCGGAGGCATCTACTGCGCGGGATCTAGCCCCACCATCGCCAACAACATCATCAATGACAACATTGCCACTTCCGGAGATAGTGGCGGCGGCATATGCTGCGACTGGGACTCTAGCCCGGAGATCATCAACAACCGCATTACCGGGAACCGGGCCGGTAACTATGGTGGCGGTATTTACTGCACACGGAACTCCAGCCCCCACATCAGCAACAACGACATCAGTGGTAACTCCGCTAGCTGGGGCGGCGGCATCGCATGCGACTCCGCTAGCCCCACGATCAGCAACAACACCATCGATGGCAACTCCGCCCTGGCTGACTTTGACCAGTCCTACGGCGGCGGTATTCACTGCCGGGACAACTCGCGCCCCACCATCAGCAGCAACTCCATCAGTGGGAACTCCGCACGGTATGGCGGCGGTATCTCCTGCTTGTCTTGCAGCCCCACCATCAGCAACAACATTATCGAAAGGAACTCCGGGAAGGCCGTGCGCGCCGAGGCCTACTCCTATGGGGGCGGCATATACTGCTCTTACTGTAACGCGGCTATCAGCAACAACACCATCAGTGGGAACTCGGCCAGTGAGGGTGGCGGGATCCGCAGCATCTCTTCGCAACCAACAATATGTAATTGCATCATCGCCTTCTCCGCTGAAGGTAGGGGCCTCTATGTTTCGGGGGCCGGTACCCCATTGGTCAGGCATTCCGACCTCTATGGCAATATTGGCGGCGACTACGGGGGTATGCTAGATCTTACGGACACCGACGGGAACACCAAAGAGGACCCCCTCTTTGCGGACGCCGCCAAGGGCGACTATCACCTTAGGTCGCTGGGCGGCCGCTGGGACCCGAATACCGGGACCTGGGTGACGGACTCAGTGCATAGTCCCTGCATAGATGCAGGCGACCCGACCTCAGACTACACCGATGAGCCGGCTCCAAACGGCGGCCGGGTCAACATGGGAGCCTACGGAAACACGCAATGGGCGTCGAAGAGCTGGCACACGGTAACTATCACCGACGGGCCAACCGGTGCCCCGAATCCAGTGGCATCCGGTGACGCTGTGGCCTGCAGTGTTACCGCAGAGGACAGCCTGGGACATGATCTGGCTTATACCTGGACTGCGACGGATAGCAACGGGAGTGCGGCTGGGAGGTTCGATGACTTCACCAAACAGAACCCAACGTGGACGGCTCCTAATACCAGTGAGGATATAGCGGAGTACACCATCGAGGTAACCGCGACCTGTAGTCAGGATGCCACGGTGACCAGCAGTGCCAAGTACACTCAGATGGTCCGCCGACAACAAGCTGTCGAGTTCGCAGATGAGAACCTGGAGGCGGCAGTCCGTGAGGCGATCAACAAGCCCACGGGCGACATCTATGAGGGCGACCTGCACGGCCTGATCCATTTGAGCGCAGAGAATGCGGGTATCTCCGACCTTAGCGGTCTCGAGTACTGCACCGACTTGGAGAGAATAGAGCTGGACGGTAACCAAATAAGCGACCTGCAGCCGCTCGCGGGGCTGGGGAACCTGGTCGAGTTGAGCGTGCCAGACAACCAGATCAGCGATCTGCAGGCGTTGGCAGGACTGATAAACCTAGATGCCCTGTTTCTGAACAACAACCAAATCAGCGATGTCCAGCCGCTGGCAGGACTGACAAACCTAGAGTACCTGTTCCTGGCCAACAACCAGATTAGCGACCTGCAGCCGCTGGCAGGACTGACAAACCTAGAGTACCTGTGCCTGGACAACAACCAGATCAGCGATGTCCAGCCGCTGGCAGGACTGACAAATCTGCTAAGCTTGAACCTGTCGCACAACCAGATCAGCGGTGTACCGACCCTGGCAGGACTGGCAAACCTGATCTGGCTTAATCTAAGCTACAACCAGATCAGCGATCTGCAGGGCCTGGCAGGACTGGCAAACCTGATGTACCTGTATCTGCACAACAACCAGATCAGCGATCTGCAAGGTCTCGCAGGGCTGACAAACCTAGATACGCTGTTTCTGAGCAACAACCAGATCAGCCATCTGCAGGGCCTGGCAGGACTGGCAAACCTAGAGTGCCTGTATCTGGACAACAACCAGATCAGCGATCTGCAACTAGTCACCGGCCTGACAAAACTAAGGGCTATTAAACTAAGCCAGAACCAGATCAGCGATATCGGGCCTCTCGTAGCCAATACCGGACTCGGGATGCACGACGGCGTCAAACTTGAGGAAAACTGGCTGGATCTGAGCGAGGGGTCGCAGGCCAGTGCTGATGTCCAAGCCTTACGCGCGCGGGGAGTTATCGTCTATTGCGACAATCAACAAGCACCGCCGCCTGCAGCTCCCAGCAATCTAAACGCTCAGACTGTCAATGATGGTAATGATATAAAACTGACGTGGCAGGACAATTCGAGCAACGAGGATCAGTTCAAGGTCGAGCGGCGGCGCTGGGTGGTGGAGGGTGGCTGGTCGCAGTGGACGGCAGTGCACTCCACCGGCCCTAATGTCACTGAATTCCTTGATGACGCTATCCCCGTCGGCTCCTCGTACCAGTACCGCGTCCAGGCGCTGAATAATGCCGGGGCCTCGGCCTGGACCGAATCCTGGGGCATCCGCTGTCAGGCGACACCCCTGTGGCCTGTCGGTCTCACCGCCCAGGAGGCCGCAGCCGGCGATCGCGTCGAATTGAGCTGGCGAGACAAGTCGGCGGTGGAGGAGGGCTTCGACCTCGAACGCCGCCAGCAGAATCCTGACGGGACCTGGCCCGAGAGCTGGACCGCGCTGGCCTCGCTGCCAGCTGATACCCAAGCCTACAGCGATGACACCATTGCCGAAGAGGGCATGTATGAGTATCGCATCCGCGCCTACAATGCACTGGGGTCGTCGGAGTGGTCCCTGACTGCGGAGATGCCGTGGTCCGGCTCCGGCCTGCCGGCAGGACCCAGCGGTGTCAACGGGCACGCGGTCAATGACGGCACCGCGATTCTGGTGAGCTGGCAGGACCACTCCAGCACCGAGACCGGCTTCAAGGTCCAGCGGCGGCGCTGGCTGATGACGGGCGGCTGGTCGGAGTGGACGACGGTACTGTGGACCGCCCCCAGCTTCCTTCGCTTTGTTGACGACAGCTTATCGGTCGGGTCGTCGTACCAGTATCGGGTGCGGGCGGTCAATGCGGCGGGTTTCTCGGCCTGGGCGGTATCCGGCGGCATCAGGTGCGAGCCGACCCCGCTGTGGCCCGACAACCTGCAGGCGGAGTTGGTCCACTCCGGCCAAGATGTCAAGCTGACCTGGACCGACAAGAGCTCCAAGGAAAACAACTACAAGGTGCGGCGCCGCCAGCAGTTACTCGATGGCAGCTACTCCGACTGGACCACAATCGCCTGGTTAGCCGCCAACTCCACCGTTTACACCGACAACCAGCTTCCCGCCGACGGCTGGTATGAATATCGGGTCTGGGCAGTGGCCGGAACCGGCGCTGCCTACGGCGGCCCGGTCGGGATCGCGCGGGAGAGTACTGGGCCTCTGCCACCGATTGGCTTCAGCGGCCAGGTAGTGCATTCGGGCTGCGATGTAGCGCTGAGCTGGGTGGACCGCTCGGCCTCCGAGCTGTATCTCAAGGTCCAGCGGCGCGCGGAAGTCAGCGAGGGCATCTGGTCGGAGTGGACGACGGTGGTGTGGCTCGCGTCGAACCGCACGAGTTGGCTGGATGATGGACTGCCGGGCGATGGGAATTACGAGTACCGAGCGCAGACGTTCAACGCGCAAGGCACTTCGGAGTGGTCGCAGGTGGCCCGGATAACTCGGGCGGCTGGGGCCGGAGGCGCTGCGGCGTTGAGTGTTGCCAGTCTGAATGTCACGCAGGTCAATGGTCAGTGCGCCTCGATTGTGTATAACCTGTCGGCAGCGGCGGATGTGAGTATCGAGGTGCGGAATATCGCGGGCCGGCTGGTGCGGGCGGTGCCCTGCGGCGAGGTCGCGGCGGGGATCAATACGGCGACCTGGAACCTGCGCAACAGCACGGGGGCCTTGGTGCCATCGGGGAGGTACTTGTGCACACTGACAGCCCGTTGCGCCGACGGCACCCAAGCCAGTACCCTCCGCACCCTTACCGTCCAGCGCTAGACAAGGCCCGCAGTTCAGGATAGGGTCATAGTCAAAAGCCCGTGGTCATACCAGCCACGGGCTTTCCAGTTAGACGCGAGCAACGCGAAGGTAAGCTAGCGAAGCGTAGAGAACGTATAGACATCGGCAATACGCTCTGACACGACGTTGTGTTGAAGCTCGGGTGAGGCGCAATGCTGTGCAGGCATACGCCGCTATCACTATTGGTGGGAGTGCCGATTGTGTGCACAAGTCCTGGTGGTGCCAATTCTGTCGGCACCCAGGTGAGCCAGATCGTTGCCTACCAAGCGGTCAACTTCAGACCTGTCACACTCGACCCGAGCCAGGCCGATAGCTTCGACCTGGTCACCGCGGGGGATCTTGAGAGGACGCCTCGTGACTATGCCAAAGTCGCGGCCACGGTCAAGACCGAGGGCATCGCCCGCGCCGCGCTGGTGGCGGTGGATATACTGGATCGGGAGTACCAGGGCGAGGTCGTCAGGCTGCCACGTGGCGAGGAGACGGAGATCGCGCTGGACTTGGGGCAGGTCGGGCGGCCCCTGGCGATGCTGCGGGCGGTGCGGCTCCATGTCCAGGGCCAAGCCGTGCAGGTGCTGAAGGTCCGTATCTACTGCGCGGCTGAGAAGCTGCCGGAGGCGGAGGCGACAGTACAAGGGCCGCTCGATGAAACCTCAATACAGGCGGCGCTGGACTCGCTCGGAGAAAACGGCGGAGTGGTCTATATCCCGGGCGGGACCTACACCATCAATAACCCGATCGTGGTCCCCGCCAGTAATATCAGCATCTACGGCGAGGGGCGGGATACGCTGCTGCAGGGCACCTGGACCGGAGCCAAGGAGCTGATCGTCGCCGAAGACAAAGAGAACCTGCGCCTGAGCCGCCTGCACCTGCGGAGCCTGTCGCTGGAGGAATGTCGCAGCCATGAGGCCTTCGCCTCGCAGTCGCCGGAGCAGCGGCACGCCTCTTCGGTGCTCAAGACCGGCATCGAGCTACGCGACTGCAACCAGGCACGGGTGGACCACTGTGAGGTTGAGCTTTTCGGCAATGTGGGTATCATGTTTGAGGGCGGCACCGACAATCTGGTGGACCACTGCTTCGTGCACGGCTATTTCCCGTATGGTGCCGGCTACGGCATCGGCGCGCGCGGCACCAAGGAGATCTACATCGAGGACAACAACGTCGAGAACCACCGGCACAGCATCACTACCTATAAGGGCTGCGAGAGGTCGTTCGAACGCTTCAATCGCCTGGTCAAGGACCCCTACGTGGTGCCCGATTGGTACCACGACGCCAAGTCCATAACCTATCTATCGAGCTACCCGATCAACGCCCATCCCGGCTGCGGGTGGGTGTGCGCGCATGATAACTACATCGCCATGACCACGGGCCTGATGTGGTCCGCCGGCGAGATGCGGGGCAACTCGGGCTGGATATACCGCAATCTTATCAAAGCCACTACCCTCGCCATCATGTGCCGGGCTGGCTGCAGCGACGTCTGGACGTGGGATAACCAATTCATCGCCGCAACTCAGAAGTACGGCTCCAGTGCCGAGAGCGGCATCCATTTCGGCGAAAAGCCTCCGGATTTCGTGGAGACTCCCTATCCGTACAAGCTCAACCGCATGGCCTGGTGGCCCGGGGCCAAAGGCGAATATGTGGACACAGTCAAGCCCGAGTATCAATTCGCCGGGCCGGAGAAGCAAGTGCTGAGGGCTGCGCAGTAGCAAGCGGGCGGCGTCGGGCAGCATGCCCGGCCTACGCGTTCGTGAGCAGTTGGCGCTTATGGGGGACAGTCCCTGAAGGGACAGTCCCCGGATAGAGCGCGCTTTAGAAACGACCAGCGTGAGGCCGCCCGAGGTACGCGATACTAAGAGAGCGCTGTAGCGAAAGAGGTAGCTGCTATGGTGATGCGAACCGAGATGCTCGTACTGATTGCCCTCTCAGTCGTGGTGCTGATGTGTGCTCAGAGCTGCAGAGCTGCCGAGCCGGCTCCGGCTGCGGCGGTTGTGGTCGAATACGAACCCACCGAGTTCGCACCGCTGGAGCTGAGGCCGTATCAGAAACAGGGCTTCAATCTGCTGCCACCAGGCGAGCTGGAAAGAACCCCGCGCGACTATCTGAAGGTCACGGCCACCGTCAAGGCAACCGGCGACTGCTCGGTGGAGTTGGTCCTGGTGGATATCCTCAACCGGGAATACCGCAGCCCGGTAGTGCAGCCGACAGCCGGGCAGGAGACCCCAATCAGCATAGATATGGAGCAGGCCGGCCGTCCGATCTCGATGCTGCGGACCGTGCGGCTCTACGCGGAGGGCAGGCCGGTGGAGGTCCTGGCGCTGAGGACATACTGTGCAGTCGAGAAGCTGCCGGAGCCGGAGGTCACGGTTCAAGGCCCAATGGACGATAGCTCAATTCAGGCAGCGCTGAACGCCCTGGGCGAAGACGGCGGTGTGGTGTATATTCCAGCCGGCGAGTACGTCATCAACAATCAGGTGGTCATCCCCGCCGACAATATCACCATCTACGGCGAGGGGCGCGAGACCATCATCCAGGGCACCTGGCCGGATGCCAAGGGCCTGTTTCTGGCGCAGAATCGCACCAACCTGCGCTTCACGCGGCTGAAGTTCCGCAGCCTGCCGATTACCAATTTCCGGGGCTATAGCAACGAGCGCTATGTTGAGAAGCCGGAGGACATTGGGAAACCTTCAGTAACCAGTCGGGGAATCGAGCTGCACTCCTGTACCAACACACGGGTGGACCACTGCGAGGTCGCATTTTTCGGCCACGCCGGTATCATCCACTACGGCGGCAGCGACAACCTGGTGGACCACTGCTTTTTGGACGCCAACTTCCGCTACGGCCTTGGCTACGGCGTGGCAACGCCCGGCACCACCAAGCTTTATATCGAAGATAACAACTTCGAAAACCATCGCCATGGGATCGCCGGCAATGCCGGCGGCGCCTCCTATATCGCGCGGTTCAACCGGCTGATCAAAGACGCCGCCGTGCTGGAGCAGTGGAACCAAAGCCCCAAGTGCATCAACCAACTGCGGGCTCACGAGATTGATGCCCACGCCAAATGCGGCTGGATCTATGCCCATGACAACTATGTGGCGATGTACGACGCGGTGATGGGAGCAGGGGCAATGATGCGCGGCAATCAGGGATGGCTCTATCGCAACGTCTTCGTGAGCTGCTCGCCTGGGATCATGTGCATAGGCGACAGTGACGATGTGTGGACGTGGGAGAATACCTCCGATAGGCCGGATACCCTCTATCTCAACCGTGCCTCTGGTACCATTCATTTCGACGAGAAGCCGCCGAACTTTGCCGAATTCCCGTATCCCTATGACCTGAACCGATTGGGCTGGTGGCCCGGAGCTGAAGAGGGCAGCGCGCACCTAGTCAAGGCCGCAAGCCAGTTCGCCGGGCCTGCTGAGCCGCAGGTACTGCGGATGGTGGACGCCCAGGAGTGAAATGGCAGCGGGTTGGAAGCCCGAGCTACGCGATGAAGGCACCCTCACCCCCCGGCCCCTCTCCCGCAGGGAGAGGGGAGCGAGGCAACGGCAGAGTCGGGCTGGAAGCCCGACCCACGGGATGATTGTTGAGTATTGGCACAACCTGCATAACTATAGTGGAAGCCCGAGCTACGCGGTAGTAAGGGAATCGTGCAGCGAAAGGGGTAGTTGCTATGATGACGCGAATCGAGACCTTCGTGCCGATAGTGCTCTCAGCCGTGGTGCTGCTGTGCGCTCACAGTTGCACCGCCGATGTACCAGCCGCGACAGCCGCCGTGGTGGTGGAGTATGAGCCTACCGAGTTTGTGCCATTGACGCTCAGGCCACACGGCAAACAGGGCTTCAATCTGCTGCCGCCGGGAGAGCTGGAGCGCACGCCCCGCGATTATGTCAAGGTCAGCGCCACCGTCAAGGCGACTGGCGATTGTTCCGTGGAGCTGGCTCTGGTGGACATTCTGAACCGCGAGCACCGCAGTTCCGTGGTCAAGCCGACAGCCGGCCAGGAGACCGACATCAGCGTCCAGATTCAGCAACTCGACCGCCCCATCGCGATGCTACGGACGGTGCGCCTGTACGCGGAGGGAGAACTCGTGGAGGTGCTAGGGCTAAAGTTCTACTGCGCGGTTGAGAAGCTGCCAGAGCCGGATGTCACCGTAGCAGGGCCACCGGATGACACCTCGATTCAAGCGGCGCTCAACTTCCTGGGCGAAGCCGGCGGCGTAGTCTATATCCCGGCCGGAACTTACCTCATCAATGACCAAGTCACCGTACCATGCGATAACGTCACGATCTACGGCGACGGGGATGCCACCATCATCAAGGCCACCTGGTATCAGGCCAAACCGATGTTCGTGCTGAGCGAGAAAAAGGATGTGCGGATAACGCGCCTGCTGTTTCGCGGCTGGCCGGAGACGGGCTTCCGAGGCTACAGTGAGGCCCAGCATGCCGAGAAACCGGAAGACGCGGGCCGAACTGATAACGTGATGACGCGGGCGATAGACCTCGTCAACTGCGAAAACATCCGCGTAGATCACTGCGTACTCGAGCTGTTCGGCCACGCGGGTCTCATCGTCCGTGGGAAAAAGGCGGTGTGCGTTGACCACTGCTTCTTCCAGAAGAACTTCCGCTACGGGTACGGCTACGGCGTGGTGCCCTGCGCCACCAAGGAGTGCTATATCGAGGATAATAACTTCGAGAATCATCGCCACGGAGTGGCCGGCGGCAGGAACACAATGGCCTCTTACATCTGCCGCTTCAACCGCTTCGTCAAGGACACCAAAGCGGTTCCGGAAACCGGCTGGAAGCAAGTCACCTCCCACGAGATTGACGTGCATTCCGGCTGCGGCTGGCTGTACGCGCATGACAACTATGTGGAGATGAAGAACGGGATGATGTCTTCGGGAGCCTGTCTGCGCGGCAACCAGGGCTGGGTGTATCGCAACCTGTTCGTCAACTGCAATAGCGGCATCTATGTGTGCGGTGACTCCGGCGATGTCTGGACCTGGGACAATGAATTCAGCAACTGTCCGAACGAGCAGGTCAACAAGGCCACCGGCACCGTCACCTTCGACACCAAGCCCGACAACTTTGCGGAGATAGCCTATCCGTATGCGCTGAATCGGATGGGCTGGTGGCCGGGAGCGGAGGCAGGCAGCGCGCAGATAGTCAAAAGCGAGATACCGTTCCCCGGGCCGGAGCAGGCCCAGGTGCTGCGGCTGGTGGGTGCGGAGGAATAGGGTCTGCGGGCCGGGTGCGCCTGCCCCCCTTCGCGAGACGACTGCCGTTGTAGGGGCGCAATTGATTGCGCCTGGCTGTCAGTAGCAAAAAAGGGCGTGATAAATCACGCCCCTACGGGGGAAAACCAGACGGCTTCTCCTGTGCGGCCGGCACGTGGTGTCAAGCTAGAGCATGTAGCGGCTGAGGTCGGAATCCTTGACCAGGTCGGCAAGCTGCGAGGCCACATACTCCCCGTCAATGGTCACGTGTTGGCCGCTGACCTCCGGGGCGACAAATGAAAGCTCCTCCAGCAAGCGCTCGACCAGGGTGTAGAGCCGGCGGGCGCCGATGTTTTCGGTCTGCTCGTTGACCTGCTGGGCGAGCTTGGCGATTTCGACAATGGCCTCGTCGGTGAACTCGATCTCCACGCCCTCCGTCTCCAGCAGCGCCGTGTACTGCCTGACCAAGGAGTTCTCCGGCTCTCGCAGGATCCTCTCGAAGTCCTGCTGAGTGAGACTGTCAAGCTCGACGCGGATCGGGAGACGGCCCTGGAGCTCGGGGATGAGGTCGGAGGGCTTGGTGATGTGGAAGGCGCCGGCGGCGATGAACAGGACATGGTCGGTGGAGACCGGCCCGTACTTGGTCATCACCGTGCAGCCCTCGACTATCGGCAGGATGTCGCGCTGGACGCCCTCGCGTGAGACGTCGGGACCGTGGCCGGATTCGCGGCCGGCAATCTTGTCCAACTCATCAAGGAAGACGATGCCATGGTTCTCGACGCGGTGCACCGCCTCGCGGGCGATGGCATGGGTGTCAATCAGCTTCTCGGCTTCTTGCTGGACGAGAATGGGCCGGGCCTCGGCGACCGTAGTGCGCTTGGTAGTCGTCTGGCGGGGAAAGAGGTTGCCGAGCATGTCCTGCATGTCGAAGCCCATCTCTTCCATGCCGGCGGCGCTGAAGATCTGTAGATTCTGGACTTGAGACTGCTCGACTTCGAACTCGATGACCTGGTCTTCCAGCTCGCCGGCGGCCAGCCGCTGGCGGGTGAAATGGCGCACGCGCTCGGCCTGCTCGCGCTGCTTGCGCTCCAGTTCGTAACGTGCCTCCTGACGCTCGGGGTCCTGGGGCGCCTCCTCGTTGTCGTTGAATAAATCTCCTAACCACGAGGGCCGGCTGGTCTGCTCCGAGGCTACCGGGGCCAGGGCGTCGAGCAGACGCGCCTCGGCGCGCTTTCTGGCCTCCTCCTCGACTTCCTCGAAGGCTTCCTTCTCGACCATGCGATAGCCGATGTCCACCAGGTCGCGGACGATCGACTCAACATCGCGACCCACATATCCGGTTTCAGTAAACTTGCTGGCCTCGACTTTGAGAAAAGGAGCCTTAACCAGCGCAGAGAGCCGGCGGGCGATCTCGGTCTTGCCGACGCCGGTCGGCCCGATCATAAGGATGTTTTTGGGGATGACCTCGTCGCGCAACTCTTCGGGTACCTGCTGGCGGCGCACGCGATTGCGGACGGCGATGGCGACGGCGCGCTTGGCCTGGTTCTGACCGACGATGAATCTATCGAGCTGCTCCACGGTCTCTCGTGGGGTCAAAGCGCTATTCACGACAGCACCTCCACCGCAATCTGATCGTTGGTATAGACACAAAGCTTGGCAGCGATCTTGACGGCTTCTTCGGCGATCTGCTCGGCGGGCATGTCGGTATGCTTCAGCAGCGCCAGGGCCGCGGCCTGGGCATAGGTCCCGCCGGAGCCGATGCCGATGACATCATCATCGGGCACCAGCAGGTCCCCGGTGCCGGAGACCAGCAAGAGGTTCTCGGCATCGCCGACGATCAGCAAAGCCTGCAGTTGACGCAGGACCTTGTCGGTGCGCCACTGCTTGACTAGCTCGAGACAGGCGCGCGGCAGATTCCCTGAGAACTCGTCAAGCTTGCCCTCGAGGCGCTCAAACAGCGCCAGAGCGTCGGCGGCGGCTCCCGCATACCCGGCCAGCACCCGGTCTTCATACATGCGCCGCAGCTTGGAGGCGCGATTCTTGAAGATAATCTCACCGATGCTGACCTGACCGTCGCCGGCCAGCGCCAGCTTGCCGTCGCGGCGCACCGCCACGACGGTTGTGCCCCGTGTCTTGGTCTCCTGTGTATCAGTCATCCTGCTCAGGGCCTCCTTTGGCGAGCGGATGGGTTTGTGCATAGACAGCCTTCATGCGCCTGGTAGTGACATGAGTATAGACCTCGGTGCTGCGCAGGCTGACATGGCCCAGCAGCTCCTGGATGGTGCGTAAGTCGGCCCCACCATCGAGCATGTGGGTGGCGAAGGTATGGCGCAAAGCGTGTGGTGAGATGCCACTGCTCACTCCGGCTTGGATGATATACTTGTGCACCAGAGGGTAAATGTAGGAGGCGTCTAAGGGCCGGCCGCTTTTCGACAGAAAACAAATTTCCTCCTGCTGGCCATCGCTGCGCTTGCGCAAGAGCTGGGGCCGAGCACGCTGGAGATAGTCCTGTAGGGCCTGTGCCGCCGGCTCACCGAACAGCACTTCGCGCTGCTTGTCGCCCTTGCCCAAGACCCGTATCTGCCGCTGCTGCAGATCAATGTCGGGTAGCTTGATAGCGACCAGCTCAGAGCGGCGTATGCCGGTGGCATAGAGCAGCTCCAGGATCGCGCGGTCGCGACAACCCAGGGTCGAGTCGCGCTCGGGAGCGGCCAATAAGGCAGCCACCTCCTGCGGGTACAGAAACTCGGGCAAAACATGGTCGAGCTTGGGCAGGCGCGCCAAAGCCGCCGGATTGGCATCGGCTAGCTCCTCGGCGACCAGAAACCTGAAAAAGCTGCGCAAGGCAGTCAGCTTGCGCGCAATCGAGCGCTTCTCGTACTTCTGTTGGTGCAGATGAGCGACATACTCCCGAATTGCGCCATAGTCAACCGAGGCGAAGTCGGCACTGTGCTGCTCGTCCCAGATCGCGGCCAGGAAGTCCATGAACTGCACGGCGTCGTGAGCATAGGCCTCGGCGGTGTGGGCCGATACGCGTCGCGAATTGAGCAAGTACTCGATGAAGGCGTCAATGTAGGCTGCAGACATTCGGCGTCGTCCCGCACCATATTGTAACACTGCGCAGTGCACGAGTATAGTAATGTCGGCAGAATGGTCTAAAGTTCCGCCGGCTTCAGCTTATTGTGTTCCATAAAGTCGTCGAGGGCGGCGAAGGCCTGCTCGGCCTGGGCGGCTCGTCGCTGCTCTTTGGGAATGTCGCCGGCAATCGCATCCGCCGGTAACATGCCGAAGTTGACCGCCAGGGGCCGGAAGCTCTCCGGGGCCGCCGTCACCAGCACCCGTGTCATAGCCCCGCAAAGTGCCTCCGCCGGCAGCATGACAGGCTCCTGATCCTGGAGCCGACGTAGGGCGTTGATGCCGGCAAGCCAGCCGGAAGCCGCCACAGCCGCATACCCCACCACACCGGCAATCGCCCCGGCGAGCAACAACCCCGGGCGTCGCCTCAGCTCATACGTCGGCTGCAGCAGTGCCGGCGAGTTGATGTACACTGCGCGGTGTAGGCCGCCGTGGCGGACGAACTCGGCCCGCTCCAGGCCGGCGACATTGCTGAAGAGGCGCTGTTGCTCAGGCGGCGGCAGGCCGGTGCGCAGGTTGACCGCCCGATAGACCGAATGCTCCGCGTCATCCGGGCACAGTTGGCAGACGCCAAATGGCTGCTGGTCACTGCCCGGAGGCCTCAGCCCCGCCGGATTGAGCGGCCCGGCAGACAGGGGCCTGTCGCCCTCTGCCGCGGCGACCTCCAGCGGGAGGTACTGATTCAGAATGTCATCACTACTCAGACCCTCCGGCAAGCCGCTGCCGGCTTTTTCCAGCACCGCCAGGAAGCGCTCAAACTGCTGCTCGGTCAGCGCGCAGTTGCGGTAGGCCGGTTGGTCTTCGTCAAAGCGGGCCTGCAGCCACGTCGCTTCAGCGTCCAGGGAGGCCGCCTCAATCAACGGCTCGGTAGCGCCATAGAAGAAGCAGTACTCCTGGCCCGTGACGCGAAACAGACTGCGGGCCAGCGCCGCAGCGGTCATGGGGCCAGTCGCAATCACCGCCGGGCCAGTCAGCGCTACGGTGTCACCCGCTTGCCTGCACAGCTCGATGTCCGGGTGCTGCTGGATCCGTTCAGTGACATACTCGGCGAAAGCCAGCCGGTCAACCGTGAGGAGACTGCTGTCCATCAGGCGCGTGGCATCGGCGGCCTGGATGATGAGCGAACCAAGCCGGCGCAGCTCCGCGATGAGCAGGCCGGTGGCACGATCGGGCCGGTCCAGCCCGAACGATGAGCCGCCGGTCAGTTCGGCCAGCAGCCCGGTCCGGTGCATCGGCGTCGCAACCTCGGGGCGCATCTCGTACAGGCGCACACGAGCCCCGTGTGTGGCCGCCTGGTAAGCTGCTTCAGCGCCCGCTAAACCGCCGCCGATAATGGTGACGTGGTTTTCGGCCATTGGGAGATCACTTTCCGGCATAGGTAACAAGGCGTGACAACGCTCAGAGGCTACTGCAGCGCCGCCCACACCGGATGGGTGCGTTGCCATGCCGAGAGGTCAACCCAGGAGGTATCGAGTGGCTCAAGTTGCAGCGGGGGCGGCGCGGGCTGCCGAACAACGGTCTGCGGCGCATCCCACCACAAGATGCCGGTCATCAGAAAGACCTGGTGCCAGGCCAGGCCGATCATCAACACCGCCAGCGCCACCAACAGCCATGTGCGGTAAGGCATAGTCTCCCTCTAGCCGTCGCGCTCACGACGCGGCTGCGATTGTCTCTGCATTCGCACAGCGCCGCAGCGGGGGCAGCGGAACTTCCGCTTGTTATGATATGTGCCGCGCAACTCCTTCATCTGGGTGCGACACCGATTGCATCTCAAGTCGTGACAACCTTCGACTGTGGAGCCAAGGTGGAATCTCACCAGCCAACCAGGGGAGAAGATGAAAGGCAGCAGAACTGCGGACAAGGGCAGCCGCTCAGGGCATCCCGCTCTGGTACAGCTCCAGGAAGAGGTCGGATACCCTCTTCACGTAGCGCTGAGTCTCCGAGATGTTGGGGACGCCCCCGGCTCGCTTGACAGCGTTAGGCCCGGCATTATAGCAGGCCAGGCCGAGAATCGTCTGCTCATAGTTGGAGCGGCTCTCGTAACTGTAAAGCTGCTCGGCAAGGTACTTGAGGCCGCCCATAATGTTCTGCTGGATGTCCCACGGGTCGCTGATGCCGAGAGCCTTGGCCGTGCCAGGCATCAACTGGGTCAGGCCCATCGCTCCGGCGTGAGAACGGCAAGTCGGGCTGAAGTCGGACTCGTACTTGATCATGGCAAACGCCAGGCGATGGTCAATGCCGAACTTGTGCGAATAGTACAAAACGCTTTCGACAATCAGTCTCAACTGCAAATCACTGAGACGGGAGTTTTGCTTTTTGATCCACTCCATCCAGGTGCTGACCGCGGCCGAGGTCGCCCACTGCGGCATGTCGGGGAAGAGAGTGCCGGGGCGAGCTACAGCCTCGCCCTCCGGCTGCTCAACTTGCTGGCCGGTCGGGGTCGTCTGCGACGGCTGCCCGGCCGTGGGTTCCTGCTTGATAGGATTCGTGGTACCCTCGGTAGATGGTACGGTGGTCTGCCCACCAGCCGGCGCTATGGCGGTATTGCGTTCCGCAGCCGGCAGATCGCCACTCAGCACGATCTCGCGCATCTGATAGTGATCCAGCGGTTGCCCATCAGCCGGGAATTCAGCCAGCACATGGACGACATTGCCGATCTGGACCAACGGATGGTCACTGGAGGAGTCAATGAAGACGGCGTATTCGGTGCCCTCCAGGCGCAAGACGAAGCTGAGTTGACTGTCGGAGCCGGCGCGGGTGGTGCGGCCCACGATCTTGCCGGCAATCTCGACGACATGACCACGCACCTCGGGCCCCCGGGCCAACAAGGCATCCACCGTTGCGCCCCTGACGGCCTGCAACTGGCGGCGGGCATCCAGATAACGCGCGGCCGCCACCTCCGGCTTCTCCGAGTAGCTAGCGTCAGCCTGGACCGTCAGGGCCGGGAGCAAGATCAGGGCTATGGCGGTCAACAAGCCGCACATCCGTAGGCTAGCGGTCATCATAGGTCTCCCCCAGCGCGTTGTCCCTGCGTTGTGTTGGTTACCATGCTACAACCCGGCCCTGAATCTCTAGTCCCGTCGTGCGAATGCCAGAAACGGGCCCCGAGATATGGCCCGGTGCGGGAAAACAGGTGAAGCCGGTCGGAGATGCGTTGGTACGCCCACGGGGAGTCGAACCCCGGCCTACGGGCTGAGAACCCGTTATCCTTACCACTAGACCATGGGCGCACCGCTCTAACGCAAGGAATTATATGCCGAAAAGGTGCCTCTCGTCAAGCCAGGCGGGGTGTCCGCGAGCGTGGAGGAATTGTCGGTAGGACGTGAGCCTCTTGACGAACATGGAGGACAGCCATCCCTGGCTGTCCAGATCTCGACAGGCACGGATGCCTGTCGTCCAGGGCGGCGCTGTGCTGTAGGGGCGCAATCGATTGCGCCCACTCAAAAGCGACCTGCAGGGCGTGATAAAATCACGTATCTGTTTAGCGTATCCAGCCAACTAACCTCCGACGCGTGGCTCGGCCTGAGCTTTGTGCTGTTCCCAAAGCTCAGGTGAGCACTGAGGATGCCAAGCATGCTCAGTTCTCAGCTTCCAGCCTGAGTCACCATCGCCAAGCTCCACGCTAAACACATACAAAATCACGCCCCTACAACGGCCACAGGGCGCCTTTTCTGACCTCCCGACAATCTGGCCACGCACCGGCCACGACTGTGGGGAGGCTCTAGGCTAGTCCGAAAAGGCGAGCGGCATTGTCGTGGTAGATCATCTGCTGCTGCTCTTGTGTCAGGCCGGCCTCCTCATACATGCCGATGATGAAGGCCGGATCAATTAAGTCCATGTCGGTGCCGTAAACGATCTGAGCAGGCCCGCAGATGCCGACAGCGCGTTCGACCTTGCCCTTGCCCGACCAACTGCTGCAGAACTCCAAATACATGTTGGGATGCGTCTTGGCCAGCTCGGCCGCCTGGTCGGAATCCATTGCCGCCGCGTGCCCCATGATAAAGTTGAGGTCCGGGTGCTTCTCGGCATAGCCGGCCAGCGTCCGGGCGCACGCGGCATTGGAGGTGTGGATCAGCATCACCGAGGCATAGCGCGCCACCTCGGCCACCATCTCCTCGAAGATCGGCGCGTCCACCGCTACACCGCTGTAGCCGCCGGTATATATCTTCACACCAACAAAACCGGCCTCGGGCAAGTAGCGCTCCATCTCGGCGACTGACTCGGGGACGAAATTAGGGTTGACATAGACGTAGCCGAGAATCTGCTCGTAGGTCGCGACCAGCTCAGCCATCTCGGCATTGCCTGCTTCCATGTCATAGAGAATCGCCAGGGCCGAAGAGCAGGCGGCATGGGCTACATCATACTTGTCGCACAGCCGCAGGAGATTGTCCACATTGCCGCAGTGGGGAATCGGGAAGTTCCACACTCCGTAATGGGCGTGGGCGTCAATCTTCTTCATCTAGAGGCCCTCCAGGTGCAGGCACTTCAGGGCGTTGCCGCCGAGAATGGCGGCACGGTCTTCCTCGGTGAGTTCGGCGTGCTGCACCATCGCGTAGGCGGGCCCGAAGTAGCGATCGGGGGAGTTGGAGCCAAACATGAGCTTGTGGGGGCCTGCCACCCACACCAGGCCCTCAATGGTGCCGGGAGTGTCGAACATGTGGGTCTCGGCGAATACGTTGTCATACTCAGCGGTAACTGCATAGGTCTCGGCATTGACCCCATAGCCGGCGCCGATTAGCACAATGCTGAAGCCGAACGGCGCGATGACCTCGCCGATGAGTGTCTGCTGGCCGGAGGCGCCCGCCGGCAGCAAGACCGCCGCCCGCTGCTCGGCAATCGCCTCGCAGATGTTGAGAAAGGGCTTGCTGTTGATGGCCCAGCCCTGCTGGTCGGGGAAGAAGCGGAATACGCGGAAGCCCCGGTCGGCGCAGCGCTCGACCTCCTCCAGACAGCCGAAATGGCGGCGCGGATCAATCGTCGCCACCGGAATCAGTCGTTGGTGTCCGGAGCACACTTCCCAGGTCTCGTCATTGCCGGTGATAAAGTCATACAGGACCCCGCGCAGGCTGTAAGTCAGCGCCCGGTCAACCGCCTTGGCCTCCAGCAAGCTCAGCAGCGTCGCGGGCGACCAGTCCACGCGCCGCTTCGGCGTCTTGCCGAAGCAGGTGTTGATGTCAACCAACATGGGGCTGTGTCTCCTTTTGCAGGCCGCCTAGCAGCTTAGAGGGCTGCCAGGATGGCATCACCGACCTGCTCGGTGGTGGCCGAGCCGCCGGCATCGGGAGTAAGTACCTCACCCGCCGCTACTATCGCCGCCACTGCGGCCCGGATGGTCCCGGCGGCCTCCGGCTCGTCCAGACACTCCAGCATGAAGGCGGCAGTAAGAATGGCCGCCAGGGGATTGGCAATGCCCTGGCCGGCGATGTCGGGGGCGCTGCCATGCGGCGGCTCGAACATCGAAGGGCCAGTCTCGGAAAGATTGCCGCCCGGGGCAAACCCAAGCCCACCCACCAGTACAGCCGACAGATCAGTGAGGATATCGCCGAACAGATTGGGGGCGACCACCACGTCGAAGCGCTCCGGGTTGATAATGAAGCGCATCGCCAGAGCGTCCACGTGCTGCCACTCGTGCTCGCAGTCGGGATACTCGGCAGCCACCTCTTCGAAGACCTCGTCCCACATGCCCATCGCATGGGTCAGAGCATTGCTTTTGGTGGCGGAGGTAACCCGGCACTTGCCGTCGCGCTTGCGGGCCAGCTCGAAGGCGTACCTGATGACCCGGCGGCAGCCGAATTCAGAGAAGGCTCCGGTCTGTAGGGCAATCTCCTGCGAACGCGCGAAGGCGGGGCGCAGCGGCGTGACTTGTGACAGCTCGGGCGCGCTCGGCTGATAGCGGCCGCCGAGATTGCAGTAGAAGCCTTCGGTGGCCTCGCGGATGACGACGAAGTCAATGTCTTCGGGGCGGCGGTGGCCCAGATACCACGGGCAACCGGCCAGGGGCTGCACCGGCCGCACGTTGGCGAACTGATCGAAGCCGGAGCGGATCGCCAGGACGACTTCACGCACGCCGACACTTTCCGGCACCTGGCCCGGCAAGCCGACGGCACCCAGGTAGATGGCATCGAAGCGGCCCAGTATCTCCAAAGCATCCGGCGGAAGCGCGACCTGGTGCTCCAGCCAATAGCCGCAGCCCCAGGGGAACTGCTCGAAGTCGAGACTGAGGCCGGCTTTGCTCCCAGCGGCTTGCAGGACTTTGAGGCCCTCAGCGATGACCTCCCCGCCGATGCCGTCGCCGGGTATGACCGCGATCTTGTGTGGCTTCATTCCGCGCACCTATTCGGGTAACTGGTAGTTGGGAGCTTCTTCGGTGATGGTGATGTCGTGAGGATGGCTCTCCTGCAGGCCGGCAGCCGTGACCCGGTAGAATCTGGCCTTTTCATGCAGCTCGGCAATCGTCCTGACGCCGCAGTAGCCCATGCCGGCGCGCAATCCGCCCAGCAGTTGCGTGGTCACGATCGAGACCGGCCCCTTGTAGGGGACACGGCCCTCGATGCCCTGCGGGACCAGCTCGCTCTCCGGCACTCCCAGCAGACCGTAGCGGTCGCGGAGACTGACGCGCTCCTGCATCGCCCCCAGCGACCCCATGCCGCGATATTCCTTGTAGGCGCGGCCCCGATAGAGCACGGTTTCGCCCGGGCTTTCCTCGGTGCCCGCAAACAGCGCACCGATCATGCACGAGTCGGCCCCGGCGGCAATCGCCTTGACCAAATCCCCGGAGTATTTGATGCCGCCATCGGCGATGACCGGGATATTAAGGTCGCGGGCGGCTGAGACGGCCTCGAGAATGGCAGTAATCTGGGGGACGCCGGCACCGGCGATCACGCGGGTGGTGCAGGTGGAGCCGGGCCCGACACCGACTTTGACGGCATCAGCGCCGGCACTCACTAGATCGCGGGTGCCCTGGGCGGTGGCAACATTGCCACCGATTATTTGCAGGCCATCGGCGAACTCCTCACGGAGCCTCGCAACTGCGTTGAGCACGTCTATGTGCTGGCCGTGAGCGCTGTCAACTACGACTGCGTCCACACCGCGTTCTTTCAGCGCCGCCACCCGCTCGCAAGTCTCCTCGGTGACCCCTACCGCAGCGGCAACGCGCAAGCGCCCGAGCTTGTCCTTGCAGGCATTGGGATAGCGAGCGATCTTCTCGATGTCCTTGATCGTGATCAGGCCGAGAAGTGTCATGTCGCTATCAACGACCGGCAGCTTCTCGATGCGATGTTCGTGCAGGATCGCCTTGGCCTCTTCGAGGGTAGTGCCCTCACCGACGGTGACGAGGTTCTCTGAGGTCATCGCCTCGGCGACCGGCTTCTCCAGATCGGTCTCGAACCGCAGGTCGCGGTTAGTGAGGATGCCGATGAGCTTGCCTTCGCGGGTAATCGGCAGTCCGGAGATGCGATACTTGCTCATCAGGGCTAAGGCTTCGCCGACTCTGTGGTCGGGCCCGAGGGTGACCGGGTCAATGATCATGCCGCTTTCGGAGCGCTTGACCTTATCAACCTCGGTAGCCTGCTGCTCGATGCTCAGGTTCTTGTGGATTACGCCGATGCCGCCTTCGCGGGCGACCGCTATCGCCAGACCGGCTTCGGTGACTCGGTCCATCGCGGCGGACAGAATCGGCGCGTGCAGGGCAATCTCATTGGTCAGGCGCGTTGATACGTCAACTTCAGTGGGCAAGACGGTACTGGCCGCAGGGGCCAGTATCACGTCATCAAATGACAAAGCCAACTTGAATTCGTGCTCCATAAGTGCCGCCTCCTTGGCCTGGCGAAGCGGACCTGACCTTAGTCAAGCTCGAAGGTCTGCTGCTCGCCGATGATCTCCAGGCCGCTCCAGACCGCGTCCATATAATCAGTTGGGTTGTTGAGCCAGTCCATCAGTTCCGGGCGCTGCTGGCCTGTTGTGAATAAGGGAGCGTCTTTCGTCAATCCCAGCTCGGAAACCTCTTTGACGCGGGCGATCCGCAAGGCCGGAGCCTCCGCATAGCGCGGATTACTGACCCAGCGCGGGCCGCCTTCGACCTCGATGCGGTAGTAGGCGAACCCGCGAGCCTGTGCAACCGCACCGTACTGCGAGCTGAACCGGTCGGAAACCCAGTTGGCCATGACCAACGGCTCCGGCAGTGGGTTGATCGTCACATGGCCATAGTCCGGCGGCATGATGATCTTGTCGCCCGGATTGCCCTCCACGATTAGGCAGTCCTCCACCACTACCTCGCTGAGGTCGGCCGCGATCGGGTTGACCTTCTGCAGCAGATAGATCGCCTTGCCGGAAAGCACGCTATAGACTTCCGGATAGGCCGGCCCACCGTCTGAGGAGGCCGGGTGGTAGTGGCCCGAGGTTTTGAGGTACTCGCGGCCAAACATCGCCGGGATGAAATAGCTGATGTCGAAGCGCAAACCGTGCGTCGCCTTGCGGTATGGAGCCTCCTTGAGACCCAGATCGCGCATCATCCAATAGACAATCGGCGGAATGTCGGCGTCTTGGTCGAGCAGGACTTTGCGGATCTCTTCGCCGGTGCGCACCCCGTACAACGGGTCCCGCACCTCCGGGCCGAACGCGGCGTGATAGCTGGTGTCATCAAACAGAAAGGTAAAACCGGTGAGGTCGGTTAGGTCCTCTATCATTTGGTCTCTCCTGTGTTGCTAGGCATGCGCTAGGGCCTCGGGCTGGAACTGTGGTCATAATGATAAAGACCGCGCCTTTGCCTTTCGGAGGGGCCGCATGCGTAGCGGAAGCGCAGCTTCCGCGAAGCATCCGGCCCAGCCTGTAGCTGACGGCCCTCAAAGAGTGGTCAAGGCCAGAGCGGCGGCGCCGACGACGCCGGCATCATAGCCCAGGCGGGCGATGTATAGGTCGGTCTCCTCATGCTGCGGCGGAGTGGCGTAGCGGCGGAAACTCTCGCGCAACGGCTCCATCAGCGTCTCGCCGGTATCTGACACGCCGCCGCCGATAATCACCGCATCCGGGTCCCAGAGATTGCAGGCGTTAGCAGCGGCCAGGGCCAGCCAGTCGGCAGCCTCAGCAACGATGCGTCGGCACAGCTCATCGCCCTCGACGGCCATGTCCCCGACCATTACGCCGGTGATCTCCGCTTCCGGTACGTCTCGGAGAGTGGTCTGGAGGTCCGGGCTGTCTTTCAGCGCCCGCACCGCCGCCTGGCCCATCGCAGTGCCCGAAGCTAGGGCCTCGAGGCAGCCACGATGTCCGCAGGCACATCGGGGGCCGTCTTTCTGCAGAATGCAGTGGCCGATCTCCCCGGCGTTGCTATGGGCGCCATGGTAGATCTGCTGCTTGCGCACCAGGCCGCCACCAATGCCGGTACCGACATTGATGTAGAGGATGCGCTCCTTGCCCTTGCCGGCGCCAAACAGCGCCTCACCGAGGGCCGCGGTATTGGCGTCGTTGTCAATACGCGTGGGCAGTCCGAGCTGTTCGCCGACCATCTGGGCCAGCGGCAAGTTGACCTCCCAGCCCTCGGTGTGGTGTGAGCGGCGGACGCGCTGGCTCGGATAATCAACCGGCCCGCCAAAGCCGATACCCACTCCGACGATAGTGGCGCTGCCTTCAGAAGCGTGCTGCTGCAGACCTCGGCCCATCTCAATGAGCAAGTCCTGTGCCAGCTTGCCGTCCTCAGGTGTGGACTGGCGACGGAGCAGCGACATCTGGCCCTTGGTATCAACCAAGGCCGCCGAAATCTTACTCCCACCAACATCAAGCCCCATATAGAATTTGCCCTTCATGGCTCACCTTACCTTGCGGGGAACTTCCATGAACCGGGCTCCCCATATGATCATCAGTACTGATATTCCCACCGGCACCCAGACCGGAAAGTGCCACGGCACCGGAATCAGAAACAGGCAATCCATCGTCGTCAAGGCTGCCGGCCAATCTATCATGACTTTCAGAGATAGGTAGTATATCACATCCCAAATCCCGAATGTGTACAAAAAAACGCCGAGGCGCTGGCGGCCATAGCGGCCGGCGACCAAAGCTACCGCGCCAAGCACCACAATAGTGGCGGCCTCGCGGGTCTGCTCGACGGCGATCACCCAGCCCGGGACCTGCGCCAATACCTCCGGATCAAGCTGCTCGGGCGTGGGTATGATACCGAGTATCTCGCGGATATAGACAACCACCACAGCCTCGATATGCCCGAAAGCCACCGCGAAGGCGGCCAGGCCCAGGTAGAAACCCCAATCTGTCCAACCTCCGGCCGAGTTCTGTGCCATCGCCAGCTCGCGAATGCAGCCGATGAGATGAGTTACTCAGCATTGACGAAACTGCCGGCTATAATGCTCAGTCTGCCGGCGATAATCGTGCTGTGGGGACGGTAGCCAACATTACTTCAGCAGCCCGCGCACCAGTTCGACCTGCTCCTGCAGCTTCTGCACGTTGGCGGTGTTCTCCGCCAGGCGCTGACGTTCCAGGTCCACCACCTCAGGCGGCGCTTTGCCCACAAAGTCGGCGTTGTCCAGCTTGCGGCGGCACTGGTCAGCCAGCTTCTCGACCTTGGCGATTTCGTCGCCGAGGCGCTTGAGTTCGCCCTCGATGTCAATTGCCCCGGCGATGTGCAGAAACACTTTCACGCCCTCCGCGACATCGCCGAGCGCGTTCTCGGGCGCGGCCTCAGCCCCGACTTGGATCGCCAGCTCGCTAATGCCTGCCAGCGTCTTGAGACCGACCTGCTGCTCCGCCAGGATCGCGCCAACCTCCTCAGCCGCCTGCAAGGTGACCTCGACCTTCTGCGCCGGCGGCAGATTGATCACCGCGCGTAGGTTACGCACCGTCGAGACCACGGCCTGCATGATGCTCATCTCGGCCTCGGCGTCGGGATCGAGCCTGGCCCGGTCCGCCTGCGGGTACGCGGCCACGCTGATGCTGCCGGTGTCGGGAGCCAGTATCTGCCAGACCTCTTCAGTGACGAAGGGCATAAAGGGATGCAGCGCGCGCAGGATCCCGTTGAGCACATCGCGCAGAATCGCCTGCACGGTCGCTTTGCGCTCGGGATTGTCGTCCTCAGCCAGGTCGGGCTTACACAGCTCGATGTACCAGTCGCAGAACTCGCCCCAGATATGCTCATAGAGGGCATCGGCGGCCTGAGCCAGGTTGAAGCGGCCCAGTTCGTCGTTGACAAGCTGCAGAGTGGCGGCATGTCGCGACAGAATCCAGCGGTCGGCCAGGCTCAGATCGGCGCGGCTCAGGTCCACTGCCTCCGCCCCCTCGTCGAGATTCATGATCACAAAGCGGGCGGCGTTCCAGAGCTTGTTGCCGAAGTTACGGGCCGCCAGGATACGGTCCTCGGAATAGGTCAAATCCTGGCCGTGGGTGATAAGCTGCACCAACGCAAAGCGCATCGCATCAGCGCCGTAGGTCTCGATCAGCTCGAGGGGGTCTATGGCGGTACCCAGGCTCTTGCTGATCTTGCGGCCCTGCTCGTCGCGGACCAGACCGTGAATGAAGACGGTGTCAAAGGGCCGCTGATTGCGCATGTGCTTGCCCATCATCACCATGCGGGCGACCCAGAAATAGATGATGTCATAGCCGGTCACCAGGACTGAAGTCGGGTAGAAGTACTCCAGGTCGGCGGTGTCATCCGGCCAGCCCAGAGTCGCAAACGGCCACAAGCCCGAGGAGAACCAAGTGTCCAGAACATCCGGGTCAGGAGTGAGCTGGGAGCTGCCGCAATGGACGCACTCGGTGGGGTCCTGCACCGTGCAGGTCTGCCCGCCGCAGTCATCGCAGTACCACACCGGCAGGGGATGGCCCCACCACAACTGCCGGGAGATGCACCAGTCGCGGATATTCTCCAGCCAGTCGCAATAGACTTTCTCCCAGCGCGGAGGAACAAAAGTGACCTCGCCGTCGCGCACCGCCTGCAAGCCCTCTTGGGCCAGCGGCTCCATCCGTAGGAACCATTGCGTTGACACCAGCGGCTCGATGGTAGTCTCGCAGCGGCTGCAGCGGCCGACCCAGTGCTGGTAGTCCTCGACGGCCTCCAGCAGGCCCTGCTGCTCCAGGTCCGCGATGATGGCCTTGCGGGCCTCGTAGCGGTCCATGCCAGCATAGGCTCCGGCGGCGTCGGCCATCGTGCCATCCGTGCCAATCACCACCACCGCAGGCAGGTCGTGGCGCCGGCCTATCTCGAAGTCATCCGGGTCATGCGCCGGCGTGATCTTGACCGCCCCGGTGCCGAACGCCATCTCCACACCCTTATCATTTATCACCGGAATCCGCCGCTCCATCAAAGGCAATATTACCTCGGAGCCGAGCAGACCGGTATAACGCTCGTCGGCAGGATGCACCGCAACAGCCGTATCGCCCAGCATCGTCTCCGGCCGCGTCGTCGCTACCACTAGACCCGGACCACCGTCAGCCGCCGGATAGCGGATGTGCCACAGATGCCCGGCCTGGTCGGTATGCTCCACCTCCAAGTCGGAGAGCGAAGTGGCACAGCGCGGGCACCAGTTGATCATGCGCTCGCCGCGATAGATCAGGCCCTCCTCGAAGAGCCGCACAAAGGCCTCGCGCACCGCCCGGCTGTAGCCTTCATCCAGGGTAAACCGTTCCCGGCTCCAGTCCAGCGAGGCGCCGGCGCGCTTGAGCTGCTCGCGGATGTGGGTCTGATGCTGCTCTTTCACCTGCCAGACGCGCTCGACGAACTTCTCCCTGCCGAGGTCGTGGCGGGTGAGGTTCTCTTCGGCCAGCCGCGCCTCCACCACATTCTGGGTGGCAATGCCGGCGTGGTCGGTCCCCGGCAGCCACAAGGCCGCATCCCCTAACATGCGGTGCCAACGGGTCAGCAGGTCCTGGATGCTCAGGTCCAGAGCATGGCCCATGTGCAGAACGCCGGTGACGTTGGGCGGTGGCAACACTATGCAGAAAGGCTGCTTGGCGGGATCAATCTCGGCCACAAAGACGCCTTCATCCAGCCAGTACTGGTACAGCCTCTGTTCCACCTTCTGGGGTTCGTATGTGGTCGGCATTTGCTTGGGCATGGGTCTGCGCTCCAGTTCATCTGAATTAAATCAATGATGCTAGATCCTGCCGCGCCATGCGCAGGACTGGCCATACGTATCCGGCGGCACATGTTCAGCCCGGCTTGCCTTGCTTGCCTTTGCCGGCCTGGGTACCGTAGGCGGTGTCGGTCTGGGCGGCGATCTCCCCGCGATTACCACAGTTGGGGCACTGCAGCGTGCGAGCGCCCAGCCAGTGAGTCTTGACAGCCCCCTCACAGATGGTCGCGCCGCATACCTCACAGACACTCATGCGCGGACAGCCGCAGTAAGGGCAGCCCGGGAACTCGGCCAGAGAAAAGGTGCCGTGTAGCTCAGTCGGCCCAGCCGCACCTTCGCCGCGTTCGGCGGCGACAGTCTCGATACGTGATACGCTGTAAACCTGTGGCGAGGTCTCCCGCCAATAGACATGAAACGGCTGCCCCGTCTCGCTGCAAAGCACATACATCTCGATTTCGTCACCGGCCTGCTGCTTTAAGGCGGCGAGATCAACGCCCGGGTATGCCTTGGCCCCGGCGGCGCTCGATGCCTGCGGTTCCGAGGCCTCGTCCAGGTCGTCCAGACTTATCTCGAGCAGGTCGGTCTCCGGCGCTGGGCCGGGCTGCTCCGGCGTTTCAGGCAAATCGTCAAGCTCAATCTCGATAGGCTCTTCGCTTTCGGCGGCATCGTCCTTGTCTCGCGGCATGGCTCACCTCTCGAATGCAAGACCTAGGCCCAACGCACGGCGCTGTCTAGCGGATATGACAAAACTCCCGTCCCTGACTATGGGACGAGAGCGAGGTCTCGCGGTGCCACCCATATTCTGCTTGAGTAATGGCCGCAGCCAACTCACGCAGCACTCTGGCAATGCGATAACGGGCACGCCCGACGGCCCTTAGTCGGGAGCCTTTCAGGACCGCAACTCCGGGGCGACTTTCAGCGGGTACCGATGCCGGCACTCACACCTACTCGCCGGCTCGCTCGGATCGGCTTGGTCCGCGTACTCCTCCCCATCCGCGCTTTACCAGTAGTATAAGCCGTAAGGCCCACCGCGTCAAGTAGGCGCGTCGCGGTCTCGGGCTGGAGACATTTCTTGAGTTGTTGGGAAGGAGTTGTATTTAGGAGACTCGGGCAACGCCCGACGCCAGCACCGCACTTGGTGCAATTCAGCACGGCTTGCCCCTTTCCCAAAAGCAACCTGGAGGACAGGCATCCCTGCCTGTCCATGCCGCTGCCACAAGCCGCGACAGGCAAGGATGACGCTGCTGCTTTGGGGCTAGTTGGGGA
>CAYMIN010000020.1:0-76951 GCA_964390495.1 uncultured Armatimonadia bacterium
GGCTTTTGCTCGACGGTGCTGGTGCGCTTCCGCCAGCGGCTGGAGGCTCACGGCCAGGCCCGGCAGCTTTTTACTACAGTGCTGCAGCGGCTGGGGCACCTGGGTCTGCTTGCCGGGCGGCGGCGGTGATTGGCGTCTCAGACCGGCATGGGTTGAGGCAGCAGGGGGGCTTTGATGAGCGGCGCCAGCCGCGCTACTCCACCGCTAGCTTGGGGGACGGTCAGAAAGGCTCGGGCCAGCAGGAATGAGCGAGCCGGATGGCGAAGCCAGTAGTGCCGGCGGGAGACAGGTAGCTGGCGATACGGGCCCTCCGGAGACCGCAGATGAGTTCTGGGACACTACCGGGCAATTTCAGCTTGAGATGGAGTGATCTACCATGAGGCCATCATACCTTGGCGTGCTCGTAGTGCTGATGCTCATTTTGGTGACTGTGACGTTCCCCGCTGAAGGCGCGGGCGAATTGAGCGAGGGCTTCGATCTGGATGGCCCCGCCTTTGGCCGCCTTTTGTTGGAGGCTTTTCCGCAGACGGACTTCCAACTGGGACTGCTGGTCGGGTACACACGGCCTGGTGTGATACTGGACACGGTCGGGCTCAACGCCGCGCCGGTAGGGGCCTGGGCAATGCTGGTTGACGGGGAGGGACACATTACGTTCCAGGTGTACGCCCCGGAACTCCAGAGCCCCTGGCGCGCCGACAGCGGCTGGCACGTGATGCGCAGCACGCAGGCAGTCGCGCCCGGCCGTCCGGGGATCATCACCCTGACGGTGCGGGGGCTGGACATCGAGCTGTCCGTGGAACTGGGCGCGCCGCAGAAGCTGCGCCTGGGGCGGCCGCTGTCGGGCGAATCCGTGTGGGTGGGCGACTTCCCGGGCGACAACCACTGGGGCGAGGAGTTTAACATCCACCCGGCGATGACGGGCCGCTTGATGGTCAGTCTGAAGCGTCTAGCGCCGACCCCATCTCCCACAGAAGCACCGCCGACGCCCCCGCCGACTCCACCGACGTCGCCCGTGACGATTTCAGCGACGGAGCCGGGGGACGACCTGGCGGTGGTTGCTGCCGGGGTGGAAGCAGCGCTCAAGGCCGGCGACCTGGAGGCTGTGCTGGCCCTCACCCATCCCTCGCGGCGGGAGGCGCTGGGCGTCGCGCTGGCAGCATCCGTTGACGACATGCCGAAGCTCGGCGAATGGCTGGCGGGGCGCAAGCTGGCAAGTCAGACCGAGGCGCAGGCGGAGTATGAGGTGACAGTGGAGGAGGCGCTGTTGTGCGTGCAGTTTGCCGAGTCCGAGGGCAAGTGGTGGTTGCTGTCGCTGTGATTCAGTCAAGGCTGACGAAGACCAAAGACAGGCGGCGTGCCTGTCACACTTTGCGGAAAGGGAGCGTCAAAGATCGTGAAACAGACACGTGGGCAGCTTATCGGGTGGGGTGCATGCGGCCTGCTGCTGGCTCTGGCCGGGCCGCTCTGGGCATACGAGAATGTGGGCGCGCATCCGGCACTTAACGAGTGCGCGCTGAAGGTGTGGCTGCAGCCGATTGTGGAGGGCCGGGCCAAGGGACCAGACAAGCTCCTCAATGAGTACGTGGTTGGGGACCTCGCGAAGTTCCGCAAGCTCACAGGCCTGTCCGTGACCAATCCCGGGCGCTGGCACTACGACATGACCGAGGGCGACAAGCAGCAGTCCTTCTTCGAGTGGGTCTGCGACGGCGGCTACACCGCCGACGAGCCGGAGTGGTTCATGTCGCTGCGCCATTTCTACGACCCCACCCGGCCCGAAGGGCAGCGCTACCTGACCGACATCAACAGGATGGCGGAATGGTTCGTATGGATGCAGAAGAAGTTCCCGTTGAGCGGGGCTCGTGATGACATCCGCCTGGAGGATCCGATGATGGATGCCCGGCACTGGGCGCTGCGGGGCACGAATACTTCGCAGGCCAATCTGCCGGATAATCCATACTGCTGGGACCGCGGCGTGGAGAACATGCAGGCGGCCTTTGCCGAGACCGACCCGCAGAAGAAGGACCGGCTGTTCGCCAGGGCGTGGCGCGTCCTCGGTGAGACCATGCATCTGGTGTCTGACATGACCGTGCCTGCCCACGTGAGGGACGATGGGCACCCCCTACGCCCGTACGCCGGACCGCTGCGCACCGATCCCTATGAGGACGCCATCAGCCGTGCCGAGGTAGAGACAATCTTCAAGCAGGTGGCGCGCGACCCGTACACGGGTAGCCGCGATCTGGCCGCCGACATTGACCAGCGGCTAATGGACGGAATCAATGCAGCGAAAAGCCCGGACGAGCTCTTCCACATGGTTGCTGCCTACACCAACGCGAACTTCTTCTCGGCCGACACGGTGTGTGGCACCGACCCCTCGTCCGGCCAAAGGTTGACACCGGTGACCGGACGGGAGTACCCCTCTCCCAAGCTGGAGGAGTGCCGCTACGAGTTGGGCACGTACATCAAGATGATCAGCGGGTTCGGGCGCAGCGGACAGGGGACCCGCGAAGTGCTGATGCTGCGCGAGGGAGTCGAGAAGCCGGGGCTGCTCGACTATCTACGGCGCGTCTGGCACGACCGTCCTCAGGCCACCTTGGACAGCACCTACGACTGCTGCATAAGCCAGGCCCGCGTGCTGCTGCCCCTGGCCATCGCAGCCAATGTGAAGCTGGCGGACTGGTTTATCCCTCGCGTTAAGGTCGAGATCACGAAGGTGGACTTGGCCAATAAGACCCTGGCCGGAGTGCTGACGCACGAGCCCTACGGCGCTTACGCGCGGGCGTTCCACTTCTCCTGTGGTGAGGAGTGCCTGACGCTGTTCGTCAACGGCCGCAGCCAGAGCAGAGATGCCTACGAATTGGCGATAGACCGAGGTATCATCAAGGGCAACCTCTCCGGGCTGACGCTGCGGGAGACGGATAAGGTGTCGCTGGTGGTGGACGTCGGCGGCATCCCCGTGCGCTCGACTGACAGAGTTGCCGGGGCGGAATGGGTCTTGGTGGACAAGGTCATCCACTGCACCATCGAGCCGAAGCACCTGGAGAGGACCGGCGGCAGCGGCAAGGTCAGGGTGCAGGAGGTTCAGGATTTCGCCGCGACTGATGGGCAGGCAACCGGCAAGTACACCTACACGGAGACGGAGGTGGACGGGTCTGGGGCCGTAGTGAGAACCGTCAAGCGGACCTGCGCACGGCAGGCCACGTGGACGGTCCCGGCGCAACGCCTGCCGGTGGGGAGTACGCTCAACATCAGGGTCAACCTGAGTACCGCCGGCAGCGACGCGGTTCACAGCTGGGGAGGGGAGCTATTGTACTACATACATGAGCGCCCCTCGCAGCAGCAGTTGGCCCAGCCTAATTCGCCCCAGTCGCGCCTGGTCAACGGCTTGACGCTGAGGGTTCCACAACCGACGCAGACTCTAGTGCTGACGGTGCCCGATTGCGATCCGGGACAATCCCGGTTGGTCTTCAACGTAACCCTCGACGCGGCCGCATGTGGTGTAGGACTCGGCAGTTTCCGTGGTCACTCTGTCAGCTACGAGTACCAGTTTCAGCCCGCCGGGGGCAGATAGCACCTCAGACGCGGGTGCCTCCGTGCGGTGCTGACACCAGTCTGCCGGTACGCTAGTCGGCGGCATCAGCATCCGGCAGGGCCACGACCCAGCCCCGCGAGGTATGTGGCGTCGGATACGGGGCATCCGGCCCCTTGATCGAGTGCCACAGGATCCGGTTCAGCGCATCCCAGGGCGCTTTATCGAAGTCCGACCAGTCCATCGCCACCGATTCCGCTGCACCGTAGGCGCTGCCGGGGTTGAGCTCATCGAGCGGGTGGGTATTCGGCAGGCAGGCATAGGGCGTCAGGTTCGGTTCATCGGTGAAGCAGTTGAGCATCGGCGTGGCGGCGGCGTCGAACTGGGTCATCGGCGGCAGGCCCAGGATCAGCTCGATGGACCGCAGCATCGCCGCCGTGTCGTAGAAGGTGCTGTCAACGAGGCCGCGCTTGCAGTATGGGCTAGCCAGCAGCGCCACGGTGCGATGGGCGTCCACGTGGTCGGGGCCGGCCTGGGCGTCATCTTCCACCACGAACACAGCCAGCTCGGGCCAAAAGCGGCTGTGGCTGAGGCCCGCGACGATGCGGCCCAGGGCCAGGTCATTGTCGGCCATACACGCGCGCGGAGTCGGCCAGCCGGGGACGGTGCCTCCGGTGTGGTCCTGCGGCAGGCTCATGATGATGAAGCGTGGCATTTCGCCGGCCTGCTCGAACTCGGCCAGCTCGCCGAGAAACACGTCGGCGTTGCGTTGGTCGCCACCGGGAGTCTTCAGGTCCCAGCCCACATAATCCGGGCAGGCGTTGCCCTCATTGCTGGTAACGCCTTCCATCTCGCCGTAAGTGCGGTGGGTGATGCCGTGCTGCTCGCAGCGGTCCCAGATGTAGCCCGCGCTGGGGTATATGATCGGGCCGCCCAGAGCCGGTGCCCGCTTGCTGTAGTTGGCCGGCCAGGTCTTTTCCATCGCATCGGTGGCGATGGCGCCGCATGACCACTGGTGTCCGTCGGCGCTGACCGAGCCGTCCACGTAGAAGTTGTCCAGCAGCACGAATTCCTCCGCCAGGGCGTGATGGTTGGGACTCATCTCGCGGCCGAAGTAGCACAGTTCCGCATCCCCGTTGCCCTGAGGCAGGTCGCCGAGGACCTGATCATAGGTGCGGTTCTCCTTGATGATATAGACCACATATTTGATCGGCGACGGCTCGCCGACGTGACGCGGTATTGCCGACGGCTCGGCGGAGGCGGTAGGCCGGACGGACTTGCCTTCCACAAAGCCGTTGAGCTGTGCCGCGCGCGCGGTGTATTGCCCCAGTTGCTCGGGTGATGAAATCTCCGGCGCGCACACGATGCCGTGAAGCATGAACCCGATATACATTGTCGGGTCGGCGTTTTGGCCCGCGCCCAAGCCCTTCGCGCAAGTGACCAGCAACCTATTACCATCAGGGATAACACTGACCGCAGAGGGGAACCAGGCGGTGGGCACGATCCCCAGGATGTCGTAGGCGCTCACCTGTTGCTCGCCCCATTGCCGGTCAACCAGGCTGATCACCGCCACATCGTTGTTACCGGCGTTGGCCACGTACAGCGTCCGGCCATCGGCCGATACACAGCAGGCGTTCGGGATTGAGCCGAACGGCGCATCCGGATAGGGCGCCAGAGATATGGTGTGAGTGACCTCGTCGGTCGCGTTGTCAATGACCGACACGGTGTCAGAATTGGCGTTGCACACAAACAGGCGCGCGCCGTCAGGGCTCAGGGCCATCGCGCAGGGGTGATCGCCGGTCTGAATGCTCTTGACGACTGCCTCCGTGGCCGTGTCAATCACCGTGACCACGCCGCCGCCCCAAGCGCTGACATATGCCTTGGCCCCGTCGCCGGAGCAGACCACCGTGTAGGGGCTATCATCCACCGGGATGTCTTTCAGCACCTGGTTGGTCCCAGTGTCAATCACGGTGACGGTATCGTTCAGGATCTCGGCTACATACAACCGCTTACCGTCCGGGGACAACGCCAGACCTCCGGAGTACATTGTCGCGCTTTTGGGCTTGCCACCGGCCTCGGTCGCGGCCGGTCCCACGTTAATCGTGGCGATCTGCTTGGTCTTCTCGCCGGAGGTGTCGAACACGCCGATAAGGTTGCTGCCACCGCCGGAGGTGTACAGTCTGGAGCCGTCCGCACTCCAGGCCAGGCCCATGAACAGCGACTGCGGCCGCCGCACCAGCACCGTCTCCACGACCTCCAGGCTCTCGGTATCAATCATCGAGATGGTCTGGAGGCCCAGGCCGTTGTTGCTGACTGCCAAGCGCTTGCCGTCAGGGGAGAGCGCGGCTCCGAAGGGGAAGTCGCCGACCTTGATCTGCTTGCCGGCCGGGTCCAGCGTCCAGTTCATCGGGGTGACACCGGTTGTGCCGTCCGCATCGGGGCCGGCGTGCCGCGTGAGACGATCTTCATCGGCAGCGAAGCACGCCGCACACGCTGCGGCAATCAGGCAAGCCGGCAACAGTATCCGTATCTTCATTGTTCGGTTCTCCTCCATCTACTAGGCGCAGGGAAAGACACGCGCTGTCGGTGTGTCACGCCACGACGCATTCCACTGGTGCGCAGGTAACACTGGAAAGGGTTTCCTAGCCCTTTCGCGTCCAGGCCTATACAAACGCCAACGGCCCATAAACTAGAGAGTCTGAGCTACGCCGGAACACAATACTCGGCAGGACGACAGGCATTCTTGCCTGTTGAGAAACTTGGACAGGCTGGGAAGCGTGTCCTCCAACGCAACGAAGCTGAATGGCGACAGGAAGGAATGGAAGTGGCTCCATAGCCCGTCAGCGTCTGACCCTCAAATACCGTAGGTGTCGGTTCTCGGTTTGTAGCAGTCCTATAGACGCCAGGTTACGAGACCAGTTCTAGTATGGACTATTCGCCAGCCCGCCGCCGTGGGTCAATGGCTGTGGATGAACTCCCGGATGAACTCCGCCTGCTGGGGATGCTGGTCAATTAGGCAGTTGCCCAGGATGTTGTAGCCCGCCATGCTGCCGGCCTCGAGGTGCTTCAGGATCGCGTTCAGCTCGATCTCCAAAAACTCCAGCGGCACCGGCGAGCGGCTCGGGTAGTCGCGGATGTAGATGCCCATGACGATCGGCTTGCCCGGGAAGACCTGCTGGCACCCCTCAACATACTCATCAATATTGACCAGGTTCTCGTATTCCCAGACCCACAGGTTGATGACATCAACGGCCTCCACCCAGTCTTGCCAGTATTCGTTCTCAAACTCGTGGGTATAGACCACAATCCACAGGTCGAGGTTCGGGTTGTGGCTACGGACGGCCTCCTTGATCCTGCGGGGTGCCTCCGGTGTGGCGTTCTCGTGTGCGGCCACGCCGTGGGTGTCGTCTATAAAGGCACCCACGATGTTGGGGAACTGCAGCGACAGCCGGCTGACTTCCGCCGCCTCAGCCGCTACCACGTTCGGGTCGTCATCGCGCGTTTGGGCGAAGGTGAAACGGCCGGTCTCCGCCGTCGTCTCGTACCAGACCCACTTCGAGATGTCGGCTGTCACCTTTGGGACATGACTCAGCTTCGCGAAGTTGACTTCATTGTTCGGGTGGAAGATGAAGTTGGCGCCGGGGACCCCGAAATATGTCGCGCCTTCTCCCACACCATAGACCGTGGGCTCAACGCCCGGGTCGAACCCGATGCCTTCCCACACCCAGCCGGCATCCAGCATATGTTGCCCTGCCATCAAGACACCTCCCGTATGCTTCACCGATGCGGTGCTACGCGGGTGTATCTTCGCGGGGCGTCGTCCATAACCTGCAAAGCGGCGCGGTCGGGGGCAGGGTCTTTTTCAATAGGCTCGCCCGTGTGATGACCGGCCGGTGAGCGACGCCTGTGTTTGCGAGGCTGATACAATACCAGGGGGCCGTGCGAGGGGTCAGGAGGCTGTGGGAGCGTTGCCCAAAAAAAGCGGCCTGCGCCGGTCGGGGGGAACCAGGCAGGCCCTTGTGCGACATTTACATCGCCTGCCCGAGGCAGGCGCAGTGAAATGCTAGCTTTGCTCCGAAGAGCGCCGCCTACGGACCCACGCCAGGCCGGCCAGCCCCAGGGCGGTCAGGGCCAGCGTGCCGGGCTCGGGTGTATTCACCGATCCGTACAGGTTCAGGTTACCATTGTCATTACGGCAGCCCGACATCCACTGCACGCCGATAAGATCGTCCGGCAGTATCTCCATGGCGAACAGCGCCCGGGGAATCGTCGCCTCGATCACGTATGTCGCCCACAGCGTCTCTTCGTAATACCCGAAATCATATTCGTAGTAGTCGGCCTGGATAGCATCGCCGAGATAGGTGCCCGAGAAACTCGAGAAGTTCGGATCGAAGTTAGTCAGTTCGCCGGAGCCGGGAACGTCATTCTGCGGGCTGCCAAGGTACCAGTCCGAGTTGGCAGTCTGGTAGAGCCCGGTCCCGACCGCGCTACCGTTGAATAAGGCGTTCTTGGTGGGATCGCTGCGGCGGATCTCGTTGTTGATATTCACACCGAAATCGTAGCTGAAGCCGTCGCTGTACTCATCATTGATGCCGAAGTCCAGCGCGATATCACCCGAAACGACACCATTGTAGCCCGGGTTCGGGCCGAACGAGGTAACGATGGCGATGTAGAGGTTCTCCTGGTCATCGTCGAAGTAGATCGCCTCGACATCGTACGGCTCCCCGCCCGAGGGCTTGGTGCCGAAGATGGTGCGGTTGTCGTACTTCCACTCGCCGAACCAGTCGTCAACAATATGGTCCGCGGTATCGGTGTTGAGGGTAGGGGTATAGCTATCCTGGTCCATGGGGTAAGTGCGTTCGCCATGGCCATCTTTGTAGTCCCAGTAATTCGTGTTGGTGTCGATCTCGAGGGTGACGCCGAAGTGGGAACTGAGGATATCAGCGCCGGCAGGAACGGAGAGGACCAGAACCGACGCTATCACGACTACTATGTACAAACCATCTCGGCCGCTCGTAAACATAAGAGGCCTGCCCCCCATAGGTTTGCCTGTTCGCAGCGCCCTAGCACGACTCCAACGTACAGAATTACATTGCCGCGATTATACTCTAATGAATGCGCCCAGAAGCACAAACATCAAGCCAGGCTGATGATTTCCCACGGTTACTTCACAGATAATAGTGTAACAGCACAAACCTGTCAAGAGTTTTCTTGAGGAAATTGCAGGAAAACTGTGTAATTGCTCAAGTTTTCTGGCGATTGGCTCTATAGCGACCCCTGAGAGAAGGACGAGACCAGGCCTGGGAGTGCCCTGGCACGGAGTAACCGGGCGATTGGGATGCCTCACATGTTCCGCAGATAAACCCCGTCTGTACCCCTTGTCACCCGAGTAAGTCAGGCGGCTGTCGGCCCCTCAGCGAGCCGACGGACAACCCAGTACCGTCACCGGTTTATGAACCCACCGATGAACTCCACCTGCTCCATGGTACCGGTTGACATACCTTGGACTTCCCTGCAGCTACGCCGATGGCGGTCGGGGTAACGCGCTTCTGTTCGTCACCATACCGAGAATATCTTGCCACGCGGCAGGTATGGCGGCTGCTGCAGCGAAACCTTCCCCAAAGAGCGCTTTACGTTAACCAGAAGGGTGATCGCTATGCGCTGGGACCTGTTGCTTATCATTCTGCTGTTGGTACTGCTGCTGTGTTCGGCTCCCGGGTACTCGCAGGACGAAGACCCGGTGCTCTATAAGCCGGACATTCTCGGCGTGGGGCGCCTCTTCATGGTAGCGCTGAAGGTCCCCGCAGATGCAGCCAAGATCCAGGTGACGGTGCCCGAGGAAGTCAAGCTGTTGGACCGTACGCCACTTCCCACCAACAAGGACCAGCGCAGGTACTACTTCCGCACCCTCAAGCCGACCAAGCAGACCGACATCATCTTTGCCCACCCCGCCGGCAAGATCACCGTGTCTATCGAGATCTGGTCATTTGAGGACCTGCGTCAGTTCCGCGAGCTCAAGGGCGTACAACTGCCACGCCGCTGGCCGTTGGGCGAGATGCTGCCCGAGCTCAAGGCGGGCCAGACTACCACTACTGAGAAGATGAAAGAGGCCGCAGCCGGCAAGGGTGCCAGTGAGCAGTGGCTCAAGTTCACCGATGACGAGATCTGGTCAATTCAGCCCGACACCACCATTCCGCGCTGGCACTGGGTGAACCTCGCGAACGGTTGCCCGGTACATGGTACCGAGATCTATCGCGGCGGGGCCTTCTATCCGTGGCTCGACGAGAATGACAAGTCAATCCGCAGTTACAGCTATGCCTCGGTGCCCTATGTGTGGAAGATCAAGTGTCCGGTAGGCAACGAGCTGTATCCTTCCAACGATTTCGCCAACGATGACTTCACCAGCGGCGAGTTCCCTGACGACGGCATCGGTGGCGGATACATCGCTCCGGATGGCAAGCACTATGGCTTCATCGCCGAAACTTGCCAGGCGTACTGCCACAAGATGCTCAATATCGCCCCGCCGTGCGCCGAGGGCTATCTGAGGACGGGCGACATCCGCTATGTTCACAAGGCGCTCGTCGCCTTCAGCCGGCTGGCGGTGGAGTACTCGTACCTGGCGACCATGACACACCACCGCCATCGCAACAATGCTGGTCAGGTCGAGCGCCTCGGTCAGAGCACGTTCGCCGAAGGGCCGTTCGTCGCCGGCGGCGGCTATGGCGTTTACTGCATTGACCAGCCGGGCTACCAAATGAGACATGCCGAGGCTTATGACAAGATCTTCCCCGCCATCGAGCAGGACGAGGAGATCATCCCCTACCTGCAGTCGAAGGGTTTCACCAACATCAAGACCCATGAGGACGTGCGTCGCTTTCTCGAGGAGAATCTCTTCGCCGTCTGGATGCAGGGCGCTATGGACGGTACGACCAGCTCGAATCAGCCATATCCGCAGATGGGCCTGGTGCGCATGGCCGAAGTGCTCAACTACGAGCGTGGCAACGAGTTCATGGACTGGCTCTACGACGATCCCAGGGGCATGATGCGCTACTTCGTCACCAACACCTTCTTCCGCGATGGGGCTCCTTACGAGTCCACCGGCGGCTATAACGGCATGCACGTGACGGCCATGGGGCCCGTCGTCGAGGGTGTTGAGCATCTTCGCGAACTGCGCCCCGAGACCTATCCTGACGACAAGTACCCCAACCTCAGCAAGAGCCGCCGCTACCACAGTGTCTTCGACTTCTCGATGAACACCGTCAACATAGACCGCACCTATCCGCGCGTCGGCGACGGTGGAGCCTGGCCGAAGTTCGGCAAGCGGTCGGTCACCAGGTGGCAAAACGGCGGCGTAGCGGCCTTCGAGCATGCCTACAAGATCTTCAAGGACCCCAAGTTCGCCTGGGCCCTTGCCAAGACGGCCGGCTGGCGACCTTCCCTGGAGTTCCCTTACACGCGCGAAGAGATCGAGGCCGCCGCTGCCGAATGGCCGGATGACTGGAACGACCCGAGCTGCCTGCAGGACGGCTACGGCCTGGCGATGCTGCGTAGCGGCGATGGCCTCAACAAGCGCGCCCTGTGGATGATGTACGGCCGCGCCCGCGGCCATACTCATGAGGACATGCTGCACATGGGCCTGGATGCCTACCAGAGCGAAATCCTCGGGCACATGGGCTATCCCCGCAACTGGAATTACTGGTACAGGAACTGGATGACGCAAATCGAGGCCCGGCAGATCCCGCTCGTCAACATGACCGCCACCGCCCAGCTTTTCGCCGATGCGGGACCGGTCCATGTTGCCGAGGCCCTGGCTCAGGGCTTCTCGGACAAGGTCGGCAGCGGCGAAGGCTATCTCGTGGATGAAGGCAACTGGCAGCGGCGCATGTTGGCCATCGTTGACGTGTCTGAAGACCAGTTCTACTGCCTGGACCTCTACCGCATCTACGGCGGTCAAGAGCACTGGTGGAGCTTCCATTGCCAGGAGGGCGAATTCGCCACCGAGGGGCTGCAACTGACCAAGCAGGAGGGGGGAACCTTGGCCGGACCGGACGTGCCCTATGGTGATGCTGCATGGCTGAAACAGGGCAGGACCAAATGGGCCTTCGCGCATTTGTATAACGTCGAGCGGGCCACACCGGCGGGCGTATGGTCGGCCGACTGGGCGCTGAAGAACGCCGACGGCCTCCACTTCCGCATGACGGTCCCGCAGGCCGAGGGCACTGAAGTCGTCATCACCGACGGTACTTGTCCGGCCGGCGGCGACCCTTATGAGATGAAGTGGGTGCTCATCACCAAAAGCGGCGAAGCCCCCACTCAGACCCAGGTGACCAATGTCATGGAGCTCTACAGCGACCAGCCGCTCATCAAGTCAGTCACCCCTCTTGAGGTCTCCGGTGATGATGAATCCGGCTTCAAACCCTACGGCTGTGTGGTCGAGCTACAGAATGGTCGCACTGACACCATCTTCGCCTCCGCCGATGGGACGGTGACGCGAACTGCGGCGGGCGGCTTTGAGTTCGCGGGCCGCTTCGGGCTGTACTCCGAGGAAAATGGTGTCCCCGCACGCCTGGCCTTAATCGGCGGCACCACCCTCACCAAGAACGGCCTCGGCATCACCATGGACAACGCCCAGTACCGCGCCGAGATCAAAGCTGTGGACCGCGACACCGAGACCATTACCGTCGCACCGGCCCCGGCCAATCCCGGGGCGCTGGTTGGCAACTACATCTACATCACCAGCCCGGGCCGGCGTCTGGCCTACAAGGTGCTGGAGGCCAAGGCCGTCGCCGGCGGGGCCGAGCTGCACCTGGAGTTCGACTCGCGCGTCGGCACCGGTCAGGTGAGTGGCACCGAAAGTCAGAGGGTGGTGAGCTCGACACCCTTCCAACTGCGCGGCTACCGTTACTACCAGGGCGCGCGCGTGGTTAATGCCGATCGCACCGCCGAGTACCGCATCTTGGGCGTGGCCGGCGGCGCGGTGATAGACACCCAGGCCCACCCCGAGGTGACTGCGGAGAAGCTCGAGGTCGAGTTCCCGGTGGGCACCTGGTTTGACATCTATGATTACGGTGTCGGCGACGAGGTGGTCTGGCCCTTGGCGGTCAGCGTCACCCAAATCAGCCCGACCACTTACAAGGTCACGGCCCCGGACAATGTTACTCTGAGCCTGCCCAAGGGTGCTAAGACCAAAATAGCCAGCGGCCAGGCGGGATAGATGATTATCACGTGACGTGGGCTAGACTTCTAACCTGACACGCTCTAGCTGATCCCGTGGCTTGAGCCGAAGCAAGTTGTTGAGAAGTTGTTCCACCCGTTCCCCTCACCCGTGGCTTGTCCCCAAGGGATGAGGGGTGGGGGCATTGTGCATTCAGGAGATAAGTACTGGCGCTTCCCGGCTAATTGGGAGGCGACTTGAGGCAACTCGGACGGAGGAGTGCCATCGTGGAGACGTTGGTATATCTCAACGGCGAACTGGTGCCCGAGCCGGACGCCAAAGTCTCTATCTTCGACATCGGCTTCATGTACAGCGCGGTTTTCATGGAGGCGGTGCGCACCTTCAGGCACAAAGTCTTCCGTCTCGGGGATCATCTCGACCGGCTGGAGCGGTCCATGCGCTATGTCGGCCTGGAGCCGCTGGTCAGCCAGGAGCAGATGGCGGAGGTCATCAATCAAGTCATCCAGGCCAACATCGCCAACTTCGCGGCAGACGACGACTGCTGGGTCTGCGCGCAGGTGACGCCCGGCCTCGGCTTCCCGCATCCCATAATGAGGGGCCAATCGGGCCAGCCCACGATCATGGCCTATGTGAGCCGCCTGCCCTATGACGAGTACGCCCACTGCTATGCCGATGGCCAAGCGGCGGTCGTCTCCAATGTCCGCAACGTCCCGCCGGCGTGTGTTGACCCGCGCGGCAAGACCCGCTTCCGGCTGCACTACTTCATGGCCAAGCTCGAGGCCAAGACCAGCGATCCGGATGCCTTCGCCCTGCTACTGGACACCGACGGGTACGTGACAGAGGGGACCGGGGCCAACTTCTTCATTGCCGCCAACGGCGTGCTATACACCGCGACAACGCGTGACATTCTCGAAGGCATCAGCCGGCGGACGGTGATCGAGCTGGCCGGCAAGCTTGGGATTCCGGTGGTGGAGCGGGACTTGACGCTCTACGATGTCTATAGTGCCGACGAGGGCTTTTGGACCACCTCCTCCTACTGTATGCTGCCGGTGTCGAAGGTCAATCATGTAGCTATGAAGCAGGTGCCCGGACCGCTGACCCAGGCGCTGTTGCAGGCCTGGAGCGATGAGGTCGGGGTTGACATCGTGGCGCAGGCGCTGAAGTACGCCGACACCCCCAGCAATGTCTGGCGCGGCGAACCCCAAAAGCCTGCGTCACCAAGCTGATGGCACGGTGAGGCGACTATGAAGATCCTCGTAATACTTGAGGACGCGGTCCGGCCGGCACACATGGGCTGCTACGGCTACTCGAAGGACACCACGCCGAATTGCGTCCGGCTGGCGCGCGAAGGCGTCCGCTTCGAGAATTGCATCGCCGTCTCCACCCATACCTTCCCGCCGCTGGTCTCGATCATCACCGGCCAGACGACGGCCACTCACGGCCTCATGAGTGCCGTTGACTATAGGGCCTGGAGGTACGGAGACCTCTGGGAGGGCCATCGCACGCCTCTGCACCTGCTGGGGGACGCGGGCTTCCTCATAGACGGCGAGCTGGTGACGCGTTGGGCCCCGCTTGGCTTTCCCCGCGATGCCGATGACCTCGAACAGTACATGGAGCAGAACCGCGACAAGCCGTGGTTCTTCTTTGCCGAGCCGTACCCGACACACCTGCCTTACGATCCGCCGCAGGAATACTACGATATGTTCGTGGACGATGATTTCCAGCCCAGCGCGGAAACGCTGGAGCGGCTCGACATCGTCCGCACTCGCATGATCCTGCATCCGCCCGACGTGCAGTCGGCGATGGAAGCGGGCCGCGAAGACCCCATCGGCGACGGTGACGAGGCCCACCAACGCACCATCGCCGTGGTCGAGTTCCAGCCCGAGGATGCGCCGGGGATACGCGCGCTCTATGACGGCGAGATGCGTGTCTTTGACGACCTGGTAGGGCGCTGGATCGCCAAGCTGGAGCAGCTTGACCAGCTTGACGATACGCTGGTAATCATCATCTCCGACCACGGGGAGGAGCTGCTGGAGCGCGGCCATGTCGGCCATACCTCTTGCAACCTCAAGGGCACGCTCTATGACGAGTGCCTGCGTGTGCCGCTGATTATGCGCTACCCGCAGAAGCTGCCGGCCGGCAAGGTCGTCACCCAGCAGGTGTCGCAGATTGACATAATGCCGACGATCTTTGACCTCCTCGGCCTGGAGCTTGCGCTGCCGCATGACGGGGCCTCGACACTGCCGCTGATCCGTGGTGAGACCGAGCGATTCCGCGAGGAGGCCTATGCCGAAACTATGCCGGCCGGCTGGCAGGCCCAGGACGGCGACGAGCGCCGCATCTGGTGCGTGCGCACGCTGGAGTGGAAGCTGATTATGAACCTCGATCCGGCCACCGCCACGCGCACCTATGAGCTGTACAATCTGCGGGATGACCCCGGCGAGCGCAACAATATCTGCGATCAGGAACCGGCCAAGGCGGCCGAGTTGCAGGCCAAGCTCGAGGCCCACATGGCCGGAGCGGGCAAGGCACCTACAGGCACTGAATCCAGAAAGTGAGGCACACAACCATGAGCAATGATGTGATTCGACTGGGTATTGTCGGGATGTCGCCGACCAACATGGCCTCGACCTTCGCACTTCTGAAAAACGAGCCGGACCTCAGGTACGAGATCACCGCGATTTGCGCTCGCCGCCGGGAGGTGCTCGACCAGTGCCTGAGCCAGTTCGGCGTACCCTTCGGGACGCTGGATTACCGCGAGCTGGCCCAGCAGGACGATGTGGATGTGGTCTGTGTCTTCACCCCGGATCATCTGCACGCCGACCACTGCGCCGCCGCCATTGAGGCCGACAAGCACGTGGTCTGCACCAAGCCGATGGTTACGTCGCTGGAAGAGGCCCAGCGGCTGGTCGCTTTGGTCCGCGAGCATGGGGTGAAGTTCCTCGTCGGCGAGACCATGCGCTTCGACCGCCAGTTCGAGATGGCCAAAAAGCTGTTCGACGACGGCGACCTGGGCGATCTCATCGCCATCGAGAGCTACTACGTCCACGATCTGCGCTCGGTCTTCGAGTTCACCCCCTGGCGGCTGACGGTACCGCAGGATTTCCTGTATGGCGGCTGCTGCCATTCGGTGGACGCCATCCGCGCCTTTGCCGGCGATGTGGACACCGTTCACGCCAACGCCACCCGGGGCAATCTCACTCCCGGTTATGACCTGGAGGACAATTTTTTTCTTAACGTCAAGTTCAAGTCCGGCGTCATCGGTCGCGTCTCGGGTCTGTATGGCATCATCCATCCGCCCACGCCGATGATGCAAGTGGGTATCTATGGCACCAAGGGCAGCCTCCAGACCGAGTTCACCGACAACGAGCCCGGCCAGGTGCGGGTGGTGCTGGACAAGCTGGTTGACCACAAGCCTCTGGTCGCGGATTTTGAACCCGAAACCGACCTCAGCGCCTACGGGCTGGGGGCTTCCGTGATCCGCTACATGCGCCACTTCCAGGACTGTCTCGACAACGATCTTGAGCCGGTCCCAGGCGTAGTCGAGAGCGCCAAGACGATGGCCGTCATCGCCGCCGCCTGGGAATCGATTCACACCGGCCAGGTCGTCAAGGCCTGCAACGAGTTCTGAGCCACGGATCAGCCTCCGGAGCTCGAAGGCCAACAGCAGCGGTCTCAGAATGCGCAATGGGGGACTGTCCCTTTTGGGACTGTCCCCCGGATACCAGAAGTTGCGTATCCAACTTTTGATCTCGAGACAAGTTTTAGGAGGCAGCCTAATGTCCTTCCTAGTGCGCTTTGGATTCCTATCGGCCTTAATACTGCTCTGCGCCTCCCTCAACTATGCCGCCACCATCAAGGCCGGTGGTCTCGGCCTGGAGCTGGATGCCGATGCCAAGGTAACCGCCATGAGCATAGGGGAAACCAACCTGCGGGTGGTGCCCGCTCCGCTGGTGACGCTGTGTGAGGTGGGGAAGGCCGAGTTCGCCGCACCCCAGGTCACCGGCAGCCCTGACCCGGGCCTGGCTCTGGATTTTGCCGAGGCCAAGGTACGAGGCAAACTGGTCGTGAGGTCGCACGCCGAGGCCCTGCGGTTCTCCTGCAACCTCAAAGGCGAGGACTTGCCTGCGCGCGGGATGCTGCTGCGCTTTGCCCTCCCTTTTGATGCCGACGGCTGGCAGTGGCACAATGACATGCAGACCGCCGTCACCATCGCCGAGAACAAGCTCTACGAGAATGTGCGCCCGCTGCGGGCCTATGCCGACCTGCCGGAGTGGAAGGACGAGCCGGCCCTGCGGATGGGCTATTCCAACCGCAACTTCTGCACCGTCCTGACCGGGCCGGTGGGGATATGCCTGGCCGTACCGATTGACAAGCCGTCCATCTTCCGCACCGCCTACGATGGGGATGTTAAACAGCTTGAGATCGTCTATGATTTCGCCCTATCGCCCGACACCAGGAAGCCGAATGAGGTGGATTTCACCTTTGACCTCTACCAGTGCGACCCCAATTGGGCCTTCCGCAGCGCCTTGGCTCGCTACTACCGGCTCTACCCCGAGCTGTTTCGTACCTACGTGCGGGATCAGGGCCAGTGGATGGCTTTCAGCAAGCTGTCGGAGATTGACAATGCCAATGAGTTCTACTTCGCCTTGCAGGAGGGGGCGCCGGAGCCGGAATACGATGACAAGCTGGGTGTGCTTTCCTGCCCCTACTTCACCCACGCCGGTATGGGGGCCAACATCCCCAACTACGATCCGGAGGCGGATCCGCTGCCGCCTCATGAGGTGCAGGTGGAGGCGATGGAGGCGGCCTTCAAGGCCCGTACCAAGCTTGACGGCATCTATCACGCCGTCGGCCTTCACGACGCCGAGGGCAAGCTGGATGTGCGCAAATGGCGCGTCTATGCCCATCTCATCGCCCAGTTCAATCTCGACCCGGAATTGCCCTATGGTGAATGGACTCTGGAGCGCGCCATCGAACGCATCCAGCAGGTCAAGCAGAGCAGAAACGCCGACCTGGACGGCTTCTACTACGATGGGCTATCGGCGGGGATAAACTACCGCCCGGACCATTTTGGGACAGCGGATGCGCCCTGTTTGTGGGACCCGGTGGCCCAGAAGCCCTTCATCAACAACTTTTTCTCCTCCTGTGAGTTCGCCCGGGCCGCCGCCGAGCTGCTGCGGCCGCGCGGTCTTATCACCATGATGAACGGCGCTCTTGGTGCCAGCTTCTACGTGGCTCCGTGGCTGGATGTTCTGGGTGCCGAGACCGGCCTGCGCATCCCTCGCGAGAGCTTCAACTATATCCGCGCCACCACCTATCACAAACCCTTCTTGACCCTGCTCAAGGGCAATTACGAGCAACAGATCGGTCGGCCTGAGATGGAGCTGTTCCACAAGCGCTGTCTGGCCTATGGCGTGTTTCCCGGCTTCTTCGACTGGCCGCCCAGCGGCCTGGGACCCGGAGGCCGGTACTGGTATCATTCCCGCTACTACGAGCGCGACCGCGACATCTTTCGCAAGTACCAGCCGCTGTGCCGCGACCTGGCGCTGGCGGGCTGGGAGCCGGTTACCTACGCGCGCAGTTCCGAACCCCAGGTCTTTGTCGAGCGTTTCGGGCCGACCAGCGACGGAATCGTGTGGCTTACGCTGCTGAATGAAGACTCGCATCCACACAAGACCAGCCTGACCATAGATGCCAAGGCGCTGCAACTCGATCCGACCACCGCAAGAGCGACAGATGTTGTGACCGGAGCACCGATTGAGCTTAAGGTCACCCGTAGGGGGCTTGCCGCCGACCTGGAGATACCCTCCGACGGCGTGATGGCCCTGCAGATTGCGCACCCCCACGTGGCGGCACAGTGGCGGGTCGCCCAGGCCCTGGAGACCCTCGACCGGGGCATACTGATGCGCCAGGTGGACAAGGACAAGCCGCCCCTCCTGGTGCGTTGGCTTCCGCAGGGCAAGACCTACACCCGCGAGACTGTTGACGGTAAGACCAATCTAGTATTCGAGGGTGACGGGAACGCCCAGAGCACCAGTCAGTGGGCGATGTTATTCCAGCCCAGCGCCGAACAGATCAAGTTACGCGTCCGAGCCAGCGGCCAGGACCTCGTCGGCGCGAAGGGCAGCATCGGCGTGCGGTGTCGCTTGGCCTGGGTCACCTCCAGCTACACCCATTACGACACCCGCTTCTTCGATCTGGACAGCGGCACCTATGACTGGAAAGACTTTGAGTTCACAATTGAATCCGAGCAGGCGCTGCGCTCCATCTACATCACGCCCACGATTGCCGGCAGCGTGCAGGGCACGCTCAAGCTGGCGAAGGTGTCGCTCTCGGACACCAACCGCGAGGAGTACGTTATTGATCCCGAGTTCAGCCAATGGTATGAGCCGGTGCCCGATGGTATGCGCGAGCGCGTTGAGAGCGAATGCCAGAGCCTGCGCACCGCGCTGCTCAGTCTCCAGGACGCTGTGGGCGGGCCGAGCAGCACTACCACTCGCGAGAGGTTGGGGGAGGTATCGGGCAAGTGCCGCAAGCTGAGCGAGTTCATTGTCGGGAATCAGGCCGAGAACGGCTGCCGCCGGGTCCTGCGCGACCTGGAAACGATCGAGCAGCACCTGGGCTTTGTGACCCTGGCCGCTTTCGGTATCAAGCTGCCGCAGATAAAGGGCCCCATGACCGCAGCTCCCGGTGATGAAGTCGGCATCGCTTTCCCACCTCCTGAAATCGCCGGAGTGCCCACCAGCACGGAACTGGTTTCTGACGATGTCAGCATCCCGCCGAATGCCGCCGGTTGCCGGATACGGGTGCCCGCCGATGCCGAAATCGGCTCGATCATCAAGGTGGTCGGCCTGCTGCATATCGGCGCACCGGACCGCGCGGCGACCGTGAAGGCCTCGCACCAGATTACCGTTGTGCCCGCTCTGGAGATGACACTGGAGAGTCACGGTGCCGACCAGGAAACCGGGGCCTGTCGCGCGCGCGTCATACTGCGCAATAACCGCACGAGGGAGGCCACGGCGCTTCTGGCGGTCACTGCTCCGGAAGGTTGGCGGGTCACGGCTCCGGCCACCCTCAAGGTGCCGGCCGGCGCGGAAGCCTCCGCCGAGGCCTATATCAGCCCGACTAAAGCTGCTACACCCGGCTCGGTCGAGGTCAATATCTCCGCCACCGCCGACACCGACACGACCCATTCCCGCATCACCATGCTCTACATTCCCCGGGAGGCCAACCTGCTGAAAAACCCGAGCTTCGAGGAAGGCGGTACCGGCTGGGGCATGGCTAAGGAGACCGTCAGCATAGCCACCGAGGAGGCCCGCAGCGGCGCGGCCTCTCTGCGCATACAGAATCCTACGGCGCTCCAGAGCGAGACCTCGCAGTCGGTAGGGCTGAATCAGCAAACACCCTGCGCCATCCTGGTGCGCGCCTCCTCCAAGGCCAAAGAGGTCAGCGGTAGCCCCGGCAAGGGCTATTCGCTCTATGTGGACATCTATTACATGGATGGGACACCGCTGTACGGCCAGACCTACAACTTCGACACCGGCACCACCGACTGGCAGATGGGCGAGCTCTACATTGAGCCGGCCAAACCCATCCGCCATGTCAATCTCTACCTGCTGTTACGGGGCAAGTCCGGCACCGCCTACTTTGACGATGTCGCGCTCATGGAGGACCCGCGCCGTAAGGGCAACATCGCCCGCGAGGCGCAGGTAGCGGTGGACAGCAACTACTCCGGATACGATCCCAGCCCCATCAACGATGGTCTCATTGCGGTCGAGGAATTGCACTGGACCAAGCAAGCCTGGGCCTCGGAGGAGAGCCCCAAGGACCACTTCATCACACTCAAGTTCGATCAGCCCCGTGAGATCGCTAAGGTCAGCATCTACTGGTCGCTCGATGCCGGCATTGCCCGGAACTCGCGGGAACTGCAACTGCAGATTCCCGACGGCGACGGCTGGAAAACGGTAGCCACGGCCCAACCGGACGCCCCGGTGCCGGTTACCGACCTCGCGCTTGCCCAGCCGGTCAGTGCAGACAGCTTCCGCCTATTCCAGCCGGGCGGCCAGGGCCCAAGCAACCGTCAGGGCCTGATGTGGGTGCGCGAAGTCGAGCTGTTCCCACCCCAGTGACCGGTTGCGCCGCCATCGGCGGGACTGATGCAGGAATCTTGCGGCCCTTGCCGAAAAGGCCATAGCGCCGAAATTGTTGCCAGAGGGGAGCCAAAATGGACCTGAAGACCGTCGCCGTATTCGGGGGCAGCGGCAAGATCGGCCGCCGCGTCATCGAGCTATTGCAGCAGCGGGGCTTGAATGTCCGTGTCCTGATCCACAATACTCCCATCGAGCTAGCCGACCTCTACACTGTCTTTGGCAGCGTCACTGAGCCGGAGGCGGTTGCTGAGGTCATCGAGCACGCCGACGCCGTCGTACACCTGGCGACCATGAAGGAGGCCCCTGATACCTTCTTCGATGTCAGCCTGCGGGGCACATTCAACGTGCTGGAAGCCTGCTGCGACTCCGAGGTTCAGCAGCTCATACTCTTCAGCGGCGATGCGGCCCAGGGCATCTGGTTTTATCCGCAGCCTATCCCGATCAACGAGAATCATCCCAAAACCGCCTATCCGGGCTACTATGCGTTCAGCAAGGTCATGGAGGAGACCATGGCCGAGCAGTACGCGATTCAGTACGAAATGCCGGTCACGATTCTACGCTCCTCCTGGATCTTCGAGAAGGACGATCTGCTCAACCACTTCTCGCTCCTGGAGAACGTGAATCCCGCCGAGCCGGGCCACGGTTTCGGCCTAGTCGCCGACGATATCATGGCTCTGGTCGAGGCCCGCCAAGAGCGCATCGCCATGCAGGTTGATGCCGCCGGGACCCCGTATCACCGCCATATCGTCCACCTTGATGATGTCATGCAGGCCTTCGGTCGCATGCTGGGCAATCCGTCTGCAGTAGGCCAGGACTTCAACATCGCCGGCCCTGCCGCCTTCGAGTACCGCGTCGCCTGCGAATACCTGTCTGAGAAGCTCGGCATCCCGACTATCGAGATCGTTTGCCCCGGCTATCACTCCTTCGAAATTGACACCACCAAGGCGCGGTCAATGCTGGGCTATGCGCCGGAGAACGACATCTTCAGGATGATTGATCGGGCAATCGCCTGGCGCGGACAAGCCGGTTCCGAATAGACTCGGCCGTTTGCGGACAGGGAATGAAAGGACGGAGGTATCATGCGGAAATTTCACCATGTCGGTTTGCCAACCGACGACAAGCAGCCGGACGAGATCTATGTTGAGGCCACCAAGGTCTGGGTGACCGAGCCTCTCGACCATAAGTACAAGGTCGAGTTTTTGCGCTACGAGCCGGATTCGCCGGTTACCGGCCCGCTGCGCGACCAGGCCCACTTTGCCTTCGAGACTGATGACCTGGACGCCGAAATCGAGGGCAAGGAGGTCATTCTCGGCCCCTTTGAGGCGCTTGAGGGGCTCCGCGTCGTGTTCGTACTGGAAGATGGCGCGGTCTATGAGTTCATGGAGTATGCCGAGGGCAAGCAGCGACTGACGGACTAGCAGCCGTCGTCGTTATTTGCTCTCCCGCTTGCGGGAGACGGCTAGGGGGAGGGCTGCCGTTGCTCTTCCCGCCTCTCGCCCACCAGTCTTGTCTAGAACACGCACTATTGAAGGAGCCAAGCTATTATGTCTCTGGAAGGCAAAATCGTAATCGTGACCGGTGGCACCTCGGGCGTCGGCGAGGGGTGCAGCCGCCATTTCGCCGCCTTGGGCAACCAGGTCGTCATCGCCTCCAATCAGCCCGAGGCAGGCGCGGCGATGCAGCAGGAGCTGCAGGCTGCGGGCCACGACGCCATCTTCATCGCGACCGATGTCTCCGACGAAGACAGTGTCGCCAAGCTCGTCAAGCAGACCCTTGACGCCTATGGCCGCATTGACTGTCTGATGAGCAATGCCGGCGTCTGGCGCGAGGGCAAGGTCACCGACTTCAATGAGGCGGACTGGAACCTGATCTTCGGGGTCAACGTCAGGGGCAATTTCCTGCTGCTCAAACACGTGGTGCCGGTGATGGAAGAGCAGGGCCAGGGCACGATTCTGATTACCACCTCGGTGGCGGCCTTCATCGGCTTCCCGGCCCATGCCTTGTATTGCGCCTCGAAGGCGGCTCTGGAGGTGCTGATCCGCTGCATGGCAACCGACTATGCCGGCGTGATCCGCACGGTCGGGATCTGCCCGGGGACGATTGACACGCCGATGCTGCGGGCTAGTTGCGCCGGCTGGGACATCCCGGAGGACGAGCTGTTGGCGGATGTTGCGAAGAAGATTCCGGTGCGCCGCCTGGGCACTCCGGAGGATGTGGCGAAGGCGGCGGCCTTTCTGCTGAGCGACGAGGCGGGCTACATCAACGGCAGTTCGGTGATGATGGAGGGCGGCACCCTCGCCCTGCCACCGTGGTAGCAGGTGGTGCACACCTCAATGTGGAGCAGCGACGGGCCCTCCCGTCGCTGCTTGCCTACGCTTTTTCCGGCCATAAGCCCTCCGGGAACTGTCGCTATCGGTTCAGCTTCACGACTTTCCCCGTTGCGGCGGATTTCTCAGCGGCCAGGCAGGCCTCCACCGCGGCCATCGATTCTTCGGGCGTGATGACCTTCGGCTTGCGGCGCTCGGCCACGCAAGTGGCGAAATACGATAGCTCCTCCCGCAGCGCACCGGCGCGGATGCCGTGCAGCTCCGGCCAGTAGGTAGTATCCGGCGAAGTCCAGCCGCCGTCCTTGGCTACCGAGAAGTTCGGGTGCGTCTCATGGATGTGGACTGAGCCCTTGGTGCCGATGATCTCCATGCGCTCGTCAATCTGGAAAGCGGTACCGTCGGGCAGGCACCAGTTGTTCTCCAGCACCACGGTCGCGCCCGAATCGAGCCGGAACATGGACCAGCCGCTGTCGGGATTGGCGTAGTTATGGAAGGCGGTGGTCTGGGCGTAGGCGCTGACCACCTTCGCGCCGGTGTACCACAGGATCAGGTCCATATCGTGGACGCCGTCGCCGATGATCGGGCCGATCTTGGGCAGCACTGTGCCACCCACTGCCGCCGGGATATTGCGCCGGGCGTAGGCCGAGATGACTTTGCCGATATTGCCGGCCTGGATTTCCCGCTTGGCGGCGGCGTAGCGCGGATTAAAGCGGCAGATATGGCCGACCATGAAGTACTTCTTGCTGGCTTTGGCCGCCTTGACGATCTTCCTGCAGTCCGCCACGGTCGAGGCCATCGGCTTTTCGAGAAAGACGTGTTTACCGGCCTTGATTGCCGCCAGCGTCGGCTCCACGTGCGCGTCCCACATGGTGGTGACGCTGACCACATCGAGTTCCGGGTCTGCCAGCATCTCATTGTAGTCGGTGTAGATGTTGGCCACGTCGAACTCTTTGGCCATACGCTTGAGCGGCGCCTGGGTGCGCCTGCACAGCGCGTACAGCTCGACATTGGGGATGCCGGAGAGCGCTTCGGCGTGTTTCTCTCCGAACCAGCCTGCGCCTAAGATGCCCCACTTGACTTTATCCACGGTTCTGCCTCCTTGCGAGATATGCTCATACGACAATACGCAGTCCACACACACAATCTCTGCTGATACTTACTCGCGGCAAGAGTGGACCCTTCCTGCAACCTCCTCAAATCAATCCTTGGTCGCGGTAGGAATCACGGCTCGCCTCAGCGTATATTAAGGCAGCAGTCACCTCTGATGAGAAAGCGCGATGAAAAATGTCTGAGACCATATCTGCGCAGGTATCTTTGTATCCGCTGCGGGTGTCTGACCTGGGGCCCGCGATCGCGGCCTTTGCCGATGAGTTGCGCACCTACGAGCTGCAGGTGCAAACCGGCGCGATGAGCACTCTGGTTATCGGCGAGCGCGACGAGCTTTTCGAGGCGCTCCGGACGGCCTTCGCTGCTGCCAGTGCGCGCTACCAGGTCGTCTTGGCGGTGACGATCTCTAACGCCTGCCCGCGGCCGGATGCGTAGCCGCAACTGTGACACTATTCCCCATCAGCGCGGCTCTATCCTCCTTAATCGCCGCGCCGCCGGCCTCGCGCCCGCCGTGCATGGCCGCTGCTGACCTGAGCCGGTGATGCAGCGCAGTCTTGTCTCAGCTAGGCGCGTACAGGTTAGGCTCTTCCCACAAGATGCGCGCGGCGAACACGCTGTTATTGCTCCCATATTTCTCACACCCGGCCGGCTGCATCCACTCAGCGGCGATTATCCAGCTCTCCTGCGGCGTCATGTTCGCGGTCCCGAAATTGCCCAGACGCGCGCCCCGTTCCGGCACGACGATTCGTTCGGTCTCGCGGATGACACGCAGTTGTTCAGTATCAACCTGCGCCATCAGCAGGGGGGCGCGATGCCGCATCACATGGTCGTTGTTGAGCCCGCGCCGCGTGTACACCAGAAACAGGCCGTCGCTGTGCGTGACCCAGTGCTGCTGAGTGTTGTAGCTGCCCAGCTCTTCACCATCGTCGAAAGCCCAGGCCCGTGGCGGCTCGTAATTCAGGCCATCGTCGCTAAATGCCACGTAGCCCCTCACATCATTGCGCAGCGTCATGTAGTAGCGCCCCTGGAAATAGGTCAGTGACGGCTCGCACAGCCCGCGCGGCTCGGCCACGGTCAGCTCGTTACCTTGCTCGAGGTAGCTCAGCCTTTCGCCATCGAAGCCGCAGCGCAGGACGCTGGTGCGGTAGCAGCTTTTCCAGGAGTCATCGGTGGGTTCCTGGTGATAGACCGGGAGAAGTATCTCGCCTTCCGGTAGATCAACCCGCTGGCCTCCGCCCGGACCGGCCGAGAAGAACTTCTCTTCCTCCGGCAGCTCTACGGACTCCCATCTGGACCAGCTTCTGTTCTCCTCGTCATAGACCGCGTAGGTGGCCTCGCGGGGACGCGGGTCCGGCATCAGGGCGTCTCCGATATAGCGCGCGCAGTGGCCGGTAAGCAGCAGCTTGCCGCTAGCCGCGTGCCACTGCGGTGTGGCACCGCTGATGACCGCTTCGATGCCACCCGGTTCCTGACGCCGTGCCAGCGCGGGATGCTCCACCGGTCCCGACCAGGTCGCGCCCATGTCATCGCTGCGCATCTCATTCAGGGCGTAGAATACATCAGAACCGCTGAGCAGCAGCTTCTGCATCGTCAGCACCACGGCAGGCATATCGTCATTACCTGCTCGGGGCATGGCACCCGCACGGGCCTGCACCCAGCAGGTCACCCCGTCATAGCCGCTGGTTACTGTATCGAGTTTGGTCTCATAGTTTACATAGCTAGTCATTGCACCCAACCTTCGTTTTCCGCCGCGAGCGAGTCTCTGCCCCGCAATCGGCAAGATAACCTGCAGCGCCGTAACCTTCGCCGCAGCCATGACCGATTCCTACGCACCGACTAGAGGCCTGGAAAAGAGCCCGGTTTAGGCGCAAATACTTAGTTAAGCCGCCTCCGCTTTCCACCGGCAGGTGACTTTGCGGGCCGATTTTGCTATAATTCTCAGCGCGGGGCAATGCCCGGCACATCACATCATGATTGAACGCCTGGAAGCAGTCCTGAAGAAGGCGCTGGAGGAGCCGTTTGCGCGCATATTTCCCGGCCGGCTCCATCCTCTGGAGCTGGCGGCGGCCTTGCGCGATGCCGCTCGCGACAACCGCGTGCGCACCGCCGACGGAACTTTCGTTGCCAACTCCTATCTCATATTCATGGCCGGCGAGGACTGCGAGCAACTCGCCGCCATCAGCGAGGCCGTGTGTGCCGAGCTGGCCCAGCATTTGCGCGCCTACGCCGAGGCCGAGGCCTGGCAGATCGGGCCGTATGTAACTGTGCAATTGCAGCCCGATGCCAAGCTTTCACGCGGCCAGTTGCGAATCCAAGCCGGCTTTGCTCCATGCCCTGAAACCGCCTATCTGCAGGCCGAAGCCGGAGTGCCCGAGCCGGCCCGATACCCGATCGGCACCGAGACCATCATAGGTCGCAGCCACAACTGCGGCACGGTGATAGATTCGCCGGAAATTTCGCGGCGCCACTGTCGCATCGCCTACCGTTACGTGCAGTACGAAATCGAGGACCTCGACAGCGCCAACGGTACCTTTGTTAACGGTCAGCAGCTCCAGCGGGCCACCCTCCTCAACGGAGACCTGATCGAGATCGGCCTGGTGCAACTCAGATTCTTTGTGGAGTGAGAGCGTGCCATATCTGGGACTTATTCAGCTAGTCGGCAAGTACATGTTCCTTGCGGGGCTGTATGTATTCATATTTTGGGTATTCCGCGAGCTTTTCCGCAGCCTCAAGGCAGAAGAGCGCGCAGCCTCCGCACCGGTGGCTGCGGCCCGCCTGCAACATCCGGCGGCGGCGACTCCGGCTACCCAGGCACCTGCCCGCCGGCCTGCAGCGCCGAGTAGGAGCCCATCTGCACCGCCCCCTGTGGCAGCCGCCAAGCCCAAGCCGTATCTGGTCGTTAGAGACCCGGGCGGCTCCGGCCTAACTGCCGGCACCGAGTTCCCGCTGACCGCCGCAGTGACCATTGGCCGCACCAAGGAGAACTCCATCCGCATCTCTGATCGCTATGTCTCGAGTCAACATGCAGTAATCTTCCTCAAGAGCGGTCACCGCATCCTAGCCGACCGTGATAGCACCAACGGCACCATGCGCAACGGCAAGCGCATCACCGGCGAAGTCGCCCTCAACAATGGCGATCTGGTGACCGTAGGTACTGTCGTCCTCGAATACCGCAGCAACTCCGCGGTCTAACCCCGGTAGTGCGCGGAGAACATCATCGGGAGAAGGCTGACCATTTCAAGACTAAGACGCACCGAGGTATTACTGCTCTTATATAGCGCCGCACTGATGGGACTGGGCCTGCTGCTGGTCTGTCTGGACCAGGGCCAGTCGCCGCTGCGCGTGCTGCGGGTGATGACGGTGGCGGGCAGCTTTATCGTCGCGGCGCTGCTAATGCAGATTGAGTCCGAGGGCCGCGACCATCTGCTGTTGCCGGCGGTATCGCTGATCGCCGGCTGTGGTGTAATTTTCCTGTGGCGGCTCAATCCCGAATCGGCTTCGCGCCAGATTATCTGGGTGCTGATGGGCGCGGCCCTGATGATCATCGTGTACTATCTCGTGGACGATATCCGCGACCTGGCCCGCTACAAATACACCGCGGGCGTCGGCGCGATTGCTCTGATGGTGGCGACCATGATCTGGGGCCAGGAGAAGGGCGGCGCTCGGCTCTGGCTCGGCATCCCCGATCTGGTGTCATTTCAGCCGGGCGAGCTTGCCAAGGTCATCATCTGCATATTCCTCGCCGGCTATGTCGCCGACAAAGGTCAACTGATTCGCAGTCAAAGCGCCGATTCGGGCCTATTCGCTCCGCTGGCTCTCCGCTACATGGGCCCACTGCTATTGGTGGTAGTCTTCTCGCTGGCGGTTTTTGTGCTGCTGCGCGACCTGGGAGCGGCGCTGCTGTTCTTCGGCTTGTTCGGGGCGGTAAGCTACCTGGCCACCGGCCGCAAGCGCTATGCCGCCCTGATGACAGTGCTCTTCCTCGCCGGCACCGCCGCCGCCTACTACTATTTTCCTCACGTATCTCGGCGCATGGCCGCGTGGTTGACCCCTCAGGCCGATCCCCACGGCGTTGGTCACCAGATTCTCCAGGTGCTGTTCGGACTGGCCGCCGGCGGAGTAAGCGGCGTAGGCTTCGGCAAGGGCCTGCCCGACAGCCTTCCCGCCGCCGAGACTGACGCGATCCTGGCCGTCATCGGCGAAGAGATCGGCCTGCTGGGCGCTACCGGCCTGATCCTGCTGTTCGTCGCCGTATCCTACCGAACCTTTGCCATTGCCTGGCAGGCAAAGGACCGCTTCGGCGCACTCTTGGCCGCCAACCTTGGTATCGTCTTCGCGCTGCAGACGCTGGTGATTGCCGGCGGCCTGCTGCGTTTGATCCCACTCACCGGCATCACTTTACCCTTCGTCAGCTATGGGGGCAGCTCGGTGGTGGTCAACTTTATTGCTCTCGGGCTGATTCTGACCGTCTCGCGTGACTGCCGGCCCTGGACGCAGCCGCGTGGGTATGACGCCGACGTTGCTTGAGGCGTGCTGCATCCGAGGACGGTCCCTTCAGGAACTGCCCCTGCCTAGTCCCGGGTAGCCCGGGCTTCCAGCCCGAGGCCGTTTGCGCTCGCTCCATGAGAACTTCGGCGTATTGCAGGCATTGACTATGCACGACCTGAGTGACAGCATAAGGAAGTTGGTGGCCTGGCCCCTGGCCGGCTTTATCGTCGTGTGCGTGATGCTCACGTACTGGCAGGTTATCGCCGCGCCACAGCTTAACAATGCCGAGCAGAATAACCGCTCAGAGCGCATCCGCCGGCGGGTTCAACCCGGGCGGCTGCTGACCGCCGACGGCCTGGTGATCCTCGATGCCAGGGAGGGCGCAGCAGGCTGGGAGCGCACCTATCCCGATACTCAGGCCTTCTGCCACCTGACCGGCTACAACAGCCGCAGCGGCCTGCAGAAGACCCTCAGCGAGGTATTCTACGCTCAGGGCCGCTACGGGCATGTCTGGGAAGACCTCCTGCACGGGCGCGAGATCGGCAACGATATGCACCTGACCATCAACTCCGCCCTGCAGCAGCGTGCTCACCGCCTGATGCGCGGCAAGCGCGGCGCCGCCATCGCTATGGACCCGCGTGATGGTGCGCTGCTGGTGCTCTACAGCGCTCCCACCTATGACGCAGCCACCATCACCCAATCGGAGGAGGCCTACAGCGTATTCTCCTACGACCCGGCCAAGCCCGAGATCAACCGCTCGCTGCAGGGCATGTATCCGCCCGGATCGGTGTTCAAGATCTTCACCGCTGCGGCGGCCATTGACGCCGGCATCGCCGACCCCGACACCAAGTTGCGTTGCGCCGGTGCGGAACGGGTCGCGGGCACCCTGGTCCGGTGCCGCAGAGCCGCTGGCCACGGCGACCTGACCGTGCGGCGCGCTTTGGCGGACTCGTGTAACATTGCCTTTGCCAAGCTTGGCGATGAACTCGGACCTGACCGCTTCCGTCACTACGTGAAAGAGTCGCACTTGCTTGATGCGGCGAATCTGCCGCTGCCGATTGCGACGGGTCGCATGGCCGACTTCGCGGGCTTCAAGGGTGACATGCAGTTGGTGGAATCCAGCTTCGGCCAAGGCGCGACTTTGATGACACCGCTAGCAATCGCCAGACTCACGGCCACTCTAGCTCGTGGCGGCGAGGTTATCCAGCCGTACCTGGTGGACTACGTGCAAACTCCCGCAGCTACCAGATTGCCCAGCAGTCGCGGCGCGGAGCTGGGCCCTGCCTTCTCGCCGCAGACGGCGCAGGCGGTGGCAGGTATGATGCGCTCGGTTGTCGAACATGGCACTGGAGGCGTTGCAGACATTCGCGGGGTACAGGTGGCGGCCAAGACCGGCTCTGCCCAGAACCCTTCCGGCGACCCTCATGCCTGGTTCACTTGTTTCGCGCCTTATGATGAGCCGGTGGTGGTGGTGACGGTACTGGTCGAGAACGGCGGCTCGGGTGCCGGTGCCGCCGGGCCTATCGCGGTGGAGATCCTGAGGGCGGCTCTGGAAACTGCCCGTTAGTTGTCGTTGCAGTTGGTGTTGAAAGGCCGTTTGGAGGGGCCGAATGGGTGGCCTGAGCGCAGCGCAGGCCGGGCCCCATCCGGCCCAGCCCTTGCCTCGCGTGGCTTGGGCATCCTGCCCGACAACCGCATCCAGCGTGCAAGCAACATCGCATAACTCTGCAGGCGGTCAGGCCAATGGAAGGTTCTCTGCTAGCTGGACGTTATCGGATCGACGAGCGCATCGGCGAAGGCGGCGTGGCCGTGGTCTATCGCGGCCTCGACATCTCGCTGGAGCGCGAGGTCGCCATCAAGGTGCTCAAACCCGAGTATGCCAACGACCCGGAGATCCTGGAACGCTTCCGCCGTGAAGCCCAGGCCGCCGCCAAGCTCAATCACCCTAATATCGTCCAGATCTACGACACCGGCAGCGACAATGGCACTTATTACATCATCATGGAGTACCTGCCTGAGCCGGACTTCAAGCACATCATCCGCAAGTACGGCCCTCTGCCGCTGCGCAAGGTGCTGCAGGTTAGCATCGAGTGCTGTCGCGCCCTGGCCTACGCCCATCGTTTAGGCATTGTGCACCGTGACATCAAGCCGCACAATGTGCTATTCACCGATGACGGTCATGCCAAGCTGTCCGACTTCGGCATCGCCGCCGCTATGGGTGAGCGCGGGCTGACGGACCAGGGCACGGTGCTGGGGTCGGCCCATTATATCTCTCCCGAGCAGGCCCAGGGCCGCGCTAGCGGACCCCAGGCCGACCTCTACAGCCTTGGCATCGTCATCTACGAAGCGCTCACCGGCTCGCTGCCCTTCACCGGCAAGACCCCGGCGGAGATCGCGGCCAAGCACGTCCAGGAGAAAGTCCCCCCCTTACGCCTTCACAATGTCAATATCGGGCCCTCTGTGGAATTCGTCGTCGGCAAGGCGCTGATGCGGGACCTGGCGCGCCGCTATCGCGATGCTAACGAGATGCTGATGGACCTGGAGAAGCTCGCCGACGGCATGGAGCTGGACCAGACTGGTGTCTTGACACCCAGCGGGGAGGAGGCGACCGTCCGGTTTGAGGCGCCGGTGGAGCCCGGGCCTGCGCCGCTGCCCGAAGCGCCTGCCCTGACGCCGCCGGCTGAATCCGGACCTCGGCCCCAGCCTAACCAGGCGGCGATGTGGGCGGCTATGGTCGCCGCCATCGTCGTCGGCATCCTGGCCCTGGCCGGTGTCGTATGGCTCGCCAAGGCCGCCTTCTACCACGGTCATGCGCCGAAAAACGTACAGGTCCCGATGCTCAAGGGGCTTGCCGAAGCCGAGGCGGTTCAGCAGTTGACCGAGGCCGGCCTTAGCCTCGGCCAGGTCAGCTACGAGGAAACCGAGGCCAGCCCTGCCGGCATCATCATCGCCCAAAGCCCCGAGGGCGGCGCGACGGTCAGAACCGAGACCGCGGTCAATATCACCGTCAGCAAGGGCAAGCAAGAAGTCACGGTGATTGACGTGGTGGGCAAGGACCTCGATACGGCCAAGGCCTTACTGGCCGAAGCCGGTCTGCACCCGGGACGCATCGAGTGGAACTTCAGCGACCAGGTCGCGGCGAATCGGGTAATCAGCCAGGCGATTGCGCCCAACGCCAAGGTCGAGGGAGGCGCCGCCGTGGACCTGGTGGTGAGTAAGGGGCCTGAAGAAGAGGCGGGGCCGGAACAGCCGCCCGCAGGTGCCACCGGGCCGACCGGTGACCAATCCGCGCAAGAACAACGTCCCGCCGATCCGCTTGTCGAAATAACCAAGGACGAAGCCCATCAGCCTGCCAACCCTAAGGAGCGCCGGCTGTTGGTGCGCATCACTGCCCAGGGCACCGAGGAGGGCCAAGCCATCAAGGTCATCCTCAGCGATAGCATGAGCCCGCGCTTGCAGGTCGCGAGTCCCACTCTCAATCCCGGCGACAGTGTCGAGATCCCGGTCATCATCAACGGTAATGCCAAAGTGGAGGTCCATCATCAGGGCAAGGTGGTCCATAGCGACACCTTTATGCTCGAGGAGCCGATGCCTGATGGACAATAGCGGCGCTAGAAGCTGTTTCAAAGTTCCGAATGGGGGACTGTCCCTTTAGGGACTGTCCCCCGGATAGAGAAACAGCGTCTTATCGGCCCGCGCGTCTTGGAAAACTAGGTGTTGAAGCCACTGCTAGTGCCTCAGATCGCGCCGGCCGTTCTGTAGGCCGCGCGGGCCTGTACCGCGCCGGCCGTTACCGTTGTAGCGCCTTGTCGAAGCGGAAGGGACCTACGGTGAGACCACCCTCACCGCGTGGCTCGGGCTTTCCAGCCCGAGGCTGTTGAAGCTAGCTGAGGGTATCACCTTACGTACCCGAGTAGGAATTGGCTCTATGCTCCCATAGGCAGCTTTGCCGCCCGTTCTTACTGCAAATAGCATTCTGTTGACGAATAACCCAGTTCCAGTCCAACGAGGTGGACAACTATGCCGAAACGCTGCGCGGTGCTTATTGCTCTAGGCCTTGTAGTAAGTCTCTTGGCGGCAACGATACCCGCATGGGCCGCTGACGAGTTCGCAGTCGGCGCCACCAATATTGCCCTGGCTGCCAACGGCGGCCGTATAGTGGCATTTTCCAGCCAGGTGCTCGACGCCAACGGCCAACCCATTACTCAGTGGCAGATTGGCAATGTCATAGACGGAAAACACATCCGTGGCAGTGACCGCCCGCGCGATTCCTATGGCTGGTCGTCGTCGGCGGCACCCAAGCCCGGCAAGCCTCAGTGGTTCATCTTGGCCTTCAAGGATGACCGCACCCGCCTTGTCACCCGTGTGCGCTTCGATCCCGTCACTGACGACCCCCTGGAAATCGGCAGATGGGCCAGAGACTTCGAAATCCACGTCTCCAGCACCACTCCGGACGGCCCCTGGGCGATGGTCCAGAGTGGCCGCCTGCTCAACAAGCCGATTATGCAGACCTTTGACTTCCCGCCGGTCGAGTGTCGCTACATGAAGGTTGTATTCACCTCCAACTGGTTTTCTGACCAGTTTATCGAGCTGGGAGAGATCGAGGTTTACGAGGCCCTGGCCACTGGTGACGCGCTCGACCAGTTGATTCTGCGTCTGGAGAATCTGCTGCAGGACCTGAAGAGGTATCGCGATAGTGTCAAGTACAATCAGCCACTCCACCCGGAGCTGACGTCGCCGGCAACTACTGAGCCCGGCGCGACGGCCACCCCTCAGCCCACTCCGCAGTAGAGGCCGGCTGCCGCCAGGGGCGATCACACACTGATTTCATGAGCCAGTGCACTGAGCACACAACCGACAACCACCGCGGCAGCTTGCGGGAGGTAGTCGCGCACTGCGGGCCGCTGCGGATATCCGGCTGGCACGGCCTGGTGCTGGTGGTGGTACTGGCGGCAGGTCTCAGGCTCTACGGCCTCGGCGATCGCTGCTTCCACGGCGACGAGATGCTCTCGGTCACCATCGCCGGCAGCAAAACCATGGCGGAGTTGCAGCGCGTCACCCGGCCCGCCTGGCATCCCCCGCTGCACTATGGCGTGCCCCGGCTGCTCTACCTCGCCGGCGCTCACACCGAAGCCCAGTGGCGCATCGCCGGCGTGCTGTTCGGTGTCATCCTGGCGGCGGCCACTTTCCTGATCCCGCTGCTATGGGGCGCTGTGCGGCTCAGCTTGCCGGCCGGTCTGCTGGCCGCCACCTCGCCGATGGCTGTGCTATTCAGCCAGAGCAGCCGCTGGCACCCGCTGGTCGCCGGCATCCTGGCTCTGGGCTGCCTCAGTTTGGTGATTGCGGTCAAGCGCGACCTGATCTGGGCCTGGCTATTGGCTGCCGTGGCCTTCGCCTTGGCCTTTTACACGGTGTTTCTGGCCGGTGTTGTGGCGACCGTCCTGATGCTGTTAGCCCTCTACCACACGCTCAGGGCCGGCAAGCCGCTGACGGGATGGCTGAGCGCGGCGGTGCTCTGCCTGGCGGCGATTGTGCCACTGGTGCGACCGGCCATATTCTGGAGCCGGCCCGGCCAGATCCTCTGGGAGCCGGTCCGTAGTATCTTCCCAGTCCTCGGCAGGTCCGGCCTGTTGCTGCAGAACCTCCTGGTCGGCCCGACGGTGCTGCCCTGGAATTGGGCTGTGATGGTGCCGGCGACCATCTTACTGGCTTACCTGGCCTGGCGCTTTTTCGCCAGTTCAGAAGCCCAGGTCTGCAGCCTCAAGGGCCCGGCTTTTGCCTTTTTCCTCTTATGTTTGCCGGTAATCGTTGTAGCCCCGGTCGCCGCCTCTTCGCGCTACTGGCTGATCCTGCTGGTGCCGCTGCATATCGGCATCGCCGGCGGGCTTCTGAGCATCTCCTCCCGCCGCTTGCAGCTCCTAGGCACCGCCGCCATCACGGCGCTGGTGGCCTATGGCCTTTTCAATCTCTATACCCACCGCCAGTATCAGTACCGCGAGCTGATAGATGACTGGCGCGGTCTGGCCACGATGACCCGCTCCCTGACCCAGCCGGGGGATGAAGTCTGGTCGGTGATGAGCCCGTTCATCTATTACTACGGTTCCGCGAGCCTGGACGTCTTTGAGTGGTATTACGACCCGGCCGCCGTTGCCAGGCATGTCGAGCACACCAATCCCAGCCGCATATTCTTGCAGTATTCTCCTCTGAGCGGCTGGGAGGTGGTCAATTTCGCTCGCATCGGGGAGATCGTCGGGGAAGAGCTGGCGGCGCTGGGGTTTACGCGCCAGTGGTGCGGCTACTATGGCCGCGACCCGGATGTGGCGATGAAGCGCAAGTATCTCCGCGGCCGCACCTTCCCGGAGTACCGGCATGTTGTGGAGCTCTGGGCGCGTCCGGCCCACCGCCACAGGTAGGCCCGGCCGCGGGCCATATCACTCCTGTATCACCGGCACCTCTTCATACAGCTTCGGCCCACCATACTCATAGAACTCCGGCCCCAGCGGCAGGTCCATCCACGCCCGCCGCTCATTCGACAGATACGCGGCCATCGCCCATTCCACGTTCAGCATCCCATCCCGGCCCGTCACTGGCGGCGCGGTGTCGTCCTCGATGCACTGGCGGAATTGCCTGTGGAACCGCAGCCAGGCTCCTCCCCATTGCCCTTCCCGCGTCAGGTCCTCATCCAGCTCGACCGCGACTGCGGCGTCGGTACCTCGGGCCAGCGCCAAACCATCCGGCCGCCCGTAGGCCTCCAGCACGCCTTCGCTGCCGTAGATGGTGAAGCCGTCGTTACGCGCGTGCGTATAGACCGGTGCTGCATACTGGCCGATGGTGATAACCGCCTGGCCGTCACACACGGCGGTGATCACATATTGGTCCTCCGGTGTCTGGCCCGTGCTGTAGCGGTTGGCTATATAGCCACTGACATGGCGCGGGTCCTGACCGCACAGATACCGCGCCGTATCTATGTAGTGGCAGCCGAAGTTCACCACGAAGCCGTGCCCTTGAGCGCCTGCCTTGAACCGCCAGAAGTCCTCTCCTACGTCCTCCGGCAGCGTGGCCTTGGTGGCGAAGGCTCCGTCAACGGCGACCACCTCGCCGATTTGGCCGGCCTCGATCACCCGCCGCGCCTGCATGTACCAGGCCTGGAACCGCGTGCTCTGCCCGATCGTCAGCTTGATGCCATTATCATCCGCAGCCGTGATCATATCCCGGCACGCTTTGAGCGTCGGCGCCATCGCCTTCTCGCAGTAGATATGCTTGCCGGCCTCAGCCGCGGCTAGCGCCGCCGGCGCATGGGACTGTGTCGGCAGGCAGATCACCACCACATCCACCTTACTGTCCTCCAGCAGATCCTGGTAATCTTGGTACACAGCCGGCTTCGAGGCCCGCTCAGCGCTGATCTGCTGCGCCTTGTCAATATTCTGGTCGGCGATTGCAACCAGTTGCGCGCCCTCGAGCTGTTCCGCGGCATCCATGTGCCTGGTACTTACTTTCCCACAGCCGATTATGCCGTATCCTAGGGTCTCTATTCTCAATCACCCGATCTCTTCGCTCTGATGAATCTTTGCTCACTCATTCGCCTTAAAAACTGCAGGGGCCTCTTGCCCATACGCATTATCGTGCGAGACAACGTGCGTCTCTCCGCCGGTCGGCCAGGGCCGCACGTCCCGGTCGCCCGGCTTATCGCCGAAGAACCAGTTGTGATGAATCTCGGCTTCATCTTGGGGCACGCCTCGAATCACGATGGCGGTCACCCCCGTGCACCCGAAGGTATTGTGATGTATCTTCATCCAGTCACCGGCGATGGTGGTGCCATCGCGCCGGTCGCCGCCTCCGTGCATATCGAAGGTATGGCTCAGCGACACGCCCATCTCCACATTGTTGGCGGCTTCGTAGGCATTGCCGGGCTTGCCGGTCCCCGCGATGGAGTGCCGATTGGCGTTAAACAGGTTGTACTCAATCAGCGACACAGCCTCGTTGCCATACCCGTGCGCCACACCGTAGCCCAGGCCGTTCATCTGGTTGTGGTGGATGTAGCAATGGTGGATATGGTGGTCGTGGCCATCGGACAGATGAATGCCGGCATGGCTCCAGCCGGACAGCTCGCAGTTGTCCACCTCCAGGCCGGAGAACTTGGTGTCAATACCTTCGGACACCGGGAACTTGTAATAGTACTGGTGCTGAACCTTGCTGTCCCCGCGCTCGGCCTTGAACGAGCGGCGGTGATGGTCTATCCTGCGCTTCGGGTCCGGCCCGCGAATCCACAGCCCGCTGATCCGCACATTAGGCCCCAGCGTCCGTATCAGCGGCCTGGTGGCGAAGGCGTTGCTGTAGATTGCGGCTCCCGGCGAGCCTTCGTGCCCGCGGTTGCTGGCCAGCGTGACCCCTGCAGGTATCTCGAGTACCAGCTTCTCCGCGAACACCAGCGTGGTGCAGTCAATGTCGGCATCCGGCTCCACATACACGACCTCGCCTGCTTGGGCCTTCTTCAGAGCCTCGATCAGCTCATCCACACTGGCGACGCGGTAGTCGCCATCTGTGACGATCCGCTGGTAGCCGGCTCCACCGCCGATCGGCCCCAGCTCATTCGGCTTGGCCCCATAGACCTCGCCCACGATCTCGACCCATGTTTGGCCTATTTCGGGCGGCGACTCGAAGTCCGGCCGCTCGCACTGGGCGCTCGCCTGTAGCGCGCAGCAAATCGAGAGAATCACCACTGCCAGACCTAGCTGCATTCCCATGCCTCCTTACGCCTGTCACCGCAGAGTTCTCGGCCTGCTAGGGCCGTTTCTCGATACTCATGCTGCCTTGCTTACAGCCCAAGCCGGTTGTAGGAGGCCGGCCTGTGTCGCGCCGCAGCTACTCCCCGTCCCCAAGCCCTGGACTTTCAGCGGCTATCAAGCCGGTTTGGTTTCGCCCCATTGCCATTCAGCCTCATCGCGTTGGATGCCTGTCGTCCTGGGGAACATTGTGTTGTAGCGCGGCCCAAGCTTGCCCGGCGTGAGCTTCTCAAGTGACCGCAGGGCGCTGTCCCGGCCCTTGCTTCCCTTGATAGCATTCGCCCTTACCTGCACTGAGTCCTCCACCGCGAATGATTCATCCCGGTGCACTTCTCACAGGCTCGGCCGCCCTTCGGCTGGCGTTGCTCTTGTTGTACTGGCAGCGGTTTCAGAACCTGGCTTTCCGAGCATCACGGACTGGTAAGACGCTGTTGGCTCTAAGCAGGGGACTGTCCCTTTACGGACTGCTCCCTTAGGCACTGCTTTTTCAGGGGCTCTTCTTTTAGCCACTGTTCCTTTAGGGGCTGTTCCTTTACGAACTATCCGCTGTGCGCGCCCAACCTTCCCGTAGGTCGGGCTTTCCAGCCCGACAGCCGTTGCCGTTTCGCCGTTGTCCCCTCTCCCGCTTGCGGGAGAGGGCTAGGGTGAGGCCTGCCGTTGCCGCGGACGCGCCCACTTGCCGAGGCCTATAGAAGGATATCCCCGAGACGCGGAGAATGTAACGACAATTCTTGCCGCTTCCCTATGCGCAAGTTTGAAATCTGGCGCATTTGTTCTATAATCACTACATCAGCATCAAGTTCCGGGCCCGCGGGCCAGAGGTTCTCGCAAGCGGCCGCGGCTATCAGCCAGGAGGAGCGCTGAGTATGGGGCTATTGATCTATCTCGATGGTGAATTGGTGCCTGAGGACCAGGCGAGGATATCAGTCTTCGATCACGGGCTGCTGTACGGTGACGGCATCTTCGAGGGCATCCGGGCTTACAACGCCCGCGTGTTCCGCCTCGAGGCCCACCTCGACCGGCTCTATGACGGCGCCCGCGCCTTGCAGTTGACCATCCCCCTGGACCGGGACGAGATGACGCAGGCCATTGTCGAGACCCTGCGCGCCAACCAACTGCGCGACGCCTATATCCGCCTGGTCGTCACCCGGGGCATCGGTGATCTGGGGCTTGACCCCCGCAAGTGCCCGGAGCCCACCGTCTTCATTATCGCCGACGCCATCGAGCTGTATCCGGAGCAGTTCTACGACAAGGGCCTGGAGCTGATAACCTGCGCGACCCGCCGCAACGATCCGGCCGCCCTGGATGCCGGCATCAAGTCGCTCAACTACCTCAATAACATACTCGCGAAGATGGAGACCACCCAGGCCGGTGTGCCGGAGGGCATTATGCTGTCCTCTGAGGACTATGTCGCCGAGTGCACCGGCGACAATATCTTCCTGGTCAAAAACGGCAAGCTCATCACCCCGCCGCTGCATATCGGCAATCTCGCCGGCATCACGCGCGAGGTCACCATCGAGCTTGCCCGCCGGCAGGGCCTGCCGGTGGCCGAGGAGTTGTTCCGCACCAAGGAGGTCTATTGCGCCGACGAGTGCTTCCTCACCGGCACTGCTGCCGAGCTGATCCCTGTCGTCAAGGTGGATGGCCGCAGCATTGGCGACGGCAAGCCCGGCCCCATCACCAAAGTGCTCCGCGAGGCCTTTGTCGCTTTAACTCAATCCGAAGGCACGCCGATATATACCTAGCGCGAGGCGCCAGGGGCTCGCCGGGAACTCTCCAGGCCTCTGGCGCGTTTAAGATACTGGGAGTTGCAGTACGGAATCTCATAGCGAGCACGGTGTGGCAGTCCGGCGGACCAGCCGCCGGCACGTATCTTGTTGCGCCTTGCCGAAGGCCCGCGCCGGCGCACGGGTCCCTTGGTACATGCTTGGGGCTGAGCACAGCGGAACGGGCCCGACTCGTCTCGGCCAATCTGCAGAATCACGATCTCTGGCCCGACGCCGTTGCCGCAACCAGCCCATAGTCGCAGAAAGACTACCCGACGCTTCTCAGAACGAAGCAATTGTCAGGAGGCAGTTCCCGCAATGGAATTATGGCAGCGTTTCACCAGCCGGGCGCGACGTGCGGTGCTGATGGCTCATGATGAAGCCCAGCGCATGGGCATGCAGCTTATCTCCACCGAGCATCTCTTGCTCGGCCTGATGCGGCTGCGCGAGGGCATAGCGGCCGAGGTCCTGGAAAGCATCGGCCTCGACCTCGAGCGCCTCCGCAGCGAGTTGCGCAGGCAGATGGAAGTCGAGGCCCGGGGCGAGGGCTCGGCTGATGTATCCTTCACCCCCGAAGCCCAGCGCGTCTTACAGAGAGCCTACGCCGAAGCTAGACAACTAGGCGATTATCATATCGGCACCGAGCACATACTTATCGGCCTGCTGCGCGAAGGCCGCGGCGCGGCCTATCGCCTGCTGCGCCGCCATGGCGCTGACTTGCCGATGGTGCGTCATGCCCTCCGCGAAGTCTCCGGTCGCTCTGAGGACCGCGAGCGCGAAGAAGGCGAAGGCAGCGAAACTCCCAATCTCGACTATTTCAGCCGCGATCTTACCCAGTTGGCTCGCGAAGACAAGCTCGACCCGATTGTTGACCGCGAGACCGAGACTCAGCGCGTCATCCAGATACTCTGCCGCCGCACTAAGAACAATCCCTGTCTCATCGGCGAAGCCGGCGTCGGCAAGACCGCGATTGTTGAGGGCCTTGCTCAGAAGATCGTCAACAACGAAGTTCCTCCGCTGCTTCACGGCAGGCGCCTGGTGGCGCTTGATTTGGCCGGGCTGGTCGCCGGCACCAAGTACCGTGGCGAATTCGAGGAACGGATGAAGCGCGTCCTCGAGGAGATTAGGGAAAGCGAAGGCCAGATCATCGTCTTCCTGGACGAGTTGCAGACTATCGTCGGCACCGGCGCCGCCGAGGGCGCGATGGACGCCTCGAACATACTCAAGCCCGGCCTGGCGCGCGGCGAGCTGCAGTGCATCGGCGCCGCCACTATGGATGAATACCGCAAGTATATCGAGAAGACCCCCTCACTCGAGCGCCGCTTTCAGGCGGTCAAGGTCGAAGAGCCCGGCACCGAGCAGACCATCGAGGTCCTGCGCGGCATCCGCGAGCGCTACGAGGAGTTTCACCGCGTCCAGGTCGCCGAGGAGGCCCTGCAGGCTGCGGTGGACCTCTCGGTCCGCTACATCAGCGATCGATCCCTGCCGGACAAGGCCATTGACCTGATTGATGAGGCCTGCTCTCGCGTCAAGCTGCGACACTTCAATGTCGAGCAGCCGGCGATTGACGACCTGATTGAACAGCGTGCCGATCTCGAACAGAGCATGGAGGCGGCTCTCTCGCCGGAAACCTATGACATCGAGCAAGCCCAGAAAGCTGACAGCCGGCGACGCCAAATTGATGCCGAAATCGCCAAGCTCAAAGACGAATCTCAGCAAGGCGAGCCACCCTTGGTACTGGCGGAAGACATTGCCGACATTGTCTCGATGTGGACCCACATCCCCGTCACTGCCCTCACCCAGGCCGAATCCCGACGCCTGCTCTGCATGGAGGACGAGATCCACGAAGACATGGTCGGCCAGGACGAGGCCATCAAGACGGTGGCCAAGGCCATCCGTCGCGCCCGCGCCGGCGTCAAGGACCCGCGACGGCCGATGGGTTCCTTCATCTTCCTTGGGCCCACGGGTGTCGGCAAGACCTTGCTCGCCCAGACGCTGGCCAAGTTCCTCTTCGGCGACCGTGATGCGGTGATCCGGATTGACATGTCTGAGTACATGGAAAAGTTCGCCGTCTCGCGCCTGATCGGTGCCCCGCCCGGCTATGTCGGCTATGAGGAGAGCGGCCAGCTCTCGGAAGCCGTGCGCCGCCGTCCCTATTCCGTGGTCCTCTTCGACGAGATCGAGAAAGCCCACAGCGAGGTCTTCAACATCCTGCTGCAGATCATGGAAGACGGCCGCCTCACCGATGCCCAAGGCCGCACCGTTGACTTCAAAAACGCCGTGGTCATCATGACCTCGAATGCCGGCGCGCGCACCATCACCTCCGACAAGCCGCTCGGCTTCAGCACCCACGAGAGCGACCAGGTCGCCCGTGACCGGCGCAAAGACTACGCCAGGATGAAGAACAAGGTCACCGAGGAGCTGCGCAAGACCTTCAGCCCGGAGTTCCTCAATCGTGTGGACGATGTGGTGGTATTCCACGCTCTCACGCCCGAGCAGATCGAGGCGATAGTGGACCTGGAGCTGCGCAATATCCGCAGCCAGTTGGCCGCCCGCGGCCTCAAGTTCGAGCTCACCGCGCCGATGCGCCGGCACCTGTCCAAAGAAGGCTACGACCCGGACATGGGCGCGCGGCCCCTGCGCCGAGCCGTCCGCGAGTTCATCGAGGACCCGGTGGCCCAGCGGCTGCTGGAGGAGGACACCGAACAGCACAGCGGCCTGCTGCGCGTGGACATAGATAGCGACGGCGAAATCACCGTCGAAATCCAGGAGGACCCCGTCGCGGTCACCAACTGATCCCCAATCCTTACCCCGCAAGCCCTCCGACGAAATGACCCGCCTCGACCATCGAGGCGGGTCGTTATTTTGGCTCCCGATAAAGAAACCGAGCCGGATGTCGGCAACGAATATATGGCAAGATGCTGCGGCTTTCCCAGCCAGAACTAGTCATAGACGAGTATTACATGGCTCAGTTTGCGGTTTGGGAGGGTTACGAACATCCCGTTGGAGTACAGTGCAGAGGACGAGCCGCCGTCGAGATTGGCCGCGTGCCGGACTCCCAGCCGCAACATGATATGCGCCAGTTTGTTCAGCGTCACCGGCGTATGGACGGTGACCAGGATCAGCTTTTCGCTGCAAGTCAGGCCGAGGGCGCTGCGCCGCGCCGTGCCCAGCACCGCCGGGTCGGTGAAGCCCTCCTCGCGCGGATGCAGGTAGAGAGCCGCATCACGCGCCAGCGTCGGCCCGGTGCAGAGGGCGTGACGGCACTCACTGAAACTCAGCTCCTGGGTGCCGTCGGGAAAGCGGAATCGCACCTCGCCGTTCTCGTGGAAGCAGATGGCGGTGCCGCAGCGGCCCTGGTAGAGGTACTGGCTGTAGCGGACGATGGTGCCGGTCGGCTGGCCGTTCTGCAAGTGGAAGTAGGTGCCGTTGATGGCGGCGCGCGGCTGATAGCGGGCCACGATCCGGTGGAAGCTCTCCCAGGGGAAATAGCCGCGTTGGGGGTCGGCGTGGCGGGCGAAGCCGGGCATTACCCGCACGCTGGGAGCCGCGGTGTTGACGGTGATGACGTTGACCCCCACTCGGCCGATTAGCTGCCAGGAACGGGCTACATGCGGGGAGCGCTGCGGGGTCGAGTTGCCGAACAACGGCAGCCCGGGCGCGCTGACGGGTACTCCGTCGCTGCCCAAGGCCGGGAGCATACCGCTGATAGCGCCCCAGCACAGCAGGACGGCCGGCAACGCCAAATGCCGGCAAGACCATGCCAGGATTGATAGGCCCCTACTGTTGTTCATGGTTGGTCTGCTTGCCTTGCTGCAGTTTGTATTCCAACTGGTGCGTGCGCCAGGCCTGGCCTACGCGGTCACGATACGCTAGCGGTTGCCGGTCGAATCGTCGCCTCTATTATGATTATACCCACTCTGATTGCCTGTTAGCAACGACCTCGGGCGGGAAGCTGAGCGCGGTGGAAAAAGCAGGACGCTCCCGCCTTCGCTAAAGCTTCCGCCTTCGCCAAGGCTATGGCGGACACGACGGTGGACAACCAGGCCGAGCCACGCGGCTTGTGAGTTGTGCGGGCGAGCCGGGGAGATGATCCAGCGCCGAGGCAGCGCTCCGAGTGTCAGGATGAATGGCGCGGGGGAAAGCTAACGGCAAACAGGGATGGCAGTCGCCGCTCAGCAAACGGCTGGCGAGATGCCAGGAAGCAGCCCAAGCGCCGAAGGCCAAGACGAGGCCGCGGGAGGCCCCTGCATCTATCTAGGCCGAGAGGCCAAGCGTGGAAGGGCAAGGCAGTGAGCCGTAAGACGCCTCAGGGGCCTGCGGCACAGCGGAAGCCGATATGGTCGGTGCCATTGGCGGGATGATACTGGTAACGGAAGGCACAACGGAAATACCTGGGGTCGTCGAGGCTCCAAGCGCCGCCGCGCAAGACCCGGCACTCGCCGAAAGAAACGGTCTCGAAGAATGTGACATGAGCCGCCGGGGACGGTCCCTGGGGATCAGCTTCGGGACTTACGGCGTAGTAGCTCTCATCATAGCGGTCGGCACACCACTCCCATACATTCCCGGTCATGTGGAGGGCTCCACACCAACTGACAGCCCCGAGAAAGCTGTCCGCCGGGAAGGTCTGGCCGCCGGGCCCCCGGTTGTTGAAATTGCAGCAGCTCTTCTCGTCCCAGGCGTCGCCCCAGGGGTACTTGTGCTTGGCGGGCCCGGCCGCTGCGTACTCCCACTCGGCCTCGGTGGGCAGGCGCAGGCCATAGTGCCGGCAGTAAGCAGTGGCGTCTTCCCAGTTCACCCAGACCACCGGATGGTCGTCGCCCTGGTTGCTAGCCGGCGGGAATTGGCGGCCGGTCGCCTGGCAGAAGTCGCGGTACTGGGCATTGGTGACCTCACAGGCGCTGAGCCAGAAGCCCTTGGTGATCTTCACCAGATGGGCGGGCTGCTCATCATCGTCGGCTTCATCGCCGTCGCAGCCCATGATGAACTCCCCGGGCGGCACCCATACCAGCTTGCCCCCATCCGGGCCGATGATCTGCTCGCCGGCAGTCGTGCCCGGTCGCTGCCAGGGACTGGCATCATCCGCCGCGGACATGATCCCCATTGCAGCAATCAGGAACACAAGCAATGCCGGTCTTGTCAGCAGCGTCATGCTCAGCCCTCTCCTGGGTGGTTTGGCTCGGCTCGGTTAGATGATTTCGGCAAGGGCTAGGCAATTACCTGCAAGGCGGCGTGGCGGCGGCAACGCGTCGGCAAGGCCCGGCGCGGTACAGGCCCGCGCCCTACAACGGCAGCCCTCACCCCCGGCCCCTCTCCCGAAACGGGAGAGGGGAGAACGGCAACGGCACGGGTACCCGATGCGTCCCTACAACGAGAACGGCGGCGGGCTGGAAAGCCCGCCCCACGCGGAAGAAAACCGCGGGCGCACCCACGCCTTCGACGCGGGTACCCGATGCGTCCCTACAGTAGCACCGTTAACCAGGGGATTGTCGGCCGTTCGGGGTTTTGACACAGCTTCCAGGCCGCAACCATCATGGAGGCATTGCGGCGGAAGTTAGAATGAATGCGAAAAACGTAACTGAACAAGGATTCGGTTGCGAGGGGGAGGAACAATAATGTAGCGAGCATTTCGCGGGTCGTGCGGGATCAGAGGGAGGGCAAGTTGCGCATGCAAGCACGCCGGCGGCCAAGCAGGTATGACGTGGCATCGCGGCCGCGGTCGCGTATTCCCGCACAGCCCTGCCGCTTTTCGAGAATCCTGAGGGCGCTTGGCCTGGGAGGCCTGGTGCTGGCCGCCGCTACTCTCAGCACCTTGCCGGCCTGGGCACAAGGCGGCTCCGGAGCCACTCGGACAAGCGGCGCAATCCCCGACATCTTCAGACTTTCTCCCACCATTCCCGGGACCTCGGAGTATAGAACCCAGCAGCAGGCGGCTGAGCTGGAAGCGGTACTGACCGATTTGGAGGCGATTGCCTCGGCGCGAGTAAGCCTGCGGGAGGCAAGCGGCCAGGCCCACCCGCCCGCAGCCGCCGTCCAACTGGACCTTGCCCCGGACCAGGCCTGGACCGGGCAACTGTCGCAGACGGTCGTGGCGCTGGTCGGTCAGCTCGTGCCGGAGTTGCCCACAGAGGCAATCCTGATCACAGACAGGCAAGGGCGGATCCTGTTCGAGAAGGGGCGCAGTACGGAGCTTGCCCATCTCGACCCGGAGCCTGAAACAGAAGCGACGGCGTTGATAAGGACGCTGTCGGGGCCGGTGGCAATCGGCATCGGTCTGGGCCTAGGCCTGGTGATAGTGCTGGGTTGGTGGCTGGTAGGAGGCCGGTCGGCCGCGCGCACGCGGGAAGAGCCGACCATTTCAGAGGAGCCATGGAGATTTCTTGCCGGCGTCGAGCGGGCTAAGCTCAAGCGCGTATTGAGCGCCGAACGTCCCGAGGTGGTCGGTGCCATCGCGGCAGGGCTCGATGAGCGTACCGCCGCGCGTCTGCGACCGGTGCTGAAAGCTCTAGGCCATGCAGCGATGCCGGCGCCGGATCGGCCGATGCACCGGGCCATAGCCGAGGCCGTGGCAGCCAGCATCAGGCAGATGGTTGCGGAAGATGCATGATGGCGGGGCGGAAGAGTGGCTATGCAAATGAGGGTAGCCCTCACCCTAGCCCTCTCCCAAGTCCCAAGGGGAGAGGGAACAACGACAACGGTAAACTCGGGCTGTGGAAGCCCGAGCTACGCGAGGGTGTTTGGGAGAGGGGACAACGACAACGGCCACAGCAAGGGCAGCGGCAACCGCGTCGGGCTGGAAAGCCCGACCCACGCGATGATGTTTGTGTGGAAAGGCCAACGGCAAGAATGCCGAACCCCCTAGCCCCCTTCCGGGTACCCGCGGCGAAGCAGTGGGTGCGGGAAGGCGGAATCGAGGGGGGATAGGTCGGCGAGGGAAGCGCGACCCACGCGACGCGTATCGGCATATTGGCGGAATCTGCATAAGTACAATGCAAGGCCGACCTACGAGAGCGGTATTGGCGCGTTGGTGAAATCTGAATAACTGGCGTAGAAGATTGACCTGCGCGAGTATGTCCGGAGGAGGACCGCAATTGCCTCGTGTCTTCAAGGCCGATGAGATGCCCGAGAACCAGCGGATCAGGTCTTTGGGCGAAACACTGACAGGGACGGGCAAGCAGGAGCAAGCGGATAGGCAACGCGAGGCGCAGCCTGCGGAGCCGGCGGCGGAATCGGCCCAGATGCAACCACATCCGCCGCATATGTCGGCAGATAGCCTCGAGCGCGTCCAGCGCCTGCTGCACGAAGTCGTCGCCAGCTTCGGCCGCCAGCGCAACCAGCTTTTCCAGCAGCTTAAGCCCGGCCTGGTCAGGCTGGCAATCGCAGTAGCGCGGCAGATCGTCGGGCGCGAGCTAAACAGTGATGAAGAGGCGGTCAAGCGGGTGATAGGCAAGGCCCTGGATGAGATGGGGCGCTCGGGCCGCGTCGTCGCCAGGGTTAGCCCGGAAGATGCCCCGATTCTGCGCGAGGCTATCAAGCAGGATCAGTGGACAGCGCCGCCGCTGGTGGAGCTCGAGATCGTCGCCGATGCCTCCGTGAGCAGAGGCGGATGTGTGTTGGAAAGCGACTACGGGCAGGTTGACGCTACCATCGAGACGCAGGTGGCTGAGCTGGCTGGGCTGCTGAGCGATAGTGAGAATCAAGAGATTTAGGGGAGCAAGTTGAGTTCACGGCGCGACACGCCAGTTGAGGCCAACTTCGCCAGATGGCTGGCGGAGCAGACCGCCAAGGTCGAGCGGGCCCAGCAATTTCGCAGGCTGGGGACCGTGCAGGAGATCGTCGGTCTGACGATGGTGGCGCAAGGACCGCCGGCGCAGGTAGGGGAGACCTGCTACATCAAGCCGGCGGCGGACCGGCCCGTAGTCTGCGCCCAGGTGGTCGGATTCCGCGACAGCCGGGTGCTGCTGATGCCGCTGGGCGACACCCGTGGCATCCAGCCGGGCTGCGAGGTAGTAGCAAGCGGTGAACAGCTCGCGGTGCCGGTGGGGCCGGAATTGCTGGGGCGGGTCATAGACGGTTTCGGCGCACCGCTGGACGGACGGGGCGCGTTGGAGGCCGCCGGTCGCCGCCGCATATATGCCGAGGCGCCGCGACCGATGGAGCGAACCCGGATGCGGGAACCGATGTACCTCGGTATCCGCGCCCTTGATGCCTTGCTGACCTGCGCCAAGGGCCAGCGGTTGGGCATCTTCGCCGGCAGCGGTCTGGGCAAGAGCGTGCTGCTGGGGATGATCGCGCGCAACAGCAGCGCCGCTGTCAATGTGATCGCGCTGGTGGGTGAACGCGGCCGGGAGGTACTGGACTTCGTCGAGGACAAGCTAGGCTCGGCACTGGAGCGCTCGGTGGTGGTGGTCGCGACCGCCGATGAGCCGGCCCTGGTACGGTTGCAGGCCGGCTTCGCCGCCACCACCATAGCCGAGGAGTTCCGCGATCAAGGCGCTCATGTGATGCTAATGATGGACTCGATTACGCGACTGGCCCGGGCACAGCGGGAAGTGGGACTGGCTGCGGGCGAGATTCCGGCCAATCGCGGCTTTCCGCCTTCGGTCTATGCGATGATACCGAGCCTGGTGGAGCGAGCCGGGCCCTCGGCGGACGGCACCATCACCGGCATGTACACCGTGCTGGTCGAGGGGGATGATATGCTGGAGCCGGTGGCCGATACCGTGCGGGCGACTCTCGACGGCCATATCGTGCTGTCGCGGGCGCTGGCTGAAAAGGGCCAGTATCCGGCGATAGATGTCAATGCCAGCCTCTCGCGCGCGATGGTGCAGGTGGTAGAGCCGGCGCACTGGGAGCTGAGCGAAACGGCTCGGCGGCTGCTGCGGACCTATGCTGACATCGAGGACCTGGTGGCGGTGGGTGCTTATGAGGCAGGCGGCGACCCGTGGGTGGATGTGGCAGTGGCGATCAATCCGCGGATGCGGGAGTTCCTGAGCCAGGGCATCGAGGAGCAGGCTGATCCGGTTGAGGCGCTGGCGCAATTGCAGGAGCTTGTCAGAAGCGCTGAAGGGACCTTCGCCGGCAGGTGATGAGGATTTGAGGCAAGTCAACAGGCTGGCGCGGCTGGTCAGACACTTCGCGAGGGAGCACAGGCGGCTGGAGTTGGCAAAGCAGGCCTGCGCAACGGCCATGCGCCGGGCTCAAGCGTGTCAGCGACGTCTGGCCGCCGAGCGGGCCGCGGCTGCGAAGGCTCAACCGCCGGCCGGAAATGCCGGGACCTGGCTTAAATGGCGGGGGGCCTATCTGAGCAGGACCGGCAATGAGAGCGGACAGCTTGCCGCCAGCCAGGAGCGGCTCAGGACTAGGCTGGCGCTGCAGCAGAGACGCCTGGTAAAAAGCTCGGGCCGGCAGCGCGCGCTAGAGAAGCTGCTGGCTGCCGCCACCAGCGCCGAGCAAAGACGGGCGGAAGTTATGCAGCAGGCAGAGGCCGACCAGCGCGCCGGCATTTCGCGGCTGGGCAGAGACGATCTGATATGAAAGAGACGCCTGAGAGGGTGCAGCCGCTGGCAATTCCGTCGGCGGAGGCACCCGGACATCTGGACCGGCTGGGGGTGCAAGGCTGGGCCGAGCGCATGGCCGCAGCGTGTGTGCCTGAGCTGGCTGAGAGAGCCGGCCTGCGCGCCCGCCAGATCGCCGGCACAGCCAGCCTCGTGCCCACTATCGAGCAGTGGCAGTACGCCCCCGATGCGGCATGGCTGGGAGTACGGTGGGGTGCGGTCCCGGGGCGGATCGCCATCCCGATGCCTCTGGCGGTCGCTTTGGTAGGGCGGTGTCTGGGATATGCTAGCTGCTCCGCACAGCCGCTTGAGGCCCTCGACTACAAGGTGCTGGCGGCCTGGCTGCGGCCGGTAGTTGACTGGGTGCAGGAGGCGGCGCGGCTGCCTGAGCGGGCGCTGCTGAGCGCTGCGGAGGGCGATCCGGAGGGGCTCGGCAGCGGGCCGGCGGTGCTACTGAGCGTATCGGTAAGCCTGGAAGCCGCGCAGGGGACGTGGCAGTTGGCGGTGCCGTGGGAGGCACTCCGCGAGCCGCTGCGGGCCGAGACGACGGTGCATAAAGGTCGGACGGGCGCAACGATGACGGCTCCGGGCGGCCTGCCGGTAACTGTCGAGGCCGTAATCAAGGGAGGAACGCTGGCCCTGCGCGAGAGTTTTGAACTGGAAGTGGGCGATGTGGTAGCCCTCGACTGCGACCTGAGCGCCGGTGTCGAGCTGCGAGCCGGCAGCCAAGCAGTAGCGGTAGGCAGACTGGGAAGCCAGGAGGGGCAATGGGCCGTGCGTATCAGCGAAATGCAGTGGCATAGCGGTGCCCGGAGCACCGGGGAGGCAGGCAATGACTGACCAAGCGGATAACAACGCGGCGGCGAGCGGCGGAGGTGGCGAAAGTAGCGCGCTGAGTTCCGTGGTGCTGGCGGCTCTGGGCGATATGTCGCTGGTGGTGGAGGTGCGCATAGGCAAGGCCGAAATCAGCCTGCGGGAGCTTCTGGACTGCACGCCGGGGACCGTGCTGAGCCTGGATGCGGCCGTCGGAGGGTTGGTTGATCTGCTGGTCGGCGGCCAGTTGGTGGCCCGTGGCGAGCTGGTCACAATCGAGTCGCAAATTGGGCTGCGGATCGTGGAGATCGTTGCGGAGGGCGCGAGCAATGAGGGCTAGAATCGGTGCAGCCTTTGTCTTGCTTCTGAGGGCGGTGCCCGGGTGGTGTCAGGCAGATACGTCGCTGGCCGCGCACGGCTCGGCTTACTATCTGCTCAAGGCCTTGGCCAGTCTGGTGATCGTCATCGCTTTGATTCTGCTCACCTACTATGCGCTGAAGAAGCTGTCGTGGCCGGCGCCTAGAGCGCTGAGCGAAGGGCCGCTGGAGTTGCTGCAGGTACTGCCGGTGGAGCCGGGACGGCGCCTCTACCTAATCGGCTTGAAGGGGCGTGTCTATCTGATCGCGTGGTCGCAGGAGAGCGTCGCGCTGCTCGGCGAGATGGAAAGGTCAGAGATTGATGAGCAACTCGCTGAGGGCTAAGGTCGGGGTGCTGGCGGGCGCGCTGGTGGTAGCGGCTTGCGGGCTGCTGGCGCAACCGGTCGCCGCCCAGGAGGGGATAAGCATTGACTTCGGCCCCGGGGAGTCGGGGAGCTATGCGCGACTGCTGCTGCTGTTCGCGGCTATCGCGCTGGCCCCGGCGGTACTGGCAGTGGTCACCAGCTTCGCCCGCATCGCGATTGTGCTTTTCTTCATGCGCGCCGGCCTGGGCTCCAACGATATCCCGCCCACGGTGGTGATCATCGGGCTGGCGATCTTCCTGACCGTCTTCACGATGGCCCCGCAGATGGACCAGGCCTACTCCCAGGCGATTGCCCCGTACCTGGCCGGCGAACTGGAGCTGGAGGCGGCAAGTAGCAGCTTCGTCGAGCAACTGCGGGGGTATATGGGCGCACACACGCGGCCGGCGGACCTGGCTGTATTCGAGGAGTTCAAGCCGCAGCGGGCCGCCAATCAGGCAGTACCGATGGGGACGTTGGTGCCGGCCTTCATCATCAGCGAGCTGCGCGCCGCCTTCCTGATCGGTTTTATCATCTACCTGCCGTTTCTGGTGATAGACCTGGTGGTGGGCAGTACGCTGGCGTCAGTGGGGTTGGTCAGCTTGCCGGCGCCGGCCATCGCCTTGCCGTTCAAGGTGCTGCTTTTCGTGATGGTGGACGGCTGGGCGCTGCTGACCGGGTCGCTGCTGGCAACTATGCTTTAGGGGATGTAGGTCATCAGGATGTGGAAGCGTAGCAAACCGCCGAGCCTAAACTCGAGGTCTATATCCTTGGTGACCGGGCCATAGTTCTTGGCCAGGTTGGTAGTGACTGTGCCGGTGCAAGGGCCCTGCAAGCCCTGGAAGTCAATGCTAGCCTGCACGGTCTGGACATAAGTCACGTACTGAACGGCTGTACCGATGCCGAGAATGTCATCGGGGCTGCGGTACTGCACTTTGAGCGTCGTCGTGGTGCCGCTGAGGGTGTCGTTGTTAGTGAAGAACGGTATGGTGGTCAGGGGCACGGAAGTAGTGGTTGCCTGGCCGCAGATGATGGGATTGCGCAGGAAGGGCTGCTTGTCGGGCACCGGCGTGGCTAAACCGCGCGGCGGGCCTGAGGCAGTCCGAACTATGCGGTTGTAGGTACCGTCGCCATCGGTGTCATAGCAGGTGAAGTACTCGCACCAATCGCGCAGGCCGCCCTCACCGGCAGAAAAGAGATAATCGAGATACTGCCCGCAAGCAGAGGTGGGGCTCAGGTTCACATCGGGAACCGCAATCGCGGGGAAGTAGTCCGTGATTTTAACGGTCTGGACCGCGCTGGTGCCGACCGCGGCCGGCACAACATCGCTCACCTGCCGGGTGGAGCGCACCTGGGCAGTGACTTCCTCGTCTAGATAATGGGTCGTGACATCCATTCGATAGGCCCAGTTGGTGCCCAGGGCCGTCGGGAACGAATTGCCGGCCAGAGTGTAGTATGAAACGCCGTCTCCGCCGCAGCCGCTAAGTGCAGCTACCGCAATGATCAGACCCAACAGCAAGATCGTCACGGGACGCATGGCGCCCTCCTGATAGTGAGAAGCGGGTTGCCGGCCGGTGGTATTAGCCGCTGCAATTATTGCACATAGGTAAGCAATCGTCAACTGCACCAGCGATGTCGGCCCGTAGCCTGGCTGCATCCGAGGAGGGAGTTGATGCGCCACGAACATCACCGAAGCGGTTGAGTTGTTGCGACAGGTATTGTTGATCGCGCTGTATCTGTCTTTGCCGCCGATGATTGCGGCAGCCCTGGCCGGATTCGCCGTGGGACTGCTGCAGTCGGCCACCGGCCAAAACGACCAGAGCGTGGCCGTCGTTGTGCGGATACTGGCCGCCGGCGCCGCCGTCATGGTGTTCGGCATGTGGCTGGTCTCCCTGGCTGGCGATTTCTGGTACAGGCTGTGGAGCAGTCTGCCTGAATTGGTGCAATAGCGGCAATGGCGATTGCTTGGTCAGGAGTTAAATCGCGTAAGCTGTGGGATTGCGCACACAGACCGTTGCTAGAGGGAGCGGCTTGTGCCAGGAGGCGGGAAGTCAGACAGTGCAATCATCTCAACGCTTTCGGGCTGGAAGCTGAGAATGCTTGGGCATTCTCACCTGCCCTTCGGCAAGCTCAGGGCAGGCCGAGCTACGCGTTGGCAAGGGGTAGTCCGCTATGCCAGCGCTAGCTGAAGCAGTGCCACTGTGGGGCCTGGTATTCGCCCGCGTCGCCGGCATCGCCTTGTTAGTCCCGCCAATCGGCTGGCGCTATGTGCCGGTCACTATCAGGCTTGCAGCCGCCGGCATCATCGCGGTGCCGCTGTACTACAGCGCGGGCGGCCTGGAGGCAGCAGCACCGGGCCTAGGCACCTATACGCTGTGGGTTGCCAAGAACCTGGCAGTGGGGCTGATAATCGGCGGGGCAGTAGCAGTGGTTCTGTGGGCTGCGGTGATGGCCGGCACGTACCTGGAAAGGCTGGCCGGCTGGTCATCGCCGACGCCCGAAGCAGGCGTGGCCGGCTCGCTGCTGTACCTGCTGTGCGGGGTCCTGTTTGTGCTGATAGACGGCCACCATGCGGTATTGCGGGTCGTGGCGGCTTCCTTCGAGACCGTCCCGCTGGGGCCGGCGTCAGTGGGCGACTTGGGTGGGCAGGCCCTGGTGATGCTGCCGGCGCGGATGTTCGCTGCCTCGCTGATGATCGCCGGCCCGGCGTTACTGGCCGCCTTGCTAGCGATGACACTGCTGGCCGCTGCGGAGCGGGTATCGTCGGAGCTGGGAGCCGGCGGAATCGGCCGCATCAGCGCGCCGCTGTTGGTGAGCGTGGCCCTGATCGCGGCGCTGCCGGCAGTGGCCTATGTGGCGCTGTGGCAATTGGAAATGGCCCTGCAAGAGGTCGCAGCCCTGTGGGGATAGTAGGGCGAGCGGCAACGGCGGCCCTCACCCTAGCCATCTCCCATAGGGAGAGGGGACAACGACCACGGCAACGGCCTCGGGCTGGAAGCCCGAGCTAGGCGAGGGTGTTTGGGGGAGGGGACAACGGCAACGACCGGCGCGGTACAGGCCCGCGCCCTACAAGGACAAGGACCGGCGCGACGGTAGATGGAATGCAGCCCGCAGGTTTGGCTGCAGCGGGTAATGAGGTTGAGTATGGCCGAGCAATGGCCCAAACGCTATGAGGCGAGCCAACGTAAGCTGGAATACCTGCGCAGGCGGGGCAGGCATCCGTTCAGTCCCATGGCCTCGGGGCTGCTGGCGGTCGTCTGTGGCGTGGGTGCGGTGTTGCTGGTTGGCCGGTGGGCGATACTGGAGCCGCTGTCGCACTTGCTCGGTCTGAGCCTGGGTTCGCCTGAGATGCCCGCCGAGGCGCTATTGCAGCAGACGGCACAGGCTCTGGGCACAGCCGGCCTCGCTATGGTGCCGGTGGGAATTGCGGTCCTGGCCGGGTGGTTGCTCGGCAACAGCCTGCAGAGCGGCTTTGCGCTGCGGTGGCCGGGGGCCTCGACCTCCGGACCGACCTACTACACGCTCCCGCGGCGCTATGGTGCCGACACTGCGGTTCGCGGCATCCTCGCGGCGCTGCTGTTGGCCGCTACTATAGTGACGGTGGCCGGCATCTGCCAGGCCGCTGCGGAACTGCCACTGCGGGGAGAGCTGTCCGTCAGTCGGGCCGGTCACGCGTACCTGCAGCCAGTGCTGAGCACCTTTCTACCGGCGCTGGTGGCGGTGGTGATGCTGGACGTGGTGTGGAGCCGCTATAGCTATGCGGTCGGGGCGCGCATGACTGAGAGCGAGCGGCGGCGGGAGGCCGAGGAGAGCGGCATTGGCTGGCTGACCAAGCGACGCCGGGAACGACAACGTCGGCAGGGAGGCAGATGATGGAGATCTTCCGACAGGTCCCCGCTCAGGCGGTGGTAGCCGTGGCGGCGGCCCTGGCGATGTTAGTGCTGATCGTGCCGCTGGCGGGCTGGGCGCTGGACCTGCTGTTGTCCGCGAATCTGGCGATTTCGCTGGCAGTGTTCGCCCTGGTGCTGCTGGTCAGTAGGCCGGTGCGACTGACGGGCCTGCCCGGACTGATCGTGACCTCGAGTCTTGGTCGGGTGGTGCTGGCTCTGGCCGTGGCTCGGAATATTCTGCTAGGGGGGACGGGTGGGGAGGTGGTCGCGGCGCTTGGAGCTCTCGGTGGCGGTGGCTGGCTAGGTGGGATCGCAGTGGTACTGATGGTGGCGCTGATAGACCTGCTGGTGGTCGGAGTGGGAATGGTGCGGGTGTCCGAGGTTCTGGCCCGCTTTGCCCTCGACGCCTTGCCGGGACGCCAGATGGGCGTTGATGCTGCGGTCGGGGATGGCCGGCTCACCGCCGAGCAAGCCCGCGACAAGCAGCAGCAGATTGACGATGAATGTGCTTTCTACGGCGCTATGGACGGAGCCGCCCGTTTCCTGCGAGGCGACTGCATCACCACGCTGATCATCGTGGTTGCTACGCCCGTGGTGGCGCTGCTGATTAGCGGGTCAAGCGCAGCAACGAGTGGCGCTGCCCCGGCCACCTACCTGCAGTTGGCGACCGGCCATGGGCTGGTGATTCTGTTGCCGGGGTTGCTGATCGGCGGAGCCGGGGCGATAGTTCTGGCCCGGGCCGGTAGTCAACAGAGCTTTGGCTCAGAAATTGCAGGTGAACTGCTGGTGCAGCCGATGGCTCTGGGAGCGGCCGCCTTGGTACTTCTGGTCATCGCCTTCATTTCACCCACAGCGCGGCTGCCGCTGATCGCAATCGTGTTGATTATTGCCGGGGCGGCAGTGGTCTTCAGCAGACGGGCCCATGAGGCGGCCCAGCCCGAGGCGCGCGCTCAGCAACGGCGAGGCGAGAACCGCATTGAGTTAGGCCTGGGACTGGTCCATCTTATCGAGGAGCAAGACTTCGAGACCATGCTCGCCGAGGTGCGAGAACAAGTGCAACGCCGCATCGGCCTGGCCGTGGAGCCTTTTGTGGTGGCCGATAGCAGCGAATTGGGCATGAATCAGGTGAACCTGGTGGTCAATGGGCAGCTTGCCGGCCAGTACACTGTGCGCCCGGGACGGCTGCTGGGGTTGGGGGTGTGTGCGGAAGATTTCGCCGGAGCGGATGAGGCGCGCTGTGGTGCGCGAAAGGTGGGCGCGTGGATTGCGCCGGAGGATGAAGAGACGGCCCGGCGCGAGGGCATAGAGGTGCTCAAGCCGCTGGAGGCGCTGATGGTCTTGACGCAGGACAGGCTGCTGGGCAGCGCCGACCAGCTCTTCGACACCGAATGCGCCGCCGAAAGGCTGAAGCAAATGGCGAGTACACATCCGGAGTTGCTGGCGGCGGCCGAGGCTCAAGGCCTGGATGCGATACTGCTGCGCCGCCTTGGGACGGCGCTGGTGGCCGATGGGGTCGGTTTGCATAATCTAGCGGGGATAGTCGAGGGTGCCATCGAGGCGCTGCGCGATGGTGAGGACGAAGCCGGCATAATCGAGGCAGGGCGCAAGCGGCTTGCGCGAAGCATCTGCCAGGCCGCCGGTCCCGACGGCACGATCCTGGCTATCGAGTTGGCGCCGGAGCTGGCCGAGGAGCTGGCGGGCAGCTATGCCAACGGTCAACTGGCAATCCCGCCCCAACGCGCTGAAGGCTGGCTGGGAGTACTCTCCGACTACAGCCGCGAGACGTTTCGGCGCAAGCACCCGATCGCAGTGCTTTGTGACGCGCAACTGCGCCCGGCGCTGAGCAAGCTGATTGCCGAGAGCGGCCAGCATCTGATGGCGATTGCCTTTGACGAGCTGGCCCCCGATTACGCGGTCGAGCGGCTGGGCGTCATCGCTGAGGCTGAAATATCGGGCCGGCAGCAGGTTGCCGCAGGGTCCGAGGAGTGATACGACTGCGATCACAACAAGTCGGCGTGCGAACCGGTCAGAAGGACGCGAGTACGGCTCGACAGCGGCAGATAACTGAGAATGTTGATCTGGTCCACTACATTGTGAGTCGGATCGCGATCAACCTGCCGGACAAAGTGGATAGGGAGGACCTGATCAGCGCCGGTCTGATCGGCTTGGTCAAGGCGGCAGACCGCTTTGACGAGAAGCGCGGCATCAAGTTCCGCACCTATGCCAGCAGTGTGATTCGCGGCGAGGTGATGGAGTCGCTGCGGGCCAAGGACTGGGCGCCTCGCAGCATCCGGCGCAAGGTGCGTAGGCTGGCCGCAGCCGTGGGGGATCTGGAGGGCCGTCTGGGTCGGCCGGCTACCGACGCCGAGATCGCGGATAATCTCGACATCAGCCTTGATGAGTATTATGAGCTGTTGTCCGAGACTAGCAGCGCTAACCTGGTATCGCTGGACGAGATCCTAGACGAGTGGCAGCTAGACGCCGGCGAAGGCGCGATGCAACTGGCCGGTGATGACAGCGACAACCCGGCTGCGGTGCTGGATCGGGAAGCCTTGCTGGAGGTGGTAGCCGGAGCGGTGGGGCGGCTGCCGGAACGCGAGCGGCTGGTGATCGGGCTGTACTATCAGGAGGAGCTGACGCTCCAGGAGATCGGCGAGATCCTGGGTGTTACGGAATCGCGGGTGTGCCAGATCCACACTCAGGCAATCACGCGTCTGCGGGCCAGTTTGCACCGTGAGCTGGGCCTGCCGTAAGCGTCTTTGAGCCGTGCCCCCAATGTCGTGAATTCCACCCTTTCACTTTCAAGGCCTTGTATGCTATAATCAGCAGGAGTTTGGTGTGTGTATGTCGTTATCCTGATGAATACAAAGGGGTTGCTGTTTCTTGCGGGAATCCACGAGACTAATCGCGATCTGTTTGGGTGTGATCGTAGGTGTATCGGTAGCGGTTCTAGGCGGCTGCGGTAGCCAGCCGATGGCAGTAGTCAATGGGGTCAAGGTGACCCGTGCGGAGTTCACTAAGCGGCTTGAGCAGACCCAGGGCAAGCAAGTTCTGGGCGATTTGATTTTGCGGGCGCTGGTCGAGGATGCTTTCGCGAAATCCGGCCTGACGCTGTCTGATGAGGAGCTTGAGCAGGAGGTACAGAAGGCCAAGGCCACCGCGCCGGATGAGGCTGCCTGGCAGCAGATGCTGGCGGCCCAGGGGATAGACGAAGAGGAGTTGCGCGACTATTTCGCCTTCAGGATGAAGGTCAGAAAACTGGCGACCAAGGACGTCAGTGTCACCGAGGAGGCACTCAAGGCATTCTTCGAGGAGAACAAGCAGTTCTTCGACGAGCCGGCAACGGTCGAGTTTTCCGAGATAGTCCTGGCGGATAAGGCCGAGGCCGAGAAGCTTGCTCAGCAACTGAAAGCTAGCCCAGAGAGTTTCGGGGACCTGGCCCGGCAACATTCGCTTTCGCCAGTTACGCGCGACCGGGGAGGACACCGGGGCAAGGTGCGTGTCGAAGAGATTACCCCGATCGCAGTGCGGGCCGTGCTCGAGAGGCTGGAGGTCGGGAAGATCAGCGCCCCGATCAGCGCCGAGGGCAACTGGTATTTGATCAAGCTGGAGGCTCGGCACGAGGCGAAGCAGGCGACGTTCGAGGAAGTCAAGGCAGAGGTCGAGGAGCAGTACACGCTGCGACACGCCAAATCCGAGCAAGAGCTGATGAACGATTTGCGCAAGAGCGCGCAGGTGACGGTGATTGACCCGCAGTACCAGTCATTGAACGAGTTCTTCCGCCCGGAGCCGAGTAGTCTGCCAACCTTTGGCGCGGGGGAGAAGCCCAAGGCCGGCAAGGCGCCGGAGAGTGAGGCGGCCAAGGGCGCCTCTGGTGAGGGCAGGGCTGTGAAGCAGCAGCCGGCGGAGAAGCAACCACAGCCGGTGCAGACTTCCGAGGCAGACAAACAGGCCGAGAAGGCGTACCCGGAGCCGGCGGAGCAGCAGCCTGAGACGCCGTAACCTGGCGCTTGACTCGGCGACTAGTGCAAGCAGGCGGCCACTGGCGGTGGCCGCTTGTGAGTGCGTGCAAGCCAGCGATGAGCGAATTCGAACGCCTGATACAGATCATGGCCAGACTGCGGCAGCCGGGAGGCTGCCCCTGGGACCAGCAGCAGAACCACCGCAGCCTGCGGCCCTATCTGCTGGAGGAAACCTACGAAGTCATCGAGGCTCTGGACAGCGGTGATCTGAAGGCTTTACGGTCTGAACTCGGCGATCTGCTACTGCAGATCGTTTTTCATGCGCAAATCGCCTCGGAAAGCGGCGAATTTGACATCGAGGACGTGGCTCGTAGCATCAACGAGAAGCTGGTCCATCGCCACCCGCATGTGTTCGGAGAAGTGCAAGTGGCAGATGCTTCCGAGGTACTTGTAAACTGGGAGAAGCTGAAGTTAGAGGAGCAGGAGAACTCCCAACGTAGCTCGGCACTCGATGGGATTCCGGCCGGCCTGCCGGCCCTGCACCATGCCACGAAGGTGCAGAAGAAGGCCGCCAGGGTGGGATTTGACTGGGACGATGCCGGCGGGCCGATGGCTAAGATCGGCGAAGAGCTTGCAGAACTGCAGCAGGCGCTGGCGAGCGAGGATGGCGAGGCTGCCGAACGCGAGCTGGGAGACCTGCTATTCGCCATCTGCAACCTGGCGCGCTTCCTCAGGATTGACAGTGAGAGCGCGCTGCGCGAGGCCGTGACCCGGTTCCGGAGCCGCTTCGGAGCAATGGAACAGGCCGCCCGCGAGCAGGGCAAGTGCATGGCCGAGATGAGTCTGGACGAGTTGGAGAGGCTCTGGCAGCAGGCCAAGGCCGAGGAGCAGTAGCCGATGCGCCTCGACATCTTCCTGCGGAATGCCGGCATCATCCCTCGGCGCAGCCGGGCCAAGGAGGCCTGTGAGGAGGGTCTGGTGGCGATTGACGGCAAGGTTGCCAAGCCCAGCGCCGAAGTCAAGCCGGGTCAGAAGCTGAGAGTCGAACTGAACATGCAAACCAGGGAGTATCAGGTGTTGGAGCTGCCCAGAGTGCCGGCGGCCAAGCAACAGCGGGAGAACTATGCGAGACTGCTGTCTCGTAGCCGTATGGATGTTGACGAATGGTAGGGAACATACAACGCGGGGCGGCTCATGAGAGCCTGCCAAGCACAAATTGCAGCGGGAAACGGCCCGCAACAGGCTGAGGAGGTCTGTGAATGTCGAAATACGATCACGTGTATATGTTTGACTGCGACACTGAAGCACTGAAAGCGCAACTGGCAGAAGAGGGCCGCGAGCTCAAGGACCTGTTGGGTGGCAAGGGCTCGAACCTGTGCCTGATGACGGGCAGCGGTATCCCCGTGCCCCCCGGCTTCGTCGTCACTACCGACGTGTGCAACGAGTATGTATCGCTGGGGCACAAGCTGCCGGAGGGTACCGAGGACAGTATCTACGAGGCCATGAACAAGCTCGAAGAAACCACCGGCAAGAACTTCGGCGACCCCGGCAATCCGCTGCTGGTTTCCGTGCGCTCCGGCGCGAAGTTCTCCATGCCCGGCATGATGGACACCGTCCTCAACCTCGGCATGAACGACGAGGTGGCCGCAGGTATGGTCAAGCTGTTCGGAGATGAGCGGTTCGTCTATGACGCCTACCGGCGCTTGATCACGATGTTCGGTGATGTGGTGATGGGCGTCGAGCGCACCCTCTTCGACGCCTGCCTCGACCGGGTGAAAAAGGAAGAGGGCGTCAAGCTGGATACGGAGGTTTCCGCCGAGGGCCTGAAGCGCGTCGTTGAACTGGAGAAGGCAGTGTATAAGGAAGAACTCGGTGAGGACTTCCCGACCGACCCGAAGGCGCAATTGATGGCCGGCGTGCGCGCAGTATTCGGCTCGTGGGACAATCCCCGCGCCATCTCGTACCGCAACATCAACAAGATCCCGCATGACCTCGGCACCGCCGTCAATATCCAGATGATGGTGTTTGGCAATATGGGCGATGACTGCGGGACCGGCGTCGCCTTCACCCGCGATCCGGCGACCGGCGAGAAGGTCATATACGGCGACTATCTGGTCAACGCTCAGGGCGAAGATGTGGTAGCCGGCATTCGCACACCGGTGCCGATTGCCGCGCTCGAAGATAGTATGCCGGAAGTCTATCAGCAGTTTGCCGAGATTTGCGAGAACCTCGAACACTTCTACCGCAATATGCAGGATGTGGAGTTCACCGTCGAGCAGGGCAAGCTGTGGATGCTGCAGACGCGTGACGGCAAGCGCACCGCGACTGCGGCAATCAAGATCGCCACTGATATGGTCGCCGAAGGTCTGATTGAGGAGCGGCGGGCGATTGAGATCATGGACGCTCAGGCGCTCGACCAACTGCTCCACCCGCAATTCGATACTGAGAAGAAACCGGAGGCGGTCGGCACCGGCGTTGCCGCTTCTCCCGGTGCAGCAGCCGGCAAGGTCGTGTTCACCGCCGAACACGCCGTGGAAGCTGCGGAGAAGAAGGAGCGCGTGGTCCTGGTGCGGCACGAAACCTCACCTGAGGACATCGCCGGCATGGCCGCGGCCCAGGGCATTCTGACCGTATTCGGGGGCAAGACCTCGCACGCCGCCGTTGTCGGTCGCCAGATGGGCAAGCCGTGTGTGGTCGGCTGTGCCGCGATCGAGCTAGACGAGGCCAACGCCTGCTTGACCATCGCCGGCAACACCGTCAAAGAAGGCGACTTCATCTCGATTGACGGCGGCACCGGCGAAGTCATGCTGGGAGATGTGGCGACTGCCGACAGTGACGTCATCGCCGTGCTGAAGGGTGACATGAAGCCCGAGGATTCGGAACTGTACACCGAGTTCGCCAAGCTGATGAAGTGGGCTGATGGAATCCGCACGATGGGTGTGCGCACCAATGCCGATACGCCCGAGGACGCCGCGCTGGCCGTGGCGCTGGGCGCTGAGGGCATCGGGCTTACCCGCACCGAGCACATGTTCTTCGGCGAGGAACGTATCATCAACTTTCAGCGCATGATCATCTCCGACAGCGACGAGGAGATGCAGGCGGCCGCCGACGTGCTTGAGCAGTACCAGAAGGAGGACTTTTACGGGATTCTCAAGGCGATGGACGGCATGCCGGTGATTATTCGGCTGCTGGATCCGCCGCTGCACGAGTTCTTGCCGGGCGATCCCGAGGACCAGGCCGAGCTGGCCAAGCTCGCCGGAGCGACCCCGCAGCAAGTCGCCGACATCGTGGAGGCGCTGCATGAGACCAACCCGATGCTGGGGCATCGCGGCTGCCGTCTGGGCGTGACCTTCCCAATCATCTACAAGATGCAGATCAAGGCGATCTTCGAAGCCGCCTGCCAACTCAAGCAGGAGGGCTTCAACCCGATACCGGAGGTAATGATCCCGCTGGTGGGTCTGGAAGGCGAGCTGGCGATCTGCAAGGGCTACACCGAGGAAGTTGCCGCCGAGGTGCTGGAGGCAGCCGGCGTCGAACTCGACTACATGATCGGCACCATGATCGAGCTGCCGAGGGCCTGTCTGATTGCCGATAGGATCGCGGAGATGGCTGAGTTCTTCTCCTTCGGCACCAATGACCTGACCCAGACCACCTTCGGCTTCAGCCGGGATGATGTGGAGGGCAAGTTCATTCCGGGCTATATCGCTCAAGGCATCATTCAGGTCAGCCCGTTTGAGAGCCTCGACCGCGCAGGTGTGGGCAAATTGGTGCAGATGGGCGTTGAGCTGGGCCGCCAGGCCAATCCGGAGCTGGAAGTCGGCATCTGCGGCGAGCACGGCGGTGAGCCGAAGTCGGTGGAGTTCTGCCACCAGGTGGGCCTGGATTACGTGAGCTGCGCGCCGCTGCGGGTGCCGATTGCACGGCTGGCGGCGGCCCAGGCTGAGATTGCGAACCCGCGCTGAATAACGACCACTAGAAAGCGGCTGAGGATGCCGAGTGTGCTCCCCCAGCCATCCATTGGAGGTGTCTGGACAGATGACGGAGATATGCGAAGTAAGGGCGCGTGAGATTCTCGATTCTCGTGGCAATCCCACCATTGAGGTGGATGTCGTGCTGGCCGATGGCAGCATCGGGCGCGCAGCGGTGCCCTCAGGCGCTTCAACCGGAGAGCGCGAGGCACTGGAGCTGGTTGACGGCGACAAGCAGCGCTATGGCGGCAAAGGTCGCCTGCAGGCCGTGGCTAATGTCAATGAGGCCATCGCTCCCGAGGTCGTGGGCCTCGATGCCACCGACCAGACCTATCTTGATGAGCTGATGATCGCCCTGGATGGGACCGAGAACAAGAGCAAGCTCGGCGCCAATGCGATTTTGGGAGTGTCGCTGGCGAGCGCGAAGGCCGCCGCGCAGTCGCTCGAACTGCCGCTTTACCAGTATATCGGGGGCGTGTCGGCCCGGCAGCTTCCGGTGCCGATGATGAATATCATCAACGGGGGCAAACATGCCTCTAACAATGTGGATTTGCAGGAATGGATGATCGTGCCGGTGGGCGCCGACTGCTTCGCCGAGTGTCTGCGCTGGTGTGCCGAGACCTATCACACGCTGGCGAAGGTGCTGGACGAGCGCGGCCTCAGCGTCGGTGTCGGCGATGAGGGTGGCTTTGCGCCCAACCTCGGCAGCAACGAAGAGGCGCTGCAGGTGATCATCGAGGCCATCGCCAAGGCCGGCTATGAGGCGGGGGAGGAGATAGTGATCGCTCTGGACCCGGCCGCCAGCGAACTATATACCCAAGAGGGCAGCTACGACCTGGCCGGTGAGGGGCGGATACTGAGCTCCGAAGAGATGATCGAGTACTATGCGGAGCTATGCGCCAATTACCCGATTATCTCGCTTGAGGACGGCCTGGGCGAGAATGACTGGGAAAGCTGGCCCAAGCTGGTCGAGAGGATCGGCGACAAGGTGCAGATCGTCGGTGATGATCTGACCGTGACCAATGTGAAGTATCTGGCGCAGGCGATTTCCGACCGGGCGATCAACTCGATACTCATCAAGCTGAACCAGATCGGAACTCTGACCGAGACGCTGGCCGCGATCGCGATGGCCAAGCACGCCGGGATGACCGCAGTGGTGTCCCACCGCAGCGGTGAGACCGATGACGCGACTATCGCCGACCTGGTAGTTGGTGTGAACGCCGGTCAGATCAAGACCGGCGCGCCCTGCCGCACCGAACGGGTGGCCAAGTACAACCAGTTGCTGCGGATCGAGGAGATGCTGGGCAGCACGGCACAGTATCTCGGCAGGGACGTGTTCTATAATCTGCAGCAGATTTGACTTGCGGCAGATATGAAAATGTGGTAAAGATATAAGTTACGCTTGGTCAGGCAACAGGCGCCGACCCACAAATCGCAGCACCGCGACGCAATATCTGGGAAGGATGCCGGTGGCAAGACAGTGAGAAGGCGCGTCGAGGGCAAGTACTCAGGCGTTGATTGGCTGTTCTGGGGCAGAGTGTTTTGTCTGGTGCTGTTGGTGGCGTTCGTAATAAGTGGGATTGAGCCGGTCGTCAAAAGTGTTCGTAAGGCCCGTGAGGTCGTCTATAAGACGCGCGCATACCAGCGTCTGGTAGCAGAGAATCGCCGCGCCGAAGTCGAGCTCGAGTTCCTCGATACGGAAGAGGGTAAGGCCTGGGCGGTGCGCAGTCAACTGCGCTACATAGAGGCGGGCGAGAAGGTGCTGGAGGTGACGCAGGAGGAGCCTTCAGTATCCTGCCCAAGACTCGGCGACCGGATGCGCACCTGGCTCGGCGGAGTGGAGATAGGGATCAGGCATTGGGGCCGCGATGCTGTTGACATCGGGGCCTGTTTGCTGGGGCTGTGGGAACCGGTGATGCCGGAGGAGCACAGCGTGCGAATCGGTGAAGCTAGCTAGGCGTATCCACCTGCGAAGAGACAAGCCAAGGGAACGCCGGCACCGCGTTCCCTTTTTGTTTGGCTTGATTTGGGCTCACAGCGGCACTGCGACGCGACGGCCCTCCTCGGCTGAAACGTAAGCAGCATAGGTGACCGCGACCACATCGCGGGCCAGCAGCCAGCCGGCCAGAGGCTCGCGGCCCTCGGCGATGACCTCCATGAAATCTTGGATCTCCTGATGATAGCCGCTAGCCCAGTGCTCGTCGGGTGAGGCGAAGTTCCAGCCTCGGCGTGTCGAGAGCTTCTCGGCCAGGTACTCAGCGCCGAAGCTGTCATCGGCCGGCGCGTAGGCCTCGACCTGGTCGTTAGGATTGATATGGCAGCGGATGCGGCCATTGGAGCAGAACAGCTCCATGTAGTTGTAGATGCCGCCGAGCACAACATCGGAAGAGACTACCTCGGCCACCGATCCGTCCTCGAAGGTGAGCAGGGCTGCGCCCCAGTCCTCGCAATCCACCAGGTCGTGCCTGAGATATTTCGGCTCCTCGGCCAGGAAGCTCTCCATCTTCGTCAAGTTGCCTACCTCCGCAACGACGGCGACGGGGCGGATCGGCTTACCATGCCTGTGGAGGCCCTCGAACTGCTTCATGTGCAGGACTCCACCCAGGGGATGAGAGCCGGTGCGCAACAGCGAGCCACCGCCGGCCAGCGACCAGTGGGTCACATAAGAGGCGTGGGAGCCGGAGTGGGATTCTTCGGCGCGCAGTCGCATGATCGTGCCACCGCCGGAGGCGACCAGATTGCGGGCCTTGGCAACCGCCGGAGCATAAACCCAGTTTTCCGCGTACATGAACTTCACACCGGTGGTGTCCAGCGCCTGTTCCATCTCCGCCATCCGCGCGAGCGTATAGTCGAGCATCTGGCGGCGGGGGACCGTAGCGCCGATGAGTTCGTCGCGGTCATGGCCGGCAGCAGCGGTATAGCCGGTCAGCGGCTTCTCCACGATTACGTGCTTGCCCGCCTCGGCAGCCTGCAGCGCCATCGGTAGATGGAGATTGGTCGGCACGCAGAGGTCCACTGCATCAATCTGCTCGTCGGCCAGGAGTTCATCGTAGGTCTGATACTGCCTGGGGATGGCGTACTGTCGGGCGAAGCGGATGGCATTGTCGAAGTGGCCGGAGGTGACGGCCACAACTTTGGCCTGGATGCCGACCACTTTGCGGACGGCCTGAGTGTGGAAGCTGGCCGCGAAGCCGGTGCCGACCATGCCGATGTTGACCTGTTTCATATCTGTTCCCCTCTGAGGCGTTGCGGTATTGTGGTTGCCGCTGGGGGCCTGCTTGCTGCAGGACCTGGCGATACGGACTGCATCTGCTGCAGTGGCAGTGGCCCGGGGCGCACACATTGTTGCTTGGATTTGCCTGTCTGTCTGTTTCCGTGAGCTTGTGGGGCAATCCTGCCGGCAGAGACAACCGGCGGCACAATTTGTCTAGCTCTAGCAGGTGTAAGGTGGAGTAACGGCTAAATATGCGACTGTCGCGGCGCAAGTCAATGGGTGGCAAGGCAGTCGCAAATGGCTTGAAGGAGCAGGAATGCTTGCGGAATTGCTGAGGCGGGCGATATGGGCGGTATTCGGCGTTCCGGCGCTGCTGGTACTGGCCTATGTCGGGGGCTGGTGGCTGTTCGTGGCCTTGTCGCTGCTGGCCATCGTCGGGCTTGCTGAATACTACTCCGGGGCCATGGCAGGCGGCTTCCAGCCGGCAGTGGGCCTCGGGTTCCTTGTGGGCATCGGGGTAGTGGCAGCGACTGTCTTCGCCCCGGCCAGCGCTACTGAGATCACCGTCGCCTTGCTGGTGGTGCTGGCAGCGGGGTCGTTGGTGGCGGTGTTGCGGCCGGGCTTCAGGCATACGGCGGTGGCGAGCTCGGCAATCAGCGTGTTCGGGGTCGTGTATGTGGCGGTGATGGTGTCTTTCCTGCCGCGGCTGTGCGAGGTGGACTTGCCGGCTGCCATCGGGGCAGAAGGGCTCGGCGAGTTCTGGCATCGGCTGGGAGTGGTGGTGCTGGTGCTGGTGCCGGTCTGGCTGTCTGACACTTTCGCCTTCATTGCAGGCAAGACCTGGGGTCAGCGGCGGCTGGCCCCGAACATCAGCCCGAATAAGACCGTCGAGGGGGCGATCGCCGGCTTCCTAGCGGCGCTGTTGGCCGTCCTGGCGATTGCCATGTGGATGGAGCTGCCCTGGTATCACAGTCTGATCCTGGGCGTCCTGGTGGGGAGTGCGGCACAGGTGGGCGATCTGTCGAGCTCGATACTGAAACGCAACCTCGAGATAGATGATTTCGGCACGATTTTCGGTGTGCACGGCGGCTTTCTCGACCGCTTTGACGGCCTGCTGTTCAGCATGCCGCTGGTTTACTACTACCTGCTGCTGTTCTTCGTGATCCTGAAATAGGCCGCAACTTCCCGAGACGCCGACGCGCAGTTGGCTGATAGCCGGAGGTATCAAGCGGCGAACGCAGGGCATCGTGCCGATGTCGGATAGCGAAGCCTGGTGAGTAGCTGATGCTGGTCATCATAAACCCGACCGCAAGGCTGGTCGGCAAGGTGGCCCAGGTCGGCGACGTGGTGCAGCAGCTTCTGGAAGCCGGGGCGACCCCCCGCGTAGCGCTGACACGACAGCGGGGAGATGCCCGGAGGCTGGCGGCGGAGGCCGTCCAGGCCGGCTATCAGCGCATCGTCGTCGCCGGCGGCGATGGCACGGTGAATGAGGTCATCCAAGAAATCGCTGCAACGCCGGTGGAGTTGGCCGTGATTCCGCTGGGCACAGGCAATATTCTGGGGCGATACCTGCGGCTGCGGCCCGGCGACCTGGGCAAGGCCTGCCACTTGGCGGTGCACGGGCAGGCCGGCCCGATTGACCTGGGGGTGATGGGCGGGCGCTACTTCGTAGGTATGGCGGGTGCGGGCCTGGATGCGGAGATCGTGGATAAGATCAGCAAGCCGTGGAAGGAGATAGTGGGCTGGCTGGCCTTCGCCGGGCAGGCGGTGCAGGCGGTACTTACGGAGGAAGCCAAGGAGCTAAGATTGACGTTCGAGGAAGAGAGCTTCGCCGGGCCGATGTGGGGGGTCTTCGTGTCGAATCTCCCGGAGTACACTTACCGGCTGGAGCTGTCGAGAAACGCCCATCCCGACGACGGCCTGCTGGACTTTGTCGTGCTGCACCATCGAGGTTATGGCGAGCTACTCAACTTCGGGTTGGATACCTTCGTATGGGGGGCACCGGCTGACGACCACCACGCGGCCACGGTGGTGCAGGGCAGGTATCTGAGAATAGAGGCGGAAAAGCCGGTCAAATGGCAGACCGATGGGGAGATAATGGGGGAGACGCCGGCCGAATGCAGCGTCGAGCCGAGGGCGCTGCAGCTTGTCAACAAGCTGGCCAATGAGTAAGGCTGCACCAGCACAGCCGTCGGCAGGCGACATTGCAGTCATGAACGTACAGGAGGCAATAGATGATCATCGGAGTACCGACTGAGATTAAGGAGGGCGAATACCGGGTGGCGGTTACACCCGCCGGCGCGCACGCGCTAGTAGCTGACGGCCATCAGGTACTCGTCCAACAGGGGGCTGGCGATGGCAGCAACATCAGCGATGAGGAGTATCGCAGGGCCGGTGCCGAGCTAGTGTCCGGTGCGGGAGAGGTCTTCGGGCGCGCCGAAATGGTGATGAAGGTCAAGGAGCCGGTCAGCCCTGAGTATGAACTGCTCAACCAGGGCCAGATACTGTTTACCTACCTGCACCTGGCCTCTTCGGAGGAATTGACCAAGGCAATGCTCGAGGCCGAGGTCATAGGAGTCGCCTATGAGACGGTGCAAAGAGATGACGGCCACCTGCCGTTGCTGGAGCCGATGAGTGAAGTCGCCGGCAAGATGGCCGCTGAGGTGGGAGCCCAATGCCTGCAGAAACACTCGGGCGGACGCGGCGTACTGATGGGAGGAGTGACCGGTGTTGCCCCGGCGGAGGTAGTGGTCATCGGCTGCGGCACCGTCGGAGCATGTGCCATCAAAGTCGCGGCCGGCATGGGGGCGCATGTGTCCGCCTTCGACATCAACACCCAGCGGCTGGCCTACCTTGATGATATCCACGGGGCCGCCCTTACCACTCTTTACAGCAGTCCGCTGGCTGTGGCCGAAGCCACCGGCCAGGCGGATGTGGTAATCGGTGCGGTGCTGATCCCCGGAGCGCGGGCCCCGCATGTGGTGACAGAAGATATGATAGAGGCCATGAGGCCGGGGTCAGTCGTCGTTGATGTGTCAATTGACCAAGGCGGCTGCGTGGAGAATATCAGGCCCACCAGCCACGCCGAACCTACCTACATCGAGCACGGTGTGGTGCACTATGCGGTGACCAATATTCCCGCTGCGGTGCCGCGCACCTCGACCTACGCGCTGACCAATGCGACCCTGCCGTATGCCCGCAAGATCGGCGAGCTGGGCATCGTCCAGGCGATGGAGCAGGATGCGGCCTTGGCCCGCGGTCTGAACGTAGCTGATGGGGAGATCAAGTATCCCGGCGTCCGGGAGGCCTTCCCGCACCTGGCGAATTGAGAATAAAGTCCCGCAGACTAGGGTGCGCAACTCGTAGCGAGTTGCGCGCTTTGCTATTCTGACTGGTGTCATGTTGCGATGGGAACGGTTCTTTATTCAGCCGGAGCTTCAGACTTTGCGGCAATCCGGCGCAGGCGCGGCAGGGCCTCGCCGCTCACGTAAATCGCCAGGCCGATCAGCACCACGCAGATGCCGCCAAGCACGTAGTTGGGCGAGTCGCCCAAGAGCAGCCCGTAGCCCTGGTACATCAGAGCCGCCATTGTGGTAATCAGGATGAAGATGCCGGGCACAATCGCGTAAAGGCTGGGCTTGCCCATCCCGATTAGGTAGATGGCAACGACCATCAAAGCGAGAGCGGCAATAAGCTGATTGGCGGCACCGAACAGAGGCCAGAGGAAATTGCCGGTACCGGAAAGGCCGAGGTAGGTGGCGGGTACTAATGTGATAGCGCCGGCCAGCCAGCGGTTGTGCAGCGGCTGGAAACGGTCGCCGAAGGTCTCGGTCAGGACGAAGCGGCCCAGACGGGTGCAGGTGTCGAGAGTGTCCAGCAGCGTGGCGTTGAGGACAATGGCGGCCAGCAGCACCCCAGCCTGGAAGGTGATGAAAGGCAGGCCTAGGTGCGTCAGGTTGGCAAAGCCGCGGATGAAGGCGACCGCCGCGCCGCCGCCTTCCGGGTCTTCCATGAGGCTCAAAAGCACCAGTGACTTGCCGTCAGGCCCGACATGGGAACCGGCCCAGTAGAGGCCTGCTCCCACCAGGAAGACAACCGAGGCGGCCTGCACGGCCTCAAGCACCATGCCGCCATAGGCGATGGGCAGGCCCTGTGTCTCATTGGCAAGCTGCTTGACCGTGGTACCACCGGCGACCAGGGCGTGGAATCCGGAGACCGCACCACAGGCGACCAAGATGAACAGCATCGGCCAGAGCGGGCCGTGCTTGGTCACAACCGCTACATGAGCCGGCGCCTCCAGCGGGGCATTGGCGGCCAAGATAGCGATAAAGCCGAGGCCGATGCCCACCGCCATCAGCATGGCGCTCAGATAATCGCGGGGCTGTTCCAGAAACCAGATCGGAAGCACCGAGGCCAGCAGACAATAGACCATCAGGATGCCGAACCAGATGACGAAGGGGTCGCCGAGTGAGGCCGGAAGCTCCAGGGGCCATACGTAGCCGGCCCACAGCAACAATCCCAGCAGCACCGCCCCGATGATGGTTACCAGCCACAACGGCTGCCGCCATTTGTAGATAGCCAGGCCGATAACCATGGCCGCTAGCAGCAGGCCGGCATTGGGGATGACAACGCTGGGCGCGGTAATGAGCGTCTTGGCGGCCAGGATCCCGAACATCGCGATGACGAGTATCAGGGCCAGCCACAGAAACATCCCCATCACCACACTGGCACGCTTACCGACGAGGCGGCCGGCGATGTCGGAGATGCTCTTGCCCTGATTGCGGGCAGAGACCATCAGGGATAGGTAATCGTGGACGCCGCCGATGAAGATGGTGCCGAGGACAATCCAGCCGAGAGTGGCCGCCCATCCGAAATAGGCCACCGCAATTACCGGGCCGACGATGGGGCCGGCACCGGCGATGTTAGTGAAATGGTGGCCGAACAGCATCAGCGGCCGGCCCGGCTCGTAGTCTATGCCGTCCCGCTGGGCGAAAGCGGGCGTCTGGGCGTCCGGGTCAGGCTTGATGACGCGGCGCGCGATGAAGCGGCCATAGAAGTAATAGCCCAGCGCCAGGAAAATCAAGGTTGCGAGTGTCAGCAGGGCACTGCTCACTGGTGCAAGCCTCCTGCGCCGCCCGACTGGTGTCTGCGGTTAAGATAAGGCCCGACTTGATAGGAAGCCGGGCCCCGGTATTGCTTATGGGTTTGCGGGTCGTCTCATGCCTCGCCGCAGCGTTCGAGCAACTGCTCCCACTTGAGGTCAACGTGCTCCTGGATTTCCTTGCGGACCCGCTCGCCCGTGTCGCCCTTGAACAGGTGCCGGAAGCGGCCTTGCTTGCTGAGGAACTCGTCAACCGGCAGCTTCTCCTTGGGCTTGTAGGTCAGCTTCCACTCGCCGTGATCCACCTCGTATAGCGGCCAGAAGCAGGTATCGGCGGCCAGTTGCGAGATGGATACGGTCTCTTCAGGAGCGCAGCGCCAGCCGAGCGGACATGGGGTCAGCACGTTGATGAAGCTAGGCCCGTCAATCTCGAAGGCGCGCTCGGCCTTGCGGGTGAGGTCGCGCCAGCGGCCGGGAATGCTCTGGGCCACATAGGGCATATCATGGGCGGCCATGCAGGCGGTGAGGTCCTTCTGGTGCATGGTCTTGCCCGGGAGGACTTTGCCGGCGGGACTGGTGGTAGTGTTGGCTCCCATGGGGCTTGCCGATGAGCGCTGGATACCGGTGTTCATGTAGGCCTGATTGTTGAGGCAGACGTACAGGAACTTGTGGCCCCGCTCCACAGCCCCGGACAGGGACTGGAAGCCGATGTCGTAGGTGCCGCCATCCCCGGCGAAGGCGACGAAATTGTAGTTGGTGTCAGCGTCAATCTGGCCCTGGTTCTTGAGCGACTGGTACATAGCCTCCATGCCCGCCGCAACCGCCGCGGCATTCTCGAAGGCGATGTGGAGCCACGGGATATTCCAGGCGGTGTAGGGGAAGATGGTAGTTGAGACTTCCAGACAGCCGGTGGCATTAGCGGCGATGACCGGGTCGGCACTGGCCGCGAGAATCTGCCTGACCGCGATAGGTTCACCGCAGCCCGGGCAGAGACGATGGCCGCCGGTCAAGCGCATGGGACTTTCGGAAAGCTGCTTCAGGTTCTTTGGCATTGTGACCCTCCTAGGGAAATCGGACGGGTTGAGTTGCCGGCAACTGCAGCGCAGGCTTGCGCCCGGCTACTCGCGGACACCCAACCACGTGCAGACTTGCTCGACTTTGCCGGTATCGGCGATCTCGATCAGGCCGCGATAGACCGCCTCAATCTCAGCGGGCCTGACCATGCGGCCGCCGAGGCCGTAGATGACATTGTTGAGCGGGATTGTCTGGCCGGCGGTGTACATAGCGGCGGCGATCTCATGGAACAGCGGTCCGCTGCCGGCGCCGAAGGAGGCCGCTCGGTCCATGACACAGACGGCCTGGCAGCCGGCCAAGGCGGCAACGATCTCCTCAGCCGGGAAGGGACGGAAACACCGCAGCTTCAGCAATCCGGCCTTGACGCCCTCTGCGCGGAGCTTGTCCACCACGTCTTTGGCAGTACCCGCCGCCGAACTCATCGCCACCACGGCGATGTCGGCGTCATCGAGGCCGGGCGTCTCCATCAAACCGTAGGTGCGGCCGAAGGTCTCGCCGAAGCGCTTGCCTTCTTCGATGACGGCCTGCTTGGCGGCCGGGTAGGCCTCCCACTGACTGCGCTTGTGCTCGATGTAGAAGTCGTAGAGGTCAAGCGGGCCCATCGTGTAAGGGTTCTCGACATCCAGCAGCGGCTGATTGGGCTGGTAGGGACCGACCCAGTCGCGCACGGCGGCGTCGTCTTCGACCTCCAGCATCTCGTATGAGTGGCTCACCAGAAAGCCGTCGAGGCAGCTCATCACCGGCAGGCGGACGTCCATCCGCTCACCGATGGCAACCGCCTGGATCAGGTTATCGTAGCATTCCTGAACGTTCTCGCCGTAGATCTGGATCCAGCCGGCATCGCGGGCGCCCATGGTGTCGGAATGGTCGCAGTGAATATTGATATTTCCGGAAAGGGCGCGGTTGACCACGGTGAGGATAACCGGTTGACGCAAGGATGCGGTGATATAGAGAATCTCCCACATCAGGGCCAGACCGTTGGCCGAGGTCACGTTCATGACTCTGCCGCCGGCGGCAGCCGCAGCGGTACACGCGCTCATCGCGGAGTGCTCGGACTCGACGGCGACGAAATTGGTGTCAACTTCACCATCGGCCACGAAGTTGGCGAAGGTCTGGACTATCTCGGTGGAGGGCGTAATCGGATACGCGGCTACCACATCCGGGTTAATCTGGCGCATGGCTTCAGCGACGGCCAGGTTGCCCTCCAGGGGCTGTAATTGTCCCACAGGTGTAACCTCCTTCTGTCAGCTTGCCGGCTCCGGCGCTTCGGGCCGGAGCTAGCGGCACCTCAACTAGTCTTGCTGTTCGGGCATATCTCCGCCGGGCTGCATGGTGATGCAGTCCTTGGGGCAAACTTGGGCACAGATGCCGCAGCCCTTGCAGTGCATGGGATCAAAGGCGACAACTTGCTGGTCCTTGACGATGACGGAATTGTCGGGGCAGTAAACCCAGCAGAAGAGGCACTGGATGCAGCACTCGTCATCGCGCACCGGGTGGGTACTGCGCCACCCGCTGACATCGTATTCTTCGGCGTTGCCGGCCTGGGGAATGACGCCGGCGTCGGCCATCTCATGCCATTTGGCGTCGGGTGGGTAAACTCTCATGCTACCTGCACCTCCTCGTAGGCGCGCCGGATGGCTTGCTTGTTGCCCTCGACGACCGCGGGAGGCAACTTCTCAGCGAGCTGCTTCTCGACAGCTCTGAGGGTGGCCTCCAGGTCGAGCACCTCACTGACCTTAGCCAGAGCGCCGAGCATGGGCGTATTCGGCATCTCCCGCCCGATGGTCTCCACCGAGATGGCGCTGGCATCAACGGTGCAGAGCGCGACGTTGGGATTGGCCAGCTCCTGCCTGATGTCGTCAGGGTTTTTGTCGGTGTTGATGATGATAAGGCCGCCATCAGGCAGACCGTCAGTGACGTTCTCGGTCTCGAGCAGGCTCGAATCGAGAACGATCACGATGTCGGGGCTGTCAATCGCGGAACGCAGTCTGATGGGCGCGTCCGAGATTCGCACGTAGGAACGCATCGGCGCGCCGCGGCGTTCCGCCCCGTATTCAGGGAAGGCCTGTACGGTCCATCCCTGCTCAGCGGCGGCCACAGCCAGTACGTAGCCGGCCGTCTTGGCACCTTGTCCGCCTCGGCCATGCCAGCGGACCTCCGTCAGGTTCGCCATGATAGTCCTCCTTGAGGGTGGGGGGATGTAGGATTGTAAAGGGTGCTGCGGGCAGGAACCAGCGCCTGCCATCGGTGGGAGCTGTGTGAGCAATTCGGGGCAACAGCGAAAACCGCCCGGCGGTCTCCGAGCAGTTTAAGACCGGGCGGAGCCAAAGTCCCTGCTACTCCACGACGCCAGTTTAGCACCAATTGCTCCCTCTGGCAACTACTCAAGAAACTGAATTACTGCATCTCCCGACGCCCGCTGAGGGCCCTGGCGATAGTCACCTGGTCCTGATAGTCCAGGTCGGCCCCGACCGGCAGGCCCAGCGCGATGCGGGTGACGACGACCTCGGGATACTGCTGCAGCAACTGCCGGATATGCTCGGCAGTGGCGTCGCCCTCCACCGAGGGACTGGTGGCGAGAATCACCTCGCGGACCTCGCCCTCAGACACGCGGTCGAGCAGGCTGGCAAGGTTGAGTTCATCCGTGCCGATGCCCTCCAGGGGGGAAAGCACGCCGCCCAGAACATGGTAGGTGCCCCGGTACTCGCCGGAGCGCTCCAGGGCCATCAGGTCGGATACTTCAGCCACCACGCAGATTGTGCTCTGATCCCGGGCCGCGTCCTCACAGATCGGGCAAAGTTCATCTTCGGTATAGTTGTGGCAGACCCGGCAACGGCGGATGGTTTCAGGGAGGGAAGTAATCGCCTCTCCCAGCCCCCTGGCAGCCTCGGACCCGCCGCGCAAGATATGGAAGGCCAGTCGCTGAGCGCTCTTGGGGCCGATGCCGGGGAGCCGCTGCAACTCCTCGATGACTCGCTGTAACGGACGCGCGTACTGCAGCATGATGATCAGGCCTCCGCTAGAACATATCGGGCATCTCAATGCCCATCTGGCCCAGCGGAGTGGCCTGCATGATCTTCTCCTTCTTCAGCGCCATCGCCTTGTTCAAAACTTCGCGGACGGCGGCGGTGACCAGGTCCTGGAGCAGCTCCACGTCTTCGGGGTCAACCACCGCCGGGTCAATAATCACCTCGATAAGCTCACCGTTGCCGGTGGCCTTGGCGGTGACCACGCCGCCGCCGGCGGTGGCCTCAACGGTGGTCGCGGCCAACTCGGCCAGGGCCTGCTGGAGCTTCTCCTGCATGCCGCCTAGTTGGGTTTCCAGGAGCTTCTGGAAGGGGTTCAACATACGCTTACTCCCTAAGCTTGCTAGTGGTCGGGCTCTGGTTGGTCGCCGACCTCTTCACTACCGGCGAACAGACTGAGGGTCTCCTCCACGGCCTGCTCAGCCGTCATCGGGGCCTGCTGCTCAGCCTCCGGCTTCTGTTCGGTAGCTGGTTGCTGCGGCTCGGCGGCCGGTGGTGGTTCGGGCTCCGGCGTCGGGGCAGGCGGCTGATCAGCATTTGAACCGGTCTCGGCAACGGGAGCTACTGAGCCGCTGCGGGCCGCCTCGACCTGGCGCGCAAACTCCTCGGCATCGCCGAACAGGCGGCAGGCTATCTGCAAGGGCCGGCCCAGGACGCGGGAGGTGGCCTCCTCAACAAGGCTCTTGTATTTGTCCTGAATGCGGTTATGGGGCAATTCGGAGGCGAAGCCCAGAGTCACGGTGTCGTTGCTGTAGGCCACCGGGACCCCCTCGTCTTCGCGCAGAATTGCGGTAAGCGGCATGTGGCCCATGCGCTTGAGTTCATCGCGCACCTGATCCCATGCCCCGACGACCAGAGGCAAAGTGAGCTCCTGGTCCTCGGCGACCACCGGCTGAGCTGGCGGCGGCTGAGGCGCAGCAGGTTGGGTTTGCGGCTGAGCAGCACGTGCGGCGGGCCGTTGCTGGGTACGTCGGTCAGAGGCCTGGACAGGCTCCGGCGGACGGCAGAGCTGGGCCAAGCACACCTCCACCAGCAAGGCGTGCTGGGAGCTATCTTTGAGTTGGCTCTGCAGCTCGGCCAGGGTCTTGACCGCCTCCAAGAGCCGGGCCTCGCCTAACGCCGCAGCCTGGGCCTGCATCTGCTGGCTGGCCTCGACATCCATCCGCAGGGCCTCGGCCGCATCGCCGCCGATCTGCAGCCGCAGCAGGTCGCGCAGATAGATGGTCAGGTCCTCCACCAGGCGCACTAGGTCCTTGCCTTCGGCGATGGCCTGGTCCACCGAAGCAAAACCGGCGGCGACATCACCGGCGATGATTTGCTCGCTGATGCGGCTGAGCAGCTCGCGGTCGGTAACTCCGAGGACCTCGTTGACTACCTGCAGATTGATCGGGCCGTCGGCATAAGCGACGACCTGGTCGAATATGCTCTGGGCGTCACGGATCGCACCGTCAGCCGCATGAGCTATCGCCATCAGGGCGGTGTCGTCGGCCTCGATTTGCTCCTGGTCGGCGATGCGCCTTAGTGAGGCGACAATATCGGCCAAGGTGATAGCGCGGAATTCGAAATGCTGGCAGCGGGACAGGATGGTGGACCTGATGTTGTGCAGTTCGGTTGTAAGTAGGAGGAATACGACATGGGCGGGCGGTTCTTCGAGGGTCTTGAGCAGGGCGTTCTCGGCCGCTTCGGTGAGCATGTGCGCCTCGTCGAGGATATAGATCTTGTACCGGCCCTCGGCGGGCGCGAATTTGACTTTGTCCCGGAGGTCGCGGATATCGTCAATACCCCGGTTGGAGGCGGCGTCCATCTCGATTGTGTCTATGGCACTGCCGCCGATAATCGCCTGGCACATCGCACATTCGCCGCAGGGCTCGGGAGTGGGGCCCTTCTCGCAGTTGAGCGCAGCGGCTAGGATGCGGGCGGTGGAGGTCTTGCCGGTACCGCGAGGGCCGGTGAAAAGATAGGCATGGGCGACACGGCCATTCGCCAGAGCGTTTTTCAGCGTCTTGGCCACATGCTGTTGGCCGATGAGGTCGTCGAAACGTTTGGGGCGGTACTTGAGACTGAAAGAAACGTAGGGCATAGATGAACGCTCCGCTGTTGGCTGGTCTGGCCGCCTCCGGTAAGCGAGGGAGGTGGTCCAGCCTTCGGCCTATGCGACGGGTGCGTGCCAGGTGATTTTAGTGGCCGCGCACCCACCTTCGATAGCGCAGCCCAGGCGTTACTCAGGTGGCTTGCTCCAGCCAGGCGGTCCGCGGCACAACAAGCTTACTGCCTACCGCTGCTTCCTTTCGGACCTGACGGGG
>CAYMIN010000021.1:0-72923 GCA_964390495.1 uncultured Armatimonadia bacterium
GACCAATCTGAGGAGTCCCTAATTTCACTAGCCACCAAAAAGCAGCAGCGTCAAGAGTGCCTGCCCCACCACGGCGAGAAAAGGGAAGCCCGAGGCACGCGTCCGAAATTGGCTGGCTGAATACGCTGAACAGAGGCAAAGGGACTGTCCCCCATCCGGCTCCGAGACAGCTCGAAGGCACGGCTTGCACCTCACGTTCATCTCACCACCGCGTTGGCGTCGGGGCGCAGGGGATTGGTCCGCGCCGCCAGCGAATACAGGTACGGATACCTGCTTTTCAGATGGACCATATACCGCACCCACTGCCCGACCAAATGCGTGTAGGCGCGGTCCACATCGCCGCCCAGATGCTCCAGGTCCGACGCCGGCAGCCGCTCCAGGTCGTCCCGCGCCGCCAGCTCCTCGGCCAGATGCGACACCGCCCATAACAGGTCGCTGAAAGTCTCATGCTCCAGCAGCACCGGATTCTCCAGCAGTCGCAGCAGCAACTCGCGCCGGCTGATCAGCAGCTCCCGCAGCGGCTGCAGCACCTCGGGCTGGGCCACCACCGCGAAGTCGGTAGCGTGCACGTACTCCACCGCCGCCTGCAGCTCGGCGTCAGTCGTCTCCGGCCCGATCGCCAGGTGGCGTTGGATGTCAGGCAGGTCCGCCACCAGCGGCGCCATCAGCGCCAGCAACTCCTGGCCCATCGCGCTGAAGAAGGTGCCGATGACCATGTTCATCTTGTGCTCGCGGGCGCGCTTCTCCCGCGCCTGCAGCAGGCGGTCGAGCACCAGCGTCACCAGCAGCACCTCCAAAAACACAAAGGCGATGTCGCCGATCAGGTAGATGAAGATGTGGTGGACGTCTCGGAAGATCAGGTAATGGGCGAAATAGACTGCCGCGCACAAAAGCAGCAGTAGCACCGCGAACCAAAGAAGCTCTTGTCGGCTCATCGCCGGACCTCCTACTGTCGGCCAAAGTCCTGGGGACGGCTCCAGGCTGGGATGGGGGGACAGTCCCCCAGCTCTCTAATATCCTACAAAGGTTTCCGTGGGGCAGGCACTCCTGCCTGCCGCCGTTGGCCTCACCCCCCACCCCTCTCCCGGGTACCCGCGCCGAAGGCGTGGGTGAGAGAGGGGCAACGGCTAGGGCCTCGGGCTGGAAGCTGCCCACGATCCCCGCCAGCTCGTTCCACTCCGCCTCAGCCGCGTCCGCCGGGGCCGTCGCCACCACCACGAATACCTCCTCAGCAGTCGCCACGTAGTACGCTAGCGATTTGCACAGAGCCAGGCCGCTACTGCCGCTGAAGGTCACCGCCAGGGCCGGGCCATGCGGCGATTCAACCGGGCCGGCGGTGAGCTGCTGCTGCATCAGCGGATTGCCCACCGCCGACGCCGCGGCCAGTTGCTGCAGTTGCTCCGGCCCAAGCCCCGGCAGGCGCGCGCGGCCGATGGTGATGAAGAAGGCCGGGTCGTCGGCCCGCTGCAGCCGCTCCAGGACGCCGACTTGCGCCTCCGTGGTGCGCCGCGTCCAGCCCTCCGGCACTTGCAGGACGTAGGCCACCGGCTCGGGCGCTACCTGCGGCTGCTGGGTATCGGCCGGGACCGCCGGCGGCTCGAGGCCGTAGTGGAAAGACCCGATGATGCCGCCCAGCTCGTCCCAGTGTTGCTCCGCCGTCTCCTGGGGCGTAATCCCAACCAGGACGAAGAGGCCGTCGGGGCTGGCGATGAAGTGGGCCAGCGTTTTCACCGGCTGACCGTCCTGCCGGCCGGTATAGACCGCAGCGATGCCGGTAGCACCGCCGAGCTCGCCGCTTTGCTGGGAGACCTGCTCCTGCATCGCCGGGTTATTCTTGGCCATGGCGGCGGCCACCTGGGCCAGTTGCGCGGCGCTGAGCTCGCCGGTCGGCATATTGAGCACCTGGACCTGCACTGCGGGCGCGTCGTTCTTGAGCAGCCGCTGCAGACCGTAGCGGCCTAGATTCGAGCGGTCCTGCGACCAGCTAGCCGGCCACTGCAGGGTGTAATGCAGCCGGTCGTTGCGCCAGGTGTTCCACTCCGCAGCGGGCGGCGGCTGGGCCAGACAGAGGCCGCCTACCACGAGCGTGGTCAGCAGCCAGGTAAGCGCCAGGCCGGTTTTGAGATTCATCGCACTCCTCCAACAGGTCTCTGGGTTGGGCGCGGTTATTCGCTGCCGGCTTGGAAGCGTACGCGCAGCTAGCTATTTCGCCGTGAGGGGCGCTACAGCCTGCCGGCTAGCGGATCAGGTTCACCGGCGGTGGGCAGGATGCCTGCCCCACGGAGAGCGATGCCGTTGTAGGGGCGCAATTGATTGCGCCCAATGATGTAGGGCGCATGGCATGCGCCCGCGCTGCTGCCGTTGTTCCCTCTCCCAGAGGGAGAGGGCTAGGGTGAGGCCCGCCGTTGTAGGGCCGCAATTCATCGCGCCCGCGCCGGTCGTGATCGCACGATATTGTCGGCGGGGTGCAAGCCGCGACAGACACAAAATCGGCAAGAGCAGGTTTAGGATATAGCCAAGGCGAACTATAATTAGTATAATGGCATCGGGACTTTGCGGTGACTAGTTGACTAAGGGTTAGGAGGTGGCGAGATGAAACGCGGTTTTACGCTCATTGAATTGCTGGTGGTGATAGCCATTATTGCGATCCTGGCGGCGATTCTTTTCCCCGTGTTCGCGAGGGCCAGGGAAAAGGCCCGGCAGGCCAGTTGTCTCAGCAATCAGAAGCAGTGGGGGCTGTCCTGGTCTATGTATGTTCAGGATTACGATGAGGACATACCCCCGTACAGCCAATACATAGACACGGGCGGAGGCCATACCTGGGGGCCTCCCATTGTGGCACTCCTCGACCCCTATATCAAGAATAATCAAATACGCATCTGCCCCAGCAACGACCCCGGGCTGGCGTACAGCTACGGCTACAACGGCTATTACCTGGTCAACCCCCAATGGTCATACACGTCCCATAGTGCCGACAAGCTGGCTGAGGTCACCTACCCGGCCGAGACGATCGTCTTCGGCGAAACCGAGGGTGGCACCTACTTCCTGTACCTGCCCTTCCAGAGCGGCGGCTATGACGAGAGGGTGGCCTGGGATCGGCACAACGGTGGGGCCAATTACTGCTTCGTGGACGGGCACGCCAAGTGGGTGGCCAAAAGCGTCATCCGCAGCTCCACCGGCCTGCAAAACTTTTACTACGCCAGGCGCTAGACCGCCTCTGGCAGAAAACTGTGTGGCACGAGATCTGTAGATTTCAGACACCGTCCAACAAATTAACCAAGGAGGTAGAAAGATGAAACGCGGTTTTACGCTCATTGAATTGCTGGTGGTGATAGCCATTATCGCGATCCTGGCGGCGATTCTCTTCCCGGTGTTCGCCAGAGCTAGGGAGAAGGCCCGGCAGAGTAGCTGCCTGAGCAACGTCAAGCAGATCGCCCTGGGGTTTTTGATGTACGCCCAGGACTACGACGAGTACATCCGCAGCTCATATATACCCAACCCGGTGCATCATACTTACTGGACCTGGTATTTCGGGATTGCGCCGTACCTCAAGAACGTCCAGGTGCTGCGATGTCCTAGCGAATCCTGGGACATGGGGACCTATGGGCAGTATTTTCCGGGCCTGGATTACCCGGATCAGAAGCTGATGCTGAGCTATGGGGAGAACCTCAACTTGGGGTACAGCTCCAGCCGCTACAAGCTTGCGGAGATCAAACGGCCCGCGGAGTGCATCCTGATCGGCGACAGTGGTCCCCACCTGCTCAGTTCCAGAGCCGCAGCCTCCAGCGGCCATACCCAGTACCTCAACAATGCGGATCCCAACCCGCCGCCGGAGTTCCCGGACACCTACTTCATCGAGTCACATGCGGTCTATCTGCGGCACAACTGGACCGGCAATGTTGCCTTCGTTGACGGCCATGCCAAGGCGGTCAATCGCGGCTTCGTGATTGACGCCAGCCACTGGTCGCGCGACTAACCGGCGCTAGGCGGACAAGAGCGGCGAGTATAGGCATTCTTGTTTGTGCCCAAAGGCCTGTACCTAGCTGCAGATGCTTAATCAAGTTGCGTCTATACACAACTGCAAGAAGGAGGCGACACAAATGCAAAGACACAGCGGCTTTACGCTCATTGAATTGCTGGTGGTGATAGCTATTATCGCGATCCTAGCGGCGATTCTCTTCCCGGTGTTCGCGAGGGCCAGGGAAAAGGCCCGGCAGACGGGCTGTTTGAACAACGTCAAGCAACTCGCGCTGGGCATGCAGATGTATGTCAACGACAATGACGGGGGCCTGCCCTCCTACCGCATGGGCGGAGGCAGTCTCTCAGGCGTCAAGTGGCAGCACATGCTGGAACCTTACTTGAAGAATGCGCAGATACAACTGTGCCCCAGCGGGGACAAGACCTATGGTTCCGGTTCAGTGACGCTAAGCCACTACGGCTGGAACTACAACTATCTTAGCGGCCACTACTCCGCTACCTCTTCGCGGGCCAAGATCATAGACGAGGTGACCGCGCCGGCTGAGACCATCGCCATCGGCGAGAAGGTGGCCGGCGGTTTGGGCGGCGTGCTGTATTCGCCCTCGCAGACCACGCTGTGGCCGGGCTACAACGCCCCTGATGTCCACAGCGGCGGGTCCAACTTCGCCTTCTGCGACGGCCACGCCAAGTGGCTGCACATGAACGAGGCGATGTACACCGGCACCAGCAAGTACTGGGTGGCCCGCCGCTAGCGCCCGGGCTACGAAATCGAGGCTGAGAAATCCAGCCGAGTTACCCGGCCATCTTTGCGCAACGGCACGGGCGCAGCCATGCCTTCGGCGTGGGTACCCGATGCGCCTCTGCATAAGCACACTTAAGCGGGGAACTGTCCCCCATTCGCAACCACAAGAAAGGGATGACACAAATGCGAAGACCCACTGGCTTTACGCTCATTGAATTGCTCGTGGTGATAGCCATCATTGCGATCCTGGCGGCGATCCTCTTCCCGGTGTTCGCAAGAGCTAGGGAGAAGGCGCGGCAGAGCTCATGTCTCAGCAACCAGAAGCAGATCGCTCTGGCCTGGCACATGTACGTGCAGGATTACGACGAGCGGATTCCGGCGTACTCGCGGCTGATTGACGGCGTATGGACTGCGCGCGTCCACGAGATCATCACACCATACATCAAGAACACTCAGGTCTGGATGTGCCCCAGCGATGACCACAACAACAGCTCCGGCATCGGCTACGGCTACAACTGCTACTATCTGGGGGACTGGCGACCCGCCTCGCAGTCTGCCTATGTGCTTTCCGAGATCACCTATCCTGCGGAATGCTTCACTTTCGGCGAGGGTAAGGGCTGGCCGTATATCGAACCGCCGGGTGTCGAAGACCACCGGATGCGGTTCGATCCCCACAACGGCGGGGCCAACTACAGCTTCTGCGACGGCCACGCCAAGTGGATGGCCAAGGCCACGGTCTATTGCAGCGTCTGGCCGGTGGTGCCGAAATGGTACCTGTCGAAGCGCTAAGAGCGGCGGTTCAAGGTCGGCGCAGCAACTAGCGGCCACCCACACTAAGCGGGTGGCCGTTTCTCATGCTCAGGGCATAGACTGATTTGCTTGAAGCTTGAGGTGGTAGCGGCGGAAGCAAAAGAAAAGGGCAGCTAGCCCTAGCTAAGCTGCCCTGATTGCTGTCTGTCGGCGGCACCAAATCCGCCTGGTCGTCTTAGTGCGTCCCGCTGGCGCTCCACTGGCAGTTGCTGGCGGTGCACTTGATGTCCATCGGCCGCTGCCATTTGGAGTGGCCGTCGCAGAAGAGCCAGTTGGAGCCCTCATTGTGGCGCTTGCCCGCGGCGGCGGTGTAGATGTAGCCGGTGTCGTTGGCTTCGTGTGAGATCAGATGGCTGCCGGTGGTCTCGCCGACCAGGATCGTACTGGCCGGGTACTTGATCTGGGCCAGAGCCTGGCCCGCAGGCTCATCCGGGGCCCCGGTCGCCCAGTGGACGACATTGATGCCATAAGCGCCATTGATATTGGTGCCAATGTAGTCAGCACCTCCGGCGAAGGCGTCAGTCATCTTCTCACTGGGGCATTGGAAGATCTGCATGTTCTTGACATAGGGCAGGACTGCGGTGCGCCAGGTGTAGTCGCCGGCGGTGCCTTGGTTGGCGTCATGGTCACCGTCATACCAATGCCGGGGGACCATCTCGTCATAGTCCTGAACGTATTGCATGATCGCGAGCCCGATCTGCTTGGTGTTGGACAGACAGTTGCTCTGTCGGGCCTTTTCCCGCGCTCGTGCGAACACCGGGAAAAGGATGGCGGCCAAGATCGCGATAATCGCTATGACCACCAGAAGTTCAATCAACGTAAAGCCTTTACGCATACTTCTCTCACCTCTTCAGTTGTAGGGTATTTGCATGCACCACCCCCTCAAGCCAGTTACATAGACGTAATGATAGCGTTTTTCATTCCGAAAATCAAGAGGGCTTTTGCGGTGCGTGCGGCGGAGGCAGCCCGAGACCCGGGCCAAGGCGAGCCGCTAGAGGGGTGCATGCGATGCGCCCGAGCCGTTGGCGTGCCCAGCCAGACAGCCTCGCGTAGCTCGGGCTGCACAAACACATCCCCGTGGGTGGGCTTTCTGACGGCTACCTATCCCCCTTTGATTCCCCCTTCCCTACCAGGGAAGGGGGCTAGGGGGTTAGGCGCTTTTGCCTGCCGCCGTTGGCCTCACCCCCTACCCCTCTCTCACCCACGCCTTCGGCGCGGGTACCCGGGAGAGGGGCAACGGCTAAGGCCTCGCCTGCCGCTTGCCTTTCTTGTCGTGGTGGGGCAGGCTTTCTTCGCCGACCTATCCCCCTTTGATTCCCCCTTCCCTACCAGGGAAGGGGGCTAGGGGGTTAGGCGCTTTTGCTGTTGTCCCCTCTCCCCCTGCGGGAGAGGGCTAGGGTGAGGGCCGCCGTTGTACGGGCCCATAGCTAGTGCGGCCCGCCGGCCACCAGCTCCGCCAGCCGCGTCCGCAACTCCGCCGTCAACTCCGGCAGCTCGCGGCTCAGGTCGTGCTCCTGGTCTTTGTCGGCGTAGGCGTCATATAGCCGCGCCGTCCCCACCTGGCTGTCCTCGATGTAAACATAGTCCTCCTGCCACACGCAGGCGACCTCCGAGTAGCCGCAGATGGTGTAATCGTGCAGCTTCTCCCGCTCGCCCGTAATCAGCGGCCAGAAGCTCTGCCCATCCGCCGCCGGCAGCGGCTCCTCGCCCAGCACCTCCAGCGCCGTGGCGGTTACATCTATGTCATAGACCCACTGCTCCAGCCGCCGGCCGGCGCCGAGGCCCTGCGGGTGCCGCACCATCAGCGGCACATCGTACAGATAGCGGCTGGTATCCTTGTTCGACATCCCGAAATTCTGAAACTCCCCGACGATCTTGCCGTGGTCGGAAAGCAGCACTACCAGGGTATTGTCGGCCAAGCCCAGCTCATCTATCTTCACCAAGAACTTCCCCAGCCACGCATCCACCAGCGTCACTTCCGCCTTGTACAGCGCCTGGCAGTGCTCGATCTCTGCAGGTTCCATCTCGGCATAGGGCAGGATGTTGGGATAGATCCATTCCTTGCCCTGGTAGCCGGCGTTGTACTTGTCCAGGTATTCCTGGGGCACGTCCCAGGGCTCGTGGGGATCGAAGCTGTCCACCCACAGATAGAACTTGTCATGGGCGGCATTGCCTTCGAGCCATTCCATCGCGGCGCGGAAGACCCTGGCGCACTGGTGGTCCTCTTCCCCACCTCGGCCGGCCTGGTTCTGCAGGTATTGGGTCAGAACGGCCTTGCGCCGCTCGGGACAGCCCTCGGGAGTGTAGCGGGCGATTACCTCCTCCGCCACCGGCGCACTTTTCCAGCGGTCGAACTCCTGCCCGCGGATGAACTCGAAGGCGCTCATGCCGCGATGGAAGTTCATCGCCGGCTTCATCAGGTGATAGACATCAACGACCATACCGGTGACATAGCCGCGCTGTTGCAGATGCTCGGCGAGGGTGACATCGCTTTCGCGCAGCGGCAGCCAGCCGCAGTGGCGGTTGTAAATCCCTTTCGGACGCGGCCGATACTCCCACGGAAACACCCGCACTCCGGTGCACAGCGCCCGGCGCACCGGCACCGTCGGCAGGGCCTCGGAGCGCAGCCGGGTGAAGACCGCGCTCTGTTGGGCGAGCCGGTCCAGATTCGGCGTCTGGGCGCTGCCGCCATAGGCTCCGATATGGTCCTGCCGCAGACTGTCCAGACAAATCATGATGTAGTTCATGTGCTAATCCCTCGCCTATACCCGAGTTAACCCAATCAGGGGCCCAGAAAAGAAATCGCGCTCATGCCGGCCATAAGGCCTGCCAGCCCCAGCATCGTCACAGCCACTCCCACCACCAGCAGCACCACCCCACATCCCACCATCAGATACGGCTCGCTTTTCGCCAGCCGGTCTTCGACAATCATGAAATCAGTGGGCCGCTGGCGGAAATAGCGGATGGTTACCGGCATGCCCTGCCGCATCTTGTTCCAGAAGGCGGTGGACACCGCCTGCTCTTCGGTGATGCGGCCGTGGGTGCCGGCCTGAAAAGAAACCGCCAGGTACCAGGTGGTGTCATCACCTGATACCTCCTTGCGCTTGCTGACCACCGTCCCCGGCGCGACCTCGGCCGCAGTGTACAAGAGCCGCTGACGATTTCGCAACCGCTGCCCCAGATAAATCCCGTACAGACCGCCTGCCGAAAACGCCAGCCCGAAAACCAGCGGCATCAGGAAAAATATTCTCTCCATTTTTCGTTCAGAGTCCCCCGACCACTAATGATGTGCCTCTCCTTAATCTGAAGTCAGCTTCCACACGTCCGGAAACATGTTATTGCCCGCTACCATCCACAGGGCCTCCTCATAGACGAACACGCTGGCGGCATGGCGCGGTGCCCACGGCGTCTCCGGCACCTCATGCCAGTTCACCCCATCCGCCGAGTACCAGACATCGTTGCGATTGCCGGTAGCCCGGTTGCAGCCCTCCATCACCCACATCTTGCCATCAAACACCGCGACATCGTGGTATTGGCGGGGCGCCCACGGGGCGAACTCGACGTGCCGCTGCCAGTTGACCCCATCCGCCGAGCTCCACACGTCATTATAGAAGTTCCTAGTCGGCCGCTGTGGCGTATCATACGTGCCACCGCCCAGTATCCACATCCGGTCCTGGAACACGACACTGCCGCCGGTCATGCCGCGTACCGCCCAGGGACATTCTGCGCTCACCCGGTTCCACGCGACGCCGTCAGTCGAGTTCCAGACATCGTGATAGAAGACCTCGTCGGCGGGGGCGAACTGCGGCAGGGTCTGCCCGCCCATGATCCAGAGCTTGCCGGCAAAAACCACGGTATAGTGCAGCACCCGCGGGCCCCACGGCACTTGGTCGTTGACCAGCTCCCAGTTGACCCCATCCGCGCTGCTCCAGACATCATTCTGGTAGTGGCCCTGATTGGCGTCGCCGCCGACGATCCACAGCTTGCCCGCGTGTACGCCGCAGCCGGCGGTGTGCCGGCCTTCCCACGGCGCTTGCGGGTTCTCCAGAGTCCAGGTCGCCCCATCGGCGGAGGACCATACCTCGCTGTTGCAGATGCGCGGGAAGTTTACTTTATCGCGCGGATTCCAGCCTCCCAGCAGCCACATCTTGTCCTGGAATACCAGCGCGCCGGCCCCATCGCGCCCGGCGAAGGCGGCCTCTTCGGTGATACACGTCCATTGGTATGGCGAGGTGTTCTGAGTGTCCGCGACTGCGGCAGCGGTTTGGTTCTCGTGTGTCATCGGTGCACCTCCGGTATTGACTGCGCCTCAACAATTATCATCGCGTGGCTCGGGCTTTCCAGCCCGAGGCCGTCGCCCCTCACCCTAGCCCTCTCTCACCCACGCCTGCGGCGCGGGTACCCGAATGGCATGGACAGCCCGGGATGGCTGTCCTCCAGGTTCCAAGCCGCCGGCCCATGCCCTGCGCCCCTGCAACGGCAGCCCTCACCCTAGCCCTCTCCCGGTGGGAGAGGGAACAACGCCAACACCACCGGCACACCCACGCCTGCGGCGCCGGTACCCGAATGGCATGGACAGCCAGGGATGGCTGTCCTCCAGGTTCCAAGGCGCCGGCCCATGCCCTGCGCCCCCGCAACAGCTTCCTGGAGGACAGGCATCCGCCTGACCTGAGCTTGCCGAAGGTTGCCTGTCGCGGCCGGCGTCACTGCTTCCCACCTAGCCCACGCCCAGCTTCTGCCACTTGCCCTGCTGCCATTTCCAGGTCAGCAGCGCCATCCGCACCACGATCCCGACGTTGTAGCCCAGCCACACGCCCAGAGTGTCCATGCCCAGGGGTACCGCCAGCACGTAGGCGGTCAGCGGGCCGGTGATGGTGATAGTCGCGACGGTGATCCACAGCGGCGTGATCGTGTCGCCGGCACCGCGCAAGGACCCCGACAGGCTCATCCCGGCGGTCAGAAACGGCTCGGAGAAGGCCAGTACCAGCAGCGCCTCGGCTCCGATCCGCACCACTTGCGGCTGGGTGTTGAACCAGCTCACCAGTTGCGCCCCGAAGATGGCGTAGGTGGCTGCGGCGACGGTGCTGATGGCAGCCCCGATGCCCGCCGAGACCCAGCTTGCCCGCGAGGCCCGTCTGAGATTCCCGGCCCCGACGTTCTGGCCCACGGCCGTCGTCGCCCCGGCCATCAGCGCCAGTCCCACCATCCCGGTAACCATCCGCACCTGGCCGGCGACGGTGAAGGCTGAGATCGCGTAGATGCCGGCCGAGGTCAAGCTCAGCACCTTGATAATCGCCATGAAGCCGAGGTTGCGGGTTAGCCCCTGCACCGAGGCCGGCACGCCCAGGTAGAAGATGCGCGGCCATAGCCGCCAGCGGATGTGCCATCTGCCGATCCAGTTGACGGTTATGGCGAAGCGCCCGCAGGAGAGAATCCACAGTCCGCCGACGGCCGTCAGCAGCCGCGCGGTCAGGGTCCCGATCGCCGCGCCGGTTACGCCCAGCGCCGGCACCGGCCCGACCCCGAAGATGCACACATAGTTGACGGCGATATTGATGATGTTGGTGACCAGCAGCAGGATCAGCGGAGTGATGGTGTCGCCGACGCCCTGCAGGGCGCCGGTGATGACGAAGCTCAGCACCATGAAGACCACGCCGGCGAACAGGAGCTGCAGGTAGAGCACGCCGTGGCTCAAGGCCTCCGGTGTGGCCCCCAGTACCCGCATCAGCCATGCCGAGATCGCGATCCCCAGCGGCGTCACTACCAGGACACTGAGCACGGTGGCGGCGATGATGCCCTGCTTGACCACGCGGTCGGCGCTTTGCATCCGGCCGCTGCCGGAGTACTGGGCGACCAGTATCCGCACACCCATGGATACGGCGAACGCCACCGAGATCAGGATGAAGGTGATGCTGCGGGCGATGCCGACGGCGGCGAGTTCGATGGCCCCGAGCTTGCCGACCATCCAGATATCGGCGATGCTGACGACGCTCTGCAGCAGGTGGGTGATGACAATCGGCCACGAGAGCAGCACCACCTTACGCAGCAGCGGGCCTTGGGTGGTATCCACCCGCTGTTGGCGCGTGCCGGTGTCGGCCGCAGGCTCTTGTGGGATTGGAGTATCGCCGCTCATATTGGGATGCTAGATTGCTGGTACTAACGTTGTCGGGCGCGGGCCTAGACCGCGCCGCACTTATCCTGTGGGCCGGGGTGCCTTCGCCGACCTATCCCCCGTTCCCCCTTCCGGGTACCCGCGCGAAGCGCGGGTGTGGGAAGGGGGCTAGGGGGTTAGGTAAACAGGCCACTGTTCCCAATGCTTGCTTCTTACCCCTCCCCAAAAGTTTTGGGAAGGGGGGCAGGGGGGAACACTTTTTTCAAAAAGGTTCCCCCCACCGCGCCGTTCGGTAACATGCCATGATATTCTCCACCGGCACATCGGGCTGGAGGTTGTGCACCGGGCAGAAGACGAACCCGCCGTCCGCGGCTAGGTCCGCAACGCGGCGGCGCACTTCGGCCTCGACCTCCGCGACCGTGCCGCGCGGCAGCACGTACTGGGTATCACAGCCGCCGCCCCAGAAGGTCAGGTCGCGGCCGAACTCCCGCTTGAGTCTGGCCGTGTCCATCTCCGCGGCCGACACCTGCACCGGGTTCAGCGCATCTATGCCCGCCTCGATGAGATCGGGGATCAGGCCATAGACCGACCCGCAGCTATGCAGCAGCAGCGGCTTGCCCGACTGCTGCTTGAGCCCCTGCCACAGCCGCGTGTGGTAGGGCTTGATCATTTCGCGGTAGAGCTGCGGCGACAGTTGCAGGCCGCTCTGGGTGCCGAGGTCATCATTGACCACGATGATGTCACAGTGTTGGGCCACGGGCAGATACTTCTCGAAGCGCCGCAGGTAGGCCTCCACCAGCCGCTCCATCAGCCCGTGGGCCAGCCGCTTGTTGATCACCAGGTCCATCATGAACTGCTCGAAGCCGCGCAGGACTTGGCCGGCGGCGAGGATATGGTCATAGACATTGCCGGCCAGGAAGTAATCGGTGGCGGCGCGCAGCTTCGCGGCCCGCGCGGCCATCTCCCCCACCGGCAGGTCCCACCACGGGGCCCAGTCGAACGCCTCGATATACTCGGGCCGGGCGTCGAAGTCGGCCTCGGAGCCGGCGTCGGCGTAGGGCACATAGACCGGGTCGAAGTACAGCCCGCCCGCGCTGCGCTTGAGGCTTACCTGGCCCTCATCGGTAAGCACGACCTCTGCCCCATCGTCCTGGGTGATCGGCTCAAAATGCCGGGGCAGCAGGCACGGCGAGCCGTCGGGCAGCAAGCCTTCGCGCCACCGGGCCGGCTCCGGATGGATGCCGATGACATCGCCGCCGAGGGCCTGGCGGAGCTCTTCATCAATCAGCGCCACGTGCTGCAGGACTTCCCAGATGCGGGGAATATCGCCGGTGCCCAGGTGTGTGCGCAGCTTGTTGTAGGCGATGCCGGTGAGGGTGGAGGAATCGCAGCCGCCGACATCAATCGGCACTATATCGGGCTGTTGATGTGCAAGGGCGGCCTGGATGCGTTCTCGTGGCGTCATGGGGTGTTACCCTTTGCTGATTTCGCGGCCTGGCAACGGCGGCCCTCACCCTAGCCCTCTCCCAGCGGGAGAGGGAACAACAGCGAAACGGCAACGGCTAACACAACGGGCCCATGCCATGCGCCCCCACGATTACCGTCGCGTAGCTCGGGCTTTCCCCTTCTTGCCGCGTAGCTCGGGCTTTCCAGCCCCAGGCTGTTACGCACACGGCCGCGACACCTGACCCACCTATCCCCCGTTCCCCCTGCCCGCACCCACTGGTTCGCAGCCGGTACCCGCAAGGGGGCTAGAAGGTTAGGAAGGTGGGTCACTGTCCTCCATCCTCCCTGCTCGCCTTTTACTGAAGTTTTTTGAAGGGGTCTGGGGGGAACTTTTTTGAAAAAAGAGTTTCCCCCAGGCGGCTGCCTGGCGCGTTTGAGGTGGTGTCTAGCGGCTGCTCGCGAGCAGCGCCTCTACTTCCTGCTGCAGTTGGGGGAGGTTGGTTTTCAGCACGCCCCACACGGCATCGTTGGATATCCTCGCATAACCGCGGATGAGGATGTTGCGGAAGGCTATGATCTGGGGAGTGTCGCTGATGTGGTCGGCCAGCTCCGGGGCCAGCTTCAGCATCTTCCCCATCGCCTCGCCGATGATCTCGAACTGGCGCTCGACAGCCGAGCGCAGCATGGCATCACTCTGGTACTCTGTGAAACTCCTGTCGGCGATGAATTGCTCCAGCAATTCGCAGGACTGCTGGATATCGTAGAGGTATGCTTTGACCTCAGGGTTCATACAGAACCCTCCGGGTCGGCGCGATCGCCTCCAGGAAGTAGGGGTTAGACAACTCGGAGGTCTCGACCAGATCAATGCGGCAGTCGAACAGCTCCTCGAGGGCCTGCAGCAGCCCGAAGTAGCACTGGGCGTGCCGCGCCGGAGAGACGGGCATGAACTCAACCAGAAAGTCGAGGTCGCTGCTGGCTGGATCGAAGCGCTCTTGGGTGGCCGAGCCGAACAGCTCCAGGCGCTTGACCTGATGCTCGGCACAGAGCTCTTCCAGGGCCGTCTGCTTGTTCTCAATCACACTCAGCATCCGCTTGTCTCTCCACCGGCACGGCCTTACACCAATGCTGTATTGTAAATCAGGTGCTAGTGGGGGTCAACTCGCTGGCCGGTCTGCTCCCCACCCTTCCCGAAAGTTTTTTGAAGGGGGCGTGGGGCGAACTTTTTTCCAAAAAAGTTCCCCCCACACCGTTGCCTTTAGCCGTTCGGGAACCAGCCTCTCAGGAACTCGTCCATTGGCCCGTCGTAGATGGCCGTGGCGAGATGCTCGACGCCGTGTTGGTTGCCCCACGAATAGACGATATGGGTCTGGCCCGCGAACTCGCAGAGGTCGAAGTCCGAGTTGTTGACATCTAGCGCCGTCGCGATCCGCTTTTTCTCCTCGTCGGTGAACTCCGCGCCCTCGGCTAGGATCCGGTCATCGTCATCGGCGGCCAGCACCGGGTTGAGCGGGCTGAGCTCCCAGTCAATGAGGTCCGGTGAGCGCGCGATATACTCCTGCCAGCTCACCTGTTCCGGATGCTCGGCCATATATCTATCCCAGTCAGCCGGAGTCTCGTCGTAAATCGCCTCCAGGTAGATCATGTAGTAGTAGCCGTCGAGGTAGCGCAGGGCCGGGCAGGCGGCATAGCGCTCGCGGGTGTGATTGTGCTCCGTCGGCAGCCTCTCCCAGTTGATCAGGTCCTCGGAGCGGGCGAAGAAAATCGTGAAGCGCACGCCCACCTCATCCGCCGGCTCGCCGCACTCGAACGCCATCGTGTAGCCGTCTGGGTCCGCGCAGACGCTGGTGTTATAGATGCCCCAGCCGGGCAGGTGCAGGGCCGTTTGGCTTTCCCAGTTCTCCATATCATCGGACCAGAACACCCGCACCTCTTCCCCACCCCAGGTGTTGCTGCCATAGACGAACAACCGCTCGCCCTCGACATGGGTGCAGCCCAGCACATAGCCCTCAGCAAAGCCGGGGCTGGCCCGGCCGGTCGCCACGTCAATGAAGCGGAAGTACTCCTCGCCCCCGAGGTTGGGCTGATAGTACTTACTGCGCACGTACTCATAGCGATACAGGCGGCCCTTCCAGACGATGGGCGTGGCCTCAACGAGGTCGCAGACGATGGTCCCGAGCTTCCTGATTGCCGGCTTGTCTGACATTGGATTCGCTCCTGTGTTCGGTCTTCCTATGTACGTGTCTAGCGTGGAGTTTAGCGATGGCGACTCGGGCTGGGAAGCCCCAGCTACGCGATAAGGAACAGCGCAAGATGCGGGACATCCCCATTATCTGCTCACCTTGCGGATGATGCAACCTACGAACAGCGCAATCAGGATGACGCCCAAAGCAACCTCCACGCAGGTGACAAACTGGCTCGCTCCATTAGCCGGCCGCACGTCGCCATACCCCAGACTTGTGAAGGTGATGACGCTGAAGTAGAGGGCCTTGCCGAATCTACTCAGCCCCGCCCATGGCGGCCAGACTAGTTCCAGCCCCGGGCCGACGACATAATTCCCGCTGGAATCCTCAATCCCGCAAGCGCCGTGGATAAAGGCAAAGGCGAAAATCAGAAGGGCCATAATGCCCAGCAGCCGCCCCGGGTTCTCCGCGTGCTGGCACGTGTAGTATGACAGGCACCAGACTCCCCGCGTCGCATAATGGCTCACCCAGTCCCATACCTGCCGCAAGGGCCCTCGCTTCTTTTCTGTCGGCGGGCCTTCCGCAGCCAGTGCAAGCCGCCGACACTCCATCTCCCGGATGAAGAACTGCCCGGCGGTCTGGTAGTCCCCCGATTCCTGATAGCTCATCTTTATCTGCCGGTAGATGGCCGCACATTGCCGGAACGCCTCCGGCTGGTCTAACTGGTTCGGATGCTTACCCGTGCGCGCCAGTTTCTCCTCGGCGATGATACTGCCGCTATCGGCCCACTTGGTCGTTCCATCTACGCGGGTATTTGAGGATAGCGACATGCCCAGCATTAGTGCGCCACGAAGGTCCGTACCCCTGAGATCAACGACGCTACTATCGGCGGGTTGTTCCTTGAACACTGCCCACCGTAAATTGGCTTCTCGCAGGTGACACTTGTACAGGCTCGTTCCATTGAAGACGCTTCCGTTGAGCTTGGCTCGTCCCAGGTGCAAATCCCGGAGACTAGGACGCTCGAAATTGGACTGCCGCAGATCAGCCCCTTCTCTAACATGCGCCTTTAATGCGTCACGAAGCAAAGCGGCGTCGGTAGATCTGTCCCAATAAGGTGTGTGGAAGAGGCACCGATCTCGGCTTCCCTTGTCGGATACGCGCAAGCCACAGTGCGGTCCGTCCTCGCCGAACTCGAGCTGGCATCGCATATGATCCGCTGGCTCGTTGCCGTCATTCTCTTTCGCAAGCCGATCCCATAAGTCCTTATCCGGCCACTGGTCGCGGTTGTTTGCGTATTCAGGCACCTTGCCACTTCCCTCTTGTTGCTGCCTGCTGGTTGCGTAGTTGCCTTTGCCGTAACTCCGTTGATAAGAGAAAACCACAACAACAGCCGCGTTTTTGTTGTTGTATATTCGTTTCCTCTAGAAACTTATACATATATTACATGCGGAAAATTCGCACAGGGGGCCTTTACGTTTTGCGCACAGGGGCGTAAGTGTTTTGCGCATGGGCCTGTACGGATATTTCGCACTGGGGATAGTTACCTAAATTCACCTATGCGGATTTTACGCACAGGGGAAAATTGCTGATATATCAGCTCTCGCCTAAGTAACCGTATCACTATCATTATTCTGCTTGCGGCGCGTGGCCTGCGGCCCATACCCCGGGGCGAATTTCAGCCCATACATCCGCGACAGCGAGCGGCGGGCATCGTATTCCTCGATCACGGTGATACAGCCGAGTTCCAGGCATTCCTTGACCGCGCGGCGCACCGAGTCCTTATGCAGGCCGGTGAGCTCGACGATCTCGGCATAGCCGACAGCGGCGTAGCCCTCTTCCCTACCGTGGTAGAGGACCTTGTGGGCGATGGCCATCAGGACCTTAAAGGCTGCGCCGGACAGCCGGGGCATCAGCTCTTCAAAGGTCTCGTTGGGGACCTGGGTAAAGCGCGGCCAGGTGAAGCCCTTGAAATGGTACTCTGGTTTTTTGCCGCCGCTTCTCGGCAAAAAAATCCCTCCCGCACCTTGACATGACGGGAGGTCTCCGCTATCCTATAGACAGACAGCGGTGCCTTCGGCCTAGTCAAGGCGCCATTTGAAAGCCCGATAATCAGTTGTTAGTTAAGCCGCGCGGTGCTGCCACACCGAGCGGTTTTTGCTTTCTCCTAGACGCTGAACGGACTCTTCGCCGTCCAGCCTACTAGCCTCCTTTATTGCTCCTGCTGCTCTTCCCGTATAGTTCGCGCCGCCCCTGTAGTTGTGCAGATTTTGCTAACGACTGGGCCGGATTCTCGGCCTTCGCCAAGCTCAGGCCTCGTCTGCGGCCCCTCCGCAAGGCAACGTTTGAAGGCTTGACAGTTCTCTTGTAGTTCGGAGGGGCCGCATGGGCTGAACTTTGCGCAAGCAAAGTCAGACCATCCGGCCCAAGACTTGTCACAGCACCATCGCCTACCATCACAGATGCGCCGAGCACACATCAGGCATCTGCATAACTACAGTTCCAGCCCGAGGCTGTTATTCGCTCGAACCACGGCTCCGCGCGGTATAGCTAGAGACGCCTACCCAGCGTGATGCTAACGAAAACTCCCCTCCTCTACCGAACCCCCGACGCCTCACCCGACTTTCGCTTCATCCAGGAATCGCACGATCTCTTCCTCACCGGCTTCCAGGCCGATGGCCAGCACCGCGCGGGCGATCTCGGAAAGCTTCCAGGTCTCGCCGCGTTCGAGCTGCAGTTCCGCCTGGATCTTGCGGAAGCGTTCCTTGAGTTGGGCCGGCATATAGACGTGTAGTATTTCCGTATTCATACGGTTGCGCGCACTCGCGCTAGCACGGGATCGTGTTGGCGAACCGTCACGCTCCGGCGTTAGCACGCTAGTGATATCCAGCTTCGGCCTCTTAGGCAATCTCTTCTACCTCCTTGGCCAGGCGTCGGTAGGCGCGCGCCAGCGCACCCTCCGGCTCGTAGTCCAGCACCGGCACCTGGGCGATGGCTGCGTATTCGGCTGCGACGCGTTTCGGTATCCTGGTCCGGAACAGCGGCAACTCCGCCTTCACCAGATTGTTCCACACATCGGCGCTCAGCGCCGTGCGCCGGTCGTACTGCGTCAAGACGATCCCCAGCAGCCGGCTGTCCACGGTGGCGATGGCCTCCAGGAGCTTGCTTAGCCCGGCGATCGCCCATACCGAGGGCACCATCGGCACCAGCACTGTATCGCCGGCGCACAGAGCCGCTACCGTCAATTGCCCCAAATAAGGCGGGCAGTCGGTCAAGATGTAGTCGAAATCACCATTGACGGGCCTCAGAACGCGCGCCAGGCACTCCGTATCCGGGGTCTGGGCCAGGGAGAGCTCCATCGCCGCCAAATCCAGCACTGCAGGCACGATCTCCAGACCCGGATAGGCAGTCCGGCGGATCGCTGCGCCGATGCGGGCGTTCTCGGTGAGCACGTCATAGACGGTCGGGGCTTGGGAGTTGACATTGAGGCCGGCGGAGAGGTTGGCTTGGGGGTCGAGATCAATCAGCAAGACCGAGCGGCCAAGCTCCGCCAATGCCGCTGCGAGGTTGAGGGCAGTGGTGGTTTTACCGACGCCACCTTTTTGGTTAGCAACCGCTATAATCATGTCTGCGATGGTGACTGCTGTGATCTTCCGGTGCGGTGAGGTTGCTCCTTGGTGCAAGAGCTTACCAGAACGTTCGCACGCTGTCAAGAGAATATGTCTGCGCGCACGCATGTTAGCACATTTACACACAACTATGCAAGTGTGCTAGCGTGCAAGCGCGCGGACTCGCCAAAGCTGGTGCAAAATGCGAGGGGGGACAGGCCCCCTAGATCAGCCGCGCCGGCTAACTGCCTAACCCCCTAGCCCCCTTCCCTGGTAGGGAAGGGAGAATCGAAGGGGGATAGGTGGGCCGGAGAGCAATGCTTCGCACTTGCTGCCGTCGCTGTTATGTTGTCTCCGCGCCCGCGCCGCAACGCCCGCGAATCTATCCCGAATATATTCTACTTCCGCAAGAGGTATTGCTCATGCCGCCGGCTAATACTTAGTAGTGTCCGATTGTGGTCTTTGAGCCACAGGCGAAGGCTTGCGGCGGGCCTCGCGAGTGATGGCCGAGGAGGTCAACGGCGATGCGATGTTTGGGACTGATCCTGGTGGCGGCTCTGGTTGTGTCTGCGGTCATAGCGCTGGTCGTAGCCCCGGGCTGCGGTGGGGGAGGGGAGGGCCCTGCGGCTGAGTTCGGCGGTGTCGGCTCGGTGGCGATTGTGGTCGCCTGGCCGGAGGTGGAGCCGGAGGTCGAGACCGAGCTTTTGCCCGCGGCCAGCAATTCCATCAAAGTCGAGCTATTTCAGGACACCACCCCGCTTGCCGAGAAAACCGTCATCATCAACCGCCCTCAGACTACCGCCCACCTGGATGATGTCCCCAGCGGCGAGGTGCTGGTGAAGGCCACGGCTTACCCGCAAGCCGCCGCCGGCGGCGTGGCTCAGGCCCAGGCCGAAACCACGGTAACTGTAACCACGGGCCAGCGCAGCGAGTGTCGGCTCACGCTCAGCTCCACGATTGACCATGTTGACATCACCCCCGACCCGGCGGTGCTCGCGGTGGGGGAGACGCGACCGCTGCACGCCACCGCCAAGAGCCCCGCTGACGAGACCGTCCTGGTGCCGCCGACGGGGGCCTTCACCTGGGCTCAGCTCAGCGGGTCGCAGTACTTCTCCCTGGATGCGGACGGCAATATCACCGGCCTGGCCGCCGGCTCAGGCACCGTCCAGGCTACGGAGAATGAATCGGGGGTCGCCGGCACTGCCACCGTCACTTGCCGGCAGGCGGGCATCAAGCCGGACCTGGCCGCGGCGATGGCGGTGCCGCTGGCTGCGGTTCCGGCCGCCGGCAGCGCGGCCAACCTCGCCGCCCTCAGCCGCCTGCAGTACGATGATGAGCAGCCGCGCGACGCCGCCAAGCTGCGCGACGAGCTGCGGTTGTGGATAGATGCTGCCACAGCCAATCCCGACGATGCCGCGGCCCAGTTGGGCCTGGCGATGGCGATCTTGGCCGTGGCCAACTATGACGGGGCCGAGTTCCTGGGCTATGACCTGTTCGCCGAGTTGGACATCCAGCCGGTGATAGCGGCGGGCTTCAGCTCGAATCTCACAGTCGCCAACTTTATCGCTGATGGCTTGAGCACGGCTGCGCTGGGCGGTGTGCCGAGGGTCCGGGGCACGACTGCGCCGGCGCAGGTACGCTCCGGCGGCCTGGGTGACGAAGATACCACCGTCGGCGATCTGCAGGACTACCGCCAGGCCGTGCGCGACTACCTGCTGGCCCCGCTGCAGAATGTGGTGAACCGCTGCGCCGCCATCGGTGACAATGCCGCGCCGGCAACGCAACTGGTCTCTCTGGAGATCACCGACGAGGTGGAGACCTACACTCTCTACGCCGCCGATTTCCAGGGCCTGGCCGGTGCCCTGCAACTGGTACGCTGCGGCCTGCTGATGGTCTCGGCGATAGACCCCGATTATGGCGCCTACGAGTGGGACCTGGACATGATCGAGCGCGATGCCAATCACGACGGCGTCCTGACGGTGGCCGAGTACGCGCCGCCGCTGCCGTTCGGCAATGTTGACGGCCCGGCCTGGACCGCCGCCGGCGATGCCTTGGCCAATGCCGCGCACCGGCTGCGAGTGGCGCTGCGTACCCGCCGGCTCGGTGATGCCAACGAAGTGGTCAACCGCGGCCTCGAAGACCAGGACATCCCCGAACTCGAGGGCTATCTTGATGATGCCAATGCTCTGCTCGCCGGGCGCGTCAACGTCACGGTTGACTACGGCTATTGGGACGAGCAGACCCAGCGCTACACTGATGAGGACACCGTCGCGGTCCCGTTCGACCTGCGGGCCCTGTGGGACAATCCGCCCGCCAACTTCCGCGCCTGGGCCCCGACGACCTATATCATGCTTGACCAGCCGGCGGTTTACCGCTCCGCCGACAACACCATCGCCTGGGATGTTCATCCTAGCGATTGGTACTGGGACCCCGCCTCCGATCAACATGAAGATAACTTCGTCGCCGGCCGGCGCTGGTATTTCATTGATCAAGCCCGGCTCGGTTGGGTGCAGTTGCCGATTGCCGGTGCTCCCCATAACTTCCAGGTGCCGGCGGCTGGCGGTTTCGCCGGCGCCAATCTCAGCTTCAATGCCGACTGGTCGGTCCTGCAGGGGGTCTTTGACGGCGCGCCGATCCGCCTGACCAGAGATGTTGCCACCACCTACTATCCGGACCCGCTGGGGTTCAGCACCAAGTGGGACGCCATCCCGGACACAACCGTCGGCGGCGTGTTCCCCAATCCCAACAAAATCAGGGACCTGATTGCCGGCAATTACGACAAGCTCAATATCACCTATGGCTCGATCTTCATCGGCGAGACTACTTTGCCGGTCATTATTACCCGGAAGTAGGCAGCGCCTGCACGGGGCCTCGCGCCGGCCCGCACGGCGGGGCCGGTTGCAGCATTAGAATGCATGGGAGGTAGCGGCGATGGCAATTAGACTGCGACGAGTTGGTCTGGGGGTGCTGGTCGGGGTTATGGTTGCGTGGTTGAGCGGCTGTGGCGGCGGCGGCGAAACTTCGGACGCGCTGACCGGCGGAGATGGCGATGCTACAACTCCGGCAACTACCGGCTCCCTGCACATCGTCGTGCAGTGGCCGCAGCGGGTCTCGCCGCAGGCCATACCCGAAGCCGCCGAGTCGATCTATATCGAACTGGAGAGTGAAAGCGGGGGCCGGTCCACTTCGGTGGCGATAGTCCGGCCGGCCACCGAGGCCACCCTCCGCGAGGTCCCGACCGGCCCGGCCGTCTTGGCCGCCTATGCCTGCGATGGGGCGGACTGGTCCGAGGCGAACGTGCTGGCGACGGCCCGCCGTGGCGTCAATATCGTCAAAGGTGACAACGCCCCGGTCGCTTTGGACCTCGGCCCGCTGCCGCAGTTTCCGACCAGCGACTTCTTCCCCCTGACCATCGGCAACGAATGGACCTACCAAGCCACCGACTATATTAACCCGGCCGCTCCGGCGGAGTTGGAGAGTAGCCGGCGGGGATTGCCGGCTCCGGCTCAAGCCGATGGCGAATTCACTCTTTTCATCACCGGCAATGGCCTCTGTGCGGGCGCGGTCTGGTTTAATGCCATCGTGCTTGAGCAGGGCGTGATTACCGATTATATGTATCTGCTCCACAACCCCACCGGCTTCCGCAGCGAAGGCTCCCCGTGGTCGGCCCAGAGCAACTACCTGCTCAAGAATCCGCTGGCGGTTGGCACCGAGTGGCGCTACCCGGACCGGTCCGCAACTCGCACCATCGCGGGAGTTAACGAAACCGTAGTGGTGCCGGCGGGAACCTTTCGCGGCTGCTTGCTGGTAGAGGAGCAAGGGGACGCCTATGGCAGCCTCTATCGCGACTGGTTTGCCCCCGGCGTCGGCCTGCTCAAAGAAGAGCGCTATTACATCGGGATCCTGACCGGCGCTACCGAGTTGGTGCAGTACCAACCGGCAGGCCCCTAGGCACCGTTATCCCTTCGTGGCATCTGTTCAACTTGGGGTGTTACAAGCGGGGACAGGCCAGGCAGCAGCGTTTTGCTTGCCGCCATTGACCCCAATTCCCCTGGAGGACAGGCTTCCCAGCCTGTCCCTAGCTTTCGACAGGCAAGGATGCCTGTCGTCCAGGGCTAAGAGGTGTTGTAGGGGCACCAGGCAAGGATGTCTGTCGTCCAGGAAGGCTAGGGACAACAGCCGCACAGAAACAGCGCCTTAGCGGCTCGCGAGTCCTGGAAAGCCAGGTTCTGGAACCGGTTGCGGACGGCGATTCATCTTGACATGCCAGTAGGGTGTAAGTATCATATCAATGCCGTACTAAGAAGCCGTCCGCTCTCATGTCCGGGGGCGGGACGGCTACACTAAGGAGGAAGTAGCATGACTAAGCGCCGATTCGCTGTACTGGTGCTGGTGGGGGCGTGTCTGATTTTGGTGCTCGCCGGCTGTGGTGGTAACGGGACTCCCGCCGAGGGTGGCGGCGACGATGGTATCCCGAATACTCCCGCGCCCGACATCGCTGTTGATGATGCGGTGGCCGCGCCGGATGCGAACGCCCCAGCAGCGCCGGATGCGGACCTCACGTGCAAAGAGCGCCTGGAGGCTCTTTTGGACAACGACGAGTCGGATATTCCCGCCAATGCGGATGAGCTGGAGGCGGAGCTCGCCTGGTGGGTGGACCGCGTCAATAATGATCCGAATAATACTGCCTGCCAGTTAGGTCTCACCATGACACTGCTGGCAACCGCCGGCTACAATGCCGCCGACTACCTCGGCGAAAACATCTTTGCCAGGGTCGGCCTGCAGGATATTGCCGCCGTGGGCTTGAGCAACGACTCCAAGATTGATAGCCTGCTGGCTGAGGCGCTCGACACCGCCTTGCTCAAAGGCACGCCGGCGCCGGCCACTGTCACCGGCAGCGGCGTAACCACCGCCGATGTGACGATCAACGACATGCAGATGTACCGGGCGGCCGTCAGGGACTATGTGGACCCGTGTGTGGCAGATGCTGTCGAGCGCATGGCGGCCATCGCCGACAACGCTGCTAATCCCGCTACCCTGCTGCTGTCGCTGGATGTGGACGGCCAGAGTGCCAATTTCTATGCTGCCGAGTTCAACAGCCTGGCCGCGGGCTTGCAGCTACTCCGCTGTGGCTTGCTGATGGCTTATGCGGTCAATCCCGACTATGGGACCTACGATTGGGACGTGGACCTGTACCTGCGTGATGCCAATGAGAACGGCGTCCTGACTGTAGCCGAGTATGCGCCGCCGGCGCCTTTCGGCGCTATCATTGTTGCCGCCTGGCAGAACGCCGGCGCCTGTCTGCGTGATGCCGTGGCGCGCCTGAGTGAAGTGCTCGATACCTACCAGGCTGCCGATGCCGACGCGCTCGCTACCGGCGTTTTGGAGGGCGTTAACGTAGCCGAATTGGGCGACGCCTTGACCGCCGTCGGCGAGCTCCTCGCCGGCCCGGTCAACTTCACCTACGAGTGGGACGATGTCGGCGGTAGTCAAGTGGACAGCGCGGACACCCACACCGAGCAGATCCCCGTCAACTTCCGCAAAATCTGGGATGGTATGCCGGCGACCGGCCTGCGCGCCTGGCTGCCGCCCATGTACTTCGTCCTGGCTTACGCCCACTATGCGTTGAGTAACGGCGACGAGGTAGATATCTGGGGAGCGGGCGAACTTGATGGTACTGTCACCTATCACTGGGATAACGGTACCGAAAACGGCGACGTTAACATGCCTCTGGGCCCGGCTCCGCACAACTTCGCGGTCCCGGAGTTCGACGTGCAGCTTGCCTTCAACTGGGACTGGTCACAGATCACCGGGACCGTTGACGGCGAGGCGGTGACGGGAGCGCCGTCGCCCCCGGGCGAAATCCACAGAATGTGGTGCATTGCCCCGGACGAGCTGCCTGACCCGACCTTCGGCGGCATCTTCCCGGACCCTGACGCGGTGCTAGATATGCTTACGGGTCTTATGTCCGGCGAGCACGGCAACCCGAGCCTGAAATACGGCGAGGTGCAGCTAGTCCAGCAGTAAGGCTGACCGATCTAAGCTACAACTACTACCGCGTAGCTCGGGCTTCCAGCCCGAGGCGGTTGCCGGCATCGGGGACTGTCCCTTTAGGGACTGTCCCCGTTACCTCGAACGGTAAGTGTGCAGTGATGTCTAAGCAGGCATCTGCAGGCGATGCGGCTACCCGGCCGCATCGCCTTATCTTGACCGCTTGCCGCCCGGCTTGGCTGGGGCTGCTGCTGGCCCTGCTGGCCGGGATTGCCCCGCTGTGGGCCGACAGTCCCGCCGATCTCTTCTGGCACATGGACACTTTCTCCCTGGCCGAGGGCGGCGCCGACATCCCCGGCCAAATCACCGGCCGGCCCCAGGTGCAGCGCCCCACCAGCCTCGCTATCAGCAAGCGCCCGCGGGTGCGCTGGAGCCAGTCGCAGCAAACGCCCCTGGCTCTGGAGCGCGCCGGCGTCGCCATCGGTAAATGGGAGACCGACATCCTGCGCCAGGAGTGTCTCGTGCCCCTAGGCCACAGCGACGAGCCGAGCCGCTGGACGATCGGTCTGGAGAACCGCCGCATTGAGGACACGATCTGGTACGCCCGCGGGCAGGATGACTACCGCGTCGCCCTGACCAACCGCCGCCGCATGATCGGGGTCGCCTATCAGCCGAATCCGGAGTGGGTCATAGGCGGGCTTTACGGCTGGGGCGATAATGATGCTGTTGGCGGCGGCGCCAGCCTGGCCGATCATCTGGACCTCCCCGCCGGCAGCGATGACTGGCCCCGGCTCGGCTCCGATGTCGCGGAGTACACGCTGGGGGTCAGCCGCAGCCACGGCCGCTGGGAAGGCGGCCTGCAGCATACCTGGGGCGACCCCCACCAGACCCTCCGCGTAACCCGCGCCACCTACCACTATACCGCCCCCATGGCCAGTGATACGCACCGCACCGAAGCCTATCTTGCCTACCACAAGGGCGCCGAGACTTTCTTCGCCAGCGGCTGGGACTACCGCAGCCACGGCGCGGGGACGATTCTGCTGGGCGCTATGGGGCGCGGCGATACCCGGCTCAATTTTGAGGATAGCTCCGTGGCGATCGGCTGGCGCAAGAGTCGCGGGCGTCGCACCCAGCAACTGGTCCTGGACTGGCGCGGCACCGAACTCGATACCTACAATCAGGGCTATGCCGGCCTGCTGCCGGGCATCTCGGCTGACGTCTATGCTCTGCGCGGCAGCGCCGACATTTCCACCTTCAGTTTGCGCTACGGGCGGCAGGCTCCGGTCGCCGACCACTGGACGCTGCTGAGCGGCCTGGCGTGGAGCTACAACACCACCGATGCCGATATCCGCTTGCGCCGCGCCGGAGGCATCGGTCAGAATCCCGAGACTATCGGCGAATACAAGGTGGACGGCGGCCTGCTGCGGATGTTGTCGCTCTCGCTGGGGGTCATGTATGAATCTGAGCGGTGGCGGGCGGCGTTCACCTACACTGCGGGTTATGCCACCGCCAGCGAGGCCTTCCGGCTCCACAAGCCCGAAGAAGGGCCGCCGGGCCCGCCGACACCCGGTACCGCACTGAAGACGGATTACTTCATGGCGCTTTCCTCGGAGTACTACTTCTAGGGCTGCTGGTGTGCGTGCATCCCGTGCGCCTACTTTTCGGCGACCATTCCAGGGCGTGATCAATCACGCCCCTATGGACATCGCTGTTGTAGGGGCGCAGTTGGTCGCACCCGCTAGGTGCCTAACCCCCTTCCCGCACCCACTGCTGCGCAGCGGGTACCCGGAAGGGGGAATCAAAGGGGGATAGGTGGGTCCAGCTTCCAGCCCGAGGCCTTAGCCGTTGCCCCTCTCCCAGAGGGAGAGGGGTAGGGGGTGAGGCCACCGGCGGCAGGCAAGGGTGCCTGCCCCACGGGCTAGCTGTGTTGTAGGGCACATGGCATGCGCCCCCACAATAGTCCTCGCGTAGCTCGGGCTTCCAGCCCGAGTCTCCGCTGGCGCAATCCGCCAGACACTCCGCCTGTAGCGACTGTCCCAACGCCTCACCGCTTGCTCGAACGCCCGCTTTGTGAAGGCCCCCGCTCAACCGTTGACGAAACTTCCTGGCGTGAAACCTCACCTGCGATCCGCTAGAGTGTTTGCAGCTCTCTTGGTAGGCCTGCTGGCGCTGTATGTGCTGATGGCCGCGCCCTGGCCACAGCTCGGCCCCGATGAGGCCGCCTGGGCCACCTCGGTGGTCAAGGTGCTCAAGGGCAAGGTACTGGGCCGCGAGGCGATGCTGGCCAAGGGGCCGTACCTGGTCGCCTGGCACCTGCTGGCGTATCTGGCGAGCGGGCCGAATGTCATGGCCCTGCATCTGCTGGGCGCGGCCTGGGCGCTGCTGACCGGCGTCGTGGTGTGCCTGGTGGCGTTGCGCTTGGCCGGTAGAATCGGCTGCCTGGCGACCGGCCTGTTGTATGTTGCGGCGCTGTCCGATCCGGCGCTGCGCACCAATGTCTATGCCGAGATCATCATGGCTCTGCCGCTGGCGCTGGGGATGGTTGCCTTAGCGGTCGGGCTGAGCCGGGGCAATCTGGCGCTGGTGGCTGCGGCGGGATGCTGCGCCGGGCTGGCGGTGCTCACCAAGCAGACGGCGGTCTTCTATGCTCTGGCGATGGCGGCGGTGGTGCTCGCGTACCGGCGCGCCCCCGTCAGCGCCGAGTGGGGGAGAGGCCGGGGTCTTGGGCAGGGCCTGGCCGCACTGCTAGCAGGCGGTCTGCTGGCGGGTCTGCCGTGGCTGGTCTATCTATGGCACCACGGTGCCGGGGCCGGTTTCGCCGAGGGCCTCATCGGCGGCGGGCCGCAGTACCTGGCCGGCCTCAGCGCCGGGCAACTGCTGCAGAATCTGGCCTGGTCGGTCGTCCACGTGCTGCCGCGCTACACGATTGTGCTGGTGGTTTCGCTGGCCGGCCTGACATACCTCAGCAAGCAGAGGGCGAGGGTGCGCAAACAATTGTCGCGTAGGTCGGGCTTTCCAGCCCGACAGCCGTTGTCCAGAGGGATGGTAGATGCTGGACGGGCTGGAAAGCCCGTCCTACGCCGAAGTTTGCTATTGCGGGCGCGGTCGGCAGCCGCTAGGACAGAGGCGGTGTGGTATCTGGTCATCGGGGCCTGGTATGTGGCGGCGGTGATGGCGGTGGCGGTGACCGGACGGTTCGCGGCGCACTATTTCAGCCAGCTCTTCCCGCCGGCGGCGCTCCTGGGCGGCCTCTGGCTCGCCCACAAGCTGCGCGAGACGGCAGCAAGGCCTAACCCCCTAGCCTTCTTCCCTGGTAGGGAAGGGGGGACGGGGGATAGGTGCAAGCTCAACCTCGGCGCTCTAATTGTCGCCGCCCAGTTGCTGGTGCTGATACCGGTGGGGGCGATGAATCTGGGCCACTGGCGCGAGGCCCTGGTGGTGACGGCGGCGGGATCACCCTGGCGGCAGGTGGGGGAGTACCTCCGCGAGCACACCGACCCGCAGGACACGGTCTTCGTCTGGGGCGACCAGACCGAGGTGCTCTACTGGGCCGGTCGCGAGCTGGCCTGCGACGACCCCTGGATAACGCTGGGACTTCTGGGTTTCGCCCACCAGGGGCCGCTTTTCGCCACCCGCGTCAGGCCGGCGCCGGACTGGCAGGGCCTGCGCGAGCAGCTCGACCGCTGGCAGCCGGCGTATGTGGTGGTGGCACCGGTGATCCAGACGGTCGCGCCGCCCGAGGGCCTGCGCTTCGGGCCGGAGCAGTTGCCGGAATTGAGCAGTATCCTCGAGAGCGGCTACGATCACGAGACGACGGTTGCCGGCTATCAGCTTTATGTACGGCGCGCGCCGGGGGAAACCTTTTTGGAAAAAGGTTTCCCCCGGTCCCCCTTCCAAAAACTTTCGGAGGTAACAATGCCGTTGTCGGGGCGCAGGGCATGGGCCCGCAGAACACACAACGATCCTCGCATGGGTCGGGCTTCCTGCGCCGACCTATCCCCCTTTGATTCCCCCTTCCGGGTACCCGCTGCGCAGCAGTGGGTGCGGGAAGGGGGGGGGTAGGGGGTTAGGCGCTCTTGCCGTTGCCGGTGTTCCCTCTCCCCATGCGAGAGGGCTAGGATAAAAGCCGGCTCTAGAATACGTGCCAAACGCACCGCCATCAAGGCGGACCGCTCGCTGTACTAAGCTGCAGCGAAGTTAGGGAGGTAGATTATGGGTGCCGAGACTGTAGGAATGCTGTCCACACCGTTGATTCTGCTGCTGGTCGTGTGGAGCGGCGTGTGGAAGGGCATCGCGCTGTGGAAGGCGGCGCGGCGGGATCAGCTTGTCTGGTACATTGTGCTGTTGGTACTCAACACGGCGGGGCTCCTGGAGATCATCTACATATTTGCGGTCGCCCCACGCCAGCGCGAGCTGGGGGAGCCGGCCGCACCCGCGCCGGAGAGCTGAATGGCCGTGCCTTTCAGCGGCTAGGGGAGGGCGCGATAAATCACGTCCGCCGTAGCCTTACCCATCCCCCTTCCCGCACAACAATGCGCCCGTGGGGCAGGCACTCTTGCCTGCCGCCGTTGTCGTTGTTGCCTGTCACAAAGAGCCTCGCGTACCCGAGGGTTTCCCGCCCGCGGCATTTTGCTTTATCCGATGTGTGATAATATCATCACAATTTGTGATAGGTAATCTCCGCCTGCGGGCGGCGATTACGGAAGCGTTGATCATACAGGCTCCCAGGGAGGTTGTGCCCACCGGCGGGGCGAAGGTGCCGGACGCGGGCTAGTTTCAGTCGCTGGGACAGGCGAGACGCCTGTCCTACCGGCGGCTGGGGCGCGGATGCGACGACCGCCGATGGGTCTAGCCCGCTAAACCGTCAACAGGGAGGGGCACAGATGGCAAGCCCAGTAATTGCACTGCAGCTCTACACCGTCCGCGGGGCCATGGAGACGCCCGCGCAGGTGCCAGAAACTCTCAAAAAGGTGGCCGACATCGGCTACACTACGGTCGAGGCAGCCGGCCTCGCGGGCATGGCCCCGGCCGAGTTTTGCCAGGCCTGCGACGGCGCCGGCCTGCAGATCCTCAGCAACCACGCCTCCTGGCCGGAGTTGCGGGATAATCCCGCCGAGGCTATCGCGACTCTCAAGACCCTCGGCGCTAAGCTGACGGCCAGCGGCTCGCCCGCCGAATACCACAGCGCCGACGGCTATGCCGAGTTCGCCCAGGAGACCAGCGCCATCGCCAGAGAGCTGGCCGCCGCCGGCATCACCTACATGTACCACAACCACGCCCACGAATACGCGCTCTTCGACGGCCGCACCGCCATGGAGATCATGGCCGAAGCCGGCGACCCGCAGTACTTCAAGTTCCAGCTTGATGTCCACTGGGTGCAGCGCGGCGGGGCCAGCCCGGTGGCGTGGATCAACCGGCTGGCCGACCGGATCGCGACGCTGCACTGCAAGGACATGAGCGTGACTCCGCAGAGCGAGCCGCTGTTCGAGCCGGTGGGCGCCGGGAACCTCGACTGGCCGGGCATCATCGCGGCCGCCCGCGCCGTGGGGGTGGACTACTACATCGTCGAGCAGGACATCTGCCAGCTTGACTGCTTCCAAAGCGCCGCGATCAGCTATAACAACCTCAAAAGCTGGCTTGGTTAGAGGCCTTGGGGGAGAACTTTTTGGAAAAAGTCCTCCTCACCCAGTCCTTGGGAGTGGGTACCCGCCCCTCGCAAAAACTTCTAGGCCGGGACACTCATCCGCGCCGTCCGGATGCCATGCGCCCTACAACGGCGGGCCTCACCCTAGCCCTCTCCCGCAAGCGGGAGAGGGAACAACAGCAAACAGCGGCCTATCCCCCTTTGATTCCCCCTTCCGGGTACCCGCTGCGCAGCAGTGGGTGCGGGAAGGGGGCTAGGGGGTTAGGCAATTAGCGGGCGCGATCAATTGCGCCCTACAACGGCGGGCCTCACCCTAGCCCTCTCCCAGGGGGAGAGGGGACAACGGCAAGACGGCAACGGCCAAGACCACGGGCGGATGCCATGCGCCCCTAGACGACTGGGCGCGATGAATTGCGCCCTTACAACACCTTCCCAGGACGACAGGTATCCGCCTGACCTGAGCTTGCCGAAGGTTGCCTGTCGCGGCTTGGACTAATGGCATCGAGAGGTCGCGCACCCCTATACCAATTCCCGCGTAGTTCGGGCTTCCAGCCCGAGGCTATCAGGCCACCGGTTAAGCAGGAAACTGGCCCCCGATCCGGCTTCTGGAACAGTCTCTAGAGCGCATCATTCGGGAGGAAATGCAAAGAGGAGGGCCTCATGAATATCATCGTGATCTGCCTCGATACGCTGCGCTGGGACCATTTGGGGTGCTACGGCAACCAGACGGTGCGGACGCCGGCGATTGACGCCTTGGCCTGCCGCGCCACCCGCTTTGAGGCCGCGTTCTGTGCCAGCTTCCCCACCATCCCGATGCGCACGGACGCCTTCACCGGCAATGCCAACTGGCCGATCTATGGCTGGAAGCCCCTCGGGAAAGAGGAGGTCACGGTCACGAGCTGCCTGAAACAGGCGGGCTATCACACGGCCTTCGTCCACGACACCTCCAACATGGTAGCGACCGGATTTGGGGAGGATTTCGAGGAGGATATCTTCCTGGATGTGCCGGCGGGTTGGGAGGCGAATCAGGAAAAGGTAAAGCTGCCGGTGCCGCGCGAGAATATGCGGCAGAATGGCGGCGGCTTCATTCGCGACCGCGCCCGCACCATGCACTACCGGCACGAAACCGACTGGGCCGTGGCGCGGACGATGCTGGCCGCATCCGAGTGGCTGGAGGATAACTACACGCGGGAGCAGTTCTTTCTGTGGGTGGACAGCTTCGAGATTCACGAGGACTGGCGCGCGCCGGACTACTATACGGAGTACTACAGCCCCGCTTACCAGGGCCTGGATTACTCCTACCCCAACTACGGCTATACCGATATATATCAGAAGCATGAGCTGGCCCGTCTGCAGGCCCGCTATGCGGCGGAAGTCAGCCTGACGGACCGCTGGGTCGGGCACCTGCTGCGGCAGATGGAGACGATGCGGCTGTTTGACAGCGCGCTGGTGGTGCTGCTCTCCGACCACGGAATGTACCTGGGCGAGCACCGGCGCATGGGCAAGCACTCGGTGAATCCACAGGACCCGTGGCCGCTGTACGATGAGGTGGCGCGGCTGCCGCTGCTGATCAGCCTGCCCGGCAACAAGAGGCCCAAGCGCACTAGGGCCCTGGTGCAGCCGGCCGACTTGATGCCGACGATGCTGGAGCTGGCAGGCGTGAAGAAATCAGACCGGCCGGAGATGTACGGCAGATCACTGCTGGAGGTGCTGAAGGCCAAGACCGACGAGCATCACGAGTATATCTTCAGCTCGTGCCACAGCGGCTCGGGGCCGGGGCGGATACAATACCTGCCGTCGTGCATCAACGTGAACTCGCGGCGGTGGAGTCTGTGCACCGGCCCGGCGGATATGTGGGAGCCGACACTGCACGACCGCCGCAAGGACCCACTGCAGCAGCGCAATGTGCTGAGCCAACACCCGCGGGTGGCTGGAAAACTGCAGGCGGCACTGCGGGAGTTCATGGCCTCGCGTGGCGCGGAGGAGTGGTACATAGAGGAGTTTACGGGTGTGTGAGGGATGGGGCGAGTGGGGGAACCGAGGCGCACAAGGCAGAGGTTTCGCGCAGACCAGCCACCAAGGAAAAGCCGATGAGCATTGACGGCCGGGAGATCGCGCTGGGGACGCTGCACCGCCAGGCGGTCCCGTATCCGTGCCTCAACTACTGCTGGATGACCAATAGCGCCTATATCAACCGGGTGGTGGGGCGGGACTACTGGTCGGACCGGGAGGCGGTGTTCGCGGAATGGGTGCGGCGCTGTGGCATCAACCTGGTGCCGCAGTGGTATCTGCCCAGCGAACAGCAGCAGCGGCTGGAGCAGTTGGAGCTAATGCACGAGGTCAACCGGCATGAGCAAGCCGGCTTCCATACGCCGGAGGATGTGGTGCGGGCCATCGCGCAGCTTCCCGACGACGAGGCGGTGGAGCGGGATTTCGACATCGAGGCCGCCGCCGCGCACTATGCCGCCGAGGTTAAGTCGCACCTGGAGCTGCTCGGGCCGGATTGCCTGGTGATCGCCGGCTTCGGGCAGGCCGACTTCATGGGCGGCTACACGCGCTGGGGATACGAGAACTACTTGGTGGCCGCCGGCCTGTACCCGGAGGCGATGCGGCGCTACTACCATTATTCGGCCCTGCGGGGACGGTTGCTGAATCAGGCGATCGCGCTGGCGTGTGAGAAGTATAACCTCGCGCCCTTCGTCTATAGCGGCCAGGACATCTGCACCGCCAAAGGGCCGATCATGTCGCCGCAGATGCTGCGCGAGCTGTACTTCCCGGAGCTGAAATGGTGCCTGGAGCCGCTGGTGCAAGCCGATGTCGGGATCATCTGGCACTGCGATGGCGACATCCGCCCGATCGTCGCAGACATCATGGACCTGGGCGTCATCGGGCTGCAGGGGTTTGAGGAGGAACACGGGCCGCGCTGGGAGGATATGGTGCAACTGCGGGACCATAGGGGAGAGCCGATTACGGTATGGGGCTGCGTGTCGGTGGTGAGCACCCTGCCTCACGGCACGCCGGCGGAGGTGCGGGCGGCAGTGGAGCGGTCGTTCGAGGTCGCCGGCCCGAATCGCGGGCATGTGCTGTCATCCACCAGCAGCGTCATGCCGGAGGTGCCGCCGGAGAATATTGAGGCGCTCTTCGAGCACGGCAGGGCCTTCGGGGCTGAGTTCTTGGGAGGATAAGAGGCTGCGGGCGCGATGAATTGCGCCCCTACAACGGCGGGCCTCACCCTAGCGCTCTCCCAGAGGGAGAGGGAACAACGGCAGCGGGGCGGGCGCACCTACGCCTGTCGCTGCAACAACCGCACCCGCGCCGCTGCGCGACATCGGTCTTGCAAGATCGCTGCCTTTCTGCTAGATTACAGCCATGACACTCGGGACGCGGATAGCCGACGCCAGGAGCGAGGCCGGGCTGACCCAACAGCAGCTCGCCGACGCCGTCGGCCGCAGCGTCCACGCCGTCCGCAAGTGGGAGCGGGACCAGAACCAGCCCTCCGTCGAGTTGCTGGAGAAGATCGCCGCAACCACCGGCGCGCCCCTGGCCTTCCTGCTGGGCTATGCGGAGGAAGAAGGCCTCAGCGAGGTGGAAAGGACGCGGGCGGCCCTGGTGCGACTGCAGCGGCGCATCGAAGACCTCGGGGAAGCCGGCGGCCCAGCCCCCAGCCACCCCGGAGTTGATGCCCTGGCCGACAGCGAGCTGTTCCGGCGCGAATACCAGGTCAGCGATGAGGAGCTGTATATGCTGCGCAACTGCGTCATCAGCCGGCCTGATGGAACCCGCGTGGCGATTGACACGCTGCAGGGAGCCGTGGCCCTGCTGGAGGCGATCCGGCGGCTGGACACGGAGCGCCCCTGAGGCACGGCGGGCCTCACCCTAGCCCTCTCCCGCAAGCGGGAGAGGGAACAACGGCAGCGGGGCGGGCGCATGCCATGCGTTCCTATAATATAACAGCTTCCAGGACGACAGGCATCCGAGCCTGTCGCGACTTGTACCAACGCTGCGACAGCGCCTAGAGGATGTGCTCCAGGAGCCGCTCGTTGGCACGGCGCACGATGCTGCTCACCAGCTCGCTCGGAATCATCCCCCCGGCAAGCTCCGGAAAGTCCTCGCGCACGGTTCTCATCACCGCCTGATGGTGGCTGGCGGCCACATATTCGGCCAGGGCTTGCTCCAGATGCCTGCGGTCAAGCCAATTGACAAAGGCGTGTTTGATGCTGGTGAAGATGCTCATGGTTTTCTCCTAGTGGTGTCGAGCCGGAAGCCCGACCTATGGGATGGTGGACGAAAAAAGCAGCGCGCCCGGCCGCAAATCGGCGGCTCAGGCGCGCATGGTCAGCTAAGCTGTAGGCAGTCAGATTACGGGTTGCGTGAGACTTCGGCGGCCTAACCCCCTACCCCCTTCCGGGTACCCGCTGCGCAGGAGTGGGTGCGGGAAGGGAAAACTGAAGGGGGATAGGTAGCGGGGCATCAAAGGCAAATGGGCTACGGGTACGGCCGGAGCAGAGAGTGAAGTCTAGAGCTGAAGAACGAGCCGATAGGCTGTTGCGTCACGCGCCATATTCCGCCAGGGCCAGTGTATGCAGCCTGATTACATCGTCTGTCGTTAGAGGGCTCACCATTTGGCTAGTTCGGTAAGGGCCTCGCGGTTGCGCTCCCCGAATCTTTTGGCAGCTTCGTCAACCGCCGATTTCCTCGCTGACGACGGCGGCGTTGAGGGTGGCCTAGGCCGGCGGCGAGAGGGCTGGTCTGTCTTGGGGTTGGTGGGTGGCATTTTGCGTTTTCCCGCTCTCAAACTAGCACATGGCGTCACTGGCGATGATTCTTGGACATAATACTATACTGCCGGAGGTTCATGGTCAAGTGCGAGGTAGGGTACCGACTAACTCGAAGCTGGCTCGCGGCGGCGCAGGTAGATGGTGCCGGTGGCGGCTAGGTCGTCGGCAATTACCTCGCAGCCCAAGGCCTCCGCCAACGCCCGTAAATCGCAGCGCGTGACCCCCGCCTCCAGCGCCGCCTGACACGCAATCGGCTCATCACCGGGCAGCAGCACAACCTCAAGGTGTGACTGTGGCGCATTCATTCTCGTCTCCAACTCCTGCCGCGCCCAGGCGCGGCTGATGTGATTGCCGGGGCAACTCTTGTAGGCGACATCGCGATGCAGAAACAGCCGCTGCGGGGGCAAATGGTACAGCTTGTGCACCGCCGCCAGTACCCACAGAGCAGTGTCTAAAGCCGGTGGTAGCGGATCAATAGGCTGGGCGTCGAAATCGCCGATGGTCTCGAGGCCGAAAGCATAGCGATTGAGAAACTGGCGATCGGGATAGGCCAGGCGCTTCACGTCATCCGGCACCTGGTTCCAGTTCTTTGCGATGTGGGCATGAGCGTAGTTGGTGGCTGAGAGCGGGCGGGCATTATAGACCTTGCCATCCGGGGCGGCGTAGGCGTTGGCCCCGATGTCGCGCCAGCCGCGTGAATTAACGTGGTAGCTGCGGATGTTCTCGATGGTGGCGAGGCCGCGGTAGTCCTGGGCCCGGGGCCGGTAGGTATGATGCAACACCGTGGCCTTGATCACGCGGGCCGGCCGCTGCTTAGGCAGGTACTCCTCGACAAAAGCCGCGAGGCTGTAAGGCTTGATCTGGATCATGTTTGATGTCTCCTTACGACGAGTAGCAGGGGGGAACTTTTTGCAAAAAGTTCCCCCCTGCAACCCCCTTCAAAAACACTTTGAAAGTTTCTTGCCCGACGGGGCAGCTTCTGTTTCGCAGTCAGTTCCGCAATCGGGTTGCTATCCGGAGCAGCGAATCCCCGGCCCACGGAGGCCTAGCCGACCAGGTCGCGCCAGGCCTGTTTGAGGCCGAGCTTGTCGGTGGTCTCGTGGTAGCCGAGGGCAGCCAGGAAGATGCCCAGCCAGGTGGCCGCCAGTTGACCGGCACCACCGGATGAGCCGCCTGCGGCATTAGCGCCGACGGCCAGCACCAGGCTGACCAGCGCGGCGGCCAACAGCTTCTTGGCCTTCGCGTAATCAGGCGGCTGCCACAGATAGCGCTTGACTAGCTGCAGGATCAGCTCGGCCACCACGCCGCCGAGCAGATAGAGCTGCCATTCCGGTAAGGCGAGCAGGAATTGCGTGATTTCAGACATAGTTGGATGCTCCTTTTCGAGATAAGGCGTCTGGATGGTGGTAACTAGGGAAGGCAACGGCGAGCCTCACCCTAGCCCTCTCCCGCACGCGGGAGAGGGGATAACGGCAACGGCACGGGCGCATGCCATGCGCCCCCACAGGTTGGCATCCTCGCCGTGAGGAGGGGCCGGCTGAGCGTAGCGAAACCGGCCCGTGTCCTGTTACAGGTTAGGCCGCATGGTGCCAGGTCCCGGGCCAGTCTCAGGTGTGTTCGGCTGCGCCGCACACACCTTCGGCAGGCCCCTCCATAAGGCAAGGGCAAGGATAACGGCAACGGCGCCTAACCCCCTGCCCCCCCTTCCCTGGTAGGGAAGGGGGGAATCAAAGGGGGGATAGGTCGTGTGGGAAGGGGGGAATCAAAGGGGGGATAGGTCGGCGCAAGAAGGCCGAGGTACACGAGGCATCAGGGGCACAGTTCCTAAAGGGACGGTCCCCCCGTTGGAGGGTTCTGAGACAGCTCCCCGAGGGCACTACTGCGTCAGGCGGTCGAGCTTGGCCTCGATGCGGTCGAGCTGGTGGCGGATGGCGCGGAGTTCGCTCTGCAGCTCCGGCCGCGGCATGTAGGTCTCGTCCAACTCCCCCTTCGACCAGTGAATGTTGGCGTCATTGATGTGGTCCTCGACCGCCTGGCTCTGGGCGGCGTGGTAGCCGGCGAAGCCGACGATGATGGTCAGAAGCACGATCGCCAGGCCGAGGGTAATCGTCGAGGCCTTGGATATGGTGTAATTGCCGTTGTGGTCCGGACTGAAGATTGTCATTGCAGGCTCCATCTTGAGTGGTGTACTATATATGGTCGGGGAGGAGGAATCGGTCGGTAAACTGAGCAATGTAGTGGTATAATGTGCAAGAGCGTCTAATCGCTGGATATGTTGTTGTGATAGACGAAAACGAAGGGGTGAATCAGATGCAAAGAAACAAAGGCTTTACCTTGATTGAGTTGTTGGTGGTGATCGCGATTATCGCGATCCTGGCGGCGATTCTGTTTCCGGTCTTCGCCCGCGCGCGGGAGAAGGCGCGGCAGACGAACTGCCTCAACAACCAGAAGCAGAATGGCCTGGGACTGCTGATGTATGCGCAGGACTATGACGAGACGTTCTTCAACTACCGCATTGACAGCAGCGCGGGAGCGACCTATTGGTACGTGCTCATCCAGCCATACGTGAAGAACACGCAGATCCAGCTTTGCCCCAGCGCCAGTGGCAGCAGGGGCTATCCGTGCGACTACGGGTTCAATCACGTGTATCTGGGCTACCTGGCGATGGCCAAGATCACTGAGCCGGCCGAGACCTTCGCCTTCGGCGAGACCTTCGGCATGATGTATCTGGGGCGGCCCGGCAATGATGACGCCAATACCGTATATGACCGCCATAACGAGGGGGCTAACTACAGCTTCTGCGACGGTCACGCCAAGTGGCTGCAGGAGACTGAAGTGAACTGCGAAACGGGCCGGGTCAAGTACTACGTGGCGCAGCGCTAGGCTTGGCGGCATCCGCTCGAGCGTGAGCAGTCACGGCAGGGCGCGATAAATCAGGCCCCTACATACACCCCGGGTTTTGCGGGCTGGCGATGCTCGTGCTGCCACCCCAGCAGCGTAGTCAGGCTCTGATAGACCATGTCAATAGTTATCGCCTGCAGGCACTCCAGCTTGCAGGCGATGTGCTGATGGCCCTCGAAACACGGCGCGCAAGGCACCCCCTCGGCGATAAGGTCAAGATGGCTCTCGTAAAGGCCGGTGCGCAGGCGCGGCGGTATCGCCCCGAAGATCCCCACGAAAGGTACCCCCAAGCAGCCGCAGAGGTGCAAAAAGCCGGTATCGGGCGTCACCGCAGCCCGGCAGCTAGACAGTATCGCCGCCACCGTCGCCAAGGGCAGGCCGAAAGCCCGCAGGAGGGGATGCGGAATTGAGGCCGCGTAAGGCGGCCGCTTTTCAGCATCGCAAAGGACCACCTGGTGGCCCTGTGATATCAGGCGCCGGGCCAGTTCCAGAGCCCGCGGTATCAGCCAACTGCGGTGGGGATACTTGCCGCGCATGCAAATGGCGATTGGCCTATCCCCCAACCCCCTTCCCCCTCCCTCTTCCCTAATAGGGAAGGGGGCTAGAGGGTTAGGAGCCGTTACCATTGCGGCGGCGCGTTCATCTGCTCTGGTTGGGTTGTATGCAGGCAATTTGCCGGCCGGCACACCCAAGGCCTGCGCGAATAGCCTGGTGCGGTCGGTGCGGTTGGCCTGCGGGTGACGCTCGACATAGTTGCTCAACTCAATCAGCGGCTGCATGGAAGTGACGGCGTCCTCAAGAGACAGCGCCCGGTCAAGGTCCGCGAAACGCGACAGCAGCGCGGTGTACTCGGGCGGTGTCGCCAGGCTGATGCGCAGATCGGGCCGCTGCTGTTTGAGCGCGGCGATGGCGCAGGTAATCATCAGGCAGTCGCCCAGGCCGGCATCGCGGCGGATGGTGAAGGCACTACCGGACGGAAGTCTGGCCGGCACCCAGGAATCGGCCTCGGCTAGGCGGTAGGTGAGGGGGTGGTGCTGCCACTCGCGGCCCTTGAGGCGGTGGCGATGGCGCAGGGGTACGAGCACTGGTGCCAGTGTCAATTTTTTCTCCTTACGAAACTTTTCGCAGGTGGCGGAAGGGCGAGCCTCCCCCCGACCTATCCCCCTTTGCTTCCCGCTTCCCGCACTACCTATCCCCCCTTTGCTTCCCCCCTTCCCTACTAGGGAAGGGGGGCTAGGGGGTTAGGCAGTATTAACGCATCACACTGCGCCTAAAAAGCCGTGGCGGGTCCAGGAGTAAGCGAAGTCCTGGGGATAGCCGCTGGTGTTGGTGGCGGCTAGCTCGAAGCCGCCGGCGGCATAGGCCTGCTTGACTTCACAGTCGAAATGCTCGCCGACGATCTGCAGGTCAATCGCGCCCGGGACGATGAAGCCGGCGACCTCGCTATGGTCCACCGGCACGGTGATGGTCGCGCCCGAGGGGACCTGCTCGACACAGCCTTCGCCCTCGGCGGCGGCGATCTCCAGCAGCCTCAGGTTGCGGTCCACGCCCGCGGCGTCATTGTCGAAGTCGGTGACCGCGCCGCCGGCATCGAGGGTGAGGGTGCCGAGGAAGATCGCGCCGGCCGGGCCGCCGGCGGCGGGCTGAGCGATGAAGGCCACGCTGCCCTCGTCCGGAGACTGCGCGGTGGTGGTGGCGAAGATGTAGTTGGTGAGATCGTCGGTCAGGCCGGTGATGTCCTGGGCTGCCGTGGTCTTGCACCAGCAGCCGGCAACCAGCCCCTGGCCGGCGCTGACCTGCTTGGATTCGCTGATCTGCCAGCCGCTGAGGGCACCGTCGGCCATGATCTGCTGCAGGAAGTTGCCGAGGATGCGGTCGAGGCTGTCGGCGATGCGGTTGTGGTGCTCCGGCTCGATGAAATCGTCGGCCACCACGCCGGTGGGTAAGCCGTAGATGTTGGTCTGGGCCATTGAAGTCCTCCTTGGTACTGCTATGCAAACGCAAACCGCACCTCGCGAGGAGGTGCGGTGGAAACGGCGACCAGGGGAGAACTTTTTTACAAAAAAGTTCTCCCCTGGACCCCTCTCAAAAAACTTTGTGAGGGGGAGGCTTAGGAATACAACGGTTCTCGCTAGGCTTCCTGAAAGCCTATCCCAGGGGATATGTTTGTTGTGGCGGCTTGGTATTAGTCGGGGCTATAGCGGGCGATGGCATAGCGGCTGCGGGCGTAGAGGCCATATCTGTGGTCCGCCGCCTCGGAGTGGAAATAGCGGTTGAGCATACGCGGGCGGCCACCGGCGGCGGGGCCTTTAGTCGGCTCGCGGTCGGCGAGGGTTGCGGCATTCTTCTGCGCGGGTCGCACGCGGCCGTCTATGATGCGTCTGAGCAAGTCAAGCTCGTTCATGGGTATCAGTCCTCTGTCCGTAACGGGGAGGTCGGGTTGGAAGCCCGACGGTGCGATGTTATAGCGGTTCGGTGCCCTCGAGGAATAGCTGGATGTAATCGTCGTATTGGTAGCGGCGGTGGCGCTGCTGTCCGGTAATCTCCCTCAACAGGCCCGCAGCCTCGAAACTGGCGATCAGTTTGTCAGCAGTAGGCTGCGAGACACCAAGGGCCTGCTGTATGTCTCCGGAGGCGATGACCGGCTCCTGACATAAGTAGTCGAGCAGGGCCACCGCGTATTTGCTCCTGAACGCTTCGACTACTTGGCGGTGTCTTCCATACAGTTCGCATACTTCCCTGACGGTAGCGACCGCGAGCGCTGCAACTTCAGCGACGCCGCGCAGAAAAAACCCGAGCCATCCCTCCCAATCGCCACTGGCGCTAACAGCATTCAGTCTCTGGTAATACTCAGCCCGGTGCTGCTTGAAGAAGTAGCTGGTGTATAGCAGCGGCTGGTCGAGAGTCTCCTGCTGACATAGGTAAAAGGGAATAAGCAAGCGGCCGATACGCCCGTTTCCATCCGCGAACGGATGGATCATCTCGAACTGGCAGTGAATCATGGCGGTCTTGACCAGAACCGGTAACTGGCTTTCGGCGTGAAGGAACCTCTCCAACTCGTCGAGACAATCAAGCATCTGCGGGCCCGGAGGGGGCGGTATGTAAGTCGCCTGCTCGATCGGTGAGCCGAGGGCACCGATGTGGACTTGGGTTGTCCTGAATTCGCCGGGCTGTTTGTCTTGCCCTCGCACTCCGCCCATGAGTATCCGGTGCAGCTCGCGGATTAGACGCAGCGAGAGGGGCAACTGCTGTAATCGGTCCAGCCCATAGTGCATCGTTTGTACATAGTTGATGCCCTCCGCGATGTCATCGCCCGGGAAGGCGCCGCGGCCCTCCTCACGGTCGAAGAGGCGGCCCTGCAAAGCCCCGGGGGCTACGTTCTCATATTGCAGTACATCCAGCAGGGATGCTTGTGAGCCCTCTATCTGTGCGCTCAGTACCGTTTCCTTGCGCACGTACATGTCCACGAGGAGCTGCATATTGAGCGTTGGTGGTTCAAGGTGTCTTAACTCACCCAAGGCCCCTTCGGCCTTCAGTAGCAGGTCCAGTATCGCAGGCTCGGCCAGATTGACCGGCGGGTCAGGAGGCAGGGGATAGGGCACAAAGGCATAGTGCCCTTGCTCCTGGTTTATCTGCACGTAGTAACCGGCTCGTGGCACTTCGCGCGCCATCAGCTTCGCCACCATCACATTAGTCACAGATTGTTAGCAAGTCGGTGTTATTATACTTTTCTTACAGCATGAAGTCAAGGGTATAAGAAAAGTATTCAGCCTAATACTTTTCTTACACAGCGATATTAGGTGCGTAAGAAAAGAGCAGTTGAACGAACTGTCAATTTATTATTACGCTTCCGGCAAAGCCTTGGCCTTGAGGGCGGTGTAGGCCAGTTGGTGCGGGGCCTTGCGGACATGATGCTCGACCTCGATGAGCCGGTACTGCTCGCCGGCTACTCCCGCCGCCTCGCCGCCGTGGATGCGGATCACCTGGCCGATCTGCAGCCCCGGCTCCAGCGGGGTTAGCAGCGAGATGTGCTCAGGCTCGGGAGCCAGATACTGCAACTGCTCGGCGGCCAGGCGGTTGGCCTGGGCCTGGGTGGCGACCCCCCGAATCTCATAGACCTCCATCTTGCGCCAGCCGACATAGCGGTCGGAGGTGGGGTCGTACAAGGAAGCGGCGTCATAGGCCATCGCCCGCACCGGCCGGCCGGCAGCATCCACACCGGCGACCATGACGTAGTTCTTGTAGTCGGCGCCGGCCAGGGATTCGCGCAGGCGCGAGAGTCTGAGGATCTCGCCGGGCGCCGCCGGGTCCGGCGCGGCCTGGCTGCGGGTATATAGCTCCCAACTGATGCTGCAGTCGCAGGCTCCGGTCGCGGTGCCGTCGTGCTCCCGGGCATCCTCGGGAGTGCGCTTTTGGCGGCAGTAGGGGCAGGCCTTGACGAAGCGGCCGGTTGCGTCGAAAAACAGCGCCGCGCCGTGGTCGAAGGCGGCTAGCTGCTGGAGAAAATCAATCCACGGGCGGCCCGGCTCGACGCGCCAGATCATGTCCTCGGGGCGGCCCTGGCTCAGGTACATGCCCGTATCCTCCAGGTCCTGCTCGGAGCGGTCCAGGCCGCAGCGGTCGAGCACCCACTCGAAGACATCTTTGACCGGCCAGTAGTCGAATACGGGGCTGCGGCCATCGGCCTTTTCATCGCGCAGCCGCACCATCGGGTCGAGGACCTCGAGATGGGTCAGCGACTGGCCGCCGGGCGCGATCTCCAGCTCCGGTTCGACGGCATAGCCGCGCAGGACCGCGCTGAGGTCGTCCTCACCATTGTCCAGGTGCCAGCCGAGGGCGACGGCTAGCTGGCGGTACTCCTGGAGCTGGGCCAGGGAGCCGTCCTGGTTGTCGAGGCTGATCCGACAACGCGCCGCGCTGGAGTCGGCCCGCCGCTGGCCCGCCACGGAGATGACCTGGGCGGCTAGGTCCTGGCTGCCGGGCGCTTCACCGGCCACCAGCTCCGGGTACTGGCCGAGTTGGACGCTGTAAAGCTGGGGCGAGACGGCGGTGTGGAAGTCCACCGGCTGGCCGGTATCGGGATCGGTGCCGACATGCTCCTGGCTGAAAACCAGCGGGGTCAGCTCGGCCTTCCAAGTGCGTTGGTCGGGGGCCAGGCCGGAAACCTCGGCGGTATTGTCCCAGACACTGACCTGGTGCAGCACGTTGAACTCATCGTCGAATACCGGCACGTGGCGGTAGTTGAGTATCAGCTCGCCGGTGCAGTCGCCGGTGTCATAGCCGGCGCTGAGCGGCGCGCTTTGCAGGTAGCAGCCCTGCATGGCGATAGGGTAGCAGGAGAAGCTCCATTGGCCGGCATTGTGCCAGAGACTGAGCTTGCCGCTGTGGACCAGCTCGTCGGCGGCCAGTGGGTAGGTCCAGATATGGTCCACGAAGGCGTCGGTGGAGATGACGATGCGGCTGCGGATGATCCCGAACCACAAAAAGACCCGCCGGCCCCGCGCCATGCCCTCCAGCAGCGGCATGTCCAGGCCCTCGTCGGAATCCGCGACCTTCTGCCACTGGCCGTCCTGGTAGCGCAGCAGCAGCAGCGGCGCGCCGTAGGGGATGGCGACGGCCCACTCCTGAGCGCCGTGGGCATGCTGCGCCGAGATGCCGAAGTGGATTTCGGTATAGGGCGGCTCGGCCCAGTCGTGGTCCGCGGCGACATCGGCGCGGTAGAGAGATACGGCGAACATCGGGTTAGTCGGGAGGTCGAAGTTGCTCTCGATGCCGGTCGGGTAGTTGGGCGTGCCGTTGTACTGGTAGAGCTTGACCTCGTTGCCGAGGCCGAGGCCCTTGAGGGCCAGCCAACTGCCGGAGAGGGGCCGGAAATGCCCCAGGCCGAGGCCCTGGGAGGTATCGAGATAGGGCCGGGCGCTCATCGCATTGAGGCCGCCGGCCTCCATCATCATGGCCCCGGGCACGGTGCTGCCCCGGATCAGCTCCGGCCACTGGGCGCCGGGGGTGGGAGTTATCGCCAGCTCCCCGCGCTTATAGAGGTCGAGCAGCAGCTCGTTATGTCCGAAGCCGTCGTACTTCTGCACGAACTGGCGCTGTGCCTGGTAGAGCTTGACTGCGCTGATTGGGTAGGCTCTAGCGGCCATGGTTTCACCTTTCAGAAGCGGGGGATACCCACTGCGAAGCAGTGGGTTCGGCGCGGGGGCTGCGCCCGTGCAAGAGACGTAGGTGGGGATCTTGCTAAGGGAAGGGAGATAGGCAAGGATACGGCGGGCCTCACCCTAGCCCTCTCCCGCAAGCGGGAGAGGGGACAACAGCAACGGCGCCTAACCCCCTAGCCCCCTTCCCTGGTAGGGAAGGGGGAATCAAAGGGGGATAGGTTAGCGAAAAAAGCCCGACCCACGGGAGAAGGTAGGGAAGCTCGCCCCACGAGGGTGTTTTTGGGGAGCCTGTCGCAAAAGACGTAGGCGCACGTCGTGAGCCCGTAGCGCCAAAGAGGATAAGCCCTCAAACGCCGCTACGGACACATGACGTGCGCCCACAAGCATCGGAGATACGCCCATCGCGCCAAGCGTGTCTCCGTGTCGAAAAGCCGCACAAATTGCGCTGCTTAGACGGTTACGCCGACTACCTCGTCACCTGGGGCCAGGCTGATGATCTTGACGCCGCCGGCGGTGCGACTGCGCTTGGGAATGTCGTCCACCGGGGTGAGGATGGCCTGGCCCTGGGCGGTGAGAACCAGGACGCGCTCACGGGGATAGGCGCCCAGCGGCACGCGCAGGATGGCGACGACCGGCCCACTGTCCTCGGTGACCTTGTAGCCGGTAACGCCCTTGCCGCCGCGGGCCTGTTCCCTGAACTGATTAGCGGGATCCTCCACGACCTTGCCATAACCCTTGCTGGTGATTATCAGTACACCCACTGCCATTTGGAAAACTCCCTTCCCTCACTGTGTTTTTCTGTGTATAGCTAGCTATTTCAATCAGAGAGGGCCTAACACCTTCCTGCGGGGGAGAAATTTTGTGGGTGTGAAAAAATAGCAAGCCAACGGCGGCGCTTGCCCTAGCCCGCTCCACAGGGAACAACGACAACGCCGGCAGGCTGGAAGCCTAGCCCACGGGCTTAGGTGGCATGGTGCTAGATCGCGGGCCAGTCTCAGGTGTGTTCGGCTGTGCCGCACACACCTTCGGCAGGCCCCTCCATAAGGCAAGAACAGCGGCCAGGGAGGGCCTAGGTGTCAGGGCAGTGGCCGCAGCCGGCCTGCAGGTTGCGCTCGCGGAAATATGTCTCCAGGCCCTCGGTCAGCGCCCGCACCATCTGCGCCTGGCCGGCGGCGGAGTTGATGAAGCGCTCGTCCGAGGCCACCGTCAGCACGCACATCTCGATGGTCACCACCGGCACCAGGGAAAAGATCGAGCCGGTCAGAGCGCCCTGCTTGCCGCCGATGTATGTCGCCGAATCGCCATGCACACCGCGCGGGGGCAGCGTCCCGGACAGCACGTTCTTCATGCCCCGGTACAGGGCGTCGGCGGCCGTGCGGCTGGCGCTGCGGACCTCCGCCGGCGGCCCGGTATGACCGTATTTGGTGCCGGTGCGGTCGGGATAGTACAGCGCAAAGCCGGAGCTGGAGGCGGCATCGCAATGCAGCCTAATCATAATATCGGCGGCGGCATTGTTGGCGATCTCGGCGCGCCGGCGGTTGGTGACCTTCTGATTCTCGGCGCTCTTGGTCATCACCACCCGCGCCCCGCGCTCGGCCAGCACCGGCTTGAGCTGCAGCGCAATGACCCAGTTGATGTGATTCTCGGTGACGCCATTGGGGCCGGTGCAGCCGGGACTGGTCTCGGAGGGATGGCCCGGGTCTATGCAGATGCTCTTGCCGGCCAGGGGGCCGGCCAGCCGCTCCAAATAGGCGGTGATGGACTTGTTAGCGCCGGCGGTCAGCTCGACGTGCATATCCCATTTCTGGTAGCCCAGCTTGAGGATCGTGAAGCGGTACTGCTTGGCCGTCGCCGTCGCCGAGCTGATCGGCACCGTGCAGGGCGTGAAGCCCTTGAAGTAGCCGTTGACATAGACCTTGGCCGCGGCCGGCTGGGTGGTGACGACGACCGTAGCCCGGTCCGCAACCGCCAAATGTAGGCAGGACAGCATCAACAATATGGCCAGTAGCGCCACCGGCCAGGGCTTGGTCTTGAAGAGCCGCAAAGCGCTTCATCTCCTTGCTAGGGCATGGCTGCGGGCTTACGGTCGCGTCGCCGCCGAGCCATAGACCTGCGTCTGGTAGTCGCGGATGTAAGCTGCGTTTTCGCTCTCCAGCCTCGTCAGCCAGCTTTCGCTGAAGTTGCGGTTGGGACTGTACCAGGACTGGCTCAGGAAATAGGCGCGGATCTGGGGGTTGTCGAAGGGCCGGCCCTTGCGAGCGTAAATCTCGTTGCGGATCAGAGTAAGCTGCCAGTTGCTGTATCCGCGCAGATCGCCGGCGGTGACCCGGCGGGTGCTGGTCCAGGAGGCCAAGTAGCCGCCGGCCGGAGGCTGTCCGCCTCCCCCTCGGCGCTGCAGGTGCACCCGCAGCAGATAGCCGGTGGGGCCGGTGATGTCCACATAGCTGCCGAGGTAATCAACCGTCCCGCCCAGGGCCTCCCCGACGAAGCGCAAGGGCACGTGGGTCTGGCTGCGGACGATGCGCGGCGGCACGTCCATGTAATAGCGATTGCCGTTGATATAGGCGTTATGATCATTGACGTACATCACGATCTGATTGCCGCCGGCGATAATCTCGATCTGCCGCAGCCCACCGTTCCAGTTGACCGCTGCGCCGAAGGACTCAAAAATGCCCCGCAGCGGCACCAGCACGCGGCCGCTTTCCTCGACGCGGTCCACCCAGATTTCGCCCTGGGCACAGACCATAGCCGTCAGTGACAACAGCACCAGGGCCGACAGCGCGCACACCAAGTATCTCCGCATCTCCATTACCTCCTGTTTGAGCTCGCCTGCGTGTGATTGCGCGAATGTAGTGTAGCTTAGAAGGGGGCGGATTGTCTATAGAAAACCGGTCGTGCCATAGGGCAAGGGCGCGGGCAACGACCAAGACCGCGGGCGCAATGAAATTGCGCCCCTACAACGGCGGCCCTCACCCTAGCCCTCTCCCAAGGGGAGAGGGGATCACGGCAACGGCGCCTAACCCCCTAGCCCCCTTCCGGGTACCCGCTGCGCAGCAGTGGGTGCGGGAAGGGGGAATCAAAGGGGAGATAGGTAAAAAGACCGCGGGCGCATGTGGTGCGCCCTACAACGCTGGGGTTAGGCCTCGCGGGTGGCGCGGACCAGTAACGCGCTGCAAGTGGCCTGCGCAGCAATCCGCTCCGCCATGTTCCCGAAGATCGCATCCACAATCGTGGGGCGCTCCGCACCCAGAATCGCCAGGTCGTAATCATTGGCTTGCTCGATAATCGCCGTCTGCGGATCGGCGGCGCTCAGGATCCGGGTCTCGCCGAGCCCGGCCAGACCGTGAGCCGCTAGGACCTCGCCGAGGTCCTCGGCCTCTGCCTGCGGATCGGCCTCGGTTCCGACCGCGCGCACGAAGCAGACGCCGGCCTCGGTCTCCTGCACGATAGCTTTGAGGAGCTTGCTAGTTAGCGGCAGGTTCAGCCCGCGAAGCACCGGCACCAGGATGCTGTGGACCTCCGGACGGCGGAACCTAGCCACGATCAGATTAGCAGCGGTGGCGCGCGCCAGCTTGTACATGAGCCGGTCGAAGGCTTTGTCCGGACCGGCGGGGACTTGCGGCAGATCAGCATGTCCGACCAGTAAGAGCTCGGCGTGGTGGTTATCGGCGGCTGAGATGAGGCCTTCATGGACCTCGCGGGCGACCTCGACCAGGCCGCGGACCGGGATGCCATGTTCGCCGCCCTCGCGGATGGCTTGCTGCAGCATTTGACTGGCGGCGGCTACCTCCGGAGATGAGCGCGCCGCAGTCAGGGACATCTGCTCCGGCACCGTGACGATGTGAGTGGCGATAACCTGATAGCCGCAGTGCCGCGCCAGCATCGCCGCCAGGCGCATCAGCTCCGGTGTCGTCAGCGGATTGGAGACGCCAACTACTAGGGTAGGAGATGCGGCCTGATTATCGCTCTGCGACATGGCTATCACGTCCGCGAAAGTTCATGATATAGAATTTTTAGAAGGGGGGTTTTGGGGGAAACCTTTTTGTAAAAAGGTTCCCCCCAAGCCCCTATCCAAAAACTTCCGTAAAAAGGTCCCCTCCAGAAAAATCTTATGCCTCATAGGCGCGCACCAGGACTAGGGAGCACTGGGTCACGTCGGCAAGCGCGACGATGGTAGGGGCGAGCTGGTCGCCGGGGCCGGCGGGAACGCCGAGCACGATCATGTCGGCGAAGGCAGCCTCGGCAGCGACGGCAGCGGGCATCGAGCCGGCGGCGATCGGGCGGACGCCGGCCCGGACGCGGTCGCCGACGCGGGCCTCCAGAGCCGCCGTGGCCTCGGCATAGGCCGCCTCGGAGCTAGCTTCGGCAATCAAGCCGGCGACGGTAAGCTGGGCGTTCCAGGAGTTGGTCAGGCGCGCGGCGCACAGCAGGGCCAGGTCGCCGTGCAGGCTGTCATCAATCAGGGCGAGGATATTCTGCGCCGGCACCGGTCCCTGCTCGCGCAGCACTAGCAGATTGGCCCGCAGATAGTGGTCGAGGCCGCCCAGCAGCCGCAGGCTTTCTTCATAGGAGGAGCTGGCGCGGTCGGGCCAGCCGAAGAACACCAGCGAGGCAGCGGAGGCCTGGGCGGCGCTGAGTAGGCCGCAGAAGACCGAGCTAGCCACCGGCACATGCGATACCACCTTGGCCCCGGCCTGGATGATCGGCGCAGCAGCCTGCTGCAGGGCCTGGTTGCGTTGCTCGATGGTTTGGTAGTAGCGGCCGAGCAGCTCATCGCTAAAATCATCGTCAAGCTCGGCCAAAAACACATTGACCACCAGCACCTCGCCCTGCACCGGCCCCATCATCGCCGCGGCGATCTGCAGGCGCGCCGGCTCGTGCTGGGGATTGGCGACTGCGACTACCGCGGTGGGGATGTCGTCGGCGGTTGCGCCCCAGCGCTCAACCGAACTCAGGGCCGGCTCCAGCAGTCCGCGGCGCAGGAAGTAGGGCCAGGCCCCGCGCAACTCCGTCCGCTTGCGCCCGAACATATAGTAATGTCCCGCTGCGAAGGCGACGATGAGCAGCGAGGAGAGCACCACCACGCGCTCCACGAAGAGGGCCAGCACCAGGCAACCGAGCGCGGCCACCAGCGGCAGCAGCGGATACAGCGGCACGCGGTAGGCAGGGCTATACGCCTCGAGACGCGCCCCGCGCAGGATGATGCAGGCCACGCAGATGAGGCCGTAGAGCAGCAAGTGCAGCAGGCCCGCAGCCTCCGCCAGAAGCTTGAGGTTGCCGATGAGAATGCAGATGATGATGAGCGCGCCGGTCATCAGGATGGCCAGATGCGGCACCCGGAAGCGGGGATGGACCTGGTTGAGGCGGTCCCAGACGAGGCGATCGCGGCCCATCGCGAAGCTGATCCGCGCCGCCGACATTATGCTGGCATTGGCGGCGCTGAGCATGGACAGGATCGCGCCTGTGGAAACGATCACCAGGCCCCCGGAGCCGAGCATCTGCTCGGCCAGGTCAGCCATCAGCCGGGAGCTGTCGGCACCCCCGGCCCCGCCGAGAGCCACGCACAGGGCGATCACGGCGCAGTAGATGAGCGTCACGGCCACCACGGACCCCAGCAGCGCGCGGGGCAGGTTGCGGGCCGGGTCGCGCACCTCCTCGGCCACCGCAGCGATCTCCCCGAAGCCGCAATAGACGACGAAGAGCGTCGCCGTGGCCATCAGCAGCGAGGTCGGGCCGAACGGGAGTAGCGGCTTTGTGAGCAGCTCGGCCGCATCGCCATGCAGCACGCCGGCACCGATGAACAGCGCCATCACCGCCAGCACCACTAGCACGATCAGGTTCTGCGCCTTGCCGGCCACGTGCGAGCCGATGAGATTCAGCCCCACCAGCAGCACGGTCATGCCGACGGCGATGGCGGTGGCCGGCAGATGCAACAGGGGTGCGGCGTACTGGGCAAAGCCGACCATGTAGAAGCCGGTGGCGAAGATCAGGCCGAACCAGCTTCCCCAGCCGATAACCGCGCCCCACAACGGCCCCAGCGCGCGGGAGATGAAATAATACCCGCCGCCGGATTTGGGCATGCCGGTGGCGACCTCGCTGGCGCACATCGCCGCCAACAGGGCAATCAACCCGCCGAGCGCGAAGGCGAGAACGGCGCCGGGGCCGGCCTGGGCGATGATGAGGCCGGGCAGGACGAAGATGCCGCCGACCATGACGCCGATGCCGATGGCCAGCGCCTCGGCCAGGCCGAGGCCCTGAGCCAGTTCAACCTCAACGACCCCGCCGGTGAACTCAGAGGCTTGGGGTTCAGCGGGCGTACTCGGCTCTGAGTTGCTGTCCTCTGACATGCTCTCCTCTGTGTGATTGCGGACTGGCTACTGGTCGAACTCAAAGCGCCTGCGCAGCGGCACCTGGCGCTGGGCCTGATTATACCACCCGGTGGTGCGGCAGCATACTCCTGCGCAGATACCGCATATCTGTACGCACATGCGACTAGCCAGACGCTCACACGCGGAACGCTAGCGTTTAGGGTTCGGCCAGGTCAGTCGTACCACGGTTGACCATGTTATTGTGGAGATATATCTGGAGGGAAGCCCTTTTCTAGGGATGCAGGTATTGATGCTCGCAGATAAGTGATAGTGGCGGCTCTCGTACATTCGGGACTTACATTGGCACGACCGGGTCCACCGGCACCATCCCGATTCGCTGCATGAACTGCCCTCGCTCCGTCGGGTAGCAGCGACCGGCTTGTATTCTGATCCATCGCCCCTGAATTGCCGCAATGGCGCTATTGATTTGGTTCTGGTTCCAGCCGTTGGGCATGAGTAAGGTGGATAGCCGTATTCTGCGTATTCCAGGCTCGCGAAGCACAACCTGTAGGATGGCGAGCCCGGCAGTCAGGTTACCTGCGGTTACACACTGAGGGCGCTCCATTGCTCGCCTAAGCATCCAAGGGACGACGAAGCGATTATACAGCGCCAGACATCCAAGTAAGGAGCAAAAAACCGCCATTGTCAAGCAGGCGTAGGTCGCCCTGGGCAGGGACTTTGAGACATACGCCTCAAGAGCAACGAACTCCGTCGGGATACCAGTTGCCGTAAGGAAGGAGGGGACGAACGACTGAAGCGTAACGTGTCCCGAGTAGTTGATGACGATAGTTGCACATCCTACGTACGCACATATGCCTCCGAGAACAATGGTGCATAAGAAGTAGCTTGCCAGCGTCAGGGCCGATGCTGGGACCTGTGGCAACTGTACCACGTGTAAGCCCACCACAACGCTTACCAAGAGCCCCACAAATGCGGCTACTGGGACCCAGATACTTGCAGCCATGCGGTCCGCCGCGACCTTCACGCGCTCAGTAAGTAGGTGGATAAGCTTAAAGGAGATGCAGGTGCACCCCACCGCCGCCATGAGGACTGCTATTGATGCCCCCACAGGTCTTGGCAATACCTCGTTGTACACGTCCAGGAGGTAAAACAGACCAGATGTCATGAACAGCAAAGTCACCACGGTTCTCCACAGAATGAAGCGCGCCCTGCTTCTGGGAGTGGGCTCTGGGATATCTCTGTCACGCAACTGCCGTGTTGGCAAGCTGGATATATCCCAAAGGGCTGCAACAACAAGGACAACACCCGACAAGACAGCAACATCAAACAACCTGAGAGCAACTTGGTTGAGCGCACTGTGTTGTAGTACCAGAATGGCGAGGAAAGACAGCGTACTCACTGCAGCTATTAGCATCGCATGGTCGGCAAGCGTACGGAGGACCCGCTGCCTACGTTCTTCAGCGATGACTTCTATGGTGCTCGCCGCATAGGCAAAAGCGCATACGATGGCCAGCGCGAAGAAGAAGCCTGGTGACACAAAATGATTGAACAATGTTACTGCATCTAACATGTTGATCCTCCGCTTTGCAACTCCTAAGAAGGCGGAAGCGCAAGTAGGAGAGTGAACCACATCATGCCCGCCGCTAGCACGTAGCCGCCGACTATGAAGGCCGCGAAATATGGCGTGGTCCTCGCCTTCCTATCTACGTAAACGTATCTCAGTAGTAGAACTGCAAGAAAGAGGCCTAGTATGACCAAGAAGATCGGGATGGTCCATACCTCAGGGATTTCCTTTCCTTCTGTGTATGATCGATAGGGCGAATTCGCTTGACACACCGCACCTGCATAGGTCCCCACCGCCCAAGTCGCTATTATCACACTGCCGTTAAGCCCGAGGTTGGCATAGTCAGGCCTCAAGTTGGCCCAGCCATCGCTGCCCATCCGTCTGTGTACATAGGCGCACCATTCGCACAATATGATTTTGAGGCCAGGGTGAGCAACCAGAGCGGCGACGAGTATCAGCAAGTACTGGAGATGCACAGCCACACGGGAACCCTCCCTTTGGTCGCCCGGTCTGGCATGAGTATTGTGCAAATACTATCATGACCAAAGCCGATTCGTCAACTCCTAACGCCCGTGCGCCTCTATTACTGGGGCAGTATACATAAGTCGTGGGACAACCCGTGGGCAGGCATCGAGTCGTGTTTTGCACCTTCTGGAGTTGGGAGTACGTTCGCCTTACGCATGCCCGAGACCGTGGAATAGTGCACTTCTCTGGCGGGCTGGTAACGTCGCAATCGACCTCCGCCTCCCCCTGTTGCCCTACCTATCCAGAGACGATGATGATATGCCCAAGTTCACATGGTGGGTTCATATCTACCGTAGCGGCTCTGCACTTTGCAAGAAATAGATGCTACACCCGGACGGCTTGGCGCAGCGGGGCCCGCAGCGGTTGGCTGCTAAGCCTGTACTCAACAGGTTTGCCGTTAGAGTTCAAAGCGCCTGCGCAGCGGCACCTGGCGCTGGGCCTGATTATACCACCCCTGCGGCGCGTAGTCGTCAGTGTGCAGGTAGCAGCGCGCCTCGACACTATCGCTGCCGCCGGCGAAACTCAGCAGCCGCGACATCGGCACTCCCTTACCTGCCCCCGAATGGTACTTGGTCAGGGCCGCGACGTTGATGAAAGTCACGCCCCATCGGCGCTCGATATGCGAGCGGTCCCCATACGTGTCATCCGGGTGAGTGTGGGTGTGGCCGCCCAGCCACAGGTCTATGGCACCGGGATGCTGCTGCAGATAGTCGGTGAAGGCGGGGCTGTCCGGCTCGTCGCCGACGAAGTACAGATAGGAGGCGCCGATCGGGGCACCGTCCGGCAGCTCCGGGTGATGCTCGCTGTCGAACCAGCCGTGATAGCCGCCTTCGACACCCTCCCAAGGCCCGGAAGCCACGGTGGTCTCCCGCAGCATGTGATGGTGGCAGGTGATGATGATCTTGTCGGGATTGGCCTCGATGGTATGCTTCCACCACTCGAAGGTCTCGCGGGTGACTTTGCCCGCCGGATAGCCGCCACGCTCGGCGCGACCTGCGGGAGGTCCCCCGTCATTGCGGTCGCCCAGCATCAGAATCAGCAGGTTGCCGATGCTGATGGTGTAGCGCTCCCAGGTGCCGGCCACCGGATAGGGGCGCAGGTCATTGTGCACGCCGGAGGTTGCGGGATTGCGGCCGAGCGGGTCAACCCACTTGCGGAACCACCCCTGGGTCGGCTCGCCGGGGCAACTGGCGTCATGATTGCCCAGGAGGTTGTAGCAGTGCTCGCGCCGGTGCAGCTTGGTGGCGGCGAACTGCCGCACGACCTCTTCGCCGTGTTCGTCTTGCGGCGAGTCCTGCCGGCCGGAGAGGTCGCCCAGGTGCAGCATGATATCCCATGCAAACGGCGGGCCGCCCTGATCGCCGCCGAATTCGCTTTGGCGGATGGCCTCGGCGAGGCTCTCGCGCCCGTGCTGGATGTCGGTATGGACATGCGAGCACCCGCACGCCCAGAGGTTGAAGGTAGCCAAATCGCGTATCCCCATTTCTTCCTGGAGGACAGGCTTCCTAGCCTGACCATGTCGTCTAGCTTGGTCGCGACAGGCAAGGCTGTCTGTCGCGGCTGGTGGCAACGGCTGTCGGGCTGGAAGCCCGACCTACGCGGGGATTGTTGGGCGTGGCGCGGGCGCACCAACGCCGGCCCCACTTGACCCAGTCTTGGGCGGCTAGACACGATGGCGGTCTCGGTGCAAATTGCTTCGCCGGCGGAGAGGGTGATTCCTGCCCGGCCGGCCAAGGAACAGCTAGGCGCTGGGGAGAAATGGCTAACAGCAACGTCGGCGCCGCGGATGCCCACTGCGCCAACCGAAAGGAGTGGCATCGCTATGTCCACAGGTGCGCGTCCCAATGTCGTGCTCTTCGTCACCGACCAGGCTCGGGCCAAAGATACCGGCTACTGGGGCAATCCGCTGATCCGGACGCCCAACACCGACTTGGTGGCCGCGCAGGGGGCCGGGCTGCGCTGGTGTTTCGTCCAGAATCCCGTCAGCACGCCCAGCCGGGTGGCAATGGCCTCGGGATGGTACTGCCATGTCAACGGCCATCGCACCATGCACCACATGCTGAGGCGCGATGAGCCGAATTTGCTGCGCTACTTCAAGGAGGCCGGCTACTACGTGTGGTGGGGCGGCAAAAACGATATGCTCAACGAGCAGGTCATCCCCCTGTCGTGTCACGAGCGGGTCGTCGGCACCGGCGGACGAGAAACCGTCAGCGAGGGCCCGTGGCAGCCCGGCGACCGGCTCTATCACACCTTCCTGTGGGGCGAGATGCCGGAAAACTTCGGCCCCTCGTTGAGCGATGACTATGTGGCCCAGCAGGCCGCCGAGTTCATCACCGAGCCGCCGCAGGAGCCGTTTTTCATGCTCGTCAACCAGACCTTCCCCCATCCGCCTTATGCCGTGGCGGAGCCGTACTTTTCGATGTACAGTCGGGAACAGGTGCCCTTCCCGATCCGCCCGCCGGAGAACTTCGCCGGCAAGCCGAAGATCCTGCAGATGGTGCATCAGCGGATGCGGATGGACGAAGTCAGCGATGCCGAGCTGCGCGAGATCGTGGCGGTGTACTGGGGCATGATCACCAAGACCGACCGCAACCTCGGCTGGGTGCTCGAGGCGTTGCAGGACAGCGGCCGCTGGGATAACACCGTCATCGTGGTGACCTCCGACCACGGCGACTTCGCGGGCGACTATCAGTCAACCGAGAAGATGCAAAACACCTTCGAGGACTGCCTGACCAATGTGCCCTTGGCGATGCGGGTGCCGGGCTGTGAGCCGTTGGGCAAGCCCGCGGAGGCGCTGGTCGAGATGATTGACCTGCTGCCGACTTTGGCCGAGGCCTGCGGTGTGGAGCTGGGCCATACCCACTTCGGCAAATCGCTGCTGCCCGTGCTGCGCGGAGATACCGACGCGCATAGAGAATATGTCTTCTCCGAGGGCGGGGCGCTGAAAGACGAGGTCCACACCCATGAGACCGACCGGCCGCATGAGAACATCTACTGGTCGCGCCCGGCGCTGCAATTCAATCAGCCGGAGGTCCACGGCAAGGCGGTGATGGTGCGCTCGCATGAGTGGAAATACGTCCGGCGGCTCTACGACACCGACGAGCTGTACGATCTCAAGCGCGACCCGGACGAGGTCCATAACCTGATCGCGGACCCGGCGTATGAAGGCGTCATAGCGGAGATGACGGCGGTGCTGGCGGATTGGTTCATCGAGACCGGCGACGAGGTGCCGTGGCGCTGGGACCTGCGGACTAGCAAGGAGCCGCACCCGGAATGGTCGGCGGCGGCGGCCCGGCACGGCTTCGTCAGCGATGCCGAGGCGGAGCCGGGGGGCTAGGTTTCAGCCTCGACCCACACCGGGCTGGACCAGGCCATCTGGCCGTTGCTCTGGATGACGCGGATGATGTAGAAATCGGTGCCCGCATCGCCCGCCGCATCGTCCGTCCACGTGAACTCGCAGGTGTATGACGCCGGCACCACCAGCCGGTGGAATAGCACCGCCTCCTCAGTGAACTCGCCCACGAAGTGACTCGAGCTGCTTTCCATCAGGTCGGCCAGCGTGTGCTCGTAGTGCAGATCATAAGGCTGGCTCAGGGCCAGGCTGACCTTCGTCTCCGGCGCGCCGTCAATCTCCAGGATTACCCCCTTGGTCGGGTCCTCGTTGAAGGCCTGATGGCGCGAGGTGAAGGAGGTAAAGGTCAAGCCGCCGGTGGTGAGGTCGCGGAAGGTATCGCGGCGGTCGTCGTCACAGGGGCCGGACTGGATGATCGGCGTGGCCTTGAGCAGCTTGCCGCCGCTGAGCTTGATCTCACCGGCCCAGTCGCAGGTGCGGGCCATATCTAAAGCCGTCCAGGGACCCCAGCCCCAGCGCAGGCGCAGCTTGCAGCGCCCGCCGGCGAAGGCGTCCTGCGGCAGCACCGTGGCGACGCGCTCGGTATGCACCACGCGGCCGTTTTTCAGCACCTCGACGGTGTCAATCTCATCCATTGCCTCGACCTTGACCCGCAGCTCGCGCTGGGTGTCGAAGGCGATTTCCGAGCCCATTGGCTGATCGTTGAGATGAAAGTCAAGGATGATGCGGTCGCCGGTGATGGCGTAGGTGCGGCGGGCCAGCAGGGCCTCCCAGATGCCCTCGCGGGTCAGCTCGGTGGCCCAGACGGCGGCCAGGCCCTCGCCCCACGCGCCGGGGCAGGCGAAGTGGTCATCGCTGCCGGCGACTAAGCCGAAGCGGAAGCCCTGCAGCAGCGCCTGCAGGACGGTGCCCTTGGTGGCGCGGCCACCGAGGCTGTGGCGGATCATCGGCTCCAGCCCGCGGTCGTCGAAGCAGTTGCCATGCTCGGAGAAGGTCTCGCAGATGGGGCAGGCCGCCTGCGGAAAGCGCTCCCAGGTGATGCCGCGCCAGTACTTGCCATAGGCGGCATGATGCGGGCAGAGAATCGCGCCGTAGGGCTTGGCCTGCTCGGCCAGCGCCTCGACCGAATCAACGAAGAATAGCTCGCTGGCGTCGCCGGGGAAGATGATGCAGTAGTCGCCGCAGTCGCTGGAATGCCACTCATAGCCGTTGAAGGTGACGAACCGGCCGGGCCGGTAGGTGTCGCGGTTCATGGCCTGGACTTGCGGCCAGCTCTGCTTGTGTACCGCGAAGCCGTCGGTGAATTTTTTGTGCTTGCCCTGGGGCATCACGGGTATGTCATGCCATTGTGAGTGGCCCGTGAAGGCGCAGAAGTCCAGGTGCTCCTGGGCGATGTCGAAGCTGCGCTGGAGGCTGCCCTGGGCCAGGCCGACGGCGTTGTGACTGTGCAGATCGCCGAAGTAAACGGTGTAATCTTGAGTCACGGTGGCTGTCCTCCTTAGGTGTGGGTCTATAGATGGCTCGCAACTGCATCGTGCAACGGCGGGCCTCACCCTAGCCCTCTCCCGCAAGCGGGAGAGGGAACAACGGCAGCAACACGGGCGCATCCACGCGGCCTACAACGGCGGGCCTCACCCTAGCCCTCTCCCGCAAGCGGGAGAGGGAACAACAGCAACAACACGCGCGCATCGTATGCGCCTATACATGAGCGAGCGTTAAGCAGGGGACGGTCCCTTTTAGGGACTGTCCCCTGAGTAAGTTCCCTGGCCGCTGCGGCTCAGCAGCAGCACTCCGTCAGACCAGGGCTCAGCCCTCGATCGTCCACTGCTCCTGCTCGAAATACCAGGCTTCGGGGTCCTCCAGGTACTGCTGGCCGTCGGCCAAAAGCTTCAGGTGCCCGCGCTCCTGCTCGACCAGATAATCGAATAGGTCCCTCTGCTCGTCATCAGCCGCCTGCTCAGCCCCGCCCTGGTACAGAGCAATGCTGCGGCGCTCCATCTCCATGGCGTGCTCATAGACATCGTGCAGGTCCTCAGCCGCCGGCGTGCCACCGGCGAGATCGGCTCTCGCCTTCTCGAAGATCTCCCTGGCCGTACTCATCAGCGAGTAGCCCTGCTCCCGGATGCTCGCCGCCGCAGGCCGGGTGCCGCCGCCCGCAACGGCGTCATAGTACTGCTCCACGATGCGGGCGTGCTGCTGCTCCTGCTCGGCAAGGGCGCTGAAAGTGTTCTTGGCCAGCGGATTCTGCGCCTGCTCCGCCGCCATCTCATAGTACTGCTCGCCGTCCTGCTCCAGCTTGATCGCGTCCTGCAATATCTCCGAAAGCTCAGACATTGTAAGCCTCCTGGTGGCCTCTGGTGGGGACGAGTTATCGGATCGCTTCTGCGCTGAGACGATTGTCCACCACTATTGTTCGCCGGAGCAAAACGAAATCCTCTCTACCAAAAGGGACCCCTTTCTGCCAGGAAAAACCCCTTTCTGCCGGTGGAACGGCTTTCTCCAGCAAGTGTTTGGCTCTGCCCTCGCTCCAGCCAAAGAGCCACAACCTCATTGGGAAGCATGTGGAGATGACCACTTGTCCGCTGCAGGGCTGGCAGTGAATGTGGCGGGGCCTGGGCTGAGCGAGATCTTGACATCCAAGCCGACGGCATGGGCGAACCGCACGACCTGATATATAGTGGTATTCTCAGGCGTGTTCAGGAATTTGGTGACGTACTGCGGCGATACGCCCAGGCGCTGGGCGAGTTCCTTTCGCTTCATCCCCTGCCGCTCCATCGCAGCACAGATGCTGTCCGTGATCTCGAGCAGCAGCCGGTATGCAGTATAGTCCGGCTCATCCTGATACTTACGCTTCAATTTCTGATAGACGTTGCCTGTGCGCGACATGGCCACATCACCCTGCCTTCTGGACTCACCCGCGGCCAAAAGTCTCTTGGTACTCGGCGCGCAAGTTAAGAGCCCTGGCTAGCTCATTCTCCGGAGTAGCATCGCTCTTCTTGATGAAGCCGTGGGTCAGGACCACAATGCCCTCGCCGGCGTAGAAAGCCATGATACGAACCTGGCCTGACTTGATCTCGAAAAGATTGCTCTCGCCCTTGATTGAGCGGAACTTCTCGCGATTCCGCGTCGGTCCGCGTTGGGCCAGCATCTCAATCTGTACAATCACCTTCATTTGGCTGGCGGACGGCAGCGTCAATAGGAATTCGGCAACCTCGCTGAGGTCTTTCTGATGTCGTCGTATGGCTCGGACTTCAAACGCCGGGCCTGAATCGAGCACCTCATAGTCAATCATGGTGGGCCACATTTCCACTATGAGGCGCTAGCTACCTTCACTACTCAATCGGCAAACGCCAGTAAACCTTTAGGTTAAGTTCGTGTGGAGGATTATAAACCTATAGGTTTATTGGTGTCAAGAGCCGGGGCAAGGCGAACTGCACAGCCGGCAGTCTCTTGATAGGCCGTGGGGCACGACGCGCCTACCAGCGCCGCACGCCCGGCTCGGTCGCCTCACCCGCATGGGGCAGGCAGGGGCCAAACGGCCTGCCCGGAATCAGCCGCTCACCATCAGAAAAGCCCTCCGGACGCCCCACCAGCTTGGTTACCAACAGCTTCCGCCATTTCGCGATGCGCTCGGCGGCGGAGGCCTCGGCGGACAGGTCATGGCACTCGGTCGGGTCCTGCCGGAGGTCGAAGAACTGCTCGCGACCGTCCTCCACCAGCCAGATGTACTTCTCCCGACCATCGGTCAGCGTATGATGCAGCGGCGCATGCTGGATATGCAGGTAATCGCGCCAGGAGGGGCTGTCTCCCCGCATAATCGGTAGCAGACTGCGGCCCTCGACGGTCTCAGGGACCTCCACCTCCGCCATCTCCAGCAAAGTCGGCATGAGGTCCTCCAGAGATACCGGCTGCTCGGCGACACTGCCGGCCTGCAACTCGTAGCGCTCCGGCGCCCTGATCAGCAGCGGGATGCGCGCCGAGGGCTCATAGGGCTGGAGCTTGTGCCACATGTAATGATCCCCCAGCATCTCGCCGTGGTCGGTGGTGTAGAGCACGATGGTATTGTTGCCGGTGCGCGGGTCCACGCCGTTGACCGGGCTCAGCAGCCTGCGGATCTGGTCATCCACATGATTGATGAGGCCGTAATAGCCGGCGCGGGCCGAGCGCAGCGCCTCGCCCTGCAGGTCCACCTGCTGGCCGCCGATGTCCAGGCCGCGGCCCTGATTCGCCGGTGGGGTGGCCCAATCGCCGATGACGGGCGCGACCGGCTCCATCCGCAAATAGCGCTCCATGTAGAAGGCCGGCGGTGTCAGCGGCGGATGCGGAGCGATGAAGGAGACGGCCAGGAAGAAGGGGCAGGAGGGATCGCGTTTGCGCAGAAACTCCAGGGCCTGGTGCACGGTCCAGTTGGTTGGGTGGAGCGCTTCCTCCAGATGCCAGGGGCGCGCCGTCCAGTCGTTGTGCATGACGCCGCTGCCATACGGCCCGCCGCCGGTCTCCACCGAATTGCGCTGCAGCCATTCACCATAGTCGCTATCCCAGCCGTGCAGGACCATGTGGTCGAAGCCGTAGCGCTTGCGGGCCGGGTGCTGGTGCATGCTGCGGCCCACCAGGTAGGTCTGATAGCCGGCTTCCCGCAGCACGCCCGGCAAAGTCGGTGGCGCGTCCCACTCCACACCGTCGCGATAGCCGACCATGCCGTGAGTGTCGGGGTACTGCCCGGACAGCAGCGAGCGCCGCGCGGCAATGCAGGTGGGGCAGGTGGTGTAGCAGCGGGCAAAGCGCACTCCACGGCCCGCGATGCTGTCCAGATTGGGGGTGAGCAGCACCGGATGGTCCTCGATGCTGAGGCAGTCGCCACGGTGCTGGTCGGTCATGATTAGCAGGATGTTGGGGCGCTGGGACATGGTGAGGGTTCACTCCCCGGTCAGTTTCTTGTGGAACTGCTCTTGGGGCATGTTGCGCTGGATCCGCTTGAGGCAAGCGCGGCCTAGCATGATGATAAGGACCTTCACTGAACTAGCCCCCGGTCAGTCCTGGTGAGCACGTGGCAGCGGTGCGCCTGTACAGTCGGCGGGTGTCCAGTGTTCACATTTCCGACCGCAGCGGGAGATTCCTGCGCGTGGTTGAGTGTTTCCGGCGGGAGCATGGTAAGGCCGGCAACGGCAACAATTCGGGCGCATGCCCTGCGCTCTTACAACGCCGGGCCTCACCCTAGCCCTCTCCCGAAGCGGGAGAGGGAACAACGGCAAACGGCACCCAAACCCCCTTTGCTTCCTTCTTCCCGCACCCACTGCTGCGCAGCGGGTACCCGGAAGGGGGTTAGGTGGCAGGGGCGTATGGTCAGCCGGTGCCGACGGTGCTTTCCAGGGTCCAGGTGTCGCCATCGTCGGCGCTCACATATATGTGGATGTAGGGGTACTTGGGCACGGCTACCACCAGCCGCGCGCCCTGGGAATGGAGCTTGACGATGCTGCCGGCCTGGTTGTCGGAAGGGCCGATCGGGCTGTGAATGCCGCCGCCGGGGAAGGGCAGCCAGGTCTGGGCGCAATCGGCGCTCCGCATCAGGTACTGCATGCCGCCGGCATAGCCGAGCAGATACCAGATACCGTTGTATTCAGCAAGGCGGGGATGAGCTAGGTTCAATCGAATCACCCTTTGAGGGACTGGCCCGCACTATTCACGAAGACCATCGCAGATGAGGCGAAACTGCCGGCAAAGGCCATTGCCGGCCGCACAGCGCCCTTTCCTAGAATATCTCGAAAATGACACAGTGCAACCCCCCGTAGGCCAGGCTTTCCAGCCTGGCTGGTCCGTGACTGGTAACGGCGTCGGGCTAGAAAGCCCGACCTACGCCTTCGCGAACAATGCAAGCTAGAGATGCCCGACCTAAAATATCTGGAAAATGACACAGTGCAACCCCCCGTAGGCCAGGCTTTCCAGCCTGGCTGGTCCCTGACTGGTAACGGCGTCGGGCTAGAAAGCCCGACCTACGCCTTCGCGAACAATGCAAGCTAGAGATGCCCGACCTACGCGTTCATGAATAATGCGGGTTAGGGGTTTACAGCGCACATTATTTGGCCCATAATAGTCATTGGAGTGACAGTCCAGAGCACCCAGTAAGGGAAGCTCCCAAGATTGAGTTTTAGCATAGGAGGGACCGGTGTAATGCCGGTCCTTCTATGCTGTCTGGGGTCGGGGGACAGTCCGCTGCCACCCGCAGGCTGAAGCCTGCGCCACGGACAGCATCAATGAGGCACAACGACCTCGGGCTGGAAAGCCCGAGCCACGCGGTAGTGATTGTAGGGGCACATGGCATGCGCCCGCGCCGTTGGCCCCTTTGCCGCAACAACGCCTAACCCCCTAGCCCCCCTTCCCTGGTAGGGAAGGGGGGAATCAAAGGGGGGATAGGCGGTAGGGTAGGTCGCTCAGCTCCAACTCCTGCCGTCGTTGCGGGAAAGCAGCCGCGCCGTGCCGCTGCCGGATTGCCGCATCAGCATCAGCACCCCGCGGTCGTCCTTGTCGGCGGCCGGCTCGCTGCTGGAGCCGTCCGAGGTAATCTGCGCGCTCCCCTCCCACGATCCGGCCAAGCCCGGCCGGCGCGTCAGCCAGATGTTGCCAGCCTGCGTATAGAACAGGTAGAGCTGACCGACGGCATCATCGAGCAGCTCGATTCCCGCCGAGGGGAACAGTAACTGCACCGCCGTCGGGCTGCGATGGTGGGCCTCTATCCCAAGGGCGCCTTCACCAGCCAGCCAGGGGTTGTCATTGACCAGGGCGAAGCGGCAATCCAGCGGCGGTGGGGAGGAGGTCACGGTGACGCCGGCGACGCCCCGGTACAGCCCCACTCCCGGATACGGGGAGGCCATACTCTCGGCCCGCAGCTTAGGCACCGGCCTCAGCAGCACCACATCCCCCAGCGGGTCAGTATCCGTAGGCCCGTGCAGGCCGGCGCTGAGCTGCACCGGCACGGTCTCGGTCAAGCCGTTGGCCAGAAGGCACTCGACCTCCAGCTCCACATCCTGCGGCAGGCTGTAGCCGGCGGGGAAGACTAGCTTGATCTGGGTCAGGCCCAGCTCGCGGTCAATCTCCTCCAGGGCGCTGAAGTAGTCCACATCATGACCGGGCGTGAAAGGCGGAGTAGCGGCGGCGTCGTATTTGCCGAAGCCCAAGCCGTCGCCGATCTGGTTGACATGCCGAGCGACCCAGCGCGGGGCATTGGTCGGCTGGGCCAGGCCGGACTGGGTGAGGAAGTCGTCGGTCTCGGCGTAGAGATCGGGCCGCCAGTAGTAGGCGATATAACGGCTCTGACTGCGGCCATCGGGCCGGATCAGGTAGGCGGTGAGGTGGTAGGCGCCGCCCGCAGGCAAAGTCGGGCTGAGGAAATAGGTGCGGCAGTCCATGGCTGTGGGGAGGCCGAAAGCCTGGGCGCACTGGAGGCAGAAGCCGCGGCGGTAGTAGAAACTATCGGGATCGCGATGGGCCGGCCCGCCGCAGTAAGGGCAGATGAAATCGGCGATGGTGGTGGGAACAGGGTCTTCCGGAGGCGTCTCCGGCGAGTTGTGGCGCATTTCGGTGTAGAAGCTGTGCTCCCCGAACTCCAGGCCCACGCGCAGCGCCTCCGCATAGTCGGCGCCGAGGTGCTGATCCGGGGCCCAGGAGGTCGGCGGGGACACGACATTGCCGGCGATCTTGCCGCCGAGCAGGAACTTGGATTCGGGATAGTAGCCGGCGGCGCGGTAACGTCCGGCCTCGGTCTCGCCCGGCTCGAAGGACTGCCCCGGTAGGGTGAACTCCTCCTGGAGCACCGCCTCGTCCTGCAGGATGCGGTAGGTGCGCTGCTGGGGACCGTGAAAGAGCAGGTATTCGAGGTCCTCGACGTACTGGAAGGCGGAGAGGGTGGCGACAGTCTGCCAGCCGCCATGTTGCGCCTCGGTGGTCTGGTAGAACTCGAGGGTCTCGCGGCTCTGGATACGGACGGCCCTGGGGACATACTGGAAGTTCTTGTGGCCGAGGTCCTCTTTGCGCCAGGCTTCGGGCTTCCACATCTCGACAAAGGCCGAATAGGCCCGCGCGCCCAGCACCACGTCGCTATAGGGGAAGCCCTTGATCGGCACGCTGCCGGAAGCCGCGTCGTGGATCCACAGGTCGCCGCCGAAGCCCTCCGGAGGAATCTCGGCCTCCCAGTAGCCCTCGGCGTTGGTCGTGGCCACCGTGTCCACGATCTCGCAGCTTTCCCAGTCTATGGCGAGGATGTCAACTCCGGCAGCCGGGATGCCCATGCGCTGATAGACGCGGCCGGCTACCAGGTCGTCGGCCACATCGTAATACTCCATCGCGGCCATCGCGAGGCAGGTGGTCTGGCCGGGGTTGACCTGGGCAAGCGCCCGCGGGCAGCCCCAGGTCGCGTCCCATTCGCCCCAGGGCTTGCGCTTGAATTGGACGATAGTATGCGGGCCGGCGGGCAGTTGCGTGACCGTCACCACGCCCCCGTCCGGCACCAGATAGGTGTTGCCGACATCCTCCAGAGTGCCGATGCGCAACAAAGCGCCGGGGGTGCCGGTGACCGTCAGAGCGCCGGAGAGGATGTTGATTGCGGCCTCCTGGCCCTCGATCAGCTCGGCCTTGCGGCCCAGATAGACGGCCTTGACTTGCTCCAGGTAACGTGGCAGCGGCTGTCCGGCGGTTTCGGGCGTGTCATCGCGGTAATTCCCCTCGCGCTGATAGACGGCCCCGTGGCCCTTGGGGGCTATGAAAAAGAACTCGCCGGCGGCATTGGTGCGGATCGGCGCATAGACCAGGGCACCCTCGACATAGGTCTCCAGCTCGCCGGAATAGACCAGTTCGTTGTACTCGAGGCTGTCCCAGAAGACCGCCGGATTGCCGTTGCCATCCAGCAGCGTGGCTTCGAGGCTGACATTGGCATTCTCCACCGGCTCGCCATTTTCCAGGACCTTGCCCTGCAGACGGTAGCCCATGACGAACTGCTCGGACAAGTCGCCGGTTTGGAAGCCGGCCGGCTGGATCCGGCGGCCCCAGTACTCGTCATCTATCATCAGCACGTGAGCGGCGGTCGGCGCGCCGCCTTCCAACAGCGCTACGAGACAGGTCCTAGCGCCCACTAAAGCGACCTGGGGGGCCAGGGCCTTATAGACCTGGGCCTGGACCGCAGCCCCTGCGCGCTCAAAGGCGGCAGCGCCGGAGGCATCGGTGAAAGCCTCGGCGACGACGATACCTTGCTGGGTGCCGAGCTGGATGATTTCGGGCTGGCTCATTGCTTGACGGCTCCTGTAGCAGAAGAGTAAACTGAAAGTGTCAGCCGAGGCGAGAGACGATGAGAGAATACACCATCATTCTGATGCCGGAACCGGAGCAGGCCTATACCGTCGTAGTGCCGGCGCTGGAGGGCTGTGTCACCTTTGGGCGCAATCTGACCGAGGCCCTGGCCATGGCGGAAGACGCAATCGAGTGCCACCTGATGAGCCTCCGCAAACATGGCAGGGACGCGCCGCCAGATGTGGAGCTCGTGCCGGCCTGACGTGCGTGTCCATGCCGTTGGCACAACCCACGACAGGCAAGGATGCCTGTCGTCCATGAATGGTGCTATTGTAGGGGCGCATGGCATGCGCCCGTATTCTTCGCCGTTGCTGTTTTGCTGTTGTCCCCTCTCCCCTTGGGAGAGGGCTAGGGTGAGGGTTGCCGTTGGCCGTTTAACCGTGCGGATTCGGACAATCTGAACTTGCGCGGCAGGGGAATTGCTGGTTACGGCGAAGACCTATTCTGGGTATAATTCAAGATAGCGTTTAGCATAGTTAGAGCATTGCCAATTCGAGGAGGGAACAAAATGGGTAGGGCCAAAGGCTTCACGCTGATTGAGCTGTTGGTGGTGATCGCGATTATCGCGATTCTGGCGGCGATTCTGTTTCCGGTATTCGCCCGGGCTCGCGAGAAGGCGCGCACAACGCAATGTCTGAGCAACGTCAAGGAGATTTCGCTGGGGCTGCTGATGTACAGCAGCGATTATGACGGGCGGTTCCCCGAGCGCAGCTATCAGAATACCTGGGTGGCAGGTTGTAGCGGCAAATGCTTCTGGCCGCGAGTGGTCACGCCCTATATCGGCACCGGCGACGGCACCAGCTCCTCGGGCAAGGCGCTGTGGCGCTGCCCCTCCTACCGCGAGGTGACCCAGAATTGGTACTGCGGTGCCTATGCCGACTATGCGCTCAACAGCTATGTGGCCACCCTGCTGGAATCGGAGATTCCGTATCCGTCCGCTACCGTTCTCATCGGCGAATACGCCTACTGGCACCCTACCGGCCTGAGGTGGTACGGGTGGTATAGCTGGGCCGGCTGGCGCGCCTATGACTACAACGGTCATGTCAGCGGCTGCCGCTATGACCACAATGGTCTGCAGAACATCGGGTTCTGCGACGGGCACGCCAAGGGCGGCAGCGAGCCCTACTTCAGGGGCGCTGAAGCCGCCGGTGCGGTCCGGCGCGTGCCGTAGAGGCAGGCGGGCTGGCAGCGGTTTCAAAAGCGGATTTTTGAGGATTCGCAAGCTGGTAAGACGCTGCTTTTGGTACCCAGGGGGCAGTCCCTAAAGCGACAAAGGGACAGTCCCCCATTCCGGGGTTTTGAAACAGCCTCTAGGGCAGAGGTGGATAGAGGCGAACTGTTGTGCAGCTTCACATGACACCATATCATTTGGGAGGTGGAGATATGCACTGCAAGAGAGGCTTCACGCTGATTGAGCTGTTGGTGGTGATTGCGATTATCGCGATCCTGGCGGCGATTCTGTTTCCGGTGTTCGCCCGGGCTCGCGAGAAGGCGCGCCAGGCCTCCTGCCTGAACAACGTCAAGCAGTGGGCCCTGGCCTGGCAGATGTACCTGCAGGACTTCGACGAGAACATCCCCCCGTATTCCCTCAGAATACTGGGCCCGCCGGCGGGCTGGGGTGCACGCTGGTATCAACTCCTTGAGCCGTATGTGAAGAACACCCAGATCAAGACCTGCCCCAGCGACTCGGACGCTCGGACTGTAGGCTACACATTCAGTTACGGCTACAACGGTTACTACATGCGCGACCCGCAGTGGGGCTACGCGCAGGGCGCCGACGTGCTGGGCGAGGTGACTAAGCCGGCCGAGACGATCTTCCTCGGGGAGACGACCGGCGGCAACTTCTTCCTGTACCTGCCTTTCCAGAGCGGCGGCTATGACGAGCGCGTCGCCTGGGATCGCCACAACGGCGGGGCCAACTACGGCTTCTGCGACGGGCACGCCAAGTGGGTGGCGAAGGACATTATCCGTAGCTCCACCGGCCTGGCGAACTTTTACTACGCCAAACGCTAAGCGCCAGGGCAAACTGAGGCGTGAAAAAGTTGTTGCAGGACCGGCAACTGCTGGGTACACTCACGCTAGGAGAACGTTGATAATTCATTGATTGCGGAGGAGGCGCTGGTATGAGAAGCGAAGCGGGCTTTACGTTGATTGAGTTGTTAGTGGTCATAGCCATTATCGCGATTCTGGCGGCGATTCTGTTTCCGGTCTTCGCTAGGGCCAGAGAGAAGGCGCGGCAGACGAGTTGTCTCAACAACCAGAAGCAGATCGCGCTGGGGATACACATGTATGCCCAGGACTATGACGAGTGCTTGCCGCACTACCGGCACGAATTACCGGGCAGTACTAGCTTCAAGTGGCAGCACATGATTCTGCCCTACGTGAAAAACGAGCATATCTACCTGTGTCCGAGCGGAGAGCGGCCGACGTCAATGCCGAGTAGCCACTACGGCTGGAATTACCGCTATCTCGGCTGGCCGGGACGAGGCGGTACCTCCAGCGACGCGGCCCTTAAGCTGGCGGACATAACCCGTCCGGCCGAGACCATCTGCGTGGGCGAGCGGGTGGTAGCCGGCTGGGGCGGCGTCTGTTATGCCGCTTCGCAGACGGCTTATTGGCCGACTTACAACCCCGGCGACGTCCACAACGAGGGGGCCAACTACGCCTTCGCCGACGGCCATGCCAAGTGGCTGAGCCAGAATGACGCGATGCGCAGTCCCGACTCCAAGTACTGGAGCGCCAAGCGCTAGGGCAGAGGGGGCCGGGACACGCGCCGTTGTGAAGCTTGACATGACACCATATCATTTGGGAGGTGGAGAGATGCACTGCAAGAGAGGCTTCACGTTGATTGAGTTGTTGGTGGTGATCGCCATCATCGCGATCCTGGCGGCGATTCTGTTTCCGGTCTTCGCCAGGGCGCGGGAGAAGGCGCGGCAGGCAAGCTGTCAGAGCAACCTCAAACAGCTTGTCCTGGCAATCCTGATGTATGCGCAGGACTACGACGAGGCCCTGCCCCATTACAGCAACTTCCGCAACTACACTTCGGGCAGTTGGGGTGTGCGCAACAGCACCTGGTACTACAACATTTATACCTATGTGAAGAACACCCAGGCATTCGTCTGCCCCAGCCACGCCGACAAATCGGTGGGCTATGCCTGGAACATAGACTACATCGGCTACGCCTCTTCGACGAGCGTGCGGGTTCCCCCGACGAAGCTCACCGACATTGTCAATGCCGCTAACACGCTGCTTTTGTTGGACAACGCGGGCTACGCCGGCATGTACAAGCCCAACCGCTGGATACTCAACCCCAGTAGCTACGGCTATTTGTACGACGTGTACCTGCCGTGGGTGAAAGTGCACAACGGCGGGCCCAACGTGGGCTTTGCCGATGGGCACGTCAAGTGGTTGCATGCCGATGAAGTGATGTGGAACGACGACCTGTGGAACCCGGCGAAATGAGGCTGTGAACGCAGCCGCAAGCATTGTCTGCAGTGTGCAGGGATCGCGACTGCCGTAGCCAGGGGTGTTACAGCAGCCGGCATCAAGCCAAATGGGTAAAGGAGATGATGCGCATGAGACGCAAAGGTTTCACGCTGATTGAGCTGCTAGTGGTGATTGCGATTATCGCGATCCTGGCGGCGATTCTGTTTCCGGTCTTCGCCCGGGCCAGAGAGAAGGCGCGGCAGGCAAGCTGCCTGAGCAACTGCAAGCAGATGGCGCTGGCCTGCCAGATGTACTCCAGCGACTACGACAGTTACATCATACCCTCCGCCAACAGCGGCAATCCGGCCTCGTCGCGTCTGTGGATGAAGCTGATCGTGCCCTATATCAAGAACGAGCAGATCATGATCTGCCCCAGTTCGGACGGCCCGTCCTATAACTCAAGCACCTATGGGCGGACCAGCTACGGCATGAACTATCTGGTCGCGTCAGTGACCTCGTGGAACTCGTGGACGGCGGTCAAGGAGACCGAAGTCAAGTATCCGGCCGAGACGGTGCTGATCGCCGATTCGGACTGGACGCGCTCCTACGACGACTATTACACCTGCAACTGCTGGCGGATCAATGCCGGCCGCCACCCCAGCTACTTCGTCCCGGCACGGCACAACGGTGGGGCCAACCTCGCCATGTGCGACGGTCATGCCAAGTGGCACCAGGTGCAGCTCGACCCCAACTCGACCTATGTGGGGCCGGTGCGCTACACATTACCGATAACCGACGTGTGCTGGTATCCGGACGGCCGGCCGAAATACTAGAGTACTAGGTAGGGCGGCCCTCACCCTAGCCCTCTCCCAGGGGGAGAGCGGACAAGGGCCCCGGCGTCGGGCTGGAAAGCCCGCCGGCGATGTCATAGCGTGCCTCTATATCGCGCATCTGTGTGAACTCGAGGAGGGAGTGAAATGGTTAGAGCTAAAGGTTTCACGCTGATTGAATTGTTGGTGGTCATAGCCATCATCGCGATTCTGGCGGCGATTCTGTTTCCGGTCTTCGCTAGGGCCCGCGAGAAGGCGCGGCAGACCTCATGTCTCAGTAATGTCAAGCAGTTCGGGATTGCCTTCATGTGCTACACCCAGGACTATGACGAGCGCCTGCCGCTGGCTCCGGACGCCGGCATCTACGCCTCGTGGTGGTGGGACTACACGCTTACGCCATACATCAAGAATACGCAGGTCTATGTTTGCCCCAGCGACACCTCTCGCACTTGCGGCTACGGTTACAATTATCGCCACCTCCGCAGCACCAGTGATACCGGCGTGGGCATCTCGATTGCGGAGCTTGAGCGGCCGGCGGAACGCTACCTGATAATGGACGGCTATGCCCATTGCGTCTATTGTCCCTTCTGCTGGCCGGACCCGGCCGCCGAGGGCCCCTATGGCAATAACTGGTATATTGCCAAGCGCCATAACGAGGGCTCCAATGTCAACTTCGCCGACGGCCATGCCAAGTGGCTGAGCAACCAGACGCTGGTGAGCTGGACGGCCCAGAGCCGCATCGCCTGGGGCCACTAGCCGAACTGGCGGCAACGGCTGCCTCACCCCGACCCCTCTCCTTGGGGGAGAGGGGACAACAGCACAACGGCCACGGCGTCGGGCTGGAAAGCCCGACCTACGGGAAGGTATTTGTGAAGCCCGCCGCCGGTGCTAGAGCGTACCTCTGTGTGAAATCGAGGAGGAATTGGCATGATTAGAGCAAAAGGCTTCACGCTGATTGAGCTGTTAGTGGTGATCGCGATTATCGCGATTCTGGCGGCGATTCTGTTTCCGGTCTTCGCCAGGGCCCGCGAGAAGGCCAGAACCGCCTCCTGCCTCAACAATGTCAAGGAGCTTACCCTCGGCATCATGATGTACGTGCAGGACTATGACGAGACCTACCCGGCGGGGTACAACTATGCGCCGACCCCGCCGGCGGGCAACGCCCATACCTGGGTGCCTGCGGTGATGCCCTACCTCAAGAACGACGAGGTCATGAAATGCCCGTCAGGCAGAAAGAGCCAGGACTACGGCGTCAACGAACTGGTCTGCCGGATGTCAGCAACCGTACGGCGAAAGGTGAGCGAGGTGAAAAGGCCCGCGGAAGTTTTCCTGGTCATGGACTCAGGTGCGTACCACGCGAGCCCAACGAGAACGGAATATATTTACTATTACCTGCCGGGCGCGGCATGTGGCCGCAACCCGGCGGATTACGACTTCAGAGGGAGTCAGGCGGCGATAGACGACTGGGTGATCGGCCGACATAACGTGGGCCTCAACATCGGCTACTGCGACGGGCACGCCAAGTGGCGGGGTGCCTGCACTGTGCGGAGCGATACCCGGGCCTGGGACCCGACCGCGGACTGAGGACTGGCGACCCCTTGAGCCCGCTTGCGGGTACCGATAACGGCCTCGGGCTGGAAAGCCCGAGCCACGCGCGGATGTTTGCGAGAGGGGACAACGGCACGGGCGCATGCCATGCGCCCCTACAATGGCATGGGGGCTCGGCTGAGATAGGTAAACCGTCCCTACCTGCCGCTGGCGATGCGCAGCTCGTGGCGGCGCGTTCGCTGGACAAGCGCCTCGATCTCCGCCAGCTCACGGCGGCGCTTACTGTCCATCCGCCCCGCCGCACCCTCCACCGCAGTATCACCCAGCGACAAGGCGGGCTGACTGTCGTGGTCGGCGGTGCCTACTCCCCCTTGTGGCGTCGGCCAGAAAGCGTCAGGAGCCGGCGGCTCGGCCTCGCTGCCACCGCCTAGCCCGGCAATAGTCGGGGCCTCCTGGCCGGCTGCGGGGCGCCGGACTACAGCACCCTCTGGAGCCGCCGGGGCCGCACCCGACCGCTCAATCCCAGCCGGTGGCAGCACCATATCCCGCTCGCCATCAGGAGGGCGTGGCCCAGTACCCGGAGCCGCCGGCGGGCCGTCCGGGACAAGCTCGCGCTCAAGCGGCGGCCAGGACGGCACCTCCAAGCCCGATGCGCCGGCAGTCGGCAGCCGCTCAGCCTCCGCCACGCTGAACTCGTGATCGTCCGTCTCGGTGCGCGCCAGGGGAGGCAGTGCCATCGGTAGCGGATCGCTAGTCGGTCGCTGTTCAGGCCCGCCCCACTGCTCCTCAGATGGCACGTGATCAGCCTCCCGCTCCACGGGTTCCGGTATCTCAATCGTCTCGGCCTCCGCACTACTGCGTTGCAGCAGCTCGGGCGACGGCGCTTCCGGCTCGGTCGCTGCGGCGGGCGCCGCTTGCTCAGGAGAATCCGGCGGCAACGGCATTTCCCTGCCGGCGCTCGGCAGCGGATAGGTGATAGTATCAAGGCCGATCTCGGTAAGCATGTCGCGGACGCGGAACGGCATTCCTATCAGGTCTCTCATGGCATAACCAGGGGGAAACTTTTTTGGAAAAAAGTGTCCCCCTGGACCCCTTTCAAAAAACTTTGGGAACGGGAGGCTGGCGGGTTGATACACCCACCTATCCCCCTTTGATTCCCCCTTCCCACACCCGCGCGCTGCGCGGGCACGCGGAAGGGGGTTAGCCCGCATTATTCATGAACGCCTAGGTCGGGCATCTCTAGCTTGCATTGTTCGCGAAGGCGTAGGTCGGGCATCTCTAGCTTGCATTGTTCACGAAGGCGTAGGTCGGGCATCTCTAGCTTGCATTGTTCGCGAAGGCGTAGGTCGGGCATCTCTAGCTTGCATTGTTCACGAAGGCGTAGGTCGGGCTTTCTAGCCCGACGCCGTTACCAGTCACGGACCAGCCAGGCTGGAAAGCCTGGCCTACGTGGGGTTGCACTGTGTCATTTTCGAGATATTTTAGGAAAGGGCGCTGTGCGGCTGGCAATGGCCTTTGGCGGCAGTTTCGCCTCATCTGCGATGGTCTTCGTGAATAGTGCGGGTTAGGTAGTTAGCCGGCGCATGCCATACGCGCCTACAAACAACAGATTCCTGGACGACAGGCATCCTTGACGCTGCTGCTTTTTGGCGGCTAGTGAAATTA
>CAYMIN010000022.1:0-26689 GCA_964390495.1 uncultured Armatimonadia bacterium
AGCTACAACACTACTGCCAAACCCAAAGTGTAAACTATGTTTGACAACGGTACATGGAGCTTCGCCAAGGCCTTTCTCCTATTTCTCCTATAGGAGAAAGGCCTTGGCGAACAGAGGACATCCCGACTAACTCGCCACATCGACCTCGGCCAGGCCGAAGTTGTCGCGGTAGGCCAGCACGATCGGCACTTGCGCCAGCGGGAAAGCCACGAAATAGCCAAGCCCGCAAGTCAGCAGCGAAATCAGCCCGCACAGCAGACCGAGGACCAAAACGAACAGCGAAATCCCGAACCAGTTCAGCTTGGCCTTGTCCCAGCTCGCGCAGATGGCGTCCCAGAAGCCCATGCCCCGGTCCACTATCAGCGGCAGGGTGAAGATCAGCAGCGCCGAGACCACGATCGAGCCGACGATGCAGACCATCAATCCCAGGCTCGCGAAGATGCCGATCAGCAGGTAAGCGACGAAGGCGTCCAGGAAGACGTCGAAGCCCTTCGACAGATAGTTGATATCCAGCGGCGCGGTCGGGTTCCTGAGCTTCCTGATGATTATGTACACATAGCCGCACATCAGCGGGCCGATGATGATAAAGCCGAGACCGGTGCCGTTGACCGCTGCGAAGATCAGCGCGATCAGTACGTGCATCCAGAAGTCCTGCTTGATCAGCTCCCAGGCCTCGGCAATCCACTCCCCGGTCTTGACTGTCATTCGTGGCCTCCCATTTTCTCTATGCTTCCTGCCCTAGTCTAGCGGTGCGTTGCTTTCCACTCGTTGACATAGTTGTGCGCCGAAAACGCCGCAATCGCCGCATCACCGACCGCGGTGGCGACCTGCCGCAGCGGCGTATTGCGGATGTCTCCGCAGGCGAATATCCCGGCCTGGCTGGTACGCATCAGTGTATCGGTGACGATGAAGCCCTGGTTAAGATTCAGCAGCTCGCGCAGCCATTCGGTCTTCGCGATATGCCCGATGGCGATGAACAGTCCATCCACCTCCAGGCTGCTGATCGCCTCGGTCTGCGTGTTTTGCAGAACCAGGCGCTCTACCACATCTTTGCCCTCGATCGCGGTCACTACGCTGTCCCACAGCACCTCGACATTATCGCGGTCGAAAAGGCGCTCTTGCAGGTACTTGTCGGCCCGCAGCTCGTCGCGACGGTGGATTAGGTACAGCTTCTTGACGATGTCGGCCAGGTACAGGGCCTCTTCCACGGCGGCATTACCGCCGCCGACCACCGCCACCGTCTGGCCGCGATAGAAGAAGCCGTCACAGGTGGCGCAGTATGACACGCCGTGGCCGCGCAGCTCCTCTTCCCCCGGTACCATCAAGCTCCGAGGCTGGGCGCCGGTGGCGATGATCACTGCCACCGTGTCGATATCGCCCTTGGTCGTCTCCAGGACCCAGCGGTCGTTTTCTCCCGCTCGTATCGCCTTGGCCTCGGCGCTTACTAACTCGACCCCGACGTTGACGGCCTGTTGGTGGACCCGCTGGGCCAATTCGGGGCCCTCGATGCCCTCCGGGAAGCCCGGGTAGTTCTCAATCGTAGTGGCTGTGGCGGTCTGACCGCCGCCTGCGAACATCTCCACCAGCACCAGGTCGAGGCCGTAGCGCACCGCGTACATCGCAGCAGTGTAGCCTGCGACGCCCCCTCCGACCACGACCGCATCATAGCTGCCTGTCATTGCTGTTCCCTCCGTATGGCGCTTTCCGCGCCCTCTTGCTTGACTGGTACATCTTTATGCGCTATCGTTGCTATGGTAGCAATATGCATTGACGGGAGGCTGTCCCATGATTGCTCCCTACCATGTGAACCGTTTAGTATTTCTGTCACTAACGCTTTTTATCCTCCTGCTTGTGACCGGTTGTCCACGGTCCTCTCAGCAGGCCGTCGTGCCGCTTGACGAAACCCCGGTCTTGCCCCACGTCACCGCCTATATCAACGTGACCAGCGGTTGTCAGGAGCCGACGGTGGACCTGCTCACAGCAGCCCGGCCCAGCTATGCCGGCGTGCTCGAGATCGAGATCGTTGACTTTGGGGACAACGCCGCCGGTGCCGACACGTGGAAGCAGGCCGGGCTCGAGTGCATGGCCATCCTCTTTGACCAGGTGCATCTGGCGGCATGGGACCAAGATAGCGAGGTCAAGGTGGTAGATTTCCTCATGCCGCCCGGCTTCAACTGGACGCTTGAGGACCTCCAAGTCGCGCTCGACAAGTTCGCCAGTGGCGACCTGCGACAGCCCACCGCAGAGGAAATGGGGAAGCTGCAGAAGATCGAGCCGGAGCCGGTCGCTGCCAAGGCCCAAGCCCTCGAACAAGACGATGGCAAGCAAATCGGCCAACTGATCATCGCCGAGGCTGTGGTAATCGAGATAAAGCAGCCCGCCGACGACCTCACACCGTACCAGCGGGCTGAAGCTGCCGCCGAGGCGATCCAGCAGTGGACAGCTCAGCCCTACAAGCCTTCCGAACTCCGGATCGAGAAATCGGGCGAGAGCCTGCAGATCATCGTCCGAGATGCTGCTATCATTACCATCACCGAAGCGGACGCCGCCGCGGCTGGCCTGCCCTTGAACGAACTGGCGGGCAAATGGCGGCTGGCCATCCGCCGCAGCCTCGCCGCCGCCAACCGCTAGCGCAGCATCGAGGCCTTCGCCTTAGCCACGCCGCTGTGAAGAGAGAACACCCAATGAATCATCCAACTCGCGCCCGCAATCTGGCTTGCCTACTGCTCTTGACTTGGGCAGCGGCGGCGCTCGATGCCGCGCCGGACGCTGTGTCGGACAGTCCGCAGGCGGCCTCCGCTGAGTTGCCGCTTCCCGACGCCCAGCAGATCGCCACGGTACTGGCCGGCCTGCCCGCCCAAGTTGAGGGGTGCGGTCTCCTGGCCGCACCGCTGACTCTCGACAGCCAGGCTTTGGCGGACTACCTTGGCCCCAGCGCCGATGATTTGCTCGCCTACGACCACACCTGGACGGTCGCTGCCGAGTATGCGCTGACTACCGGCAAGCAGACGGTCACTGTGGACGTCCACCGCATGGCCACCGATCTGGAGGCCTTCGGGCCCTTCAGCCGTCGCCGCACCGAGGCCGCGCAAGTTGCGCCGGCTCTCCCCACCTTGGCCTATTGGCTCGGCTCGCAGCTACACGTCTGGCGCGGCCCGTTCTACATTCATACCCGCGCTGCAAGTGATGACACCGCCCTACGACTGCCGATCCAGCAACTCACGGAGGCAACTAGCGCTGCTATCCCAATTCCCGCCCGATACCCGGCCATGCTGCGCTTGTTGCCTGCCCGGGCCCGCCAGGTCTCATCGGCGCAGTACTATCGTGGCCAGGTGCCGGGCTTCGCGGTCCTCGCCGATACCGTGACTGTTGCCTATGTCGAGAGCTTCAAGGCCACATGCCGTTTGCTCTTGGCGCGCTGTCCCGATACTGCCACCGCCTCCGCTGCCTACGCCGAGATGCTCTCGCAGCTAGCCGCTGACGACCGCAACATTGAGCCGCTGGCTGAAATCGCCAACCGCGCCGCCCTGATTCAGTCAGCCGACGGCCGGATGGCTGCTCTGATGCAGCAGGACAACTTCATCGCTGTGGTCCTCGATTCTCGACAGCGCCAGTTCGCGGAGGCGCTGCTACGCATGACGGCCACCAATGTCCGTGTCTATCTGCTTGTGGAGCAGTAACCGCGCCGTTGTAGGGGCGTGATTCATCACGCCCTCCAACCCTGCGTTCACCAATATGCCCCGCTGAGCACAAAAAGGCCACCGCTATCACGGGGGCCTTTATGTGTGTCACGACTGCCCTTGCGGCACTGCGGCCTATTGCTTCAGCGATTTCATCAGCTTCTCGATCTCCGCTGCCGTGAGATCGCCCACCAGGGTAAAGCAGATGCCGTCAGAGTACCACTGCGTCGCGCTTCTCTGCTGCTGAGCGGCTGTAGCTGTGTGCTCCTGGCGCGTCTCGAACAGCGAAAACCCGTCCAGCCCATTACTGAAGGTGAGCCACAGCGTGGCCATATTCTTGTACGTGGTGACTGCCACATTATCCGACTCGAATACGTAACTTGGCGGCATATAGCCTGGTAAGACCGCACGGAAGCGAGCCACCTGTTCGGCGGCGGCCAGGCTCATCCGCTTCGCCGGCGCGGGCGCGCGCTTGAGCACGACACCGGCCGGCACAGTGAAATCGAACATGCCCGCCACAAAGCTCGGGGAATAGTCTATCGAGGTTATTTCGGTTTGCATGCACAGTGCGCCGTTGCCGCCATGCTTCTCCAGCTTCAGCTCGACGTTGGTGCCCGTATCTATCCAGCACTTGCGCAGCAGCCGGTCGCTCTCGTCACGAATTGCCAACTGGTGCGCGGGGCGCGAGGCAACCGTTGCCCGCCCGCCATACTGCAGCAGCAGCATCTTCCTGATCAATTCCGCCGAGCGCTGCCGATTACTTCTCCGCACTGCGGCAGGCTGTAGTTGCCGCTGGATTACCTCCCGTCTCTGCGGGCTATACTCCCACAGCCATTGCCCGTTCGATACCACCAACTGACCCGCCTCGGAAGCCGGCTCCAGTGCCTGCACGTGCAGCTTATCGCCGCGCTTGCGGTACATTCGTTGCCGCACCGTCCGCGTCCGCCGCCCCTCCTGATAAAAGTGCACCACTCGCTCGGCACTGTAGTTCACATTCCCCTTCGACATGATCGCGTCGTACATAATGTCGTAGGGGTCTTTGTCTGCCACCGCCGGCGACAATCCGACCGCCAGCAGCACCACTACGGTCAGCGCCACACCCAACCACTGCGCCGAGGCGACTGCCTTCAGGCAAGCTTGTTCCTGCAATCTTCGGGGCATGACAATGCTACGCATGGCTATCCACGAGGAGTGTGTGCGGCCTATCCTTTGACGTTGTTACTGGGAACTGCATGGCCACTTCAATAGCTCGTCTCACTTAGCCTGACTGCCGGATCAGGCCCTAGCGGCTTACCCAATTCATAGTTCTGATGCCGCAGTATCAAGTCATTTATCTTCAGCCTGTCACCTTCGCCGTTGATCCGGCGCAACCTGGGGCCGCCGCCTCCCACTGAGACCGGCGTGCCTGCCAATCCGGAGCCGCCGCCGTCAGCGATCACCACGCCGATGCCGTGTTGAGCGTCGCCGGGATGGCTGTAGCTGCTATACAGCGCGCCGCCTACCACAAGCGCCAGTAACAGACAGCCGGCTGCCACTAGCTGGTAGGCCGGCACCCGTGGCGCGGGCGCTCTGAGCGGCCCAATCAGCCAATCCAGCCACCTCTCCCCGACGCTGCCTGGCGCTTGCCCCAGCCGCGCCATCACGCCGGCCGTGAAGTATTGCGGTACCTCATCAGTCGGCAGACTCCGCAGCATCTCGCTGACCCGGCGGGTACGGCTCACCCACCTCCGGCAGGACGCACACCCCGCCAGGTGCTCCCGTAGAGCTTGCGGGAGCGCCTCGGCGTCATACGTCGAGTAGTCGTAGGCCCCTAGCTGTTGTCTTACCTCTTTGCATCTCATCCTAGCTCACCTGAGCAACTCTATGTCAACTTCATCCGCCAGCATCTTCTTCAGATGCTCTCTGGCATTGAACAGTCTGCTCTTTACTGTCCCCAGTGGCGCTCCCACGATCGCGGCAATCTCCTCGTAGCTCAGGCCCTGCAATTCATACAGGACCACCACTGTCCGCAGCTTCGGTGACAGCTCCAGGATCGCCTCACTCACCCGCCGCTGCAACTGCGCGCTTTCTAGCTGCCGTTCCGGCCCGGCGGTTCCGTCCTCGATGTCGCGCTCCACCTGCCCTCCGGAAACATCCAGCGGCTCATCCAGAGAGTAGCTGGCCTGCCGGTATTTGCGCCGTCGCATGGTATCTATTGCCAAGTTGCTGGCGATGCGGTACAGCCAGGTCTGAAATGAGGAGGCTCCGCGAAAGCTGCCTAGCGAAGAGTAGGCCTTGATGAAAGTCTCCTGGGCCACATCCTCAGCCGTCTCGGCCTGACCCAGCATCCGCAGCACATAGTTGTAGATCTTCGCCTTGTACGCCTCTACAAGCTCCTCAAAGGCCGCGGCGTCTCCGTCCTGGGCACGCTTTACCAGTCTCCGGATTGTCTCGAGACCAGGTGTTGGCCCTGTACTCATGATAGACGTACCCTTCGCGGAGAAGGTTCAAGACACCGAGTTGATTATCTCATTACTGCTCCGGGCTGTCGGCTCCGCCCAGGTAGATGTAACGGTCAAACAGCCTCTGGTATTCCGACCAGCGGTCGCCGGAGGCGGCACCCCGCTCGATGACTTGCCCGAAGTACTGCACGTGGGCATCGAGATTGTCGGCATAGTGCAACGCGCAGGCCTCCGCCGTCATCGGCACGATCGGCGCCCCGTACTCCTTCTGACCGTGATGGCTCAATAGAATATGACACAACCGGTCGCTTAACTCCTCCGGAAAGCCGGGAAGCTCGCCGATCGCGGCATTCACCATGCGATCGGTGTGCACTATATGCCCCACCAGCCGCCCCGTGTCAGTGTAGTCAATGCCGGTATCAACCGACAGCTCTCTCAGTTTCCCGATGTCGTGCAGTAGCGCGCCGGCCACCAGTAGGTCACGGTTCAGTTCGGGATGACACTCCGCCACAGCCAGCAGGACCTTCACCACCCCCACCGTATGTTCCAGCAGCCCTCCGAGGTGCGAATGGTGCAAAGCCTTCGCCCCCGGGGCCTCAGCGAACCGTTCGAGAAAGTCGGGATCGCAGAAGAAATGCTCCACTAGCGGGCGCAGGTACTGGTCTTGCACCATCTCAACAAAGCCTTGCAGTTCGGACAATAGCTCTGCGGGGTCGCGCTTGCCTGCGGGCAAAAAGTCCGTCTTCTCGAACTCGCTGTCGGCGCAGACCCGCGCCTGCTCGACGATAAGCTGCAACACTCCCTGGTACTCATCCACGCGCCCCTCAACCATGATCACGTCGCCGGTCTTAAACTGGCTATCGAGCTGCTCGGCGTTATCCCACGCCCGTCCGACGATGCTGCCGCTGCTGTCGCCCAGCACCAGGCTCAGGTAGCTACCCGCCTTCCTCTTGAACGGAACCAGGCTCTTCTGACTGACCACAAAGGGCGCGCAAACCCGGTCATTGGTCCTCAACTCTGCGACCATCTGCTTGCTCATCACATCGTCCCTCCGGCGGCTACTTGGGCGAGCTGCTCTCCGGCTGGGTTGAGTGCAATTGCGCCAAACACAATGCCGGAGGCGGCTTCGGCACTCTCGGGTGAGTACGCCAGCAGCCGGTGGTTCCGCAGGTCTAGGCTCTCCAGCAGCCCCAGACACACCAGCCTGCGCATCTCGTCAATGAACCCCAGCAACAGCCCGCTGCAGGCCTCCGCTCGCGCACCGGCTGAGCTGAAAATCGCCTTATCATCCAGACCCACCCAGCGCATATTACTGTCCGCCAGGGCCGCGGCGAAGATCTGCTGCCGATGCTGGCGGCGTTGCACTACTGTCTTCACCTGCAGCCGGTCGGCGCTATTCAGACGTCTGATCCGGGCCGGGGTGAAGTTCTGCCAGCACTTCAGCAGCCGCCGCGCCGGCCTCTCGTCACCGATTACCAGCACCTCCAGCGGAGCCAGCAGCTCCACCTTGGCGGTCTTGAGTGCCACCGCGGCATCGCCCTCGATATAGCCCGTGGTATCAATCACGCTATAAGCCGCGCCGGCCGCTTCGGCCTCACCTACTGCCCGCAGCAGGGCGCTGAGAGCCGTGGCCGGTCGCGACGCCGGGCTGACGTCACCGACGAAGTAGCATTGCTCCTGTGCGCTTCCCGCCAGCCGCCATCCCACCGTCGCCGGCGGCCCGATCTGTGACTGGCCGACATCGCCATCTACCATGCCCGTGGGCGCGACCTCGGCCAGCTTCCGGCCCAACCAGCTTGCCAGAGTGCTCTTGCCGCTGTCGGCAGGCCCGACGATCATGATCCGCCGGGGGGCTTGCCGCAGCTCCTCGAGAAGCTCCAGCCACTGCCTGGAGACCTGTATCTTTTGCCTATTCTGCTGTGGCATAGCTGGCTTGTTCCACTCTTCGCCCGCTGGCCCACGCCTTTCCCATCCCATATCCAGCCCCTCCCCAAGGCTTCCGTGGGGCAGGCATCCCAACAATTGTCCCGTGGGGGCACCCATCCCGCCTGCCGCCGTTGCCCTTGGGCTTGTCCCGTAGGTCGGGCTTTCTAGCCCGACCGCCGTTGCCTTTTTCCCCTCTCCCCCCGGGAGAGGGGACTAAGGGGTGAGGCCTGCCGTAGCCCGACCTTGCCCGACTAGTGCAAAGCGGGGCGAACCCAGCGGCCCGCCCCTAGTGTCTTCTCAAGCCGGGCCGGGTCATTCTTCCTTGTTTTCCGGCTTTTGCGGCCGGGCGAACTCTTTCATGGTCTCGGCCATTTCCTGCAAGCGCGCTTCCACCCGGCCGTTGATGCTGTCCTTGGGGTATTCGCCCTGTTTATTCCGCGTGCCGGCCTTGACACCGGTCAGGACCTCGATGCCCTCATCTATGGTCTTCACTGACCAGATATGGAACTCCCCGTTTTCCACGGCCTCGATTACTTCATCATTGAGCATCAGGTGGCGCACATTGGCGTCGGGGATGACCACACCCTGCTCACCGCTCAGCCCTATCGCTTTGCAGGTGGCGTAGTAGCCCTCGATCTTGCGGTTGACGCCGCCGATGGCCTGCACTTGGCCGCGCTGGTTGACGGAGCCGGTGACGGCGATCCCCTGCTTGATCGGCACCCCGGCCAGGCTCGACAGCAGGGCGTACAGCTCGGTGGAAGCCGCCGAATCGCCCTCGACCTCTTCATAGAGCTGCTCGAAGGAGATCGTGGCCGAAAGTGTCAGGGGGAACTCGCGACCGTAGCGCTCGCCCAAAAAGCCGCTAATCGTCAGCAGCCCCTTATCGTGGATGCGGCCGGTCAGCTTGGCCTCCCGGTCAATGTTGACCACTCCCGCGCGGCCCATATAGGTCAGGCAGGTGAGTCGGCCCGGTTTGCCGAGTACATAGTCACCGAGCTGCAGCACCGCGATGCCGTTGATCTGCCCCACCACCTCCCCCTCCACGTCCACCATGATGGTACCGTCTTTGGTCATCTCGATGATGCGCTCCTCGATGCGATTGGAGCGCCATTCCTGCTGCTCCAGGGCGTAGCGCACATCCTCGGCGCTGACCGCCTCGCGCTTATTCCGCGCGGCCCAGTACGCCGCCTCGCGCACCACGTTCGCGACCTCCGAGAAGCCGATGCTCAGCTTCTTCTGGTCGCTGGCCAGGCGACTGGCGTGCTCCACGATCTCGGCCGCCGCCTCCGGCAGGAAGTGAGGTAGGTCCTCCTCCCCGCACATCTGCCCGATAAAGGCGGCGAAGCGCCGCGAGGTCTTCGCCGAGCGGTCTATCTGGTTGTCGAAATCCGCCTTGACCTTGAATAGCTTGCGGAAATCCTCATCATACTCGTAAAGCAGGTAGTACAGCAGCGGGCTGCCGATCAAGACCACCTTGATCTTGAGGGGGATCGGTGCCGGCTCCAGGCTCACCGTCGAGATGAAGCGCAACTGGTCGCGCAGCGACTCGATCCGCACCTGGCGGCTCTTCAGCGCTCTTTTCAGCGCGTCCCACGCGTAGGGGCGTTGCAACACTTGCAGTGCATCCAGAATCAAGTAGCCCCCATTGGCCTTGTGCAGCGCCCCCGGCTTAATCATGGTGAAATCGGTAACCAGCGCACCCATGTGGGTCTGGTGCTCGACCTCACCGGTCAGCGCCTCGATGGTGGGGTTCGCTTCGGTGATTACCGGCGCGCCGTCCAGCTCCGCATTGTTGACCAGCACGTTGACGCGGTAGCGCTCCATGATCGGCATCGCGCCTGCGCCCACACCCATGGCCGCCGCCAGCCGCATCTGCTCATCGCCGTCCTCAGCCGACTGGCGCAGCGAACTGATATTCTCGAGCAGGTCATCCTGAACCTCATCGAGGTGCTGCAGCACGTCTTCTTCGTCCTTATGCTTCTTGCGGATCTCCTCAAACAGCGGTTCGACAACGGCGCGCGCCACCTCGCGGTCCAACTCCTGTACCTGTTGCCTGGTCTGCCTTTCCTCACGCTGGCCTCGGCGCATGATCTCGGCCAGGTTGCCCTGCAACTCCTGCCGCTTATCCTCGAGTTCCTCGCGGGCCTCCTCGGGCAGGTCGCGGTACTGCTGCGGGTCCATCACCTCGCCGTCGGCGGCGGGAGCCACGATCAAGCCCGCCGGCGAGCGGCCCAGCGTAAAGCCCGCCGCTTCCACCTCCTTCTCGAACTCCTGCAGCTCTTTATTGCGCTCATCGCGGAAGCTGCGCAGCAGATCGTCGCGCTTCTCGTTATATTCATCGCTCTCAAATGCGGCCAGCACCTGCGTCACCAGCTCGCCGATGACCTTATCCATGTCGCTTTGCCATTCAGCGCCCTTACCTGCCGGCAGATTGATCGCCTTGGGCGTGTGCGGAGCGGCGAAATTATACACATAGCACCAGTCGCTGGGCGTCGCTTCCCGCTTGCTACGCTTCTCCAGAAATTCCCGCGAGATGCTGGTGCGACCGGTCCCCACCTGCCCCATCACGTACACGTTATAGCCGTCGCTGTCAATATTGGCGGCAAACTCCAGCGCATCAACCGCCCGCTGCTGACCTATCGGCTGAGTCAGGCCCGACAGTTCCGCGGTCGTTTCGAACTTGAACAGTTGCGGATCGCACTGATTACGAAGCTGTTTGGGGGTCAATTCCCGCATGTATGCACAACACTTCCTTATTGAGCGTTTTGCCCACAGTGGCATTCTATCGCGTTCTTGAACGTATATTCCCCTATTCCCCCCTAAACACCAAAAATCCTCCTGCAGCGGTCGGGAAGGTTATCCTCAGCGACTCAGGGAACCTCCGCTCAGTATCAGTACTTGCTCGGGGCGCCGGCACCTGCCGGCCCTTATATTTGTGACAATATCACCGCTTCCCGGCCCGCTTCGCCACTGCGCTACCGGCCCTAGCGACGCGATCATCATACAATGCTATTGCTTGCCGCTACAATCGTCGCCAATACCTCCTTCGCCCTGATACTGCGGGCCGCCCAACACCGTCGTGCCAACGACTTGGCCGTCGGCATGATCAACTACATCTTTGCCGCCATGCTCTTCGCGATTGTCGGGGCCCTTAGTCGGCCCGAGGGAGCTGACACCGCCCTGGCCTATGCGGCGGTAGGCGGCAGCTTCAATGTCATGATCTATCTACTGCTGCTGCCGGCCATGCGGCTGCGCGGCGTGGCCATATCCATCGCCATGGTTCGTCTGGCCGTGGTGATACCCCTGGCCGCCGCGATCCTTGTCTGGAACGAAGCGCCCAGTGCCGTCCAGACCTACGGCATCGCCCTGGCCCTGCTGGCCGTTCCGATGCTCAGCCTCGACCGCGGCGTCAGTAACCAGCCGCTGACTGCTCGCCGCATCGCGGTTCTGCTCGGCCTGCTGCTGTCCAATGGTATGACGCTGCTGATCCTCAAGGCCTTCCAGGTGACCGGCTTTACCGGCGCTCGCTCTATCTACCTCGCCGGCGTCTTTACCATCGGCGCGGTGGTCTGCGCCGGTGCCTGGCTGCGGGGCAGAGAGGCACCGCTGGGCCTGCCTGAAATCACGTGGGGCGTCCTGCTGGGCAGCTCCAATGCGCTGACCAATCTCCTGATCTTCGCCACCCTTGACGTGCTCTTGGCCTCGGTGATGTTCCCGATCCTGGCCGCAGCCGGCTTGTCTCTCAGCACCATTTTCGCTGCGATCGCCTGGCGCGAAGTCCCGGGCAAGCTGGGCTGGGCCGGCATCGCACTTGCCGTAGTCGCCGTAGTGCTGGCTAACCTTTGATGCTCGCCAACCCTCCCGGCCCACCTCTTGCAAACCAGCCCCAAAAGCCTCACAATATAACCAAATGGACCTCGCCCGCTTCCAGGACACCATCGTGGCTATCTCCACACCGCCCGGTCGCAGCGGTATCGGCATCGTCCGCCTCAGCGGCCCGCAGGCGCTGCAGCTAGCCGCTCAGGTCTTCCGGCCCGCCAATCCCCAACGCAGCCCACTTACCCAGCGCTCCTTTGCCACATGCTACGGCCATGTCCTTGACGGTGAGCACATTGTGGACGAGGTGATACTCACCGTCATGCGCGTCCCCCACACCTACACCACTCAGGACGTGGTCGAGATCAACTGCCACGGTGGCATCGTGCCTTTGCGCCGCACTCTCGAGCTAGTCATAGCCGGCGGCGCGCGCCTGGCCGACCCGGGCGAATTCACCAAGCGCGCCTACTACTTCGGCCGCATTGACCTGGCCCAAGCCGAGGCGGTCGCCGATGTCATCAACGCCCAGACCGAACAGAGCCGCCGCGCCGCCATCACCCAGCTCGCCGGCCAACTCTCCGCAGCCATCAACACTTTCCGCGAGAACATCATCTCCCTGCTGGTGCGTATCGAGGCTGCCATTGACTTTTCCGACCAGGACATCGAGACGATCGCGGCCTCCGACATCGCCCAAGGCATTGCCAGCCTCCGCAAGCAGATCGGCGCTCTGCTGGCGACTGCCGAGCACGGCCGCATCCTCCGCGAGGGCCTCAAGGTCGCGATTGTTGGCCGCCCCAATGTCGGCAAATCGAGTCTCCTCAATGCCCTGCTGCGCACCGACCGCGCCATCGTCACCACAGTTCCCGGCACCACCCGCGATGTCATCGAGGATGCCCTCAACATCAATGGCATTGCGGTGACGCTGGCCGATACCGCCGGGCTCTGCGACACCGACAACATCGTCGAGGCCGAAAGCGTCAGCCGCAGTCGCCAGGCGATGGCCGCGGCCGACCTGGTGCTTCTGGTGATAGACAGCTCCGAGCCGCTGCACCCAGACGATCTCAAGCTCCTGGCGCAACTGCCTGCTTGCGGGATCGTGGTGATGAACAAGGAGGACCTGCCGACGCGGGCGGATGCGGGCCAGGTTGCCGAGGCCACTTCCGCTTCTCTGGTCTGGGTCTCGGCCCGCGAGGGCACGCATCTTCAGGACCTGGAGCAGGCCATTTCGGCAACGGTCTGGGAGGGCCGGACCGGCGACACCGAGCAGACCATTGTCACCAATGTCCGCCATAAGGTGGCCCTGGAGCGGGCGGCCGCGGCCTTAGCCGCTGCTGCTGAAGCCGCCGCGACCGGCTATTCGGAGGAGTTCATCGCTGCTGATTTGCGGGAGGCCTTGGCGGCTCTTGACGAGATCGTAGGCAAGTGCCTACCGGAGGAAATCATCAACCGCATCTTCGCCGAGTTCTGCATCGGCAAGTGACCGCTGCGGGGAGCCCGTCGTACACCTGCCGCCGCCCCCGCCCTGACTATTCATCAATCCCTAGGTCGGGCTTCCAGCCCGAGGGCCGTTTCCGTTCTCCCCTCTCCCTGTCCCTGTGGGAGAGGGGCCGGGGCTGAGGCCCGTCGTTGCTGTTGTCCTTGTCTCGCGGAGGGGCCGCATACGAGGCGGAAGCGCTAGCTTCCGCCGAGAATCCGGCCCAGCCGTTGGCCTTTGCCGTTGCTGTTGTCCCCTCTCCTGGGTACCCGCGCCAACGGCGCGGGTGAAAGAGGGGTCGGGGTGAGCGCCGCCGTTGTTGTTGCCGTTCGTCCCCTCCCGTTTCGCGGGTACCCACTGCGGAGCAGTGGGTGAGGCGGGGGGCAGGTGACGTTGCTTTCGGGCCTGCCCGCACCGCCTTCCCTACTCCAGGCAATACAGCTTCCCATCGCCGGCCCCAAAGTACACCCGCCCCTCAACAACCGCCGGCGACGAATACAGCTTGGCCCCTATATCTAGGCTATGCACCTCGCGGCCATCGCTCTTATCTACAACGTGAAATCGCGAATCGTGGTTGCCGAACAGCAGATAACCTCCGGACAGCGCCGGCGAGCTATCGGCGACGCCGCCCAGGTTGGCCTTCCACAGCTCCTTACCATCGCTCAGCCGCGCCGCGAACAGCGTCGTATTTGAGGTGTAGCCGCTTACCGTTGCGCAGTATAGGGTATTGCCGTCGGCGATGGCCGTGTGCAGCACCGATGATTGCCCGGTATTGCTCCACAGCTTTCGGCCGCTGGACTTGTCGAAGGCGAGCAGGTATTCGATCTTAGGCGCGCGCAACGCCGTCGGTGACATCACCCCGACTAGCACCGCGCTGGCGGTCACCAGCGGCGCTCGTACCACCGCACCGGTCACCTCCGCCTTCCATATCACGGTACCGGTAGCCGCGTCCCGGGCCCAGAAGTTGCCATTCTCGTCGCCGTAATAGACCACTCCGGCCTCATCTGCCGCTGCTGCTCCGCTGATCGCGCCGCCCTGCTGCTCCCATACCAGTTCGCCTGTCTCGGCCTCGACGCATTTGAAGCTCCCGTCCAGCGAGCCGCAGTACACCCGACCGGCGAACACCAGCGGCGAGGCCACTACCGGACGCCAGGTTCGCACCCGCCATCGCAGCTTGCCATCTTCCGCATCGAGGGCATACAGGCAGCGGTCAACCGACCCCACATACACAGTCCCTTGGTGCACCGCCGGCGAGGATACCACGCAGCCGTCGGTCTGTGTCTTCCAGATTACCGCCCCCTCGGCCTCGTCAAGACACAGCACCGCGCCATCCGCAGTCCCCACAAAGACCTTACCATCAACCACTGCCGGTGAGGAGTCGACACTACTGCCCAGCTTGATCGCCCACGCCACGGCCAGGCTGGTGGCCGGCACCGCACCTGCCATGCCGCTGCGGTGGATATCCCCACGCAGCATCGGCCACTCCTCAGCCATGCTACTGCTGGCGGCTAGCGCAAGGCCCACAATTACAGCACACAGGCACAATCTTGTTCTCACTGCCGTTTCCTTCACTCAAAAACGCCGCCCGGTGAGCAAGCACGGACGGCGTTTGGGTTATGGGCTTTCAACAGCCAAGCGGCCGCTTGCTCAGTCCTCCCAGGGCGGGTCCGGCAATTCCAGGATGTCGGCATCGAAGAGCACTATCGCGTCATCCAGCGTGGTCGTGCGGTTGGCATACACATTGACGCGGATCGGTTCTCCGGTCGGCGGCAGCGCCAGCCAGTCCGGCGTGGTGACAGTCAGCTCCTGGTTCTCACCCGGCGGAACACCGGTGATCAGGAAGTTGCCATTACGGTCACTGCGGGCGCTTATCTCGGCGACGGTCACCATGATGTTCTCCAGCGGCGCCTGATCCCAGTACTGAACCACTCCTGCCACCTCGCCTGTGTCCTCATCTTCGCCGCCGCCTCCGCCACCTCCACCGCCACAGCCCGGCATACCCGTGACAATGAGTGCTGCGATGCCAATCACCATGATCACTTGCCAGCTCAGATACCTGCTCATGCTCTGTTCACTCCTGTAACTTCGTTGTAACGGGCCGGTCTAGTTTATTGCGTCGGCCGCAGTTGCCGCTAGATGTCGCCGGCTGGGGGCAGTGCGCATCTCAGCCGCACGTCTTTGCCCCCGTACTAGCGCTCCGCAACCAAGTCCCAGGGCGGCGGTGGCGGTGCACCCGACAAGACCAATCGTATCGGTTCAGGCAGAGTCGTCGTCTCACCTGCAACAACATCAACATAGATCGGGGCATCCGACTCCAGCACGCACCAACTCGGCGGGTTCACGGTCAGCAACTGATCGTCGCCCTCGGCTACGTCGGCTATCAGGAAATCTCCGTTCTCGTCGCTCTGAGCGGTCTTGCCGCCGACGCTGACTGCGACATCCGCCAGACCCGCGGCATAGTACAGGACCTGGCCGGCAACATTACCTGTGGTTTCCACCGGGTCGCCGCCGTTGCCGCCATTGCCGCCATTGCCGCCATTGCCACCATTGCCACCGTCAGTGCCACCTCCGCCACCACAGCCGGCAACACCGACGACAGTCAGCGCAATCAGACTCGTCGTCAGCAGTAGCAGCCATCTGCTGCCCCTAAGCATACTGTGTTGACTCCTTGACCTCTTGTGTCGCCCTTGCTGCTGTCAGCGGTTCCTGGCCGGCTGCGTTCACGGACTAGCGGCGCACGTTGATTCTGGCCAGCGCCCGGGCCTGCTGACCGTTGTCGGCCCTGGCCCCGATCTCGATCAGATACGGGCCGGAGGGCACCTTGGCTCCCGCATCGTTGGACAGGTCCCACACCTGTGGGTTCACGCCCGCGGACACTACCTTATCGGTCGCCAGAACCTTCACACATCGCCCGGCCATGTTCCGCACTATCATGTTCACCTGGCAGCGCTGCGATACACTATAGGTGATCGTGGCGCTGCCGCTCTGCTGCACGGCGCTTGCCGTCGCGATGGTGAGGCTGCCAACCGACCGCGGGCGTACCTCGAGCCGGAAGTTGCGCAGCGTCGTACCCTCGCCGCTGCGATAGCTATACACCGGCATGGTCCTGGCATACATGGTCTTGTCGGCATCCACGTCGGTCAGCATGACCTCGTATTCGGGCGGGACCGTGCTCAGATCCGGCAGCATTACCCTCACGTCCGCAGCGCCTACTCCGCAGCTGACGACGAATTCATAGCTGTCGGCCCCGCTGCTCTGGTCGCGGATGTCTCTGGACAGGCACTGGCCCTTGTCATTGACGAAATACACATCCACAGTCGCCGGCGCTGTCGGCGGGTTCAGCAGTGTATGTTCCGCACCCGCTCCCGGGATCACTCCGGCGACGCTGCAGGTGTCGCTGCGGCCGCCCGCCGTCGCGATTACCGGCATGATATAGCCGCTTCCGGTCTCGACCTGCTGCGGCTTGACAACCGCGGCCGTTGCCGTATCTGCCGACGATATCGTCAGCGAGCAACCGCCCGTCAGGCACAGGATCCAGGCGCCCTCCCACGGCTGCAGGTTATCGCGCTTCGCATTGATCGACGGCCGGTAGGATATCAGTTCGTAGCTGCCGCTGCTATTGTTATAGACAAACGCATATGGCCGAATCCCGTCGGCCACCGTCGGCTGGAAATTGACAAACGGCGTCGAGCTGGCGAAGGGGTTGGCAATCATATTCCAGCCCGTGCCTATCCCCATATTCACTGGCCTGGAAGTATCTGTCGGCTCGCCGGCAATTGACAGGTCGGTCGTGTTCGCCAAGCGCACGAAATAGCCCGAGCCTGGGCGCACCCGCATGAAGTCAGTATCGCCCTGGGCCGCTGCCGTCATGTACGCCGGTGGCTCGGCACTGGGATCCCAGCGCGCCACCTGTGTTGTCCCGAACACGTCCTGCGGATTCCTGTCTATCGGCGTCCCCGGTACGCCGAGCAGATTGACACCGGCGGGGAATGAGTTGCTCAGCTCGAAGTACGCCGTGAAATCCGCACCGGTGTAGTCGGGCGGCACTGTCACCTCGATCTGATCCGGCACCACCTTGTAGCCGACTCTCGCGGCTGTCACCGCGTGCGTCCCCATCGCCACATTGGTCAGGGTGTAGCCGCCGGTCGTGTTGGTTATCGCGGCACTGGGCCCGGCCGTCACCTCCACGCCTTGGAGACGGCGGCCGACGCCATCATACACCGTGCCCGAAATTGTGAAGGTATCGGCCACCGCCGTGAAGTTCTGGCCCGTCACATCGCTGTTAGTGACCGCGACCACCCGGTTGACCGGCTCGAAATGATAGTACTGCAGCGCCGGCGTCAGCGTGTACTGCCCGCGCCGCACGCCGCTGATTACGTAATCACCGTTCGCGTCCGTCGCCACGCTGGCACCATCATAGCCGATACGAACTCCAGCCACCCCGTTACCGTCACGGTCAACGACGCGCCCGCTGATGCTGTAGGTGGTCAGCGTACCCACGAAATTGACATCCGTCGCATCGCCCTGGCCGGGCCCGACGCTCACCAGGTGCGAGGGCGGATCGAAAGTCCACTCGGCCTTGGCCGGCGTAACTGCATAATCACCCGCGATTACGCCCGTCAGCAGGTAATAGCCGTTCCCGTCGGTCTGCTTCGTATAGGTCTTGGCTTCCCCGCCCGTCGTCTCGCCCTGGCAGGTTATGTCCACGCCCACCACAGCCGCACCATCGGCATCGGTCACACGTCCGCTGATCGTGGAGGTGACGAGCAGGAAGTCAACACCGGTCGCATCCGGACCCACCGTGACCTGTTGGGAGGCCGGGTCGAAAGTCGCGCCCCCTTTGCTCGGTGTTACCGTGTAAGTGCCTCCGAGCAGCTCCATCAGCGTGTAAGCCCCATCTGCGTCGGTGGTCGTGGTCTGCCCGTCACAGGTGATCGTCACGTCCGCGATGGCCTCGCCCGTAACCGTCGTAACCTGTCCCGATATGGTATAAAGCAGCCCGGTAGTGAACTTGTAGGTCATCTCCGTCGGATTGGGGACGGGGACCTTATCCTCCACATACACCTTGACGAAGATATCGGTCTGAGGCGCAAGGTTCTGCGGTGGGTCGTACTCCACCAGCACACTGTCGCCCTCGACCGTCTTGACGATGTCATCGCTGACTTCCGTGTCATTGATCCACAGCCGTATCGAATCGGGATTCACGCCCGCCTGCGTATCCGTCAGGCGGATGCTGATGTTGGTGTCCACCCGCACGTTTTCCGCATCCCGCTCCGGCTGGACCGGCTCCACAGTCACCCCGGTGTCGTCATTGACCGTATCGAAGCTCCAGCCGATCGTGCCCGAGCTCCTATCGGCGAAGTCGGATACCGTCACAGTCACTGTGTAGGTGCTGTTATACAGTAGGTCCTCCGGCGGCGTGTAAGTACAGGCGATGTCGAGGTTCTCGTCAACCTGGCTGGTTGTCACGTCTGCCGTGATGTCCTGGCCGTTGAAGGTCACGTTCAGGGTGCTGACATCAACACCCGACTTGTTATCCGTCAGGTGGAAGCTAATCGGCGTGCTTACCGCTACATCGTCCGCCCCGTCGGCCGGTGACTGCTGCTCGACGGCCGGAGGCGTGGTGTCGGCTAGTACCGCAAAGTCCCACGGCGGGTTGGCCAGAGTATCCGACGCCTTCGCCTCATTGCCGTCCACATCGCTGACGGTCACGCTGACGGTTACCGTATCGTTCCACGCAAAGTCGTTGTCGGGGTCAATGTCAACCTGTAGGTAGGTCCCCTCGTCCGTCACATCCACATCAACGCCGACCTCGGTGCCACCCACCTCCACCTTCACATCCAGCGTATCCACATCAACACCGCTGCCGGTATCGGTTAGCCGACAACTGATGTTGGTGTCCAAAGCAACCTCGGTAGCGCCGTCGGCCGGCGACAGATTGCTGATCGCAGGTGCCGTGGTGTCGCGAGTTATCAGCGCCTCGGTCGCGACCGGTGCCGCTCCGCTCGGGTTCGGCACCTCGTCATAGGCCACCACCGCAAAGTAGTAGGTCGTGTTCGGCGTCAGGCCGTCCACCGTGATCGTCTGCGAGCCGGCCGTCACCTGCGCGTACAGTTGCGCGTTGGGGTCACCGGTGTTGCCGAAGTCATTCTCCCCGTAGTACACACTGTAGCCGGCCACATCTATCTGGTCCGCCTCATTGTACCCCGACCAGTCCAGATCCACGCTGCGACCGTGCGGGCCGGAGGTAGCCGTCAGAATGTCGGTCGGGAAGTTCACCCGATCCGGCGCCTCCGTATCAACCACCGTAGCGCTGGCCGTCTGCTCATCCGGGTCCGGGTTGTCAATGTTACCGTCCCCGTCCGGATCGTCGTCCTTATCCAGATAGTACGCCCCGATCTGAGCCCCGCTCGCTCCGGCGATGACGTTGAGCTGTCCGTTGGAGGTGGTGGCATCATTGGCCGGCCCCTGCGCGCCGTAGATCGGGAGCTCGCCGCGGAAGATGCCGTCATTGGTATTCTGCTCCCGCAGCGTCACCACTTCCACGTCGCTCGGGCTGGCCGGGTCGCCCACATAGAGCAACACCTGGATGCTCTCACGGAACGTCGGGTCCAGATTCTCGTCCTGGTCGTCAATCTCGATATAGACCGTGGCGGTCTCCTCATACTGGTCCGTATCGTTCCAGTCCTTATCAGCCAGCCGCAGCGTACTCACGGACCCGACCGTCGCTCCGGCACCCGTATCCGGCGGCGTCTCCGGCAGCCGCGCCGAGTTCTGCGTGGCGAATACCCACGTGTGCGCCCCGTAGCCCAAGTCCGCTCCGGCAATCCCCACCGCATACACTACCCCGTTCCGGAAGTCATTCTGGTCCGGGTCCACCGGGTTGATGGCTGCCATCGGCAGCGTCTGCTCCGAGCCCACCACTCCCGCATCCAGCGTCACCTGCACCCAACCCGGGGCATCCCCCTCGGCATCCCGGTAGGTCACCCGGTATTCATAGAACGTCGCCAGAGACCCATAGCGCGGATTAACATATCTGTCCGGATAGGTGTCAGGATAGCCCTCCGACAGCACTGGGTCCTCGTTCTCCGTATCCAGATAGAAGTTTTGAATATCCGAAAACTCCGAAGCCGCGCCGCTATCATCAACCGCCTGCACCCGCCAGTACCACGTGGTCAGGTCGTCCAGCGCCTCCGTAGCCGTCAGCCAGTTCTGCCCCACGTTGCTGGTGTACTGGTACGCCAGGTTCGCCGCGAAATCCGCCTGCGAGGTCCCAACCTTCGACAGTTGCAGGATGTAGTACAGATTGCTGCTGTTGTCGGTGTGGTCGGGGTCCTCGGAATGGCTCCAGGCGAAGTCCGGCGTGCTGTCATTCACGGTCGTCCCGTTGGCCGGACTGAAGCCGGAGGTGGGCTTCAGCGGGGCGTCATTCTCGGTGTTGACCCAGAAGTTCTGGATCGCGCTCCAGTCCGAGTACAGCCCTGTACCGTTCAGGTCCCGCGCCCGCACCCGATACCAGTACTGCGTATCATCCTGCAGGTCCACGTCAACCACTTTCGAGACCAGTGTCCCGGCGATTGCCGGATCGTAAGTCAGACCCGTCACATCCGCCGCCGTCGTTGTCAGTTCGGTTATGTACGGCCCTTCACTCACGTTCGCCGCGTCCTTGATCTGCACGTAGAACCGCAGCGTCTCCAGCGTATCGCTCTCATCCGGGTCCGGCGGCTCGGGCACCCGCCAGGTGATCGTCGGCCGCGCGCTGTTGACCTCATCACCATTGCTCGGCTGGAACTCATTCGCCGTCGTGCCCGCGTAGTCGGCCGGCGTCGCCGGCTTGCGGTTCTCCACAACCTCGAACTGCTGCACCGATACCGCCGACCAGTCCGGGTCACCGTTGGCGTCCTGATTCGAGTAGGTGCCCTGCGCGTCCTTGGTCATCACTCGCCAGTAGTACGTCACCCCGACCGTCAGCGCCGGCTTGCTGTACGGCGGATCGTAGGGATTGAAGGTTACCGGGTCGGTGTCCGTCGTCCCCGCCGGAACCGGCACATCGTCCTGGTCAACCAGCCGGTTCGCCACTGCGAAGCTCGTATTGTCGGCAACCTGCACGTAGTACAGCAGCGTATCGAAAGTATCGTTGGCATCCGGGTCGCTCCCGTGGTCCCAGCGATAGGTCGGCGTCGTGTCGGTTATCTGCAGCGGCACCGGCGACCCGTGCGGCCAAAAGCCTGACAGCGGCGCGGTCGGCGCTTGATTGCCGATTAGGTGGAAGCACAGTATGATGCTGGCATCCGAGCGCCCGCCGTCGGTATCTACCGTCCGCAACTGCCAGTAGTAGTCAACCGTCGCGTCGCCCGGGTCCGGCAATTCCTCGCTCGCCGGCAGCGTGATCGTCGTCGTGCCCAGGTTCGCCTGCGTGTCAGCACTCCATATAATGTTGGTCATGGTCGCATCCGTCGCCAGCTCAATTTCATAGTAAAGGTCCGACGGATCATCAGCCGTCGCCGGATCGGTAGGATCGGTCGGGTTGTCGGTCGCTGCCTCCCAGCGGAACACCGGCGTCCGGTCACTGATCCGGCCGTCGGGTGGCTGGAAGCCCTCTGCCGGCTCAAACCCCGCATCCGGCGGGTTCGGCAGCGCGTTAGGCTCGATCACGGTTGACGGCTGGCTCTTGACTAGCGTCCCGCTCGGCAGCGGGTCCCCGTTTTCGTCCTCGGTGAAATTCAGCGGCGACACCGTGTCCTGCTGTGCCGGTGGATGGCTCGGATTGGTGACCAGAGTGATATAGTCCGCCGCCTCCAGCCTGATCTGCACCTGGGCGCCGACCGGAGCCTCATCCTCCATATCCACCGACAGCAGCCAGTACTTGTCGTCCTCCGGGGCCTCCGCATACGGAATCGTCCGCAGACTGATCGGCTCCACGTCATCAAGCTGCAGCAGCGCCTGAGGCACTCCCCCGACATCCCCAAAGTTCGCCTCGGCCAGTAGATCATCCACCCCGTCAATCAGGCCGTTGCGGTTATTATCCACGTACAGCCGAATCACGTTGAGGTCCTCAAGCGCATTGATCCAGCCGGCACCGCTGGTCGCATCCACCCGCATCTCCTTCACGATCACCGCGTCGTCCGTGGCGTGCATCCGCAACTGCAAAAGCGGCACATCGGCCGCGCCCTGGCTGATCGAGTCCGGCGCGACTGTGCCGGCGCCCGGGTCCGGCGGGTTCGGGGTCACTTCCAGCACGTCCGGCTTCTCCACGATTACCGAGGTCGCCGAAACCATTGGGAAGTAGTAATTCCCAAACTCCCATTCCCCACCGAGGCGCTGGCGCACACAGACCGCCCCCGGCGCCGCCGGCGTGATGAAGGTATAGTCCGTCAACTCAGCGCCTATAGTAATCTCGGGGTTGATCTGAGCTTCATCAAGGATATCATACACGACATAGATGACCTTGCTCGCATCCGGTGGCACCCGGAAGCCCAGCGAGGTGAATACCGCATAGTCGGCAACGTTGTCCTGCAGATAGGGGTCGTAGTTGCCGAAGGTGGCGCTGCCGATGCGGCTGTCCGCATTCGCGCCACTGGTCTGCAGCCCGTTGGGCGGGTCACTGGTCTCGGCGTAGAGATAGGCCCGCTCGACCCCCGGATGGTCCTCGTCCTCATTCTGCTCCGCCGTTCCCGACTCCAGGATCTTGACACTGTTGACGACAACCTCACCGGTGGACATCTTACTGAAATCGCCGCTGCCGGGCACATACTGCGGGTTATCCAGCTTCAAAGCCAGCACGCCCTGCAGCCGGTCGCCCTGAACCAGGTCAGCCCCATGAGCCAGCGTATCGTAGATATCTGGATAGTCCGGGTGGGGCAGGCTTTCGTCGTTAGGGTCGTGGCTCACATTCGTGACGATAATCTCCCGCGGCTTGACGAAGACGTCCGCCGTCATCGTCGTGCTCGGGTTGCTGATGTTGACTACACGCATGAAGCTATCCGTCGGCGTGCCGCTCTTGATGACCACTGTACCCAACGGCCCGCTGTCTATCACATCACCATGACTCGAGCTCGTCGGCGACCACCGCTGACCCACCTCAGGATCATTCGGGTCAAGCAACTTCGGGATCTGCGAGAACCACCGCACGTTGTCTTCCCCGGGGAACGGGTCGCCGGCCAAGTAGTCTCCTGATGGTGCGCTGGTGTTGCTCTCCAGTTCCATCTTGCCGTCGGCTTGCACCATCGCCACCGACAGCGCCCGCTCCTCCACCTGGAATACCGAGACCGACCGCGGCACATACCTGATGTTGCGGTCATCAATGTGGTAAACGTACAGGCCCTGCGGTGAGGCGTCGCCGAAATAGTCCGGCCCCACCTGGTAGCGGTTCTCGACCAGGAAGTACTCCTCCCAGTTGTTGTCCGCCCACGCCCGTACCGCCGCCGCGTCGCTGGGGTCCACCGAACCGGCGTCCACCGCATCCCAGAACTTCAGGATGTCATACGGATTCGCCGACAGTTTCAGGATTACCGGGTCGCGCAGCGTACCCTCGATCTGCGGTACCTCGAGATTCAGCCGGTCCTCAGTCACCACTAATTCACTGACCCAATCAACCGGGGCACTCGGCGGCATGGACGCCGGATTGTTCTTCGACCCCCCGATCTTATGCCACGCATCCACCCGCACCCCCTTCGCCATTACGCTGTAGGGGCCCAGCGCCAGACATTCCTTGAGCGACGGGTTCGGCGGCGTCGTCGTCATGTAGTTGTTGTAGAAGTCCTGATCGTAGAGGTCCACAAAGCCGAACAGACAGTGACCGAACTCGTGCGCCGCCAGCCTCAACGTCAGATCACACGACTCCGGCAACAGCACATAACCGGCGCAGCGCGGAATCATCCGGCGGCCCGTAACAGTCTCGTGGTCGCTACTAGTCCCATCGGGAAACAGATACGCTATCGAGTGATAGCCCGTCGGGTTGATCCCATTATCTTGCAGGATTAAATTGATATCCGCCACCATTGCGTCCGCGTCATGCCCGGCGCCCCCCGGCCGGAACCCAAAGCCCTGGTTCGCGCTATCTGAACCGTCGGAGTTGAACGGGTATGGCCGCGGCGCTCTGTCATTGCTGGTGTAACTCGTTCCCGCAATGTCGTCCACTGCGTTCGCCGCATTCCGCAGGTGCTCAACCTGGTATGTCGGCTTGCCGGTACTCCACTGATGGTCATGGTGATAGTACCAGAAGGTCTTGAGACGGTTCCCCATCCCGTAGTCAACCCCGTACCCGGCATCCTGGCAATTGCCGAATAGCTCCTGATTCGGATACTGCTGCGTCAGCGGATTATAGCCTTCGTGTACCACCCACGCCTGCGTGTCCTGGGCGCTGGTCGCATACACATCCGCTGTCTCGAAGGTGGTGTTATATAGCCTCGCCCCAGCCCGCGGCCGCGTGTACACACTCATCCAACCATAGGGCGTGAAGCCCATGCCTGGCTCATTCGGAGCCAGCGGATAAGCCGTGCCCCAGTTGCTCGGCGTCGGATTGCCACCGGTGGGAGGCCCGCCCGGCCGACCCCAGCGGTAGTTGCCCACCGTCATATACCAGTCGGCCCTCGCCGCATACACCGCGTCAAAGTCAACGTAAGTGTAACCCGGACTACTGCTCGAACTGCGCCGATACTGCCACCCGCTGTTGACCCACTGGTGCCGCCGAGAATCATAGACATCAACATAGTGATCATCGCCCAATGACGCTCCTCCAGGCCCGTAGATCCTCGTATATCCCGGCTGGTCGCCGCTCGTAATCCCGTTCAGATCCTGTTGGTAGGCATATAGTTCCACGGGCCCTCCGTTGCTGTCCTCGGCGAAAAGCGCGGTCAAGGCGTGTTCGTCGAGACTCGCCCGCACGATCCGCTGACCGTACTGAGGATCGCCGGGAATAACCAAAAAAGGCCGGATGATCGGCGTGCCCGGCTGCTGCGCGTATAGCCAGTTCCTGCCGTAGCTGTGGCGGTCCAGCACGTGCGCGCTGCGCACCCAGCCGATGATATCGCTGCGATCACCCTCGATGGTGATCTTGCCGTGGGAGTTCTCGTAGTAGTAGTTGGTCAGCGAGTTGGCGTTGGACCGGTTGAAGAGCAGGTTCCACCAGGCATTCTGCAGCTCAAACTCGGTCCAGGTCCGGTTCGACAGCTCGATGGTGTACCAGTCAGGCGACGGCGGCATCGTCTCGCTCGCGGTCCCCTCCCACGCGGTATTGTGCAGCCCCTCCGGGTTGCACTGGCCGCTGCTGTACACCGTTATCGGGCCGCCGGTGGCGTCAGCGTACCAGTCGGGTGGGTAGTTATTGGGGGTCTGATACGTGAGTTCGTTACCCTCGACCGCGCCGCTGAAGTCCACGTCCAGGTTCATGTACATCGGGTATGCCCGGATCTGCTGCTCTGGCAACGGCGTGAAGGTTTGGCGGCCGTCGTCCCACACTTCATGAGCCGACCAATACCGCTCTGAAAACCCTGCCCGCCAGGCTGATGCGCCTTGGTCGGGCGAGCGGTTGTCCCAGGGCGGGAACTCCGCGCCCACGATCGCGATCTTGCGCGTCTCGGTGGCCCCCGCCAGCGCCGTCACCATCTGCGTCATCTGCCCCGGCTCCAGCAGCCCCACCGGTACCAGCACCATGTGATTATTGGGCGCGAAGATGTCACCCAGCCACTTATTCACCCGCTCGATCGCGCTCAGTTCCGCATACACCTTGCGCAGGTAGGCCTGGCCCAGCCGCGAATTCCGCCCTACCACCACTGCCGACCCGTTGTATGAGGCCTGCGGGCCACCCGGCTTCTGCCGCCCCACGTGGTAGTAGTCAATGATCGTGCCGCTGGGCACTTCCCACTCGTCAATAATGCGGGAATGGCTGGTCCGCTCCACGTACGCCGTCAGCTTCCGCGCCGACTCCGGGCTCAGCTTCTCGGTCTCGGCCAGGAACCGTTCGTACTGGTCCCGGCTGTCGCCGACGTTGACCTTGACGCCCGCCTCGGCACTCACCACCAGTCCAACCAGCAGAATGGCGACGGATATGAGGATAAGTGCTCCTTGTCGCTTCCGGTCGCAGCGGCTCATCAATCTGCCTCCTGGTGCCTCGCTGAACTTCCCATCTGACTGCCGGCTCAAACTACCGCCTCCGACCCGCCTAGCCATACTCATCTCTGCAAGCCCTTAGCAATAGCGCCTTCGCGCTTCCCAGCAATTCTCCCGTCGCTCGGCCTTCCCAAAAAACCCAGCGCGTAGGTCGGGCTTCCAGCCCGACTCCCTAGCCGTTGCCGTCGCTGTTGTCCCCTCTCCCGCTTTGCGGGAGAGGGCTAGGGTGAGGCCCGCCGTTG
>CAYMIN010000022.1:26789-63678 GCA_964390495.1 uncultured Armatimonadia bacterium
GCTGTTGTCCCCTCTCCCGCTTTGCGGGAGAGGGCTAGGGTGAGGCCCGCCGTTGGCTTTGCCCTACGGAGGGGCCGGCTGAGCCGGGTACCCACTGCGCAGCAGCGGGTGCAACCGGCCCACGCCACTCAATAACCGCAAGTGTGCCACATTTCCGGCTCACCACAAGTACCTAGCTACCTACTCACCTGCACCGGCACCAGGGCCCGCGTCGCCTGGCCGGAATCGGTATTGGCCTCGATACTGATCAGGTACCTACCCGCCGGCACCACGGTACCGCGCGCGCTGGTCAGGTCCCACACCTCGGTATTCACCCCGCTAGTGGCCGCCTTATCGGCGCTCAGGTGTTTGACCCGCCGCCCGCTGATATTCATCACGCTGATGCTGACGCTTGCCGGCTGCGACAGGGCGTAGGTCAGCGTCACCTGCCCGCCTCGGGACATCGCCGCCGAGACCGCCGATATCGCCAGGCTCCCGACGCTCCGTGGCCCGACTTCCAGCTTGAAGCGCCGCGCCTGGCCCCGGGTCGCCTGGTAGGTATATTGCTGCGTGGTGCGGGCATAGACCCGCTTGCCGCTGGCCGTATCTACCAGCGTCACCTGCTTGTCGGCCGGCACCCGCGACAGGTCCGGCAGGGACACTGCCACTGCGATGTCACCGATATCGGTGACGACCTCAAAGTCCCAGGTCTCGGTCGCCGCGGTGCTGGCGCGCAGGTCGTAGCAGAGCTTGCTGCCGTCGCTGCCGATGAAGTACAGGTCAACCTGCGAGCCGGCTGCCGGCGGATTGACTAACCGCCCGCCGCCGGGCAGACTGGCCGCGGCCTGCACTACGCCGGCGGCAGCGCACGTATCCGCCCGTCCGGCCCCGGCCGCCTGCACCGGGATCAGATAGTCGCCATCGCCCAGAGCCGCCCCCGTCTCCGTCTGCACCGCCGCGGTGGCCGGCGCATTGATTCGCACCGTCCGCACCGAAGTCGAGTGCATCCAGAACCCCGCGCCCTCATCCAGCGTATTGAGGATACCGAAGCCGACTACGTCGGCCACCACCCGGTAATCCTGCACGTTCCGGTCCCAGATGAAGCCATAGTCCTTGACCGCCCCGCCGCCGGCGATCCCGAGCTTCGCCCACGCCAACTCTGCCTGGTACGGATTCCCGACCATCGTCCAGCCCTTCTCCAGGTACAGGTCATAGCCGACAGAAGTCGGAATCGGTGTGCCCGCCACGTAGTTGGTGATGAACTGGTCACGCGGGATGTCGGGCTTCACGAAGTAGCCGCGGCCCGCCCCCAGGTTCAGGAGCGGATGGGCCGGCGTCTGGTTCGTGATCCACTGCTCGTTCACTGTATCGTAGCGCGCCACCGGGGTATTGGCCCCGAAGGCGTCCTGGAAGGTCTCGCCCGCCTCCGGATTGATCGGCACGGCGACCAGGCTCAGACCGCCGTACAGCCGCATCTCATACAGCGGCACGCCCAGGAAGTTGACATTGGTCTTTTGCGTCATTAGCTCAACGGTCTGTTTCAGCGGCTTGAACTGGTAGCCCGTGCGCGCGGGTGTCACTTCATAGGTGCCCTGCGTCAGTTGGAAGATGTACTCGCCGGCGAGCTCGTCGCTGCCGGTCTCCACCTCCACTGTCACGCCGGTAGCAGTATTCCTGGCCGTCACCGCCACCTGCTCCATGGGGGTGCCGCTGGAGGTCTGGATCATGCCGCTGAGCACATGCTGCTCGACTGTGGCCTCGAAGTCCACCTCAGTGGCCGCCGGGCCGAGTTCCACATCCCGTTCCGGCGGGTTGAAGTCGAAGCCATCCAGAGTCGGCACGACGGTATAGCTACCCGCCGGCAGGTCCTGGAAACGGTAGTCGCCCTGGGCATCGGTCACCTGGGACCTGCCGTCCACACCGATCAGCACGCCCGGCTTGCCGGCCCCGTCCTCATCAACAACCCGGCCCGCAATGTCATAGCCGGGCTCGCCGGTGAAGTTGACATCGCTCTGGTCCCCGGGCACTGTCACCTGGATCTGCTCCGGCGCAAAGTACCAGCCTCTCCGCTCGGCTCGTACCAGATACGTCCCATCCGCCACGCCGGTGATCGTGTAGTTGCCGTCCGCCCCCGTGGTCCCGTGCAGCTCCCCGACGATGATCTCCACATCCGCAATCGGTCCGCCGCCTGCCTCGGCCTTCTCTACCACCCGGCCGCTGATTGTCGAGGTCGGCTCACCCTCGGTGATGAAGCTCCATGAGCGCGGCGCACTCGCGTTGCCCTGCAGGTCCTCCACCGATACCTCGACACGCACATTCCGCAGATAGCCGAAGGCGGTGTCGGGCGTGAACTCCACAGTCGTCCGCGCCGCAGTGCCGCCGACTTGCAGGAACCCGTCCACCGCCGCGCCGGACACTGTCACCTCCATCTGCACCGAACCCTGGTCCACGCCGGCACCATTGTCCTCCGCCACGAAGCTGATCGTGGTATCGCGCCTGACGCCGGTGGCGCCCGCCGCCGGCTGCAGCTCGCTGATTACCGGCGGCTGGCCGTCGGTGGACTGCTTCGGGCCGTCAACATTCGAGGCGCTGCTCTCATTGGCCCCGTCATAGGCCTTGACCATGTAGTAAACGTCCGTCTCGTCGGTCACGGTCGTGTCGCGGAAGCTGGTCCCACCGGCCGCAACCGTCCCGATATACGGAGGCGCGAACAGCGTCGGACCCGTCGCCCGGTAAATATGATACTCAATCACATCGTTCTGACCGCCGCCGTCATCGGGCGATGGTGTCCAGGAGATGTCCAGCGTCCCGCCCACCTGCGGATCGGTCACGGTTACACCGCTGGGCGGCTGCGGCGCGATATTGTCCTTGGGCGTCACCGGACCCTCTTCGTTGGAGCGGTCCGACTCCGCCACCGCATCGTACGCCTTGACGATGTAGTAATAGGGGACACCGGTAGTCGGAGGCCCCGGCGGGTCCTCGGAAAAGGCCGGGGCGTCTTGGGCGCTGTAGGCCGGAGCGTCCGTCGCCGGTATCCGCAGCACCGGCACGTCGCTGTACTGGCCTTCGATCTCGGTCCGATAGACCCGGTACTCAGTCACATCATCCGCGCCGCCCCCGTCATCCCGGCTGGCCGAGAACTCGATGTTTATCGAGCTGCCATTGTCATTGGGGGTATCCTGCACCAGCAGGTTCGGCGGCGCTGCCGGCGGCTCATCCACCACCGGACCGTCGTAACGGCTCGGCACCACGCCTGTATTCGGCAGCCGCGCCCGGTCCAGATCGTCGGAGGCCAGGAAGAAGTAGGTGTGCGGGGTGCCCTCGATCAGGTTGCTGATCGTGAACTCGAAGGTCGCACCGTCGGTGTAGTCACGGTCGCCGGGGTCAACCTGCGTCATCTCATGGGCCACGTCGTCTATATACACTCGCACGTATCGCGGCGGGTTGCCGGCAATACCGGCGAACCGGTCGGCATCGCTATAGACCACCCGATAGGTGAAGCTGGTCTCGCGGCGGCCGCTGTTCGGCTCTAGTCCCGGCGGATTATCCGGGGCGCTGCCGTCATCGTCCGGCAAGAAGCTCAGTACCGGCGGCGTATTCGGAGCCACGGTCGGGCCCTTGACTGAAGGCTCGTAATCCTCGTCGGCATCGTGTTGACCGTTGCCGTTGGCGTCATCCCACGGCCCGCTGAAGATCAAGGGATCGCCCGGAGCCGTCTCCGGGAAGCGCGCCTTTCCATCAGAGGCCTGCGCATAGAAGACGTGGTCGCCCTCGGCCAGCTTCACCGCCGGCGTCTTGTAGGTCGCCCCGTCGGTATATACCGTGTCCTCCGGCGGATCAGCCACCATGTCCAGAATCATCGCCGGATTCTGCGCCGTACCATCAATCCCCAGCCTAATCAAAGCCGGCGGATCGTTCTCATAGTCCACGTAGGTCACAAAGAATACAAAGCTGGTGGCGGTCGTCCCGTCCGGCTGCCCCGCAACCGTGCTCTGCGGTGTAAACCGGAAATCCACCAATTCCGGCGCGCTGTTCTCACGCACCTCCGGCCCCTCGAAGTACCCGGCCGTCGGATACCGCACGCTCTCCCCTTCTACCTTTACATTCGCGTCATTCGGAAACAGCCAGCTCCCCCAGTCATCGGTGAACTCGAACCAGTAGCGGTGCACGCCCGGCCCTAGTTCCACATTTGTCGCCGTATCGAACACATACTCGGCACCATCGCTGTAGTTGTTATCGGTCGCGTCTGCCGGCAGCATCGTGCCCTCGAACCACTGGGCGATGCGGAACTGATCCCCGGAGCTGACACCGTCCGCCGACAGATTCGCGCCGGCCCCCAGAGTTATGGTGTCCCCGGTGTTGCCGGTGATGGTATAGGTATTGCCCGCGGCCGCGCCCGTCTGCATTCTTATCGTAAACGGCACTTCGGCGCTGTACAGCGCCCCGTCATCGTACAAATTGCCGCTCTGGGTCGTGTATCTCAGGGAGTTACTGCCCGTTACCTGACTGACCGACGCCTGCCCCAGCGGACCTCCGAACAGGTCAAGATGAAGCTTGGCCCGGAAGGGACGGTCGCCGGTGGCGTCGGGATTGAGCACTTCGCCGTCAATGTCGGTGTAATCAACCCGGAAATGGTAGTTCTCTCCAGCCCGCCCGGCCGCCGGGTCCACCGACTGCCCGCTCAGCGTCGGCCGCCGATTCACCCGGAACCAGTAATAGTCCTCACCCGCCGCCGTCGTCGGTACCCCATACTGGCCAAGCGTCGTATTGAACCCGTCATGTCCCGGATCGTAGATATTGCCGTTGCCCGGCTGCGCGTACACCCCCGGCCGATTCGGGTATGTCGTTGTCCTGGTCCCATCGCTGGCGGCGAAATAGTAGTTGTAGTCTCCTACCCCACCACCCCCGGGGAACTGCTCCGGCGTCGCCTGGAACTGGAACACACACCCGTCCGTGTAGCTGGTCTCCAGCGGGTCGCGTTGCTCCATGGTGTAGGCCTGCCACGCCCCCGGCTCACCTCCGGCATCGTTGCGCCGGATAAACACCCGGATCAGTTGCGGCGGCTTATTGTCCGATTGCCAGTAGTTGATGCGGAAGGTAAACGTGGTCTGGTTGGTCCACTTCCCGCCGCGGAACGGCGTCAGAGCCGTCCCCACCTGGATGTTCACATAGTTGGGAAGAATCGTGTCATCGTTGGTATAGCGCAGCGGTGGATTCGGGCCCGCACCAGTCTCCACCGTGAAGGGGCTGACTGTTCTGATGCCGCTGGCGTCCAGCGGGTCGGGGGTGAAATCACTGCCGGGATAGATGGTGCCGGTCGGGAAATACGGATGCGCCGACAAGACCGGGTCAACCTTCGGGTATTGCCCCAGGTCCTGCGAATCGTACGGATAGCCCGAGCCACCCGCCGCGCCATCGTGGTCCTCATACCTAACATTGGCCGGAGCCGGTGCCGAGCCTGAATAGGCGTCGTGGACAGCCGTGGTTACGTCATTGACCTCCACGCTGCTTATCTGAAAGTGCCTGTCGCCCCATCGCCACAACGGACGCGTGCGGATATAGTCATTGCTCAGCCTATAGCCGGGCCGCCCGACCTGGAACCAGCCGTTGTGGCCGTTGGGCGGGCTGAAGTCGTCCGAGGCCAGAAATTCGTAAGTATGCCCGCCACAGGACAGCGCCACATAGTTGTTCGAAAACGGACGACCCCGCATGTACCCGAACGCGTAATCGAGCTCGTCATCTCCGCCCGGGTCGTACGGGAACATGAAAATGTTTTCCAGATACCGCTTGTAGTCAGTCGGAAGCAGGTCGTAGAAGAAGATTGCGCCGTCGTTGTAGTTGGTATCGCTGGGGTCCTCTTGATACATGAAGCGCGGGCGCGACAGGTCGCCGTCAATGATCAGAATTACCCCGGGTTCCTGGCCCCCCCAGTTGGCGGTCCAGCCGATCTTGTCCTGGCTGTGCCAGTCGTCAAACTGCCCGTACGTCCAGTGGTCCGAATGCCGGTCGCCGGCAAGCCGGAAGCTGTCTGTATCATAGTCATACTCAACGAAGGTGCTGCTGCTACTGCCACCCGGCGGGTAGCCATCATGCCGCTCGGTCCGTGGCGGCAGATTTGCGCTGCCCCTTCTGGCGTAGCGCACCCGGAAGCGGAAGCGGGAACTACCAGTCCCGTCATCGGGCGTGATCTCCGCCGGCTGTACGCTGATCGGGTCCACCCCGGCCGCCTCGCCGCTGTACCACTGCAGGTAGTCCTGGTTATCGTTCACTGTCACAACTGGCAGGCTGTCTGTCTGGTCTGAACCGCTGCTGCTACTCGTCACCCAGTAGCAGTAGAACGAGCACGTATCCGCCGACGAACTCACCGGGTCCCCCGGGGTGCTGAGGTTGCCGAACACCCCTTGATGCGGCCAGCCCCAGATGTCATAGCCGGCGAAAGGACCGAACGTGTATTCCACAACCCGCGAGGAGCTCGACGACGAAACCGTCCGCACCGCGACTCCGTCATCCGTGCCCAGGTTTACCCCATTTTGCATCCCGTAATAGGTCCCGGCCGAACAACTCACCCGCACGGTGCGCATGAACTCAGAAGAGGGATTCCACGACACCTGGCAGCGGAAATAGCGTTCGGAGTTGGCCGAGGCTTGCGCCGGCCACACCCCCGCGCCGCCGTACATCGCTTCCACGCTGGCCGCTTCCACGCCGTTGAGAGAGGCCGAAACCAGGATCAGGGATAGTAGAAGCGCGCATAAGATACTGCCCTTTGGATGACTCACTTAGTGCATCCTCCCATCTGGAGCAAAAACGGCCAGTTGGAAACAGAGCTCTACTGCGTCATTTGCCTGCCACGATTTACCGCCGACCGACTCTGCAGTTCAGTTGCCATCCAGACAGCCGCTCACGTGCCGAACCAGGCCTCACCCCGCCCAGTCGGTACGCGGCTCTGCAAGCACTATTGATACGCCTGCCATTGTAACTAATGACCATGTCAAAGTCAACCGCAAGCCCTGCTTAACGCCGCCCCCTGCCTCACACCGATTCGCCTGCTACTGTCACCCCTTCAAGCCCCAGCAAAGCCAGCTTCTGCTCCACGCCCCCGCCGAAACCGACCATGCCACCGTCGCTACCGACTATCCGGTGACACGGCACCACCAAGGCCACCGGGTTACTAGCCAGCGCCTGACCCACAGCGCGACTGGCCTCGGCACTCCCAACTGCCTCGGCCAACTCGCCGTAAGAGCACGTTTCGCCCCAACCTACTGACTGCGCCGCGCCCAGCACTCTGGCCTGGAAGCCACTCACGTGCCCGAGATCGAGAGGAATACTAAACTCCTTGAGGTGGCCGGAGAGATAGGCCCGCACCTGCCAGTAACTCCGGCGTAACAGCGGGGTCCACGACAATCGCCAGCTAGGCGCCGGCTGCAGCTCCCGCAGCAGCTCGGTAAGCGAGGGGCTAGGCAGCAGTAACCGCGTCAGGCCGACTTCTGACGCCGCCAAACCCATCCAGCCCGTCAGCAGTCGGCTCTCACCAGCGCCGCTTCTGGCCACCCAGCCGAAGATATAGCGCCATTGCGGTCGGCTCTCGCCTTCGTTCTCCTGGTAATTCGGGACAGCGCCCTGATCTGTCATGCGGTCTTCCCTGGAGCGGCGCTCACTGGCCTCCCCCACCGCCAAATCAGAGGTTTCACAATCCCTCCCAGACTGGAAACTGCTCCGAAACCCTGAATCGGGGGACTGTCCCTTTTCCCTTTAGGGACTGTCCCCCGGCTACCAGAAGCAGCGTCTCACCAGCCCGCGAATCTTCAAAAACCAGGTTTCGAGACCGCTTCCAGCTAGCCGGAGCCCTGGCCCAGTCGTTCCCTCAGCATCCCAAACTGGCAATTTACACCATACTATGCCCAATAGTACAATGGCATAGACAAAGATGCCTCCAACCTCTCGGCACCTGCTTGCGGATTCCGACAAGAGGCAAACCCTACTGCACACAATCGCGGAAAATCACGGTCCCGACGACACCGACACTGGCTGCACCACCTAGTCGGTCACCGTCGTCGGGTTCCAGAAGGCCGCTTGGTCCAGCGCCTCTTCCTTGCCCCACTTGGCATGGCCGTCGGCGTAGCCCCAGTTGCAGCCATCATTATGCCGCTGCGGACGACCGATCGCGCTGAAGTTGTTGTTCTCCGGGTCCTCGGTGCCGGCCGAGACCATGGTGGCAACCGCATCATCAGGCACGCCGCAGATGTCGTTGCCCGGATCGTTGACCCACCACTCGCTGCCGGCCGAGCTGTTGGTCACTCCCAGGCACTCCGGCGGCACGTCGCCGATCACGATCTTGGATGCTGCATCAAAGAAAGTGCCTTCCGAGATGCCCGAGCACAGGTAGTTGTACCCATAGCCGATATAGCGGTCCTTGCGGTCGGGGCAGCGCAGAATCTGCTTGTTGTGCGTGTAGGAGTAAATCGCGTCGTGCCAGAAGGCCCCGCCGCCATTCAGCCCGAAGGGCAACTGCTCGTCAGCATCCTGCACGTACATCTTGATCGCCAGCACGATCTGTTTCACGTTCGACACACAGGCTGTCTGGCGCGCCTTCGCTCTGGCCCGTGCAAATACAGGCATCAGCATCGAGGCCAGAATTGAGATGATAGCGATGACCACCAGGAGTTCGATCAGCGTGAAGCCTGCCCGCTTTGCTCTGCTCCTTGGATGCATTTCAACATTACCTCCCGGTGCTACCATGAGCACCACTTAGCTATGTACGCTCTGGGACCGACTCACCGACCGCGGCAATCACGCCTGCCCATCTCGCCCCGCAACCGTATGCCGCTCGAAGCTGAGCGCATCGTACTATTATATTATTCCACACTGCCGCAACCGCAAACCTCTATCTTCAACAAAGCCGACGCCGTCTGCGCCTGTCTTGGAGCTTTGCTGCGCCACCAATCACATTATACACTTATACCAGCGGCACTTCAACCGGTTTACCGCTCCGCGCCGATTCATTGGCCGCCAGCGTCACCGCACTGGTTTGCAGGCCCGATCGGTACGAACACGGTATCGTGCTGGCATCGCCGCTCCGGATCGCGGCCACGAACGCCTCGTCAATATTGCTAGTTGCCTGCGGCTCGGCGGTGACCTCGGCATCGTCGTCCGGCGTCAGCAGATTGCCTCCCACCTGCCACTCCAGCACATGGTCCTCCACCAGGAACTTCAGGTCACTGACGCCCCCGCCCTGGCCCATCATCGGGCTGGTGACGACGCTGCCGATCGCGCCGTCGTGGAATCTCAGCAGCGCCCCCTGCGCATCGGGAATATCCAGGTTCTCCACATCATCCATCACCCGCCGGGCGTATCGGGCATAAACCTCAACGATCTCGCCGGCCAGGTAGCGCATCAGGTCCACCTGGTGGGTGGTCTGCTCGTGCAGTTGCCCGCCGGACCGATCCATCACCCGCCACCACGGCGTTCCCGGGAAGCCGCCCCAACGATGCGCGCTGACCATCCCGATGGTGCGGGTCGCCAGGTATTTCCGCGCCCGCTGCGCCGAATCCAGCAGCCGGAGCTGATAGCCGACACACGACAGCACTCCGGCTTTATCAATCTCCTCGGCGATCTCGTAGCCCTTATCCAGATTCAGTACCACCGGCTTCTCGACGAACACGTGGCAGCCTTTGCGCGCCGCCAGCACTTCGGCGTCCTCATGGGCGAAGGGTGGCACACTCACATACACGGCGTCAGCCTCGATCTCGTCGAGCATTGCGCGGTAGTCGCTGTATGCGGCTGCCTGGTATTCCGCGCACACCTGCTGGACTTTTTCCTCAACCAGATCGCAGACGGCGCCGATCTTAACGCCCGCGATTTCTGCTAGCCTGGCCATGTGGCCTTGAGCATTCCCGCCGGCTCCTACGAAAGCGACTTTTACTTCATCCGCCATTTGCCACGACCTCCAGGTGTCTGATTGCTCTGCATGTGCAATAATTTCCCGCTTCTCTAGACTAGCACTCTCACACCGAACCATTTCCCACGAACCCTGCATTCTTCCGCCCACACCGGGTAATTTCCCTCATTCCCCTGTCTTACCTGCTTTTCACCGCATCCACTTGGCCGCTTGCATCGCATACGCCTGGTACAGACTGCAATCCGCCCGTAGCTCGGCCTTCCAAATACTCATCTCGTAGGTCGGGCTTTCCAGCCCGACGCCGTGGCAGTTGCCGTGCTTCTTTTCTTTTCGCTATTTGGCTCGGCCCGCCGCAAGGCCACCTGCCTCGCCTGCGACGGCCTTCACATCCGCTGCCTGAGCCCCTTTTGTTCTTGACAACCACCGCGGGCCCAGGTATCTTAGGCCTTACAGTTGCGACTGCGGCAGCAGCCTGGCTGCCGGCAGGGTCACACTGGGATGGGCCGAACAAGGGGGGACGGCGATTGCGCCACAAAAAATCGCTGGTTGTGTTGCTGGTCATCTTGGGACTGGCGGCCTCGGCCGCTCAAGCCGAGTATTATTTCTACAGCGTCGCCTGCAACGAGTTCCAGGATGATAATGACTACCTCTGGGAAGCGCTGGGGGCGCTTTCCTATTATGATGCCTCCCGTGCCGTGCTGCGCGACAACTGGCTAGGCTACGACACCGACCGCGACGACGGCCGCGATACCATATATGATGATCTGCTGTGGTATGGCGACAACCTCATTGATGGCGATGTCTTGGTGTTTAGCTATTGGGGCCACGGCGGCTGGACCGGCCTAGGCGATTCCGGCAGCGATGAAGGCAGTGATTGGCCCTACACCAACGACCCGCTTGAGAGAGACCATAGCAACTACAGCAACAACCCGCCCTTCACCACTGTCACTCCCCCTTACGAAGACGACGAATTCTTCGGCTACAGCTTTGCCGGCTGCGGCCTCGATGATCTGATGACAGATGACCGCCTTGCCGACTGTCTGGACTATTTCGATCCGGGCGTTGAGGTTGTGGTTATTTCCGGCGCTTGTCATGCCGGCGGCTGGGTCGGCGGCACGACCGACATGGACTACAGCAACGCAGCGACCAACAGCGGCCTGTACGCGATGTTGGGCGCGCCCGAGCATGCCACCGGCATCGGTCTCAAGGGCCCTGGCGATGACTACTACCAGATTCTGCTGAACGAGGCACTCTGCGAGACCATTGCTGGCTACCAGGGCGAGATGACCTTCCCCGAGTGGTATGATGCGGCGATGACCTGGGGGGAGGCGGCTACCGCTTATATCCAGAGGGGCTGGTGGAGCGAGCCGGGCGACATCAGCTACTGGCCGACGGCCGACTGGACGCCCACGGCGTATGAGCGCACCTACTGGACCGATGGCAGCAGCTCTTGGTGGGGCTGGGAGGACAACTATTTGCAGTTGCGTCCTACTGAGTACAGTAGTCTCGACGCCGGCCATGACCGACCGGCTACGCCCGAACCTGCGACCACAGCGCTGCTGGCTTTCGGCCTCTTCGGCCTAGTCGCCGGCCTGCGCAGACGCAGCCGCACCTAACCCGATGCCTCACATATTGCCAGGACAACGGCTCAGGCACCTGCCTGGGCCGTTTTCTTTTCTGACAATCCACCAATCTGCGCTGATTTCCGCGGTCTAGTCTAACGCACGCACGCTCATACTCACCATTCGCCCGGCCGCCTCGCCCGCCGTTGTAGGCACGCATGGCATGCGCCCGTGATGTTGCCGTTTGCTGTTATCCATCTCCCCCTGGGAGAGGGCTAGGGTGAGGGTTGCGGTTGTAGGCGCGCAATTCATTGCGCCCGCAGTTGTTGCCGTTTGCTGTTGCCGTCGCTGTTGCCGTCGCTGTTGCCGTCAGGAGGGGCCGCATACGGGGCGGAAGCACTAGCTTCCGCCGAGAAACCGGCCCGCCTGCCGTTAAGCCGTTCTCCCCCTCCCGTTTCGGCGGGTACCCACTGCAGAGCAGTGGGTGAGCTGGGGGGTAGGCATCGTCATGTGACTGCCTTCACGACTAAGAGTTTTTTGAAGGGGCGGGTACCCACTCATCAGGAGTGGGTGAGGGGAACTTTTTTTCAAAAAAGTTCCCCCCATCCGCCGCTAGCTGTTGATGATCCGTTCCAGGTGCGCGGCGGTGTCATAGACCATCTGCTCGGGGAATTGCGGATACTGGCTCAGCTCGGCGGTCAGGTAGCCGTTATAGCCGATGCCGCGCAGGGCGTTGGCCACGCGCGGGTAGTCCACGCTACCGGTCAGCAGCGCCACGAAGTTCTTGGTCCCCGTATCGAAGTCCTTGATATGCACTTTGACGATCCGCTCGCCCAGGATATCAATCCACTGGTGCGGGTAGCCGTACAGCAGGATGTTACCCACATCGAAGTATGCTTTCACCAGTTCGTGCTCGAAGCTGTCAATGTATTCACGGAACTCCAGCGGGCTGAGCAAAAACTTATTCCACACGTTTTCCAGGGCCATGGTGATACCGAGTTCTTCGGCGCTGGGCAGCAGTTCCCGCAGGCTTTTTTGTGACAGGTCGAAGGCGGCGGCGTAGGACACATCTTCGGTGACGACGCCGGGCACGACCAGTACGGTATCGGCGCCCGCCCAACTGGCTACTTGCAGGGCGTGTTTGATGCCGTTGACGCCGGCGACTCTGGCGGCCTCATCGGTACTGGACAGCGGCAGTTGCCAGTGGGTCCCACCCATGACGCTATGGATCTCGAGGCCGACGTCTGCGGCGATTGCGGCGACTTCTTCGACTTCTGTTTGGGTCTTGAAGCTGGGGATTTCGACGCCATCGAGGCCGGCGTCTTTGGCTAGTTGGAGCTTATCACGGGCCGCTATTTTGGCCGGCAGACTGCCGTAACACATCGCTTTTTTCACTAAGCTGCCTCCAATAGACGAGGTTATATCGGTCGCAACTGACCTTCGCCTCCCCGCCTGCTTTCCCCTGCTGCAGCACAAAAAAACGCCCGGCTCCGGTCTCGGCTCGGCCTATCTTCACCTCCACCCGCACTCGTAGGCCGTGTCGTACATGGCGACGATGTTTTCCGGCGGGCTGATCACCTGGATGTTGTGGCAGCAGCCCAGGATATAGCCCCCGCCTTCGCCGAATATCCGCATATTGTCGGCGACCTCCTGCTTCACTTCCTCCACCGTACCGCGCGCTAGGGTGTACTGGTTATCCATCGCGCCCATGAACACCAGGTCATCGCCGAAGTTGGCCTTGAGCTTCTCCCGCTCCATGCCTTTGGCCCGCCACTGCACCGGCTCCAGAACGTCAATACCGATCTCGATCATCTGCGGCAGGTTCTCACTCACCGCCCCGTCGCTGTGGTGGAAGGCGAAGGCGCCGGCCGCGTGGACCAGGCCGGTCATCCGCTGCATGTGGGGCAGGCAGAACTCGCGGATATGCTCCAGCGAAATCAGCAGACCGTCCTGGGTCCCGAAGTCCTCGGCCACCCAGCTCCAGATTACCTTGCCCGGAATCTGCTCGTAGATACGGGCGGCGTCCTCGTACTTGAGGTCGGTCAGCTTGCCCATGCAGTAGTGGACGATCTCCGGCTTCTCGACCAGGTCGAGATAGCCTCGGGTGACGCCGCGCAGGAACTTATAGGTCGCGAACTCCTCGTAGTAGCCGCCGCGGATGATGCACTCCTCGTGCCCCGCGATCTGTTCGGGGATGCCGGAGTAGTCCCACCAGTCGGGATTGGGCCACTGGTAGTTGGCCTCGATCTCCTCGACCGAATCGTACTCAGCCAGCGGGTGGAAAATGGCATCGTGGTAGGTGCCCTCACCGTAGTCGGTGTCCTGGTAGCCGATGCCGTAAACGTCCTTATCCGGCGCAAGCGGCGGCCCGACGTAGCGCGGCCCCACGCTCACCACCGGCTCGATATGCAGCCGTTCGCGGGCCTGCTCGAAGTTCTCGTAGCCCAGGTGGTCCAGCAGCTTGGCGGTGAATTCCGCAGTCGCCCGATAGGTGAGGGGGACGCGGTCATAGCTTTCTCGATTCAGCAGTGCCAGCCAACGTTCTCGCGGGGTCATCATCGCTCCCTCAGCAAGTCATCCAGTCTTGTCCTCACCGTATCCGGCTGTTTTCTCCGGACTGCCAGTAATCGGCGTTGGGCCCCAGCGCCTCCAGCAGCGGCTCGGTCAGCGCATCCAGCCGCCCCATCAACTGCTCGCTCAGCTCGACCTCGGCGGATTGCGCATTGTCTTCGAGTTGCTGCCGGTTACGCGCCCCGACCAGCACCGAGGTCACACCCGGCCTCGCCATCGTCCAGGCCAAGGCGAGCTGCGACATCGGTAGATTCTCCTCGGCGGCGATCTGCCGCAGTTGCGCGACGATATGGAAGGTAAGCTCTTCCGCACCTGCCTCGCCATGCCGAGCCGGTGCCAGGTCGCCCTGGAAGTGCCGCGTCCGCCGCCGGTTGGGGGGTATTTCCTCAACGCGGGCGTATTTACCCGTCAGCAACCCCTGCATCAGCGGCATATAGGGTACGATGCCGATATTCTGCGCCTGGCACAGTGGCATGATTTCCGCCTCGATTGCCCGTGACAGCAGGTTGTAGCAGATCTGATTCAGGTCAATCTGCGCACCGGTAGCCAGGGCCTCGCCCAACTGCTGCACCCCGAAGTTACTCACCGCGACCGAGCGGACCTTGCCCTCCGACTTCAGTTCCATGAGCATGGCGAAGGCGTCCGGCACCGAGTGCTCGGTGATCGGCCAGTGCACGTAGTAGATGTCCACATAGTCGCTACCCAGCCGCCGCAGACTGGCCTCACAGTGTTGGCGCAGCGTTGCCGGCTCGGTATTGGAGGGCGTGATTTTGGTGCTGATTACCGCCTGCTCCCGCTTGCCGCTGAGGGCCTGGGCCAGCGATTCTTCACTACGGCCCTCATTATAGCCCTCGGCGGTGTCGAAGTAGTTGATGCCCTGATCGAGGGCTGCGCTGACCACTTCATTGACCGCTTGCTGGTCCTGCTGTCCCCAGTAATCATCTTGGCCGCCGCCGAACGACCAGCAGCCGATACCCACGACTGAGACCGCGATATCGGACGCGCCGCATTTGCGCATTTTCATCGTCTCGCTCACTCCTTCTTGCTTTTCAAAGCCGCCTCTTATTTCGCAGCCAGGGTCTCAGAGTCCTCTCTGACCCGCATCTCCCACCCGACAGCCCTTGCCGTTTTGCCGTTATCCCCTCTCCCCGTGGGAGAGGGGCCGGGGGTGAGGCCCGCCGTTGCTCTCTACGCCCACCCAAAGGCCCACGCGACGCTCGCGTGGGCCTTGATTGCCAGAGCTTCTGCGGCGAGTCGTACTGCTCCCGCCGCGCTATGGATTCCGCCCTAGAACGGTAACTGCGAGATAGATTGCGACACCAGGGCGAAGGCAATGGAGAGCATTGACACCAGCCCCATGCCGCAGGCGAACCCGGCGTATAAGACCGGCGGCCAGCGCTTCCAGTTCTCCTCACCGAACCGTTTGCGCATGTAGTAGCGCCCGATCAGCGCGCCGGCAAACTCCGGGAAGATGAAGTGCGGCATGATACTCAGACCGCGAATGAACCCGTAGATCAGCAATATCGGCGCATTGAACAGGTTCAGCAGCCAGTAGGTGAAGATCCCGAAGCTCAGCCCCCCAACCATGACCCAAGGCTTGATGGCGCGCTGGAACATCTCCGCATGGCCACCCTCCGTCGTCGCCGAGTACCAGAGCCACTGCTGAATCGCCGTATAGTCCCAGAACTTCTGTGCATAAGGGTATTGCACGCTAGGGATCGGATTCAGCCGCCAGATATAGCTCCAGAACATGAAGCTGCACACGATGATGATGGGGAAGGCCAGCAGTTCCGCCTTCAGCACCGAGGTGAACTTGGTGCCGGTCAGTTCCACCTCCCGGAACTTCTGGCTGGTGGCACCGTAGTTACTCAGCGGGATCGGCGCAAACCAAATATCCACACCCTTGTAGCCGCTGAAGATGAAAGTCGCCTCCCGGATCATCGGGAAGGAGATAAACTGCCCGGTCAGGCCCACCATCCGCGCATTCACATACGACTGGAACGGCGTCCACAGATAGCCGTAAACCAAAATGAACACGAGCGGGAAATCCGGCACCAGTACGCGGCACAGGATGACATAGCCCGTCGTTGTTAGAAAGAACAGCGCCAGACACAGGTAGGGATTGAAGTCGCCCCGGTCGTGCTTCGGCTTGCCGAACCCCAGCGCCCCGCCGGTTTCACCTTCTCTGCGCGCCTCCGTGTACTGAATGTAGCTCTTGTACATCCCAATGAACGCGATCGCGAAGGCCGTCCCGACGCCGAACGACAACCATAAATCAACTTGCGAGGCAAACAGCGTGCGGGTCGATTCCATCCCCGGCCGCCAGGTCGGCATGTTGCCAGTCTTGACCATTATTGGGTTGACGATCAGGGTCCCGACAGCGCCGCAGAACGACCCCGCGACCATCCAGAACGGCAGCACGAAGCCCAAGAAGACTTGCGACAGGTTGGTCCCGATGCCGGTGGCCGCGCCCGGCAGGAAGGCTTCCGTACCCGCCGTGAAGTCAATCCACGGAATCGGCAGAATCGCCACCGGCTGCACCAGCAGCACACCGGTCAGCGTCGGCAGCGCCACATAAATGAAGCCGAAGGCGATACCGATCATCGCCCCGATCGAGAACAGCCGCCAGCGCCAGGTCTCCTCCTTCGAGGAAGCCTCGGCCAGCGCGGTTGCCCCCTGCGCCGTAATCGGTGCCAGCGGATACGGCAGCTTCTCCCCGTCCGACATCAGCCGGTACAGCACGTAGCCGAAAGTGAACCAGGCGATCCGCGAGAAAATCTGCGTGGCGAACAGCACCCCGATAGCCGGCAGCCAGTCCCGGTGAACGAAGGTCCGGTTACGGATTGCCATCGACTCAGGCGGCGGCGTCACCCAGTTGGGGACTTGGTCGCCCAGGCCTCCCGGAGCTGCTTGGCGCAGGAACTGGTGCCAGACCAGCCCGGCGAAGGGCCCGCCGGCCAGAGCCAGGCCGCCGGTCATCGCTGTCAGGCCGGCGGCGATGTAGTAGAGGATATAGACCTCTTGCCGCGTCAGCGTGGTCAGGGACCGCCGCGCCACCTCGGTGAACAGAATGATGGTGGTCCATTCCGCGGCCGGGCCCATGGTCTGACCGGCCACCAGACCCAGGTATATCGCGCCCGGCATCATTATAAAGCCGATGAAAAGCGCCCCCAGCACCGTTTTCCACCCGAACCCCTCCTGGTATTCATCGGGCGCTTCCATCAGGTCCCGGTACTCTTGCAGCTCTTCAATCTCCCGCATCCTGGCCATAGAAGTGCTTGCTCCAGTTGACCGAATTGGCGTACAAAACGCTGTCCAGCATACTACATTGCGCCATTTCCTGCAACCGTCGCCGGACTCCTCCCTGCCTAGCGCAAAAAATCCCTGATTCCCGACCCCTTCTTCTCACCCGTTGTCGTTGCCGTTCGCCGTTGCTGTTGTTCTTGCCTTGCGGAGGGGCCGGCGTCGGTGCGCCCGCAGTGGTTGCCGTTTGTTGTTGGTGTCCGCTGTTGCCGTCAGGAGGGGCCGAATGGGGGGCGTTGGGGGTCCCCATCCGGCCCAGTCGTTGTCGTGGCTGTTCATGCCGTTGTAGCGCGCGGGCCTGTACCGCGCCGGTCGTTGTCGTATGATGTTATCGGCGGGGCACAGGTCCCCACCCTACAGAATCCGTTGTCTCTTCTCCCCTCGGGAGAGGGCTAGGCTGAGGGCCGCCGCTGCCGCGCTTGCTTTCCCCACCTATCCCCCTTTTCATTCCCCCTTCCGGGTACCCGCGCAGAGCGCGGGTGTGGGAAGGGGGCCAGGGGGTTAGGCAATCCGTTCCCTTGCTGCTCTCTTCCGGCCACCCCCGCCCTCGGCGCGGTGGTGTACCAGCCGCCTACTCCTCCGCTCTGGCCTCCCGCATCTCTTGCAGCAGCCGCTGAGCCTGTTCGGTCATCAGCAGAAACCTAATCTGCTGGTGCACGCGCTCAGGCTCCAGGGCCAGATACAGCTTCCCCACATCCACTTTCGGGGGCACCACGACTCCGAGTTCGGTCAGCAGTTCCTGCCGGTCTTCGGTGAACTCAGCCCGGTCCATTGCCAGCACGCGGTTGCAGAACTCCTGCAGGTCTTGGATGGCGGCCTCGTCTATCTGCGCGCCGCCGGCCTCGCCTACCGCCTTCACCAGCGCCGCCGCTTGTTCTTGCCGCTTGGTGGCATCGGTTTCTTTCATAATCCGGCTCAGAGCGGTGAAGACGGCCAGTGCCGCGCCGCTATCTGCCTGCCGTCTGCCCCAGACTGCGAAGCCTTCGGTCAGCATGGCTAGCTGTTCGGGGGTGAGCAGGGCCTCGATCATCTGGATAGTTTGTTTGCTCTTCGGGTCATCCCCGCCGGGGCTTCCCAGGGCCCTGCTAGCCTGCCTGAGTAGTTGCAGGTCCGCTGCCTGTGGCTGTTCGCCGCGCAGCAGCCGCTGCCGCAGCGCCTCTAGCTGCTGCATGGTCTCTGCTGCGTTCTCGGCCTGCTGCTGCTGGCATACCTGCAGGATCGCGTCAATCTGCTCGCGGCTCAGTTGCAGCCGCGCCAGCCTCAGCAGCAGCATCACATCCAGCAAGCTCGAGCTCATGCCTCCTATGGCAATTCCCGGCTGCGGCGCTCTTGGCTGCGCGGCCACCGGCCCGCCTAGCAGGACGATGGCGATGGCGGTTATTAACATGGCGCTACAATACCGCATTCCGGACATCCGTCTCACCTCCGTGTAATCTCTATCTCAGTCACCGGCTTCCGCCGTGGCGGCGAGCAGTTGCTGCAGCCGGCGGATGTTAATGTCAACCACGCCGGACTGGTCAACCGCATCAAGCTGCTGCCAAACTCTCAAGGCCTCCTTCAGCCTCCCGACTTGCTCCAGGGCGTGGGCGTAACTCCGCGCTCGGATCGGCGGCGCGCCCAGCTCGACGCTCTGTCTCAGGTACTCGACAGCCGTGTTGGGGTGCCAGTGGTACAGGTAGTAGAAGCCCAGCTCGAAGTACGCCTCCCAGTCGGTCGGGTTGGCGGCGATAGCTCGGTGGTAGGTGGAGATCGCCGCCCCGTGCCGATTCATGGACCATTGCAGCCACGCGCTGGCGGCATAAAGATCAACCCGCGAGGGCTGCAGAAACACCGCCGCCTCATTGCAGCGGATCGCCTGGTCATAGTCACCGCCGTGGAACCAGATATCGCCTTCATCAACCAGGGCCCGGGTGGCGATCTCCACAAGCTCCGGCCAATCCGGTGCGGCCAGAGGGTGCTCGTAAAACGGGCCGGGGGGTGACTGCACCGGCGCCGGCTGCCGCGCCGCCTTGACTATTCGGCTGAGAAACGGGCTGCCCTGGCACGCGTTTTGCGCCAGCAATCGCCGCGCGGCCTCGTCGCCGATCTGGTTCAGGCCGTAGATGGCGTAGTACTGCAGCCAGGGCGAGGCCTCATAGAACGCGGCTTTCGTCCCCGGGTAACCCTCGGCGAAGCCCTGCTGCGCCAAACCGACGCCGGCGTGGATCCGCACCCAGCGGTCGCTGTCTTTCAGCGTACCACGCAGCGCGGCCAAGGCCGCCGGCGTCCTGATCTGGCCGAGGATGAAAGCCGCCCGCCGCCGATTGAGCGGCGAGGCCGCTTGCAGTTGCGCAACTGCTGCAGGCACCAACTCAGCTTGGCCGTTGAGCAGAGCCAGCGGCACCCACTCCGCCGCGCTGAAGGCGGTTGCCTGTTCCTCGGCCGACGCTATCCGCAAGCAGCCTAGCGCGCAGGCCAGCACTAGTGATAGCACAACAGCCCGACCGATGGGGCCACTCATTTCGTTACCTCCGGTCGCCTCGGCACAGCCCTCTTCACCTCAGACCACTTCGCCGGAAGCTCGGCGCTATCCTGCTCAGGTTTAGGCGCAGCATAAGATGGGTATGTATAGTAATGCAAGGCCTCTCTCGCGAGAGGCTTGAGATAAACTAAGTCCCAGAGTGCCCCTTGGAAACCAGAGAAGGGAGGTGGCTGCAGGCTAAGATGGAACCAGACATCACCATGAACTCGCCCGGCCTTCCCCGATAAAACTACGAGGCCTCGCGCCGAAAGCAACAGCTCGGCCGCCTCACCGGAAGATAATCTTCCACATGAAAATATCGGGCACAGGCAATCCAAAGGGCGAGTTCTGTGGTTTCCGCAGCCGCCACAGTCCTCCGAAAAACTTTTTTCCAGGCAAAGCAGGAACTGAGGTTTGGCGTGTCGAAATAAGGGGTAGGCTATAGCCGAAAGCTGGAGAGAGCAAAGGCAAAACAGACCAAGCTGCCGGGGGAATGATGCCTATGATTGTACCCAGCTCGCTCCGCCCGGAGGCCGCACCGGGGTAAAACAACAGCGGCCCGTTGACAATTCAACGCGACGGGGAGTGGTGCCTATGATTGTACTAACTTCCCCAACGACCCCGGCCCGCTGAGGGGCAAATCAGCGGATAGTGCACAATCTCAAGCCCGCCATCCGCGACGATGGCGGGCTGAACTCTTTGTCGAAAAGCGCCTCCAGGAGCCGCTCAAGATATCTTGAGATAAGCGAACTGTCTGCGGCGCTCCGTCACAATAGCCTATCCTCATGGCTCCCTAAGCCGCAAATCTTGTCAGATACCTGAACTTCTTGGGGCTATCGTCACCAGCCGAATCGCCCGTTTTGCCCACCCCTCTATTGCCTAATTTCTCCGTAGCGGCGTTGGCGCATTTCCGGGACCGCTTTTTTGCCCGCCCCTCCATAGGCAATGAACCCCGCTGGTTGCGGGCTTCCCGGGGCATGGGCCGGGCTTATGCCCCTACCTTCCCCCCGTTCTGCTAGGGGGAGGCAGAGTGCTTTATTCAAGGGGGGTAGAGCGAGCGCTGGAGGCACGAGGCCCTGAGCCTGCGGCGCTCGTGCACCTAGGGAGGGTCTTGCGGAGGTAAAGCGAAAAAACGCCTAACCTCTTAGAGTAGAAGGCGTACGACTCTGCGGGAGGCCCTGATCCTGCGGGGCTGGTGCCCTGCTAGGCTGCCTTCAGTGGTGTGAAAATTGTGTCCGCCCGAGAGCCACGAGGCCCTGGAAGAGCAGGAAATCAATTGAAGTGGGTTAGGGAACGGCGGTCGCGGAGGCCTTGACCGTCCCCTCCAAAGTCGCTCCCGCAAACGGCCCGAAAACACCGCTGCCCCACTTGACCTCGGCCGGGCCGCCGGCCTCAGCAAGCCCCGCAGCTAACTCGGCCGCCAACTGCGCTGAGGCCAACTGCTCGCCGTCCTGGATAATGCGCAACTCGTCGCGGCTGATGATGAACTCAAGCTGCGTCGCCTCGGCCCGCCACTGCACCGGAGCCGACAGACTCCCCGGCGTCGTGAGGCGATGGACTGCCCCATATTCCTTCCATTTGTCGTCGCCGACGAATTCGTACTCCGGCTTCCAGTCGCCCGGTCCCTTGGTGGAGGTGGAGACGTATAGCGAGTCGCCGGCCGGCACTAGGCTGGTGGCGCGCTGGCCCCACCAGTTCAGCACCAGGTCGAGCGCGCGGCACTCATTCTCATACGGATGGACGGTCGCGTCGGTGATCGGCGGATGGGTGAACATGCGCTGGACGAAGAACCATTCGCCGGTATCCTGATTGTACCGCCAGACTTCGGCCCAGGGCCAGACGCCGACGAAGACATCGCCGCCATAGATGGTGGTGGTCTGGGCCTCGCGAGCGCTGGGCGAGACGCCCTCCAGGCGCGGCGGCCAGCCCTCCAGCACCGTCACCTTCTCCCCGTCATACTCGATCAACTGCCCGGTCGGATACTGCCCCATCAGCAGCTTGTCGTAGAAGTTGAGCATCGAATAGATTTGGTAGCTGGTCTTGTTGTCCGGCTCGACCAGCATCTTCCACTGTTTGCCGTCGCAGGCATAGAGGCCGCCCTGGTTGGAGCAGGTCAGGACCTCGCCACCGAACTGGCCCCAGGCGAAGGGCGTTTCGCCGACATACTTGAGCGTCCGCACGATCGCCTTAGTCAGGTCGAGTGGCACTTGGCTCTCGGGCGTCCAGGCGCAGGCATACAGCTTGGTGAATCCGGCGCTGTCCTGCTCATAGGGGCGCGAGCCGCTCTGGCCGGCCCAGTCGGTGTGGTAAAAGCCTAGCAGTCCATGCGCATAGTAGAAGCGGTAGTAGCTGCCCTGCTGCGGCTCGGTGAGCAGCGGCTGGTCGTTGTAGTAGGCGTTGCTGCCACTGAAGCGCAGCACGCCCGCGCCCAGGTGCATGCGGCTGTCAGTGCGGGGCGGATCGGTGTCCCACGTCTCAGTCGCCGCGTCCCAGCAGCATAACGGCCTCTCCCCATAGGTGTACGCATAGACCTTGCCGTCATAGTCGTACATGTATGTTCCGGTCTTGTCGCCGATGCGGGGCAGGCGCCGGCTGGTGAACTGCCGCTGTCCGTCGGTCGGGCGCACGAAGAGCTGAACCGCATACCGGTCCATGCGGTCGTGGGTATTATAAACCCCCACAAAGCCGGCGCCGATGACGAAGTTACCGTCCGTAGTCGGCACCTCGAACAGCGAGCCGAAGTTCTGTCCGATGTCCTTGCCGAACTCGATGCGGGTGGTGAATTGCATAAGCGTCTCCTTGGCTGGGGCATCTGCGGCACGCGCAAGCGGGACTGCGACGAGCGCGGCGGCAAATGCCAAGGTCACAGCAATACCCAGCGGCTGTTGGCGGTCTGGTCGGGTCATCTCTGTCTCCCCTGGCGATCCGGTCTGAGAAGATGGCTGGCGGGATGTCGTGACCATGTTAACCGATTATAGGGTCGAGAGGGAAGCGTATTCTGCGCCGGCAGGCGAGATTGTTTTTCGGGGAGTGGGTACGCCGGACGGCGGGCCTCACCCCCGGCCCCTCTCCCACGGGGAGAGGGGAGAACAACAACGGCAAAGGGACTCGGGCTGGAAAGCCCGACCCACGCTATATACTTGACATGCCCGACCCACCGTAAGATGCTTGGGAAGCGCAAGGTCCTAAGGAAAAAATTGCGGGGCCAGACCGTAGCTCTTGGTCAGGCCCGCATCACAGGCCGTAGCCTGCGGCCAACTCCGCATCAAAAGCAGCACGGCGGTTAGAACAGACCTCACGAGGACATAACTGGCAACTAGTGAAGCTGACCTCGGTAGGATAGATAATGCCGGAGATCGACTTGTTAGGAATCATCAGACAGCTCTCGGTCAGAGTGACGCCGATGAGCCGCTCGACATCGCCAATAACTGAGAAGAGCTTGGTTTGCTCGGTTATCGGCCAGTCGGCCAGCGAGCCGGGCCCCATCGCCGCGGTCTTGCCCAGCGCATGCCTGTCCGCGAGGTACTCGCTGAGATGGCGATGAGCCGCGTTGAGGGCCTGCTGCTTGATGAGGTCCAGACAGTAGTCGAGCAGAAAGTCGCCCGCCGGCACGGCAAGTCCGGCCAGCTCGGTGCCGCAGGTTGCGACATGCACAAAAACCCGCTCCACCGTATCGAGATTGGCCCGCAGGACACGACTGGTCCAGGTCACGCCACCAAAGTCCACAGCACCCGCGCGCTTGGCCTCGAGATAGCAGACCTCGCAAACCGCCTTGGGACGAGCAACGCGGCAGGCCTCGGCCACCAACTCGCGGACCTGAGCGGCGATGTCCTCACCGGCCTCGGAGAGGTGGGCGGCGCGCAGCAGTTGCTCGGCATCAGGTGCGAAAGGTATCGTATCGAGTACTTGCACAGGCGTATCCCCTTCTCAAGGCAAAGGCTTGACGACTGCAAGGACCTCGGGCTGGAAGCTGAGAATTGACCCACGCCTGTGGCGTGGGTACCCCGCATTCTCACCTGACCTGCAGGAGGCGCAGGTCAGGCCGAGCCACGCGGCTGGTGAATTATGCCAGGGGACAATCCCTGAAGGGACAGTCCCCATTCTGGGCCGCGCCGGCCGGCAATTCCGTAGGTCACAGTACCGCTAGCCCCGGGAGGTGAACTCCTGCAGCAGGCGTAGGTCCTCGTCCTCCAGAGCGCCGGCGTGGAAGATGCAGGCCGCCTCAACGCCCTGCTCGCGGAGGTACTCAAACTGCTGCATCATATCCTGCGGCGACAGAGTCCCGAGACTGCTCTGGCGGCCCACTCCGGCATAAAGCGGCGTATCAGTGCCCGCAAGCAGGCGCGCGTGCTGCTGAACGAAACGCTGGAAGCGGTCCAGGCACGGGTTGTAGCTCATCGGGCAGACGAAATCGAGTAGGCCGTCGCGGCACCACTGGGCCCAGTCCTGGCCCTCCGCCACGGCGTCCTTGAGGTAGCGGGCGCGGGCGGCCAAAGATAAGGGCAGCTCGCGCTGGTCGCAGAGGCGGCGCAACCGCTCCGCCACGCCACGCACAAAGCCCTCGCGCATCCTAATCTCCAAGGCGACCACGCCCGGCCTGGCCAGGTCCTGCTCATCCGGGACCTCCTGGCCGAGCCACTTGGCCCGCGCCGCCCGACACCGCTGGCACACGCAGGGATGATCGTCCAGCACCGCCGTGTTCGGATACCTGACCGCGTCCATGTGCAAGCCGTCGCAGTCGTAGTTGTCCAGCATCTGCTCGGAGATGCGGCAGATGAACTCGACATTCTCCTCCCACGCCGGGTCGGCCCAGCGGCCGGACCACGAGGGCAACTCCTCGCCGGCCTTCAGCAGCGGGACATAGTAGCCCTCGTCATCACTGAAGCCCGGTGTTACGCCGCCGAGGCCGACAATCGGATGCACCTCCATGCCGATCTCGCGACCGACCTGCATCAGAGGGTCGAGCAGGTCGCGCTGCGGCGGGCCCAGGGCCTCGATTTCCAGGACTGGGTTGCCCCGGCTCGTGACAAAGGGGATATACTTGCCTACGCCGGCGTCACGCAACCGGCCCAGCCAGGTGGTGATGTGCGCGATGGAGTCGCTGCCCTCCGGGAACTCGCGGGCCGGATGGCCCCAGACTGCTAGCTGCATAATCAACGCCTCCGTGTGGTGCAAGATGATTGGCGAACTGACGGCACCTACCCCCGTCCCCCTCCCGAAACGGGAGGGGGACAACAGCAACGGCTGTCGGGCTGAAGCCCGAGCTACGCGATTTGGGACTAAAACAGCGACGCGATGCCAAAAGGCGCGGGCCGGTTTCGCTGCGCTCAGCCGGCCCGTCCTGACGGCAACGAGGCCCTCACCCCCGGCTCCTCTCCCAGAGGAAGAGGGCATAACAGCAAAACGGCAACGGCGGCAGGCTGAAGCCTGCCCCACGGGACAAGATGGCTGGAAGCCCGAGGTACGCGTCTTGTGAATTGCGCGGGATAGCTGTCGGCCAATACCTCACTGCCAGGAGACCCGAGGGGCGGCAATGTCCTCGGCCACCGCACCCAGAATCGTCAGCTTGCCCGCAGCCGTCTGCAAATATGAGGCCGGCACCCGCGGCGTCACCGGCCCGTGCGCCGCCAGCCGCGCGACAAAACGCTGCCAGCTTATCCCATCACCCAGATCAGCATCGCACCAGAAACTGCGATAACCAGCCGTCAGCAGCAGATGCGGCCCAATCGTGTAAGCGCACGGCGGCACCGCCGACCAGTCGCCTCCGGCCCGTAAGGAGTTGTGCAAGACGGTCAGCGGGTGCAGGCGGACGTGCGCCGAGCGCGCCTGCCGCCAGATCGCCTCGTCACCGCCGAACTCGGCCCACAAGTGCGGGTCCCAAAAGGCAAAATGGCCCGACCAGCCAATGCCACCATACACAACCTCCGCACCGCGCCCGGCAGAGGCCTCCATCACCATGTCATCGTAAGAGTCTATGTTGTCCGGGCCGGGGAAATGAATCTGACCCGCCGTAGGCCGCAAGCTACCCTCAATCTGCGAGAAGAAGCGGTCGTCAGCAATCGCCGCGAAAGACCAAGGCGAGCGCTTGTCTATGCTCGCGCCATCCGCATAGGCGTATTCGTCCATGAAGAAAAGCTGCACGTGACTGAGATCGGTTCGCGCCGCGTTGATCTTCGCCGCCAGCAGCGGATACTGCCCCGTCGGACCGACCGGCAGGATCGCGACAAAAGGCCGGCCCTCCGCCGAAGCAGTGAGAATGCGGCTGTGGATGTCCTCCGCCAGAGCCGCGTAGAGGTCGCCCGCCTCCTCGATGACCTGGATCGTGAAATCGGGGTGATGGTGCGGCTCGCGGCGGGTGATCTCGGCTTCAGTGATGCCGCGGACATAAGTGCAGACTTCGTCATCACGGAATGGCAGAACGTCAAGTAGGTCCTTGCCGAAAGGCATCTGCTACTGACCCTCCTCAATTGCCGGAAAGAACTTCGCCAGTTGCTGCAGCGGCGCCGGTCGGTTGAAACGCTCGCACACGGCAAAAGCCTCCGCGAACTCCACGCCACAAGCCGCTCCATAGTAGCGAGCTGTGGCCTCGACCTGAGCAAATATGTCAGTGCGATGGCGCTGCCGGAGGTACTGGTGCTGGCTCTCGTGACACCTGAGCGCCGCCAGCTTCAGCTCGAAAGTCTCCCCGATGTCCACGTACAGCGCAGGTACAAACGGCGTGCCCGGCAAGGGGGCGAAATGCAACGCCCAAGGTATCACTGAGGAGGCCGGGCAATCGCTGACGATGTGCGGATTGCCGGCGTTGATCGAGGCATTGAGCGCAACCTCGGCGACATGGCGATGGTGCTGATGATAATCATCCAGCGGCGCGACCAGCATGAGCTGGGGGTCCACCCGGCGCACCAAGTTGCGGAAGTTCATCTCCATGACCTGATAGCCCTCGTGATAGTGCTGCATGAAATCATCGTCGCCATAGTCGAGCCACTCCAGCTTGAGGCCGAGGAGCTCGCAGGCCTTCAGCATCTCGGCATGGCGCGTCGCGGCGCGGGTCTGAGGGTCTATGCCGCTAGGCCCGCCGCGATTGCCATTCAGCGCCACCGCCAGCGTGACCTCAATGCCGGCGCGAGCCTGCAGCGCCAAAGTGCCGGAGAGCATGCACTCGTCATCAGGATGCGCAACTACCGCCAGCACGCGCAGATCAGCAGCCATCATGCCACCTCGGTTGGTTGTGGGTGTCAGGGAAAGGTTCCGCCCGCAGCGGGGAAAACCTGCTGGGGGCGGGAATCTACAACAGCCGAGTTCAGCCATATTACAGGCAACGGCTGGGCCGGTTTCACTGCGTTCAGCCGGCCCCTCCACAAGACAACACCAACGGCAACGGCGGCAGGCAGGATGCCTGCCCCACGGGCTAACTGCAACGGCTGGGCCGGATAGGGAACCCGAATTTCGCTGCGCGAAATCCACCCTATTCGGCCCCTCCGGAAAGCAATAGCAAGTGCATTGTCAGGGCGTCAGCGCGACACCGTTCTACTTGCCCACCAGCTCCTTGATGTTGCGCAGGAGCTTCTCCGGTGAGGGCAAATTCTCATGCTCCAGCGGTGCCGCCATCGGTGGCGGTACGTCATGCGCAGCTACGATCCGTACCGGCTTCCTCAAGGCCTCGAAACACGCCGCCTGCGCCTGGTAAGCAATGTGCTCGGCATAACAGCCAGTCGCCGGCGCCTGGCTGACACATAACAGCAGGCCGGTCTTTTTCACGGATTGGTTGATAAGGTCGGCGTCCAGCGGCAGTAGGGTGCGCGGATCAATGATCTCCACCGCGATGCCCTCTTCCTCGGCCATCTGTGCGGCTTCCTCGGCCACATGGCGCATGAAGGAATAGGCGACTACCGTAATATCCTCGCCCTCGCGGGTGATATTGCCGACGCCAAGAGGGATGGTGTACTCCGCCTCCGGCACCTCGTCCTTAGAGGTGTAAAGATGCTGATGCTCGATGAAGATTACCGGATTGTCATCGCGGATGGCGCTCTTGAGCAGGCCCTTGAGATCATAGGCCGAAGAAGGGGCCACGACCTTGAGGCCGGGGAACATGGTGACGATGGCCTCGAGGCTCTGGGAATGCTGTCCGGCATAGCCGCGGCCGCCGCCGATAGTGGTGCGGATGACCAGCGGTAAGGTCGCCTTGCCGCCGAACATATAGCGGTTCTTGGCGATCTGATTGCCGATCTGGTCCATGGTCATGGGGACGAAGTCAATGTACATGATCTCGGCGACCGGGCGCAGGCCGGCCATCGAGGCGCCGGCAGCAGTGCCGCAGATGGCAGCCTCGGAGATGGCGGCATTGAAGACGCGGGCGCGGCCGAAGATCTCAAGCAGACCGCGAGTGGCCCCGAAAGCGCCGCCGTAATCGGCAACATCCTCGCCATAGAGAATGACACGGCGGTCGCGTAACATCTCCTCCATCAGGGCCTCGGCAACCGCGTGGCGAGCCAGGATACGTCCTTGGCCGTCGCGAGCGGCCTTGGCCGGCTCGCTGAGCAGCGCCTCGGCAGGAGTCGCCCACTGGGGATCGAGGTCCTCCGAAGTCGTGTCGGTATAGAGGCCCTCATAGATGGTGCGGGGATCGGGATCGGTGGCGGCGCCGGCCATGACCGCCGCCTGCTCGATGCGCGCGGCAGCGGCCTGCTGATGGGCCTCGACCTCGGCGGCATCGAGAACGCCATTGTCAAGAAGCTGCTGGGGGAAGGTCTTGAGCGGGTCAAGCGCCAGCCAGGCGGCCTCCTCCTCGTCGCTGCGATAGGCACTGCCGTTGTCGGACAGCGAATGGCCCTTGTAGCGGTAGGTGAGACACTCCAACAGCACGGGGCCGTCTCCGCTGCGGCATTTCTCGGCGGCGCGGCTGACGGCATCGCGGACCGCCAGCGGGTCCATGCCGTTGACAACCTCGGCGTGCATGTTGACTTCATTGTAGCCGGCGCCGCGGCGGGCCAGGCGCAAGGTGCCGGTGACCTCGCCCACCTGCTGGCCGGTCATGCCATACTGGTTGTTCTCGATGAGATAGATAATCGGGCAGCCGTTTTTGAACTGCGCCATGCTGGCGAAGTTGTAGGATTCGTGGGCGATACCATTGTTGGCCGCGCCGTCGCCGACCAGACAGACGCAGATTTTGCCATCGCCGAGCTTGTCGGCGGCCATGGCGGCACCCGTGGCCATCGCATACGAGCCGCCGACAATGGCATTAGCACCGAGATGGCCGACGTTGAAGTCGGCAATGTGCATGCCGCCACCGCGACCCCGGCAGTAGCCCTCTTCCTTGCCGAAGAGCTCGGCCATGGTGCGGAAGAGGTGCTCCTGGAGGGCGGCTTGATAGACCGAGGCGCGGTCGGCTGCGTCGAACTCATAATTGGCCGCAGCCTCGCCCAAAAACTCCAGCATATCGTCAATCTCAGCCTGCTGAAGAGCGAAAGCGCCCTTGGCGATGGAATGGCCGTGACCGCGATGGGTGGAGGTGATGTAGTCATCAGGGTTGATGGCCGCCATGGTGCCGACTGCTACGGCCTCCTGGCCGATGGAGAGGTGGGTCGCGCCGATGAAACGGAAGTCGGGCAGCGGCTTGTAGCGGCCGCTCTTGAGCTGGACAATGGTCTCCTCGAAGTTGCGGATATGAAGCAGGTGGTCGTACATGGTCACGGCTGCCTCGGGGGATAGGCCGCTCTCCAGCTCGGTGCGGAGGTCGCCGGTGTAAAGGAACTGGGGTATCGGCGCAAACTCGATGGCGCCTCTCTGGAAATTGGGCAGTACGTCAATGTCTTTGGGCATGATAAAGGCTCCTGATTCTAGCGGATTGGGTAAGCAGCCTCGGGACCGATGTCACGAGCGCAGTAGTTCACTTCGGCCGCGGTTGTGATGGGTCGGTGGGTTTGTGAAAAGCCAGACAGCGGCCCCAATTATGCCACATCGGGGCGGCTTTGTCTAATGGCAGCCAAGGCCGGAGGCCAGGTTGCGGCAGCGGCGGCAGGACAAGGTTCAACAAGGCCGGCGATGGGTATATAATAGGGGATGTCCCATCACTTGAACCACGGTGACAAGCATGGCATGGCAAAGCCGCAGAGGCTTCACGCTGATTGAGCTACTGGTGGTGATCGCGATCATCGCGATCCTGGCGGCGATCCTGTTCCCGGTGTTCGCCAGGGCGCGGGAGAAGGCGCGACAGACCAACTGCCTGAGTAACCTCAAGGAGCTGGGGCTGGCTGCGCTGATGTATGTCGAGGACTACGATGAGGATATGCTCAACCACATCACGCTGACGCCGGGCGACTACAAGGTCTGGCCGCAGCAGCTCTATCCGTATGTGAAGAATAGGGACATCTTCACCTGCCCGAGCAATCCGGCGGGGAAATGGGGCGATGTGGCCGACCCGGATACCAACTTCGGGTACGGGATGAATATCTGGCTGAGCGCGTGGTCGTACCCCGGCCTGTGTCTGGCCGATATCCAGAGGCCCTCCGAGACGATCTGGTTCGGGGATGACAACTACTACGTGCTGATCCCCTCGTACCACCTGGCCCAGGACCCGACTGACCCGTACTGCGGCCTCGAGGGCATCGCGCGGCTCCAAGGCCGACACAACGAAGGCGATAACTTCGCGTTCGTGGACGGGCACGCCAAATGGATGAAGCGCAGTGAGGTGGAAGCCGATACGGGCTTCGAGGGCGCGTCGAAGTACTGGTGGGGGCGGTAGGTACTGCTGCATTGCGCAACGGCACCTACCCCCCAGCCCCCTCCCGAGACGGGAGGGGGGAACGGCACAACGGCGGCCCCTCACCCCTTCTATTCCCCTCTCCCACAGGGAGAGGGGACAACGGCAAAACGGCAACGGCGGCCCTCACCCTAGCCCTCTCCCCAGGGGAGAGAGGACAACAGCAACGGCGGCAGGCAGGATGCCTGCCCCACGGAGAGCTTTGTAAGGCATTAGAAAGCTCAGAGGACAGTCCCCCTTGCAGGAGCTTGAGACAGCTTCCAACCTCGCAGGCCAGGATAGGCCCCAAGCGTCACACCAACCTACTGAGCTCGGAAGGTAATCGCAGGCCAAACGAGGAAGCTCAAGGGTGCTCAGGTGAGCAGTAAGACACCCCCAAAAAGGCATCGAGTATGAAACGTGATTTCGCTCTGATAGCGTCGTGGCGGTCGCGGTAAGCGCGAACAAACGGTCTGCGAAGGAGGCTGTCTAATGATGTCCAACCATAGCTTTCAGTTCGGACTTGGAGGCGTGCCGTTCCTGGCCGAGGCAAAGACACGTTCTATCTGTGCGGAGAATCCCGATGGCAAGAAGGGTGGCGGGGCTCAGGCGCAACCGGAAGCACCCGACGCGGCCGGGGGTGCGGCCATGCTCGGCGAGGGCTGGAAAGTCCGGCCCTGTATCAAACTGGCGCCGGAAGAAACCGTCACGCTCGCCGATATCTCCGGCTCCGGCGTCATCCAACATATCTGGATCACCGTGAGAGAAATCGCCTACCGCGACTGTATCCTGCGCATGTACTGGGACGACGAAGAGACGCCCTCAGTCGAGGTACCGCTAGGTGACTTCTTCTGCTGTGGACACTCCCTCAGGACCAAAGTCAACTCCCTGCCGATCGCAGTCAACCCCAGCGGCGGGATGAATAGCTACTGGCCAATGCCGTTTTGTGAGGGAGCTAGAATCACCATCGAGAACCAGCGCTGGGAGGAGATTCCGGGCTTCTTCTACCAGATAACCTGGGCGGAGACCGAAGTGCCCGAGGCGGCAGCCTATCTGCACGCCCAATGGCGGCGCGCAATGGGGACGCGCGAAGTTCCCGAGCACGTGATCCTGGACGGGATCAAAGGCAAAGGGCAATATGTCGGCACCTACCTGGCCTGGGTGCAGTTCTCCGACGGCTGGTGGGGCGAGGGCGAAATCAAGTTCTATATTGACGGCGATGAGCAATACCCGACCATCTGCGGGACCGGCACCGAGGACTACTTCGGCGGGGCCTGGGGTTTCGGCGATACCTTCTCGACGGCCTTCCTCGGCTACCCGCTGTGGCAGAAAGAAGAGGGCAAAGTCCCCAAGCACGGCCTGTACCGCTGGCATATCATGGACCCGATCCGCTTCGATGAGGACCTGCGAGTGACGATCCAGGAGCTGGGCTGGTGGCCGAACCGGTGCTATGAGCCGCTGACCGATGATGTGAGCTCGGTCGGCTACTGGTACCAGAGGGAGCCGCATGGGGCCTTCCCGCAAATGCCGCCGGTGCATGAGCGGTGGAGTCGGTAAGGCGGATCGTTGGTGAAGCGATGAGAGGCAGTGGGGGGACAGTCCACGTTTAAGGCAACGGCGGGCCTCACCCTAGCCCTCTCCCACAGGGAGAGGGAATAACGGCAACGGCTGTCGGGCTGGAAAGCCCGACCTACGCGAAACAAAGAATGGGCCGGATTCTCGGCGGAAGCTGGCGCTTCCGCCTCTTATGCGGCCTTTCCGGAAGAATTAAGGATAACGACTGGGCCAGCATCCCCTGTATGGGACAAGGGATGGTTGAGTAATCTGTGTGAGGGGTATATAATGAGGGACGTGTCAGCAGCGATTGGGAGGTGAATGAAGTGTCGCGCCGCAAGACCGCAGGCTTCACGCTCATTGAGCTGCTCGTAGTAATCGCGATTATTGCGATCCTGGCGGCTATCCTTTTCCCGGTGTTCGCCCGGGCGCGGGAATCGGCCCGGGCCTCAACCTGTCTGTCCAACCTTAGACAGCTCGGAATCGCATGGCATATGTACGCCGATGACCACGACGACGCTTTCCCCTGCGACAGCCATGCCAGTAACCCACATCCGCGACTGGTGCGGCAGTTGGAGCCGTATGTGAAGAACTACCAGATCTTCTACTGCCCGTCCGCGCGAAAGTTTGGCTTCGATGCGCTGCTGCCGACACCGGCGAACTGGGCGGCGGGTAATATCGGCTACTGCTCGTTCTCCTTCGACGGGCTGCCGGGAGAGGTGTCGCCCGGGAAGCCGAATCAGGAAACCTGGATAGACTGGTTTTTCCTGAAGGACAAGGTCTGGGGCAACCAGCCGCGCGTGCTGACCGAGCTTTGCGACGCGGACTGCTGGCTGATGTCCGACTTCTTCTCCAAGCCGACCAATATCAAGGTCCATACCGCCGGCGTCGGGGCAATGAATGTGCTGTATGCCGACGGTCATGTGAAGATCTGCGCGCGGGAGGCCACAAGCCTCTTCAAGTAGCCTGCGGTTGGCTCTACGCCAAGACCATATAGTAAATAACGGCTGCCGATCTGGGATTGGCAGCCGTTTTGACATCGCCCTGGGGCGGGAGTATAATCCGACGCAGTAAGATACCAACGCCGCCCCGGTCACTCACCAGCCGAGAGCCAGTGAGCGTGCAGCGGGCCGGCGATTTTTGTGTACCCTCGGAGGCCGCCGATGTACCAAGTCAAACGAGCGTTGATCAGCGTGTCAGACAAGCGCGAGATAATCGAATTCGCCCAGGGCTTGGCGGAAATGGGTGTCGAGATCCTCTCCACCGGCGGCACCCGCCGGAAGCTGCAGGAGGCCGGCGTGCCAGTTAAAGCCGTCGAGGACTACACCGGCTTCCCCGAAATAATGGACCACCGGGTGGTAACGCTGCACCCGAAAGTTCACGGCGGCCTGCTGGCGCTGCGCGATAAGCCGGCCCACCTCCAGGAAGCCGAAGAGCTGGGCATAGATATGATTGATATGGTCGTGGTGAACCTGTACCCCTTCCAGGAAACGGTGGCGCGCGCAGGGGTAAGCATGGCCGAGGCAGTGGAGAATATTGACATCGGCGGGCCGACCATGCTGCGCTCGGCGGCGAAGAATCACAAGTTCGTCACCGTGATCTGCAGCCCGGATTACTACGATGAAGTCATCGCCGAAATGCAGGCCAACGAGGGTGCCGTCAGCGCGGAGACGCGGCTGCGACTGGCCAGAGAAGCCTTCGCCCATACCGGCCAGTACGATGCCGCTATCGTCAAGTACCTGTGCGAGCAGGAAGGCGCGGAGGGCGACTTCCCGCGCTACTACGCGCCGTGGTTCATCAAGCAGGGCGAGGACCTGCGCTACGGCGAGAACCCCCACCAACAAGCGGCCCTGTACGCCGGCCTGAGCGCCAACGAGCCGGGCCTGGCAACCGCCGAGCAGTTGCACGGCGAGAAGGAGCTGTCCTTCAATAACTACCTCGACCTGACGGCGGCGATGGAGGCGGCGCGCGACTTCGAGGAGCCGACCGCGATCATCATCAAGCACCTCAACCCCTGTGGCGCGGCCTCCGCCGACAGCCTGGCGGAGGCCTTCAGCAACGCCTGGAGCGCTGACCCGATCTCCGCCTTCGGCTCGGTGCTGGGCTTCAACCGCGAAGTTGACGCGGAACTGGCCGAGCTGATCTTCAACAGCGACTACCTGCAACAGGTCGTCGCCCCGCGCTACCGGGAGGAATCCGGCGACTACGACAGCACCATCATCGCGGCCTTCGTCGAGGCGATCATCGCCCCCGGCTATACCGAGGAGGCGCTGAAAATGCTGCGGGGCAAGTCCAGTAATATGCGGGTGCTGGTGCAGCCGGACTTCGCCCCCGCCGCGCGGACCAAAGACTTCGACATCAAAAAAATCCCCGGAGGGATCGTCGCCCAAACCCCCGATGCCCAAAGCGTCAGCCCGGCCGAGTTGCGCGTGGTCACCAAGAAACAGCCCACCGCCGAGCAACTGGAAGCGCTGCTGTTTGCCGACCGGGTCGCCAAACACGTCAAGAGCAATACCATAGTGCTGGTGCAAGGCAAAACCCTGGTCGGCTGCGGAGCCGGACAGATGAGCCGAGTGGATTCGGCCATCATCGCCGCCCGCAAAGCCGGTCACCGCGCCCGGCGCGCCTGCCTGGCCTCAGATGCGATGTTCCCCGCCCGCGATGGCCTCGACGCCGCCGCCGAGACCGGTGCAGCAGCAATCATCCAGCCGGGCGGCTCCAAACGCGATGAGGAAGTCATCGCCGCCGCTGACGAACACGGTATCGCCATGGTCATGACCGGGATGAGGCATTTTTGGCACTAGGGAGTTGTAGAAGGGAAGACCTCGGGCTGGAAAGCCCGAGCTACGCGGCAAGAAAGGGAAGTCCGAGCTAAGCATTCTCTGAGTGTCGTATCGTCGGTGTTGCATATGGCATAGACTAATGGCATTCGCGGGCTGGAAGCTGAGAATTGACCCCCGCCTGCGGTGCGGGTACCTCCATTCTCACCTGACCTTTGCAGAAAGCGCAAAGCTCAGGCCGCGCCACGCGTCTCTAGGAGGTATGGTATGCGGGGAGGACTACCCCAGATAGGTAAGCATAAAGCCCGCGCTGGGTGACGACCAACTACGAAGAGCGGCGAGTAGCACTACGCGGAGCTGTGCAGGTACACACTACTCGCCGAGGGTGGAATCTATGGCCGCGGCCAGGAGGGCGATCTCGTCGCGGACAGCACCACCCGCCGGACCCGAGAAAACCCCCTCCGCCTGAATCGCCTCGTGGTACGATACCGTCCCCACCACCGGCAAGGGCGATACCGCCTGGGTAATCAGCTCCAGATCGCGCTCGCTACGGACGCGATTGGCAGCCACGAGTACCGGGTGTAAGCCCAAGTCCTCGGCCAAGCGCTGCATGCGAGTAACACTTCTCAGGCCCGGGGCGGTCGCATCAGTGACCGCCAGCAGACCATGCATCGCCATCGCAGTTCCGCGTCCCAAATGCTCCAGGCCTGCGACCATGTCCACCAGAATGTCGGCGTCTTCGGCCACCAGCTCGCGCAAGATCGTCTTGAGCGTGGCATTCTCCGGACATAAGCAGCCGCCGCCAGCCTCCACCACCGTCCCCATAGTCATGAGGCTGATGCCATTGCGCTCCACCGCGAAGTCAGCGATGATGTCAGCCACCGGTGGGGCAAGTGAGAAGATGGCACGACTGGCCGAACCGCCGGTGGCGCGCTTGGCCAGCATGTCGCGCATCTCCGAGAGCGGCCGGATGCCAGCCAGCAGCGCTTCCGGCCAGCCGAGCGCATAGCCCAAAGTGGTGTTGGGATCGGCATCCACCGCCCAGACCTGGCGGCCCTGCTCGGCCAGCCACAACGCCAGCCCCGCGCAAATGCTGCTTTTGCCGATACCGCCCTTACCAACAATCGCTAGCTTCATCGTGCCCGTCTCCGGTGTGCGGCTGGGTCAGGGTCGCTTGCGGATGACTGAGCCACCCTGGGCGCGCCGTACCGCACTGGCCGCGGCGCGCCTCATGATGTCGAGTGAAACGTGCATCAGCGTGTCGCCAAGGTCGCGCATCAGCGCCATGCTGGCCATGCAGGGGCGACTGTGATGGAGGACCTTGGCACGCTCCACGACCTCGTCAATCGGCGTGTCAGGGAGGCGCTCGGCCACCCAGTGGGTCAGGCCACAAGGCGCTCCCCGGATACAGCGGGCCGCTGTCACCACACCATCAGCGACCTCCAGCTCCAGCCGCGGGCGGCCGAGATGATACTGCTCACAGAAGGCGCGAATGACCTCCCCGCTGCCGGCCAAGGCACAGAAGGGCATGGGCACTGCACACTCGAGCCCGGCGGTCTTGCACAGGCCCTGGAGCTGCCGCTCCAGGCCCGCACGTACCCAAGCGGGGTCCTCAACCGGCACCAGCAGCGCCCGGCCTTGCGTATCGGCCAGCAGAGGCGGCAGGGCCGTGATGAGGCCCGGCGGTAAGGCGATGGCAATGACCACGTCGGCCGCGCCGAGTTCAGGTGGAAGGGCGCGCTGGGGATCGTCCAAGGCCTCAAAGGCGTCGGCGGAAAGCTCGTAAGCTGTGACCGGGGCTCCCTGGCTGCGGAGATGCTGCTCTACCAGCTCGGGGTAGTGGCCGCCGGTGTGTAAGATCTGGACGGAAAGGGGTTGCATAGTCTAGGTGTTCACCTCGGTTCGGGAACAATATTAGCCGGTGGCGACGGGGAATGCAAATCCGACAGGCAAAGATGACGCTGCTGCTTTGGGGCTAGTTGGGGAGCTGGTTAGGTAGGTGAAAAA
>CAYMIN010000023.1:0-63424 GCA_964390495.1 uncultured Armatimonadia bacterium
GACGCCATCGCCGGATTCGCCGCCTACGGGTTCAATAAGGCTCATGCGGCCTGCTTTGCCCGGATCTCTTACCAGACCGCATATCTAAAGGCGCATTATCCGGCCGAGTTTCTGGCCGGCATCTTGTCCAATGAGCCGATGGGCTTCTATCCGGCGCGGACGGTGGCGGAAGAAGCCAAGCGGCTGGGCATCAGCATCCTCCCGCTCTGTGTCAACCGCAGCAAGGCGGGCTTCAGTGTCGAGGACGGCAAGATCCGCATCGGGCTGCGGCTGTTTCGCGGGATGAGCCAGGCGGCCCTGGGTTCAATTATGTGTGCGCGCAAGCAGGGCCCGTTCAAGTCGCTGCGGGATTTCTGCCGGCGCACCAGCGTGCCCCGACCGCTAGTGGAGAACCTGATACTGGTCGGCGCCTTCGATGTCACCGGCCAAAGCGTGCCTGAGCTACTGTGGGCGCTTGCGGCGATGCCCGGCAGCGCAGTCGCCGACCGCTATGGCCGCCGCAGTGCCCGGGAGCTGGATTTCTCCGCAAGCCACAAGCTCAGCCTGCTGCCCCAGCTTGACCCGCAGACCGAGTATGGCCGCATCGGGCTGGAGCTGAAGCTGATGGGCGTCAGCACTGGCCGGCATCCCTTTACCTTCTGGCGCGAAAAGCTGCACGGCATCGGGGCGATCAACAGCACGCAGCTTTACAGCCATCGCGACGGTGACCGGGTGAAGGTGGCCGGGATTGTCGTAGCTCGAGCGCGGCCCCCGACACGCAGTGGGCGCACCGCCATCTTCATCAGCCTGGAGGACGAAAAGGGCCTGGTGGATGCGGCCATATTCGAGGACACCTACCAGCGCTATGGGCGGGATTTGTACGCCAGCCCGGTGCTGCTGGTGGAGGGCAAACTCAGCCGCCAGGGGAAGTTGGACCTCTCAGTCATCGCCACCCGGATTATCTCGTTGGGGGGCTGGGAGGATTTGAGGAATACCGGAGCCGGGGAACAGGGGCACGATGTGACGGTCAGCTTTCCCTCCAGAAACGGTGGGCGGTGAGCCTAGAGGCTGTTTCAAAGCCCGAAATGGGGGACTGTCCCCTGGCTACCAAAAGTAGCATCTTATCATACCGCGCGTCTTGCAAAGCTAGGTTTTGAAACCACTTCTAGACGCGCAGCTCGGGCCTCCTGCGCGAGGTTGTTGCCGTTCTGCCGTTGTCCCCTCTCCCGCTTGCGGGAGAGGGCTAGGGTGAGGCCGCCGTTGTCGGAACACATCGGCTACCTGCCCCGTTGCTATTCCGCTGCTTTCACATCTCATACTCCCGCCGTTTGTGCAGCAGGTACAGGAAAAACGGCCCGCCCAGCATCGAGGTAATCACGCCGATAGGTATCTCGCCGCCGAGGCGCGCGCCGAGGTCCGCCAGCGTCAGCAGCACGGCTCCGGCCAGGCCCGCCGTCGGCAGCAGCCAGCGGTGGTCCGGCCCCACTATCAGCCGCGTAACATGCGGGATGATCAGCCCGACGAAGCCGATGACCCCGGACACCGCCACCGCCGCTGCGGCCAGCAGCGACGACAGCGTCAGCAGCACCAGCTTGACCTGCTCGACGTTCAGCCCCAGATAGTGGGCCTGCTCGTCGCCCAGCAGCAGTACGTTGAGGTCGCGCCCGTACAGATAGACCAGGGCGCATCCCAGCAGCGCGAACGGCCAGATCATCTGCACCTTCGCCCAGTCGCCATTCGCCAGGCTCCCCATCAGCCAATAGACCACTCTATCCATCTGGCCTTGGCCGTAGGTGATGAGGATGAAGGAGGAGGCGGCTGAGGCCATCGCGCCGACCGCAATGCCGGTCAGCAGCAGCACCCCCACCGGCGTCCGGCCACCTCGCCGCGACAGCAGATAGACCAGCGCCGTTACTGCCAGCGCGCCGACAAACGCCGACACCGTCACCGAGCTGAGCCGCCACAGCCAGAAGTCGAAGCCGAGCATGAGTGCTGCGGTTGCCCCTAGCGCCCCGCCTGCTGAGACCCCGATTATCGAGGGTGCCGCCATCGGGTTCTGGAAAAACGCCTGCATCACCACTCCCGCCACTGCCAGACATGCTCCCACTAGCATCCCCAGCAGCAGTCGCGGCAGGCGGATATCGCGGACGATGGTAATATCTTGTGGCGCGATGTCGGGCGCGGCCGGCTGTCCGCTGGCGCTGGCCCACAGCACCCGCAGCGCCTTGTGCGCCGACATCCCGGAGGTGCCCTGGGTCGCGGACAGCATGAAGACCGCAAATGCCGCCACCAGCAGGGCCACGATCATCACGATCGCGCGGCGGTTCACGGGCGCTCATCCTCTACCGGCTCGGCGTCGGCGGTTACCCGCGGGCGTCCTGCCGGCGTGCGGTCCACCAGCACCCTGGCCCCATAGGTTGCCTCGATGCGCGCGGCGGTGATTATCTCCTCAGCCGAGCCCTCGGCGACCAGCCGACCGTCCTTGAGCAGCGCAATCCGGTCGAAGAACGCCGCCGTCAGGTTGAGGTCATGCGATACGCACAGTATCGTCTTGCCGTGCGCGGCGTTGAGTTTGCGCAAAAGTTGCAGGATCTGCAGTTGGTGGTTGACGTCCAGGAAGGCGGTCGGCTCGTCCAGCAGCATGATCGGCGTCTCCTGGGCCAGACAGCGGGTGATGATCAGCCTTTGCAGTTCGCCGCCGGACAGCTCCGTCACCGGCCGGTCGCGGAGTTGTTCGGTATCCGTATCGCGCATCGCAGCGGCTGCGACTTGTCGGTCCTCGGCGCTTTCGCCCTGCAGCCGGCCCAGATGCGGAGTGCGCCCCATCATCACATACTCCAGCGCCGTGAACGAGAACAGGATGCTGCTCATTTGTGGCACTACCGCGATCTGCCGGGCGATCTCGCGCCGACTGTAGCTTGCCAGCGGCTTACCGTGCAGCAGCACGTCACCCCTGCTGGCCGGCAGCACTCCCGCCAGCGCCCGCACCAGGGTGCTCTTGCCGGAGCCGTTGGGCCCCAGCAGCGCGATCATTTCGGCCCGGGCCACGCTCAGACTGACCCCGTGCAGCACCTGGCGCTGCTCGTAGCCGGCGACCACCTCGCGGGCCTCTAACACTATATCCTCGCTCATTCGGCTCCGTTTCCTGGTGAGGTTTGTTCCGTTGCACTACTTGGCGGATGCAGCAGGTCCACCATCTGCTCCAGCGCCCGTAGCAGTCGCGGGCCGGGGATGGTGATCAGGTCATCATCAATTACGTACACGCGCCCGTTGCTGACGGCGGGAAGCTGGGCCCACGCCGCCTGTTGGCGCAACTGTGCCAGCAGCCGCTCGGGGCTGTCGGCGCGCTCCTCGCCGACCTGGGCCGACGGGAATATCAGCACCTCCGGTGAAGCCGCCAGCACGGTCTCCTGCGACACCTGCGGCCAGGGTTGGTCGGCTCCGGCCACTGTGGCCGCGATGACTTGCTTGCCGCCGGCGTCCTCAATCAGGCTGGCGATGAATGAGCTCTTGCCGGCCACAAACAGCGGATCGAGCTGCAGCACGAACACCGTCCTCGGCCGCCCTTGCTTATCCACCGCTGCCTGTGCTTTCGCCACCGCCGCCTGCCTGCGCCGCTGCAGTTGAGCTACGATGTCGGCTGCCACTTGCGCATTGCCCGTCAGCCGCCCTAGCATCTTCATACACGAAAACACGTCTCCCAGACTCTGCGGATCAACACCAAGTACCTGCATACCCAGGTCGCGCAGCTTCTGCAGCACCTCCGCCGCAGTACCCCGCGAGGTGATGATCAAGTCCGGCTGCATGCTCACTATCTTCTCATAGTCGGGAGTCAGAATGTCCCCGATCTTGGGCTTCCGCAGCATCTCAGGCGGGTAGTCCGTGTACCTGTCAACCGCTGCTACATGGCTGGTCGCGCCGATTGCGCACAGCATCTCAGCAATGTTCGGCTGCATGGTTACAATGTTGAGGGCGGGGCCGGCCAGCTCGATATCCGGCCCGTGAGTGTTGGGGAAGGTCTGTGGCCACGCCTCGTCATCCGAAGTCGGCGCCGGGGATTGTGACGGCAGTGGGGGAGAGCTTCTGCCCGTTTCGGGCTGACAGCCGCCCAGCATCAGCATCGCGGCGGCTAGCACCGCCAGGCCGAGCCCTAGCTGCCTACTTAGCGGTAGCCTTATCTGCGTCCCGGCTCTCTTGAGTGGTGTCCACATGGCTGCGACCCCATCACTTGCTGACATCAAAAAAGGCCGCCTCGTAGCGGCCTATCCTAGGTACTGTTTTGCCCGCCCTCGAGGGCACATCAGGCTTGCAGGGCCGTCTCCTGGCTTCCGGATCGTCCTACTCACCCGACCTTCCCGTGGCAGCGTCCCGGTGGTCGTTGTGGGCTTTCGTACCCGGTCACAGTTGCGGGGCAGCGGCGGATTCGCACCGCCTTCCGTAGTGCTTACGCAACACTACTCTGCAAGCTTATTCAATTTGGCTTGAGTTTAGCACACCCGCGCCGCCTTTGCAACCTTACCCGCACGCAAGCGGCCCCCGCATACTCCAAGCGAGGGCCGCTAACTTAGGGGTCTTAGTGATGGTGCCGCGCCGGCCCTACGCCGGCCCGGGGACCTCCGGAACGCTCTTCATTGCCTCGTCTATCATTTCCTGCGGCAGCTCGTAGTCCTCCAGCTCGCCGGTCAGGTAGGCCTCGTAGGCCGCCAGGTCGAAGTGGCCGTGCCCGCTGTAGGCGATCACGATGCACTTCTCCTCACCGGTCGCCTTGCACTTGAGTGCCTCATCAACGGCTGCTTTGATGGCGTGGGCGGTCTCGGGGGCGGGCAGATGGCCTTCGCTGCGTGCCCAGGTGACTGCGGCCTCGAAGACTTCATTCTGATGGAATGCGCGTGCCTCGATGACCTTCTGGGAGACGAGCAGGGAGACCAGCGGCGCATCGCCATGGTAACGGAGCCCACCGGCATGGATCGGCGGCGGTACGAAGCTATGGCCGAGTGTGTGCATCTTGAGTAATGGCGTCATCTGCGCGTTGTCGCCGAAGTCGTAGCGGTACGGGGCACGGGTAAGTGTCGGGCAGGCGGTCGGCTCAGTGGCGATGATCTGGATGTCCTGGCCGTTAAGCTTGTCCTTGACGAAGGGGAAGCAGAAGCCGGCGAAGTTGGAACCGCCGCCGACGCATCCGATCATCATGTCCGGCTTCTCGCCGGCGATAGCAAGCTGCTTCTTTAGCTCGAGCCCGTTGACGGTCTGGTGGAGGAGTACGTGGTTGAGGACGCTGCCGAGGGCGTACTTGGTATCCTCGCGTCCGGCAGCCTCCTCGACGGCTTCGGAGATGGCGATGCCGAGACTGCCCGGGGAGTCAGGGTCGTCGGCGAGAATGGTGCGGCCGGCATTGGTGCGGTCGCTGGGGGAGGGTATGCACTCGCCGCCCCATGTCTGCATGAGCAGGCGGCGGTACGGCTTCTGGTCGTAGCTGATGCGCACCATATAGACGCGGATCTCGATATCGAACAGCGCCCCGGCCAATGACAGGGCGCTACCCCACTGCCCGGCACCAGTCTCGGTGGTGATGCGGTTGACGCCTTCCTGCTTATTGTAATATGCCTGGGCGACGGCAGTGTTGGGCTTGTGACTGCCGGCGGGACTGACGCTCTCGTTCTTGTAGTAGATGCGGGCGGGAGTACCGAGTTCCTCCTCGAGAGCCAATGCGCGATGCAGCGGACTGGGTCGCCAGAGTTTGTATATGCGCATGATGTCATCGGGGATCTCGATCCAGGGCTCCATGCTGACTTCCTGCATGATGAGGGCCATGGGGAAGAGGGGTGCGAGAGCTTCTGGTCCGAGCGGCTCGTTAGTGGCCGGATTGAGCGGCGGCAGCAGCGGTGCCGGCAGGTCCGGGTTGATGTTGTACCAGGCTTGGGGCATCTCACTTTCCGAAAGGAATATCTTGGTGTCAGCCATCTGCACTTGCCTCCTTGGTCATGTACACCGTTTTCGCGGCGCTGCAGCATGCCCCAGCGGATCGGCCTGCGGCTCCACTGCCATCCTCCGGTGACCACACTCACAGCACTTCTGGCGCGCCTGATGCCAGATAGGGGTAGCAAACTACTAGTCGCTCCCGGCCGACTTGCCGGGAGCACATTGGTGCATCATCTTACGCAACTTGCGCCATCATGTCAACCTGTCTCCGGGATTCGAGGCAGGTATTCCCCCGGGCCTAGCCCAATAATAAACCCAACAACGCTGATCCGCGCGTTCAGGCAGACCTGCATATGGAGCACGACACCCTCAGGAGGTAGCCTAGATGCCCCAAGTATCACCCGTTATGGAAGCCATACAACAGACCCCCGTTATTGACACTCACGAGCACATTCGCCCACTGGCGGAATTACGCCAGGGCCCCTGGGACTTTATCGAGCTGTGCAAGGCCACCTATGTCGCGGCTGACTTCGCCGCCGTCGGAATGACCGCAGCCGATTGGCCCGCGCCGGACCTTGAAGCCAAACAGCGCTGGGCCGCCTTCGAGCCGTGGATGCGCCGGCTCGAAAATACCGCCTACTACCGCTCCCTGCTGCTGGGCTGTCGCAAGCTCTATGGGCTGCCTGAAGAAGACGAGGTCAATGCCGACAATTGCCTCCCGCTTGCGGAGCAGATGCAGCAGGCCAGACAGCGCGATGACCTCTTTGACTACGCCCTCGGCCAAGTCGGCCACATCCGCTGCGCCCTGCAAGACCCGCACTGGACGCCCTTTGACACTGAGACCGGCTCCCAGGTGCTAACACCGGTGCTACGTATCAACTCCTTTGTGATGGCCCCCTTTGCCGGCCAGGCTGACCATAACGACATATCTCCCTACGATTGTGCACGCAAGCTCAATCTCGAAATCGGCGATTTCGACAGCTATCTGGAGCTTATCGGCACCGCTATTGAGCACTATCAGGCTGCGGGCGCGCCGGCGCTCAAGTCGTCGCTGGCCTACGACCGCGCCCTGGACTTCGCCGAGGTGGGGGAGCAAGACGCCCGCCGCCTCTATGAACGCGGCCCGGACCAGCTCGATGCCGCCGAGACGAAGGCCTTGCAGGATTTCCTGATGCACGCCATCGTAGACCTAGCCGCTGCTCATGATCTGCCGATCCAGGTCCATACCGGCATCCGCGCCGCCAGTGGCGATATCCGTGGCACCAACCCGATACTGCTAACGGACCTAGTACTTGCCCACCCCCAGGCCAAATTCGACTTATTCCACGGCGGCTATCCCTACTGCTCTGAGTTGGCCATCATGGCCAAGGCGCTAGCCAACGTCTGGCTGGACATGTGCTGGTTGCCGATCATCTCGCCTTCGGTAGTACGGCGGATGCTGCAGGAGTGGATTGAGGCGGTGCCGATGAGCAAGATCATGTGGGGTGGTGACTGCTCGCGGGTCGAGGCCGCTTTAGGCGCGCTGGAGATGGCGCAGGATATCATCGCCCGCGTCTTGATGGCGAAGGTACATGAGGCCGACTATTTCACGCCGGAGGTTGCGGTACGCGCCGCCAAGCGCATTATGCACGACAACGCCGCCGAGCTCTTCCTCGGCCAAGCATCGGACGTGCCAGTCTAGTGTCATGTCCCACAGATAGCTTCACCTAGCTCCAATGGCTCATCGAACTCGTAATTCGGTCTCGCGACACTGCTCTCGCGTAGCTTGGCCTGCTGTTTCTTGTCGCGTAGCTCGGGCTTGCAGCCCGACAGTCGTCGCCGTTGTAGAGGCGCATCGGGTACCCGCGCCGAAGGCGTGGGTGCGCCCGTAGTGTTAGCTGTTGCCGTTTTGCCGTCATTCCCTCTCCCTGTGGGAGAGGGCTAGGGTGAGGGCTGTCGTTGTGCTTGTTGTGGTCTTGCGGAGGGGCCGCATACGAGGCGGAAGCGTCAGCTTCCGCCGAGAATCCGGCCCAGCCGTTACCAAGATCTGCATAACTGCAGTCCCAGCCCGAAATCGTTGCGCCCTATTGATGTTGCCCGTGGCGCAGGCTTCCAGCCTGCGGCTATCGTCGGGGGACTGCCCCTTTAGGGACTGTCCCCCCGAAGTGCAAGGAGCTGCCATTCACATGCTACGGTTCGCGCTAGTGGTTATTGTGTTGTTACTACTGCTGGCAACGAGAAACGGTGCAGCTCAGGGGCCGCCCCAGGCCGACGCTTTCATCGTCCCGACCCGCGAGGCGTTCCTGCGAGGCCTGAAGCTGGAGCAGCCGGAGCTGGCAGCGGTGAAGGCGGCGCTGGACCAAGGCGATGTCGAGGCCGCAGCCCAGGCCTACCTCGCCTACTTCCGCACCAGAGCGCTAGAGCCGCCGGTAGCCCCCGACTGGTCGACGCTGGAGCGCAACCCCGAGTACAACACCTCGCGGGCCGATGCCCTTCTCGCCGGACACCTCTGGGACGGCTATTCGGTCCATGAGGTGCCGGAAACCGGCCTTGACTGGCAGCACGCGCCCCTGAGTTGCCTCACGCGCTTCCCGATTCTCAGCACGCTCTGCTACGCGGCCCACCACACCCGCGATCCCGAGTATGCCCGCTTCATCGTGGATCACATCAAGGAGTACATCGCCGCCTATCCGATTGAGGAATTCGTTGGCAAGAGCCGCCAGGGCTGGCGCGGCGATTATATCCCGGCCCTGCCCTGGCACTGGTGCATGATTGACATGCGGCTGTCGAAAATGGCCGAGGCGGTGGCCTTACTCCGCAGCTTCCCCCAGGTGACGGACGAGGAGCTACTCCAGGTCCTCCAGCGCATGTACGAGGAGACCCGCTGGCTGCGTATCTACATCCAGGCAATGGTTGACGGTCGCCACAACGGCGGCTGTTCCTGGATGGGGACAGTGCTTGATGTGTGCGCGGTGCTCGATGACTTCGCAGTGAGCGATGAATGGCTTGAGTACAATGTGGGGTTGCTGGAGCAGTACATTGATGAGGCTTTCTATCCGGACGGGATGTGCATAGAGCTGACGACGGGGTACTCGTTATCAGTGGCGTACCAGACGCAACAGATGGCGTATGCGATGCGCAAGCAGGCAGGCTTCGCCGCCGCAAAGCCTAAGCTGGAGGCGATGATCGGGTGCATGACCGCTTTCGGCAAGCCGACGGGGCGCGTGCCCTCGTTCGGCGACGGCTATGCCGGGTACGCGAGGAGCGGGGCCTATGTGCCGCTGCTGGAGTACCTCGACCTGCCATGGGCAGATAGGATGATCAAGGGAGAAGAGGGACCGGAGCCGCCGTTCTTGGTCTGGCCGCAGCCGGGCCACGAGCAGTGGTGCGGCTATTACACGATGCGCAGTGACTGGACGAAGCAAGCAGTCTTCATGATGATTGACTGCGGGCCCTGGGGCACCTCGCACCAACATGGTGACAAGCTCAGCTTCGTGGTGTCGGCGTACGGAGCAGACTTCATCATAGACCCGTCGCCGACGCGGTATCACAATAACGAGCCGGACCGGTTCCTCTCCCGCCAGAATAACAGCTTTCTGCACAATAACATCACGGTTGACGGCGTGGATGAGTACATGAACTGCCCTCGTGAGACAAAGGAGCCGCTGGGGAACACCTGGGAGCATGGCGAGCTTTACTCACTGTTTGCCGGCGACTATTCCTTCGCACCGGTCAAGCCTGTTGCGTGGCAGCGCCGGATGCTTTTCGCTGACAAGTCATACTGGCTGCTGCAGGATCTCATCACCAGTCCCGAGGGGCAAGGCCATCTTGAAGCTGCTGACATCGAGCAGAACTTCCAGTTCGACAAGGAAATTGAGATCGAGTTCCAGGACGGTATGGCGATAGCCCAAGCGCCGAATGGGGCGCGGCTGGTGCTGTTGCCGCTGTCGGGGGACCTGCAGCCGCAACTGACCATCGGGGACAAGCAGCCGCGCACCAGCTACTGGCCTGACGGCAAGCCCAACCGGACGCTGTGGGGCATGGAGGGGGACCGCGAGAATCACGGGCGCGGCTGGACGGGCCGCTGGAGCAACAAGCTGATGCCGGCGCCGGCGCTGACATACACTGGCCGCGTCAGCCTGCCGGCGATGCTAACGGTGGCGATCATCCCGCTGGCCCCCGGCGCTGATCTGTCTGACATCCCGCAGCCAGCCTCGGAACCTCAGGGCGAGGCCACCACCTGGCTGCTCCCCATCAGAGACGCGACGCTACGTTTTGCCACCTCGCTGGAAGGTTGCAGCGTATCGCAGTGAGCGCAAGCCACAGGTGCCTCTCCAAAAGCTACTTCAGAGTATGTGTTTGGCGTGGAGCTTGCCGATGGCGACTCGGGCTTCCCCGTTCGACCGTTCGACCGTTCGACAAGCTCACGGTGCTGAGCAACGTCGAAGGGCAGCCCGACAGCCGTTGCCTTTACGGCCACACCTAGGCAGGCCTCCGGCGCCCCGTGGCGAAAGCTAGACTATAGCTTGATCGCTCAGCCCTCGGAGGTGGTCGCTTGTCTCTGATCATTGCGATTGTCTTACTCTGCCTCTTGACGAGCATTCCCGTTGCCGCGCAGCCAGCGCCACCGGCTGAGCGCAGTTTCGGCTATTGGCCGCCGGAGGCGGAGGTGCGCGACGCGCTGGCGATCTTCGACGCCTACCCCAAGGAGCGCGCGTTCCGGGGCCTGAACGCGGAGGCGGAGGTCAACGCGGCCCGGGCCGCCTACCAGCCGGGTGATCCGCCCCCTGATGCCGAGTGGGTCAACTATTGGATGGCCAAGAGCGATGAGTTCATCTATGACATGATCTCACCCGACAATCCTCGCTCCCTGGTGCCCAATTACAATCAGGGCTGTCCGCTGCATCTCGGCAAGAGCACCACTATCCTGCCGGTTTGGGGCAAGCCCAACACCTATCGCTGCACCTTCGGCGGCGAGGAGTGGGCGCCGGGGATGCAGGTCAAGAACCCGGCGACCGGCGAGCTGCTTGAGATCGTGGATGATGGCAATGGCTGGCAGCCGCCGGCAGGCTTCCCTCAGCACCAGATGTTCTACTTCACCCCCGCCTATCGCATGTTCTTGCTCAGGATGCTGATTTCGCACCCCTACGGCAAGCCGTTCGACTTCGACGGACCGGAACTGGATGGCCATCGGCCGCCGGTTCATGCTCTGGCGTGGGCCTATGCCGTCACCGGCGAGCAGCGCTATGCCGACAAGGCCCTGATCATACTCAACAAGCTGGCCGAAACCTACCGCTGGTACAATTCGCGCCTCGACACTAAGGTGGATTACCGCAAGCTCCCCTTCCGCGGCTACATTGGCTGTGAGGTCTTCGAGAACGGTTTCATCAAGACTTTGGCAAGGTCCTACGATCTGGTCTTTGAGGCCGTCCCGCAGGCCGGGGCCGTGGTGGATTTCTTCACCGCCAAACAGGGCGCCGACTATAACGGCGACGGTCAAACCGACACTCAGGACCTCACCTACAACATCGAGCACAACCTCTTCGGCTACTGCTGGGAGTTTTTGCGCCGCAGTGCCAGGCTGGAGACCAGCAATGGCCGCATGGCCAACCTCGAGGCGATGGCCCATCTCGGCCTGGTCTTCCGCAACGACCGCATCATCCAGGAGCTGATTGACGGTCCAGCCGGCGTCAGGCATGGCGTCATCGGCGCCTTCTATCGCGAGGGGCGCGGCCACGAAGATTCCAGCAGCTACTCCTGGCACGTCAACAAGCTCTATCTCGGCATCGGCAGCGTGTTGCCCGCCTACCGGGGCCGCGAGATCTACACCGACGGCCTCGATGTGCATCAGGAGTTCGGCAGCCGCTTCCGCATGATCGCGCAGTGGCAAGACCGCATCTCCTGTGATGGCGGCTTTTTCGGCTACGGCGATGGCGGCGGCACCGATAGCTTGGTGGCTCCCCGGGGCGAGCTGAGCAAGACCTTCCTCGGCCATGAAGTCGGCATGACCTTGATGCACATGGGCAGTGACTATCGCACCCGCAAGCACGTACTGCTTTACCACGCCAACTCCGGCGTCGGTCATGGCCATCCCGACCAGTTGATGCTCAAGCTCATGGCTTACGGCTACGATTTCACGGCTGACCTCGGCTACCCGACGAATATGGGCTCAGCCAAGCGCCGCCAGTGGCTTGACACCACCATTACCCATCCCACCGTGCTGCTAGACGAGACGAATCAGCAGCGCGGCAGTTGTGCTTCAGCGGACCTATTCGGGGCCTGCGACTGGGCGCAGGTGGCCGCGGCGTACTCCTATGACACTTACCCCCAGGCGGCTCTTTACCACCGGACTGCTGCGGTCATCCAGGTTGACGAGGACCATCACTTCGTGGTTGACATCTTCCGCGTCACCGGCGGCTCGCAGCATGACTGGCCCTTCCATTCCACCAGCGGCGAGGCCGGCACCAATTTCACCATCACTTGCGACCGGCAGTTGGCCGCGCGCCCCGGCACCCTCGCCGGCACGGACGTGGAGTACCTCAGCACTACCAACAATGGTTACTCGTACGTGAAGGACATCCGCTCCGGCCGGGTTGAAGACAGCTTCACGGCAACCTGGCGGCGCGGCGACGAGGCCGGCACCGGCTACAATATTCACATGCTGGGTGCACCCGGCCGCGAGGTCTTCATCGGCAAGGGCGAGGCCAGGGGCCTGGTTCACTGCAGCCCCTTGGATGCCTATCTGGTGGTGCGCAGCAGCGGCGCAGAGAACCTCTCGACAGCCTTTGTCGCGGTCCACGAGCCGTTCCAGGGCGATGACCTGGGCCTGACCATCGAGCCCCTGCCGATGCCCGGTTGCGCTGAGCACCAAATGCCCGCCGGCCTCCGCATCACTACACCTGACGGCAAAAAGTACCGCCTCCAGTCGGTCATACCCGCTCTGCAGGAGAAGGAACGCTACCAAGGCCCCGAGAGCGTTCTGATTGAGGGCCCAGAGGGGCAGCTTGCAATCAACTGGCCGCCCGACGCCAGTGGCGAGCCGATCCGCGGCGAAATAGTGGAAGTGGACTACCCCAACAGCCGCATGAGAGTAACCACGAAGGCTGACCTGACCGACGCCTCGGGCCAAGTGATCCGCATCCAGAATCCGTCGTATCCCAAGGCGACCGCTTTTGACATCCAGGCGGTGGAGCAAGCAGCGGAGGATCAATGGTGGATTACCACCGTCCTGGAGCCGATACTGGCGAGCAATTTGATAACCGAGATTGAGGCTGAAGCAGGCCGCCTCATATCACCTTACAACATGGCCAAGCAGCGGGAATGTCGCCGGCTCTTCGACGGCAAAGTCATCGTCTGCCAGCAAGCGCCTGCGGAATTGATGCGCCTTGCTTCGGTCGAGATGGTCAGTCGCGATCTGCCCACTCAGATTGTCACCCTTCGTAACACGCAGGACGCGGGCAGGTTCAGGGCGAACAACACCTATGCCATTTACGACTATGGTCCTGGTGACACCTGGTATATCTGCCGTACCCAACTGACCGGCAACTAAACGCTACATTGCTCGACAAGGAGGAGTCAAAATGCGCCGCACGCTATTCCTAGTCGCTTTACTGGTTCTGGTGGCGAGTGTCTGGGCCGCCGACGTTCCTCAAATCACCGAACTCAAGCCCATGTATCTCGACACCGCTCTGGTCACTGACGGGGCGGCCAGTTGTCTCATTGCCGTCCCTGACGAGATCGGCTACGGGCCGCTGGCGACCAAGCTGGCTGGTGCCATCAAGCACGCCTACGGGGCCGCGCCGCCGATTGTGATCGCCGGCCAGGTCACCGACGAGGCGATGCAGGCCACCAACGTTATCGCTCTCGGCGTATTTGCCAACAACCCGGTGGTCGAGAAGCTCTATCACCGCTCCCTGGTCATCTGCGACTGGTCCTGGCCGAAAGGTGAGGCTGCCTATGTCATCCGCACCGTCCACAACCCCTGGCTGACCGGCAAGAATGTCGTCTATATCGGCAGTGTCACGCCGGAGGGCTGCGGGGCGGGCGTTGACAGGTTCATCGAGATACTGGGCGAGAGCGCAGGTGGCAGCGTCGGCCCGCTGATCGAGATCACGGGTGCCGGCGATCCCCCCAGCGAAGAGACGGTTGCCGCGACGCTTAAGAACATCGAGAGCAACACCTCTTCCCGCTCGATGGGCGGCGTGGCGGTGTCGTACTGCAACTCCTACTTCACCACCGGCCATCCCCAGTGGGCGAAGCTATTCGTCGCTGCGATGCGCAAGCTCATCGCACTTTTCGAGGCAGAGGGCGACGCCTCCGATGTCCGCAGTTGCCGCCTCATCTTCAACGAATACGACCGCATTGATGAGGGGCCGGGTTTCACCGACCAGGAGCGCCTCGAGCTGGCCAATCTCTTCCACCGCTTCGCCAATCTGATGCCCTATGCCAAGGCCACGGTCAACCCCTCGACCGATCCTCACGGCAACAACTGGAATGCCACCGGGGCCTCCCATGCCGCCATGTATTTCACCCGCTATTACCCCGACCTGCCGGTCGGCAAGGCCCTCCTCGACAACATGGACATCTACTATGAGCCCAACATGATCAACTGGAAGGTCAACGAGGACTGCCCCGGCTACGGCAACATCACCCTCACCGGCAATTATGACTGGGCGCTTAACCGCCCCGACTGGCGCTACTTCGACCTCGAGTGTCTTCGCAAGATGGCCGACTTTGACATGCTGATTACCGACAATGCCGGTCGCGTCTCCGGCTTTGGCGATGCCAGTGGCCTCGGCGGCAAGTACCTGGTCGCTGCCTATCCGCTGGCTGCCTGGCTCTACCGCGATGGCCGCTATCTGTGGTGGTGGGACCATCACGGCTTCGGGCCGACCCGCTACTGGGTGCCGCCGGAGGTGATTCCCCGCCAGCGGCCTGATGAGTTGCTCGGCGTCAACAAGGCCCCGCTGGCCGAGTGGATCTACAATCGCGGCAGCGGCGGACAGAATCGCCAGTTCCCCATCGCCGAGTGCTTTGACAAGGTCGCCTTCCGCAGCGGCTTTGACGAGGCCGACCAGTACATGTGCATCAGTGGCTTCGGCTACGGCTTCCATTCCCACGCCGACGCCAACTGCATAGTCCGCTACTATGACAGCGGCCAGGTGCGCCTCTATGATGACGGCTACATGATCCCCTCGCTGGCCGAGCACAATACCGTCACGATTCTGAAAGACGGCTGGGCCGGCCGCACGCCGGAGCTGTCCCGGGTCATCGCCGAGGCCGACTTTGACGCTCTCGGCATTTTCGGCTCGCGGCTGGACGACTACAACGGCGTCTGGTGGGACCGTACCGTGATCTGGCCGAAAGGGCGCTACTTCCTCATCGTGGACGACCTGCGCTGCCTTGACCCCGCTCAGTACAGCTTCCAGTGCATCTGGCGCACCCTCGGCAATGCCAAACTCGAGGGCCGCCGCTGGACCTCCGATAAAGACCCGGGGCGCTTCAACCTGGTTGTCGCCTCCGATGCGGCCCTGTCTGAGAAGGAATCGGCGGGTACCTCCCTCAATTCTCCGCCTTTCCCCCTGACCGAGGCCCGGGCCCTGGTTGAGGCCGCGAAGGCCGACATGCAGCCCGGCGAAAGCTACCAGTTCGCCAATGTTATCTACACCACCGCTCTCCAGGGCGATGCCCAGCATGTGGATGTCTATCGCGCCGGCGATACCACCACCTACCTAATCAATGATAGCGGCCGGCTCGCCGCCGCCGGCATCAAGCGCTCCACTCTCATTCCCGGCACCGTCATCGAGGCGGCCGCCTTCTACGTCACCCCGGAGACCCTGACTGTAGCCGCGGCCACTCGTCTCCGCGTTATGGGACCGCTGCTGGAATCAAATATGCCGGTGAACGTCCAGGTCAACCTGGCCACCGGCGCGGCCCAACTCCAGGCCGGCGAGCAGGTCGAGGTAACCTATGTCACGGCCGCCGGTGAGACCACCGAGATGCTTGAGCAGGGCACGCACGCGCTCAAGCTGCGGCCCCTTGACAAGCTGGCGCTGCAGGGTATTGCCGAGGCCCTCGGCGAGAAGTTCCAGCACTACGCCTCCGCCGCTGCCGGTGCTCAGGAGCGCGAGGTCGGCACCGGCGAGAAGCTGGCGAAGCTGTGGGAGTACAATGACTTCTGCGCTTACACCAACTTTGCCGCTGCACCTGGGGTCACCTTACAGGCCGACCGCACGCCCATGACGGCCGACCAAGCCGGCTACGGCGTAGGCAAGCCGCCCGACCTGCTCAACCCCGGTGGCAACGTCATGTTCCCTGACGGCGAAACCGTCCAGCTTGACATTGACATGGCCCAGACCCAAGAGCTGCGCCAAATCGTTATCAATTCTCGTCAGCTCAAGAGCTTCAACGGTGGCTGCGGCGTCAGCAAGCTCAGCGCCTGGATCAGTGACGATAAGTTCGCTAACGACAAGCGCCTGTTCGGCGAGCTGGAGAACGCCAAGGAGCTCGAGGACGCCATGATGCCGTACACGCTGATGCCGGACAAGCCGATGACTGCCCGCTACGTCCGCATCGTGGCGGTGCCTTACACGGCAGCCCACAATGTCTATATCGACTCCCTGGAGCTCAACGGCATCGCCCCCAAGTCGCAGATCGCTAGCAGCGGGTTCCATCTCAACGCCATGCAGGTGGCCGATATTGACGGCGATAATCGCGACGAGACCTTTGCCGGCGGTACCGACAAGGCCCTCCACGCCATCGGCCCGGACGGCGCCGCTCTCTGGAAGTACCAGCTACCCAACATCATCAACGACTTGACCGTGGTCAACAGCACCGGCGTCGGCGATTACCAGATCGTCGCCGCCTGCGAAGATAAGAGCATGTACTCGGTCAAGGCAGACGGCACCGAGAACTTCACCATCCAGCCACCGCCCCGGACCTATGCCCGCGCCGGCTACCGGGGCGTGCAACCCTTCACCAGCCGCCTCACCGTCATCTACAACTCCGACATTGACAATGACGGCGATGCCGAGATCATCATCGGCTCGGCCAATTGGCGCACCTATGTCTATGACCATACTGGCCAACTCATCTGGGACGAGTGCTGCTGGGCCCATACGCCCACTTGTGGCGATGCTTTTGACCTCGATGGCGACGGCAGAAAAGAGGTCATCATGGGTAATAGCTACACCAGCGCGGTCGTCTATTCCCCGGACGGCAAGGTGATCGGCTCCGGTGGCGGCAGCGGTCATGCCGGGCCGACGGTGGTTGCCTGCGCGGACCTTGACGGTAATGGCGTCGGTGAGATCGTTGTCGGCGACCGCGCCGGCATCATCTGGTTCCAGGAGTGGAAGGGGCGCTCTCTGCCCACTTACCAGACCGGCATGGACATCAGTGCCCTGGCGCTGGGGGACCTCGACGGCGACGGCAAGCTGGAGACTGCGGTAGGCTCCAAAAATCATATTCTCTATCTGTTCGATGCCGACGGCCAGCCGCTGGTGCAGACCAATCTGCTGGCGGTTTGCCGCGACCTGGCCATTGCCGACGTGCTTGGCGACGAGGCGCCGGAGATCATTTGTGCTTGCGAGGATGGCACGGTGAAGATACTTGACACTCAGGGCGAGGTACTGGGCTGGTATCAGGCGGCCGGTTGGATGCGTTATGTGGCTGTTTGCGAGTTGGATGGCAACGCCGCCACGAGAGAGATTGTAGCTGGCTGCGACGACGGCAGCGTGTACGCCTTACAGGTGACGGAATAGGTAGAATCCGTGCATGTAGGGGGCAGCCACAGCGAAGGCGTTGGATTTGAGTTGCAGCGCCCCCCCCCTCCGTGCTCGGTGGTACAGGTGTCCCGTCTATCCAGCGCTCGGTAGGACAGCCGTCTCGCCTGTCCCCGTTCTGGCTCGCGTAGCGTGGGCTCTGCTTCACCTCCGCGTAGGTCGGGCTTTCCAGCCCGACAGCCGTTGCCGTTGCTGTTGTTTGTGCCGTGGTCTTGCGGAGGGGCCACATACGAGGCGGAAGCCCCAGCTTCCGCCGAGAATCCGGCCCAGCCTTTACCATCTTAGGAGTGACCCCATGCAACCAGGCGCTATCACTGTCAGAGAGGCCATCAATCGCGGCACCGATCCCGATTCGGGGGCACAGATCACACAGTTGACCAGTGCTCCTGCGATCCATCACAACATCTATGGCGAAGTGCCTTACATGGACCCTTCTTCCCGCTGGCTGATGTTTGAGCTCTCTTATCGTCCCTATGGCCTGGTGGAGATTTGGCGAGCCGACTTGCAGACCAACTGGCTCACTCCTGTCTGCGAGAAGGTGCCGGGCATTCGCGGCGTCGCCGTCAGCACCGCCCAGCGCTATTTCTATTGCCAGCGCCAGTACGCTCCGGATAGCTGTGAAATCGTCCGCACCGACATCGCCACCCTCGACCAGGAGACTTACCGCCTCGAGGGCCTACCTGAAATCGGCACCTTGGGTTCTATCGCTCCTGACAACAATACTTACATATTCGCCACCAGGCTCGACCGGCAACTTTTCGGCATTGTCAAGTGTGACTTGGCGGCCGGCACCTGGCAGGTCATCCATGAGGGCACCGACATCTGCAATGCCCATCCCCAGGTCGAGCCGGGCAGGGCAAAGGACTATCTCATCCAGCACAATCGCGGCTGTGAGTTCGACGACCAGGGGCGGGTTGTCAAATCAACCGGGCCTATCGGCGCGACGCTTTATCTGATTGACAGCAGTGGCGGCAACTATCGCGAGCTACCGGTGGGCCAGCCCCATACCTGGCGGGTCCAGGGCCATCAGTGCTGGATCGGCACCACCGGTGAAATCCTGCTCACCATCAACGGCAGCCCCACTGCTAGCTACGATGAGATGAAGCAAGCGGGCCTGCTGCTGGCCGTGCGCCCGGGCGAGCCCGAGGCCCGTGTGGTAACTAACGATTTTCTGTATTCGCATCCTAATGCCTCGCGCGATGGCCGCTTCTTTGTCAGCGACACTTTCTACGATGCGGCGATCGTGGTCGGCTCGATCAAGACTGGCAATAAGCGCGTACTCTGCCAGTCGGGTGCCTCTTTCGGCAGCCCTCAGTACACTCATGTGCATCCCTATTTCAGTCCGGACTGCAAGTGGGTCATTTACAACTCCGACTACACGGGGCTACCGCACGTCTATGCCGCCTCGGTCCCGGAGGGCCTGCTGGAGGAGCTGGAGGCGGGCTAACGGGCGTATTACCGTTTTCTTGGGGCCGTAAGTGGCCAATCAGTGACTAGAAGCCGTTTCAAGACCCCGAAATGGGGGGACTGTCCCCTGGATAAGAAGCGGCGTCTCACCGGGTCGCGAGTCCTGAGAAGCCAGGTTTTGAAATGGCCTGGCCCTGGCTACGCCGCGATTACGTGGATGCACCGGGAACCGCAACGCTGCGCCATACGTCTAACTACCTGATCCTGGCTTGAAGGAATCCGTGGGTCGGGCTTCCGGCGCGACAGTCGCTGTCGTTGCCCCTCTCCCTGTGGGAGAGGGGAGGGGGTGAGGGCATCGTTGTATCGCGCAACTGAGGCTTCCCAATAAACCCCGTGGGTCGGGCTTCCAGCCCCAGGCCATTGCTCATCGGCACCTTGCGGACACTGTGGTTAGTTCACTTCAACAGTATGCGAGAGGCTCGACAGATGCTTCATAGAATCCTGTTACTAATAGGCTTAACTGCACTTATTGCTGGATGTGGTGGTGGCGGCGGAACTCCCACGAACCAGCCGCCGGAGGTCACCGATCTTGAGGTTGAGCCGCCCCAGGTGGCCTTCGTCGGCGGCAACGTGACGATTACGGCGCAAGCAACCGATGACAACGCCGTCGCCACGGTCACGGCCAAGGTCACCGGCGCAGGCGGCACCGCCACCGTCAACCTCACCCTCAGCGGTGGGCAGTATGGCGGCACCTATGCTGCCGAGCAGAACCTTGAGACCGAGGACAGCGTATATACTGTCACCGTCACCGCCACGGACAACCAGGACCTCGAGAGCACTGAGGTGACCGCACAGTTCGCCGTGCGCGGACTTTCCGCACCTCCGGGGCCGCCCGAGGGGTTCTGACCCCATCGGGTTTCTATTTGAGACTGATTCGCCACTGAGGCTGCCGATTGCCATCAGTGGCACTTTTGTGATTCCGCACGTGCCCAGCTTCGCTCCCCACGTATTCCCCGACTCGCCTTCCGCAGACTTTTTCGCAAATCACGCAGGCTGGCAGGAGAAACCCAGGCTACCGGGGAACTCCCCAGCGACGTTACGAATTGAGCCGCCGCCGCAGCCGTTATGCTTAAGTCTTTCGGTGGGGCAGGGTTCAGCCTGCCGCCGTTGCCGTTGCTGTTGTCCCCTCTCCCCTTTCCCTTTGGGAGAGGGCTAGGGTGAGGGGGCCGTTGTATGGGCGCAATTCATTGCGCCCGCCGTTTCCGCCGTTGCCGTTGTTTTTGCCGTGGTCTTGCGGAGGGGCCGGCTGAGCGCAGCGAAACCGGCCCGGCCTTTGCCCGTAAACGCCTAATCCCGGAGGACAAGGCTATGACTGTCTCGGCGTGGGAAGACGCGATCGAACTAAAGACCTACAAGCTGGGGCCTGGCGACCCCAATCCCCCTTGGCACAGAGCCGGTTCGCGACGCATCTATCCCTATCCGATGCTCGACGACCTCGACCTCACTCAGGGCGCGCAGACGCTGGCCTATCGAGCTCTGCACGTGGAGAACGAGTACCTGCACCTGATCGTCCTGCCCGAGCTTGGCGGCCGCTTATACTCGCTCTATGACAAGGTCGCCGAGCGGGAAGTCTTCTATCGCAACAATGTCGTCAAGTACGGTTTTGTGGCCCGCCGCGCCGCCTGGATCTCCGGCGGCATCGAGTTCAACTTCCCTCATCCCGGCCACACTCATGTCACTGTTTCGCCGGTGATGGCGACCATTATGGAGGACCCCGAAGGCGAGGGCGCAAGCATTGTCGTCGGCGCCACCGACCGCGTCAGCCGCATGCGCTGGAGCGTCGAGCTCGGCCTGGAGGCCGGGGAGGCCCGGCTCACCCAGCACGTGGTGCTGCACAACCCCACCGCCCTGCGCCAGCGCCATTACTTCTGGGCCAATTCCGCCGTCCCCGCCACCGATGATCTGCACCTGGTCTTTCCGGCGACCCAGGTCCGCACCTCGCATGGCATTCACGGCTACCCGATGCTCGAGGGCACCGACCTCAGCTATTACCGCAATCATCAGCGCCCCAACGACATCTTCTGCATGGACTCCGACGAAAACTTTTTCGGCTGCTACTACGAGGACCAGGATGCCGGCCTGGTTCACTGGGCCAAGCGCGAAATCGAGTTCGGCAAAAAGTTCTTCACCTGGGGCACGGCGGATGAGGGCATGATCTGGGTTGATCTGCTCACTGATGATGACGGCCAATATGTGGAGCTACAGGCCGGCCGTTTCGTGGACCAGAGCGTCGTCGAGTTCATACCGCCCTACCAGGACCTCGAGTGGACCGAGGCCTGGTATCCCGTCTCCGGCATTGGCGGCTTCCAGTTCGCTAACGACCTCGCCGCCGTCAACTGGCAGCTTGACGGCGAGCAGGCGACCATCACCGGCCTCGTCAACTCCGAGATGGGCCGCGGCCAACTGCTAGTCCACCGCAACAACAAGCGCATCTTCAGCAAGCAGGTGGCTCTTGCCCCCGACCGGCCTTTCGCCGTCACCGTCCCCCTTCGCAACCAGTCTTCGCCTGATGATCTCAGCGTCGCCCTGTTATCCGAGGGTGTGGAAGTCCTGCGTTTCACACCCGACCGTATCCGCACCCTCTCCCGCCCGGTGGACATCAAGCCCGCTCCCCTTGCTCAGGACCGCCAAGCCACCGCCGAGGAGCTCGCCACCCAGGGCGTCCGCGAAGAGCTGCAGGACGACTATGAAGCAGCCGCCGAGAGCTACCGCCAGGCTCTGCAGCAGGACCCCGGTCTCAGCACTGCCCATCTCGGCCTGGGCCTGATCAGTCTGCGAGTCGGCCTGCTGGAGAAGGCGGCCGAGCATCTCCAGCAGGCCGTAGCCCGCGACCGCCAGAACGACGAAGCCTGGTACTACCTGGCCCTCGCCAGGACTCAGCAGGGCCAGGCGGGGGAAGCTGAGGCAATTCTCTGGTGGCTGGCCGGCAGAAGCAAGTGCGCCTCCGAAGCCCGGCTGACTCTGGCCAAGCTGGCCCTGCGCCAAGGCGACTATGACCGGGTGCTTGAGCTTGTTCAGGATAGCCTCTCCGATCTCGACGTCTCCTTTATCGTAGCCGTGGCCTGTCGGCTGTTGGAGCTTGATGTCGAGGCTGTCCTGAAAACAGCCGCCATCATGAATCCGTTGGCGGTCGAGTTCGTCGCCGAGCGCCTCTTTATCGCCCGTTGGGACAACGATCCCGAGACTATGCTCGACCTGATGGCCGACCTTATCAGCATTCTGGGCGACGACCCGCAGCAATGGCTGGAGCTGGTCCTCAAGTACCGCGACTGCGGCTTGCTTGAGGAAGCAGAGATGCTTCTGACTACCGGCGTCACTACCAGCGAAGCCGTGGCCGCCGCGCCGATAGTTCGCTATCACCTCGCCGACTTGTCCACCCCCGCCGAGCTGCAACAGCTACTGGCGATGACGGACGCTCCTGATCCGGAGTATTGCTTCCCCTCGCGCCTGGAGGACCTTGAAGTGCTCCAGGCCGCCATCGAACGCAATCCTGGCGACTGGCAGGCCCGCATGCTCCTGGGCAATCTCATGGCCTTTCTAAACCGCCGCGAGGAGGCCTTCGGAGCCTGGCATGCCGCAGCCGGCATCTCCGACGAGAATCCGGTCCTCTGCCGCAATCTCGGCCTCGCCTATAGCCTGTGGCGCGACGAGCACGATACCGCTCTCGAGTGGTACGCCAAGGCGATTGCTCGCCGCCCGGACGATTATCACCTCTACCTTGAACGCGACGAGGTCTTCCAGCGCGCCGGGGCCGATGCCGAAAGCCGTCTGAGCGCCCTTGAGTCCGGGCCGGACCCGGCAGTCAACCGCTGGGATGTCGCCGCGCGCCGCATCGTTTGTTTGCTCGACCTGCAGCGCTGGGATGAGGCGCTGGAGCTGCTCCAGGCCTATACCTTCCTGCCCTGGGAGGGCGCTCGCGGCATGCACGCCCACTGGACCCGTGCCTTGGTCGGACGCGCGCAGCAGCATCTCAGCAGTGGCCGGACCGCCGCAGCCATCGCCGACTACGAACTCGCTCTCACTTACCCGCGCAATCTCGGTGTCGGCCGCGCGGCCTATCCCGAGGAGGCGCGGATGCACTGGCTGCTGGCTGCAGCCGCTGCTGACATGGGGGATGAGGCCAAGCGCAAGCGCCATCTTGAGGCGGCGGCTGACGAGACCCACGCCCGCCTTGGCGAGGCCGATGTCTTCAAGGCTCGCGCCTTGCAGGCCCTGGGCCGCGACCAACAGGCTGCTGATCTCACCGGCCAACTTCGCGAGTGGGCTGCAGGAATCGCCGAGGGGGATACAGAATCTCAGGCCGCCACCCGCGTGTTGCAGTTGCTTGACAACGCCGCTGCCGACTGAGCACCGGGCCTAGGCGCTTAGCTGGATACTTCAGAACTCGCGTGGCTCGGCCTTTCCCAACAAACCGCGTAGGTCGGGCTTTCCAGCCCGACAGCCGTTGTCGTTGTTTGTGCCGTGGTCTTGCGGAGGGGCCGCATACGAGGCGGGAAGCGCTAGCTTCCGCCGAGAATCCGGCCCAGTTGTTGCTCCCCCCCTTCCCTGGCAGGGAAGGGGGGTACGGGGGTTAGGAAGAACTCTCGCGTAGCTCGGCCTTCCAGCCCGAGGCCGTTTTACGCATGAAGGATCCCGGTTAGACCGCAGCATCGCCGCAGTGGCGATCGCACCATCAGGAGGTTCCCGCATGACCAAGTTGCGCGTCGGTATCATCGGTGTCGGCAAGATGGCGGAGATCTGCCACTTGCCGATACTCGCCACCTTGCCTCAAATCGAGTTGGCTGCATTCTGCGACACGAATCCTGAGAACCTGGCGGCCCGGGGCGACGAGTACGGCGTGGCCAAGTGCTACCGCGACCATCACGATCTTCTCGATCGGGAGTCTCTGGATGCCGTCTGCATATTCGTGCCACCCTTCGCCCATACCGATGCTGAGATTATCGCCGCCCAGCGCGGTGTTCACGTCTTCGTCGAGAAGCCACCTGCCCTCAGCATGGAGAAGGCTCACGAGGTCAACGCCGCCATCCGCCAGGCGGGCGTCATCAGCGCTGTCGGCTTCAACCGTCGCTATGCCAAGACCTCGGAGCAGGCCAAGTTGCATCTTGCCGGCAAGCCCATCATCCAGGCGCTGATCCATCGGCTGCACGGCAGCAGGGCCACCGCATACTGGTGGATGCTGGAGGAGCTTTCCGGCGGCGCTTTCGTCGAGAACACTATTCATGCGGTTGACCTGTTGCGCTATTTGGGCGCTGAGTACACGGCGGTATCTGCGCGCGGCCTGGACCGCAGCGACAAGACCGCCGAGCTCGACATTCCCTTGACTATTTGTGTCACGTACACTTTGGCCGGCGGCGGCTTGGCGAACCTCACCACCTGCACTGCGCTTGAGGCCGGCGGGCATTCGGGCTTCCTGGTAGTGGCCGACGGTTCCTTGTACGACTTGGGCAATGGCGCGCTGACGGTTGGTGGGGAGCAGATTGCTCAGGACGAGCCGGACCGCGCCGACTACCGGGGCGAGTTCGCGACCTTCTTTGATGCCATCATTGCGGACGATCCGCAGCGCGTACGGTCACCCTACCGCGACGGCATCAAGTCGTTGGCGGCGGCCCTGGCGGCCGTCGAGTCGGCGCAGCATGGCGGCACCGAGATAGACCTCACGAAAGCACCATATCTAGTCGAATAGCGGCTCGTGGGGGTCTGGTTGGTGTTGAGCTGTTCGCTGGGGGCAGCCCAGTCGTTGCCGTTGTACGGGCGCATCGGGTACCCGGGCCCAGCCATTCTTGTTGATTGATGCCGTTGTAGGGGCGCAGGGCCTGCGCCCGCGCCGTTGGCGTTTGGCTGTTATCCCCTCTCCCCTTGGGAGAGGGCTAGGGTGAGGGTGCCGTTGCCGTTGTTTTTGTCTTGGTCTTGCGGAGGGGCCGGCTGAGCGCAGCGAAACCGGCCCGCTTTAGCTTTGGCCGACCTATCGGTTGTTGCTTCCCCCCTTCCCTGCCAGGGAAGGGGGCTAGGGGGTTAGGCCTGCCGTTCTCCCCTCCCCCTTGGGAGAGGGGCCGGGGGTGAGGGTCGCCGTTCTATCCCCGCCCCACACGCATCCATTCCAAATTTCTAGGGTGAATTCACGATGACGAATCTAGCCTTGACCAAGCGCCGTCTGGGCCGCACCGGATTTGAGGTCACAGCCCTGGGCATGGGCGGCGCGCATTTGGGCAGGACCGCCCCCGGCTCCACCGAGTACAGTGACGACCTGGCGGTGGCCACGGTCCATCGCGGCCTCGAGCTTGGGCTGAATGTGATTGACACTTCCCCGATGTACGGGGAGAGCCAGCGCCGCGTCGGTTTGGCGCTGGCGCAGTGGCGCAGCGCCGAGGTCACCCGCGAGGACATCATCATCTCGACCAAGACCGGCCGCGGCCCGGACGGCAGTAAGGACTATTCAGCCGCTGCTACGCGCCGCAGTGTCGAGCGCAGCCTCGAGCTGCTGCAGACCGACTACCTAGACATCTTGCTGGTGCATGACCCGGACAACCTCGGCCAGGTGCTGGACCCGGGCAATGCGCTCGAAGCCCTGCTGAAGTGCAAGGAAGATGGCCTGATCCGCGCCATCGGTCTGGGCTGCCGGCCTCACGAGTTCCATCGCGCCTGCATCGCGACCGGCCATTTCGACCTATCTCTGACCTTCTGCGACTACAACCTGCTCGACCGCAGCGCGGTGCAGGGCGTCCTGATTCCGGCGGCGGCTCATGATGTCGGGGTTTACAACGGGGCGGCGGTGATGCTGGGGCTGCTGAGTGATGAGGACCCGCGCCGGGTTGCCCAGAGGCGGCCGGGTTTCGCCACCGCGCAGAGGTTGCGCTTGGCGACCCAGCTATGGGATTGGTGTCAGCAGCGCGACCTCAGCCTCTTGGCGCTCAACCTACAATTCTGCCTGCGCGAGTCGCGCATTGCTTCGACCTTAGTCGGCGTCACCAACCCGCAGCTTCTCGAGGCCGACGTTGCGGCGGTCGCGGAGGCGATTCCCGAAGACCTCTGGCAGGAGTTCCACGAGCGCTTCGGCATTTCCTGACAGGGCCTCCGCCTGTCTCGGCCTACTGCTGCGCCGCATAGGCCTCGAACTCCACGACCTGGAAGTTGGCATTGGCGGTATTGTGCAGGCCGGTGAAGCGGATATATTTCGCCTCACGCGGCGCGAATTCGTCCACTTGCCAGCCGCGCCATTCGCCTTCACTTTTATCCACCGCCGGCTCCCAGTTCTGATTATCCGTCGAGGTCTCGATCCGGTAGCGGAAGCTCTGGCCGACGCTGTCATGCAGCATCGTGTGCGTGCGGGCCACGCTCGCGCTTTGGGGCAGCTCGATGGTGAAGCTGTTCGGCCAGGCGAAGTAGCCGTATCCGTACATGCCCCCATAGTTGTAGATGTCACCGTCAATGATCTTTTCGGGTGCCAACTCCGGCTGGTCTTCGTGCCGCACGCAGCCGTGGATTCTCGCGCCCTTGGTGGCCAGCGCCAGGTTGCCGGTGTTGTCGTGTGCCGGTATTTCCATTCCCGACAGGTCCACCTTGCCCGACATCTGGTAGCTTCCCTTGACGAAGCGATAGACGGCCTCGTAGAGTTCTCTGCCCAGGCCCGGCGTCTCGGCGAAGATCTTAACTGCCCGCCCGCCCTCGTAGTAGCCCAGCAGCGCCTCGTTCATCCACCCGTATTTCACACCCGCGTCGAGGTAGGCATAGAACCGCTGCCGGTAGTCCTCGGAAATCAGGGCGCGCGCATCGAACTCGATCTCGATACCGCAGCCTGCCGTTCCGGCTCGCCTTGCCGCTTTGGGTAGCCGCTCCAGTTCCGGCTCCTTCTGGAAGAAGTAATTAGGCTGCAGCATCGTGGCGTCAATGCCACGCTCTTGCCACTTATGCAGCCCGCTGGCACCGAAGTACGGTATCCAGTACAGCTTCTGGCCGCGCGCGTGAAGGTACTCCGCCGCCCATCGCACCAGCTCGTGGTCCGCTTCCGCAATACTCTCCGCCAGCCAGTAGCAGCCGACCAGGTTGAGGTGCTGGTAGTTGTGTTGTTGCCAGTGCCCCAGCACCCGCTCGATATACCACGCCATTGCTTGGTGTTGGTCTTCGGCGCGGCTGAAGTCGAGCACTTCCTGCCGCCCTGCCAGCGGGCCGAATTGCCTGATCTGCTCCATGGCTTTAGGCATGGTGATGACGACATTGACTTTGCGGTCGGGATCGCCGAGGGTTGCTCCTACCTCTGCCACTGCCTGCTCCAGACCGATCAGGCCGGTATCTTGCCGGAACCAGCAATCGGCCAGCCAGACCCAGTCCTCGGCAGTGGCTTGCGGGTGGTCCTGGCGGTAGGCGTGGAGCCACGCCCCGCTGTCGGTGGCGAACTCGATGAACAGGAAGCTGTCGAACAGCCAGTCTCGCGGCCGGCCTTGTTCGTCCACGTATGCCACATAGGGCATGAGCGCCTCTTTGGTCCATGCCACGCGGCTTTTCATTCCGTGGTAGATCAGGCACAGGTCGCGCACGCCCCCGACTTCGGGCGTACCGGGCTTGAGGTAGGCCAGCCCTTCAGGCAGTTGCGCCGCACACACCGACCCAATGAGTGCCAAGAAGCCCAACGCTATAGGAATCCGCACATTCATTTTCCCCATCACCTCAGTTACATCTTGCAGGCTTGCGCATGCCCCGCCGATTGCTCCCCGCCTAGCCTACGCCTTTGCATGACGATCCTGCCCCTTGGCCTTCCCGAATATCATCCTCTGGGTCAGGCACCCCAAATATCATCGCGTGGATCGGCTTTCCAGCCCCCAGCCGTTGCTGTTGCTATTATCCCCTCTACCTGTGGGAGAGGGTTAGGGTGAGGGCTGTCGTTACTGTTGTCGTTCGGAGGGGCCGTGCCGAGCAGCGGGCGACGCAGTCGTCCGCTGGAAGACCGGCCCGCTTTTCGGCCTATCCCCCTTCTGATTCCCCCTTCCCTGCCAGGGAAGGGGGGTAGGGGGTTAGGCTTGCCGTTGTTCCCTCTCCCCTTGGGAGAGGGTTAGGGTGAGGGCGTCGTTCCTTACAGCACCAACGGGACCATCAGCTTGGTGCGCTGGCGGTACCCGTCATAGACCTCCCCGAACTTATCGCTGTTGTAGCCGTCCTCGAACCGCGCTCCCAGGTAGAACAGGATTATCGCGACCGCGCCCAGGGCGATGCTGAAAGGCGTCAGCCGGCATAGCGCGACACCTAGCGCCGCCGCTGCTGCCGAGGCGTAAACCGGGTGGCGCACCAGTCCGAACGGTCCGACTTCTACCAGCTCCCTGGTATCTTCCCAGTTTGCTTCGGCGGCGCCCAGGGTCTTCATCAGTTGCATGCACCAGCCGAACACAGCCCCGGCCAGCACCAGCAATGCGATGCCTACGACTTTCAGGGCAATCGGCGATTCCCAATCCCCGAATTCGGGCGGAAAGTGCCCGAACACATGCAAGCAGGCATAGATATAGACCATGAAGCCCAAGGCGATCGGCACTTCATGTGCCCCCGAACGCGCGACTTTGATCAGCCACCAGACACAGAAGCCTTCGAGCACCACCAGCGCGACCCAGGCAACCATCTACATCCTCCCTCCGCGCAGACCGTATCCATTCCCCGCAACTTTCGACATCGCCGCCGCTTGTCCCTGCCGCGCTCTTGATGTGGCTCGCTTTCGCGCAGGTAAAGCCAATCCCGAGGCGAAAGGTTAAGGATATGCACAGCCCACAGAGCCTTTGCCGCCGCCGGCCACGTTATCGCGCTGAAAGGGTGTGTCCTTATCGTGTCTTGGGCGAAGTTGACGCTGCTGTTGCTTATTCTCGTCGCCGTGACCACTCCGGTCGCCGCAGCGGAGTTGAAGTCCGCCGAAATCGAGCATCCCGCGATGCCGACTGCGGGAGCTTCGGCACGCTCGCTGCAGGCCAAGCTCGACCCCCTGCTGGAGCGCGGCATGGACTTCATCCTCGACCTGGTGCCGGACCGCAATGGTGTGCGCTTTTGCGATTGCCCCAACTGCAACCAGGGCGTACAGTCCGGCCAGCTTGTATGGAACGGCATCGAGGACCCTGACGGCGTTCACTGCAAGTTCTGCGGGCATGAGTACCCCTCCGACAAGTACCCGATGGACAAGGTCCTGAAGTTTGAGAACCGCCGCGGCGAGGCGGTCGAGTGGCGCTACTGGGAGGGTCCGGGGGGCGAGCCGCATTATTTCACTGCTCGCGCCCGCTATCAAAGAAAAAGCTATGTCGGCAGGCTCGCCCAGGAGTTCGCCGACTGCTACCTTGCCACCGGCCAAGACAAGTACGCCGACGCCGGCGCCGAGCTTTTGTATCACATATCCCAGCGCTATGCCGGCTGGTGCTTTGTCAAAGACCGCGCCGTCGGCAAGGACGGGCCGATGCCGGACGCCAAGCCGCCGTATGAGTACTGGGGCGGCATCTGGTCCCGCTGGTTCTATGGCGATGGCCCCCCTCATGTTGCCTATGCCTATGACCGGCTTTATGCCAGCGGTGCCTTCGAGCGCCTGAGCGAGAAGAAGGGCGTGGACGTGAAGAAAGCCATCGAGGCCGACATGCTGCACGCCTCGATACAGTTTCTGCGCACCTACAAGGAATACTACAGCAACATGTCGCCCCCCATATACCGCAGCCTGATCCTCTATGGCCGCATCCTCAACGAGCCGGACTACGTGCATGATGGCATCAACCGCGCCTTGGGCCTGTTGCGCAACCAGTTCTTCTTCGACGGCGTGTGGAAGGAGGGCAGTGCCGGCTACCATCACCAGACCATCGGCGGCCTGCGCAGCGTATTCCGCGTGGCCGAGGGCTATTCCGACCCGCCCGGATACACTTGGCCGCAGGATAGTTCGCGCTTCGACAACCTCGACATGGAGCGCGATCTGCCGTTTGTCAACAAGGCCGTCAATTCCGTGCGCGCGCTGGTGTTTCCTAACCGTCGCATTGTGCCGGTCCATGACGACTGGGCCAAAAGTAGCCGCCAGCCCACTGAGCGCAACGTTCCCGTGCTGCTGGCCGGCATGGGCCATGCCCGCCTGGCCCGCAAGGAGCTGCCTGATGCGATGCAGGCCCATCTCCATTTCAGCGGCGGTCACGGTCACCAGCATGCTGACGATCTCAACCTTGTTCTCTGGGCCAAGGGCCGCGAGCTGCTTTCCGACATCGGCTACACCCATTCGGCCTGGCGCACGTGGTCGGTCCGCAGCATGGCGCACAATACGGTGACGCTAGACGAGCAGGACCAGCACACTCGCGGTACCGGCGGCGATCTCACGCTCTATTCGCCGCTATCGGATGACCTGCAGGTCGTGGAGGCCCGAGAGCCGGTAGCCTACCCGGAGCTGGCGACCGAGTACCGCCGCCGCCTGGTGATGGTCGGCGTCTCGGATGCCGATGCCTATGTCCTGGACATCTTCCGCGTCGCCGGCGGCACGCAGCATGACTGGGCGCTGCATGGCAGTGCCAACTACGACCAGACCGCCACACTGAGCTTGCCGACGCAGCCCGTGGACGGTACGCTGCTGGGACCTGACGCTGAGTTCCGCCTGCCCCGGAACGAGAACGACGGCGGCGAGTTCCCGCAGGGCCGCAGCGCCGCTTATGCCTTCATCCGCGATTTGCGCAAGGCTCAGACCTCCGGCGACTGGGCCGTCAGCTTCGACTTCACCGACGATTCCGACGTACATCTCCGCACTGCCGTTCTCGGCCGGCCGGACACCACGGTCTATCACGTGATGATGCCCTCGATTCGCCGCGCCGACGAGAGCGATGCCGAGCTGAACAACTACTGGATGCCCGGCGTGGTGGTCCGCCGCAGCGCCGCCGAGAATCTCAGTTCCGTCTTCGTCGCGGTCCATGAGCCTTACCTGGGCAAGCCCTTTATCCATTCGGTCGCGGCGCTGCTGGCTCCTGATCCCGACGATGTCCACGGTCCGCTGGCCCTGGCGGTAACTCATCAGGCCGGCACCGATTACATCATCTCATCGCCGCTTGAGGGCGGCGCGCAGGTGTCGCTTGAAGTTGACGGCAAGCCTCTGGCCTGCGATGGCCGTTTGGGTTTGATTCGCCTTCGCGATGGCGCACCGATCACCGCCTATTTAACTGACGGCACTCTGCTGCGCTACGGCGATTTCGCTATTGAGAGCGAGCGCGCGGCCATTGCCGGCACCATCACCGGTGTGGAGCGCGATGATGCGGCCAACGAGTATGCTTTTGTGGTTGACCAGGAGCTACCGCCGGGCGCGGCTCTGGCCGGGGGTTTTGTGATTGTCACTCACGGCGACGGCACGACTCACGGCTACGAGATTGCCGGTTGCGAGCGCCGGGATGGTGCTAATTTGCTGCATTTGGCTGATGATCCGGGCTTCAAAATCAACGCAGATGGCACTACGCAGTTTGTGTATTATCCGGGCAACACCATCGCGGGCACCAACACCTTCCGCATCAACACTGTTGTATATTTCCAGGCCGACCTCTAGCTAGGCCTGACCGGCGCAGTTGTGTCTTTCGCAGCGGGCCTTTGGTGAGGCCTGAGTAGTGTCGTTATGTATTTCCAGGCCGATTTCTGGGCACCTTGACGTCACCGCACGCCTGACTTTGTTGCCTGGCTTAGGTCTTTCCTGGCCATTATCCCGTGGCTTGGGCATCCTTTGGCCACCTATTCCCCTTCTAATTCCCCCTTCCCTACCAGGGAAGGGGGCTAGGGGGTTAGGTCTGCCGTTGCCGTGGTCGTTGTGGTTACTCCCTCTCCCCTTGGGAGAGGGCTAGGGTGAGGCCCGCCGTTCCATCCCAATCTCGCGAGGAGAGTGAACTAACCAATGGCTCAACGCATCGGCGCAGCGCTACTGGGAACGGCCCATGCACATGCTCTCGGCAACTTACGGGTCCTGCAGGATTCGCCCGATTTCGAGCTGCTGGGGGTCTGCGAGCCTGATGCGGGACTGCTGGCAGCCGCTCGCGAGGCTGAGGCTTTTGCTGGTGTCAGGTGGCTGGACCGCGCGCAGCTTCTGGCTGACGAGCAGATCGCGATGGTCGCGGTGGAGGGGCGTGTCCGCGACAATCTTGGGTTCGCGCGCGAGGCTATCGAGGCCGGCAAGCACATTCATCTCGACAAGCCGGCCGGCTCTGATCTGAGCGAGTTCGAGTCCCTGCTGGAGCTGGCGGGGGAGCGCGGTCTACTGGTGCAGATGGGTTATATGTTTCGCTACAACGCTGCTTTCGAGTTGTGTTTGCGGGCGGTTCGCGAGGGCTGGCTAGGCGAGGTTTTCTACGTGCATGGGGAGATCAACTCCGACATCCCCGAGCCGACTCGGCGGCAGTTGGCGGAGTATGCAGGCGGCATGATGTTTGAGCTTGCCTGTCATCTTATTGACATGCTGGTGGCGACGTTGGGGCCGCCGCAGAGGGTGCGGCCTTTCCTACGCCACGATGGGGCCCAGGATGATGGCCTGGCGGACAATTGCACTGCCGTTTTCGAGTTTGCGCGGGCGGCGGCGCTGCTTCACACAGCGGCTCTGGAGGCGCATGCTTCGGAGCGTCGCTGCTGGGAGGTTTGCGGGACGGAGGGCACGGTTATCATTCAGCCGCTGGAGCCGCCGGCGGTGCGCCTCTGTCTGAAGTCCCCTCGGGGCGGTTTCGGGGCGGGCTGGCAGGCGGTTGCGGTGCCTCACATTCCGCGCTATGTTCGTGACATGGCCGATTTAGCGGCTTGCCTTCGCGGCGAGCGGGAGCCGTCATACGGTCCGGAGCACGATCTGGCGACTCAGCGCGCGGTCCTCTTAGCCTCCTCCCTGGCTGTCTAGATGCTGTTACGGCGGCAGGCTGCGAAGCTCTTGAGTGTTGGCCCCGGGTGCCTGAAGCCCTGGGCTCGGCGAACGGCCGAAGCGTGCTGCGTGCATCTCAGTGGGCTGTTCTACTGGTCTGCGGCCTGGCGGGCTAGATGCGATTCGAGATATGGGGTGGAGAGGGATGTTAGAATAATCATCGCGTAGCTGGCGCTTTGCTTGACTGGCGCGTGGGGCGGGCTTTCCAGCCTGCCGTCGTTGTCGTTGTTCATTGATGCCGTTGGAGGGGCGCATGGCATGCGCCCGCGCCGTTAGCCGTTATTGCCTCTGCCCTTGGGAGAGGGCTAGGGTGAGGGCTGCCGTTGTAGGGCGCGGGCCTGTACCGCGCCGGTTGTCGTCGTATGGTATTCTGGGCGGGGCACAGGTCCCCGCCCTACAGAATACATTCGCGTCGCTCGCGCTTGCCTTTCTTGTCGTGGTGGGGCAGGCACTCTTGCCTGCCGTTGTTCTCTTGGGAATCCCTACTCCTCGGGCCTGAACTCAGGCAGGTACTGCTTTTCTAGCTGCCGGTACTTGGCGAACTCGACCAGCTCCTTGAACTCCTCGAAGGAGGCGACCAGGTCGGTTCTGCCCTCGGCCAGTTGGTCGCCGCTGATTACCTCCAGATAATTCATCATGCCGCGGACGGAGGCGAACAGCGGCCCTACGGGGATGCTGACTCGGGCGACCCTCATCTCGCGCAGCTTCTCAATCGCCACCAGGGGGGTCTTGCCGCCGACTACGGCGTCCATCAGGTTGAGGCTGACGGGGGCGGTGATTTCGCTGACGATCTGCTCGATCTGCTCCGCCGCCTCGGGCGCCTCGACGAAGATCAGGTCGGCGCCGGCTGCGGCGTAGGCGTTGCCCCGCTTGATCGCCTCTTCCAGGCCGGCCACGGCGATGGCGTCGGTTCGGGCGTTGATGACGAAGTCGGCATCAAGCCTATTCCTGACTTCGCTGCAGGCCTTGACTTTCAGCGCCATTTCCTCCAGGGGCACGATCTGCTTGCCCTCCAGATGCCCGCAGCGCTTGGGGAAGACCTGGTCCTCGATGTTCATACCGGCGGCGCCGGTTTTGATCAATTCTTCGGTCACCCGCATGGCGGTGAGGCTGTTGCCGTAGCCGGTATCGGCGTCGGCCATCACCGGAATCGCGACCGCGGCCACGATATTTCGGGTCAGGCTCAGGACCTCGCCGAAGCCGATGAAGCCCATATCGGGGAGGCCGAGGTAGGTAGCGGCGAGGCCGAAGCCGCTGACCTGCAGGGCCTTGAAGCCGGCTTGCTCGATCAGCTTGGCGGAGATCGCGTCATGGGCACCGGGGCAGACCAGGGCCTGCCTCTGGCCGATCATTTCCTTCAGGAGCGTGCTCTTTTTCATCGGATCACTCCTCAACGACGAATTCGCCGTGCCGCTGCAGATAGGCTACCAGGCCGCCTTCGCGCAAAATGCCCAGCATCACTTGCGACAGCGGCGCGACCGCCAGGTGCTGGCCGGTATCGAGATTCAGCACGGCGTTGGCGGCCAGGTCCAGTTCCAGCCGCTGGCCTTGGCCGATTTTGTCGGTGTCGCAGACCAGGGCGGGGAGGCCGAGATTGATCGCGTTGCGGAAAAAGATCCGCGCAAACGATTTGGCGAGCACAGCGCCGATGCCTGCATACTTGATTGCCAGCGCGGCCTGTTCCCGCGAGGAGCCGCAGCCGAAATTGTCACCGGCCACGATGAAATCGCCGGGGCGAAGCTTGGCGGCCAATTCCGCATCCAGGTCCTCAAAAAGGTGTTCCGCCAGTGCCTGGTAATCCAGCGTCTTGGTATATTTACCTGCGATGATGTAATCGGTGTTGATGTCATCATCGAGCTTGTGGGCGACTCCAGAAATCTTGTGTTTATTCATCTTCTTGCCAAATCCCTTACGAACTCTTTTCCGAATCGCCTTACCTCATCAGGCACCAGCCCCGTAGGACCAGGGCTTCGTGGCTACAACGCGAATCGTGTGCACCCCCTAACCGCGATTCGGTTACTCACCGCAAGAGTAGCACACAGGTCACGAGGCCTGCATTATCAGGGGCTCCCGGCCTCAAAGCGGCTTAGCCCCCCCCTGCACGAAACACTTCTGCTCCCTGTGCATAACCCCCATCAGTATGAGACTCAACCCGCCGCGATTTCGCGTCAGGCCCGCTGCGACAGGGCCTCGTTGCTTGTGGGGGGATCGCCCGAAAAAAGGTTTCCCGCAAGGGCGAAAACGCGCTACGGGCAATCTAGGCCTATCTAGGCAACTGACTTGTGCAGCGCTTTTGTATTGTAATACTACAGCATTTTCGGGCAATTTCTCCAGCGCTTCAATACCCGGTTACGCCTAAATGCCACACCGTTTATATAACTTGATGACTTGTCTCGGCGATACCGCCAAATCATCTCATATATGGTCGCGGATCACTGATCTTTCCCTCGATTGCGGAGGCGGCGCAGGTCGCCGGGGAGGCCAGATAGATATTGGCTTGATTGTTGCCCATGCGCCCTTGGAAGTTGCGGTTGGCTGTTGAGATGACGTTTTCGCCGTCCGCGGGGACACCGAGATGGGTGCCGGAGCAGGGCCCGCATCCGGGCGGATTGATGGTCGCCCCGGCCTCCACCAGCACGGCCAGAATGCCCTCTTTGACGCTCTGCAGATAGACTTCGCGGGAGGCCGGGCCGACCAGCAGCCGGCAGTCCTGATGAACTCGCCGGCTCGCCAGAATCTCGGCCGCGATCCGCAGGTCCTCGAGCCTGCCGTTGGTGCAGGTGCCGAGGTAAACCTGCTGAATCGGGAGGCCCGCCACCTCGCCGATCGGTGCGACGTTGTCCACCGCGTGCGGGCAGCTCACCTGCGGAACAATAGCCGACACGTCGAACTCCCGCACGGCGGCAAAGGCCGCATCCGGATCGCTGGCGACCGGCTCCAGCGGCCGCTCCGTGCGGTCCCGCAGATAGGCCAGCGTGGTCTCATCCGCCGCCATTATGCCGACCTTGGCTCCGCACTCGACGCTCATGTTGCACATCGTCAGCCGCTCCGCCATGCCCATCCGCGCAACGGCCTCGCCCGTGAACTCCAGAGCTAAGTAATCCGCGCCCGCCGCCCCCAGTTGACCGATTGTGTATAGCATCAGGTCCTTAGCATAGACGCCCCGCTGGGGCGCGCCGGTATAGACCAGCTTGATCGTCTCAGGGACCTTCAGCCAGAGCTTGCCGGTCAGCAGTACGCCGGCGATGTCGGTCGAGCCGATGCCGAAAGCGACAGCATTCAGCGCCCCATAAGTGCAAGTGTGAGAATCGGCGCCGACCGCCAGCGCGCCCGGCACCACCAGGCCCCGCTCGACTACCACCTGATGGCAAACGCCCTCGCCGACATCGTAGAGGCGCAGGCCCTGTTGGGCCGCGAAATCGCGCAGCATGGCGTGGAGGCGGCTGACCGTCTCGTTGGGACTGGGAGCGGCGTGGTCAATGATGAAAACGGCCTTGGTGGGGTCCCAGACGTGCTCCCGGCCAAGCTGCTGGAAAGCGCGGATCGCCAGAGGGCCGGTGCTGTCGTGGGCCATAGCCAGGTCCGCCTCGGCGACGACGAAGTCGCCGGCTTGGGCGTCCTTGTGGCAATGGGCCGATATGATTTTTTCGACCATGGTCTTGGGCATGTTAGAGGTCCCCAGGTGTCAAGGTAAGGCGCACGAAGCGGAAGGCAACGGCAGCCCTCACCCTAGCCCTCTCCCACGGGGAGAGGGGATCACAGCAAAACGGCAACGGCGGCTGGAAAGCCCGCCCCACGCGACTAAAGTGCCGTCAGCCGCCGGTGCGTAACAGGTCCGTAAGGACGCAAATATCGTCAAGGTCGTCAAGCCCCTCAACAGCCTCAATAATGGCCCCAAGGCGCGCCTCGTCAGCAATAACCTTACCACCCAGCGACCGGAACTTCCACAAGAGCTCGTCCCGCGTCAGCGGATTCGCAGGATGGCCCTTGGGATAAGTCTCCTCAAGATCATAAGTCGTCCCGTCGGTCAACTCCACCTCGATTCTCACCGTGTAGCGCAAAGCTCGCGGCAGGCTCTCGATCTCGGGGTCGGCAACCACCTCCACCTTGTGCGCCAGCTCGAGTATCCTCGGGTCGCGGATCTTCTCCTCGGTGAACTGGTCCACAAAGGCATTGCCCTCCAGAACCGTCACAGCACAAACGTAGGGATGGCTAATCTGCGCCGCGACCACACTGGTGATGGCGTCGGCAGGGACCGAATACTTGTGAGTGATCGAAGTGGTGTGGACCGTGATCCTCGCGATGCTGTCGGCGGTAATGTCGGGGTGCGCCGCCATCAGCCGCTTGAGCCCGCCAATCGTCGTGTGCTTGCTGCGACATGTGGAATAGAACTTCAAGCCAATGCCCATCAGCTCCCAGCGCTCCCCCAGCTCGCCAACAATCCGGTCCTTGTCATAGACATCGTCAGTAAAGCAGTTGTAGAAGCCGCCGAACTTGTTCTCGAAGACATCCGCGATGCCGGTGAAGCCCTGCTGGGCCAGAAGCGCGCCGAGAATAGCGCCCTCCGAGGACTTGGAGGGGACAATGCGCTTGGCCATCGCCGCGAACTGCACGGCCTGCAAGCCGCCGGCCCAGTTGCCGGCAATGCCCATAGCATCCTGCATCTGCCCGGCGTCAAGCCCCAACAGCTTGCCGACAGCCGCCGTCGAACCGAAAACGCAACAACTGCCGGTGTTGTTGAAGCCCTGATGCGCAATCTCCATGCCGACCGGTGCCGCTACCCGGCATGAGACCTCATAGGCCAGCGTGGCCGCGGTCAGGAAATCGCGCCCGGACACAGCCCCCAACATCTCGGCGAAGGCCACAACACAGCCCAATACGCCTGTGGACACGTGGATGATGCCGTCAGTGTGAGTGTCGTCAAGCTCGAAAGAGTTGATGGCCGCCCCGTTCAGCAGCATCGCAGCAATCACCGAGGTCTTGGCGTCCGTTCCCCAGACGGAAGCCTCGGTGCGGTCGGTGCGCTCGCTGAGAACCTGGCGGTAAATGTGCATCCAGGGCGTCGCCGAGCCGAATAGGCCGACGCCAAGCGAATCGAGAATCACCTTTTTGAGATGGGTCAGGACATCTCGCGGGATCGCCTCGTAGCTGAGGTCAACGGCGAAACGGGAAAGCTGCTCATTGATCGTTTGGCTCATGGGGGTTCTGTCTCCGTTTGTGATGGTCAGGTGCGGGAAGCATTACATTATGCCAAAGGGGGCAACGGCACCTACCCCCCAGCCCATCCCGACGTGGGAGGGGGAACAGCAACGGCGAAAGGCAACGGCGGGCCTCACCCCCGGCCCCTCTCCCGGAGGGGAGAGGGGAGAACGGCAACGGCGGGCCTCACCCTAGCCCTCTCCCAGGGGGAGAGGAATGAACGGCACCGGCGGGCCTCACCCCCTGGCCTCCTTCCCACACCCACGCTTCGCGCGGGTACCCGGAAGGGGGAATCCAAAGGGGGATAGGTCGGCAAAGGATGCCCGAGCCACCGGACCATTATACCCCAAACTGCAGCAGTCGGCTCAAGTCGGCCACCGTATCAAGGTCATCCGCCAGCATCACGGTCTCAATAATCGCCCGGGCCGCCGGCTCGTCAAGAATGCCATCAGTAACCTCCGCGAACTTCGTTCGTAACTCAGCGTCAGTCAGCGGATTCTGCGGATCACCCTTGGCATAGTCCACGCGCGAACTGTATGAATTGCCCTCGCGGTCGCGAATCTCAACAACCATCGGCCGGGGGTCCGGATACTGCCGCTGCAACTCAGGGTCCACCTCAATCGTGATCTTGCTGCTGAGCTGGCGCAGGCGGCGGTCCTGCAAAGCCGCCTCCGTGTACTCGGCTAAGCTGGCCTTGCCAAAAACCAGAATCGCGGCGATGCCATGCTGGAGGCTGGTGCGGGCATGCAGCGGCGTCCGATAATCGGGAATGTCAGAGCCCTGCTTGGCGTTGCGATGAGTTAGCACGCGAATGGACGCGATGTCCTCATACGCCAAAGGATGCTCGCGGAGAATGTTGAGCGTGCACTCAATCGCATAATGTACGTAGCGGCAGGAGCAGTAAGGCTTGAAGTAAATATTGAGGAACTCAAAAGTCTCGCCGAGACCGCGAGTGATGCCGCTAAGCTCGTACTCGTCAGCAAAACAATGGCAGAAGCCGAGACGGCCCTCAATAACTTCCTCCGGCCCGGTGAGGCCCGCGCGCGCCAGCAGCGCCGCCAAAATGCCGTCGCGAGCAGCATTGCCCGGATGCAAGTGCTTGACGTTGGAGCCGTCAGCCTCGTACTGATTGATGCCTGAGGCCAAACTGCCGGCCAGCCCCAGAGCATTGATGAGCTGCCCTGCATCCAGCTCCAGGAGCTTGGCCGCCGCTACGGTAGTGCCGAAATGAGCCACCGTGCCCGTAGGATGAAAACCGCGCAGATAGTGGGAGGGGTTGACCGCCGCGCCAATCCGCAACGACACCTCGTAGCCCAGCACGATGGCCGTCAGGAGGCCGCGGCCATCAGTCGCCAACTGCTCGCCCAGAGCTAAAGCAGTCGGGATAATCGAAGTGCCCGGATGATAAGTGGCATGCTTGGAGCCATCATCCAGCTCCAGAGCGTGAGCCATCACGCCATTGGCCAGCGCCGCCGTCATCGGCGAGCGCCGCAGCTTCGAGCCGATCACCGTCGCGACCGGCGGCTCGTCGAAGTCGGCAACAACCGCCTTGATGATCCTGCCGGAAGCGGAATGGTAGCCACCGGCTAGAGCCGCGCCAAGCGTGTCCAAAAGGCAGCGCCTGGCCTGGTGAGTCACCTCGTCAGGCAGAGAAGCGTAAGAGGTGGCTGTGGCAAAATCGGCAAGCTGTGCCGCAATCGTGTCCACCGATGGGTCTCCTGAACTGTAATGGTGAGGCAAGGTGGGGAGGACGGCGCCTACCCCCCCGCCTCACCCACTGCTCCGCAGTGGGTACCCGCGAAACGGGAGGGGGCGAACGACAATGGCGGGCCTCACCCTAGCCCTCTCCCGCAAGCGGGAGAGGGGAGAACGGCAACGGCGCGGGCCGGTTTCGCTGCGCTCAGCCGGCCCCTCCGCAAGGCCACGGCAACAACACCTTACGGGCGCATGCCATGCGCCCGTGCAACATGACTCCTCCCTGGACGACAGGCATCGCTGCCTGTCGCGGTTTATGCCAACGGCATGGACAGCCAGGGATGGCTGTCCTCCAGGTTTGAGGGAGCGGATGCCCCCAGGCCCTGGGCGCGGGTACCCGATGCGCCCTGTAACGGCGGGCCTCACCCTAGCCCTCTCCCAAGGGGGAGAGGGGAGAACGGCAACGGCGGCCCTCACCCTAGCCCTCTCCCAAGGGGAGAGGGGACAACGGCGACGACAACCGCCACCGCAAGCAGTGCTGAGGTCGCTGCTAGTCCTCCCAGGGGACCTCCAGACTCATCAGCGGCGCGTACTGCTGGCAGCCATATACGTCAGTCTCGCCAGGGCCGCCACTCGGCGAACTCCGCCGCAAATTGGCCTTGATCCCCATCCCCGGGTCGTAATACATGAAATCCAAGACCCGCTCCGCCGCAATGCCATACGCCTCCCCAATAGCCTCGCGAGTGATCGCCCCGGTCGCCTTGACCCTTTCGTACACCTCGCGATCGTCGAAGATGATCTCAAGCGTGATGATGAAACTGCCTGCGTTCTTGGAGCGAACCGTGCGCGCCAGCTCACAGATGTTCTTGGTCTTCATGGCTGAGGGGACCTCCTAGTCTTGCGTCCCAGAATGGCCTCGGGCTGGAAGCTGGGAAAACGGACACCACGCTCCCGCCTTCGCTAGAGCTACGGCGGACAAGCAGGCCGAGCCACGGGTCTGATGAGCTGTTCGGATTATGTGAAGTTGTCTCTGGAATACCACAATAGCAGTTGCTTGCGGCGGTAAGAGCCTTGCGGGCCTTGCCACAGAACCGGGCGCAGGGATGCCAGCGTTCCCGCCCGGGCCGAAAAGAGGCATAAGGTCAGCGGCTAAAGTTGCTAAAATGCCGCACAATGTCCCCATACTCGGTGGCGGCGATGTCGCTGTTGACGACGATTTCCCAAAGCCCCGCCACGAAATCCGGGCTGCAATAGGGCCGGAGCATCGCCTCGTGCTTGACCATCAACTCGGCATCGCTGACCGGAGTCTCCGGCTCGCCCTTGGCCAGCGGGACCGAGCGCTCGAAAGTGCGGCCGTCCTGCAAGGTAATCTTGAGATAGGCGCCGCGCTCCTCGGGATAAACGGCGTTCATCTGCTCGTCAACCTGAATGCGGACCTTGGAAGCCACGTCGCGAAGCCGCGGATCGGCCAGGTTCTGCGGAGTGTAGTCCTGCAACGTCACGTTGCCCGTGTCAAGCGCAATCGCGACGGCGAAAGGCAGGCTGAACATGGCCTCCTGGAATGAAGCGGGCAGGGCGATGAGGCCGACCTCAATGTAGCCGAGCTGGTAGGTGCGGACCTCAATGGCCTCGATTTCGTCGAGAGCACAATGGAGGGCCTCGCGAGCCTCACGGGCCAGATCAATGGTGGCATGGCAGTGGCGGCAGGTGGGGTAGAGCTTGGTGTAAGTGAGGAGGATCTCCCAGCGCTCGCCAAGGTCATCAAGCAAAGCAGGTAAGGAATACTGCCCATCACACATGGCCTGGAGCCAGCCATGGCGGCCCTCGAAAAGGGTCCGGGGAGCGGTCGCGCCGCGACTGGCTAGGTCGGCCGAAAATACGCCGGCCATCGCCGCCTTGCCGGGCTGGAGCGGCTTGGCGCCGGGATGATCATGGAGCATCTCGCAAATCCCGGCGCTCTGCAGCCCGCCGAGTGAAATGGCATAGGCCGTCTGGGTGTTGTCGAGGTTGAGGAGCTTGGCACAAGCAGCCGCGGCGCCAAGCGAGCCACAGGTGCCGGTGGAATGGAAGCCGCGCTGCAAGTGGCCGGGATTGATGGCCCGGGCCGGCCGCAACATGGCATCGTAACCCACCGCAATCGCCGTGAGCAAGTCGGCGAAAGAGCTGCCGCTACGTTCGGCGACCGCCAGCACCGCCGGGACAATCGAGACGCCGGGATGCGAAGTGCCCCAGCGGTGGCCGTCATCCAGCTCGATGGCATGGGCCATGATGCCCATCGCTAAGGCGGCATTGGCGGCCGGGAGCTTGGTATCGAGGCAGAGAACGGTGGCCTCCGGGCTTCCACCCATCTGCAGCAGGTAGTCATTGGCGAGGTCCGCCAGCGCGCCCTCGTGATAGCCCACCGCCAAGGCGGCGAGGAAATCAGCCAGCACCCGGCGGGCCTTGTTCATCACCTCGAGGGGGACCGCGGACGACGTGAGCGCTGCATAAAAGTCCGCCAGGCGGCAGGCTATGGTCCTATCAAAGCTCGTGGTCGGTGCTGCGTCCATGCGATGACCTCCTGGTGGCTCAGGTGCCTGTGAGATGCCTATCTCTCCGTCTCGAAGCACATGTTGTTGCGGTTCTTGTAGACGTTGTCCCAGGTGAATATCCTGCCGTTCATAGTGACATAGACCCCGGGCGGCAGCAGTTGCACCGCGGCGACGGCGGCGCCGAGGTTGAACTGCGCATCCGAGCGTTCGCTGTTGGCCGGCACGATGGAGCCGATTACCACAATCGTCTTAGGGATGTCCCTGCGGCCCAGATACCTGGCAGTCAGCTCGAGCGTCCTGGTGCCGTGAGTGATGATGATCCGGTCTTCGTCACACTGGAGGCAGGCCGCAGCCATCCGCTCGCGGTCTTCGTCAGTAACGACCCTGCTGTCCTTCTGCATCAGCACCTCGACGACGTAGTCGGCAGTGACCCGTGCTTGCTCAAGGTTGTCGGGTATCAGCGACTCGTGATCCTCAGGCATGTCCTCGATGCAGTCGTGGTCGAGGTCATCAATCGTCCCGCCAGTAGCAATGATTCGAATGCCCATTTGCCCATCAATCTCCCTAGATTATCTCGTACTCGAAGCGGAATATCTTCGCATCCAGTGGGTCATCGAGGCGCAGCAGGTGGTCTATCGTCCAGCGGTAGCACTTGTGCTGAGGGTACAGCGGCTCATCGGTGAGCAGCGCCACCGAGCCGCCGGAGGAATTCATCTGGCCCGGATAGCTCATGTAAAAGAAGCGGAACTTGGCGCACTTGGCGACCGCAGAAGCTAACTCGAGGTCCGCCGAGACCACCTCGATGACAATGGCAACCTCGTGAGTCTGAGGGCGGAGTTGGGGCTCATACTGCTTCATGATGGCATTAGCGCCATAGACGTGGAAGAATAGCTGGTAGTCTTTGTCGCGGTGCGGGCCGATGATCTCGGAGACCTTGCGGCGGGTGTCGTCACAGATTTGGTCAAGATGCTGGATCGCGCGGGGATCGCGGATCCCCACGAAATGATACACGCGATGCCCGGCCTCGCCGGCCCCCTCCAGCTTGACCTTGTACGAGCCATCCGCCGAGGGGACGAAAACGCTGTCATAGACGCGGCAGATGCGGTCGGTCTCGGCTACATAGCGACTGGCGTGCATGTCGAGAATCCCACCGGGGACCGCCTGAACGAAGGGGTCGGTGCGCTCGTACATGGAATGAGCTGCAAGGCTGTGAGGAGTGGCGCGCTGGGCCGGATGCAGCGGCTCGATGGAGAAATACTCGTCAGTGACGGTGGCGATGATCGACTCCTTGACCATCTGCGGCCAGCAGACCAAAGAGGCACACTCGGCAGCCTTGCCCATGTGCAGGCTGAGGCCCTTCGGAAGACCGCGGAAGATCGGCAGGGCCGCCAAGACCGCATCATCACAGGCGCGACCGGCCATGATGACATCCGCGCCCTGGTCGAGGGCATGGATAATCTGCTCGACACCCATGCTGGCAGTGACATTGTCGGTTTCGGCGATGAGCTGCTCGGTTAGCTCGTAGGGAGCACCCAGCGGCTCGCAGCGGCCCTGCGCCACGCGCCGGCTGAGCTCCTCAAGCTCGACCTGGGAGTAGATCAGCGCCATCTTGAAAGGCTGGAGGTGGTGGTCTTGGGCGATTTCGCGGATGATCTGAGCACAGCGGTCCACGGCCTGGTCGGTGCCAGTAGTGCTGCAGGAGCCGACGATCATGGGGACGCCCTGCTCGCGGCTGGCCAAGAGCATGATCTCGAGGTCGTGGCGCTCCCACTCGATGGGATTGTGCGGCATGTCGGCGCCTAGGAAGGTCGGCCCGACATCGGCACTGCCGGCATCCGCGGCCAAGCAGTCAAGGTCGCGCTTGACGCCCTCGTAGAAGGTGCCCTTTTCAATGATGTTGTCCCCGAGGTTGCCCGTGGATACAAGGACCGAGATTTTGTCCACCATAAGTTGCCCCTTTGCAGTGTGGCAGAGCCGAGGGTCGGGCGGCGGAAGTGAAAGGCAACGGCGGGCCTCACCCTAGCCCTCTCCCGCAAGCGGGAGAGGGGAGAACGGCAACGGCTGTCGGGGTGGAAGCCCGACCCACGGGATGAGTTCTTCCTAACCCCCCTACCCCCCTTCCCTGAGAGGGAAGGGGGAAGGAACGGCTGGGCCGGATGGGGACCCCAAACGTCCCCGATTCGGCCCGCTCCGCAAGGCAAGAGCAATGGCGCTCCCCCCCGGCCCCTCATACCTCCCGCCAACCAATATACAAGGGGCCGTGTCGAGCGCGGGACACGCAGTGGCCCGCGAGAGGCCGGCCCAGATGGTGGCAGCAACGGCTCATCCTTATGCGGCATGGTGCCAGTCCGTGGGCCGGCCTCAGGTCGCTTTCGCTGGGCGAAATCGCCCTTCGGCGCGGCCCTTCCAGTACGACAACGGCAGAAAACCGTGATCCCCTAGATTCGGGTAATATAGCCCTGTCCCTGTGGGAGAGGGGAACAATAGGGGTGAGGGCCGCCGTTGCCTTAATCAGGGGACTGTCCCTTCAGGGACTGTCCCCCATTTCGGGGTCTCGAGACCGCCTCTATTCCTCGACATCATCGGGCCGCGAGGCCGCCGCGCCGGACTCCGGCTGTTGCTTGGCTTCGGTCCGCCGCGCCCGCGGCAGATGCCGCGACAGCGAGGTCAGGCACACGATCAGGAACACCACACCCTCCGAACCCAGCAGTTCCGCCGGCGCGTCCTCGAGATAGGTCCTGATGGCATAGGCCGCATGCTCCGTATGGGGCGGAAGACCCTCACGCCTACCAATCAGCTCGGCGATCGCGCGACAGTCCCGGGCGAACCTTTGCTCCTCATCATTGGCCAGGTCGGCAATCGCTGCATTCACCGTTTCCATCAGCTCGGGGTATAGCTCCCAGTCCCGCAGATCACATCCCCGCAGCAGCCGCTTGACCCGCACCATCATTGCTTCCCGCAGCGCCGCTCGCTGCAGCTTGTCGGCCGTCGCGATCCGGTAGAAGTGGTTCTTCTCACCCAGTACCCGGCACACCGCATTGATGACTTGCAGGCGCACGACTGCTTTCCTCAGGCGCTTGAGACCCGCCAGTGCCGGCTCGACGATGCGCAGATCATTGGTCCGGCCCGCCGCATCCGCCAGTGCCGGGAACACGTTGGCATCAAACGGCCCCTGCAGGGCTTCCAGCAGCGCCTTTGTGGCCTCCGGAGTGCCGATATAGCCTAGCGCCTGCACCGCCGAGGTGCGCACTCTGATATCCGGGTCCGCCAGCGCGTGCAGCAGCGGCCCGATGCTGGCTTCGGTCCCGATCTTGCCCAAGGCCTCGGCGGCCTCCGGGCGAATGTCCGATTCCTCATCCTCCAGCGTCTCGATCAGCGGGTCCACTGCCTCGGCGAATCTACCGTCACCGATCGCGCGGGCGGCCGCGGCCCGCACATGGTGTGACACATGGCCCAGGCCGTGCAACAGCCGGCTGAGGGCCAGCGGGCTACCTGAGCGTCCCAGGCCCCGCAGCGCCCCGGCGCGTGTCTCATCCTCCCGGGCTACCGCATAGGCCGCAAAATTATACGCCAGCGACAGCAGATTCCCCCGGAACTGCCCCAGCAGGTACTTCGGCGAAGCCGCCGCGTCTTCTTTGAGGAACGCCGCGAATATCAGCGCGATCGCGAAGAGGGCCGCCGCTCCCAGGAATATCGCCTGGATACTGTTGAAGCTGTGCCCGAACAGCATGATCTGGTCCGGCAGCGTATTGCGCAGCACGCCGCTGGCGAACGCCCCTACCGCCCCCCCGATCGAGGCTATTGCCATCCACGCCCCGAAGTAGGCGCTGTTCTCCTGGCCTCTGGGTACCAGTTTGAACAGCAGATTGCTCGTGCCGACAAAGATCCCGGAGAAGGCGATGCCGTTGACCACAAACACCACCGGCAGCAGCCAGCTCTCATTCTGTTGGGTCGTCAGCGCCCAGAGTACCGGTGTCACCGTCACCGGCACCCCTAGTATCTGCATCAGCGCCTTGGAGCCATACCGTTGCGCCAGCCCGCCGAAGCCCAGATAGCCCAGCACACTGCAGAACAGGGCCAGATTCGTGTAGATCGCGATCCGGCTGTATGGCAGCTCCAGGTACTTGATCATGTACACCCCGTAGAAGGCCGAGGCCATCTGCAGCGGCACCAGCCGCGTGACCAGATAGAGGCACAGTCGCCGGAAGGAAGGGTCGCGCAGGGGAGTGAGCAGGCTCCTGGCATAGCTGTCCTCATCCGGCGACGGCTCAATCTCGGGATACCGGGTATTGCAGATCACCGCATATCCGGCCAGGCCCGCGACCCAGCCGACCACGAAGATGGTCAGAAAGCCGTAGTAGCCTTCCTGCATGTAGTCAATCCACAGCCCCGCCAGGTACAGATGGACCATCGCCACTGCTGTGGTCACGCTCATCTGCTTGCCCATGAAGCCGCCGCGAAAGTCCGCGGGCAGCACATTACTCAGCCAGCTACTGTACATCGGGCTTAGCGTATGCCCGATCAGATAGGCAGCCACCAGGCACCAGGCAATGGCGGTGAAGCGGTACTGCTCGGGCATAAAGGCCACCAGAATCGCCGAACTCCCCATCGTGATCTCCAGCGGCCCTAGGGTCAGGAGGAAGCGAGGCTTGTTCTCGATATGGCGACCGATGTAGAAGCTGATCATCTGCCAGATCCCGATGAAGCCGCTCAGGCCGACCAGGAAGGCTATCTGCGCCTCCTCGATACCGACCGACAAGGCGTAGCCGGTGAAGATTGCCGTTGCGGGCGTCACGTTGGGCGTGTACAGCGTCCACAACGCCGGCCCTGCCACGAAGTTACTCAAGGCATGTGCGGTAGCTTGTTGGGGAAGAGTGGTCTCTTCAGACATGAGGATCAAACCGCGATAATAGCTGGGGGTCGAGCTTTGCCGGGCGTACCTGGCGACGGCGGTGTTGGCAGCTCGACGCTGCTATTCGAATCTGGTTACTCTATTGCCCTGTTGCATCTCGTTACTTCATTGCCGTGGTATAGCAGGAACGCTTCCTCAAGTCAATACCGCCTCGCGGCCTTTTTCAGCAGCCGCGACCGGTTACCTCTAGAAGCGGTCTCAAAACCTGGTTTCTCAGGACTCGCAAGCTGGCAGGACGCTGCTTCAGGCACCCCGGGGGACAGTCCCTGAGGGGACAGTCCCTTTTCCGGCGTTTTGGAGCAGCTTCCAGGACCTTCGCGTGGGTCGGGCATCCAGCCCGACACTTCTTGCCGTTATCCTTCTGCCTTTCGGAGGGGCCGAATGGGGGACGTTTGGGGCCCCCATCCGGCCCAACCGTTGCCGTTGTTTCCTCCCGCCCCTTACCAGTCTATCTTCTGTTCCTGTCCGCTTTCTGCTGCCTGGTAGATTGCTTCGGCCACTCGCAGCACATAGAGCGCATCCGCTTGGGTGGCCGGCGGTTCGGTCCCTTGCGCGAGCGCCTCCAGGAAGCCCGCCAGGAACCCCGGGGCGTACCCACCGGGTGGACGCCGGTGGTCCACTGCTACGGTCGCTCCCTGGCTAGCGTACTCAAAGCCTGCGGCCTTACTGCGCAGCCGCAGCGTGACTTCCCCGCGATGAGGGGTGTAGGTCAGGGCCCCGTCTGAGCCTTCGAAGGCCATCATCAGGTCGCTATCATCGTAGCCCTCGTAGGGGTCGCGCAGGTAGCCGGCCCGCAGCGATCCGATCGCCCCATTTTCCAGCCGCAGGTTCGCGCAGGCCACATCTTCGACATCCACTCCCGGATTCTTCGTGGCGGTCATGGCGCTGACTGCGGCCACGCGGCTGCCGCTGACCAGCCGCAGCGTATCCAGCCAGTGGCAGGCCAGCCAGTAGATGATCCCGCCGCCGGCGTATGCCTCGTGGAACAGCCAGTTCTCCGGCCCGCGCAGCCCCGCCTGGGAGGTGCTCCAGACCGCCTGAAACGACCACAGCTCCCCGATTGCTCCGTTTCCGACGAGTTGTTGCATCTTCTGTGTCTCATCGAAGCTTCGTCTGGCGTAGCAGGGACAGAGGTAGGTGCGGGTCTGCTCGCCGGCGGCCACGATCTCTTCCATATCGGCCACCGTTGCGGCTCCCGGCTTATCGGCATAGACCCATTTACCTGCTGTCAGTGCCTCTTTGGTCCGCTGGCCGGCCTCGCGGTTATTGGTGAAGATGCAGACTGCCGGGATCTTCTCGTCGCCCAGCATCGCCTCCCAGCCGCCGGCGTAGTAGCTGCCCCGCCGGAGGCTCTCGGCCTGTTCGCGGGCTGCAGCTTCTTCCGCGGCCCAGATCGCGACCTCATCAATGCCGGCCACGACCTCCAGGTCCTTAAAGTGGCCTGGCGCGTGCGGGTGATCCAGACCATACACACCTATGGTGATACCCACGCCAATCGCCTCCCGAACGATTCAGCAATCCCAGAGCAATCTCATCGCCAATCCCCGGCTCACCTAGCCCACAAACCTCCACCAGCCCATCATACCTCTCATATGCTAGCCCGTCAATTTCCTCATCAGGCGCACTTATCCGTCGTGGCAGCAATTCCGATACCCTCTGAAAACCTGCCGCTCTTTGCAGGTATTCTCAGCCGCGCGGATGAAATCTTCTGCCCGGTACCTAGCCCGCATAATTCACCAGCCGCGTGGCTCGGGGTTTAGACATTTCTTGAGTTGTTGGGAAGGAATTGCATTTGGGACACTGAGGCAACGGCCACCGCCAACACTGCGCTTGGCGGAACCCGGCGCATCTTGCCTTCCCCAACAAAGCCAGGAGGACAAGGGCCCCATGCTGCGCACGGGTGCTGTGCCTGGCCATGCCGTTGCCACAATTCGCGACAGGCATGGATGCCTGTCGTCCTGGAATGTGTTGTGTATAGGGGCCTGATACGAGTGCATCGCCGGCTACGTTCCCTTCCTACTTAGCAGAGAAATGTCTCCAGCGCGAGGTCGTTGCTTGGTCCAGGGGGCTTTTTGAGATGTCTGAGTTGACTTCACATCCTCGCCTGTTTGCGCACCCGGACGATTTCGCGGCAATTGAGGCTCGCTTCGAGCACTCCGGCCCGGTTGCGGCCAGGAATCGCGAGCATTTCCGCCGCGACCTGGCCGAGGCCTCTGCGCAAGTGATCGTGCCGACGCCGGAAACCGGCCACAACTGGCACCTCAGGCGCATGCGCGATCTGCAGAAGCGCGTCGTCACCCTGCTGGTTGAGTACTTCCGCAGCGGCGACCCTTGCCACCGCCGGCTGGTTTTCGACTACCTGCGGCTGGCGGCTAGCTGGGAGTATTGGTCCTGGATAGACTGGCGCGGCCCGGCCGACGAACCCCAGGACACCTACGACCTCTCCTTCGGCGAAATCGGCATGACGCTGGCGCTTGTCTATGATTGGCTCGAGGCTGAGCTGGATACGGACGAGCGCGAGCTACTGCTGGGCATGGCGCGGCGTCAGACCCAGGCCTTCCTCCGCAGCGTCGCCGAGGGCGCATGGTGGACCACCCGCGAGTATAGCAACTGGACGGCGGTGACCAATGGCGGAGCCGGGATGCTGGCGCTGGCTGCGTGGGAGGAGCTGGACCGGGCCGAGGAGATCCTCCAGCACGTCGAGCGCGCGATTGGCGTCTTCTTCGGCTCCCTCCACCAGGACGGTGGCTGGCCCGAGGGCGTCGGCTACTGGAATTACGGAATGCGCTACGGATTCCTGTACCTGCTCAGCCACGAGGCCGCGACCGCCGCCCAACATCCGCTCCTGGCCCGCGCAGCCGTCCGCAACACCGCTCTTTTTCCCTTGCTCTTCTCTCCCTACGGCCAGGGGGCCGGCTTCGGCGACAGCAACCGCTTCACCGTTCTGCCCTTTCACTACCGCGTGCTCAAGCGCCTCGGCCTCACCGCTTACACCTCGATGCTGGATGACCTCACCGCCCGTGATGAGCGCTCCGGCACCACCGGCTGGCCTGCAGCGGGGCTTTACGGCCTGCTCGGTCCTACGCCGGACGAGGCCTCTGCAGAGCCGATAGACCTGCCGGCCAACAGATTACTCGGCGGGATTGATTGGGGTTACCTCTCCGACGGCTGGCCCCGGCCCCACACCTTCATCTCCGTCCGGGGCGGCAGTGCCGATGTCCCTCATGGCCATCCCGACCTCATGGCCTTCTGGTTCCAGGTGCAGGCCGAGCAGTTCCTCATCAATGCCAACGATGGCGCCTACCTCGATACCACTTTCTCGTCTCAGAGAACCGAGCTATACGGCTGCTGCCCTTTGAGCAAGAACACGATCCTGCTCAACGGTGTCGGCGTCCGCTCTGACAGCACCAGCCGCACCCGCAGCTTCGAGCATGAGGGCTGCGATATCATCCAGGTTGATGCCGGCGACTGTTTCACCACCGAGCGCGCCTATGGCGACACCTGGCTGCGCTATTGTTGTCGCAGCTTCGTGAATCTCGGCGAGGCGCGCTATTTGATTGTTGATCGAGTCCGCTTTTCGAACGAAGGCCAGTTCGAGGCCAGGTTCCACGCCTTCCTGCCGATTGAGATCAATCTTCAGGCCCAGGTCGTCCGCCTCTGCGGCCAGGACCACACCGCCAGCCTACGGTTCGCCTGCACTCAGCCGCTTGTCCTACGCCAGGCTCTTGCTACACCGGTGCTGCCTCAGCGGCCGGCCGACACGATCCTGCAGGTCCAAAGCGAGGCCCTGGTCGAGGCCATCACTCTGGTCACGCTTATTGATCTGGCTGCAACTGACGAGCCGCTTGGCCTGGAGCAAGCGGAGACGAACCTGGCCCTCAAGCTGGGTTCACAAGCCGTCTGGACCATCCCGCTCGCCGCCAACGGCGATCCCTTCGCCGAGCTCTAGAAGCTGTTTCAGAACCCGGAATGGGGGACTGCTTCCTGGCTATCAGAAGCAGCCGGAAGATGGGCTTGAGGGGGTGGCTGATGCCCTGACTGTCCTCTCGCTAGCGGTAGCAGCCTCTTACCAGCCCGCGAGTCCTGGGAAACTAGGTTTTGAAACCGCTTCCAGTCATTAGACGCGTGGCTCGGCCTGCCCTGAGCCAAGCGCAGGTCAGGTGAGAATGCACCAGCATTCTCAGCTTCCAGCCCGAGGCCGTTGCCGAGGCTTTTAAGGCCGTTGCAGCGGCGGATCGGGTACCCGCACCGAAGGTGTGGGTGCGCCCGCTATTTTCGCCGTTGCCGTTGTCCTTTCTCCCACGGGGAGAGGGGACAACAGCAAAACGGCAACGGCACGCCCTCACCCTAGCCCTCTCCCACGGGGAGAGGGGACAACAGCAAAACGGCAACGGCTAACACAACGGGCGCATGCCATGTTGGTACGCGGCTGGTGGAGGGGGACTGTTTCTTTAGGGACTGTCCCCTGTGCCGGTCATGGAACAGCTTTCAGGCGGGAGGCCCTGAGGAGGCTCTAAGTGGGCGAATGAGGCTGTCAAGAACAGCATTGGGAGCCGGCTGGGCAGCCGATTAGTGTCGGTTGGGTGAGGCGGGGCGTCAGCTTGACAAGGCCCAGGTGCTGAGTTATACTCGGCTCGACTTGAAGTGGCCGGCGATTGGCCAATATTGCGCCCAAGGGTGGTAATCAATTTGGCCGAAAAGTATTGTACTAGATGCGGTTATCCCAATAAGGCGAGTCGCGGCGCTTGCCTGATGTGCTACGGCTATCTGGATGATAGTGAGCGCAGCGGCGTCGTGTGTCCCAACCCCGACTGCGGCATGGAGAACAACGAGGATGGGACGTTCTGCGCCTTCTGCGGCACGGCCCTGGGGGAAGGTGCTCCCAGCCCGGTGCCGGGCCTGTTGGCGGCGGCCCTGGGGATTATGGAGGCAAGCGGCGGGGAACTGGTCGGGGAGGATGAGGAGGAGTTCGACGAGGAAGAGATGACCGACGAGGAGCGGGCGGCCTTCGAGGCCTTCAAGGCCCAACAGACCGACGTGGGTGCAGCAGCGCCCGCCGAGCCTGCAGCGGTCGCCGATGAGGAAGAGGAAGAGTTCGCTCCGCCCTCGGCTTTGACACTGGAACAGAGCGCGATGGCCCCGTCGGAACCGGAGGAGGAAGAAGAGGAGGCAGCGCCGGAGCCGGAGCCGGCTATGGCTCTGGATGACGCGATGGCTGCACCGGTAGAGGCGCCGAGCATGGAAGATACCGCGCCGGCCGAGGCGGAGGCAGCCGAGGCGGCCGAGCCGATGCTTGCGATGGAGGATTCCGCAATCGGGGCGCCCGAGCCTGAAGAGGAAGAGGACTTCATCCCGCCGCCGCTGGCAGAACCGGAGGCGGCCGGCGAGCTGAGCGAGGAGGACCTGGCGCCACCAGTGCCCGAGGACCTACCGGGATTTGATGATGAAGTTGCGGCCCCGACGGTAGCCGAACCAGAAGCTGCCCCGGAGGAGGAGCCGGCGACCGAGGGCGCCGAAGAGGCGGAGCAGGCAGAGGGAGCCGAGGCAGAGGACCTGGGCGGCTGGTCGCTGGATTTCGGGGACGAGGAATAGAGCCCCCTGAAAGGGGAGAGCGTAAAGCTGCGTAATGCCTCAAATAGATATAGTACAGAGCTTCAGACAACTTGTTGAGGAGGTCGCGGCCGCGGCCAGTGAGGCCGGACGTGATCCTGAAGAGGTCACGATTGTAGCTGTGAGCAAGACGCGTAATGTGGCCGAGATCCTGGAGGCGGTGAGCGCCGGGGCGCTGGACCTCGGCGAGAACTACGTGCAGGAGATGGTGGAGAAGCACGATGAGCTCGCCGACAGAGCCCTGCCGCAGCAGCCCCAGTGGCACTTCATCGGGCACCTGCAGCGCAATAAGGTGCGACATATCGTCCACTTCTGCCACCTGGTCCATTCGGTGGACAGCGTGCGGCTGATTAAGGAACTGGACAAGCGGGCAGAACAGCACCAGCGCCGCCAGCCGATACTGCTGCAGCTTGACCTGGCGCAGGAGGAGACCAAGTTCGGGGCGCCGGAGGAGGAACTGCCGGCGTTGGTCGAGGCGGCCGGGGAGGCGGCAAACCTGGACTGGCAGGGCCTGATGTGCATGGCCCCCTTCAGCGACAATCCGGAAGACGCACGTCCTTACTACGCGCGGTTGAGAGAACTGAGGGATGAGCTAGACGATCAAGGCGTGGCTAGCGGGCATTTACGCCATCTCTCAATGGGCATGACTTCCGACTACCGCGTGGCGATAGAGGAAGGCGCGAGCCTGGTGCGAATAGGGCAGGCGATCTTCGGGGCGCGGGATTACCACTGAATAGGTTGCTTCGCAGGACCAGATAGTGTATATATACGTAGTAAGCGGCCGCCGGTAAGCAGCGCGCAGTTGTCAGATACATTTCGTTCGACATCTCGTGACACGTTATCTTCGCAGCAAGCATCCCAGAAACGGAGGCGTTATGATGTCGAAGCGATTATGGGCCCGGCTTGTGGATTTATTCGGATTGCCCTCGCGTAGCCCGTATGACGACCACTACGACGGTTCCCCGAACTACGATCCAGACCCCTATCCATACCCGGATGCGGAGTCGCGGCCGGTTCCGGCGCGCTCCGAGCGCAGTGAATTCGCCAACGTCACCATTATCCGGGCGGAGCCGACAGATATGGAGGAGGCCACGGCAGTAGCCGATGAGATCAAACACCGGCTGCCCGTGGTGCTGAATCTGCAAGGGGCCCCGGAGCATGAAGCCACCCGCATTCGCGACTTCCTCGGCGGGGTAACCTACGGTCTCAACGGGCATATGCGGCGGATCGCGGAATGGGTGTATGTGTGCTCGCCCTTCGATATGCCGGTGGAGCGGCTGGTGCTGAAGGGCACCAGCGTGGGCAATCGCGAGCGCGAGGACGTCATCGGCGCGCCGGAAGACTACTAGCGTTGACGGGTATGACGATCTCGGGGTGGCAGGGCGAGCTAGGCGATACAACGGCAGCCTCACCCCCTCCCCTCTCCCACAGGGAGAGGGGCAACGGCAACGGCGCGGGCCGGTTTCGCTACGCTCAGCCGGCCCCTCCGCAAGACAAGGGCAACGACAACGGCTGGGCCGGATTCTCGGCGGAAGCCAGCTTCCGCCTCGTATGCGGCCCCTGCGAAAGACTTAAGGACAACGGCCGGGCCAGCCTTGAAAGCTTCGCCAAGCGAAGCTTTCTGCGACAGGCCCCTCCATTACAACTAACGACGCCAGCTATAACTGCAGTTGTCCAAAATCTGCATAACTACAGTGGAAGTCCGACCCACGGGAGAGAATGGGGAAGCCCGAGATATGGGAGTGTTAGGGAAGCCGGAGCTGTGCGTTGATTGATGGTACTTGATAGCGATATCCCCCGTGAGACAGCTATGGTTGTGTGTTGATTATGGCAGAAAGCAAATCCTACGAATTGGCCGTAATCGGCTGCGGTGCGATGGGCGCAGGAATGATAAGCAGCCTGATTGAGAGCGGCGCCGTCGCGGCAGAACAGACTGTCGCGGCCGATATTGATGAGGCGCGACGCCAGGCGATGCAGAAGCTCGGCGTGGCTGCCACTGAGAATGCTTGCGAAGCAGTGGCCGATAGCGCGACAGTGCTACTGGCGGTCAAGCCGCAGGTGCTGGAGGCGGTGCTGGCTGACATCGCCGGTGCAGTCGGCGGGCGACTGGTGGTGACAATCGCCGCCGGAGTGCCAATCGCCAGGTATGAGGCAGTCCTAGGGGAGCAGACCAGCATCGTCCGGGTGATGCCGAATATCCTGTGCACGGTCGGTGCGGCGGCGAGTGCGTACTGCGTCAACGCCGCCTGCAGCGCCGAGCAAGTGGCACGGGTTGACGAGCTGCTCAACGCCGTGGGCACCGCAGTGGCGGTCAAGGAGGAGCTGATGGACGCGGTCACCGGGCTTTCGGGCAGCGGCCCGGCGTTCGTAGCGGTGTTCGTCGAGGCCCTGATAGACGGCGGAGTGGCAGCCGGACTGTCGCGGGACCAGGCCGCCAAATTGGCAACGCAGACGGTGTTGGGTGTGGGACGATGGCTGCAGGAAAGCGGGCGGCCGCCGAGCGCTCTGAAGGATATGGTGACCTCCCCAGCCGGCACCACCATCGCCGGTATCAAGGCTCTGGAGGCGGGCGGTCTGCGGGCCGCTGTGATCGAGGCGGTAGTGGCCGCCACCACGCGCTCGCGGGAGCTGGGGAGTTGAGCTGCTATCAACATGCCCTTCACCGGCTCTTATGTAGTTGATCGGGTCCTGCTGCTGTATGAATTGGTTTTGTTGGCCCGCGTTGTGCTGAGCTGGCTGCGGTTGCCACCTTACCACCCGGTGATGCAACGAGTGGCGCCCGCAATCTACGCAGTAACCGAGCCGCTGTTGGCGCCGATTCGGCGCTGGCTGGCGCCTTACCAGCGGAATTCGCCCCTCGACTTTTCCGTCCTGATACTCTATCTTGGGATCGAGGTTGTGCGGCGGCTGGTGATGCGGCTGGCGTTGTGACAATGATGACGATGAGCGCTTGGGTCGGTGCCGAGATTGCAGATGCCACGACTGAAATGGGCAGTACTGTTGCGTATTGGGTTGGTGGCGGCGGGCCTGGCGGCCGGCATAGCGGTGTATCGTGCGCAGACCCAGGCCGGCGGCGAGGGAGCTTCGCGCCTGCCGTATCCGGTGTGGCAGGAGCTGGCTCATCAGCAGTTGATTCAGCCGGATATGACGATGCGGCTGGCGCTGTTTGCCGAGCAACTGCGCCTGCATCTGCGCTTTGAACCGCCCCGCTGGCTAGACCCCGACTACCTCTCCGACAAAGCCGTGGCCCGCTATGAGCGGCTAGTCCTGGACCCGGGTCAGCGCGAGGACCCGACCAGGGACAATCCCTACGCCAAGTACCGGCTGGGGATTATCTACGGGCTGCGCGATTACCCCGAACAGGCCCAGATGCTGTTTCTGGCTGCGGCCAGGCGCGATCCTGGTAATGAGGCGGTGTATCTGGCGCTGGCGCGGTTGTTCTCCCCCGATGTCGCGGATGATAGGGATCTGCAGAAGGTGCTCCCGCAGTTGCAGCGGTTGCCACGCTGGCTGCAGGACACGGTGCTGCCGCGCTACTACAAGCTGACCGATGATGCAAGTCGGGCAACAGCGGCACGCGAGGCAGCAGCGGCGCGCCAGTGGTCATTCGGGATACGGGCGCTGATGCTGACGGCGGTGATACTAGTAGTGGTCGGTGTCGGGCTCCAGGTAATCCTGAAAGCGCTGGTGCGAGGCGTCTTCGGCAGCGCCAAGGACAGCGAGGCCGGGCAGGCGCGGATTCCGTTGCTGGTGCCGTGGCGTCTGCTCGATGCGGCCGAGGTCCTAGTGGTGCTGTTTGTGGCGCTGGTGCTAGTGGGGCTGGTGAGCGGGCCGAGTAGTCGCTACCTGAGTCAAGCCGGCGGCGGTCCGGCAGCCCGGGCCGGGCTGATGGCGGGGCAGTACCTGGTCTTCATACTCATCGGGTTCCTGGTAATGATGCGGCGGGTCAAGGCACGCACTGGGCAGGAATTGAGCGTGCTGGGGTTGCGGGTGGTGGACCGGATCGGGCCGCTTGTCTATGCCGGTGTGGCCGGCTATAGCATCTACCTGCTGGCGATCATAGTCCAAGGCCTGACAATGCACGGGACGCCGCTGGCACAGCTCGAGGCCCTACAGGTGGGAGTGAAGCTTTTCCGGCAGCAGAATGCGGCGTCGATCGTGATCTATGTGGGGCTGCTGGGAGTGGTGGCTCCGATCGCCGAGGAGCTGATCTTTCGCGGGTTCGTGTACGGCGCCTTGCGGCGCTATGTACCGGCGTTTGCGGCGGTGGGGGTGAGTGCCATCGTCTTCGGGCTGATGCATATGAATAGCCTGGCGCTAGTGCAGATTGTGTTCATCGGTATCGTGCTGGCAGTGCTCTACGAACGGACGCGGTCGCTGCTGCCCGGCATCGTGTGCCATGGGCTGAACAATATACTGGTGTTCTGCCTGATACTGCTAGTGAATTACTAGGTGCTGAACAACGGCGGCCCTCACCCCCGGCCCCTCTCCCGGGGGGAGAGGGGACAACAGCAAAACGGCAACGGCTGTCGGGCTGGAAAGCCCGACCCACGCGATAGCAACGGCCGGGCCGGTTTCGCTGCGCTCAGTCGGCCCCTCCGCAAGACAAGGGCAACGGCAACGGCTGGGCCGGATTCTCGGCGGAAGCTAGCGCTTCCGCCTCGTATGCGGCCCCTCCGAAAGGCTTAAGAGCAACGGCCAGGATAGCCCCTCCGAAAAGATACAAGGATAACGGCGGGGAAGGTCCCCAAGACATAAGCATAACGGCGGGGAAGGTCGGGGTAGGCAGTATTGTTCGTAAGGGCGGAGCTGCAGGCTTCAGGTGAGCTTGATAAAAGAGGCAATGGCACCGATAAGACTGGCGATTCGAGTGACGCCCAGGGCCTCGAACGATGAGCTGTGCGGCTGGCGCGGCCAGCAGCTCGCCGTCAAGGTGACCGCGGCACCAGTCAAAGGTGCGGCCAATAAGGCGGTCATCAAACTGCTGGCCAAGACGCTGGGGCTGCGGGCCGCCGACATCAGTATCATCAGCGGGCAAAGCTCGCGGGATAAGACGCTGGCGATAGTCGGCTGCAGCCGCCAGGAGTTGCTGCAGAAGCTGCGGGAGCTGGTGCCGGAATGACGGGCCTGGAGACCATCTACCTGTACGATGACCCCGACAGCCAAGGGCTCGATATTGATTACCTGGCCGGCTACCTGGCCGCGGAGCTGCCGCGCGTCGAAGTGGGGGTGCGTACCGACTTCATCACCCACCATCTGGCGCGCTTCAGCGAGCAGCAGCGTGACACGCTCGCAGCCATACTAGGCAAGCAACTGGAGGGGGCCAGAGCTGGAGCGCCGGCGGGCGCCGAGGCAGCGCCAATTACGGAGTCGGCGGAGGAGAGCCATTTGCAGGGGATGTATGTTGCGGAATCGCTGCAGGCCGCGATGCGGCTGCTGATCCCTGAAGAAGAGGCGGAGATGGCGCAGTTGCACGTGATCTTCACTGCGGAATTGATCGGGGAGCTGGAGGCGGAGAGCGGCCCGGCGTTCGGCACCATCGGCGGATCGCGGGCAGGTGTGGCGGCTTTGGGTAGCCCTACCGTGATTTCAACCAGTGGGTTGGTCGAAGCGCCGAAACGGCCCCGGGAGTACTACTTCAAGCGGACCCAGTACCTGATGCTGGGGGCCGGCGACTACCTCGAGGAGCTCGCCGAGCAGTTCGCGGACCGAACCGTGGGCTATGGCGATCCCCGGCTCAATGAACTGCTCAAAGGCTACCTGTTGATGGCTGTAGTCTATCGGGCCACCGGCGCGGGGCCGTGCTCGGAGCCGACTTGCCCGCTCTACGCAGCCGGCAGCCAGAAGGAGCTGCTGGAGGCCCAGGCGGGACCGGAAAGTCGCATCTGCCAGCATCATCGGGAGATTCTCGACGCCCTCGGCCGGCCGCTGTGAGACCAGAGGCGGATTCAAGGCCTAGTCTTGCGGGATTAGTGGGCTGGTGGAGGGGCGCTTCCGGTACCGAGGGGACAGTCCCCATGCCAACGACCTCGGGCTGGAAAGCCCGAGCTACGGGAGGGTGTTTGGGTAAGACTAGAGGGAAGGTCCCCATGCGGAGTTCTCAGGCAGCTTAGGGAATAGTGGGCAGCGGAACTCGGCGGCTGGAAGGTTGGGAGCATACAAGCAGCGAATAGTAGAAAGACCCTAGGGAGCGCCAGAGCCTATCAGGGCACAGGAGGGATCATCGAAATGTTTAAGTGGAGCACGAAGCCAGTAAGTGTTGCGGCGTTGGTCCTGACGGTGGTGCTGGTGGTGAGCGTTGCCGCAACGGCGACGGCTGACCCCCAGAGCGAGTACATGGAGTTCCGCTATCACTCCGGGCTGCCCGGCAACAATTCGGGAGTGACGCCGGAGGGTAAGGTGGGAGCGGCCGGCGCAGTGCAGATGTGCATCCCGGTAGCCTATACACCCTGTCGGGACACCTACGTGATTGATGCGAACTGTGGCATGGAACAGGGAGGCTTGACGCTCGATTATCACGAGGAGGAAGTCAATGGGACGCTGAACTTCGGTATCGGCTTCGGGTCTCCGGGGCATGGCGTGTACCTGGACTATATGGTGACCAGCGACGAGTGGGAGCCGGTCTATAATGTGCAGGTGCAGGTTCGCCCCAACGACGAGTCGGGGCCGGCGATTGCCATCGGTGGGATTGATCTGGTCAACCAGCGGGCAGCCTCAAACAAGCACCCGTTCGCCGGTGATTCGCGCAGCTTCTACCTGGTCGCTACGGACCAGTTCGGGACCGAAGAGCATCCGATTTACGCCACCCTCGGTGTGGGGACCGACCGCTTCAAGGGCGCCTTCGGCGGGCTGTGCTACCGGTTTGACGAGCGGCTGGCGCTGTCGGCGGAATACGACGGCTTGGGTGTGAATAGCTGCGCAACCTACGGGCTCAAGGGGCCGAGCAGTTCCAGCAATGCGGTGCTGTTTTTCGGCATCGCCGACCTCGACAGGCTGTCGTACGGGGTGACATATACCAAGAGCTACTAGCGGTAGCGGAACAACCAGTCAATTAAGACCTGAGGGCGAAAGGCATCCGGCCACGGTACCAAGCTGTGAGTTGGCGGCCGGGCGATACTCAGGTCTTTTTTGCTAGAAAAGGTCTCAGGCTGGAAGCTGAGAACTGAGCAGCCTTGGCATGCTCAGTTCTCACCTGCCCTTCGACAAGCTCAGGGCAGGCCGAGCCACGCGGCGGAGGTTGGTTGGCTGAATAGGCTAAACAGATACACGCCTTTGGCGTGGGTCCCCCCCCGTGTTTTGACCTGAGCGTCGTAGAAAGAACGCCGCGCTCAGGCCGACCTGCGCGGTTGGGGCCGGGGGTGCCCACGCGGATGTATTGGGCAAGCCTCAGCCACACAGTACGTGAAGGCGCCGGCCAGTCTCAAGTGTGTTCGGCGAGGTCGAACCCGCCTGCGGCAGGCTCCCCCAAAGGCAGCGGCGAACACAACCGTGCAGGGCCACATATCAGGGAGGTGGCTGCTATGAGCGAATTTGCCGGATGTAGTGAAGAGGATTTTGCGGAATGGATGAGCCGGCTGTACGACAACCAGCGGATCGTCTATCGCGGCCAGGCGCTGCGGGCCGTAGCAATGCCCCTCGGCGGCATCGGTGCCGGCCAGATCGCCCTCTGCGGTGACGGCAGCCTCCAGCAATGGGAAATCTTCAACCACCCCAACCATCTGGCGCAGATTCCCCACAGCTTCTTCGCGATCCGGGCCCAAAGCAGCCAGCAGGCGGCGGTGATGCTGCTGCAGACCGCTAGGCTCTACCACGACGACTTCGCGCCGGTGCCCTCGGTCAGCGACTGGGTAGTCCCGGAGGCCTGCAAGGAGCTTCTGGCCGAACTTCCGGGAGTCGCGGAGACGGAGTTTGTGGGTGAATACCCGTTTGCCGAGGTAAAATACCTTGATGAGAAGCTGCCTGTCGCAGTCAGCCTGAAGGCGTTTTCGCCGATAGTGCCGCTGGAGGTGAAAAGCTCATCACTGCCCGCGATTGTGTTCGCATTTCGTGTGCAGGCTTGCGGAGATCAGCCGGTGGAAGTGGCGCTGATGGCGACGCTGCAGAATGCCGTCGGCTATGACGGGTCTGCCGAGGTCTCGGGCACCAGGTGCGACTGCTATGGGGGTAATCACAACACGGCGGTGGAGCTTGCCGGGATGACGGCGGTGAAGATGGAGAATGCCTGGCTGCCGGCGGACAGCGCAGGCCAGGGGAGTATGGTGCTGGCGGCCCTCGGACATGCCGCGACCGTCAAATCATCGTGGGATGATCTGCGGGCTCTGTGGGCGGAGTTGCTCGAAAGAGGCGAACTGGCCGATGAAGTGATTGAGCAGCCCAGCGCGAAGGGCGCAACCTACAATGCCGCCGTCTGCCAGAACGTGACCCTGCAGCCGGGTGAAGAGGCCGAACTCGTGTTCCTCTACACCTGGCACTTCCCCAACCACTACGTCAACTGGGATCAGACCGGCTTCGGCATCAGCGATGAGAAGAGCAAGTTCTGGCTGGGCAATATGTACAACAACTGGTTCGAGGAGGCGCTGGAGGTCGCGCAATACGTGCAGGACAACTACGCCGAGCTGGTCGGGCAGACTGAGCTATTTCGCAAGACCTTCTACGACAGTACGCTGCCCTACTGGCTGCTTGACTGCATCAGCGCCAATGCCGCGGAGTTGCGCTCGCCGACGATGCTGTTCAATGAGGACGGGAATCTACACGGGTTCGAAGGCTGCTGTGGAGCCAGCACCACCCACTGCTCCACGGAGGGCTGCTGCCCGCTCAACTGCACCCATGTGTGGAACTACGAGATGACACTGGCGAAGCTGTATCCCGCGCTGGAACGGACGATGCGCTATACCGATCTGCTGGCCCAGCAGCGGGCAGACGGTGGCATCATCTTCCGCACCGTGCTGCCACTGTATCTACCGCGCTGGCCGGAGCAGGACCCGGACCGGCCGACAGTAGCCTGTGACGGGCACTGGGGGACGATCCTGAAAACTTACCGCGAATATCGGCAGTGCGGGGATAAGGAGTTCCTGGCGGAGCTGTGGCCTAGCATCAAGCGCGCCCTGGAATACGGTTTCGTCACCTGGGATGAGAACGGCGACGGAATGCTCGAAGGCCGGCAGTGGAATACCTATGACCTGAACTACTGGGGCAAGACCACCTACACGACCGGGCTGTACCTGGCGGCCTTGCGGGCCGGAGAGAAGATGGCTGAGGTGATGGGGGATGGTGAGCTGGCCGCCGACTGTCGCCGGCGCTATGAGCAGGGCTACGAGGTGGTGGATGAGGCGCTGTTTGACGGCGAATATTATATCCAGGAGGTGGATGAGACCGCGCACCCGGAAATGCAGTATGGCAAGGGCTGCCTGACCGACCAGCTCTTCGGGCAGTGGTGGGCGCACGGGCTGGACCTGGGCCATATACTGCCCAAGGAACACGTGAAAAGCGCCCTGATGGCGATCTATAAGCACAACTTCCGCCACGATTTCGTCGGCTTCAAGCAGCAGCCGCGGGTCTTCGCCTCGGCGGAGAACAAGGGCCTGGTGATCTGTAGCTGGCCCCACGGCGGTCGCCAGAAAAAGCCGATGCTGTACTGCGACGAGAGCTGGAGCTCCCTGGCCTATCAGGTCGCCGGCGGGATGATCTATGAGGGCATCATCGAGCCGGCGCTGGTGCTGGTGAAGGCCGCGCGCGAGGTCTATGACGGCACCCGGCGCAGTCCCTGGAATGAAGTGGAATGTGGCGACCACTACGTGCGGCCGATGAGCAGTTGGCTGCTGCTGGAAGCCGCCCAAGGCTATCGCTATGACGCCGCCGAGCAGAGCCTGGGCCTCGGGCCGAAAATGACGCCGGAGGACTTCCGCGCGTTCTTCATCACGGCCGCCGGCTGGGGCAGCTTCAGCCAAATCGTCAGCAACGGACAGCAGCAGGTCAGGCTCAGTCTGAAATGGGGCGAGCTGGCACTGAGGCGGCTGGAGTTGGAAATTGCGCCGGGCGTGCGGGCCGAGAACGTCGAGGTCGCGATGCCGGCTACCACCGAGCAAAGCGATGGGCGGGTGGTAATCAAGTTTGCCGAGGCGGTAGGTCTGAAGGCAGGCGACACAATCGAGGTAAGGATCGGATAGGGAAGCGGTGCGGTGGGTACGACGACAACGGCGGCCCTCACCCTAGCCCTCTCCCAGGGGGAGAGGGGACAACGACAACGGCCACGGCAACGGCGAAGGTAACGAATGAGGGAGTCGGGCAGGATGCCCGCCCCACGCGAGGTTTGAGAAAGCCCGAGCCACGCGAGGCACCGTCAGCCCTCACCCCGACCCCTCTCCCAGGCGGGAGAGGGGACAACGACAACGGCCACGGCAACGGCGCGGGCGCAATAAATTGCGCCCCTACAACACCTTCCCTGGACGACAGGCATCCTTGACGCTGCTGCTTTTTGGCGGCTAGTGAAATTAGG
>CAYMIN010000024.1:0-62786 GCA_964390495.1 uncultured Armatimonadia bacterium
GCCCTCGGGGCCATAAATCGCCTCGCGGAAAGAGTGCATATTGCCCGTGATACTAACCAGTTCCCTGCCGGTCGCAAGCTCGAACTCCTTGATCGTCGGCGGACTGGCGCCGGTGGTAAGGACCCGGGTACTGTCGGGTGAATAGTGTGCAGACCGGAGGCCGGACTGGTCAGTCACGAAAGTGTGAAGCACCTCGTGGTTGGCCAGGTCCCATTCGTGTACTTTGCTGGCACTATCGGCGACCAGCAGAGCCTTGCCGTCGCTACGCCGCTCAATGCCTGTGATGGAGGCGGAGCAAACCTTGTGTGTCGCCTGCAATTCGCCCTTAGAGAGGTCCCATATGTTTATGGAGTTACCGGCGGCGATCACACTGCGACCATCGAGCAGATAGCATAGATCGCTGATGCCGCCGCGGAGGCGCAAAGTGCCCAGGCGCTGGACTGCGCCTTCAGGCAAAGGGTCTCCTAAACGGTCCTGAGCGACGGTTACGTGCGACGCTAATAACACAATCAAACCACTGAACAGCAAGTTGAGGCATAGTGTGCGCATAATCTACTCCTCCATTATCTTTTCGGGGCCGTATATATTGCGGTACACCTTGGTGTTACCACCGGTCGAAACACTCTTGGCCGCTGGATTGGCGAACCAATTGTGGTGAATCTCGGCTCGATCTGACGGCACTCCACGGATCCCGACATGGCGGACCGGACTCTGGAAAGTGTTGTGATGGATGTGCATCCAGTCGCCGGCAATGTTGGTGCTGTCGCCACGGTCGCGCCCGCCGTGCATGTCGAAGTGGTGACCGTTGGCATGGGGCAGGATCAGATTCCAGGCGGCCTCGTAGCCGGAGCCGGGACTGCCGCTGGAAGCAACGTGGTGGCGGCAGTAATCGAACTTGTTGGCGATAATGTGCACATCACTGGAGCTGGTGGATACGCCATAACCGAGGCCGGAGCGCTGGGAATGGTGGATGAAGTTGTGATGGATCTGGACATTCATTGCGCCACGGCCAACGCCGATGGCGGCGACATTGAAGTTGTAGACCTCGCAATTGTCTATCTCGGTGCCGTAGCTACTGGTGCTGAGAAAGTAGGCGCTGTGGGCGACACGTTCGCTGCCGCCATAGGGCCCCTCGAAGCGCAGGCCGGTCAGACGGACATCATCCCCTGCTACACTGAACATGCGCCCGGACTTGCGGGTGGTGAAGATGCGCGCACCGGCAGAGCCGTCTTTACCCCGGCTGCCGGCCAGCGTCACGCCGGCAGGTATCGCCAGGGTGCCCTGGGCGGTGAGGTGAATCTCGATTCCGTCGGGGACATAGATAACCTGCCCGGGCTTGGCCTCCTTGAGGGCGGCGAGGAATTCGTCGGTGGTCTTAACGATGAAGTCGCCGGTAGGGAAGATGTCGGTGTAACCCTCGCCACCGCCGATGGGATTGCCGGTGGGATTGGCCTCGCAGCCGAAGGTCTCCTCGGCCTCCTGAGCCCCAGCCGTGGCGGCAAGGATAAGCAGCAATAGGCTCACTCCGTAGCATAAGAGCTGTTTGTCTGGCATCGTGTCACTCCCCAATGCTGAGTAATCGGCGCTGCGACCAGAAAGGCCTGTCGGGCTGGAAGCCCCGCCTGCGCTAAAGCTACGGCACGCAAGGCCGAGCCACGCGAGGAGCCTTGAGAGTTGCAGGCAACTGTCAGGCGAACCAGGGGATCGGCCGGCCGGAGATGTCCTGAATAACGTTCTTGATGCGGACATACGTATAGAGGCCCGCTAGGCCGCGCTCAACTCCCGTGCCCGACTGATTCCAGCCCGGAAACGGCGACTGCGGATAAACCGCATTGTAGCAATTGACATACACGGTACCCGACTTCAAGGCCCGCACCATCCGCTGGATGCGATCGGCATCAGTAGTGAAGACCCCCGAACCCAAGCCGTAATCGGTATCGTTGGCGATGCGGACGGCCTCAGCTTCGTCCTCGAAGGGTATGGCGACCAGCACCGGGCCAAAAATCTCCTCGCGGGCCACGCGCATACCATTGGTGGCCTCGGCAAACAGCGTCGGCTGGACATAGAAGCCACCGGCGAACTCCGGGCCCTCGGGTGCCGCGCCGCCACAGGCGACCCTGGCGCCCTCGGCCTTGCCAACCTCGATATAGCCCAGGATTCTGTCGAGCTGTTCCCGGGAGACGATGGCGCCAAGCTGGGTCGCTTCATCAGCAGGATTGCCGAGCTTGAGGGAGGCCATCTTATCCGCGACGGCGGCGACCACATCATCATAGATGGCCTTCTCGACCAGCAAACGGGTGCCGGCGATGCAGTTCTGGCCGTTGTTGAGCAGCACGCCGAAGACCGCACCGGCTACCGCCTGGTCGAAATCGGTGTCGGCGAAGATGATATTGGGCGACTTGCCGCCCAACTCCATCGAGACATTGCTGATGTTGCGCTGAGATAGCTCGATGATGCGGCGGCCGGTCGCCGTCGAGCCGGTGAAGCTGACCATGCGCACATGCGGGTCGGTGACGATGGCCTCGCCAACCGTAGCGCCGGGGCCGCTGACGACATTAAGCGCACCGGCGGGTAAGCCGGCCTCGGCAAACAGCTCGCAGACCGCGGAGGTAGTCATGGCGGTGATGCTGGCAGGCTTCAGGACAATGCAGTTGCCGGTGGCCAGCGCCGGGCCGATCTTGAGAATCCCCAGAAACAGCGGGAAATTCCAGGGGGCGATGCCGCCGACAACCCCGTATGGCTGGTAGAGGCTGAAATCAACCTGCCCGGCATCGGGGACCGGGATGGTTTGGCCGCCGGTGGCGTCGGTGACCTCGGAATACCACTGCAGATAGCTGGCGGCGACGGGGAGGTCAATGTTGCGGGCCTCGGTAATCGGCTTGCCAACATCTGCCATTTCGAGCTGGGCGAACTCCTCGGCGCGGTCCAGCAGAAGCTGCGCCGCGCGGGCGAGGATAGTCGAGCGCTCGCCACTGGTCATCGCTCCCCATTCGCCGTCAAAGGCCGCCTGGGCGGCTAGGCAAGCGCGGGCGACATCCTGCGGGCCGGCCTTGGCGATGCCGGCGATGACCTCGCCATTGCCGGGGTGAACCGCGTCGTAGGTTTCGCCACTGGCGGCGTCACAATAGTGGCCGTCTATGAATAGCTGGAACTGCCGCATGGTAGTACCCCCTGCCAAATAGTCCTGTACAGACTGAGGTTTCGCCGCGTCATGCCCCAGGGCCTGCTCAGAAGGCAAATCGTGAGTAGTCGCCTCATGCCCGGCCCGCCGTCCGCTGGGCCTTGCCACAGCCGCGCTTTGCCCGGGTAACCGAAGCGGGCAGAGGTAGAACAGAAGAATTGGGGAACATCCGAGTTGAAGATTATCGTGTGCGCTGCTATAATGTGGGCGCTGTCTCAACCATTAGATGCGGAGGTGTCGAGATGCGAAGGGGTTTTACGCTTATTGAGTTGTTAGTGGTGATCGCAATTATTGCGATCCTGGCGGCGATCCTCTTTCCGGTATTCGCCCGGGCCAGGGAGAAGGCGCGGCAGACCTCGTGCCTGAACAATGTCAAGGAGCTGGCGCTGGCCTTCGCCATGTACGCCCAGGACTATGACGAGACCTGTCCGGGCTACATCGCCTACACGCCGGGCAGCGTGTATCGGCCCTACTGCCAAAACAACGGGACCTATCTGTACTGGATGGATTTGTTGTACCCGTACGTAATGAACAGACAGGTGTACAGATGCCCCAGCTATACCACGACTTCCTCAACTGATACTTTCCAGGGCTACGGGTGGAACTCCGGCATCGGGTACTGCCTGAACCACCCAACCCGCAGCGGCTGGGACTACGACGGGCTCAAACTGGCGGAGATCAAGTACCCGGCGGAGACTTGGTGCATCGCCGATACCGCGGCGGCCACCGTACAGGGCTATCTGACCACGGCTTACCATGTCAACAATCCTGACGGTTACAAGCCGTGGGCGATCCGCCACAACCGGGGCGACAACTTCGCCTTTTGTGACGGGCACGCCAAATGGGTCACGTATGGGCGCTATAGCACCATCAAGCACAAGTACGACGGGAGCATCTAGCGGCGGCAGGAGGCACGTCGTAGTCAGGGCAGCAAGCAGGGGGCGGCCACGCCTAAGGGTGGGCCGCCCGCTTCGTGTCCGCCAAAGGGCCTGCGGAAGCCCGAGTCACGCGGCTTGTGAATTGTTTAGGCTAGAAATCAGAGAAGGTGCAGAGGGCGCGTGCAGGTGAGGAGTGGGCATGGGTTGAAATGGTATACTAGATACTGCTATAGTGTTAGTGTGGTTGTCAGGTGTGGAGAACAGGGGAGGTGTCGAGATGAAACGAGGTTTTACGCTTATTGAACTACTGGTGGTGATCGCGATTATCGCGATCCTGGCGGCGATCCTGTTTCCGGTCTTTGCGCGGGCACGGGAAAAGGCACGCCAAACGTCATGTCTCAATAACCTCAAGGAAATCGGTCTGGCAATGCTGATGTATGTTGACGACTATGACGAGATGACACTGTCACATTACACTGCCCCGATGCTGTGGCCGCAGCTCATCTACCCGTACATCAAGAACACCCAGATATATAACTGCCCGAGCGGGACGTACCGAATATCTGTCAATTCCGATGGCTCGCCGGCGTACGATTCGCGTTTGGGCTACGGCATGAACTACAACATGAGCTGGTGGTACAACGGTCATCGCAAGCTGGGCGAGATCGTCAAACCATCCCAGAAGGTCGAGTTCGGCGACGGCTGGTACTACGTCCTGTACCGCTACTACTATGAACATTACTACGATCATTACCTTTACAACGATATTGACGCCTGCCACAACGAAGGCCTCAATATTACCTTCATGGACGGCCACGCCAAGTGGTACTACCTGAAGGCGATCTGGAATCTGGAGAACGATTGGCAGTGGCTGCCTACGAGTTCGGGGCCATAGTCTGCGGCTAGCTAGGTGCAAGAGCAACACAATGCGCGTGCTTGGGATGTAGGCTGTGCAAAGGCGACGACATTCCGCTGCGCACGAAACAGGGCGTCTCAGCCCAAAGGCCGGGGCGCCCTTTGTGTTGTCTGTGCATGTGCCGGCAAGGAAGTGCTGGCTCAGGGCATCGGGCCGCCGAGGAAGCCCTCGTGGAAGAACACCGGCTCGTAACCCCGCTCCGTCACCCAGCGGATGGTCGCGTCCAGGCGGTCGGCGTGGTCGGGGATGTGGTTGACATAGAAGGGCCAGAAGTACTGCTCGTGGGTGAAGAGGTCCATGATCTCAGCCTGGACGGGGCTGTCGTAAAGCGGCTGCAGTGTCGGCGCGACTTGCTCAATCGGCGTGTTGTTGCAGACGATATCCACGCGGGAGAAGACAATCCCGGTCGCGAAATCCTTGAGCGCCTCGTGATGATACAGCCACTCAGAGCGGACGTCATCCAGCCAGTAGTTGACATCCCAGCCGTGTGAGGTGGGGTGAGAGAAGCCGGACAGCACCCGCACCCCCCGCTCGTAAAGCAAGGGCAGCGCCTCGGGCAAAACCATCCCCCAATGGATCACCGTCGGGACGGCCAGGGTCAGCTCGCCGGCAAAACGGATAATCTCCTCTTGCACCAGGTCCAGATCGCGGATCAGCTCCTCGGGCGGAGCGTACTGGTAGAGGCGGTCCGGGTCGTTGGCTCGAGCGTGAAAGGCCAGCACCAGCCAGTCGGCATTAGCCTCGAACTCGCCGCGATAGCGGTCCGGGAATTCACTGATCTCAAAGCTATCAGCGGTATGATGGTAGATGTTGAGTGTAAACTTGGCGCCGTACTCCTGATGCAAATTGCGCAGCATCGCCAGGTAGAAGCAGTCAAATAGGGAAGCGTAGCCTTCACGGGCAATATCGCGCAGCCAGAAGCTGTTGTCGTCTATCGAGAAGCGGTAGCGGGGACGAGAATAGCGGTCCCACACCACCCGCACCGTGTGCTCCTGGTGGCCGTAGGAGCCGTCATAGACCGCAGTAATGTCCTGCTCGGCCTGAGTGATGACGACCTCGCAGGCAAAGCGGCCCATGCTGACTGCCGCGGGTCGGTCGTTGACAGTCACTTGGCCATAGGGCGGCGCCTGACCGGCGACCGTGATAGTGAGGGCGTCGTCGGTCTGGGTGCCGTACCTGTGATTGAGCACTGCGCCGTGAAGCGGCTTTTCGATTCTGAGCATAGTGGGCGCCTCCATGATTGCCGTGGTGGAGGTAGGGTTCGCCGTGCGCATCGGATGACCTCTGTACGCAACGGCGGCAGGCAAGAGTGCCTGCCCCACGGGATAGCTATTGGGAAGCGGGAGCCACGGAACTACTGAGGATCGCAGAGCGGCGTGCTGAGGACAGCGGGGAGATATGGCAAAGGCGATGGCGATGATTGTTGGTTAGGGACAAGGGAAGCAAGAGCCGATGGCGAAATGTCATGCCTCACAACAGCGCTAATGCAAGCCGTAGCTACTGCGTCAAAGGAGCAAAACGTAATGGGCGACGAAAGAGCAAAAGAGAAGCTGGCCCTGGAAGGTGGGCTCAAAGCAGTAACCAGCATCGAGGGTAAGGGTCAACCGAAAATCGGCGTGGATGAATTCATGAGTATCGCCGAGCGGTTCGGCTTCTCCGAGAAGGCTCTGGCGCAGATCCGCAAAGCCGCGGAGGCTGACAACCTCGGCGAAGGCCCGTTTCTGCCCAACTACTATTCGGGACTGAAGCAGACCAAGGTCGAGGGCTACGAGAAGATAGCGCGGAGGCTGTTTGGCGCGAAATACGCCATCGGGGTCAACTCGGGTACGAGCGCGCTGCACGCGGCCTTCGTCGCCGCCGGTGTCGGGCCGGGAACCGAGGTCATCTGTCCGGCCATCGGCTTCTTTGCGACAGCGGCGGCGGTGGTCACCTCGGGTGCGGTGCCGATCTTCTGCGATGTTGACAAATCGCTGATGATTGATCCGGCTGAGATTGAGCCGCTGATTAGCAAGAGGACTGTAGCGATTGCGCCGACGCACTGGCAGGGCAATGTCTGCGATATGAACGCAATAATGCGGATAGCGCGCCAGCATAAGCTGAAGGTGATAGAGGACTGCGCGCAGGCGTGTGGCGGCACGTTCAAGGGACGCCCCATCGGTACCTTCGGGGATTTCGGCTGCTTCTCGATTTCGGGTTACAAGATCGTCGGCGGGGGCGAGGGTGGGCTAATCCTGACGCCGAAGAAACGCAACTGGGAACGGGCCCAGCAGTTCATCGAATGTGGAGGGCTATGGCGGCCGGTGCGCTTCGCCAAGCCGAGGTACAAGGGGGAGCTGTTCTGCGGGACCAACTATCGGATGTCCGAGCTGGAAGCGGCTGTGGATGTGGTGCAACTGGGGAAGATGCCCGCCATCGTCAAACGCTTCCGGACGGTGAAACACCGCATCCTCAAGCGGCTGAAAACATACCGGGAGATTGAGCCGCAGTTGCTCAATGACCCGGAGGGGGAAGTGGGCTATACGCTGCGCTTCTATCCGCAGACGATCGAGCTGGGCCGGCGGATAGTGGCGGCGCTGCAGGCTGAGAACATCTCGGCCGGTATGCGCGGCGATAAGGCAGCCCCGGACTGGCATGTCTATCACTCCATGTTTCCGGTTACATACAAAACCGGGCCGACGGAAGACAATTACCCGTGGGAGGACCCGCTGTACCTGCAACGGGGTGGGAGTGTGGAGTATAACCGGGGCGACTGCCCGGTAGCGGACGATCTGTTTGATCGCTGCATCTCGGTGCGGCTCAACCAGTGGTATAACGCGCAGGATTGCCGCAATATCGCTAAAGGCATCAACAAGGTGCTCTCCGCATACTGCACCGAAGACCCGGAGGCGCAGCCGTGGCTATGAGCTGAAGCGGTACGGACAGGTCCAAGAGTGACGGCAGGCCTCACCCCCGGCCCCTCTCCCGAAACGGGAGAGGGGAGAAAGGCAACGGCGGACACGGGCAGGATGTGCGAGCCACGTAGTGATAAGCAGTTCAGATAGGAGTGCGTAGAATGAGAAGCGACCTGGTGTTGCTCGCCAGTATAGCCGCAATGGTGCTGTGCGGCGGCGTCCGCGCCGATCTGAAAGTGCTGGACAAGCCGCTGTGGGTATTCCCCGGCCAGCAGTTCCGCGTTTGCTTGGAGCAGCCAGCCGGTTCCGGCGAGCTGGAAATCGAGGTGCCCGAGACTCTGGAGATGTTTGATACGTGGGACCAGGACGCCATCCAGCGCTACTATTTCCGCGCCCTCAAGGCAGGCGACGCGACGCTCAGATTCTCTGGCAAGGGGGGCACGCTTGAGATGCCGCTGGAGGTTCTGGGCTGGAACGACGTTTATCAGCCGCGCAAGTACAAAGAGATCGAGCTACCGCGCCTCTGGCCGCGCCAGGAGCTGGGCTACAGTGCTCTGAAGTCGCGGCGCACCATGCACTCCGCAGCGGATTTGGCGCAACTGAGAGCCGAGGGCAAGGTGGTGGGCCGGGCCGAACGATGGCTCAACACGCCGGACGAGGAGGTCTACAATATCATCCCCGGGCCCAGTGTGCCACGGACGTGCCTGCTCGTGTTGGGTAGCCGGGAGGCCAACAACGGCATCGGCAAAGGCTGCCCGGTGTGCGGAACGAAGATCTATGAGGGCAGGTCCGGCTTCTACCCGTGGAAGTTCAACAATGCAGAGCACCCCTGGAAGGTGATATGCCCCGAATGTGGTACCGCCTTCCCCTCGAATGACTGGCGGGCGGGTGATATGCACTCCGGCCCGTTCCCGGACGACGGTTTCGGCTGCGAGCCGGTGGACCCGCCGATTGCGCCTGATGGTGGAAAATGGCGCTGGCCGTTCATCGCCTACTACCACCAGTGGCAGGCATATATGGGGGAGCTGACGCCGGGTATCATCGAATCGGCCCGCAGCTTCGCGGCGACCGGTGAGCAGGGCTACGCGCACAAGTCGGCAATCGCGCTGCTGCGGATGGCCGAGGCGATGGTGGACATGTCGCTCAATCTCAACCATCGCAAGATCGTCAACCGCGACGGGATACTGCAGTGGCCGGTGGGCGCGCCATTGGAGAGCCGGGGACTGGCCGGCAGCTTCCTGTACATCCAGTGCAACTGGGGCAACCCGAGAATCGAGAACGCCGCGCGGGCCTGGGACCTGATCTTCGACCAGCTTGATGATGATAAGGAGCTGATCGAGTTTTGCCAGACGCACAACCATCCCGAGATTCAGAGCATCGCGGACTTCAAGCGGTTCATCGAGACCGGTATTCTGCGGGTGCCGATCCAGGCGGCGATGGATAACGCGGTGGCCCGCAACTGGCCTCAGCAGGAGATGATGGCGGCGAATCTAGCGCTGTGTCTGGGCACTGAGAAGACTACCGAGGTCGCCGACTGGCTGCTGAATGCCAATGGCATCCGGTTCGCCCTGACGAACCTGTTCTACAGGGATGGCGCGGCATATGAGTCGCCGGGCTACAACCACGGGCACATCAGCCGGATGGCCGACATCGGCGTGATTCTGGACAAGCTGCAAGCACTGCACCCGGAGGTCTGCAAGCCGCCGCAGTTCGTGTCGGCCACCCAGCATCCCAAGTTCCGGCAGATCTACGATTTCCCGCTGGACTCGGGGCTGATCGGGAGGACCTATCCGCCAGTCGGCGATGCGGGTAAGGGCGGTCCGTCGAACGTACTGAAACCGGCCCAGGGCATTCCATGCGATCTCGATGACTGGATGACCGCGTACCGGGTGACCCAGGACCCGCGCTTCGCTCAGGCCATGTATGGGCCGGAGGGCTCTCTGGTGAAAAGCATAAGCGACCCGGAGCTGCGAGCGGCCGCGGAGCAGGCCGGCCGGGAATTGGGCTGGCAGGTCCAGGTCCCCAGCAACCTCTGCGACGGTTACGGGCTGGCGATACTGCGGTCCGGCGAGGGGGCCAATCAGCGGGCGATATGGATGCGCTATGCGCGGAATCTGCAACACGTTCACGAGGATATGCTGACCTATGGCATTGCCGGTTTGAGACGGGAATTGCTGCCCGAATTGGGCTATCCGGAGGGCTGGACTTATTCGGGCCACTGGGAGAGCAACTGGGGAACCCACTATGGGACCAAGATAAGCGGTGTACGCAGCTCCGAGTTCAACCGCGCCGAGTTGACCACCTTCGTGGGACAGCCGCCGGTGCAGATCGCCGCCGCCGAGAGCACCGCGCCCTTCGGTGATGCCCTGGCGACCCGGCAGCGAACCATCGCCCTGATTGACCTGGGACCGCAGCGATTCTACTGTCTGACCGTCGAGCGAGTGCAGGGCGGCGAGGAGCATCACTGCTCCCTCCACGGCCCGGACGGCGAGGCAACTGCCGAGAACCTGAGCTTGCAGCCATACCAGGGAACCGCGCTGGGCGAAGGCCTGGAATACAAGGACTTCTCGCCGGTCAAGGCGCAGGGCCTGGACCCGCAGCTCTCGTGCCTGGCGTTCATGTACGATCCGGCTAAGGCCACGCCGCAGAGAGTATGGTCGCTTGATTGCCTGCTGCGCAACCAGGATAACGTGCATTTGCGGATGACGAGCGTTTATCCCGAAGGCGGCGAGCTGATCGTCGCCAAGGGCAAGCCGCCCGGTGGCAGGAAGCTGTATGAAATGACCTGGGCGGTGCTCAAGTGCCGGGGTGAGAGTCCGCTGACGCGGCAATACCTGAATGTGGTGGAGCCGTATATCGAGCAGGCGGCGATCCGCAAGACCGAACGCGTGGCGGTGAGCGGCGGTGATGAGGAGGCGCAGTTCCCGCCGCTGGCGCTGCGGGTGACCACCGATGAGTTCGTGGATACCATCATCATCCAGCACAAGGCCGGGACTGAAGTAAGCGCCGACGGCATCAGCTTCGATGGCGAATTCGGCTTGTGGCGGGAGCAGAATGGCCAGTTGCATACTGCTGCTCTGGTGCGAGGTACCAAGCTGCTGAAGAACCAGGAGGGCATTACCCTGACTGCGGCGGAATACAGTGGCGAGATAACCGCGTGTGATTTGGACAATCGGACTATCACTATCGAGCCGGCGCCGGCGGACCCCAGTGCCCTGGCCGGCCGGCATATCCGCATCACCAACGCCGCAGGCAACTCGGTATCGTATCAGGTCCAAAAGGCCGAGGCGGTTGAGGGGGCCTGCCGGTTGAGCTTCGCTCTCGACCCGCGTATCGGTGAGGGCTTTGTCAAGGAATGCAGGGACGGCGTGGTCACCAGCAGCATCTACCTGAAGCTGTATCCGTATGGTTACTACGCCGGCAAGACGCTGGCCAATGAAACGGGTGAGGTGCTCTATCGGTTGCGCAATGTGTCCAAATATGACTGCCTGGTCGCCCGGAACGAGGGCGAAGACGTGCCCGCCGCGAAGCTGCAGGCGGAGTTCGGCGATCCGGACGGTGACGGGCTGAGCCGATTCATCATATACGACTACGGGCCCGGCGACAGCGTGACCATGGAGAATTACGCCACCCTGAGTAAACAAGGGCCGCATACATTGCGACTGCAACAGGGCGGCGGTACTGAAGAGATTACCCTAGTCGTGAAGACAGGAAGCTAGTAGCTGGATTTCGGTAACATGCGAAGGGAGCGTTGGTAATGAGTGAACGGCTGGCGATTCTGGGTGGAGAACAGGCTTGTCCCACCGGAACAGTGCGGCCGTGGCCGCCGATTGACGACATTGACCGCGAGATGGTGCTGGCGTCACTGGAGCAGGATAAGCACACCTTCGGGCCTAACTGCCAGGAGTTCGAGAAAGAGTTCGCTGAATGGAATGGTAATCAGCACTGTGTCACCACCAACTCGGGCACCGGCTCGCTGCACATGTGCGTGGCCGCCTGCGACTGCGGACCGGGTGATGAGGTGATCGTGCCGGCGTACTCGTGGTCGTCATCGGTGACCTGCGTGCTGCACCATAACGCCATTCCGGTGTTCGTGGACCTCGATTTCGATACCATCAACATTGATGTGGATAAGATCGAGGCGGCCATCACCCCACGCACCAAGGCGATCATTGCTGTACATCTGCACGGGCTGGCGGTGAATATGGATAAGGTGCTAGAGGTCGCCGAGCGACACGACCTGAAGGTCATCGAGGATGCGTGCCAGGCCCACGGCGCCACCTTCAAGGGGCAGAAAGTCGGCACTATGGGCGATTGTGCGGCCTTCAGCCTCAACCAGAACAAGTGCCTGTGCTCCGGCGAGGGCGGGATGTTCGTCACCGATGATGATGATATGCTGTTCAAGGCCAGGCAGCTCTGGTCATTCGGCGAGACGCGCACCCCGGCCGAAACGCGCGACTACCATGCCTATGCGCTGGGATGGATGTACCGGAACAACGACCTGACGGCGGCTTTCGGACGGGCGCAATTGACCAAGCTGGACGGCTACCTGAGACAGCAGAAGGTCAACGCCGCGCGGCTGAGCGAGTGCCTGCAGGAGGTCCCGAACCTGATCCTGCCCACCGAGCCGCCGGGCCACGAGCATACCTGGTACAACTACACGCTGCGCTTCGACATGGAGGCGCTCGGGCATGTTGAGGATGCCGCCGACTACCGCAATAAGATGATGAAAGCGATGCAGGCAGAAGGCGTGCAAACCAGCGTCTGGCAGAGCTACATGCTGCCGAAGATGACCGTGTTCCAGGCCAAGAACGGCTACGGACACGGCTGCCCGTGGAGCTGTCCCCATGCGGCGGAGGTTGACTACTCGCCGGAGAACTACCCGGTGGCTGAGCTGCACTCCAACACCCACACCGGCATGACCGTGCCGCTGCGCTCGCCGAACGGGCCGGAGACCGCGGAACTCACTGCCGCCGGTATCAGCAAAGTCATCAACAACCTCGACCAGCTTGACGAAGTTGACTGGGAGGCGGCGAAATGAAGATATCTATGATGACGTACACGATGGCGCGAGGGATGAAAAAAGGCGAACCGTTCGACGCGGTGGCCCTGTGCGAGTTCACGCAGGAACTGGGGCTGGAGGCAATTGACTGGGTGACCACCTACCAGTACACGCCCCAGGAGATACGGGCGATCACCGATGACTACGGCCTGGAGAATATCTGCCATACGTTCTCCTGCGACCTCAATTTCGCCGATGCCGACGAGCGCGCTCCAGGTCGAGACGTTTTTAAGCAGGGCATCGAGGCGGCAGTGACACTGGGCGCCGACAAGGTGATGCTGCCGGTCGGCGGCAAAGAGCACCTGACGCGGGATCAATCGCGCGCCAATGTCATTGCCGGCCTGCAGGAGGTCATCGGCTTCGCCGACGAGGCCGGCGTAACCGTGACGGTGGAGAACTTCCCGCACTATCTAAGCCCGTTTATCGTGTCGGCGGATGTCAACGCCGCGGTCGCCGAGATACCGCAACTGCGCGTTACCTTTGACAACGGTAATGTCATCACCGGCGGAGAGCAGGCCCCGGACGGGTTCATCAACAGCGCCGAGTATGTGGTGCACTCGCACTTCAAGGACTGGACGCTGTGCGCGGCCGAGGACCGGGGCGCGATGCTGGGCATGGACGGCCAGTACCGGCGGGCGGTGCTGGTAGGCGACGGCGATGTTGACCAGCTTGGGTGCATCAGGGCGATGCACGAGTACGGCTATGAGGGCTACATCAATTTCGAGTACGAGGGCTATGAGCTAACGCCGCGCGAGGCGACCATCGAGGGCGTGCGGCGGATGCGGGAATGGATTGCGCAGGTGCAGTGAGGGGCCAAGAGGCCCCTGCGCAACCACCTCGGGCTCGAAGCTGGAAATGCTGTCGCATTCCCACCTGAGCTTTCTGCGATGCAGGAAGCTCAGGCCGAACCACGCGTCTTGTGAATCAACCGGACTAGCTGACTGATAGGCCGTATGGAGGGGCCGGCCCAACCAAGCGTCTCCGAAGGAGACGCGGTGAGACCGGCCCGCGGCTGATCAAGATCTTGCATTCGTGCCTCAACGGCTGGGCCGGTCTCCTTACGGTCGTCTGCGACGACCTCCACTCGGCCGGCCCCTCCGACCAGCTACACCCTTCCAACAACGATCTCGGGCTGGAAGCTGAGAACGCGACGAAGCGCGTTCTCACCTGACCTGTGCCAAGCACAGGTCAGGCCGAGCCACGCGTTCTATGAATTCTTCGAGCTAGGCCAGGCTGAAGAGGCCGGCCAGGGCGGAGATGAGACGGGCGAAGAGGTCTTCCGGCCGGCGGGCCTGGTCGCCTGTAGCCGTAGCCATAGCGCCAAGCGACTTCAGTTGTTCCTCAGTGAGCTGGGTCTCGCCCTCATCGCCGATCTCAATGACCTGACCGTTGAGTATCACCAGCAGCTTGTCGCCCACGGCCATCTGGCTGTTGAGCTGCGGGAAGTTGCGGCTGAGCTGGAAGTAGGCCTCCGAATAGGCCTGGATGCGCATGGCAATCTTCTGATCGGGCTGGTAGCGGGTGTCCTCCCAGCGCCCGGCGCGCTGCACGTAGCCGCGTTGGGCCACGTTTTGGATGTTGCCGAAGCGCTGCAACTTGCCCTCGGCATCGAGATAGCTGTTAGTCGCGGCGAGGGAGGTCTGCTGCTGCATGACCTGGGCGTTCTGGGCGCGGGAGGTGGCACCGGCCCCGGCGACCACGCGGAAGCTGTCGGCCATTACCCGGTCGGCGCGCTCGGCGGCTTCGGTCGCCGTCAGCGCCCGGTCCTCGTTGGCGAGGAAGGCGGTGTACTCGGTCAGTATCCCATACTCCATGCTGAGCTTGACGATTTCGTCAACCAGCTCCTTGCTTTCACCATGCAGGCGGATCTGGTCGAGCAGGTAGCCAATCTTGCGGGCGGCCCACAGACTGGCGATATACTCGGTGCCGGCCCGGGCCTCCGGGAAATCGCAGGCCAGCTCGAAGCTCTTTGAGCCTTGCCTGGTACTACCGCTGAGGGTGATAGTGGTGCTGCCGGCGCTGGCCTGGCGGTAGCGGCCGAAGACCTCAAGCTGTGAGCCGTGGAACAGGTCGGGCAACTCGCCCGGGAAGGTGTCGTAGGTCGTGACGCTGCCATAGCCCAGGGCCAGGTCGGTCAGCAGCGGCTGGGCAATCTTGGCGAAGAAACTCGACACCTTCACCTCGATGTCCTCGGTGGGGCGCACGTAGGTGGTCAGACCGCCATTGCCCTGAGCCAGCTTGTCGAGCAGGTTGGTGTTGACGTCATAGCCGACGCCGAAGACGAAAAGGCGGGTAGTGCCCGCGATTGCCTTGGCGTGTGCGGCCACGTTCTTGATGATTTGCTCGTTGTTGGTCTCCCCGACAGTCGGCTCGCCATCGGTGAGGAAGCAGATGTAGTTGACCTGCTTGGCGAGGCGGCGCTGCAGGGCCTCGCGCAGGGCCGTGTCAATGTCGGTACCCCCGCGGGCGTCGAAGCCGCTGATGAAGTCGCGCGCCTCTTTGATGCGGTCGGCATCGGCCGGCACCAGCTTACCGGCGAACTCTTTGATGCTGTCACTGAAGGCGACGATGTCGAAGCGGTCTTGCGGATTGAGGCTGTTGACGCAGAAGGTGAGGGCGTCCTTGGCCTGCTTGATCTTCTCGCCGCTCATGCTGCCGGAGGTGTCGAGCACGAAGCAGATGTTTTTGGGGACGACTTCGCCGGGTTCTTGCTCGACGGCGGGCGCGGCCAGCAGCAGGTAGAAGCCGTCCTTACCCGCCTCCTTGAAGGTGATAACACTCAGCCCCACCGGGTCCTGGGCGACGTTGTAGTAGAGCAGCACGTCACGGTCCGGCAAAACCTCCTTCTCCTCATAGGAGACGCGGACGTGCTTGTCGGTGAGCTTGTTGACAGCGATGTCGTGGCTGGGGGAATAGACGCTGCCGACCGGCTGCTGGGAGTGGATATCGGCGACGAATACGACGCTCTCGATGGGGCGGTGTGAGAGCGCCTCGGGGCTGAGCGGATAGACGTAGCCGACCAGGCCGCTGTCATAGGACAACAGCTCGGTGTAGCGCAGCTCGATGCGGCGCTCGCCGCCAGGGGGTATCGGGTAGATCTTGGCCTGGTACATGCCCTCACCGGCGTAGGTGAGCAGGGCCGGGTCCTTGCGGCGGCGGACGATGTCTTCGTAGATGCTCTGGGCTTCGTCTTTGCCCAGGAGACTGGCCTGAATCTCCTTGCCGTCGGCGTGCAGCGTGAATTTCTGCACCACCGCACCAGTGGGCAAGGGGAAGATGTAGGTAGCCTCCATCTCGCGGCGACTGTCGTTGACGAAGATCTGGTCAACATAGGTGATCGCCACCTGATCCTGGATGTCGCATTTGACATGATGGTACTTGACGGTGAAGTAGGGCTCGTCGGGGATGATATGGGTCGGCGGGCCGGGGATAAGCATGCCATCGCCAAAGGCCACCACAGCCGCAAGTAGGAGTAAGGCCATACTCATCAGGCAGGTCCTGTGTAACATTCGTCTCACCTCCGCGCGGTTTCAACTATCTTGCGTAGTTAGACGTAAGCGACACGCTGAGAGTTCTCTGGTGAGGGCACCTTTGCTCGATGCACAATAGAAATGTCCTATTTTGTGGGAAGTGAAAATGCTATAATAGAAGACTTGGAGCCTGTGAGAGAGCTTCCTCAACCGATGGCCGAAGATAAGATCCGCATATACGGAGCCAGACAACACAATCTGCAGGACATCAGCCTGGAATTGCCCCGCAATCGGCTGATCGTGTTCTGCGGCGTCAGCGGTTCGGGCAAATCCTCACTGGCCTTCGATACCATCTACGCCGAGGGCCAGCGGCGCTACGTTGAGTCGCTGTCCACCCACGCTCGCCACCTGCTGGGGGAGATGGACCGGCCGGCGGTGGACCACATTGAGGGCCTCTCACCCGCCATCGCCATTGACCAGAAGTCAGTGGCGGCCAACCCGCGCTCGACAGTCGCCACCGCCACCGATATCTACGACTTCCTGCGCGTGCTGTTCGCTCGGGTCGGCCAGCCGCACTGCCCGGAGTGTGGCAAGCCGATCCAGGCCTCCACGGTGCAGAATATCGTGGATGAGATCATGGCTATGGCTGAGGGCACCCGTCTGCTGGTACTCGCGCCCGTGCGGCCGGAAGACGATGACTGGTACGGTGTGGTGCGCGAGGCCCGCCGCAGCGGCTTCGTCCGCATCCGTCTCGATGGCCGGGTCCGCTCGCTGGATGAGAAGATCAACCTGGACCAGGCCCCCCAGTCGGCGGAGATTGTCGTAGATCGCGTCGTCATCAACCCGCAGGCCCGCTCGCGAGTGGCTGACTCGGTGGAGACGGCGCTGGCGTACGGGGAAGATGTGGTGGTGATCGCCGCTGAGGTGGAGGGCCCGGATCACGTATTCAGTACCCGCTACGCCTGCCCCGAATGTGATATCAGTGTCCGCCCCCTGACGACGCAGATGTTCTCATTCAACAGCCCGCACGGCATGTGCCCGACCTGCGAGGGCATCGGTGTGGTCAAGGAGATCAAGCCCTCGCTGCTGATCGAGGACCCCGATAAGTCAGTCCTCGAGGGCGCGCTGAAGCCCTATGGGAGCGTCAAGAGTGCCCATGTGCGGCACCTGCTGGAGGGGCTGGCGCAGTACTATGACTTCGATCTGGCGACACCCTGGCGAAAGCTGGCGCAGGAGGTCCGGGATGCGATCATCTACGGCTCCGGCGAGGAGGAGATCGAGTTCACCTACGAGGGTCGCGACGGTCGCAGCTTCACTTACTCGCAGCTCTTCGAGGGCCTGGCCAATGTCAGCCGGCGGCGGTTCGAGAACGCCAGCTCGGCGGCGCGGCGCAACTACTACGAGAGCTTTGTCGCCGATGTCCCGTGCCCCGATTGCGGCGGAGCGCGGCTGTGCAAAGAGAGCCTTGCCGTAACGGTCGCCGGGCGCAATATCGCCGAGATCACGGCGCTGAATGTCGGCGAGGCCGAGGTTTTTTTCAACGAGCTCTCCCTGGAAGGCTCGCAGAGCATCATCGCCGCCGAGCTGGTCAGGGAGATCAAGGCGCGGCTGCAGTTCATGCTCAAAGTCGGGGTGGGCTATCTTACGCTGGACCGCAGCGCGCCGAGTCTGTCGCGGGGAGAGGCTCAGAGGATTCGGCTGGCTACGCAGATCGGCTCGGGCCTGGCCGGGGTGATGTATATACTCGATGAGCCGAGCATCGGCTTGCACCTGCGCGACCACGCCCACCTCCTCGAAACGGTCAGCGACCTGCGGGACCTGGGTAACAGCGTCATCGTCGTGGAACACGATGCCGGTACAATTCGCGCGGCCGATTATGTGGTGGAGTTCGGACCTGGGGCCGGGGCTAAAGGCGGGCACATCGTGTATGCGGGGGAACTGGACGGGCTACTGGCTGAACCGCGCTCCCAGACTGGCGGCTATTTGTCAGGCCGCCTGGCGATCCGGCCGCCGGCTGAGTACCGTAAGCCCCAGGATCACAGTCTGCGCATCATCGGTGCCAGTGAGCACAACCTGAAGCAGATTGATGTGGAGGTCCCGCTCGGAGTGCTGACTTGTGTGACCGGCGTATCGGGGTCGGGGAAGAGCACGCTGGTGCACGAGGTGCTATATCGGGCGCTGCGGCGGGACTTGCACAATTCCGCCGACCGCCCGGGAGCGCACCAGGCGATCCAGGGCGGCAGGCAGATAGATAAGGTCATCAATATTGACCAAAACCCAATCGGCCGCACGCCGCGCTCCAACCCGGCTACCTATGCGCGACTGTTCGGCCCGGTCCGCGAGCTTTTCGCCCAGACGCCTGAGGCCCGCATGCGCGGCTATGACCAGCGCCGCTTCAGCTTCAATATCCGAGGCGGCCGCTGCGAAGCCTGCGAGGGTAAGGGCACGCGGCAGGTCGAAATGGACTTTCTGCCGGATGTGTATATCACCTGCGATGAATGCAATGGCGCCCGCTATAACCGCGAGACGCTGGAGGTGATGTACAAGGGCAAGAACATCGCCGAGGTGCTGGAGCTTACCGTGGTGCAGGCTCTGGAGCTGTTCGAGAACGTGCCGAAGATCCGTCGGATCCTGCAGACGCTGTGCGATGTGGGTCTGGAATATTTGCAGCTCGGCCAGCCTGCCACAACGCTGTCGGCGGGGGAGGCGCAACGCATCAAGCTGGCCCGCGAGCTGTCCAAGCCCGGCTCCGGCTCGACTCTCTATATCCTTGACGAGCCGACCACCGGACTGCATTTCGCCGACATCGAGAAGCTGCTGAAGATCATCAACCGGCTGGTTGAGCAAGGTAACACCGCCCTGATTATCGAACATAACCTCGACGTCATCAAGACTGCGGACCATGTGATAGACCTAGGGCCTGAGGGCGGCGAGCAGGGCGGCTATGTCGTCGCCACAGGTACGCCGCAGGAGATTGCGGAATGCGAGGCATCGTACACCGGGCAGTTTTTGAGGGGCGTGCTTTGAAGGAACTGACGGCTTGAGGCTAGTCGGCTCAAATCGCCTAAGAAAAGGTGGCAGATAATGATCATAGTTATGAACGCAAAGGCCACTGACCAGGATGTCCAGAGCGTGGTCGAGATGCTCGAGGCCAGAGGCTACGGCCACCACATATCGCGCGGCGTCGAGCGCACTCTGGTCGGAGCCATCGGCACGCCCGACGGTGAGAAACAAGCTATGGCCGAGCAGCTCATGACGCTGACCGGTGTGGAGCGGGTGGTGCCGATTCTGCGGCCCTACAAGCTGGTCAGCCGCGAGCACCAGGAGGAGACCAGCGTGGTCTATATCGGTGATGCCGCCTTCGGTCGGGGCAAGCTCGGGGTCATCGCCGGGCCATGCACGGTCGAGACCGAGGCGCAGACCCTGGAGGCGGCGCGCGCAGTCAAAGCCGCCGGAGCTATCTGCCTGCGCGGCGGGGCCTTCAAACCCCGCACCTCACCATACGATTTCCAGGGGTTGGGCGAAGAGGCGCTGAAGATCCTGGCAGCGGCGCGGGAGGAAACCGGACTGCCGGTGGTAACTGAAGCGCGCGATGTCAGCCACATTGACCTGGTGGCCGAGTATGCCGACGCGATCCAGATCGGCGCCCGCAATATGCAGAACTACGACCTACTGCACTGCGCCGGCGAGAGCGGGATGCCGGTGCTGCTGAAGCGGGGCTTGTCCGCCACCGTGGAGGAATGGCTGAAGGCGGCCGAGTACATCGCCTCCAGCGGCAATCTCGACATCGTCCTGTGCGAGCGCGGCATCCGGACCTTCGAGACCATCACCCGCTTCACGCTGGACCTGGCGGGCATGGTCGCGGCCAAGCAAGAAACCCATCTCCCGATCATCGTGGACCCCAGCCACTCGACCGGTCACTACTCGCTGGTGGGCCCGATGACTCTAGCCGCGATAGCCGCCGGGGCCGACGGTGTGATAATCGAGGTGCATCCGCAGCCGGACCAGGCCTTGTGTGATAGCGCCCAGCAACTCACTCCCAATAATTTCCAGAAACTGATGGACAAGGTGCAGCAGCTAAGCGCGGTGGTGGGAGCGGACCTGCAGCGCAATTCTGAGGAGGCCCGAACTCCGTGATGCTATACCCACGCGCAACCGTCATCGGGATCGGCCAGATCGGTGCCAGCTTCGCCCTGGCAGGTAAGCGGGCCGGCGTGCTCGGCCACGTCACTGGCGTGGCCCGTTCGCAGCAGACCCTGGACACGGCCCGGGCACTCGGAGCCGCCGATGAAGGCATCAACGATGCGGCTGCGGCAGTAAGAGAGGCCGCCCTCGTCTATCTGGCGGTCCCGGTGGGGGCGATGCGGCAGGTAATGAGCGACATCGCCCCGCACCTGGCGGCCGGCTGTCTGGTCACGGACGCCGGCAGCACCAAGGCTCGCATCTGCGCATGGGCCGATGAAGTGCTGGGTAATGAAACTGCCTTCATTGGTGGGCACCCGATGGCCGGCAGTGAGAAGCGCGGTCCGGCCAGCGCCTCCGCCGACCTGTTCGCCGACACCACCTACCTGCTATGTCCGCAAAGCGCCCCGCAAGCCGCGGTTGATAGGTTGCAGAGGCTGGTCGAGGCCATCGGTGCGCGACCGCTGCTGATTGAGCCGGAGCGTCACGACCGGATAGTGTCGCTGTCCAGCCATCTGCCACACCTGTGTTCGGTTGCGCTGAGTCTGGCCCTCAGTCATGCCGAGAGCGACGAGCTGGCTACCTTCGGAGCCGGCGGCCTCCGGGATACAACCCGCATCGCCGCCGCCGATACCGAAATGTGGCGGGATGTCTTCGCCGCAAATGCCGCCAATGTACTGCCTGCGGCTGAGAAGCTGCGAGAGGCGCTGGACGATTTGACCGCCGCCATCCAGACCGAGGACTGGAAACGGGTGGAGGAACTGCTCAGCGCGGCGAAGGAGTTCCGGGAAGGGCTGTATAGGGCATCTGGGAAGGGCCGCTGTGAGTAAGAAGCTGACCATCGCCATAGACGGGCCGGCAGGCGCAGGCAAAAGCAGCACCGCGCGCGGGGTCGCCAAGCGCCTCGGCTATGTCTATGTTGACAGCGGGGCGATGTACCGGGCAGTGGCTTACCTGGCTATGCAGACGGGTCTGAGTGTAGAACAGGATGCACAGGCTATCGGCGAGCTGGCCGGCAGAATGCACATCGAGTTCCGCCAGCTCGGCAGCCGGCAGCATATCTTCGTCAATGGGGAAGACCTGGAAGATGAAGTGCGTCTCCCGGAGGTCGGGGCGATGTCTTCGGCGGTCTCGGCGATCCCGCTGGTGCGCCAGAACCTGCTGCAAACTCAGCGCGATCTGGCCCGCAATGCCGGTGTGGTGATGGAAGGGCGCGATATCGGCACGGTGGTGCTGCCGGAGGCGGACCTGAAAATATTCCTGACCGCCTCAGCCGAGGAGCGGGCTCGCCGTCGCTTCGAGCAGACTAAAGCCAAGCACCCTGACCTGACGCTGGCACAGGTGCTGGCCGACCAGCTTGAGCGGGACCAGCGGGATAGCTCGCGGGAGGTGGCACCGCTGAGGCAGGCCCAGGACGCCGCGGTAGTGGTCTCCGACGGGATGTCGCTGGAGCAGGTGATTGAGCGGATCGTGGCAATCGCGCGGGCCAAAGAGGCGGAGACAGATGCGTAAGGACCCGGAGCCGGTCAGGAACTGGACCTGGCCGCACTATCGCATGCTGCAGCTATTGCTGCCCAGGGTACTACGGCTGTGCGGGGGCTTCGAGGTTTATGGACATGAGAATGTGCCGGAGACCGGCGGGGCTATCATCGCGGCGAACCATACGTCCTACCTGGACCCGCCGGCTGTCTGCGGTGCGATGCGACGGCGGACTTACTATTTCGCCAAGCGCGAGCTGTTTAAGATACCGATATTCGGCTGGTTTATAAGGAAATCGTATGCTTTCCCGGTTGACAGGGAAAGCGTGGACCGCACCGCTATCCGCAACGCAGTGAAGATTCTTCGAGCCGGGGAGCTGCTGACGCTGTTCCCCGAGGGCGGTCGCAGCCCGGACGGATCGCTGCAGCAGGGGACGCCCGGTGTTGCGTTCATAGCCAAACAGGCAGGTGTGCCGATTGTGCCTTGCGCGTTGAAGGGCGTTGACGTGGTCCTCCCGCGCGGGGCGTGGTATCTGCGTCGGGGCAAGATCGCGGTCAGCTTCGGGAAGCCGATTGAGGTGGCTGCTTTCGCGGACGAAGAGGACGGTAAGTCCGGCATGGTGGCCGTGACCGCGGCGGTGATGGAAAGCATCGCCAGGATGCGCGGGGAATTGTACGAAAAAGCAGGCGAGACTGCGCCGGAAGCGGCCGGCGTTGAGGGTGAGAGGTAGCTGTACTTGTCCGAAAACAAATCCCGTCAATCACAGGGAGGCATGATGATGATTAAGGCGATTACAGAGCGTTACAGTTGCCGGGCCTACAGTGACAAGCCGGTGGGCGAGGAGGAGGTTGCGGAGATCGTGGAGGCAGGGATGCGCGCTCCCTCCGGGATGAATGTCCGGCCCTGGCATATCGTGGTGGTGCGGGACGACAGACTGCGGGGCGAGCTGGCCGACGTCCACCAGTACGCCGGCTTCTGCGCCCAGTCGCCCGTGGTCTTCGTGGTCTGCGGCGACGCAGTGGCCTCCGACCACTGGTGGCTGGAAGACTGTGCGGCGGTGACCGAGAACATGCTGCTGCAGGCCACCGAGCTGGGCCTGGGCACCTGCTGGATCGGTATCCGCGGCAGCGACGAACGCGGCTATGACCGCGAGGCGACGGTGCGGCAGCTACTCGGCATACCCGACCATATCCGGGTATCGGCGCTGATTAGCTGCGGCTACCCGGCCTCCGCCGGCAAGCCCAAGGCCGCCGGCCCGATGGAGAACGTGCATCACGACGGCTGGTAGGGGGCCATCTATGAGCAACGGCGGACCTTACGTGCTGGGTATAGACTGCGGGACTCAGAGCCTGCGGGCGGTGATCGTTGATGTGCAGGGCAAGCTCCTGGCCTCGGCGAGCCGGGAATACCCGATCCAGTTCCCGCAAGTCGCCTGGGCCGAGCAGGACGCCCACGATTGGTGGGAGGCGGCCAAGGCCGTAATCCCGCAGGCCATCGCCGAGGCGGGTATCTCCGCCGGCGATATCGCCGGAATGTCGGTGGATGGCACCTCGTGTACGGTGGTGGTCACGAGCCGCGCCGGTGAGCCGCTGCGGCCGGTGATCCTGTGGATGGATCAGCGGGCGCACCAGGAAGCCGAGCAGGTCACAGCCACCAAGCACCCGCGCCTGAAGTATGTAAGCTGGGCCGAGTCGCCGGAGTGGATGATTCCGAAGGCGATGTGGCTGCGGCGCAACCAGCCCGAGATTTACGAGCAGGCCGACTTGATTATCGAGGGCACCGACTGGCTGATGTACCGGCTCACCGGCGAGTGGGCCGCCTCGCTGAATAACACCACCTGCAAGTGGAACTATGCCGACGTTGACGGCGGCTGGCCGACCGGGTTATTAGCACAGCTCGATTTCAGCGAACTGGTGGAGAAATGGCCGGAGCGGGTGCTGGCGATGGGTGAGCCGGCGGGAGAATTGACCGGAAGCGCGGCTGATGACCTCGGCCTGCGTGCCGGCATCCCGGTGGCCCAGGGCGGGATTGACGCCTACGCCGCGATGCTGGGGCTGGCCGTGGTGCATCCGGGCCGGCTGGCGCTGGTGATGGGGACCTCGACCTGCCCGCTGGCGCTGATGGCGGAGGGCATCTTCGAATCACACCTGTGGGGGCCCTATCCGGATGCGCTGCTGCCGGGGACCTGGGTGCTGGAGGGCGGACAGACCGCCACCGGCGCGATCGTGACCTGGCTGGCCGATAACTTCGGCTCCCGCGAGGCCTCCGAGGCCGATGAGCGGGGCCGCAGTCGCTTTGAGGTGCTGGATGAGAAGGCGGCGGCAGTACCGCCCGGGGCTGAAGGGCTGGTCCTGCTGGATTACTGGCAGGGCAATCGCACGCCGCTGCGGGACCCGCTGGCTCGGGGGGTCATCTGGGGCCTGAGTTTACGGCATGGTATCGGGCATCTGTTGCGGGCGGTCTATGAGGGTACGGCGATGGGCTGCCGGCATATCCTGCAGGACATGGCCGCGGCCGGATTCGACACCGAGACCATCTACGCCTGCGGCGGTGGCACCCGCAGCGAGCTGTGGTTGCAGATCCATGCCGATGTGTGCCAGAAGCCGATTATGCTGACGGAGGAGCCGGAGGCCACGGCGCTGGGGACGGCGGTGTGCGCGGCGGCAGGAGCCGGCCTTTACGCGGACGTGGTCGAGGCGTCCGAGCAAATGGTCACGGTGACGCGGGAGATTGAGCCGGATAAGGCTAAAGCGGAAACCTATGACAAGATCTTCGACCGCTATGTGCGAACCTACCCGGCGCTGGTTGAGCTCATGCATGAGAGCGCCGCCGACACCAAATTGTAGCGAGGGAGCAAATTGCGACAGATCCGGACGCGACAGACACAGCATCCCGAGCAGGTGGCCGAGACGATGCGGGCCGCTCTGGCGTCTGGGGTGCCGGCGGTCCTGGAGGGGCTGATCGCCAGCTATCACCCCATAGACATCGCCATGGCGATGCGGGAGTTGAACCGTGAGCAGCGGGAAGCGGTCTTTCGTCTGCTTGACCGCGAAGACTCCGGCATCGTCTTGGAGGAGGTTGATGATGATGTCACCGTCGAGCTGGCCGAGGCCACCGACGACGCGGAACTGGCTGAGATCATAGACGCTGTGCCGCCTGACGTAGGCGCCGATTTGGTCAATCTGCTTGATGACGAGCACGTCCACCGGATCCTTGAACGGATCCCTGACGCAGAATCCAACGAGCTGGAAGAGCTCAGTCGCTACCCGGCCGACGTCGCCGGTGGCATGATGACCTCGGAGGTTATCTATGCTCCCACCGATGTCACTGCCGGGGATGTAATTTCGCACATCAAGACCAGGCGCATACCGCCGGAGAGCCTGCTTTACATCTATGTGGTTGACGCGAAGCGCGTGCTGTGTGGCGTGATGGATATGGTCGAGCTAGTCAGCGCGCCACCGCACCAGCAGCTTCATGACTTCATGGTCACCGACGTAGTCAGCGTTACGCCCGGCACCGATCGGGCTGAGGCGGTGCGCCTGGTTGACCAGTATGACCTGAGCGCGCTGCCGGTGGTGAATGAGGCCGGGCAGTTACTGGGGCAGGTGACCGTGGACGACATTATTGACGCCATCCAGCAGGAGCACACCGAAGATATCGCCTTGATGTCGGGTACCAGCCCCAAAGATATCTTGGCCGAAACCAGCGTCCACATCATGCTCCTGCGGTTACCCTGGCTGGCGATTTGCTTTCTGGGTACTCTGGTATCCGCCTGGGTCATTACCGGCTTTGAGGAGACGCTGAAAACGTACGTCCAACTGGCCGCCTTCATCCCCGTAGTCGCCGCTACCAGCGGTAACGCCGGGCTGCAGTCTGCCACCATCGCGGTGCGTTCCCTAGCTCTCGGCTACCTGCATGAGAAGAGCGTCTGGCGGGTACTGATACGGCAGTTTGCGGCCGGGCTGATGCTGGCCACCGCCATTAGTCTCGGTACCGCCGTGGCCGGCTACTTGATCACCGGCCAATGGCAGATAGGGCTGATAGTCTGCCTGGCCATGATAGCGGCGGTAACCTGGGGCAGCGGCATCGGGGCACTGATACCGCTGATCTTCGACCGTCTGGGGATCGATCCGGCGGTTGCCTCCGGACCGCTGGTTACAACGCTGAACGATGCTGTATCAATCTTGATATACATGGGGCTGGCCTCCGCGCTGCTGTGGGTGCTGGGGGTCTAGCAAGTAGGGCGCAGGCCAGAGGAGGTCACAGCAGTGCAAACGCCACCGACCGACGCCACGGGACTGCTCAAACCGGGACAGACCTTGGTCTGCATCGGGGACAGCATCACCTATGCGCCCGAGGGCTATGTCACTACGGTGCGGGAAGTGTTGGCCGTGCGCTTCCCGGATACCCCGCCGCAGGTCATCAACGCCGGCATCGGCAGCGATACGGTCAAGCAGATGCTGGCGCGTTTCGATGATGAGCTGCTGGCCCACAAACCCGACTGGGTGAGCATCATGGCGGGGGTGGCCGATACCGTTTACCAGTTGCTGGGACGCCCGGGTGCTACGCGGCCGGAGCAGCAAGGCAGCACGCCGGAGGAGTTCGGCCAGGCCATCAGCGAGATGGTCACCAAAGCCCGAGAGGTCGGGGTGAAAGTCGCCCTGTGCACGCCGAACCACTTTGAGGACCACTGGCAGAGCGGTGAGGCGAGCCTGGCCAACCGCAACATCGTGGATAAGACCGCCTATCTCTACCAGGCAGCCGCGCAGGACGACGTGCTGCTGGTGCCGACCGCCGAGGTGCTGCTGCGAGCGGTGCAGCAAGCGCGGCGGCAGGGCCGCCGGCTGCTGTTTACTCCTGACGGCTTCCATCCCGATGAGATGGGCCATGCGCTGATGGCCTTGGCGTTCCTGGCCAGCTTTGGCTATGAGTTGGAGTTGCCGGAAGTACAATAGCAAGGGTGCCTAAGTCCGGGCCGGTGTGGAGGCGAGCTATTCTGTCCGCAGAGCAGGCAACAGTAACCGCAGTAATCTGCACGAAAAATGAGGCCGCTACTCTCAGTGAAGTGATCGAGGCGGTCAAGCCGCGCGTGGACAACGTCCTGGTGATTGACGGCCACTCAACCGACGGGACCCGCGAGATCGCCGCCGAACTGGGCGCGGAGGTGCAACTGGACAACGGGCGTGGCAAAGGCGCCGCTATCAGGCAGGCGATAGATTACCTGGAATGTGACATCATCGTGTTCATTGACGCCGACGGCTCGCACGATGCGGCGGACATTCCCAAGCTGATAGAGCCGATTGCCAAGGGCAACGCGGACCTGGTCATCGGCTGCCGGATAACTGGCGGCAGCGATGAATTGGCCGGAGACTGGGGTTCATTCGTGCGCTCCACCGGCTCGCAGATAATCAACCTGATCGTCAACTGGCGCTTCCGGGTGCGCCTGACCGATATTCAAAACGGCTACCGGGCGGTACGCACAAGCTGCGCCAAGGACCTGCCGCTGATAGAGAACATCACCACCATCGAGCAGGAGATGGCGATCAAGGCCCTTAAGAAGCGATACCGAGTGCTCAACGTGCCCAGCCACGAATACCGACGGAAATCGGGGATTTCGCGGATCAGCGTGCCGCGTTTCGCCTGTCGGTATGTATGGGAGGTGATTCGGGACGCGGTACTGAGCTAGAATTGCGTGGAAGGGCGGGCTATTTCTGCGCTGCCTCGATTGCCGCTCTCACGATGGGGTTATGGTACGTCCAGATGTGATACCAGGCCACGAAGGACAGAAAGACGAACCAGCAGAGGGTGACCAGATACGGCATCGGCGACCTCAGGCGGCGGAAAAGCTCGTGCAGCCCCAACCCCAGAGGTAAGACCAGACCAGGCAGATACAGCAGCAGGTAGCGGCCCCCTTGATACCATGCCATGTGTACGAAAACCGCCATCCACAGCGCCGAGAGCCACAGCGTCGCGAAGCCCACACACGCTAGTGCCAGCGCAGGAGCCTGATCGGCGGCGATAGTCAGTTCACCCTTACGCCAGCGCCGGATAGCGATGATCAGGCCAATCGCCGCCAGCACGGACAACAGCCGCAGGACATTGTAGATGACCGGGTGGGTACTGTCCGGGAACCAGACTATACCGGCGAATGCACTCGCCCACAGGCCGTTTAGGCCGCGCACCAACAGCGGCCCCGCATACCCGTACAGGACCCCTTCCCAGTTGCTCAGAGCATACGGTATGCCCCGGTATCCCTGCGGGAAGGGCGTCAAAGCCCCGTAGATTTCGTAGTTGCGCAGATACCACCACCCGCAGACGGCCAGGAACGCAGCCGCTAACGCCAGGCCTCGCATCCAGAAATCGCCGTCGCGGTAGAACCTCCGGCCATGCTGCCAGATCAGCGCCACGGCGAGGATGGTGAAGCTGGGAGGCATGGTCGAGGCCTTCATCAGCGCTCCCAGGCCGGCGACGACCCCCAAGAGCAGGGCTACCTTCACCGTGCGGTCGTGCCAGTATTTGACGGCGACTAAGTAGAGCAGAACGACGGAAGCGAGGATGGCACCTACATCGTTGGTGATAGCCCCGGCGTCAACGAAGAGGTTGGGCCACCAGGCCGTCAGAGCGAATATGAACAAGAAGCTGCGGCGCTGGCGACCGCAGGCGTGCCAGATGATCTGCAGCCAAAGCAGCAGGGCGGCCAGGACCACAAACGGTGAAGTCCAGCGCAGAACCCGCATCGCGGCCATGTCGCCGAACTGCTCGGAGGCCAGATACAAAGGAGTGAGGAGAAGATAGTATAAGGGCGGATGCAGCTCCAGATTGCCGCCGGTGACTGCCGGATCGTCCGATGGCAGAGCCCAAGTGTGAGCCAGCCAGCGCACATAGGGGAAGTGGCGGTCACTTTCATCGGGCGCTTGGCCCAGCAGCATGACGTAGCTGTAGGTGATCGCCAGGGCCAGGTAAACCAGCAGGATCAGCCACACCAGCCGGTCGCGGAGGGGGTGGTAGGCCTCATGCCCGGGCCCGGACGCCGACGCAGTCTCTGGGCTTCCGCCGTCTGCTTGTGGCATATTGCTATATTCCTCTGTACGGCTCCGGTGCGGCTGTCCTGCTATGATCTGCCTTGGGCCTACTTGGCGGCGAAGAGCAGGTGGCCGAAGTTCTCAACCCGCGTAAAACCCCCATACGTGCATGACCAAGCCGAATACTCGCGCTGAGCTAGCCCCTTCGCCTGGCGGCTGCGACAGAGATTGAAGCCCCAGAGCTCGCCCGTCTGCGGGATGCGTCCCAGAGCGGCCCAGGGAATCGCCAGCTCCAGAGTCCAGGCACCGGTCTCGCGCCCCGCCACGGCCTGCCAGTCCTTACCGGACGGGTTGGACAGCTTGGCCCCGACGCAGTTGGCGGTGAGTTGGATAGGCTGCTTGTGTTTGTGGCCAACATCTATCCAGACCTCGATGCTGTCATCCTCCCAAAGAGCGCCACCATCGGCTGTGGAATTGGCGACAAGCTCATCGAGCAGGCTCTCGTGACAGCGGTAGGCGACGTACAGGTTTCTGTCATCGTAGAGCACCAAGCAGTCGGTCTGGTCGGTGGCCGGTGCCGAGCCGTTTATGCGCACGAAATCGCCCAGCCGCGTCGCCGCCGCCCAACAATCGTCATCCAGCTTGCCATCGAGCTGGGGCGGCTGTGGTGTATATGGGCACTCGGCCACCAGCAGATTCCCCCTAAGCTCGAACTCGTGTTGGGCCTTGGTCTCAAACTGCCGGCCGGCAAAGGTGTATTCAGCCGTCGCCTCCACAGGGTACTTGTCGGCGACGGCCTGCACCGGCGCGACCACCGTGAAGGCGAGCCGGTCCGTGCCCCGGGCGGGGAGAGTGAAGTCAAGCCGGCCGGTTTCGTCAGTCCAGCCCTCCGGTAGGGAGAGCGAGACCGTGCCGGTGAGATCAGTGCTGGTGATGTTGCCGAGCGAGAGCTGTAGGCCGAGCCGGCGGGTCAGCGGGCTGATCTGCTCGCTCACACCAAGCTCGGCGGTGACGGGCCGCAGCACCATCACGCGATGTTTCACACTGTCGGTTAGCTGCCGGCCGGCAACGGTGTAGGTGGCGGCGAACTGGACAACCGAAGGGGTCTCGGGCTTGGCGCTCGGTGCCACCGTCACATCGAGGGTGTGCACCCGCGCGGATCCGTCCTCCAGAGAGCTGATCTCGACAAGCGTCTGGTCATGGGCGTCCCACTGGGACGGCAGAGTCACGGTGATGCGGCAGTCGGTGACGGTTTCCTGGCCGCGATTGGACAGTGTCGTACCAAGGCCTATTTCGTCACCCGGCGCGGCGAGCGACGGCCCGCTGATGAATAGCTCGACCGGTGGTCGGGCGTCAGGCGGCGGGTCCGGTCGCTGACCGGCCAGCTCGACCGCGATCAGGTTGTAGATCCATATCGCAGGGACGGTCACGGCGACCAGGCGTTGGCGGCCGCGCTCGATGATCTGGTACGGCAATTCTTCTCGTTCGTACGCGTGATCCGGCGAGAACAACAGCACGCGCTGGGGGTCGGCGCCGTCAGGTAGAGCGATCTCCAGGGGCAGGTTCTGGTAACCTACAACGATGTCGGGCACCTCGACAGCGTAGTTGACCATATGGCACAAGAGGACGTTGCCATCAGGGCTGCGCATGAGGTTGAGTTCGACCATCTCCGGTCCCCACAAGCGCGCGGAGAACCCGCTGCCGGCGACCCAATGTAGAGCCGAGGGCAGCCGGCGGAGACCTCGCGCGGCCTCCTCACTCAACGGCCAGCGGCCACAGGTTGACAGCTTAGGCGTCGGCAGCCAGGCCAGGCGGCCTTGGCCGTAAGTCGCTTTGATCGGCTCCTGGGGGAACTGCCCGTTCTCCAGGGCGAGTACGTCAGCGAAGGCCGAGACCTCGCGCTCCTCGTTGTACTGGTCTCGCGTGGCTACCGGCCCGAACATCACCAGCCCGTGGCCGCTACGCACCCAGTCCTTGAGGAAGGCGACCTGATCGTCGGCCAGCAGCCGCGCCTCGGGCAGAATCAGGGCATCATATTCCGCCAGGCGCTGGTCGGTGAGATCGCGCTCGATGGCGAGCTTGTGGGGAATGTGCTGGTCGGTCAGATAGCGCGAGACGGAGAGCGGATAAGAGGGCAGATCGGCGCAGGTCTGGCTGACCGAGGCCAGGATCGCGACATTGGCATAGGTGCGCGCGCCGGTCAGGTAGGGCCTCATGCGATAGAAGAAGTCGCTGTAGGCGATGATGTCTCGGCGGACGTTGTGATGGGCGCGGGAGACCATGATGGGATAGGGACAGCCGCCGGCCATACCCTCAGCAATAGCGGCGCGCCAGAAGTTGGCCAGGCCCTCGACTTGCTGCTGGGGCAGGCGTTGCAGCTCCCAGCCGGTCATCTGGGCCAGCGGATACATGTAGTAGTGGAGGTCCACCGGCTTACCGTCACTGGAGGCGAGCAGGTACTTGCAGTCGGCGGAGGCGCTGTGCTTGCGACCGTTCTCGGAATGGGCCGTGGCGTTGAAGTTGCCCTCGATCAGGGCATAGTCGCTGGCGCGGGCCAGGTATTCATTGCGGCTGGAGCCGGCCAGATGCGCGCCCCAGATGCAGTAGTTGTAGCTCATGATGAAGTCGGGATTGTACCGGCGCACCTTGGCGGCGGTCTCGGCCACCGTCTCGCCCTGGCGGAACATGCCGTAATGACGCCACAGGAACATCAGCGGGTCGTTTTTGTCGGTTGGAGGGGGGACGGGACCGTCGCCTTTGATGCCGAAGTGCTCGGCCAGCTCTCTAGCCGAGTAGCGCTGCCGCAGCCACTTGCCGAAGGCCTCGGCACACCAGCGGCAATGACACGGATTGATAGGGCCGTCGTAGCGGCAGCCGTCGAGGCCGGCGTCGGCGATCATTTGCAGCACACCGTCGAGATACTGCAGCCAGTAAGGATTGTTGGGGCAGATGTAATAGCCCTTGGAGGTGCGATACTGGAAGGGCATGGGGCTGCCGTCGGGATTGCGCTTGACCCACTCCATCGGATCGGGCGGCTTGGGGCCGAGGTAGTCCGCGAACTGCTCCCAGCGGTTGTCGTAGAAGTCGAATAGGCCGGTGCGCTCCTCGGCATTGCCGTAGAAGGGATGATAGGCCACGTAGGAAACCGCCTTGATGCCGAGGCCGTGCAGCTCTTCGAGGCTTTCCCGGGCCTTGGCCCAGAGCTCATCGATCTGGTCGCGATCGCGGGGCCCGAAACACTCGTTGACCCCGTGATAGACCGCGCTCTCGCAGACATTGACGTGACAGCGGAGCATGAACTCGCGGTCTTCGGGATTGGTCATGGAGCCGAAGCCGAATTGGACCACACCATAGGGCGGTACGCGCTGAGCCTCATCGGCCGGCGTCGCCGAGATAAGTATAGTGAGCAGGGCCACACACAGGGCGATGCGTAAGGACATGCGAGGCCTCCCTTCCCAAAGATGGAAAAATGGGTTGAGGCAGCTAGGAGGTTCGCGATGGCCGGGAAGAGTCCTGCAGGGGAGGATTGACGCGATATGGCCCGAACGGCAACGGATTGCCTAACCCCCTAGCCCCCTTCCCATACCCGCGCTCCGCGCGGGTACCCGGAAGGGGGAAGCAAAAGGGGGATAGGTGGGCGAAGAATGCCCGACCTACGCGACAGTTAGCAGGGGAAACAGTCCGTAAAGAGACAGTCCCCTAGTGATACGCGGCTGGCGAAGGAGGACTGTTTTTTCAGAAACTATCCCCGATCCGGGTTTTGAAGCAGGTGCTAGCCTTTCTCGATGGGTATGGACTCGGAGCTGTCGGGGAGCTGGCGCAGGGCCTCCGGCTTGACCTGCTTGTCCAGCAGGCCCAGGGCCACGGCCACACCGTGCAGGATCGCCTCGGGACGCGGCGGGCAGCCCTGAATATAGTAGTCAACCGGCAGCACCGCGTCCACGCCGCCGACAATGTTGTAGCTGTCATACCAGATGCCGCCGCCGCAAGCACAGGAGCCGACCGCCACCACCAGTTTGGGGTCCGGTACCGCCTCATAGAGCCGCTTGAGCGCCGGGACTACCTGGCGAGTGACCGGGCCGCAGCAGATTAGCACATCGGCATGGCGCGGCGAGCCGACCAGCTTGATGCCGAAACGCTCGGCGTCATAGTACGGCGTCAGCACATCTATGACCTCGATGTCGCAGCCGTTACACGCGCCGGTGTTGGTGTGATATAGCCACAGGGACTTGAAGAAAGCCTTCTTGCATAACTGGTCCAGCATCACTGATCCTCCCCGACGGCGGCAGGTGCATTCTCGGGTGGTTGGGCTGCGGGGCGCACGTGCTCGTACAGTGACTGGTCGCCGCCTCGGTCAATCTGGTCATGGCGGAAGCCGGGCTGCATGATGCGGTCCAGCGGCGTGGCGGGCTGATAACAGCGGCCACAACGCCGGCAAGTGGCCATGAATATCTCAGAGACGTGAGTCAAGTCCTGGCGGGCGTGGTCGGAGGCCAGCTCGAACTGCTTGGTCATGGTAATGGCGTCTTCCGGGCAGACCTCGGCGCAGCGCCCGCAGAAGATGCAACGCTCCAGCAGTCGGGTGATACGGCGCGTGTTCTGGTCGAGGTCCTCGATCTTGATGAGCCGCGCCGGACAGACCGCGGCACAGGCTCCGCAACCGATACACTTGTCCACCTCCACCTGGGGGTAGCCACGGAAGCCCTCATCCGGCGGATGAGGCTTGGCCGGATAGGGCAGAGTGGCCCGTCCTGCCAGGAGACATATCAGAGCTTGCTTGAGCTTGCTTAGGATCATGCGGCAAGGCCCTCCTGAAAAGAATGTGCGTTTGACTCGGGCTGGGACAGTAGCTATGCGAATTGTGCTAACGGCTGGGCCGGATTCTCGGCCTTCGGCCCCTCGACCGTTCGACAAGCTCACGGCCCTGAGTAACGTCGAAGGGCAAGCTCAGGGCTTCTCAGCAAGCTCAGGCCTCGTATGCGGCCCCTCTGAAACGCAACGTCTAAACCTCCGAAAGGCAACGTCTAAACCTTTGAGCGCGTAGGTCGGGCTTTCTAGCCCGACAGCCGTTGTCGTTCGGAGTGACGCGGTAGCCATACGGCAATCCGCGGGGACAGTCCCCTGCAGATGCCCGGCCTACGCGTTCATGAATAGTGCGGGCCAGATTGGCCCTTACTGCTCGTTAGCTCCTCGGCGCTACAGATCCGGAGTTGGCCCGAGTTGATGTCCAAGACTGCCATGCGGTCGGTGCATGAGAAACAGGGATCGAAGCTGCCGATATTGATGGGCACATCGGCCAGGGCGCTGCCCACCAGCATCGGCGGCACCACCTGCAGGTTGGCATAGGTAGGAGCCCGTACCCGCCAGCGCTCGGGCCGGTTGTCCGGGCCGGTCAGGACCCAATGGAAGACCTCGCCGCGCGGGGCCTCGACCGCGCTCATGGCCTGGCGGCCCGCCGGGATGTCCTCGGTGACCTCGGTAAGTACCGGGCCCTCGGGCATGTCATCGAGAGCCTGGCGGATAATAGCGATCGAAACCAGCGTCTCATCGAGTCTCACCAACGTGCGGGCGAGATTGTCGCAGCCGTCATGCACGCACTTTTTTACGTCGAGGCGGTCATAGGCGGCATAGGGATGATCAACACGGACGTCAATGTTGACGCCGGAGCCGCGCGCCGTAGGGCCGACAGCACAGCGCTTGACCGCCAGCGCTTTGGGCAACATGCCGGGGCCACGCAGCCGCGCCAGCAAGGTAGTGTCTCCGGGGATCGAGGCGTACAGCGCCTGCCACTCGCGCTCGATGTCGGCGATGACGCTGCGGATGTCATCATAGGCGTCCGGCTCGATGTCGCGGCGGACTCCGCCGATGATATTGGTCGCGTAGGTCTTGCGGTTGCCGGTCAGGCGCTCGCACAGCCACATCAGCGGCTCGCGCATGCGCCAGACCTGCATCAGCACGGTATCGAAGCCGATAATGTGGCCGGCAATGCCCAGCCACAACAGGTGGCTCTCCAGTCGCTCCAACTCCAGCATGATGGTGCGGATGTACTTGGCCCGCAGCGGGATTTCGATGCCGGCGGCTGTCTCAACGGCCTGGCAGTAGCAGGTGCTGTGAACGCAGCCGCAGATGCCGCAGATGCGCTCGGCGATGAAGGGAATCTGGTTGTAGGTGAGCACGCTACAGCCCATTTTCTCGATGCCCCGGTGGTTGTAGAAGCCCCGGTAATCGGCGCCGACGACCTGCTCACCTTCGGCGAAGATGCGGAAGTAGGCAGGCTCCTCCAGGGCGGGGAAATAGGGGCCGATAGGTACTACGCTGCTGCCCTCGGGCGGCGGCTTCCGCGGCACGGTATGGTCGGAGGGCGGCGGTTTGATGCCATGGGGAACGTCCCAGCGCAGTGGGTAGAGGTCCTCGGGCCAGTCATCGGCCAGTACCAAGCGGCGGGGATCGGGATGGCCCTCCGGCACCACGCCGACCATGTCGCGGGCCTCGCGTTCGGCCCAGTTGGCCGCCGGCACCAGCGGTGTGATCGAGGCGATCTTCGGGTCGTCCGCGTCCACCTCGGCGTGCAGGGCCAGGTAAATGCCGTCCTCATCTTTGGCGAAGAAATGAGTGATGAGGAACTTGCCGCGCTCGCGACGCCGGTCGGTGCCGGCGTTGATGACAAAGCGGCAACCCAGATCGTTTTGCAGATGGGCGGCTACCTCGACGACACTACCCGGATCAATGGTCATATAGAGATGGCCGGGTTGCGGTGAATCAATGTCTATTATCTTCTCGGCGAAAGTCTGTTGGAGACTTGCGCCAAGCTCGTGTACGGTCACTGTGTTACCCCTTGTAGAGAGTGTCGGGCTTTCTAGCCCGACAGCCGTTGTCGTGCGGAGGGGCCGCATGGACGGGAGTTTGCCTGCAAACTCACGGCCATCCGGCCCACGGCCTCTTCGTCAGTTCTAGAAGCCGGCGATGGCCAGCACCAGAGCCACCAGGGCCAGGCCGATCACGCCGGCGAAATAACCCATCGCTTGCTCGATGCGCAGGCGCGGATTGACTACGTCAATAAGTCCGACAAAGGCGATAATCGCAACTACGGTCGCCAGATGTGCCAAGATGTTGAGCGGGAACGCCAAGCCGACACCCCAGGGGATAAAGATCGCCGCCAGGACCGACGCATAGACCATTTGACGGGCGAAAGCCGCCCACTGAAACAGCGCCAGACGCGGCCCGGATAGCTCAATGAAGGGTCCGCCCATGATCTCGGTATCGGCCTCGGCGATGTCAAAGGGTAGCTTGCCGATCTGGGCCTGCAAGGCCAGAAGCAGCGCTACCGCTGCGACAATCATGGAGGTGGTCGGGCCATGAAGATGATACCACTGGGCCATGTCCCACATCATCAGACCCTCGGACTTGAAGGCGGCGGTTACCAGGCAAATAATCAGCACCGGTTCGACGACAATGTGCATCATGATCTCGCGCCCGGCGCCGACCGCTGAATAGGGGCTGGGTGAGGACAGCCCGACCATCACCGTGGCGACGGCGGCGATGGTAATCAGATAGGCGAACACGATCATGTCGGCGTACTGTCCCAGCGGGGCCTGTGTGCCCATCGGGGTGAGCAAGGCGGCCCCGAGGACTGCGGCCAGGGCGACCAGCGGGCCGTAGATGACCACCGGACTGGGCGAGGACCTGAGGTCCTCCTTGCCCAGGAGCTTGAAGAGGTCGTAGAAGGGCTGGAGTACCGGTGGCCCCTGGCGGGAGTGAAGCCGCGCCCGCAGGTACTTGCGAACGGTCCCCGCCAGCAGCGGCCCGATCAGCAACGCCAGCCCCAGATTGATCGCGGCAGTCATAGGTTCAACCTCGTCGGAAACGCGGCAGCTTGGGTATGCCGACAGATGGATAAAGCCACTTGAAATAGCGTCTGAAAGGCAGCAAGAAGCTGTGTACGGGATACCTGACTTCTGCGCTCGGGTGCTCCTCGCCGCACAGCCAGACCGGCACCTGGCGCGTCTGGGAGCGACCGATTCTGGATATGAGGTAGGCCAGCAACAAGCATCCGGCCAGGGCGGCCAGAACCATTAACGCTCCCCAGGCTCCCACAGTTCCGCCTGGCGAGGTGCGCAGGGTGATGTTGAGCGCCGAATCCCCGAACAGGGCGTTGAAGGCGAGCCCCGGACCGCTGCTCAGGGTTGCAGCGACGGCCTGGTACAGATATCTGATGGGCAGTAGCGGCACCACCCCGAATAGCACGCAGAAAAGCGCCGGGACTGCCTGAGCGGCTATCATGCTGGCCGGCACCTCGCGGCGTTGCACCGTCGGCTCGATATGAAGGCTCCCCAAGAATACCAGGCCCAGGAACTTGAGGAAGGAGGCGAGCGTGATCGCCGATATGAAGATGGCGACAATCGCCAAGAATACCATCAATGGCATGTGAAACCCGGCCAGCAGGGAGCTCTCAAAGATGAGCCACTTGCTGGCGAAGCCGTTGAATCCCGGAATGCCGGAAATGGAGAAGGAGGCAATGATGGCCATGGCCGTCGTCGCGGGCATTATGCGCATCAGGCCGCCGGCCTTGTCCATGTCGCGGGTACCGGTGCGATAGCGGGCCGCGCCGGCATTGAAAAAGAGCAGCCCCTTGAATAGGGAATGGTTGATCGCGTGGAAGAGGCCCGCGATGAACCCGAAGGCCGCCAACTCGGGATGGGTCGGCAGCAAGGCTGCGCCGACGCCAATGCCCAGCCAGATATAGCCCATCTGGCCGATGGTATGAAAGGCCAGCAGACGCTTGGTGTCGCTTTGTTGCAGGGCCGTGAGCGTGCCTATGACCATCGAGGCCGTGCCGAAGAGCGCAACCAGGACGCCCCACACGGCGGTTGCGGCCGACAAGGGCATCATCACAGCCAGGACGAGCAGAGCGCGATAGACGCCCATCTTGACCATGCAGCCGGACAGCACGGCTGAGAAGGGCGAAGGCGCCGCCGGATGGGCGTGCGGCAGCCAGAAGCCGAAAGGCAAGATGCCGGCCTTGGTCGCCGCAGCAACCATAAAGAGCCCGATGCAGAAGTGGGCCAGCCACGGCTTGGCGACCATCATTGTGGCGAGGGCCTGCTTGAAGTCCGCGATCGCGAAGGAGTGTGCCGGCGTGTGCAGATAGAGCACACTCACGGCAATTACCATGAGCACGACAGCGGTCTGGCTGACGACGAAGTAGATCATGGCTGACTGGCGGACCTCGGGATCGTGCTTCGCAAACACTATCAGTGCATAGGAAGTGAGGGTCATAATCTCCCAGAACACAATAAAGAAGAAGAGGTTATGCACCGACAGCACGCTGAGAATACTGGCGAAGAACAGCAGCAGCATCGGGTAGTAGCGAGCCAGGCTGTACTCCTCATAGATGAGCATGTAACGGATAGAATAGAGCGTACTGCACACGGCCGATAGCGCCGTTATCAGTAGGAAGACAGCGCTGAGTTGGTCAACCTCGAACACCAACGCAGTGTTAAGCCAGGGGAAATAGAGCAGCGGGGAGGCGCTGTGCACCGGACCATCGGCCAGTACCGCGAAGGCCAATTGAGTGACCCAGACACCGGCGATCAGGGCAGCAAAGAAGGCCACATAGCCACTGGCAAGGCGGTGCTTCGCCACCAGGGCGGTAATCGCAGCGCCCACGATCAGCACAATAATAGCGGAAATCAGCAGGCCGGTGCCTGTCATTGTCAGTTCACATTCCTAAGCCTGTTCGTCAATACGCATTCTCTAAGGTCCTAGGCGCGAGCCGGTAAGGTGGCTACGAAGCTGGCAATCGCCCGTGCAACCGGCTCGGTCAACGGCTGCCCCCACTGCAGGCTGGCAGGCTGGATCGCCAATATCACCACACGCTTGTTACATTCCCGTTCCAACAGGCCGGCCAGGAGACCCAGCGAGCAGTTGTGTGTGGATATATTGGCGCCAGTCAGTTGCTGCGGCTGCAGGAGTCGGATTTCTCCCGCGTCAGCGCCCAGGTCCGCCGCATCCACGAAGATGATTGTGGAGGCGGGGGTCGTGCGCATCTCCGCCAGATAATTTTCGGGCACCTCTTCACAATGGAGGTACTCGAGGCCGAGGCGGTCGGCCAGTGCGCGCCCCAATACCAGCCCGGCCGCATCGTCGCCGCGCTGGGGATTGCCGACTCCGACCACCAGTACCTCATCGCTGTTGTAGATTGCAGCCAGGTCCTTCATGGTTGACGCGGCGGCCCTCACGCTCGGCTCCTCTCTCACAGGGAGAAGGGGGAACGGCAACGGCTGGGCCGGATTCTCGGCGGAAGCTGAGCTTCCGCCTCGTATGCGGTTCCTCCGAACGACTCAACGGCAAACGCAGTCGGGCAGGCGTTCGGCTTCGCTCACGGCCTACGGGATGGTCGAGGCAGGCACATATGCTTCATAGGGCGTGCTGGAAGTCCTGCATCTGCTGGACTTCGTCATAGCGAAAAACCGGCCCGTCCAGGCAGACGTACTTGTCGCGTATCAGACAGTGGCCGCACTTGCCCACACCACATTTCATGTGGGCTTCCATGTTGATGTACATCTGCTCGCAGCCGACGTCTAGCTCCTCTAACATGGTCACAACGGGTACTATCATGACGGCGGGCCCGCACATCAGCACGGTGGTGTTGCCCGGCTGTAGCTCAAGCTGCTCGACCAGCTCGGAGACATAGCCGGCGTGGCCGCCCCAGCTTTCGTCGGCGACATCCACGGTCTGCCGGCACTCGATTTCGGGCACTTCGGTCCAGGCCTGCAGGTCGTCTTTGTACACCCGGTCCTGAGGCGTGCGCGCACCGTAGAGTAGCGTCAACTGGCCGTAATCATCGCGGTGGTCAAGGATATAGAAGATGGCCGCCCGCAGTGTCGGTAGCCCGAGACCGCCGGCGATGATGAGAATGTCGCGGCCAACGTTTTCGGCAAGCGGGAAGCCATTGCCCAGCGGCCCGCGTATCCCGACGTAGTCGCCCGTGTGCATGCGATGCAGGGGCACGGTCACCACACCGGCCGGATAGCGGCGCACCGTGATCTGGGCGAGATGAGTCTGGGCGGGAGATGACGCCAGGCCAAAAGGCGCCTCGCCGCACCCCAGGACCGACAGCTCGATGAACTGGCCGGGATTAAAGCTCAGGCCGGGATCATCATCGGGCAGCCGCAGCGTGAAGGTCCTTTCGGTGCGGGTCTCGCTGCGGACATCGCTAATCGTGGCCAGGCGCGGGATGTAGTCTTCCGAACGCTTCATCGCTTTTTCCATCTAGTGTCCAGTTCCTGCTTCTTCCGCCGGTTCGCGGCGGATCACCTCGCAAATGGTGGGCATCCCCATGTGCCCCAGGCAGGTAATGATGCAGCGGCCACAGCCGACACAGCCGTAGCAGCCGCGCTCCTGGAAATGGTCGTAGGCCAGCTTGTGAAAAGCGTACATGCGCACCCGCTGTGGTGTGGAGAAGCCGCGCACGCCGCCGGCGGCCTCGCGCGGGTAGGCGAACAGCCGACACGAATCCAACTGGCGAATTCTGGCCCCGGCTTGGTCGTCATAGGTGATGTCGTTTACGTCAAAGCAGGTGCAAACCGGGCAAAGGTATGAGCAAGCACCGCAACTGTAGCAGTGCTGGGCGATCTCCTCCCAGCTTTGGGCATTGACCTGGGAGGCACTGACACGGCGAATGGCGGCGGCGAGGTTGGCCTGGACCTGGAAGAGCTGGTGGATGGCGGCGTCTTTCTGGGCGTCGCGGCGCTCGATGATTTCCGCTGTAGCCGGCTCCAGGAGTCCGGCCCACTGCTGGCGGACACGCCGGCCTTTCTCGGTGGCGACCTCGACCAGATACCTATCGCCCACCGGCGTCAATTGCACGTCATAGCCGGATTCGGCGACCGGGCCGCCGCCCTCGCAGCAGGGACAGAAGCAGGTTTCCGCCGCCGGCTCGACACAGGCCAGAGCGATGAGTGTGGCGGCTTCACGGCGCTGCTGGTAGAGGGTATCAACCGGGTCGCGCTGCAGGAAAAAATGGTCCAGGCACTGAATAGCGGCGACGTCGCAAGGTCGGATAGCCAAGAGAATGAATGGTGAGGGGGGCGGCGGCGCAGTGATCTCAGGCGGCCCGTCGGCCTTCAGCGAATACTCGAAATAGACTTCCTTGCCGGGGCGCAGGTATTGGACCGGTGAGACCAGGGAGTTGCCGAAATCGAGTTCGAACGCTTCGGGGGTCTCGATCTGGCGGAAGAAGATATCACCCTTGCGGGTTCGGGTTGGCGCGATAACGCGATCCCCCAAGCCCAAGAGCTGCTGCACGGCCTGGGTGAGGTTGTCGGCGGCAAGTGCGTAGGTTTCCACCTCGCCCTCCATTTCAGGCCCTCCTCACCCGGGCGGGAGTGCGCTGATAGGCCAGCGCGCAACTGCGCCGGTCACAGCGGGCCGGGCCCATCAGTACCTCCATGAGGTGCCTCTGGTGGGCGGGAAGCAGAATCAGCCCCTCGTCGAGGTTGGCGTAGGGATGAGCGACGACCTCGGCACGGCCCCTGGCGGTCTCGACGATGATCGGGCGGCCGGGTCGCAAGCCATCCCTCTCCATGTCCTTGGGATGCATCATAACGTGGCCGGCGCGCCAGTCGCGCATCTCGCGGTAAAGCAACGGTAATGACCACATGCGCCCGTCGTATATCCACCAGTGGGCGTCATAGCGGCTCATTAGGGTGTACTGCCACTTCTTGGGGTCGGCGACCTCGATGGGCGCATAGTCGGGGGCCTCGACGACGCTGTAATCCTGATTGGGTGGGATCGCCTGCAGGTCTATATCGAGCTCGTTGAAATCGCGCAGGGCGGCCGGCGACGTGTTCTGGTAGCCGGGGACCTGCTGGTTGATATCTTGCCAGATCTGCTCGATGGTCTGGGGGCCGGGCTGGCGCCCGAGGCCCTGCGCCAGCTCCGCCAGAATGCGCGGCAGATACCGGCACTGTCGCCAGGGGCCTACCACCTTGCCGTTCCAGCGGACCTTACCATCAAGGGTGGTGAAGCTGCCCTCACGCTCGCCATAGCCGCACATCGGTAAAGTCACGTCGGCAAGGCGGCTGGTGGCAGTGCGGAAGCTGTCAACCACGATCAGGACATCGAGCATTTCCCGGAGTTCGTCCATGCCATCGCGGTCCAGCCAGCTCATCAGCTCTTCACCGATGACAATGAGCCCGTCGAGGCGGTGCTCGGTGGCATCGAGCATTTCAAACAGACCCAGGCCGCCGTTGTCGGGCTGCTCCGCAAGATATGGCACCACACCCATGTGCCCGAGACCGACGGAGTTGGGCGTGCCATTGACCGCGAAGACCTCCGCCCCCCCGCCCTTACAGGCATTGATGCGGGCGGCGAGCTCGCTGACCACCATGCCGGCATGGGGCGTGGAAAAGGCGCGGGTGGAGAGGACTATGGCCACCTTGGCGCTGTCCTGGAGCATCCCGACCAGACGAGCGAACTCAGTGGCTAGCTGGGGCGGTCCGAGGTCGGCCAGATCGGCTGAGCTCTCGGCCCCACAGTCGGTCTCCAGCGTCTGAGCCAGCAGACGTAGGACCGCGGTGACGGCACCGGGGGCGTGCTTCAAGTATAGATCAGCTACCTGGCCGAGACCGTCGTCAATCTGGTCAACCACCGCCAGGGAAGCTCCCATCTGCTGGGCGCGGACCACCCACGAGCAAGCCTGCGCGTTGAGATCGCCGAGGTTCGAGCTCAGGCAAATGATGAGGTCGTAGTTGACCAGATCGCGCAAAGGCGGGCGTTCGTAGGGCCGGCCGGAGACCTGCTCCAATCCCCAGATAGTCGGCCCATCCACGCTTCTGCCGAAATTGTCTATATTCGGCGTATCGAGGACGTTGCGGGCGAAATGGGCAACAGCAAAGCCTTCCTCGTTGGTAAGGTGGCCGGCGGTGATGATGCCGAGGGCGGGCTGAGGGCCGTTGAGCATCGGCTGAAGCAGCTCAACGGCGCGGTGCAGAGCTTCATCCCAGGAGGCCGGTGAGCCGTGCAGCAGGGGCGTGCCGAGGTGCAAGGAACTGCGCACCATGTCGCCGACCTGCCAGCCACGCATACACAGCCGACCTTCGGATACGGCATCGGCGCGGCTAGGCACAGTCACGACCAGTTTGTCGTCTTCGGACTCTAAATACAACCCGCAACCCGCCCCACAACATGGGCAGACCGCGGGAACAAGTTTGGACATCGGTACTTTTCCTTATCGCCTGCACCGTCAATTGCTCTGAATCTCAAGCAATACCGCAAAGCTTGTTCGCTTTAGATAGACGAATACCTTACGAGGGAGTTTCCTTTCGGGAAAAGCGGTGACCTCCTTTTTCAAAAACTTCTCTTGAGCAATGCCATTCCAGGCCCAAGAGGCTAGCCCAGACCCGGGCCTCTACCGGCCACCAGCAAGCGCTATGCTCAGGGCAAGGCGTATGACATAACGCGGCCATCGGCGAGAGCGATAATCAGGGTGGCAGCGCCGGCCTCACCCAAAGCGGTCAAGAGCCTCGGAGGGGCTGGCGTGCGCAACTCGCTGAGCAGCGTCCCGCCGCCGTCGCTTATGCGCACCAGGCCGGATTCGTCGCAGTAGGCGACCAGGCTGCGACCGGGCTGCTCTATGACAATCGCGTCATTGACGCACGAGCCGGCGCGGTTCTGCCAGAGCACTCCCCCTGAGCCGTCGAGCACATACAGGTAGCCGGTGCCGGAGGCCAGAACCACCTCGTCACTGCCGTCGCCGTTGAGATCGCCCGCAACAAGCCGGTTGACCGGATAGCCGAAATTGTCGAAGCGCCAGAGGGTATTGGAGGTGTCGGCAAAGGGTGTAGCAATCAGGTCGCCAGTGGATGAGCCGGTGACCACCTCAACCTCGCCGTCGCCGTTGAGGTCGGCTACCACATAGCAGACATCACCGATGGAAGTGTACCGGCGGTATTTGATCTTCCCGTCGAAAGCACAGCCATGACTGGAGCCGTACTTGTCCGCCACGAAGATGGTGTCCGGCTGGCCGTCGCCATCAGTGTCCTCGGAAGACATCGCCATCGAGCCGTGGAGGGCATAGTCGTGCTTCCACAGTAGCTCCCAGTCGGCACTCAGCGCCTGCAAGTCGAAGTTGGCCATACTGACGAGGAAGTCGGGCTTGCCGTCAGCGGTGAGGTCGCCGACGAGCAGATTGAAGATGGCATAGGCTGCGTCGCCGAAGCTGCGGGCCCAGGGCATGCCGCGCATCTCGTGCTGGTCGAGCAGCTCGCCGGCAGCGGACAGGATGTAGATGTAGGTATCCGCGGACCCGACCACTACCTCGTCGCCCGGATTGTCGCGGACATCGCCGAAGGCCACATCGCGCACCAGGCTCTTGGCCGGGAAGCTCCACAACAGCTTGCCGGCTGGGTCGAGGCAGTGCAGCACCGGTCCCCGGCAGACGAAGAGCCGCTGGCCCTTACCGTCGCGCAGATCGGCGGTCTTGATGCGCCAGACCTGGCTGTCGGCCGCGAACGCACTCCAGAGCGGCTCGGTGCTCTCGCGCCTGGCAGCGGCAGCCCCCGCCTCAGCGGCGGGCTGGGCATCGTCAATCAACTGCCGGATAAGCGGAGCCAGGAGGTTGCCGCCGGGGAACTCGGCACCTCCCAAGGGGTTTTTGCCGGCATGCAGCGTAACTGACTGTGATTGGCCCGCGATCTCAACTTCCAGCTTGGCGCCGCCTGCAGGTGCAGTGACGTTGAAGGCCCCGGGCCCGCTCGGATCTCCCACGATGTCAATCGGCGCGGTGCTGGACAGCTTGATGCCGGGAAGATTGAGGGTGCGCAAGCGGCTGACGAACATATACTCGGGGCCGAGGAGGGCGGCCTGCAATTGGGCGCTCACCGCCGGGCTGTCAACCTCACCCAGTAGGGCCAGCGCGGGATCGGAGCCCTTGACTGCCAGGAGATTAGGGGCGATCTGCACAGGCGTGAGATCGCGGCGGTGCGTCGGAGAGCTTACATACATCAAAGAGGTAAAGGTGACCGGCTCGCCGGCCTGCCTCTGGCCGCTTTTGCGCTGGTGGAGGATGCTGACGGGCAGCGTGATACCGGCATGCTCGTGGTTGGTCACCCAGGCGGCGTCAAGCGGGGTGGCCGGCTTGATGTACAGGGCCCTGGTGAGGTCATCGGACACCTGAGGAGGCGGAGGCAGGCTCTCGGCTTCATAGACATGGGCCTGGCCGCCGTCGCGCTGGAAGATGAAGCGGTCAATCCGCACCGGTGGCCGCTCGCGAAGGGTGACTAGAAGGAGATGCGGGCCCTCGCCGTCCAGCGTGACCTTGGGCGTGTCGGAGGTGAGGGCATGGTCGGCTGCCGAGCGACCATAGCGGCCCTTGTTGAGGTGAAAGGACTGCTTGTCCCCGAGGTCAACCGCAACCCACAGCGAGTCGCTGCTGGTGTCGGCACCGTAGCCGATGACGGCCAGGGAGTACTCGCCGGCCGGCAGGTCCACCCCGCAGGCGATCCGCGAAGTGCTGCTGTCCATCAGTAGGGCCTTGCCGCCGGAGGCGGTCTCGTCATCTACCAGCAGACAGCCGCTGGTCTCGGCGGCAGCACCGCGCTCGGCCACGAAGTCCTTGCCATTCACCACGCGCTGATTGCCGGCCTCGTCAATCGTCTTCCAGGTGAGGTCGAAGTCATAGTAGCCAGCCTCGCGCGGGACGACGGTATCGGCGACCAGGAACCACTCGTCACGATGCCACAGGATGCGGCGCTGCCAGTCGCAGCCGTTGTAGGCCCTGGTGTAGGTGTTGGTATAGCCGAGCAGTGCCACGTCTCCATATTCAGTGAGGCCTGAGAGGCTCGGCACCAGCTCGTCGCAGCGGCCGTTACGCAGGATTGATAGCATGGTGTGCTCGGTGGTGTTGCGGGTGAGATAATCGTGGTCCAGCAGCCAGCGCTCGCCGGCCTCGACGAATTCGGTAATCGAGTTGCCGTCATAGTGCAGATGCTTGCCACGCGAGATGCCGTCAAGCAGGAGATAGTGCCCGCCGCCGCGGAAGCTGATCTTGTCGAAGGCTTCCTCCAGAGGCACGTCGGATTTGGCAAAGGGCTCGTTGTAGGTGGGATAGGTCTGGATCCATTCATAGACCTGAGGATCGGTCATGAACACCTTGACGCCGTCGAAGCGGCTAGGCTGGACCGGCTCAATGCCGCGCTCGTAGGGATTCTGCCAGGTACCGCCTGTGTATCGCTGCAGAAGCCACTTATAGCCGCCGTCACCGGTCCACCACAAAGCCAACGGCAGCGCCTTCAGGGGCAATCTGGGGGAAGATGAAACACCTGAGTCGCCGAAGCCGCCGGCCAGGCCTTGATCGTCGCAGATGCCGACGATATAGTCGGCGTACTTCTGCATATTGCCGCTGGTGAAGTAGTTCATCTCATTCTCGGCCAGGCAGTAGATTTGGGAATGCTCGGTGGTGAGCGTCAGATAGCTATCGGCGTCCTCCTGCGGCTTCCAGGACTTGGCCTGGGCCAGGAAACAGGCTTTGGCCTTGGCGAGCTTCTCCGGCATGTCGGCGAGGCCATAGTAGCGGTGGAAATAGCGAGCGCCGAAATGCAGCCCCAAGAGCGGGAAGGTTGTGTGATTCCACGAAACCAGATCATGCCGACCAATGCCGGCATATCCCGAGACGTGATCCTTCAGGTCGCGAGTGAAGGTCAGCAGGGCGTTGGTGAAGTCCAGGCGCAGCTCATCGCCAATCAGCGGGCACTCCTCGAAGGCGTCCCAGGCGCATAGAATCTCCCACGAGGAGGTCTCCTCCGGCCAGGGCATCTTGCGGTGGCTGGAGGAGCCGACGAACGCCTCGCGCTCGCCGCCGGGGGCATACATCTCAGCCATGATCTGCATCACCACGATGGCCTGGTTGGCATATTCCTCGCAACCGGTCTGGAGGTACTTGTTGGCATTGGCGGTGAGTTCCGTGAAAGTCGGGTCAGGCTGCTGGGAAGCAATCCGGCGGGCTGCATCAGGGGTCAATACGACTTTCGGCCCGACCTGCACGAGGTAACCCAGCTTGCCGTCCTGCAAAGCTTCCAGGAAACGTGGCACGCCCGAATCAGCGCCCGCCGGGTCACTGCAGCCAATAATGATGACATTATTGCCGCCATTGTAGGGATAGGGATCATAGATGGTGTGGAGCAGGTATTGCCCCGGGCCGGGCACCAGCGCATCGGCGAAGGTATAGCGGTTCCAGTAGAGGCGCTCGATGAGCGGGTTGTTGAGCATGTTGCCCAGGCAGATAACGGTACGGTTAGCCGGGTCGGCAGCCTCGATGTCCGTTGCGGCTTCGGCCTTTACTCCGGCCGCCGCCAGGCCGTCGAGCAGGGCTTGAGTAGCTGCCTGATACTCCTGGTCGCGTGGCGCGATGACTGCCGGCGGCCTGCCGTTGACGACCAGCGCAGTTGTGCGTTCCAGAGGGCGCACGGCCGGCAGCTTCGCCACGGTGATGCCGGCGGCGTTGGCCTGCTGCAGGTCTCCGGGGCGCGGCGGGCCGATGATCTCGAACTCGGCCAGCGCGGGATGGGCGCGCTTGCCCTTCGAGACCCCGGCCACCGAGCGGAAGCGGACCGCCTTCAGCACCAGCGGCTCCCAGTGATGCGCGGCCCATTCACTCAGCGGAAACTCGGCAGCCTCGGCTAGCAGCTTGTCGAAGGTGCCGTCTCCGTCCGGGTCGGCCTCGATAAGGTAGGCAGTGCTATAATAGACCTGATGGCTCTGGTAGAGGCGGACGCCCGATACCTGGCGCGGCTCATCGAAGGTGAAGGTAATAGCGCCCTCGCCCTCGGTGCCTACCTCGAAGACAATAGCCGTGTGCGTATTGCGGTCAACAACGGCGCTGAGGTCTTCTGAGGCCGGCTGCGGTGTTGCGGTGACAGTCGCTAGGTAGGCGATATTGGCCTCCTCGGCGGCTGCGGTAAAGGCGCAGGTCAGCAGCAGCGCTACACCGGCAATACAGTTCATCGTGATTACCCCTCTGCGTCGCGCGCTCATCTAGCACCACGGAGCCAGTAATGACGCAACAATCGCGAGGTGTTTCAACACAGACGGCGTCATGACCTGCCCGAAAAGGGTGGTAAATGAGAGGCTCATCCTGCTCGCCAACTCAGGGGCTTGGGTCTGGGGAGGGCAACCCACGTTGAGATTCCGAAGAGGCCTCTTGCCTCAGGCTGGCGAAACCAGAATACGGGTGTGGACAATGCTTCTGAAGCGTGGTATGCTAGGCGCGATTCGGTATCATGTCAGATGGACCGATGGGATAATCTGGGAAGTATGAACACCAAGTAGCGGCTGCCGGCAGGCACTCAATGGCCGCTGCACTTTACTTTATGAGGGCGAGTGAAAGGCATAAGGCCGCAAGCCGCTCGCAAAGGATGACCGCAATGGTCAAGTCCCGCAGTATTGCCATCGCGCTTATATCATTGTTCGTAGGGCTTTCGCTGGCCGCCGCGGCAACCGCTGCCGAATCGCAACCGGCCGCTGTGACCGAGCCGCGCACCGCGGTGAGCGTAGTTACCGAGTCCGCCGACGCCGTGGACCTGAAGGTGACGCCCCCGCCCGCAACGGCTCAACCGCCGGCCGCTGAGGTTGATCTGCAGCGGCCACCTCAGGAGATCTTCGAGGCTCTGCCGCGTTTTGGGGCGAAGCTATTCGCCGCTGCCGTGGTTACTGATGAGACCGCAGCGGCTGGCAAGGCACCGTCGCCGGGAGCGCCGGCGGCCAACGCGCCGGTGCCGCCGAACTATATAATCGGCCCGGGGGATCAGCTTGCCTTGATGGTCTCAGCGCGCGGCTGGGAGCAGCTTGACCAGACGCTGACGGTGAGCGCCGAGGGTCTCATCTTCCCGCCGCAATTGGGCAAGATAACCGCAGCAGGGCAGACGCTGGCAGAGCTGCGCCGAGTGGTTACGGAGGGCTATGGCCGGGTCTATGCAGACCCGACCGTGACGCTGGTGGTCTCCGAGCAGCGGACGGTGGAGGTCTATGTCACCGGTGATGCCAGGCGGCCCGGCAAGTACCCGCTGGTGGGCACGGCCACCGTCTTCACCGCGCTATATGCAGCCGGTGGGCCGTCCGAGATCGGCTCCTTCCGGCGGCTGCAACTTAGCCGCATCGGCCAGCAGGCGGTGGAGATTGATCTGTACGACTATCTGCTGACCGGCCGGCGCGATCAGGATGTGCTGCTGCAGCCCGGCGATACCCTGTTCATCCCGCCGGTGCAGGCGGAGGTGGGGCTGGCCGGGCAGGTACGGCGGCCGGGACGCTATGAACTGAAGGGCGAGGTCACGGTCGGCCAGGCCCTCGCGATGGCGGGCGGGCTGAAGCCGACAGCCTACGGGCCGGTGGTGCAGCTCTGGCAGACGACCGACCGCAGCGACTGGGTCCTGGTCAATCTCAACATCGCCCAGCCGGAGGGTGCGGATTTGCAGCGCCCGATCAAAGACGGCGACGTGTTGGTAGTCAACGAGATTCTGCCCCAGGGCGACAATGTGGTGAAGGTATTCGGCGCGGTGAAACGACCGGGGTATTATCCGGTCGGGGCTGACACCACAGTTGGCTCGGTTCTGCGCGCAGCCGAGGGTATGACCGGCGACGCCCACATGGCCCGCGGGCTGCTGACGCGCCTGGACGAGAACCGGCATGTCGAGATGATCAGCTTTGATGTGCGCGAGCAGTACTATGGCGGCGCGCAGGTACAGATTTCCGTCAAGCCGAAGGACTGGATACGGATCTTCGGCCAGGACGAGGTCGAACCGCCACCGGAGGTCGAAGTCAGCGGTGCGATCGCGCGCCCCGGCACTTACCAGTGGGCGACCAAGATGCGGGTAAGTGATCTGGTCCTGCAAGCCGGTGGGGCCTTGCCCGAGGCCTATATGGCGCGCGCGGACCTGCTGCGCCTGACCCCGGACAAGACCTATGAGGTTATCGCCGTCAACCTGCGCGCGGCCCTTGACGGCGAGGCGGAAGCCGATATCACCCTGCAGCGGGGCGACATCCTCACCGTGAGGCTGCAGCAGAATGCCCAGCCGGCGTCGGTGGTGCATGTGGCCGGCTATGTCGGGGCACCGGGCGATTACCCGCGCCGTGAGGGGATGCGGGTGAGCGACGCGATCTTCGCCGCCGGTGGCCTCAAGCCGGGAGCGGGGCCGACCATTGCCCTGACCCCGGGCCGCTTTGAGGGCGAACCCAGAACCGTGGTGCTGCGACTCAGTGGCGGACCGGAGCAGTACACCGTCGAGCCGGATACAGTGCTTGGGGATGATGACACGGTGGCCGTGGCCGGTCGGGGTGAGTTCAAGGCCCATGCCGCCTTGGTATATCTGCAGGGGCGAGTGGTCAAGCCTGGCAGCTATGTAATCAAGGGGCGGCCGGGGCGGGAGCCCTATACGGTGTTTGATCTGCTTGAGGAGGGCGAGGGGCTGCTGGAAGATGCCAATCCGAATGGGATAGTGGTCTATCGCCGCCACGGTGCCGCGATCGGTAAGGCCCAGGCCGAAGACCTGGAGCGGCTGCTGAAATCGGTCAACCAGGAAACGCGGCAGCCGACGATGCAGGTTGATGTGGACGAACAGACCACTGCTATGAACACCACGGTAGCCCAGAGCTTGAGCTCGGTTCTGAGTAGCCCCGGCGCAGTCAGCATCGTGCTGCCGCCGCGGGCAGTCAACCCGCAGGACTGGGTGGCGGCGATTCCCGTTGAGGGCACGCAGTTGCTCGCCACGCGCGGCGAGGCGGGGAACCTGGAGCTGGAGCCGGGTGATACGGTTGTAGTCCCGCGCCGCATCAATACGGTTACGGTGCTGGGAGCGGTGCCGCGTTCCGGCGCAGTGCCCTACGTCAAGGGGCAGAGTTGTGCCGGCTATATCAACACCTCGGGCGGCTTCCGGGAGGACGCAGCCGCTGAGCGAATGGTTGTGGTTCATGCCAACGGCTCGGCGGCGCCGATCAATCTCGGCACCGGTATCCAGCCCGGCGATGTAATCGTGGTACCGACCAAACACATTGTCCGCACCGTTCGCACCGAGAGCAAATGGCAGCAGTGGTTCAAGAGTATCGTGACCTTGGCCACCGCCGCCTTGGTGTTCTAGGGAGAGGAAGACAGTCCGTGGCATCGTCTGTGCGCATGAGAAGGTCAGGACTGCCCGACCGGCTATACTGGTGGCACGTGCTGGTGCTAAGTCTGATAGTCGGCCTAATTGTCGGTATTGCGGTTTTCTGGCTGTGGCCGGGCAGCTACCAGGCGACCAGCTCGCTGCTGCTCAATGAGCAGGCCGACGTGGTCGCCAAGCTGCTTCCCCAGAAAAACACAGTGACGGCCGAGTCGGAGCAGGACCGGCTGTGGGCGATTCTGGGCAGCCGCCAAATCCGCGACCGGTTGGTCAAGAAGCACAAGCTGGGCCGGCGGTTGGGAATGGATGATGACTGGGCCGCGGAAATGCTGGTCCACATGACCAAGATCCAGCCCTTGGGCGGTGGCCTGAGCGTTACCGTTACGTGCCAGGGCTCACGCCACCGCAGCATGGGCCTGCAATTGGCGGAGGCCAGGCAACTGTGCGCCCAGCTAGCCAACAGCTATGTGGCCCAACTGGCAGGCTATCTGGCGGAAACAGGCTTGCAGCAGGCCGCCGATAACCGCAGCTTCGTCGCTCAAGCCAAAGCGGAGCTTGCGACCGAGCTGCAGGCCAGCGAGGACCGCTTGCAGGAGTTGCAGACGCAGTATCATCTGCTTGACCCCGGCGACAAGGCCGGGCGCATTGTTGAGCGGATTAAGGCTGCCGAGCAGGCGCTGGCCGACGCCTCAGCGCAGGCGGATGAAGTCAGCAGTTCGCTGCAGACCGCGCGTGGGCAATTGCGCGAGGTGGATGCGCTGCACATCGCCAAGGTTGTCGAATTGCGCAACCCGGTGATTACCCAGCTTGAGGCCAAGCTGGCGGAACTGCGGGTTGATATGGCGACCGAGCTGGCGCACGGCAAGACCGATCTGCACCGCGACGTGGCACAGCTTCAGGCCGCGGTTGACAATATCGAGCGGCAGATACAACAAGTGCAGCAGGAGACGCGCCAGGAATTGAGTCAGGCCAATAACCCGGTATATGACGGGCTGGTAACCAAGGTGGTAGAACTGGAAATCAGCCTGGCTGGAGTGCGAGCCCGCAAGGCCAAAGATGCTGCGCTGCTGGCGGCTGCTCGAGGCAGCCTGTCCGAACTGCCGCCGGTAGCGCGGGAATACGCCACCCTCAAGCGCCAGCAGCAGGTGCAGTCGGAGTTGATGGCCTCGCTGACGCAGTCGCTGGCGCTGGCGCTGATCGAGCAGCAGCGCGCCCAGACCGGCAGCAAATTCACCGTGCTGGACAAGGCCGTGCCGCCGGTATTCCGCTCCGGACCACCGACCTTGCTGTGTGGCGGGGTCGCCTTCGTTGTCGCCTTCATCATACTGTCGTTCTTCATGATTGACCGCCGGTCGCTCGGGCTGTTTTAAGCCATCCCTGTTCAATTCATACAGACGGGGGACAGCAAAATGGCGGCCGCGCAACTCGGATAGTGCCGATGGATTAGACGAAAGGCAGGATCATGGCTGAGCGTGTCGAGGTGACGGTTGGGCCCAAGCAAGCCGACTTCACAGGCAAGGACCATTTCGCGCTGCAGGGAGCTGTGGATTATGTGATCCGGCTCGGGGGCGGGACGGTGCGCATCCTGCCGGGCACATACGAGATGGGCAATTCGCTGTTTCTGCGCGATAATCTGCGGCTGGTAGGCTCGGGCGATGAGAGCATTCTGCGCAAGTGTCCGGCAGCGAAGACGCGCCTGGTGGAGGACACCGACTGGTACTCAAATGTGGTCAAGGTGAAGGATGCGTCTATCTTCGAGGTCGGCGGCGGGCTGATTCTGCGCGGGAAATCGCCGCACTATGACAAGCAGCAGACCGTCAAGCGCACCGTGGCGGGGCTTGATGGCAATGCCATCATCCTCAATCAGGAGCCGCGCGAGAATTTCTGGCTTGAAACCGAGCCCGAGGCCTGCAGACTTTTTCCGGTCATCACCGGCGATTATGTCAATGATGTCACCATCGAGGACCTGACCATTGACGGCAATCGCGGCGCGAACGAGAACCTCAATGGCAACTACGGCGGCTGCATCTTCATCCAGGACTGCGACCGCATCGTGGTGCGCCATGTCACCGCTCGCGACTATGACGGCGACGGGATTAGCTGGCAGGTGTGCGATGACATCACGATTGACAACTGCCGGTCAATCAACAACCGCGACCTGGGGCTGCATCCGGGCAGCGGCTCGCAGCGCCCGATCATCACCAATAACACCATCATTGGCGCGTCCCAGGGGCTGTTCTTCTGCTGGGGCGTAAAGCACGGAATCGCCGAGAATAACGTCATCGAGGACTGCGGCAAGTACGGCATCTCCATCGGCCACCGCGACACCGACAACCTGGTGCGCAATAACCAGATTCGGCGCAGCGGCGAGCACGGCATCTTTTTCCGCCAGCATCCCAGTCCCGCCCGCGACCCGCACCGCAACGTCTTTGAGGGTAACCTGGTAGTTGACAGCGGCAAAAAGGGCGACTGTGTGGCAATCGAGATGCTAGGGAAGGCCGAGGATGTAGTGCTGCGCGGCAACCGCATAGTTGACACCCGCCGCAAGCACAAGAGCCGCAAGCGTATCGGCCTGCGGATCGGCCCGGACATCAGGAATTTGCGGATGGAGGATATGGAATACAGGGGTCTGGAGCAAGACATCGTGGACCAGCGCCACTGAGCGGAGCGCGGCGCTTGCTGAGCAGACGAGCCAACCATCACTGCTACGGGAAGCGCCAATTCTGTACGATAGCACTGAGAAGGTGGCATTCACTGTGGACATATACTTCCTGCGGCACGGTGACGCTGCGGATAAGACGGTCGGCCAGACCGATGCGGAGCGGCCGCTCACCGACAAGGGGCACCAGCAGGCCCGCGAGACAGCAGAATGGCTGGCAGAACACGAAATCGAGTTCACCGCCATCGTTTCCAGTCCGCTGCTGCGCGCGGTGCAGACCGCCGAGCCGATCGCCGCAGCCCTGGACATGGAGCTGAGCACGGACCGGCGGCTAAGTGGCGGGCAGCTTACCGTCCAGGCGCTTGCCGATTTGCTGGCAGAGTGGGATGAGCCGAGCTGTATCCTGCTGGTCGGCCACGAGCCGGACTTCAGTAGCCTCATCGGGGAGCTTATCGGCGGCGAGGTGGAGATGAAAAAGGCCGCCCTCGCGCTGGTGAGAGCTGACAGCATCAAGGCGGGAGCGGGGACCCTGGCGGCGCTAGTGCCTCCCCGACTCCGGAGCTAGCCCGTGCCCTGTTTCTCGCGGGCAAAGCAGGTGCGGAGTAAGGCGACCCCCTACCAAGCCGTCCAACCGCCATCAACCGGCAGAGTCGCGGCATTGACCATGCCGGCCTCCTCGCTGGCGAGGTAAACCACCGCCGCAGCCACATCCTCGGGCAGCGCCAGCTTGCCGCAGGGGATCTTGCCCAGCACGAAGTCGAGGAACTCCGGGTTCTGCAAGCGCTGGCGCGTCAGATTCGTCTCCACGAAGGTCGGGGCGACGGAGTTGACGGTTATACCATGCTTGGCCCATTCCACCCCGAGCGTGCGGGTGAGCTGGATCACCGCACCCTTGCTGGAGCAATAGACGGGCTGGCCGGGGATACCGATCAGGCCGGACTGGCTGGAGATGAAGATGATGCGGCCCCAGCCCTGAGGGATCATCAGCTTGGCCGCCTCCTGAGCGCAGAAGAAGCCGCCCTTGACATTGGTGTTGAAGTGGTCGTCCCAATTCTCCGGCGTCACCTCCAGGCCGGGCGAGGGCCGGTTGATGCCGGCGTTGTTGACCAGGATGTCAAGATGGCCGAACTCGGCGGCAACTGCGGCGATGCCCTGGCGAATCTCGTCCAGGTACCGGACATCCATCTCGAACTCGAATATGCGGTGGCCGTACTGCGCCGCTGCTGCCGCGGTCGCCTGGAGGCTCTCGCCGGGTCGGTCCGAAATGGCGACATGGGCACCGGCGCGGGCCAGGGCTACTGCTATCGCCGCACCCAGGCCGGTGGCGGCCCCGGTGACCACTGCGACCTTATCATCCAGTCGGAACATCGTGTCAGCCATTAGCTGGTCCTCCCTGAACAGTGCTGCCCACCGCCTGGCGGGATAGGTTTGAGATGACTTAAAGGCGCCTCGGGCTGGAATAGCCGTTATGCAGATTCCGGCCGAGCCAAGGTGTACGCTGACGGCGTGGCGTCGTTAGTCGTGATGGAGGGGCCTGTCGCAGCCCATTTCGCAGAGCGAAGTGGGCAAGGCTGGCCCAGGCGTTGTCGCTAGGTATTTGAGCGCGCATTCGCCAGGATAGGGTTTCGGGCGGGCCGACCTTACGTCAGACCAATAGTATCGGACGTTCGACACGGTCCCTCCAGACGGCAACAGCAACGCCTATGGCGTCGGGTTGGAGGCCCGCCCCACGGAATGGGTATTGGTATGTCGGCGAAGTCCGCATAATTGCAATGGAAGCCCGAGCTACGCGACGACGAAGTGCGTGTGTCTATGCGTCGCTGTAGCGCTCAATCCTGATGCGGGCGGTCTCGGCGTGGGCCAGCATATTCTCCAACTTGCACTGCCGCTCGGTGATCGGGGCTAGCTCCAGGGAAGCAGCGGGCGTCATGCGCTGGTAGGTGCAGGTCTTGAGGAACTTGCCGACCCAGACGCCGCCGGTATAGCGGGCCGCGCGACTCGTAGGCAGGATATGGTTGGTGCCGATGGACTTGTCGCCATACGCCACCGTGGTCTCCTCGCCGATAAACAGCGACCCATAGTTGGTGAGGCTGGCGAAGAAGTAATCGGTGTCGCTGACATGCAGCTCCAGGTGCTCGGGCGCATACTCGTCGCTCAGCTTGACGGCTTCCTCGGGGCTGTCGGCGGCATAGACGATACCGTTGTTGGCCCATGAGACGCTGGCGACATCCTTGGTAGGCAGGACCTCCAACTGCTTTTCCAGCTCGCTGATAGTGGCGTTGGCGAAGTCTTCACTGAGGCAGATGAGACAGATGCCGCTGTTGGGATCATGTTCAGCCTGCCCCAGCAGGTCGCAGGCGACCAGCTTCGGATCGGCCTGGTCATCGGCAATGATGAGTATCTCGGTGGGGCCGGCCAGGATGTCTATGCCGCAGCGGCCGAAGAGCTGGCGCTTGGCCTCGGCCACATACTTGTTGCCCGCGCCACAAAGCACATCAACCGGCTCTACGTCTTCCAGCCCGAAGGCCATCAGAGCCATCGCCGGAACTCCGCCCAGCACAAAGATGCGGTCGGCGCCGGCCTTGGCGATGGCGTTGATGGTGGCCGGGTAGTAGCCCTGGCCCTTCACCGGCGGCGTGCAGGCGATCACGCTTTTCACTCCCGCGACCTTGGCCGGGATGATGCTCATCTGGGCCGAGCCGAACATCGGGTAGCGACCGCCGGGGATATAGCTGCCCACGGAATTGACGGGGATGTGCTGGTGACCAAGGATAACACCCGGCCTGATTTCGGTCTCCAGCGGCAGCAGCGTAGCAAGCTGGGCTTGGGCGAAAGCGCGCACGTTGGCCTGGCAGTAGTCGGTATCGTGTATCGCCTGTTCGGAGAGCTGGGCGATGGCGCTCGCGATCTGCTCGGAGGTCAGCTCGAAGCTGGGCGGGTCCCAGTCGTCGAACTTGCTGCTGTACCTCCGCACCGCCTCCATGCCGTTCTGCTCCAGGTCCCTGAGCATCCCCGCGACGTACTCAGCGGTCTCCTGATCCTGCTCAAACAACCGGTGCCCGCCGCTCTTGACGGTCTTCATGGTAGTCCTTCCGATCCAGCCTCGCAAAGCCCCTGATGGTTCGGCGTGCTGCCGTAGCTAAGGAAGTTACAGCCCGATACTCATCAGATGGGAGCGGCTGCCGAAGTAGAGCCGTCCCGCGATGATACCCAGACCGGCCTCGACACCACCCGGCGGCGTCGCCAGCACCTCGACCTCGAAGCTCCCCGGCGTGATCCGCAGTAGGGCCTTGGTCAGCCCTAGGTAGATCTTGTTATCCGGGCCCAGAATCATTGCCTGGTTGGTGGTGTGGCCGCCGTACTCGGAGAGGCTGGCCTCGTGGACGATTTCCTTGCTTTCGGCGTCAAAGACCAGGAACTCGCCGCCGCCGCCGACGCAGTAGTAAAGCCCGTCAGGGCCGGCGATCATGCTTTGCATGGATTGCATTTGCGCTAGCGGCTCGCTCTGCCAGGTTACCCGCTTGGTCTCCCAGTCGAGGATATAGATACAGGAATAGTCGTGCACCGCGTTGGTGCCGTGACCGCCGCGCGGACTGGTACCGCACAGCAGATCACCATTGGGCAGCGCCGCGATAGCCATGGTGCTATAGCCGGCGATCAAGTCCTCGTGGGTGAGTTCCGTGATTTCCTTGGTCTCCAGGTTGTAGATTACCAGCCCTCCGCCCACATAGCCGTAGCCGGGCTGGCCGCTGATCATGATGTGCTTGCCGTCGGGATGAGCGAAGGCGTTGCGCGGGATGTTTATGTTGGGATTGAAGCCGCCAAGTAGCAGCGGGTTGTCTGGGGCACCCTCTTCAGGTTTGTCATAAGTTATCTCTTGGCCGAAGATCGAGGGTACCGGTGTCAAAGTAATCGGCTTGCTGGTGTCCAATAGCCAGAATTTGCCCCCGCTGTAGTGGCCGCCGAAGAGGTAGTTGTCCTGCGTACGTAGGCTCTTGAACGCGATCTTGCCGGCGGGGTAGAAGACCAGTTGGTCCTTGGCCGGATCATAGCAGAACAGTCGGGAGGGATGAGCGGTACTGCCGTAGATCTTGGCATCGGCGGCGGCGTAGAGCACCGCGATTCCCGGCCCGGGGGTCTTATAGTCGAAGGCCACCTCCCGTGTGGTGCCATCGGCCTCGACTACGCTGAGAAGCCTGGCCTCCAGGTCAACCTTGCTGATTCTGCTGCCATCCGGGAAGCTCCGCCGGCTGTGCGACCGGCTGCCGCGCACCGGGTCCGGCCTGACCGCTGGCTCACGCTGGGCCAGGAGCTCTACGAGCTGATTATTCTGCATCCCCTCTGCGCCCTCGATCGGCGTAGCCTCCCCGGCCAGCAGCACGTGGGGGTCCCAGCCGGGTGCAGTAGCGTACACCTTGCCATCGGTCCCGACAAAGGGGCGGCCGACCCCATGCTTGCGGTTTTCCTGCGCCACATAAGCGCGGCGCTCGCCGGTAGCCGGGTTGTAGCCGACCAGTTGGCCGAGGGTGTTGCCGATGCCGACATAGACCCAGCCGGCCTCATCCACCGCCATGTAGGTCGGGTACTGCCCCCAGGTCTCCTCGTTAACCTGCCCGTGGTTGACTAGCTCGCGAGTCTCAGGATCGAAGCTCACCAAGTAGGCACTGGAGTAAAGGGCGGCCCAGATGATACCGGAGCTGTCCTCGTGCATTGACATAGCGCAGCGCCGCGGGGTCTCGCCTCCAAAGGTGAAGCTGAGGGTCTTGGGGTCGAACTCGTAGAAATGGCTGCCGTAAGCCGAATACCACAGGTCGCGGCTGGAGTGCCACACCGCAAACGCATTATCGCCGGCGTACGGCTCCACCGGAACCTGGCGGGTCTCGCCGGTGTCGGCATAGATCACCAGTTGGTACTTCGTGCCACCGTTCATCTGCCAAATCAACACCACCCGCTTGCCTTCACCATCCACACTCACGGTATAGCCCCGGTTTTCGGCTGCAGGCACCGGCACCCCGTGATCCGTCAGGTCCTCCGGCACCTGGGCCAAGCCACCGACGGCAGCGGCCAGCAGGCAGAATGCGACTCCAATAGCATTGTCTAGTTGCATCGCTAATCACTTCCTTGTTGAGGATTCTCAGGCCCTGTTGTCAAAGTCTGAGACTGGTTAGAGTTGACCACTGCGGAGATAGTCAACAACTCAAGTCTCACTTTCGCCGGCTACCGGCATCACACCTGCCCGTGACTGTGATACCACCTGCGCCCGGCACATTCAGGTTGAGGACCTCCTGCGTCTTGTGGTAGTATCTGAGTTCGGCGTTCTGTGGGGCATAATCGCAAGGCCGCCGGGGAAGAATCTCTCAGGTCGGAGTACTCACTTTGACGCTTCGAGCCATTGTAATCGCAGTGGTCCTGTCGGTAGTATCCATCTTCTGGATGCACCTTTCGGGGACCATTGAGGGTGGCGGCAATATCTACGCTCTCTCCACGCCACCGGTGCCGGCGATCTTCTGCATGTTGCTGTTGCTGGCGCTGGTGCCGCTGACGGCGCGACTGCTCAAGCAGGCGCTGAGCAAGCAAGAGCTCATCCTCATCTTCATGTTCCTGGTGCTGACCATCCCGCAGACCACCTACGGCGTGGTCGAACTGCTGATCCCCTGGATGACCACCCACATCTATTTCGCCACTCCGCAGAATAATCTCGACCTGGTCACCGCCGAGCTGCCCAACTGGTACTACCCCCACGATAGCGAGCTGATCCGGCAGATGTTCGAGGGCAGCGACGACGGCTCGGTACCCTGGCGGGCCTGGCTGTATCCGCTGGGCATGTGGACCGTGGTGATGTCCCTGGTCTTCTTCACCGGGCTGTGTTTGGTCAATATGTTCCGGGCGCAATGGGTGGAAAAGGAGCGGCTGCGCTTTCCCCTGCTGCTGATCCCCATCAGCCTGGTCGAAAAGGAGACCCCCGGCTCGCACACCGCCTTCTTCCGCAACCCCCTGGTCTGGGCTGCCATCGGCATTGTTTTCATCCATCACGGGCTTAATGTCGCGCACGCTTTCAATCCCTCGGTGCAGGCGCTGACTGACTTCTACCGCATCGGCGGTATCTTTACCGAGGCCCCGTGGACCAACTTCAATCATGTCAGGCTGTTCTACCGCCCGCAGGTGCTAGGGCTGGCGTATTTCGTGTCACCTGATTTGCTGTTCTGTACGTGGTTTTCATTTCTGATGCAGCCGGTGGTGGAGACGGCCGCGGACATCTTCGGCCTGCGCCAGGACCCCGGCTTCCCCTTCTCCTACGAGCAGGGCTCGGGGGCGTACCTGGCCCTGATCTTCGTGCTGTTCTGGATCGGCAGGCAGCATATCGCTCAGATAGTCAGGAAGGCCCTCAGCGGCGATCCGACTATTGACGATTCTAGCGAGCGGATGCCCTACCGGTGGTCGTTTTTCGGGGCGATCGGGGGCTTTGCGGCGCTGATAATCTGGTCGCACATGTCGCACTTCTCCCCGACCTTCAGCATCCCCTATATCGGGCTGCTGCTGGGCTTCGGACTGGTCTATTCACGGGTGCGAGCCGAGGGCGGCGTCCCGGCGATGTGGGCCTTCCCCTTCAACCAGCACAAGATGATGATGTTCTATCTACTGGGCACCCGCTCTCTCATCAAGGGCACTGATGTCTCCGACCTGGTCATGCTCAGTTCCTTCTCGTGGATGGGCCGCGGCTACTACATGTCGCAGATGGGCTACCAGATCGAGAATGAGGCGCTGGCTGACCGCTATGAAATCAAGTCCCGATGGTTCGCCGCCCTTACCATGTTCGCCTTTGTGTTCGGCTGCCTGGTGGCCTACTACGTGACCCTCAGGGATAACTACAGATTCGGGGCGGTAACTCTCGCAGGCGGTACCACCAGCGGCGGGTCGAATATCGCGAATGCGCGTACTCAGTGGGAGGACATCGCCCGCGCCATCATCAGCCCCGGCGCGCCTGATGTGAATCGCAGTATCGCCATCGCCACCGGCGCTTTCATAGCTGTGGCGATGGTAGCGCTGCGCTTCTACTGGCTGCAGTCGCCGTTCCATCCGCTGGGCTACGCCATCTCGCTCAACTACGGCTATGCACTGTGGTCGAATTTCCTGCTGGCGTGGGCGATAAAGTTAGTGCTGCATCGGCTCGGCGGCGCCCGGCTCTATCGCCAGCTCATGCCTTTTTTCATGGGGCTGGTGGTGGGGGATTTGCTGGCCGGTGGGATAAGCTGGCTGGTGCTGCTGATACTGGGCCGCGATGCGCTGGGCGGATATGTCGTGTGGTTCGGCTAGCCCGCATTACTCATCAACGCGTAGGTCGGGCTTTCTAGCCCGACGCTGTTACCGGCCAGTCACCAGCCAGGCTGGAAAGCCTGGCCTACGGGGGGTTGCACTGTGTCATCTTGGAGGCGTTCCAGCAAAGGGCGCTGTGCAGCTCAAAATGCTCTTTGCCGGCAGTTTTGTTGCCTACGGGATGGTCTTCGCGAACAATGCGGGGTAGGTCTTGGTTGAAAGGAGGGACAAATGTGAATTACCGAATAGTATTCACGGGCGTCAACCAAGTGGAGATCCAGGCGTGTGAGATGCCCTCACCCGGAGCGGGCGAGATGCTGGTGCGCACCATCAAGACGGCCATCTCCACCGGCACCGAATTGACCATCCTGACCGGCGACTATCCGCAGGACTCGAACTGGAGCAACTACGGGACGTTCCCCTTCAATGCCGGCTACAGCAACGTCGGGGAGGTCGTCGAGGTCGGCAGCGGTGTCGCGCGCTTTGCGGTAGGCGACCGGATAGCGAGTTCCGGCGCCCACTGCAGCTATGCCCTGGTAGCAGACGGGGCCCGCGCCCATCTGGTGCCGGAGGGTGTCAGCGATGAGGCGGCGGCGCTGTATATGCTGGCCCAAATCGCCATCCACGGGGTGCGGCGTGCCGGCGTGCAGATGGGCGAGGCGGTAGTCGTCTATGGCCTGGGAGTGATCGGGCAGTGCGCCCTGCAACTGGCGCGACTTGACGGGGCGCGACCCGCTATCGGTGTGGACCTGTCCGAGCTGCGGCGCGATCTTGCTCAAAGCCTCGGCGTGGACCTGGTGATTGACGGGGCGGACGACGACATCGCAGCTCAGGTCAAGGCCGCCACCCACGGCCGCATGGCCGATTGCGTAATTGAGACAACCGGCGTGGCCGCTCTCATTCCACGCGAGATGGACTTACTGCGCCGGCAGGGGCGCATCGTCATCCTCAGCAGCCCCCGGGGCGAGACCAGCTTCGACTTCCACGACTACTGCAACTCCCCCAGTCTCACCATCATCGGCGCCCACAACGGCTCGCACCCGCAATACGAGACGCCCTACAACCCCTGGACGCCCGCCCGCAATGTGGAATTGCTCTTCGACCTCATCGCCGGCGGGGAGCTGCACGTGGACGAGCTGGTCACACACCGCTACAACTGGGCAGAGGCGGCCGCGGCGTACCAGATGCTCATTGAGGACCGCGGCCAGGCCGGGGCAGTGATACTCGACTGGGGAGAGTAGCCCGCGTGCCAAGTGGGGCAGAATCAGTAGGACAGGCATCTCGCCTGTCCGCTCCGTGCAACGGCAGTCTATTGCGCCCCGAAGTACGCCGCCAGCTTGCTATTGTCCATCACCGGCGCATCAGCCCAATCCGAGCGCTGCTCTAGGTACTCCTCCACCGACTGCGCTTGGGCCCAGAAGTGGTACTCGTCGGCGGCGATCAGCGCCTCGGCGTAGCAGGCGAACTCCAGGTAGCCGTCCTCGCGCTGTAGGTCCAGCTCGCTGAAATCCTCGGTCCGGTAGCCCTTCACATGCATGACGGTCTCGGCGCTGGGCCCGAAGCGGAAGACCTTGGTGATGTGCG
>CAYMIN010000025.1:0-60517 GCA_964390495.1 uncultured Armatimonadia bacterium
CCGATGGCGCTTCCGGCAGCCACCAGCGCCATCCCATACGCAGCGGAGCCGACGTTACGGTAATTCACTGCGACTGAATAGTCCCAGTGGGGGAGGTTGGGAGCGGAGGTGAGCAGCAGGTCGTTGCGGGCCAGTTCGGTGCCGCGGGCGACCGCGATCGGGTGGTCGTTGCAGTGCGCGCCCATGCCCTGGGCGGCCCAGAAGGTCTGCTGCAGGCACGGCATCTCAAGGACGCCCAGGCACGGCAGGCCCTGGTGGAACAGGCCGAGCGAGACACCCCATAGCGGGACCGAGTGGACGTAATTGTTGGTGCCATCAATCGGGTCAATCAGCCACAAAAACGGGGCATCCGGCGGCCCGGTCAGTCCGTCCTCCTCCCCATAGATGGCGTGGTCGGGGTAGTTCCGCTGCAAGCGCTGCCGGATAGTGCGCTCGATCATCAGGTCGGCACCGGTGACCGGAGTGCCATCGGCCTTCAACTGCGCTTGAGCCCGGCCGAATCGGTCGTGCGCCAGTCGTCCGGCTTCGCTGACCAGTTCGGTGGTTAGCTCCAAAGCTTGCTGGATATCGAGGTCTCTAGCCATTGTTTGCCTTTCTTGTGGAATAGTGCGGATGGTCTATTCAATATCGCCCATACGCAGCGGCGCGCCGGCCTCCCAGGGAGCCACCTGGATGATGTCCCATTCGCTGGTGTAGCGCGTCCGCGCCTTGAATACCGCCGTGCCCTGCTGCTGCAGGACGCTGTAAGACCACATCGCCAGCGAGTAGGTGCCTCGGGGAAGCTGGAACTCGATAGTATCGTGTGGCGGCATCGTCTTGGCGACCTCTGCCGGGCCGTGGAAGTTCACATGTATAGTCTCGTCCGAGTGGTTCGCCATCACGATGGTCGGGGTGACGTGAGGGCTGGGCTGGGCCTCGAACAGCGTCCCGATCCCGGAAGGCAGCGGCAAGGACGGGCCCGAACTGGCAGCCGGCAGTGCAGGGCCACGCGGGTAGTCAGGTAAGGCCTCAGTTACGGCTCCGGGGCCGAGTTGCCCAGCCGGCTGCGGTTGCACCTGGCCGCGTGTCAGCAGATAGCAGACCACGCCACTGCCGAGGATCGCTAGCACCAGCAAGGCCCCGACTAGCAGCGGCGTCAGTTTACGCGGCGGTTGCGACGGCGTCTTCGGTTTAGCGGAGGATTGGTGTGAGGACGGCTCCGGCCCGGCGGTCTCGGTGTGCTCAGGGATCTCCGGTGCCGAGCCACAGCGCGGGCACACTGTGTCTAACTGCGACATCGCATAGCCGCAACCAGGACAGTACCGCGTCCATTTCATAGTTGTTCGCCCCATAGAGCCTGGCCGGTTCGGCGACGGCGATCAATCGCCGTTGATCAGGCCATAGACGAGCGAGTCGATGATAGCTTGCCAGCTTGCCTCGATGATGTTCTCGTGTACGCCGACGGTGCCCCAGCTCTCTTCGCCGTTGGTGGTCTCGACCAGCACGCGGACCGCCGCTGCCGTGCCCTCATCGGCGCGCAGCACACGCACCTTGTAGTCGGTGAGGCTGAGGTCGCCGAGCTTGGGGAAAAGCTCGGTCAGGGCCTTGCGCAGGGCGTTATCCAGGGCATTGACGGGACCGGTGCCTTCGCCGGCGGTATGGACATCCCGGTCGCCGACACCGACTTTGACGGTAGCCTCGGAGTACGGCTCGCTGTTCTCGTCGGCCTTGTGGATGGTAACACGGTAGCCGTGTAAGTTGAACGGCGGAGTCAGACCCTCCTTGAGCCGCTTTGCCAATAGCTCGAATGAGGCCTCGGCGGCCTCGAACTCGTAACCGTCTTTCTCCAGGTGCTTGACGCGGTCGAGCATCTCGCGGACCAGCGGATCATCGCGCCGCAGATCCGGCCAAATCTCGCGCAGCTTGTGAACTATGGTGGAGCTGCCGGAGGCATCGGAAACCAAAATGCGGCGCTCGTTGCCGACCGTTTCCGGCTCGATGTGCTCGAACGAGCGCGGCTCTTTCAGCACCGCGTTGACGTGCATGCCGCCTTTGTGGGCGAAGGCGGACATCCCCACATAGGGCTGGCGATTGTCCGGCGGCAGGTTAGCCATTTCGCTGGTGAAGCGGGATAGCTCGGTAAGGTCGGCCAGCTTGCCCTCGGGCAGACACTGCATGCCCAACTTCAGTTCGAGGTTGGGGATGACAACGCACAGGTTGGCATTGCCGGTGCGCTCACCGTAGCCGTTGATGGTGCCCTGCACTTGGCTGCAACCGGCTTGCAGCGCTGCGAGGCTGTTGGCGACTGCCAGGCCGGCATCATCGTGGCAATGGATCCCCAGCGGCGTATCAAACTCGGCTTTGACCGTCGCCACCATCTGGCGGATGTCATCAGGCAACGACCCGCCGTTGGTATCGCACAGGACCAGGGCATCAGCCCCGGCACGAGCGGCCGCCCGCAGCGTTTCCAGAGCATACTCAGCATCGGCCCGGTAGCCGTCGAAGAAGTGCTCGGCGTCGAAGATGACCTCCTCGCACTGCTGCTTGATATAGGCGATGGTGTCCTCGATCATCCGCAGGTTCTCATCCAGGCTGACGCGCAAGACGTCGGTCGCGTGGAAGGTCCAGCTCTTACCAAAGATGGTGATTGTCGAGGTCTTGGCGGCGATCAGGTCCCGGAGTTGGCGGTCGTCTTCCGGCGCAGTCTTGGCGCGACAGGTGCTGCCGAAGGCGGTAATGGTTGCTGTCTGCCATTGCATGTCGGCGGCGCGCTGAAAGAACTCCCGGTCGCGGGGGCTGGTCTGATTCGGCCAGCCGCCCTCGATATAGGCTACGCCGATCTGGTCCAGCCGTCGCGCGATCCGCAGCTTGTCTTCCACGCTGAAGGCGACGCCCTCGGCCTGACATCCGTCGCGCAGTGTCGTATCATAGATCGCGATTTTGTGCATCGCGGACCCCTCCTGGCCGGGCGCATAGTGACGGACTAGATTGGGGCACCGCTAAATGGCAAAAAAACCGCCTCTGCTCAGAGACGGATCTATCCGCGGTACCACCCTGTTTGCTCCCTTGCGGGAACCTCTTAGTCGCCACAGGCCGATGCGAGCCGATGGCGTCTTCGGGATAACGGTCGAAGCTCCGGCGAAGCCTACTAGGACTGGCCCTGTGCTAGGGCAGGGCGCTAGTCGGTTCGGTTCGCGGCTCCAGGGAGATTTTCGGGCCGGCCTAGCTCACCCGTTCTCAGCAACCGGGCTCTCTGTAGAGCAGTCGCCGATCCTACTAGTCCCTTTCATCGCCTTATGCGCTGCCGGCAATTTCCAATTAGTATAGCAAAAATGGCAAGAACTGACAACGTGTTTCGATATTATTGTGCTCAGTCGCGAAGCTGCCAGGTGGTGCAGGGGTCGATTCTGAACTGCGGGCGGCCCTCGATGGTGCGGATCGGATAGAAGTGGAATTGGGTCTTTTCGCCCTGGACACTGAAATCCGGCGGCTCGGCCACGTGCAGATAAGTGTTCCCATCTCTGCTCTCCACGCTTTTCAGTTCCAGCAGCGAGAACGCCGCATCGGCGTGCTGGACGTAAACCGGAGCTCCGGGTGTCGGCTTGTGGTTGCCGCTCAGGTTGGCGACCTTCAGTACCGTGGCGCCGCCGCTCGCCTCGACGATCTCGCCGGTCAGGGGCCTCTCAGTGGCGATCTTGAACCCGCCGAACTGCAGCAGCGTACCATTGTTGAGTTCGGCTGCAATTAGCTTGCCGCCCTGCAGCCGCACCAGGCAAAAAGCCGCATCGGTCGTGAGCTCGTGCTCGGCTATCGTGATCGGCTGCTCCGGCTTCTGCGGCGGCGCGACGATCAGGTCGGTGTAGCCGCCGAAGCGGACCTCGGTACCTACTACTTGACCGTCGGCTGTCAAGGCGGCGAATGAGCTGAGGCCGGCCTCCTGCAGATAGGGCCAAAGCAACGCGCAAAAGCGGCTTTCCAGGCCCGCTGCGCCCTGGCGCCGGGCCACCACCAGCGGCTGGCGGACTTCGTCAACGGTTGTCGAGTCCTGGTTCGAGCGCTTGATGCTGGGCGCGGTGGCAAGATAATACTCGCTGTCGGCATGAGCTAGCAGATGTAAGGCCATGCGCGGCTTGTCAGGCTCGATATACTCGAAGGTAGCGACGAAGTTGCCGGCGGTCTCGGCACGCTGCAGGTCGCGAATCAGGCCGTAGGGGTTGTATTGCAGCTCAGCACCCTCTTGCGGCTTGTCGTTGGCGCACTCGGCTCCTACGGCGACCAGCCGATAGCCGCCCTCATTGATATAGGGCACCAGCTTGCGGTCCGGTCCCAGCAGCGTATAGTCGAGCTTGTCCAGCGGCACGTTTGCCGAGGCGGTCTGGTCGTGATCGGCGCTGCCCCGCATCAGCCAGTCGTGCTGCGAGCCGCCGCGCACGTCGCAGAAGTCCACCAGATACGCCGGCGCAGCGGGCCGGTCAATCAGCACCACGGTGCGCTGGTAGAGATCGCAATTAGCGTACGCCTGCGGCACGTTCACACTAATCGCCTTGGCGAGGTCGCCATGAGGATGCCAGAGGCGCAGCTCGCCGGCCCAGGGGATGGCGCGCGCTCCCGTCGCAGGCGGTGTTTCGTCAACGATGACGAGATTGTGGGCGGCCGCCGAGCCGGCATAGCTGCGGTAGATGGTGTGGGTATAGCCCAGGTCCGAGACCAGCTCGTGGCCGTAGGCCCAGTAGGTAAGATTGAGCGGGTCGGCGTGAGCGTGACCGTGGGCGCCGGAGAAGTGCAGTTGCGCTTCGGCCGCCAGCGGACCGGTTCCCGATTCTAGGCAGGCATGGCCCATGCTCCATAGCAAGGTGGACTTGGCCTTCGCAGCCGGCTCGGTCTTCGAGCCTGCCCAGGTGTCGTGTACGCAGCAGTACATGCCATCCGGATACGCAACCGGCGCCATGCCGACGGTGACCTTCTGCAGGAAGGCTTCGGCGGCGAAGGGATCGTAGTCATCGAAGCGTTCGCCCGTCGCGGGGAAGCTATAACCCTCCGGATCGGAGTATCCTACCGCCACACTGAACGCACTGCGCAGGCCACCGGCGGTCTGCAAGTGGTATGAGACCGCGCCCTCTTTCCACGTACCGTCGGCGAAGAACTGCTCATTGAGGGTCTTGCGCAACATGTTGACAGCCTCGTGGACGTAGTTGGGCTTGGCGACGATGCGTCCGGCCACAATCAGCTTGTTACACCAGCTCGGCGTCATGTTGCCGATCCAGCGGTCGAAGGTCAGGGTGAAGTCGGCCATGGCCTCAATCAGGTCCTTCGCGACCATCTGCTTGACATCCACGCCCACTTCCGCTGCGAGCTTCTCGAACTCCCCACTGTCGTAGAGGATGTCGTAGGCGCGGACCATGCCGGTGTGAATCTCGCCATAAAACCAGGTAGAGCCAAGCTTCTGGGACAGATAGGGGTGCGGTGGCTCATTGTCGGCCCACATCGGCCGGCGGAAGGTGTAGCCGTCGAGGCCGTGGATGGGCAGGTGGGGATAGACCTCGGCCATGCGGTGGAGTATGACCACGGCCCGCCGCGCGTATTTGGTGTCTTTGGTCAGCCAGTAAGCCAGGGCGCAGTAATAGGCCCTATCGGCCAGCCAGTAGCGGGCGTGATAGTCAATCTTGGCCTGGAAAAAGTGATGGAAGCCGTCTGCGCGCTCATAATAGGGGTACTGCTGCATCTCGCCGGTCGGGGCCTGGTGCTCATAGACTTTGTCCATGGGGTACTTGTCGTTGGGGAAGACCATCCCACAGTACTTGCACTTGACCTGAGCGGGGTGGGCCGGGTCCCAACTCAGTTGATCCCCCTGGTGCCCTCCAGTGCAGTTGGGGCACTGGATCTCGTAGAACCCGGCCTTCTCGGTGATCATCTCACGGACCTCGGCCTCGGAGAACTTGAGGCACTCATCCGCATAGCTGATGTAGGTGGTGGAGGGGGTGCCGGGGTCATAGACCGGGTGCTGCTGGGCGTAGGTGGGCAGCGCCGCTAGGATAATCGTTAGACCACAGGAAATGGCGGCAAACTGTGAAATGCTCATCTGGTAGCCTCCTGGCGACTTGCCAACCTGCTGGTGGCGTGCAATAATAGCCACCATTGTTGAGCAATTTCGATGTTGAGCAGGTCAGTCCTGCTTGCGGCTTGCAAGAAAGCGGCCGGCGGCGCTGGTTTCCAGTGAAAGATAGAAGTGATGGCTTTGGAAGAAACCACAGCTCAGATCGGGCCTGTTGCGATAGTGGTGATGGGGTTTGTGGCTGTGGCTCTGGGCGTACTGCTGATGTGGCTGGCGGCCACGATCGTCAATATCAAGGCAAACAGCCTGGGGCGGGCGTTTCTGGCGGCGATGGCGCTCTCAATCATCACCGCCGCTACCGGGGCGATCCTGGGCAGGCTTTCACAAGTCGGGATCGCGATAGCTGCAGGTGTCGCGATAGTTCTGTCCATTGTAGCGATTAAGCTGATCTACCGCACCGGCTTTTTGAAGGCGCTGGGGGTACTGGTGCTGAATATCATGATGCAGCTCATCATCTCCTCGGTGTATGTGAGGGCAATGATGGGGACCGGTGAGCCCGGCGGCGCCTCGTAGAGGTTTGCTGAAGCGGTGTCAGTATGCTATACTTGTGCGGTTACTCGTGGGCAAGTCGGTGCCGATGGTGCGCGTCGTGAGGAAGCTCCCCACTATCCGCCTCCAGAAGGACTTCCGTCGCATATTCGCGAAAGGGCGCAGGTTCCCGAGCCGGCATCTGACGGTGATCGTGGCGTCGGCCGGCGAGCCGAGCGTGACGCGGGTGGCGTTTGTGGTGAGCAAGAAGCTAGGCAAAGCGGTGCGGCGCAATAAGGTAAGAAGGCGGCTGCGGGAGGCCGCGCGGCATCTGCTCGGCGACCGCTGCGAGGATCGCGACATCATCGTGATCGCCAAACCGGGGGCCGAGGCAGTCGGGTATCAGGCCCTGTACGCGCAACTGGCCGAGCTGCTGACTAGGGCCGGCGTCCGGGAGGCTGATAGCGGTAAGGACCCATGTTCGCACGAGCGCTAGTCTGGCTGATACGGCTCTATCAGCGCACCATCTCGCGTCTGCTGCCAAATACGTGTCGGTTTACGCCCTCGTGCTCCGAGTACACGATTAAGGCCCTACAGATACATGGCTTCTGGCGCGGGGCCCTGCTCGGGGTCTGCCGCGTTTGTCGGTGCAACCCGTTCAACCCAGGCGGCTACGATCCGGTTCCGGGCGACCCTGCCGAGTCCGGAACCGGTCCGCACAATGACGGAAGTGAACCAACGGAGACATAGTGATTCACACGCATAGCATCCACAGCTTCAGAGTAGTACCGCTAGTGTTGGTTCTGTTGTGTTGCACGGTTGCGATGCCGGTTGCAGCCGCCGGTGCGGCTGAAGGCATCCGCTTCCAGGACGGCTTGCCGCCGGAGTTGGTGATTGATACCGGCCTGGCGCTGGACGAGCAAGCCGCGCGCCTGGAGGCGATGGGCGAATGGGTGGCCGAGCACGAGCCGCGCCCCAAGGCCGGCTTGCTCGGCGGCATCAAGAAGCTCTTTGTGGCTTCGGATGAGCCGGCGCAACTCACAGTCCCAGACCTGCAAGAGCACCTCGGGGACCTTCAGGGCGAGAAGCTCAGCATCGTCGGTCTCTATACCGCCGCAGAAGGCGGCGGCGTATTGCGCGCCAGCGGGGGAGAGGTAGTAATCTCCTTAGGTGGCGGCGTGAGTCCGCGCGGCTTCGGCGAGGGTGCCATAATCGGTTTGCCGGCGACAGTGACGGGCCTGGCTGAGAGCGTCAGCGCTTCGCCCCGGCCCCAGCCGGCAATTCATGCGACCAAGATCGTGCCTTGCGACTGGCTTGCCGCCATGCGGGTGGCCCGCATCGCCGAGATGCAGGGCGAATACCAGCAGGCGGTTGACGCCTATGACAAGTCAGGCACGCTGGCGCAGCAGGCCAATTCGCTGTTCAGCGGCCATGCGATGGTAAGGGCGGCGGAATTGGCCGACTCAGAGCTTGGCGACCACGCACTTGCGCTAAAGCTCTACAACAATGCCTGGAATCACTGCGCGACTCTCGACGGCAACGGCCAATGTCCTTACGCGATCTGGCAGCCGGCGGAGGGTGAGTGGCAGGAGAAGCCGCTGCGCAATACCGTCGGGCCGGTGCTGGACGAACTCAACCAGAAAAGCTTCTGGTATCGCATCGTTGACGGCTTCGTGCGGATTGCGGGCAACAGCCCGGCGCTGGGCGTCATTCTGATGGCGATAGTCGTGCGCCTGATGATCTGGCCCCTGACGCGCAAGCAGTTGGAGTCAGCCCGGGCCATGCAGGACCTGCAGCCGCAGATCAAGGCGCTGCAGGAGAAGCACGTTGACGACAAGCAGAAATTCCAGGAGGAGTTCTGGAAGCTATGCCAGAGCCACGGCGTCAACCCCCTAGGCGGCTGCTTGCCGATGCTAGTCCAGTTGCCGATTCTGATTATGCTATATCGGGGGATTCGCGCTTACATCTGGCACTTCGATGGCGCGGGCTTTTTGTGGGTCAGCAATCTGGCCGGGCCCGATATGATCCTGCTGGTCGCCTACACCATCAGTATGGTGATGTTCCAGAAGGCGACCCAGAAGATGCAGCCGGCTGCAGCCATGAACCCCCAGCAGGCCCAACAGCAGCAGATGATGACCTATTTGATGCCGATCATGTTTTTCTTCTTCTTCCAGAGCTTTCCGGCTGCATTCATACTCTACTGGCTGGCCAGCAATATGATTTACTTCGGCGAGCAGTATATCCACAGCCACGGCAAGCCGAGCGCCACCGATGAAGCGAAGCCCAAGGCCACCGAGAAGCCCGGCGGCGGATTTGTCGCCAGCATGGTCAATATGCTTTCGGCCAAGAGCCCGCCGGCGCAAGAGGATGGCGAGGAACGCGGGCAGCGCAAGAGCTACGCCGAGGTCAAAGCCGCCAAGAAGGGCAAGAAAACCAGCAAGTCCGGCAAGAACAAGCAAAGGAATCGCAAGTAGCGGCGCGCGCCGCAGCACTGGCGCGCAGGCTACTTAACATACCAGAGCGAAGAGGAAGTCTGAGATGAAATCCATCGAGGTAGCAGGCAAGAGCATCGAGGAGGCCAAGCAGGCTGCGCTGGAGCAACTTGGCGTCGCTGAAGCCGAAGTTGAGTTCGAGGTGCTGAAACGTCCCGGCGCTGTAGCCGGGCTGTTCGGCGGCGGGGAGTACCGCCTGAGAGCGACCGTCACTGCAGAGGCCAAGGGCGAAGAGGTCGCAGCCATCGCCGAGACTGCGCCGGAAGCCGCAGAGCCAGCGCAGGCTCCTGAAGCGATAGAGGAGCCGGAGACACAGCCGAGCGGGGCGCGAGCCCAGGTATGCCAGGAGATAGCCGAGCGCGCCCAGCAGATCGCTACCGATCTGGTCCGCTTCATCGGTATCGAGAACGCCGAAGTTATCATCACGGACACGAGCGACCGAGAGGTGGCCCTTGAGATCCAGGCAGACAATGCCGGACTGCTTATCGGCCGCCACGGCGAGACCCTCGATGCTCTCCAATTGATTGTAGCCATCGGTGCCAACAAGGGCTTCGAAGACGGCGTGCGAGTGATCCTGGACACCGAGAACTACCGCCAGCGGCATCTTGAGACACTGGAGAGCATGGCACAATCATACGCTCAAGAGGTCAAGGCTAAGGGGGAAGAGGTTGTGATTCCCGACCTCAAGGCGTATGAGCGGCGGGTAGTTCACATGGCGCTGCGCGATGACCCCGAGGTAAAGACCTACAGTGAGGGCGAAGGCCGGGACCGCGTCCTGGTGATCTCGCCGGTGAGGCGCTAGCTGGCCCCCTAGCTGTGTCGGTAATCGGCCAATTGGCGTTCCAGGGCCTCTCGCGTCAGCAGGCCTCGCTTGGCCCCTAGGTAGCGAACGACATTAGCGGCATTGATAGCGCCGGCCCGCAGCGCCTCGCGGAGGTCCAGACCGTGGAACAAGGCCGCTACACAGGCTGCAGCAAAAGCATCACCCGCGCCCAGAGTTGATTTCTTTTTCACTTCCACTGCCGGGACCGTATAGTGCGTTTGACCGTCATAGGCCTCGGCGCCTTCCAGCCCGGCAGTCATCACCACAATGTCACAGCCGGTATCATGCAGCGTCCGGAGCGCCTGCAGTTCGTCAGCATGCCCGCGCCTCGGCTCCACGCCGGCCAGCGAGTATGCCTCCGCTTTGTTGACGAAGATGACGTGGGCGGCGTCAAGCGCCGGAGCCAGAGCCTCGAGGCCTGCCTGCAACTGGGTCCCGCCCGGGTTCAGCGCCAGCTTGACGTTGTGGTCCCGAGCATGTACGGCCACTTGCTCGAACAGCGGGGCGCTGTCACCGGCCATTGATGACAGATAGATCCACCGGGCCGAGGCCAAGACCTCCCAGTCAATGTCGCTCGCGGCCAACTGGGTGCTGGCTCCGCGATGCACCAGGACGGTGCGGTCGCCGGTGAAGCACGTCAGTATCACGGAATAGCCGGTAGAGTGGTCGGACGTCTTGACTATGCCGCTGATGTCAACGTTTTCGCGCTGCAGCTTGGCGATGATGCGCTCGGCGGCGTCGTCATCACCGACCTTTGATATGATACCGGCCTGCAAGCCCAGCCGCGAGAAAGCCGCCGCTGAATTGGTTGCCCCACCACCGGTGGCGACGAAGATGTCGTCCACCGGGACCTTGGCCCCGTGCTCGAAGGCGATGTAGGCGACTTCCGCGTTGATGTCCTGGACGGAAATCAGCTTCATATCTCTGGTGCCTACGAAAACGTCCTCGGTGGCGCTGCCAACACTGATTATGTCATGCATTCGTATCACTCTGGGCTGTTAGGGTGCCTTCTGCTTGGTATTTGTTTCTGCCGATAAGCCGCCTTCACCTGCCTGGCAGGTCGTGTGCGGTGCCAAATAGAAGCTACCCTGACGAGAGCTAGGCCATCAAGGAGGTGACACCATGCCCTTTGTGACGGTGCAGATGTGGGAAGGCCGAAGCGCCGAGCAGAAAGCCAAGGTCATCGCCAAAGTGACCGCGGCAGTGGCCGAGAGTATCGAGGTAGAGCCGGAGTATGTGACGGTGCTGGTACAGGAGCATCCCAAGGCCAATTGGGGTGTAGGTGGCAAGCCGTCGTCTGAGGTCTTTCCCGACGCGGGGCCCTAAGGCACTCCGAATAACTCGTGCCTGAGATGCTGTGGCCTGCGAGGCCAGAAGGAGCTAGCTGAATGGAACAGAGGCTGACTGCGCTGATTGACGAGCGCAGCCCGGAGATATTTGCGTTGCTGCAGGACCTGGTGCGGATCGAAACCACCAATCCGTATTCGGGAGATGCGAATCCGGCGGGTGAAAAGCCCGGCCAGGAGTACTTGCGGCCGCTACTGGAGCAAATGGGCGCGGAGATAGATATGTTCGACTGCCCCGACGACATCTACGAGCGCGCCAATGTGATCGGCCCGCGAAACCGTAACTTCAAAGACAGACCCAACTTGGTCGCCACCTGGGACTTTGGCGGCGAGGGGCCGACCGTTATCGTCAACGGCCACATGGACACAGTCGGCATTGACACCTGCGATGGCGATCCGCTCAGCGCGCGCATCGCCGATGGGAAGATGCTGGGCCGTGGTACCAGTGACTGCAAGGGTGGCGTCACCGCGGGCGTAAGCGCCATCAAGGGCCTGCTGGACGTCGCGGAGGACCTGAGCGGGAAGCTGATATTCGAAAGCGTTGTTGATGAGGAATGCAACGGCAGTGGGGCCGGCACCTTGGCCTGCATCGAGGCCGGCTACGGCGGCGACATGGCGGTGTTTGTGGATGGCAAGGATGATACCATCACCGTCGGCTGCAACGGGTGCCTGACCGCTGCGGTGGACGTGCCAGGCCAGGCCGGACACGCGGCCCGTGGCACCGGCGTCAACGCTATCGAGAAAGGTGTAATCATCCAGGAGGCGATCTACAGATTCAAGCGCGATCGCGAGGCGCAGCGGCCCGAGGCGCGGCTGAATCTGGGCGTATTCCGCGGCGGCGTTCACCCGGCTGTCGTACCCGCCGAGGCGCGGCTGGAAATGAACATCGTCTATGAGCTGGATGAAGCGCAGACCAGCCAGGAGCAGACCGGGATCTGGGGCGGTGCCGTGGTCAGGGAGGAGTACGGAACATACCTGCGTGCCGCCCAGCAGCAAGACCAATGGCTGCGCCAGCACCCCTGCGAGATTACCTGGATCAAGGACCTGGTGCCCTTCAGCGAGGACGAGAATCAGCCGCTGGTGCGGGAGATGGCGGAGGCTTTTGAGAGCGTCACGGGACAGCGCCCCGCGGTTGACCGGATGGTGGCCTGGACCGATGCCTGCTGGCCGTCGGCCTATGCCCACATCCCGACGCTCCTGTACGGTCCGGGGGCCGGCGATGCCCCGCACACGGACAATGAGTACATTGACCTGGCAGCCCTGATGCGCTGTGTCAAAGTGCTGGGCGTCTTCTTGTTGCGGCAGTTGCGGTGAGCCGGGCGCGAAGTGAGCGATGTGGGCCGCAAGCCGGTGCCGGGACGGCGCCGGTTTGTGCGTAATACGGTTCTAGAGGCCGAGCTTGAGCTCATCCAACTGCTTGAGCAGGCCCAAGGCCTGAGGCGTCCACGGGGAGTCGAACTCGGGGGCGTCGCGGTCGGCGGTCTCGAAGGTGCGGAGGACGGTGCGGGCCTGCTTGTAGTCCTCCAAGGCGATGAAGCAAATGGCTCTATAATAGCGGACCTCCAGCAGGCGGTCGCTGTCACCGAAGCGGGCCTTGTAATCGTCAAGCTGCTGGAGCACGCGGCCCGGCTGCTCGGCAATATCGAGCATAATCAGGTCGAGATAGGCATCAGCGAAGGCGCCGGCCTCGTTAGTGGGGTCAAGCTGCACGGCCTTCTGGAGATGGGGGCGCGCCTCCTCGAAATGTTCCAGCTCGGTGAGGAGATGGCCGACCTCGGCGTGCGCAGTCGCAGTGGGCGCGGTAGCGATTTGCCGCAAGCCGCCGACTAACTGCAGAATCTTTTGCAGCCGCAGGGCGAAGGCGGCACCGGCGATGGCGAGGTCCCGCTCGCGTTCACTGCCGGGTCTGGCGGGAGTGTAACCGTAATGGCGGAAGTACTCGTGGCCATTGCTCTCCAGGAATAGCAGCACCGGCAGGACCGGAAATTGGGTTAGCCAGGTCTCAGTCTGGTCCACAGTCCCGATGCCGAAGGTGCTGCAGAACTGCTTAAGCGCCGGGTCGTCGGCATTGACGGCAAACAGCTCAAACTTGCCGAGTTGTGTAACAACATCCGGGTGCCGGAGTATCGCGGTGATGAAGGTCTCACAATGCCGGTCATCCAGACTGTAGCCGAGCACCAGCATCGGCTTGCCGCTCTGGGCCGACTGGGTCTGTGCGGCGCTGAAGCTAGGGTGCCAGTTGACCTCGGGTGTGACGGCCCGAGCCGGCCGGGGCATCGGCACGGCGACTACCAGGCATACTAGGACCAAAACTGGGAGCAGTTGACGAGCTGCCATAGCGCTGCCTCCCGGGCTGCTAGGGTCTGGCTGGATCGGTTCGGCACCGGACAATCTGCGGTGCAGGCCTTGCTGAAAAGTATATCGTAAGTTATGCTAAGGCACAAGTGCAGTTTGGTGACGAATCCGACTATAGCAGGCGGCGGTGTACCGGCCTGCTATTTCACCAGGTCTGAGGCCGGAAATGGCTGGGCGCTGACCGGATGAGTGATAGGAGCTCGAGAAAGTCGGTTCTGAGGCTGTTCGGGTGCACCGGCGCCCTGCTGCTGGCTGCCGACATGCTGGCATTCAAGCTGCTGGGCGAGAACGGCACCGGCAGTTTCAGCGAGTACATGGTGGTTGTTGTTGACAGTCGCGTACTGGATTGGCTGTCATTCATGGCTTGGCCTGCGTTTGTGCTGATCGGTGTCAGCATGGGAGTGGTGCCGCAGCTCAAGGAGGTCCAAGACAAAGCCGGGACCCGCGGCAGGCTCTGCTTCTGGTTACTAGTGGTAGGGTATTTGGTTGATGCGGCGGGGCGCACGGTTCTGACCGGCCCAGTGATCGGGAACGGCTTGGCGGTGTTCGGCTCGGCGATGCAGTTGGGTGGCGCCGTGGTCTATTTGTGGGCGACGTGGCAAGACATATGGCGCTCCTTGCACCCGTCCGTGCGCGACATCCTGTTGCAGGCGGGAACGCTGTGGTTGCTGGGGGGAGTGGCTGTACATTTCACCCACAACGTCGCCGCTGCGATGGAATACGGCAGCCTCGTCTATCTGCGTTCTTCTGATGCCGTGTACCAGGGCTTCGCTCTGGGCTTCGTCGCCAATACGGGGCTGTGGTTGCTGTCCACGATAATGCCGCGCTTCTTGGGTATACCGCAGCCGCGTCAGCGCGCCGTCAGTAGCATAGTGGCCTACAACGTGCTGCTGGTGCTATGGGTATTTGGCGAGTCGTGGTGTCTAGCGTATCCGTACACCTGGGTGCGTCTGCCGCTGACCCTCACCGGGTTGGGCTTGGCCGGTGTCACGGCCTACATGCTCAGGGACATGAGTGCGCTCAATTACCTCGGCGCCCGCGTCAAAGATGGGCGCCGGGTTTTGGCCAAAGTCGCCAGTTTTGCGGCTATGGTGAGCATGCTGGGAGCCGTAACGATCATCGCCGGCATCGGGGTGTGGCTGGGCAGCACCAATGATGTATCGCTACCGCTGCTGCACTACGCCGTGAAAGAGGTGCTGCGGACCGGTTTGGGCAGTTACCTGCTGATCGCGCTATTGGTGGGCTTCTTGGGCCAGCAAGCAACGGCGGGTGTCAAGCGGGTGCTGGTCTGGAGCAGTATTGGCGCAATCGGCCTGGCCGTGGCCGCGGAGGTTGGGGTGACCCTAGTCGTGCCCATGACAATGCTGCTGGACCTGGGCGCGCTCCGCAGCGCCGCCTGCTGGGCCAATGGCGCCGGGCACTTGCTGCTGGCGCTGTGGCTCTTTGTCAGTACCTATCGCGCCTAGCCCACAGTCGTTGGGCTACCGCGCCCGCTGCAGTTCCCCATTAGACTGGAGGCGCCGTCCGTACGCGGCGCTCCCCGCCGCTATGATAGGGCTTGATCCCCACGCGCTTCAGAAGCTGAGCCTGGTCCTTAACCAGACCTCCTCAGTTCGCCGGGAGTACTCTATCTGCACAAGTCCGTACTGGGCAGCGACAGAGCTGATTCTGGGCGCATGTCGCAGCGGCGATTTGCCGTCGGAAATGGCATGTATCTCCTTCAATGTATCATCAAGGCTCATCAACCGCTGCACGCTCTCATCCCAGGTGGTGGTTATGATGACGTGGTCGGCACCGAGCAACCTGCGGGTGCGGGTGGTGAGCCAGTCGTGAGCGACCAGACATCTGTTGAGAGTTTTCTCGAAAGCGGCAATCGGTTTGATGACCAGCAGGCCCATCAGTGGGAAGTACAGGTTACTGGCGGGGTAGGCGTCGCCGCGCGCCAAGGCTGCGGCGATCGCTTCCGGCGTGGGGATCTGCGTGATGACTGCCGAATAGGGCAGGCCCACGCCCTGGGCGTGGCGCGTGTGACTCCCATACAACGCCGGCTTGTCGGCGAGTTGGGGATCGTAGAGCAGGTTCAGTGTGCGGAACAGCTCGAACAGGGAGGGCTGAATGAAGTAGCCGTCCACCTCCAGACGTCGCAGCAGGTCGCTTCCCCCCAGCGCCCCGGGATGATTGAGCAGAGCCACCCCGCCTTGAGCGTGAATCTCCTGGATAGTCCGCTCGAAGGTCATCCCCTCGGGGATACGATACTTCATGCCGACAGCGGTGAGGCCGCCACCGAGGCAGTTGATATGCTCGCCGGTCACGACCTGGAAGTCTCTGGGCAGTAGGCCCCGGGACTTGAGTTGCTGCGCGGTGCGGGCCGCTTCCTGGGCACCCGCGATGTGGCCGCGGTCGGCTATCACCACGGCGTTGAGGCCGCGTTGGGCCGCCAACTGCAGCAGTCGCGAGGTGCTGACGGCGGTGTCGTAAGACAGCGATGAGCTTGCCCGCAGATCAACAGCCAGCGAGGCTTCGTCCTCCACCACCTCCCAGAGGCTCTCGGGGCCGATCTTCAGCAGCAGGTCCTTGGCGATCTCGACGGCTATATCATTGCGGAGCCGGTTTTCAGCGGCGAGAGCCCCCAACACGGTACTGGCGACAGCGTCGGCGGTGTGGCCGTTGAGCCACCAGTGGGCCAGCGCTGCACCCAGGCGGCGTTGGGCAGCAGACCGGTCGTCGTTGAGTGATGCCACCTGCTGCTTGGCGATGGCGAAGGGATTGTGTGTCAGGTTCTGCGCCAGCGGCCAGTAAGTGAGGTACTCATCTTCGCAGAACTCAGCAAGGCTCTTGCCAGGCTGGTGCTGAGGCCAGTAGTCGGGGCAGAACTCCAAGGGGACGCGGTACTGCAGCGCCAGGTCAAGCGGAGCCGACATGCTGACGCCTTGGGGCAGGCGCCGGGCAATCGGCAGCCCCCAGCGGCCGGGCGCGTCAGGGCGCTTGATCTCCTCCAGCAGATCGCAAGGCGCTAAGGCGACCTTGGCGTAGGGGTCATAGGCCAGGCCGAGTGAGAAGTCGTCCTGGGCCTGGGCCGCGAGGTCGGCGCCGACTACGGGGAAGGCGTGGCTGCCGCAGTCAGCCGCGTGGCAAGGCTGGGCGGACAAGCAGAGGGCCGCTACGGCCAAGCACAACACCGCCGTCTGCGTAGGGCCGGAGCGTGTCGCGCGACTATGCGTGGCAGTGCGTTTCAATGGAGGTACTCAATCGGTGGCCTGGGCTCAGGGCCGAGATCTGACAACAGCACACCGCGCCCGTCTGCGCAAGCCCGATACGGCAGAATCCAGTGCGGCGATGAAACTGAGTATGCAGCAAGCCTATTCGGCCTCGGGCAGAGCCAGCGGCTCGGGTTCGGGAAGCAGGTCGAGCTCCCCGACAAGTGTTCCCATAGGGACTTCATAGGCGCGGCCCTCGGAGTAGTAGCCGAGCTTCTCGAGGGCCTGCTTGCTGTACTCGCGGACTAGGGCGGCGGCGGCCGCTCCTACCTTTGCCGAGGTGCCACCGAGCAACACTGGGACCGCCTCGCGGCTACCGATCTCACCCAGCGTCCAGGCGGCCTGAGCTCGGAAGCGTTCGGCCAGATGGGCATTGCTGAGAATCTTGCCCACATCTTCGACGATCCGGTTCGTCGCACGATGGTCTTGCTGCTCGATCTCGCGGCCCTTCTTGACCAGGGCTACGGCTGCCAGGCCAAGAAGCTCGTCGTCTTTTTCGAGTACGCCCAGTAGCTCCTCGGTCGCGCGCTGATCGTTGAGGTTAGCAAGGCCGATGATGGCCTTAGTCCTTTCGCCCACATCCTGAGACTGTATCTGGTTGCCAAGCTGCTCCATCGGGTCAAGCGCGCAGCCGCCAGCCATGAATAGTGCTACCAGGGCCAACATAAAAGCCGCAGTTCTAAGATCGAGGCGCATCAGTCTTCCTCCGCAACATAAGTAGAATGTACAAGGCGGCACGGGCATCGGCGGCTAGGCGGCAAGTGCCCCAAGTTCGCGCCGCGCCTGCTTGGCAGCCTCGCGCACCCAGTAGTGCTCATCTGCCGCTGCGTCGTTCAGGGCCTGGTCAAGCTGGGCGCGGAGGGCATCGGGTATCAGCGCAGTCTTCCCCAGCGACTGAACCGCGGCAATTCGCACATCGCCGACGCTATCGCCGCTGGCGGCGAGCAGGCCGTCGAGCAGCTCACTGATTTCTTTCTCGTCGTGATTGTTGATTGCTGCGTCGCCGAGTGCGTAAGCCACCGCGGCGCGGACCCGCTCGCTGGGTTCGGTGCTTTCCACTGCAGCTTCAGCGAGGGCCCTGATGCCTGCCTCAGTTCCCAGATGGCCGAGGGCTTCTGCCGCGGCCAGCCGCAGCGGGAGGGTGGCGTCCTCGGGCGCTTCAGCTTCTTCAGCTTCTGGCTCAGGGCTGGGCTGAGGGATAGCAGGGCGGTTGCCGAGAGCCTCGGCCAAGGCGGGGACGCTTGCAGTTGCGTCGAGTAGGCCCAGGGACCTGGCGGCGGCGGCCCGAACCAATACATCCTCAGTATCGTCTGCTAGCTGCTTGGTGAGAGCAGCTATTGCGCCGTCGCCGCCCAGCTTGCCGATGGCGATAGCGGCATCGCGGCGAACGAAGGCGTCCTCGTCGCGCTCGAGAAGCGGCAGGAGGATAGCACTGTCCGCACTGGCACCGCAGGCACCGATTACCATAACGGCGCGCGAACGGACCTGAGGAGAGACGTTGTTGAGATAGAAGTCCACACGGCCTACAATACTGCGCCCGCAGGAACTGAGCCCATCCATCGCCTTGAGCACGACGGCGGTATCGTCACTGTCGAGCCCGACCACGTAGTCCTGAATCTTGACGCCCCTCTGGTAGAGAGTGACCCCATAAATGGCGCCTAGAATCACCAGGATGACAACTACCACCATTACGCTACGTGCATTCACCGGCAATCAACCCTTGCGTGGGCCGTGGGAGCTCCAACGGCCGATTCTGAGATACTAGCAACGGCGGTGTAGCTACTTCTTCTGCAGGCGGATTCTCTCGGTCAGCGCCAGTGCCGCAGCGCTCTTCGCCGCGTCCGGCTGTTCCTGCTCAGGTATCTGCTTGAGCGTCTTGAGGGACTTGTCGTCCGCGATGCACTGCATGGTCACCGCCAGCCACACGCGGTATTCCGCATCCCGGGCGCGCTGATAGGCTTGATAGACGGCCTCTGTCGCATACTTGCCGGCCGCGCCCAAGGTGGCCGCCAACCACGGTTTGATAGCATCGGGGGCGTCCTCAAGCTGCTCAATAATCGCCGCGATCGGACCGGTGCGCATCATTGCCAGCGCGACGGCGGCCTGGACTCTGATACTGTCGGCGCTGTCGGGATCAGTCAGCAGACCGATGAGCAGCTTCCCTGCTTCCGTCAGTTGGCCGGTTTCTTCCTCGGGTGCGGCTTCGGCAGCTTTGATCCCGATCCAGGCCACCGACTGGCCGGCATCGGCGGCGTATTGGCCACCCGACTTGAGCAGTTCGCCCAGAACCGCAAGGCCTTCGCTGTAACCCATCTGTCCGAGGGCTTCGATGGCACAGTGGCGCACCGTCGGAGTGGCGCTAGTGTCGGCGGCCGCCGCGGAGAGCAGGGCACCGACCTTGTCGCGCACGTCGGAAGCCAGTTGGACCTCCCTGATGCCCCCCATCTCGATAAAGGAGGCAACATCGGTCCGCGCCGACACGCCCAGTACCAGGACGGCCGCGGCGCGATACTGGAGGTCCTTGTCCGGCGCCTGCAACAGCTGTTTGAGCTCCTCCTCCGGCTTGCCCAAACGCCACTCGTTGAGGGTCTCCATGGCGGTGTCACGGACAGCGGGTGAGGCGGCCTCGAGGCCGTCGAGCAGGAGCTTGACACCATCTTCCGAACCGATCTTACCGACCGCCTCGAGAATGGCTTCGGCGACAAGCGGCTGACAGCCGGAATACGCCTGCTGCAGAACCGGCAGCGCTGCCTTGCTGCGAGTCCGGCCGAGAGCAACGATCGCCGCCTCGCGAACCGCGGTGGGTTGCGTAGCATCTTCGAGAACCCGCGAGATCGGCTTGACGGCCTCGTGACCGAGCTCGCCCAACGCGATGGCAGCCCACCTGGCCAGACGCGCGTTGGTATCGGCCTGCTTAAGCCCGCCGATCAGCGCGCTGATGGCCGGTTTGCCGACGTGTACCAGAGCCTGCTGAGCCATGTGGGCCGCGCGCACGTGACTGCCGCCGAGTACCGGAACTAGGGCGGGGACGACCGCCGGTCCGCATTTACTCAAAGCGTCGCGCGCCGCATAGTACACGTGCCAGTCCGAATCGGAAAGCGCCTCGGTCAAAGGCCCCACGATGGCGCCGACATGAGTGGACAGGTCGCCCGCAGCACAGGCGCGCAGGGCCTCGGCGGCAGCCCGACGAACCGTCGGGGCCGCAGCCGTAGCAAGCGCCGTAGCGAGCGAAACGACCGGCTTAGGCCCACCAATATTCGACAGCGCCCGCACCGCCAGCAGCTCGACTTCGGCGGAGGGATGCGCCACCGCTTGCGCCAAGGCTGGTACTGCGGCGGGGCCGATCCTCTCCAGCGCCCGCACCAACTCGTCGGCGATGCCCTGGCGGCTGTTGATCAGGACCTCTACGAGCGGTCCGGCGGCGGCGGGGTCGGCAAGTTTGCCCAAAGCCTCGGCAGCCGCGGCTCGCACGTCAGGGTTCTCGCCGGGGTTCTGCAAGCTGGTTATCAGGGGCGCACCGGCACCATTGTCGCGCCCGACCGCGCCCAGCAGCCCGAGCGCCAGGGCGGCCTTGCGGCGTACCGCATAGCTCTTGTCATTCTGCAGACGGTCCAGCAGCGGAGGCAGCACCCTGACTGCCTCCTCAGGAGGAATGGGGCCTGCCAGAGACTGATCGGCGATGGCCCCCAGCAAGGTTACACCGATGCCACGGGTATCGGTATTGGGGTCAGTGAGCAAGTGCTTGACGATTGCGTCGAAGGCGGTCGCCTTCATTATCTTGAGGGCAGCTTGAGCGGCGGCCCGCTCGCGTAGGTACTCCTCCGAATCTTGATCGGCGCCCGGAGCGGTCTTCTTGACCACCGCGATGACTTCATCTATGGCGGGCTCTCCGATGCCGCCAAGCACGGCGCTGACGCCTGCGCGGACGTAGTCATCCCAGGCGTCCATCAGGGGTAACAGGTAGGGGATAACCGGCTCACCAATCGCGACCAGAACGGGATTGACGCCTTTGCGGGTATTGGCGTCCTTGTCTCTGAGGGCTTCGACAAGTGTCGGGATCGCGGTGGTGCCGGCGTTGGTGAGCAGCTCGGTGGCGCGCGCCTGTACCGGGGCGTCGAACAGATACCACGCCGCCAGCAGTTGGTACCAGGCCTGGGCGGTGGCGATCTGAGCGACCGCCGAAACGGCCCGCTCCTGCACCCAGCGCGGCTGGTCCTTGAGCGCGTCAGCGAGAATGCGACCATCAATAAGCTGCTCGGCCGCCGCGATCTGTTGGTCCGGCGTGCCGTTGGCGAGCTGGTCCTGCAAGCGGGCCATCCGCTGGCTGCGGCCGATACCCCAGACGATCAAGCAGGCAATCGCCCCAATAACTATTATCCAGTCTATCTGCCGTCTGGTGCTCTCGTCCAATGATGTCAACTCCTCGGAAAGGCGGTTATGTCAGGGCCCTGTGGCGGCCGACAGAACTAATGGACCGCAATACTGAGACACGCCACACTAGCGCCGTCGGGGAGACTTGCCAACAGCGACCCAGGCAACTTCCCTGGCATGGCGCAGAAATCCTTCTCCACAGCCCGCAATTTACCTTCCCAGTACGGAGGAATTCAGGCGTGGGCTGACAAAATAGTATCACGACTGAATTATAAACGTGATGGCAGACGCTGACAAGGGGCAAAGTGAATCTCGGTTCGGCGCCCTGGCCTCAAAGCCCTGCCATCGCCTCAGAGGAGATTAGGTGACAATGGCGACCGGCGACAAGCATTGGCGGAATCCCAGCGCCCGCTGCATGGCCCAGATCCCACTTTTTGACCCCGCCGAGGGCCGCACAGTCAAAGAGCCGCTCGGAGAAGGTTGCGGCTGGTGGGCCGGCGGTTGCAGCGCCATGTATGACGCGGCTGCCTCCCGATTCTATCTGTACTATCGGCTGCGCAAGCCTCGGGAGCTAGGACGCGGAGTGGACTGCCGCGTCGCTGTCAGCGATGACGGTTACCACTTTGAGGACATCTGGCATGCCACCAAAGAAGCTATTGACACCCAATCAATGGAAAAAGCCTGTCTGTTCAAGGCCGGCGACGATCTGTGGCGATTGTATCTGTCATTCGTGGATCACGACGGCCGCTGGTGCATACAGATGACCGAGGCCGCGGCCCCGGACGGCTTCGACGCCACCAACCGCGTCCCGATACTCAGTGCCGACGACTGCGGGGCAGAGGGCGTCAAGGACCCGGTCATCTACGATATCGGCGGCCTACTGCACATGATCGTCAGCTATGCTCCGAATCCCCAAGCGGCTGAAGCCGGCATGGCAGAGAAGATGCACGGCAACGGCGATGTTTTCAACACCGGCATCGTCAAATCGCACAGCGGGCTGGCCACCAGCGGCAACGGGATTGATTGGGTCTGGCAGGGCGATGTTTTGGCCCCACCGGCCAGCGGCTGGGACCAGTACTGCACGCGCCTGAACTCGGTGCTCTACAGGCCGCCGGTGTATATCGGCTTCTACGACGGCAGTGCCGGCGTCGAGGAGAATTACGAGGAAAAGGCCGGCATCTGTGTCAGCCACGATCTGCGCCACTGGGAGCGGATCACGGTTGACGGTCCCTTCGTGCTGTCACCACACGCGACCCGGACGATACGCTATATCGAGGTGGTGCCGACGGAGACCCGCCTGCACTTCTTCTATGAGTGGACGCGGCCCGACGGCTCGCACGAACTGCGCACTAACGCCGTGGAATGGTAAGACCGCCGGAGAACAGATGGGCAAGGTAACGCTGCTCTGCGGCCCACCGGGCTGCGGCAAAAGTGAAGAGGTCCTCAGCCGCTACGTGGCACAGGTACAGCAGGCCGGATGCGATTCGGCAGTGCTGATCCTGCCCACTGCCAATGTTTCACGTGAAACATCGCGCCGGCTTCTGAAAAAAGGTCTGCTGAGCGGGCTGGCTGATGCCCGGATATTCACCTTCCCCGATTTGGCGGAAGAGCTGCTGCGGGCTAACCACGCGCAAGCGCCTGAGATTACGGGTCTGCAACAGGAGCTGCTGATGCGGCAGGTGCTCAGGGAGGTGGACGCGGACCAGGGCCTGGACGCGCTGGCCGGTTCGGCCCAGACCTCGGGCCTGGTGCCGGCGCTGCTCGGCTTCATTGACGAGCTCAAACGGGCTGCCGTCGGACCGGATGATTTCGCTGCCCGGTTGCAGCAGGTCGACCTGGACCGACCTCTCGACCGCGAGCTATGTGCTATCTATCACCGCTACCAGCAGCTCCTCAGCGACAACCGGCTCTACGATGCCGCCGGCAAGTTTTGGGAGGCGCGCGATCTGCTCAGGGCAGGCAAGCTCGCGCCCCTGCAGCGCACCAAGCGGCTATTCGTTGACGGGTTCGCCGACTTGACCACCACCCAGATACAGGTGCTGGCCGAGCTTGCCTCATTCGCCGCAGAGACCGTCATCACATTTCCCTATCAGCCGGACGAGGCCCGCGAGGAAGTCAGACTACTGCCCGCGCGGACCTTGCAGCGCCTCCAGAAACTGATGCCCGAGGCGGAATGCGAGGCCGCCGCAAATGCCGAGAGCCCGGATGACGCGCTGGCCTGGTTGCGCCGGCAACTTTTCGCCATCAATCCGACACCAGTGGATGGTTACAGCCAGCAGATTCGGCTGAATGTTGCTGAAAGCGCCCGTGCCGAGGTCTCGGGAATTGCCGCAGAAGTCAAACGCCTGCTGCTGGAGGAGGTCCCGGCGGCGAATATCTGTGTGGTCTTCCGGCAGCCGGAGAGATGGCGGGACCTGGTAAGCCAGACCTTCGATGAATACGGCGTGCCGCATCACTTCTCCGCCAAAGACGGTATCTCCGGCCAGCCCCTGGTGCAGGTGGTGATGAGCCTGCTCAATATCGTCGCCGGCGATTTCCGGCGCGAGGATGTCGTCAACTTCCTGCGCAGCGATTTGATTGACCTCTCGTGCCTGCAAAACGAGGCCGGCGAACCGGACAGCGATACGGTCTATACCGTGGCGTGTCAGGTGGGCATAGTGGGTGGGCGCGAGCAGTGGGTTGAGGCATTGGGCCTTCGCGCGCGCCGCTTGGAGCACCAGTTGGCCCTGATCAGAGAGCGCGGCGTTGTCGAGGAAGCGGACGATGAAGCGGAGCTGCCAACCGATGCCGAGGAGTTGAGCGCTGAGCTGAGCCAGGTGGAGGCGGTGCAGAGCCTGCTTTCAGCTCTATTCACCGAGCTGGATAGGCTGCCGGAAACCGGCACGATGGCGGAGCATATCGCCGCCCTGCATAGGCTGATGGAGCGCTTCGGCCTGTCGGCTGAGCGATTGGCGGACCGGTCAGCGGCGGCGCTGCACAATCGCGACAACCTCCGCGCCTTTGACGGCTTCTGTGAAGCTCTGCGGCAGTACCAGGAGGCGGAACGGCTGGGCGCGTCAGAGGTCATCATCAGCGTCGCCGAGTTCGTCAGCGAGCTGAACGCTCTGGTCAGACAGCTTCGGTTCAGTCCCGACCGCCAGCCCCAGGGCCGGGTGCGGGTGGTTGATGTCCATGATTTGCGCCAGGCGCGAGTGCCATATCTGTTATTGGCCGACCTAGCCCAGAGCTCGTTCCCGCTGGTCTTCCGTGAGGATGTCTTCTACACGGAGGCCGAGCGCAGGCGACTGTCGGAACAGGCTGATCTTGACCTGCGCACCCGCCCCAATAATGAGACCGCGGAAGCGTTCCTGTTCCATGAGGCGGTGTCTGCAGCCACCGCGCGCCTCTATCTGAGTTACACTGACACCGGCAGCGACGGCAACCCAATTCTGCCCTCGCAATACTTCGAGGAAGTCAAGCGGCTACTCCAGCCAGAAAGCGACGGGCCCGAGCAGCACCAGACGCCGGCAGTGGAGCGAGCGGCGGAATCTTTTGGGGTTCGTCAGCTACGGGAATACGCTTTCGGCGGCATGTTTGCCGGCAGTCTAGCACAAGCCGATGAAGATGACGTACTGGCGGCCTACAACCTGCTTTGCGAGATTGACGGACCGGTGCTGCGACGGGCCGCCGGCTCAGCGCTGGCTGAGCGGCAACGCTATAGCCGCGAGCCGTTCGACTGCTATGATGGGGTGCTGGATGATGAGCGACTCATCGCCCAACTGGCGACTGATTGGGGACCGGAGCACCTCTACAGCGCCAGCCAGCTTTCGGCATACGGCTCGTGCCCCTTTAAGTTCTTCATGCAGCGGGTCCTGGGGCTGGAGAGTGTCGCGGAGCCGGAGGAGGAGATTGACCGGGCCGCGCGGGGAACGCTGGTGCATCGAATCCTGGCCCGGTTTCTGACCGAGTGGACAACCGACGACAGCCACCCGCCGGCCGTACTGGAGCAGAACTTGGCGCAGGCAGAGGCGGTGCTGCGGGAAATTGCCGAGGAAGTGCTCGCACGGCACGAGCGCAGCAATCTGGTGGCCCACAAGCGGCTGTGGGAGATGGTGAAACAGGAGCTTTGCGCGGACGTGATGGCCTTACCGAAGGCCGAAGCGGACGCGAACCACAAGGGCGAGCAGTATGTGCCACTAATGCTGGAAGCAGTGTACGGATACGGGGGCAACGCGCCGTTGGTGATCGCGAGCGAAGAACAAAGCGTCAAACTCGGGGGGCGGATTGACCGGCTCGACAAGGTTCTCGAGGCTGAGAACAATGCTATCGGCTTTGCGGTGTTCGACTATAAGACCGGCAGCTCATTGCCTGGCGGCCCGGCGATGTTCCGAGGCGAGGACCTGCAGCTACCCATCTACATAATGGCCGGGGGGATGCTGCTGGCCGACGAGGCGCTTGGGTGCGCCCTGGCCTCGTACTATCAGATCCGCAATGGCAGAGCACGCCGCGCAATTCAGATCAAGCCCGGCAGTGAAGGGCTGAACCGCGACACGCTGCTGAGCGCGGCACGAGGCCATGTGCTCGACTTTGTCGCGGCAATCCGGTCCGGGCGCTTTCCGGTGGCACCCGGCGGCGCGCAGTCATGTCGCTATTGCGATTTCAGGACGGCATGCCGGTATGTGCAGTGGCGCTGCCGTGACAAGCTGAGGGAGGCGCCAAATGCCTAAGCCGCCTCCCGACCAGAGCATACGCAACCAGGCGCTTGACCTGGACCACGACGTGTTCCTGGCAGCCGGTGCCGGGACCGGCAAGACCACGGTGCTGGTGAGCCGCTATATGGCCGCGCTCAAGGCCGGAATATCGCCGCATGAGATCGTCGCCATCACCTTCACGGTCAAGGCCGCGGCTGAGATGCGCCAACGCCTGCGCGAGGAGTGTCACAAGCAGACCCTCGCGGCTGATCCCGAACAGGCGCGGCACTGGCGACGCCTTGCCGCCGAGTTGGAGACCGCGCCGATTGCGACCATCCACAGCTTCTGCGGCGCACTGCTGCGAGACTTCGCCATTGCGGCGGGCCTTGATCCCCATTACACGGTCATGGAAGAGCGTCCGGCATGGCTGCTGCAGCGCAGGATCGTGAAGGAGACGCTCCTGGCCCGCTTGGCGGCAGGGGAAGAAAGCTGTGTTGTAGTGATCGGCGAATATGGTCGCAACCGCGCGGAAACACTGCTGCATGACATTCTGGGAGCACGCGAGCACTACGTAGGCTGGCTCAACCAGCCGCCGACCACAGAGCAGGTGCTGGAATACTGGGCCGAAATCAGGTCGGAACTCATTGAGCAGAGCCTGGCTGAGGTGCTGGAGGCCGTCGAGTTGCATGAAGCTGTGGAGATCCTTGAGCATAACCCGCCGGTTGCAGTGGACGCGAAGTTCGCCGAGCAACGCGACAGCGTCATCGCCAGTGTGACGCAAGCCCAAGCCGCAACGGATGTTGACTACCGCATCACGGCCGTCACGAACGCATACGCTGCCGCAGGCGTGCCCAAACGCGGCGGCAAGGCCGATGACTGGGGAGGGAAGGAACGCTTCCAACTGGTTAAGGACGCACTCAACCGGGTCAAGAAGGTCCTGGGCGGAATCTGCGACGCGCTTGCAAAGTCTGACGACGAAGACCAGGTTGCCTTGGCGGCTGCCAATACCGCTGCTTTGTGGGCGGAGGCGGCGGCATGTTCGCGGGCCTACCAAGCAGCCAAGGCTCAGCAGTCGGCGCTGGATTTTACCGATTTGCAGTTGCAGGCGGCGCGGCTCCTGGCTGACAACCCGCAGGTGCGCCGGCGCTGTCGGCAGCGCTATCAGCAGGTGATGGTGGATGAGTTCCAGGACACGAATCAATCACAATGGCAGATCGTCGCTGCGATCACCGGCTTCGACAGCCAGAACGCGGACCGCTCGGGGCCGCGCCTGTTTCTGGTCGGCGATGCCAAGCAGTCAATCTACGGCTTCCGCAACGCCGATGTGACGGTTTTCCGGCGCACCCGAGATAGCTTCGCCGCAGGTGGCGAGGGTGTGGATGAGCTGCTGCTTGAAGCCAGCTTCCGCAGCACCAGCAATCTAAACGGTTTCCACAACTGGCTCTTTGCGCACGAAGCGGTAATGGGGACCGGCGAGAAGCCGGACTATGCCGCCCGCTTCGAGCCGGTCCGGACTCAGCGCCAGGCGCGAGATGACGGCCTGGCCGGTGAAGTGCTAATTACCGATACAGACGGCGGCGAAGATAACGACAACGGCCCTGAAGTTGCGACCACAGAGCGGCGCCGCGAAGCGGAGGCCGCTAATATCGCCAAGCGGCTGCGGGAGATGCTTGACCAGGGCTTTACCGTTTGTGACAAAAACGGAGAATCGCGCCCGATCAAGCCCGGAGACATCGCCCTGCTGTTCCGCGCTACGACCAACATTAACCTCTACGAGCGGGCGTTGCGGCACCATGATATTCCGTTCTATACGGTGGTTGGGCGCGGCTTCTGGTGGCGCCCCGAAGTCAGCGACATCCTCAATATGGTGCGCGTCCTGGACAACCGCCATGATGGGATTGCGCTGGCCGGCGTACTACGCTCGCCTATGTTCGGCTTTGATGACAATGAGCTATACCGCGTGGCGCAGGCCGGGGATAGCCTGTTCGAGGGCTTGTCGGCTTTGGCCGCAGGTGCTGGTGACCCGACGACTCCCACCGCGACGGTTGAGAAGGCGCGATGGGCCTGCGCCAAGCTGGAGCAATTCCGCAGTCTTTCTAGAGCGGTGCCGCTATCGGTGCTGCTGCGGCGGATTGTGGACGGGACCGGTTATTCGGCGGCGATGGCGGCGCAATTCGCCGGCCGGCGGATGCTTGGGAATATCGAGAAGCTGATTGAGGTCTCGCGTGGCTTCGAGCGGGAGGGCAATTACACCCTGGGGGAGTTCGTCGCCTACGTCCAGACCCTCAGTGAAATGGAAGACCGCGAGGGGGAAGCGCCGCTGGAGAAGGCGGCCGGTGAGGCCGTGCAATTACTTACCATCCATCAGGCCAAGGGCCTGGAGTGGCCGGTGGTGGTGATACCGGACTTTGGGCGGAGTTTCCACAATGGCGACAAGGCGCTGGTAATTTCAACCGAGTACGGCATCTGTGCCCGCAGCGGCCAAGATGACAAGGGTAACAACGTGCAGTGCGGCATCGGGAAGCTAATCGGACAGGCCAAGTGGCAAAGGGAACTCGCAGAACTGCGTCGCGTCCTGTACGTGGCCGCTACTCGTGCCAGGGACTACCTAATCGTTTCGGCAGGCCTCGATTCGCAAGATAAGAAGAGCTATCCAGCGGATAGCTGGCTAAGCTGGCTGGCGGAGGTCAGCGGCTGGGACCTCGCCGCTGCCGACTGTCAGGACCTTGGAGAAGGTTCCTGGCAGATGCCGGTACGGATGCCCCCGCCTTCGGAGCTTCCACCGATGTCTGCGCCCGACAAATCGCTGGCTGAGCGGCATCAGGTTGCGTTCCGGTCCGCCCGGACCATCGGCGACGCAACTCCAGGCCCGCAGTTGCGCCGACAGGTCGCCGAGGTCCCGATCGCGACGGCAGCTCTGGAGGCAATAACGGTGACGGGCCTGTCGCAGTACCGCCGGTGCCCGCTTGCGTTCAAGCTGCGATTCATCGAGGACGCAGCGGGGCTAGACGAAACCTGGGGCCTTGGGCGGCTGGAGGGCCGCGCCTCAGGCGCGCTCGTCGGCAGCTTCGCCCACCTGGTGGTGGAGATGGTGGGCCGGGAGGGAAGCGCGGCCCTAGATGAGGCGATGGCGACCGCTGGCAGGTCGCCCGAAGTCGGCGGGCGGCTCAACTCAAGGCAGATGCGGAATGTCAGAAATTGGATTGAGACTTACTTGCAGACGCCAACCTATGCTACAATTATAAGACAGGCCGACTACCTGCGCTCGGAAGTGCCGGTGGTATTTGGCGTGGACGGCGTGATGGTGGAGGGCAAGATTGACGCCCTGGCTGAGATGGCTGACGGCGGCGTGCACGTTCTGGACTACAAAACCGGCCGGCCACCCGACGCCGATGGACTATCGCAGTATCAGTTCCAGATCGGGCTGTACTCTGAGGCGGTTGGCAAGACGTTCGGGGAGTTGCCGGCATCTGCGATGTTGATCTATCTGAGCGCCGAGATTCCCGAACCCCTGCCAATGCCGCCAGTTGAGGAGATAGCAGGGAGGGCCTTGTGTGAGGCCAGGGAGGCGCTGCTGAATATAGGCTACAGACGGTTTGACCCACGACCGAGCCAGTGGGCGTGCGGAGACTGTGACTTTCGGCATTTGTGCGAGTACTGTGCGGCAGAGCAAGGGGCGCTGGGGTAGCTAGGCGGCCCTGCGGTTACCGACGGTAATGTAAGCAGTCACTAATCAAGAGAGCGGATTCAGTAGCAATGCGATACTCGGGATGGCTTGTGGTTGTCAGCGCGGTTTTGGTAGCTAGCGTGGGGCTAGGCGGCTGCCGAGGGCGATCGGGATCGGCCTCAACAGAGACGAGTAGCTCTACAGGGGCGACAGCGGCGGAGCAGGCAGCTCTGCTCAAGCAGCGCGGGCAGGCGCATCTGGAGGCCGGGGAGTACAACGACGCCTTTGTGGCGTTCAAGCGAGCCTCTGAACTGGTGAGCGATGATTACGACATCGCCTGGGGCATGGCACAGGCGGACACCGAGTTGCACAACGAGGTGGAGGCTCTTGACTGGATTAGCCTCGCGCTAAAGCTGCGCCCGGAATCGGCGGAGGCTATGGAGCTGAAGGGCAGGTTGTATCTGCGGCTGGGTAAGACCAAAGCCGCCATCGGGGCGCTGCAGCGCACGGTCGCGAAGCATCCCGACCATGCTTTGGCTTGGCTCAACCTGTCGGCGGCTTATCGAATATCGGGCGATCTGGCGAAGGCCGCCGAGGCCGCCAAGAACGCCATTAAGGCCGACCCGAAGGGCGCTACCCCCCATTTCGCTCTGGGTGACATATACGTAATTGATGACAAGCTGGCCCTGGCAGAACAGCAGTATCGTGCCGCGATTCGCAAGAATCCGGAACATGCTGTCTGCTACCGACGGCTCGCCGACCTGTACATCGTGCAGAAGAAGAACCTGGATCAGGCGCGGACCTGGGCGCTGAAATCGGACAGTATTGACGCCGGAGACGGGACCGCAGCCTCGGCGGCGGCCTGGGCGCTTTTCCTCCAAGATAAGAAAGTCGAGGCCCTTCGGGAAATGGCGAAGGCGGCGGAGGACCATCCGCAGAACTATCGGATATGGATGCGGCTGGGCGAAATCCTGGATGACATGGGCGAACATGAGAAGGCCAACAAGGCGCGCCAGACCGCTGCGCAGTTCGCGCCGCGCGTAGGCCCTCAAGGCCAAGACGACTTCAGTGCAGAGGGCGGTTGAACACCTTGAACCTCAGGTACTTGACTAGGTCTGATGTCGAGAGCTTGAGTATCTCGATGGCCGAGGTCATCGAGGTCGTGGAGGAGGGCTTCCGCCGCAAAGGCATGGGCCAGACCCAGATGCCGGCCAAAACCGCGGTTAAACCGCGTGGTGGCGAGACCTTTCTGCACGCGATGCCCGCCTACATTGCAGGCCTGGACATCGCGGCCATCAAGTGGGTCGGCGGTAATGATAACAACCGGGCGCGGGGTCTGCCCAGCATCTCCGGCCTGATTATTCTCAACGATCCGGAAACCATGTTCCCCGTCTGCATCATGGACGCAAGCTGGGTGACAGCCATGCGCACCGGAGCGGCCAATGCGGTGGCGATGAAGTACCTGGGCCCGCAGCGCGCCGCGACTGTGGCAATCATCGGCTGCGGCGTGCAAGGCCGCAGCAACCTGCTGGCCATGCACACTCACTACCCGGGAATTGCCCAACTGCGCTGCTACGATGCCTCTCAGGCAGCCCTGGACGCCTTTGTCGAGGAGGCCAGGCAGACGTACGATTTTGAGATTGTGCCCGTCGCCGGACCCCAAGCCGCAGTGGTAGGTGCGGACGTGGTGGTTACGGCCGGGGCCAGCCCCAAAGAGCCGACGCCCTATCTGAAAGAGGAATGGCTCCAGCCGGGAGCGATGGCCGCACCGGTTGACTACATGGGCGCATGGGAGGGCGAACTAGCCGCAAAGGTTGACAAGCTGATAACGGATGACCATGCCCAGATGGACTACTACCGCTCCAAGGGCTATTTTCGGGATGTTCCCAAGCCATACGCTGACCTGGGCGAAATCGTCGCCGGCGACAAGCCCGGTCGCGAGAGTCCCGAAGAGCGCACCATGTCCATACTTATGGGTATTGCAGTGGACGACGCGGTCACAGCCCAACTCATCTATGACCGGGCGGTGGCCCAAAACACCGGTATGACGCTGCCGTTGTAGAGTGCTGCAGGCGACCGGCCACTGAGCCGGTTCGCAAGGCCCGGAGACGCCGTTGACGGTCTCCGGAGTGCCGCTGCGACAGATCTGCGATCATTCAATACCTGTAGAGGAGGTCATCAGCCGATGAGCGAGCAGAGCGGGATGCAAGGGGAAGCGCTAGCGCGTGAACTTGCGGAGCGCAATGCCCAGATGGAGGCGGTGCGGGCCATCAGTGCCGCGCTTTGCCAGGTCACCAAGGTCAACGAGCTGGTTGAGAGGGCCTTGGATGTGTCGCTGGAGTGTGTCGGGGCGGAGGCTGGTTCGGTCATTCTGCATAATCCGGAGAAGGATAAGCTGGTATTCAAGTATGTGGTCGGCGAAGCCGCCGAGGAGCTGACCGGCATGGAGTTGGAGACGGACCAGGGACTGGCCGGGGCCGTGTTCCAGAGCGGCGAGATTGATGTCAGCGATGACGTCACCGCCAGCGCCAAGCATGACCGGCGGGTGGGAGAACAGGTTGACTACATAACCAAGAACATGGTCACCGTCCCGCTGATGAGCGTCGAGGGCCGGGCGATCGGCGTCATGCAGGTTCTCAACAAGACCGACGGCGTCTTCGACCAGGCCGATATAGCAATCCTCGACATCCTGGCCTCGCAGATCGCAGCCGCTCTGGAAACCGCCCGGCTCAATGAAGAGGCGCGGCTGGCCGAGGTCGTGCGCTTCATCGGCAACATGAGCCATGATGTCAAGAACATGATGACCCCGGTCCAGACCGCCGCCGAGACTCTGGAGTTTGTGGCCGAGGATACATGGACGGAATTCGACGGGGCTTGTGAAGGCCTGGGCAACGGCGGCGGCGAGGCCGTTGCGGACGCGGTCATCAGCTTGCGCGAATTGCTGCCCGAAATGACCGAGATGATGAAGAGCGGCTGTGACGCGGTGCAGGTGCGTATGGCCGAGGTCTCCGCCGCGGTCAAGGGCATGGTCACCGAACCCAGCTTCCACGAAGAAGACGTCAATATGGTCATTGACCAGGTCGTGCCGATGCTGAAGATAGTCGCCGAAAAAGAGAAGGTGACGGTGGAGAAGGATGTGCCTGAGGACATTGACTTGGCGGTGATGGACGTCAAGCAGATGTACAACGCCATCTACAACCTGGTCAATAACGCCCTGCAGGCGTGCCCCGAGGGCGCTAACATCATCGTCCACAGTCGCACTGTCCCCGAGGGCGAGTTCCCCGATGGCGCCTACCTCGAAGTCGCAGTCGAGGACACCGGTGAGGGGATGCCCGAAGAGGTGCGCCGCAAGCTGTTTACCGATGATGCGGTGAGCACCAAGCCGATGGGGACAGGCCTGGGCACCAAGATCGTCAAGAACGTCGTGGACGTTCACGGCGGGACGGTCTGGGCCGAAAGCGTCCAGGGCGAGGGCACAACTATTACCTTCCGCGTACCTATCGCCGGTTCGCCGGAGGCCCTCGAGATGATGAGGGAAGCCGCCAAGCTGGCTGAAACAGAAGAGGAGCAATAGCTAGATGGAATTCTCCTACTACAACCCGACACGACTCATCTTCGGAGACGGTACCTTCGCGCGATTGGGGAAGGTGACTGCCCCCTGGGGCCGCCATGCAATGCTGGTCACCGGCCGCTCGGCCATGGAGAAAGCCGGTCACCTCCAGAAGGCCCAGGAGCTACTCGAAGCAGCAGGTCTGGAGGTAACTGTATTCAACAAGATTCCGCCCAACCCCCAGCTTGACGTTATCAGCGAGGGCGGGCAGATCGCCAGAGAGGCGGGCTGTGATGTCCTGGTCGGCCTCGGCGGCGGTAGTGCTATGGACAGCGCCAAGAATATCGCCGTGGCCGCCACCCACGACTCCCTAACCGAGTTCCTGCTCCCCAATGAGGCCGGTAAGAAGAAGCCTCCGACCGAGGCCACTCTACCTATCATCGCGGTGACTTCAACCGCCGGCACCTCCTCCGAATTGACCCCGTTCGCGGTGGTGACCGTGCCGGACTCGCGGGAGAAGACTTCGGTCACGGGGGACACCCTGTACGCCCGGGTCGCGATTGATGATCCGGAGCTTACCTACAGCATGCCGCCGGAGGTAACTGCCGGCACCGGTGTGGACGTGATCGGCCACGCCGCCGAAGGCTACATCTCCACGGTCGCCAATCCGATAACCGACCTCTGGGCAGTAAGAGCCATCGAGCTAGTGGCGGCGCACCTGCCGGCCGCAGTCGCCGATGGCGAGGACCCGGGAGCCCGGCGCGGGATGATGCTGGCGAATGTCTTTGCCGGCTATGTGCTTTCCCAGAACGGCACCAATATGATGCACGGTGTCGGGCACCCGATTAGCGGGCGCTACCCCGAAATCCCGCATGGCGCGGCTCTGGCAACGGTGCTGGTGACGTGGGCCGCAATGAGCTGGCAGCGAGCGCCGGAGAAGTTCGCCCGCATCGCGCGCATCTTTGGCGTTGACGACCCGGACGATCAGGAGGCTGCCTGCCGCACCGGCGCCGCCCTCAGGGCCTTCCTGGGCAGCGTCAACATGGACGTGAGACTGCGCGACTTGGGCGTGGAGGAGGAGATGCTGGAGGTCATTGTTGATGATGCGCAGCGTTACATGCACCATGCCATCGCCAAGACCCCCGGCGAGGTCACCCGCAAGGACCTGATGCACCTCGTGCAGGCGAGCTACTGAGTGGCCCCGACCAGAGGCATGAACACCGTAGCGCGCAAAACCATACGAGACGAGGTAGAGGTCGCCGGCCTGGGCGTGCGCAGCGGCAAGCAGATCACGGTGCGGCTGCTGCCGGCGGACGCGGGTCATGGCCTTATACTGAGGCGCACCGACCTCGATATCACCTGGCCGGTTGACCTCGACCACACGCTCCCCGTGCCGAATGGCACCTCCATTGGTGATGAGCGGGGTCGGGTTGATTTCCTGGAGCACCTGATGGCGGTACTGTGGGCCGCCGGCGTCAGTGATGCGCAGATAGTGGTTGATGGGCCGGAACTTCCGTTGTTCGATGGCAGTGCCATGCCCTTGTATCAGGCGGTCGGGGCAGCGGGACAGCAGGTACTCGCGGCTGAACATGCCCCGATTGCTCCGGATGAACCGATTTTTCACCTCGGCGAGGATAAGGCCCTGATTGTGCTGCCTGCGGAGGCGGCGAGGTTCTCCTACTCGCTGGTTCATGAGCACCCGCTCATCGGCCACCAGTTTGCGGATTTCGACCCGATCAGCGATGATTTCGGCGCAGAGATCGCGCCCGCCCGCACCTTTGCCACTGAGCAGGAGTTGCGCCAGCTTCAGCAGCAGGGGCTGGTACGGGCAGGCACCGAAGACAATTGCCTGATCATCTATGATGACGGCTATTCGGAGCCGCTTTTTGCCGGCAATGCGCTGGCTCGGCACAAGCTGCTGGACCTGCTGGGGGACCTCTATCTGCTGGGCAGGCCGTTGCAGGCGCAGGTGCTGGCATACCGCACCGGCCATGCCGACAATCAGGCCCTGGCGCGGCGAATAGCTGAGACTTGCGCCTAGGCGTAGCTCATAGGCAACACTGTTAGGCAATAACATAGACGGAGGTTTCGAGATGGACGAAGAACTTGCGATCAATGGCGGTCCGAAAACAGCGACGGAGGGCTTCCCCTCAACCGGTAATGCCAGCGGGCGTGACCTGGGCGATGAAGAGATCGCCTTGGTGACGGAGGTAATTCGCAGCGGCAGGATGTTCCGCTATTCCGGGACGATGGTGGAGCAGTTCGAGCGGGAGTACGCCGAATTCCTCGGCATCAAGCATGTGCAGGCGGTGACCTCCGGTAGTGCCTCGCTGCATACGGCGGTGGCGGCCTTGCAGTTGGACCCCGGCGATGAGATTATCACCAGTCCGGTCACCGACATGGGCACCTACATCGGTATCGTGCAGTGCTGCTGCCTCCCGATTTTCGCCGATCTGGACCCGCTTACGCTCAATCTGAATCCGGAGGCCATCGAGGAGCGGATAACCGACCGCACGCGCGCCCTCCTGGTGGTGCACTTGTTCGGCCAGCCCTGCCGCATGGACGAGATCATGGAGATTGCCAACCGCCACGACCTGTATGTAATCGAGGATTGCGCTCAGGCTCACGGAGCCAGCTACGACGGGCAGGCGGTGGGCACCTTCGGCGATATCGGCTGCTTCTCGCTGCAGCAGAGCAAGCAGATTACCGCCGGCGACGGAGGCATGTTGGCCACCAATGATGAGGAGCTCTACGCCCGGGCGCGCGATTTCCACGACAAGTTCTACGACCGCACCGGCCGCACCGAGGGGCGGATCGTCCAGCGCATCGGTATCAACTACCGCATGAATGAGGTCACCGGTGCGGTGGCTTTGGCCCAGGCCCGCAAGCTCCCCAGTATCCTGGAGCGGCGGCGCGCCTCGGCGGAGCATCTGGTCCGTCTGCTGGAGGAGATCGAGGGGGTCAATCCGCCGTATATGTATCCGAAGACCACCGGACATTCCTGGTGGCGATTCTCCTTCACCATTGATGAGGAGGTCCTGGGCGTGGAACGGCAGACCTTCGCCGAAGCTATCAGTGCGGAGGGTATGCCTTTCGCGACCGGCTATGGCGGCGGCACACCGATGGTGGCCACCCCGTGTATCGCCAATCATGTCGCCTACGGCGATTCGGAGTTCCCGTGGGAGCCGCCCTATGGTCGGGATCCGGAGTACGATGTCAACGAGTATCCGGGCGCGCTCTGGGGCCAGCAGAACATCTTCGCCTCCGGCTGGACCGAGGGCCATACCACCGAACACGCCGAGATAATCGCCAAGGGCATCAGCAAGGTGGCCGACTATTACCGCAGCCGGAAGTAGGGGATCGCCGGTTCAACAGGTCTGGCAGGCGGAGTGTTGACCGGCTCCGCCTGTACGGTTTCCGGTACTTGCCGGCAGGCATGAGCGGCCCGCCGGCGAACTAGATGTTGTCAGTGATGCGGGGCGGACGTACCGCATAGAACGCAAACATGGGTGAGCAGCGTAATGAGCAAGCGCATCGGCATCGGCCTGGTCGGCTTTGGGTTCATCGGCAAGGTCCATACCCATAGCTACCGGAGCTTGCCTCTATTCTTCCAGCCGTGCCCGGTGCGGGCCGAACTGGTGGGCGTCTGCACCAGTCGCCGGGAGACGGCCGAGCGGGCCGCTGAGCAGGGCGGCTTCAGCTTCGCCACTACAGAGCTTGAGGACCTACTCCAGCGCGATGACATTGACGTTATTGACATCTGCACGCCGAACCATCTGCACGAGGCCCAAATCATCGCGGCTCTGGAGGCCGGCAAGCATGTCTATTGCGACAAGCCGCTGACGGTGGATTTGGCGTCGGCTGAACGGATCGTGGCCGCAGCGCGCCGGCGACCGGACCAGTACCACGGCATGGCCTTCCACTGCCGCTTCATTCCGGCCTGTATGCGCGCGCGCCAGATGATCGCCGACGGCTTCCTGGGCCGGCTCTACCATTTCCGCGCCACCTATTATCACGCCGGCTATACCGACCCATCGCGGCCGCTGTCGTGGCGGCTGCAGAAGGCAGCCGGCGGAGGGGCGCTGAGCGATCTGGGCAGCCACATCATTGACATGATGCAGTATCTGCTGGGTGACATTGCCAGAGTGCGCAGCTCGATGCAGACCTATATCAAGCAGCGGCCGGTCGCGGCGGGTTCGAGCGCGATGAGCCCGGTCGAAGTGGACGATTATGTGTGCCTGGAGGCGGAGATGGCTGGTGGCGGGCGCGGATTCATCGAGGCCTCGCGTTTCGCCACCGGCACCCAGGACGGCTTCACCTATGAGATATACGGCGAGAACGGCTCCCTGAAGTTCAACATGATGGACCCGAACTTCTTGTATGCCTACGATATGCGTGATGAGGAGGGCGAGCTGGGCGGCAGTCGCGGCTACAAGCAGATCGAGTGCGTACAGCGCTACCCGAAGCCGTCGGCCTTGCCCTCGCCCAAGCTTCCGGTCGGCTGGATGCGCTTCCATCTCCAGAGCCTCTTTGACTTCCTGGCGGCTCTGAGCGAGAACCGGCTGGGCACGGCCACCCTCTATGATGGGGCCAGGACCCAGGCGGTAGATGAGGCGGTAAGGCAAAGCGTCGCCCAGGACGCATGGGTCGAGGTAACCGACCCGTTGTGAGACGGACGATTCTACGCAGAGTACGAGGCAACTGATGAAAGATGTAGCGGCAGAGGTTGATAACCGGGGCATTAGCATTGACCAGGTGGGCATCAGAGACCTGCACTTGCCGGTGCAGATCAAGGCGAAGGACGGTGGCTACGCGCGGGTAGTAGGGCAGGTGGAGGCGAGTGTAGCACTGCCGGATATCCAGCGCGGCACCCACATGAGCCGCTTCGTGGACCTGCTCTCGTCCTGGAGCAAGCAAGCAGTGTCAATGGTCGAGATGGAGGCGACGCTGCGGCGGATGCTGGATGAGTTTGCGGCACCGGCGGCCCGGGTGCTGCTCGAGTTTAAGTACTTCTTGCCCAAAACTGCGCCGGCTTCGGGATACGTCAGCCAGCTTGACTATGACTGCAGCTTCAGAGCCGCCATCGAGGCTGGAGTTTTCCGGTTCTTGGTAGGCGCGATTGTGCCAATTATCACCCTGTGCCCCTGCTCCAAGGAGATTGCCGACCGGGGCGCTCACAGCCAGCGGGCAATGCTGTCGGCGCGCGTCAATTGCCGGGCCGGTACAGTTCTGTGGCTGGAGGACCTGATCCCCCTGCTGGAGGCGCAAGGTAGCTTCGAGATGTTCCCGCTGCTCAAGCGCGCCGACGAGAAGGTGGTCACCGAAGCGGCGTATGATAACCCCAAATTCGTCGAGGATGTAGTGCGGGATGCGATAATCGCGTTGAAGGAACGCCCGCAAGTTGTCGGCTGTTCCGTCGAATGCGAGAGCTTCGAATCGATACACAATCATTCAGCGTGTGCCTACGCGAAATACGGTGATATCTAGATGCTGCAGGCAGTCATTGGTGTAGTCTTAGGGGCCATCGGGCTGTGGGGGTTCTGGCTGTTGCTGAAGTTCTTGCAGGCCCTCAGCAAGCCGCGTGCGGCTGGGGTCGCGGAGACTGAGAGGGCGCATATTGAGCCGGTGGAGCCGGACGGCGAAATCGCCAACGATGGTCTGGTGTATATGTTTGCCGGCAAGTTTGTGAAGCCGGCGGGACGGCGCGCGCTCGGTTCGATCCCGCGCGACCGCGCCTTTGATCTGCTCAGCGGAGCCGAGCTGGACCCGCGCGATTTCGCCCAACAGATCGTCTATGCCACGCTGATTCAGCTCTATGAGAGCGGCTGCATCAAGTTCCGCCTGGTGCCGCGCGAGGCCAGCTTCATGCCGCCTTTCCCGCACAAGGCTTGGGAACTGCACATGCGCCAACTGCAGAGCTTCCCCAGCAGCCCGCTATGCGACAGTTTTAACGTCGCCTTTGAAATGATATACAAGAAGCGGGCTAAGAAAGCAGAAGCGACGGGCGCGGCCGGTGTCACCGAAGAGGATGTGTGGGTCGGCCTGGATGACTTGCTCGAGAATGCTCTCAAGGCCATGCGGCAGGAGATGAGCTTCTGGGAGCGCGGCTGCATATACTCGGACCTGCGCAACTATGTCGGCATCGGCTTGACGGCCCAGCGCTATCTGGTGGACCAGCGCCATGACACCTGGCTGGACCGTGTCCGTCGCAAGCCTCCTGCCCCCAATCCGGTGGCCTTGCAGGACCAGAATCTGGAGAGGGAAGCCGAAGCCCTGCTCACACGCATCGAGAGGTTTAGGGCACGGTTCGGCTCACCGGCAGCCTGCGAGGACCACAACTGGCCCAGCGGCGAGGTTGACCCCGAACTGCTGCAGCCGCGATGTCCGCTGGAGGACCTGCCGCTGGATGACTGCCTGCGCCTCAGCATCTATGAAACGCTGATAGCTATCCGCCAGCTCGAACCGAGCGGAGAGGCAGGGATCTAGATCATGAGTAGAAGAGAACTGGCCGAGTGGCTTCTGATACTGCTGATCATCATCGGCTGGTGGCCGCGCATCTTCCTCGGCTATGACCCGCTCTGGTACCATATCCTGATATATTACCTGGCACCGGTGGTGCTGGTGGTGATACTGCTGCGGCGGTTCCGCGCCATGCAGGCGGGCTTCGAGTACAGCGAGCGGATGATGAAGGGCCAGCGCCTCACGCAGCCGCCTGATACCAAGCCAGGCGAAAAACAGCAGCCTTCATCGCCGAGCGCGCCGCTGCCGTTCATGGGCCCCCCGGAGGAAGATAACGACCGTGACTGAACAAAGCCGGGCCCTCTCACCAGGCTAGAGACGATTATGCCGGAACTCCCCGAAGTCGAAACCATCCGCCGCGACCTCCATCAGCATCTCGTCGGCGACAGGCTCCGCAAGGTTACGCTGAAGCGCCCGGACATCGTCTGCGGCGACCCGGGCGCGTTCCTGTCGGCCGTCAGCGGCAGGCAGGTGACTGACACCGGCCGGCACGGTAAGGCCATGTGGCTGTGCCTGGAGGACGACATCGCGCTAGGTGTCCATCTGCGCATGACCGGCCGGCTGCTGTTGGTGGAGAAGAGGCACGAACTGCCGCCTCACACCCACATGCTAGCCGAGCTTGGTGGCGGCGGTCGGCTCATCTATGTTGATCCGCGCCGCTTCGGGCGTCTGGAGCTGCTGGACCTGGCGCGGCTGGATGCAGCGACTATCCTGCAGAACATGGGGCCGGATGCGCTCTCACAGGAGCTCTCAGCTAGCGAGTTGCGCGCAGCGGCTGCGGGCCACAGCGTAGCCATCAAGCAGTTCCTGCTGGACCAGAGCCACCTTGCCGGCATCGGCAACATCTACGCCAGCGAGATCCTGCATCGGGTCGGACTGCATCCGGCGACGCCAGCCAATCGTGTCACCAGCGAGGAGATGGGGGAGATCCTCGATGCAACCCGCCAGGTTTTCCAGGAAGCAATCGAGGCACGGGGCACCACTCTGACCGATGCGCAGTACCGGACCGGCCTGGGGGAGACCGGCGGCTACCAACGACGCTTGCGGGTGTACGGGAACGCCGGGAAAAGGTGCGCGGTGCCGGGCTGTGTCGGGATAATCCGCAGGTGCGAACTCGGCCAGCGCAGCACCTACTTCTGCCCGCTGTGCCAGGCGCGGGGGCGAGGCCGGCGCGCTGGCAGCTAGTCGGACCACAGATAAAGCAGCAAGGCCACGGCGATTTCGCCGTGGCCTTCTGCTCAAGGATACGAGCTGGGAGCGTTGCCGGCTAGCTGATTTCCACGCTGCGTCCGGTCGGCTCTTCCTCCGTCTTGGGAGCGCGAATCGTCAGGATGCCGTCATCGAATTTGGCGGCAACATGCTCGTGGTCAATGTCAGTAGGTGTGGGCAGGCTGCGCGAGAAGCTGCCGTAGCGGAGTTCGCGGCGGTAATAGCCGGTCTCTTCGGTCTCTGCTTCGAATTTGCTCTCACCGCGGATCGTGATGAGGTTCTTCTCGGCATTCACTTGGATGTCTTCACGCTTGACGCCGGGAAGTTCGGCGCGGATGACAACCTCGGTGTCGGTTTCGTACATGTCAACAGCCGGGACTGCCGCGCTTTCGGCTTCGGGCCAGAACGGCATCAGATTGGTGCCTTCCCGTCCCAAGTCGCCGAGCATGGTCTGCATACGCTCCAAAAGGCTGGGTAAATCCTGTCTGCGTCGCCATCGTATCATGGACATCAGATATACCTCCTGGTCAAAATAATTGGTCTAAAGGTGCACACCTTGCGATAAAGGCCAGTATGAACCTTTAGCCTAGAGCTGTCAAGCATTATATCAATTCACACTAATGCTGTCAAGGCGCACGCGCAGTTTTTTTCGCTTTGTCCGCCGATCCCTGCAGGATGTGCCCACTTCACCCAAGTGCCCGTTGTAACACGGCCGAAACTTTTGGCCCAAGGCCGAGGCAGAGGCATGGACTCAAGAATCCGCGCAAGAGGACGAAGGTTACTGTGGACATGGTGACACTAGCTGCCACAGCGCGACAGGAAATGGCCGGCGGTTTCTCAGCCTGTGTCCGCTGGCGTGTTTAGGAGTGCGTCGAGCTGCGTAGATTGGGGATAAGTTAGCCGAGGAGGACAGCTAGGCACCTGAGGCGGATCATTGTCACAGTCCTCGGGGCTGCAGGCGGCCGCAGCAGGGCTGAAAGCCCTTGACAACTGGTGCGGTAGGGTGTAGAGTAAGTTCTAGAAACAGTGTAGGGACCTACCGGGGTAGGCGGATTCTTTGCGCAATTCCAGATGCAAGGAATGAAGTGTGCTGACTAGGCTAATGCGATTGATTGTAGTTGTTGTAGCAATTGCAGGGCTGACAGCGGCGGTGCCGGGGCAGGATGCCGACCCGATCTTCCTCGAGGCACTGTGGCCGGCACATCAGCAACTGGGCGGCGACCTCACACGCATGTCGGCTGATGGTGTGGCGGGCCCGGACCCTCATCACTATGAGCTTGAGTTCGAACCCTTCGACAGCTTCGCCTTGACGCGCAATTTCACGCGCCAGGCGGTCCAGCACGATGCGCTGCCGCTGGCCGTAGCTATCAATGAGACCACCTCGTCAACGCTGGATTGGGATCCTTTCGCGGGAACGCATCTCAACTTCGCCACCAGCAGCACCACCATCACGGACTTCCAGGAGATGCTGATCAGCTCGACCGAGGTCAGCACCATGGGGTTCCAGCAGGAGTTGGGCAGCGGCAGTTCCGCCACCACCTTCGGCTTCACTCGCAAGGTCACCTCCAGACGCGCAGGCTTGACCCGGGAAGAGAAGTTGACGCAGTGGCAATACACGCTCGCTTCCGAGTTGGCCGATGACTGGGACCTGAGCATGAAGCTGTGCGACAGCGAGGCCAACAAGCCGGGCGGGTACTGGAATAGGGATTTTTCCGGCAGCCTGGCGGTTCCGCTGTCCGGCGGCACCGGCAGCCTGGGGTTTACGGCCTCACGGACGCTGGCGGACGGCAGCGAGGGCAAGACGCAAAGGGTGGATATGGTTGCCCCGTTTTCCGTCAGCGGGGGACAGGCGGTGGCCGAGCACCATACCAGCCATAACTCATCGGCCAGCGAGAAGCACACCCGCTTGACCCGCTTCTTCAGCCCCCTGAAGCTAATGGGGGAAAGCGGCTCGTTGGAGCACAAAATCGAGGAGAAGCTCAAAGCCTCAACGCTTACTGAGAAAAAGACCACGGTGCTCTGTATGCCGTTCCGGATTAGTGGCAGAACCATCGGCCACAAAGAGACACTGATCAGCGAAGACATTGACGGGGTCGGCACCGACACTTTCGAGACGGAATTGCGGGTGCCGATCAGCGGCGGCAACGCTATCTTGCAGCGCCAGGTCAAGACCAAGCCCGACGGTGAGGACGGCGAGTGGGAGCAGCGCCGGATGGTGGTGAAGACGCCGAGCTTCCGGATCGGCAATATCGGGCAGTTCAAGGCCTCGCGCACTACCACTGACACCGTTGGGGAAGACAGCCTCAGGGTGACTGACTTCGCCCTCGATATGCACCCCTGCGACCCGCTTGAGATGGCCGCAAAATGGCAGTTGACAGATGCGAGCCCTGAGATGGCCGTCAAAAGCCGCAACCTTAATACCTCGTGGGACTTCAGCCGCGACCTAGCACTTAAATACCATTTCAGTGAACAGGAAGTGCCTGACAAAAGCCCGACGGTGCTGCGTCACCTTGAGCTGGAGAGAACGCCAAAGAAGGCAGCAGGGGTCGGTGTCAGCGTCGGCTATGTCGGGCGCGGAGTTGACGGCGAAACAATCCCGTCCGCAGCCTTGGTCAAGGTCGGTGTAGGTAAGGAAGGCGACCTCCGCCTCGATGCCAAGTACAGCGAATTTGACGATCGCAAGAAGCTGGACCGCTACGACGAGCATCCCTTCGTCGAGTTCATACTGCGGCACAGTTCGGACAAGGACAGGTCGGTGCAGTTTAGGTATCAGGACCAACAGGGCCGCGCTGACGCCGAACGCGCAATCCGCCTCGCCTTTGGCGCCCTGGGCGGGAATATGCAGCTAGGCTACGGACAGAACTCTTTAGGGCCGGATGGCAAAAACGTCCGCCGAGCGGATGTTTACGACGCGGTCTTGGACCGTGAGATACTCGGCGGCGATGTCAACCTCAAGCTCGGGGTGCGCTACTGCGACTACATCGAGGAGGAACTGGTCGAACATCATTACGACATGAGATTGAGCGGAGGCCGGGAGGACCGAGGCGGCAAGGTAGCCTTGTCATATCTGTCCGGTGAGTTTGTGTCCGGCCCCAAAGGCAGCGACAGCTTGCCGCGGTCGGTGTTCAAGCTTAGTTACTCCCGGCAGTGGGGCGTGCGCGGCCGATTGAGCCTGACGGTGGATCGCGAGACCGCTCCGCATGGCATGCCAACCGAGGAAGGTAACGTGACCGGCCAGTTACGATACCAGATGGGTTTCTAGCAGCCTCCACACCTGAAGTAAGCAAGTGACAAAGCCGGACGCAGACGCGTCCGGCTTTACGCTGTCATAGGTGGTCTGCAGGAGGGAATCGACTGATCGCAGACGAATAGACTGTTTTTACGGAGGCAGTTCCGTTAGCCGGTCGCTGCCGGCCTTTGTGGCTATTGAGCCAGCCAGAGAAGAGGGGAACCGATATGGACAGACCAGTGATCTTTCCGGAACCCAAGCAGATAGAGTGGAGCGACATTTTTGTTACTCTGGGCGATGGTCACGGGGTAGTGGGGATCACGGCCCCGGACGGTGACGGTGAATTAGCCGAGGCGGCGGTCGCCCGCATCAGGCGCGCCGTCGAGGCAGCCGGTGGCCGTATCGGCGAGGGCCAGGCTGCTATCACATTGGCTCTCGAGGCGGCGGCCACGGGCTTTGCCGATGCCAACCCCGATCAGGCCTATGAGCTGACCATCGCCAATGGACGGGCGACGCTAACCGCCTCGGCAGGCCCCGGCCTGCTGTGGGGCGCCGTCACTCTGGCCGCCCTGATCAAGAAGCGTGATGGAGCTTTGGGAGCAGAGGGGGTGACGCTTCGCGACTGGCCGGACCGCAAATGGCGCGGGCTTTTTGCGGAATCCCGCTGGGGCCAGGACCTGATGTCGCTGCAGGACTGGAAAGACGCCGTGAACTATCTCGTGGACATGAAGTACAACGTCCTGACCGTCGGGGTTTACAACTGCTGGCCGATGCAGTATCACGGCCAGGTCTCCGAATGGATGATGCTCAAGCTCGACAGCCATCCTGAGCTGCAGAGCCCGCAGCATATTGAGTACTACTCCGCCAGCCAGGGTCAGGAGCGGGTGCTGGACTATATCCCGCGCATGGCTGAAGAGGACTTCTTCGGCGAGCTGGTGGCCTATGGCAGCTCGCTGGGGATGATGATCCGCCCACACTTCAACACGCCCGGCCACAACTCTCTGATACCCCGCACCATTCCTGAAATCTCGGCCCTGGATGCCGAGGGCGATCCCACCGGCTACGGCTTGTGCCTGACCAATCCCCGGACCTATGAGGTGATGTTCGAGATCATTGACGAAATCTGCCAGAAGTATCTGATACCCAACGGCTCGCGGTCCTATCACATTGCCGCCGACGAGGTCTATCCCTTGTCAGGGATGCACCCCGACCACCCCTATGAGCGGATCAGCCCCTGGTGTCAGTGCCCGACGTGCAGCAAGTTTACGGAAGCCGAGCTTTACGTCAAGTACATCACCGCAATAGTCAAGCGCCTCAAGGAAAATGGCATTGAGGACATCAGTATGTGGTACGACCAGCTTGTCCGTGGCGGCAGTATGAATGAGGAGCTGACCGCCAACTTCGAGGCTGCCGGCGTGCATGACAATATCATCCTCGAATGGTGGCGCTATCGCAGCTTTTTCGACACCACGATGCCGGAGTTGGGTTTCCGCCGCTGGGTCGTCCCGATGACCGGCTATTACTATCAGATGTGCTACCGAGGGCATCTGGACAATATCTTCCTGGCTATGCGCCTAGGCCATGCCGAGGCTGCCGAAGGTGTGGAGAGCTATGGGGTTTTTGATCCGGCCTTCCACCGCCATTTTGCGGCCCAGAGTGAATGGAGCTGGAACCATGATGGCGGCGGCGAAATCGAGGACTTCCTGAAGAAATATGCCAAGAGCCTGTTCGGTGAAAACTGGCAGGAGGGCCTGGAGGGCCTGCGGATATTCGGTAGCCTGGTTGACAGCCCGCCCTGCTTGGGGATGCTCTCCAGCCTATTCCGTTACAACTACGACTATGGACAGACCCGCGAGCAAGCGACTGCGCGCGACAATTATCCCCGCCCCCAGCTTGAGCACATGGCCGGCAAGCCCGCGCACATGACCACAAACCTGCTGACCAGCGCGATCACCGAGGCGGATCGCGCGCTGGACATATTCGCCGCACTGCCGTGGCAGGATGAAGCGCTGCAGCACATCTACGCCGTCGAACTCAAGCGCATCAAGACCATGGTCGCCGGCTTCAACACCGCGGCGGGGATAATCAAGGCCTATCGCAATATCGAGGCCGGCGCCGGGCCGGAAGAGATCGAGGCCGCCGTTGAGACGTTGGCAAGCAGCGACGAGGCTCTGCAGGGCGCGGTAGCCCAGATGGACGAGTTGTTCGAGTATATCGAGACGCATCGCGAAAGCTATCAGGTTCCGCACATGCTGCGGGAGATGACGCTGCTGCGAAGCTTCCTGGTGGAACTCAATGATGCGCTCGCCGAGGTGCGCGAGCAGGCCCAAGCCGGTGACCTGACCGAGGTCCCGGAGCTGGAGATCATGAAGATTGCGCCGATTCCTTGGGTCGGCTGATGAACGGCCAAGGCCGACAAGTGTCGTCCACACTGGGAGTGAACGGTATGGATTTGCGCAAGGTCAAGGACCTGGTCATATACAGCGATGAGGAGTATTACTCATCATTCCCCTCGGTCATCTGCCGGCCGGATGGGCGTCTGGTACTCGCTTTCCGGCGGGCTCCGGAGCGTCGCAGCCGGCCCGGCGGCGTGGTCACGCACTCGGACCCCAATAGCTGGCTTGTGCAGGTCGTCTCTGATGATAACGCGGAGACGTGGAGCCAGGACCCGCAGCCGATCTTCATCCACCCTCGCGCCGGCAATCAGGACCCCTGCCTGATGCAACTGGCAGATGGGACGTTGCTGTGCTCGACCTTCTCCTGGGAATTGCTGTGTGAGGGTGTGGCGGAGCACGAACTCGAGGGGCCTAGGACATCGCCAACGGGCTGGTGGATGATGTGCCTGGGCGGCAAGGTCGTGCGCTCTTGTAACGGAGGAGAGAGCTGGTCGGGACCGGTGGAGCTCGATCCGGTGCCCAGCTATCCGGAGTGGTTCGCCGGCGCGCCCAACCGTGCCTACACGCGCGGGCGGATGTGCGAGCTGGATGACGGCACGGTGCTGCTGCCGGCGTACTGCACGCCCGAGCCCGGGCCGCTGCGGTCGGCGATACTCTACCGCTCCGATGACCGCGGCGAGAGCTGGCACTACTTCAGCGAGATAGCCGCTGATGAAACCGTCAGGTTCGGCGAGCCGACCCTGCATATGACGGCGGGCGGGAAGCTGATGGCCTTCATGCGCACCGCCAACATGGACGGTTATCTGGCGGTGGCTCATTCGTTCGACGGCGGCGAGAGCTTTTCACAATGGGAATGCACTGAGGTATGGGGGCATCCCTTCACCACCGCCACGGTGCCGGATGGTCGGGTACTGCTGGCGTACGGCTATCGCCGCGAGCCGTTCGGCGTCCGCTGTCGGTTGCTTGAGCCGGAGTGCGAGGACCTGAACAAAGCGGAGGAGCTGGTCATTCGTGACGATGGCGGCAGCACTGACCTCGGCTATCCCTGGGCGGTGCGCATGGCGGATGACCGCATCTTGGTCGTGTACTACTTCAACCTGGACGACGGGACGCGGCACATCGCCGGCTCGATCCTGGAGGTCGTTTGACCGAGGCCAGGGCACTCTGCATTGAGACGGAGGCAGCTTGGCCATGAGCGCAACTACACATGCGGATACTTTTTCAGAGCAGTTCCATCGCTCGCTGGTGATGGCGCACCGGGGCAACTCGGCCTTTGCACCGGAGAACACGCTGGTGGCTTTCGAGCAGGCCCTGGAGATCGGTGCTGACGGCTGCGAGTGCGATGTCCACGCCACCGCCGACGGCGAGATCGTCGTCATCCATGATGCGACCGTGGACCGCACGACCGATGGGACCGGCGCGATCGGCCAGATGACGCTGGAGCAGGTCCGAGCGCTCGATGCCGGCAGTTGGAAGGGCGCCGAATTCGCCGGTGAGAAAGTGCCGCTGCTGGCGGAAGTGCTGGAGACGCATATCGGCCGCGCCATGCTGTACATAGAGATCAAGGACTACCAGTGCACCCGGCGGGTGCTAGAGGTGATTGACCGGTGCGAGGCGCGCGAGTGGGTCGCGCCATGCAGTTTCAGCTATGAGGTGTGTGTGGAGGCGCGCAAGCTGAGACCGGAACTGCCGGTTGCACTGATATACGCCGGAGGTGCAAGCCCCAAGCCACCCAAGGAACTCGTCAACCTGGCTCTGGTCGGCAACCTGCAGGCCTTGAGCGTGACCCACGCCGATGTAACGCCGGAGTTGGTCGTCAGATGCCGCCAATGCGGCGTCGGGCTGTGGGTGTGGACGGTGGATGACCCCGAGCGGCTTGCGAAACTCAGCCGGATGCGTGTGGGCAATATAGTGAGCAACGATCCGGCGCTGGCGCTCAAGGTATGCTATAATGAGCATTAGTAGCGCTAAACCTAAACGGACGCATCTGAGTAGCAGGTGAGAATGCGGTGAAACCAAGAGCTGTGGTAGCTGGTGGTGCCGGCTTCCTCGGATACCACCTCAGCAAGCGCCTCCTCGATGAGGGCTTCGAGGTCTATGTAGTTGACAACTATGAGACCGGCACCCGTCGCAACACGCGCGAGCTGACCCAAGCAGGCGCCGAGATCATCGTCCACGACATCTGCGAGCCGCTGCACATCGCGGGCGATATTGACTACGTGCTTAATCTCGCCTGCCCGGCCAGCCCGGTGGATTTCGACCGCTTGCCGCTGGAGATCATGCGCACCTGCTCCGTCGGCACGAATATGCTGCTGGAGCTGAGCCGGGCGCACCAGGCCACCTTCTTGCAGGCCTCGACCTCCGAGGTGTACGGTGACCCGGAGGTCCATCCCCAGCGCGAGGACTACTGTGGCAACGTCAATATTGCCGGGCCGCGGGCGGTTTATGACGAAGGCAAGCGCTATGCCGAGACACTCTGCCACACCTACCATCGCCATTACGATGTGGACGTGCGGATTGCCCGCATCTTCAATACCTACGGGCCGCGAATGCGCCCCGACGATGGCCGAGTGGTGTCGAATTTCTGTATCCAGGCCCTTTCCGACGAGCCTTTGACGCTCTACGGGGGCGGCGAACAGACCCGCAGCTTCTGTTACTGCAGCGACCTGATAGAAGGCCTTTACCGGCTGCTGCTATCAGATTATCCTGAGCCGTGCAACCTGGGCAATCCCTCAGAGATATCAATGCGGGAGCTTGCCGAAATTATCATTGAGTTGACCGGCAGCAGTTCGGAACTGCAGGTGGTGCCGGCCTTACACGCGGATGATCCGAAGCGGCGCCGACCGGACATCTCCCGCGCGCAGCAGGTGCTCGACTGGGAGCCGCAGGTAGCGCTGGAAGACGGGCTGGAACAGACGCTGGCGTGGTTCGCCGAGCGCCTTCAAGATTGATAGATCAAGCGTAGATCGTGGCGCGTATTGCATTGTGTGGTTTGGTGAAGCAAGCGCAGTTAGAGGCTGGGGGTTTGGCAGAACCGAAAGAGCTGTTGTGGCGATTTTTTTTGCACTCAGAAGAACTGTGTACTATTATCAGTATCGGCGTGTATCATCTACGCCCAAGGCGGATGCACAAAAAACAACATATCCCTCAAGGAGGGTACTGAGATGACTGCGTCAAGACCCAATCTTGCTGATCTTGACTACATCGACAAGCGTATTGGCAGAACGCTACACGCAATGCTCTACGAACACGGGCCGGCCAATGGGGCATTTCTTGGCCTGCCGTTCGATCAGCTCGTCGAACACGGACCTGGACATGAATTTAAATGGGAGGGCTCAGCGAAGCCGGCGTCGGTGATCGAATTGGGCAACCGGGGGCCGTTTTCAGCGCTAGTACTCTCGGTAGGACAGGCGGAGAAGTATCACAAAGACGTTGACATTCCGCTTATTCTCAAGCTCGATGGTCACTTCTACACGGGCAAGGCTACAAACAGCACTTACCCGTATCACACTAATTTCGGCTCGGTTGAGGGCGCAATCGAGATCGGAGCCGACGCCATCGGTGCGACGTTCTATCTGGGGAATGAGAAAACTGGGGATGATGTCGAAAGAATTGGCCGCCTCAGGGAAGCGGCTCACGCGAATGGGCTGCCACTTGTGGTTTGGTCTTATCCGCGCGGCCCCGTCCCCGACGCTACTCAGGCAGACAGCCTGATGTGGTGTCATTACGCAGTGTCGGCCGCCGAATCACTCGGCGCTGACATCGTTAAAACCAAGTTCCCCACTGTTGTTCCTCTATCCAAGCGGGCTGCTTACGAAGATTTCCTACTCGGCGAATACGTTAGCAAGATACCCGAAGCCACACGCTACCTCGAGCTGGAGCCCTCCACTGAACAGCTACAGGAGTACACTGATTCACTCAAGGAGGGAGAGAAGCCCAACTACGACTCGCTGCTGAGCAGGGAACAGCACATTGAGAGGGCCGGGATTGTTACTGGGGCTGGAACGCGAACGTTTGTAATCTATTCGGGCGGCGCAAAGATCAAGGGCGACGCCGAAACTGCCCTGCGAACCTCAACGGAATACATAATGGAGGCCGGTGGGGAAGGGCGAATAATTGGCAGAAACCTCTGGGGCGTGCCGATTGACGAAGGCCTGGAATTGGCCAACGCTGTCTGTGAGGTAATGCAGGCCGACGCATATACGCGCTAGAGAATTGCGTAGCATGTGATGAGCATATTAGCCCGGCGCACTTGCGACCGCGCCGGGCTAATCTAATGTCGCTTTGCGTAATATAAACCTGGAGGTGACCCAAAATAGGCAAGCTTTTGGACGGCAGACAACTGAGAAAGGTTTTCGACGGCTTTTGTCCTTTCGACGAGAGCCTGCAACTGAAGCCGGAGGACCAGCAGGTAACCATCCTGGCCGCCAACTCCAACAATTGGTGGGAGACGCGCGCCTTTGTGATGGCTGCCTCAATGGGCAAGCAGTCCCCGGTAATCGTCCAGTTCTCCTACAACTCCAATATCAAAATCGGCGGTGACCCTAACACTATCTGGGTTCCGGAGGGCATTTGCTACGGAGCCAACGCGGTTGTCAATGGGGCTAAGGCCAATGCCGACTGGATTGCTATGGAGGCCGAGGCCTGGGGCGCTGACTATGTCGCCGTATCGCTGGACCACTTCAAGGTTCCGGAATACGAACCGGACAAGCAGTACCGGACCAACGCCACGCCCTTCGACTATGCGGGGCAGGTGGTCGAGGCCATGGATTTCCTCAGGGACAAGGGTCTGGACCGGATTGTTGATGAGGTGGATGACGCCGCCTTCCAGTCCTACGTGGATTACCTCGCCAGCACCGAGTACCAGGGCTTCCGCGCCGACTTCATGGACACGGTGTCAATCATGGACCCGGCCTGGGGGATGATTGATACGGAGGGCATTCCCTTCGTTCTCGACTTCGCGATCACCCGGGACTTCGCGACAGGGGTGCGCATCGGTCTCGGCAATTCGCATATGATGCTGGAGGCCGAGCTCGGCGCTACCGGTACTTCAGGTGACGACATTGCCTACGAGCCGATGACAGGCGCTGAGCTGGATGAGTTCGCGGCTCTGGCGGCTGCCTTTGTTGACTATACGGGCGCTGAAGGCATCGCCTATGACATCGGCATGAAGCACGCGGCCAAAGCCGACGAGAAGCACCCGGCCGACGAAAACAAGCTGGAAACGGTGCAGCGCACCATCATCGAGAATACCGGCGTCTATGCGGCCTATGCCCAGCACGGCGGCACCGGCGCTGCCGAGGTCGCGCGCGGGCTGGTCGGCAAGACCAATGTCAACACCGCCTTCCTGGTCGCCGGCAGCATCGCCAGGGCTAAGCACTTCGCCGACGCCGGCGAGAAGGTCGAGGCGGGCGATAAGAAGGTCTGCGGCACCAACGTCGAGACCCATACCTATCTGGAAGCCGTTTATAACTCCTGTGTCGAGCGTTACCAGACCACGGGCAGTTATGAAACCGGCGACCGAGTTGCCAAGCTCCTGGCACAGTAACCGCCGCCACAACCTACTGACACGAACCGCAGGCAGGGCCGATGATGGCCCTGCCTTTGTATTTCGGTGCGGCACAGAGCAGAAACCTGTATGACTGCTCTTCTAGCCCGGCGCGGTCCCAACGAGTATATCTTTAGTGGTGCCGATGATCTTCAGCGTGATCTTGTCCGGGTTGGACTGCCCGGCGCGGAGGCGGTTGCTGCCGGCCGGCTCCAGGTACTGCAGCGCCGCCTCTGCCGGAGCCGCCTCGCTCTCAGCGTTGCTACGGGTCGCGGCCTGCTTGGCGGCCAGGATGCGCAGGCCGATCAGGTCGGTGGCGACCGGGTCAGATGACATCAGCAGCCCGCGATACTCCCATACAGGGGGGAAGTCCTGGCCGGTATCTTCCAGGATTGGCTGATAGGCCTCGAGAACGTGCAGCCGCGTCTTCCTGCGCACGACGGGGTCAGCGGCGGCCCGAGGCAGCTCGGCGGGGTGAGCCAGCAGCCGGATTCGGTCAACGTGAGGCACCGTCGCTAGGCAGTTGGTCACACAGCCGCGCATCCCCAGGTCCTTGTCGGCGCGCAGCCGCGCGACATTGACGATCACCGTGCAGTAATCAAGCACGATACGGCTCAGCCCGCCGCGGAAGCCCTCCGATTCACTGCCCATGGTGCGGATCCCGCGGCCCTTGGGATTCACCGAGATACCGGCCCGAAACAGGTCGCCCTCGCTGCCGGCATAGACGATGATGTTGTCCGGCGACACGCCGCTGTTGACCAGAGCGTCAATGATGGCATTGATGGTCTCAGTAGCGACCGGCGGCCTGCCCAGGTCCACCTGAATGGCGACCTTGTCCTGAGGGGTAGCGATTTCGCGCCAAGGGTTCTTCAGCGGATCATCGCAGCCGGTAAACGGTCTGATCGCCGCTGCCAGTAGGTGCGCGACCTGACCGTAGTCAATCCGCCCGCGCGGGTAGAGCATTTCCGGGGCATTCCAGCCGGGCGGCACCAGGATGCGCTCGGTGCGGCTTAGAAGGACCGTCGCCGGCGGCACCGCTGAGGGATTGGCCCAGCTTTGCCGGCCGTAGCTGCCAAGCACTATGGCAGCAAGTACCAGGATGATCTTGAAACTAGAGCTTCCGCGCACCACAGCCCCTTCTTTCGCTTCCGAGACCGGGTAACTACCATGCGATTGATGCACCTATTTCAGACAGCGACTCGCGCCGGAAGTTGCGCATCTCCCAGCAGCGGCGGCAGGGCTGAGGTAGGGCAATAGCCCACCGGCGGCGAAAGGTTCAGCAGCGTAAAACGCAGGTGTGATGGGGAGTCCACGTGAGAAGCCAACAACCGGGCCGTAGCAAGCCGCTACATCCCTTAATATGGGGCTGCCTGGGCTGCAGCGTGGTAGTGCTGGCCGCTGTCATCCTCGGAGCTGTCGGGGTGCGGGTGGCGATTCGGGAGATCAGTGCCGCCCAAGAAGTAAAACGCAAAGCCGGCATGGCGGAGGCTTTGAGGCGCGTGCCCGGCGGCGTTCTGCGCTGCAACCTCATGGCCGAAGGTTGCATGGAGCTGGAAGCCCTGGCGTGGCGTGACAATGACAGGCTGACATACATGGCGATGAAGATGCCCAGCATTGCCGAGATGATGGCTATGTCCCAGCCGGGCATGGTCGTGCCCTTCTGGGACGAAGAGAAGATGAAGAAGCACAGCATTGAGATGGCTGCCATATTCCTCAACAACCCCATCCGCCAGTACGACTTCGGCCGAGCCGCTGAGACCGCCGTTGTCGATATGCCCGAGAATACGGTTACAGAGGGTTGCGGTGGGCCGGCCTGGAGCCCTCAGGGCGACAAGGTCGTGGTCGGGCTAGTGCCCGTGGACATGGTCCTGGAGATGGCCGATACCGATGTCGAGGCCACGCTCTATCTGGGCTCACCGGGGGATGCGGAGGAGTGGATCAAGTTGGGCCCCGGCAGTTGGCCCGAATGGTCACCGGACGGGCGCTGGATTACCTATCGGCGGGCTGAGGAGAACAAGCGGCAGGCGCGGTACCTAGTCGCTGCTGACGGCGCCGGCAATCGCCGTCTGACTGAAGCGGCGTACCATATCTGGGGCTGGGAAATGGCCGCTGGTGTTTGCACCGGCGTATATCTCAGAATAGGTGTCGAAGATGACAGCAGACCATTCCCCTGGGAGGTCCGCTACGTTCGCCTGGCTGATGGGGAAAGCAAGCGGATTAGCCTTCACGGCAAGGTGCAGAAGCTGGGGCCGCTGTCCCCGGTTGAGCGCGGCTTTACCAAGCGCTGGAAGAATGATAAGGGCGAGGTTTTCACCCGGATCGGTGCCGTCGAGCTGGCTAGCGGGAGAGTGCGCTGGCTGCGCCGGGACCTGCCCGGAGCATGGGGTTGCACCGGCGAGATACTTGGCGGCCGGGCCGTCGTACTCGTCCCCTGCGACGGCCCCAAGATCGCAGGCGCATCCGCTTCATCGGACTTCGAGCCGGACTTCGACCCCGACACCGAATGTGCCGGCCCGGGCGTGTTGTCCGCAAGAGACGGCCAATTCAGGGAAATCCCCGGCCTTGCTGAATCACACAAGATATCGCCGGCAGGCAACCGCATAGCTTGGGCGGCACAGACCGAAGGCACGCTCTATGGTATGATACCGGTGCCCGTTGAGGCGATGGCGGTGCTGGATATCATATATCCCGAGGAACTGCTGACTGACCGGATCGAGTAACAGGGCCAGGAGCCCAAGGTGAGTACCACAATTGCGGCCCTGCTGCCCGGATGCCGAGACATGGCATGGCTAGCCCTGTCCGCCGATGGGGAGATCGGACAAGAACGGGCTGGTGCGGGCCAGTTCCACAGCATGGCGCAGGCTTTCGGGAGTACCGGCGTCGGTCCACTCGCAGGGAAGAATGTCGTAGTCGAGCGCGCCTCGCTCCAGGTAGGCGTTGTTGACATCGGTGATTTCGTACTGACCGCGGTCTGAGAGCTGAAGTGTCGGCAGTATGTCCCAGATTTGCCGGTCGTACATATATATGCCAGTCACGGCGTAGGAGGTCGGCGGGTCGGTCGGCTTCTCGATGATGCGGGTGATTGCGGCCTGCTCGTCGAAAACCGGAACACCGAAGCGACTTGGGTCAGACACCTGCGCCAGCAGTATCCGTGCCCCGACCGGCTCATCCCGGAAGGTTTGCACATAAGGCCTGATGCTACCGTTGACGATATTGTCCCCCAGCATCACCACGAACGGCTCTTGGTCCACGAAGTGGTTCGCCAGCCGCAACGCATCGGCGATACCTTGGGGTGCCGACTGGTAGGTATAGTAGAGGTGCTCGAGGCCGAACTCGCTGCCGTCGTGGAGCAGTTCGAGAAAGCCGCCGGGGTTGTTGCCGCCGGTCACGATCAGGATGTCCTTGATGCCGGCTTCCACGAGGGTATAGAGTGGGTAATACACCATCGGGTAGCGCCACACCGGCAGCAGGTGCTTGTTAGTGATGCGGGTCATCGGCTCCAGCCGTGTACCCAGGCCGCCTACCAGGATTACGCCCTTCATCGTCCCATGCTCCTCAGCGCCAGCCATTTTTCCCTGTCGGCATCTAATTTCGCCGGACTGCCCCGGTTCACCTTGGCCGCGACCGCCTAGGTCGGTCTTTTTAGGCCGGCCCCGTTGGCTTTCGGAGCTCGGCTGGTAGCTCTTGGCTCAGCCCTTAGCGGCCTTGACCATATCCAGGAAGTACTGCTGCACGCGGCGGTCCTCGGTCAACTCCGGATGAAAGGCGGTGCCCAGCAGATGGCCCTGGCGCACCATGACGATCAGGTCGTTGAAGCGGGCTAGAACCTCGACGTTGTCCTTGACCCTGGTGACAGCGGGCGCGCGGATGAACACTGCTCGGCTATGGCCGCCCTCGACACCCTTGACCGGCAGATCGGCCTCGAAGCTATCCACTTGTCGCCCGAAGGCATTGCGCTTGACCTCGATGTCCATGTAGCCGAGACGCCACTGCTCCGAGCCCACGATCTCTTTAGCCAGCAGGATCAGGCCGGCGCAGGTGCCCCAGATCGGCTTGGGGGCGGCGTGGAGCTTGCCGATGGCCTCGCCCAGGCCGAAGCGGTCGCAGAGCTTGCCGATGGTGGTGCTTTCTCCGCCGGGTATGACCAGACCGTCGCAGCTTTCGATTGCCGCTTTAGTCTTGACCGCGCAGGCCTCCACTTCATCCAAATCATTCATCGCTGCGATATGCTCGGCGAAATCGCCCTGGACCGACAGAACGCCGATACGGTAAACCACGGCAATTGCTTCCTTTCGCTTGCCCGTAAGCAAAGGGAACCCGCCAGCGGGTCCCCTTGGACTCAAACAGACAGGTTATTCATGCCGCTGCTACCAGCCACGGGTGGCGAGGCGCTCGGATTCCTCGAGGGTGCGCACATCAATGCCGGGCATGGCCGCGCCTTGGAGGCCGCGACAAGCCTTCGCCACCTCGACCGGGTCATCATAGTAGGTCGTGGCATGCACGATCGCCAGAGCGCGGGCCTCAGGGTCTTCGGATTTGAAGATCCCGCTGCCGACGAATACCGATTCAGCTCCCAGTTGCATCATCAGGGCCGCGTCGGCGGGGGTGGCGATGCCGCCTGCCGAGAAGTTGGGCACTGGCAGTCCGCCGCTGTGGGCGACCTCCTTGACCAGGTGATAGGGCGCGCCGAGGTTCTTGGCCTCGGTCATCAGTTCGTCATCCCGCAAGCCGGTCAGGTGCTTGATGCCGGTCATAACGTTGCGCATGTGGCGGGTGGCCTCGACGATATTGCCGGAGCCGGCCTCACCCTTGGTGCGGATCATGGCCGCGCCCTCACCGATGCGGCGCAGGGCCTCGGCCAGGTCGGTACAGCCGCATACAAACGGCACGTCAAAGACGTGCTTATCAATGTGGAACTGCTCGTCAGCGGGGGTGAGCACTTCGCTTTCGTCAATGAAGTCCACTCCGATGGCTTGGAGCACCTGGGCTTCGGCGAAATGCCCGATGCGGGCCTTGGCCATGACCGGTATGGTCACGGAGTGCATAATCTCCTCGATGATGTTGAGATCGGCCATGCGCGCGACGCCGCCCTCTGCGCGGATGTCGGCGGGCACCCGTTCCAGGGCCATCACCGATACCGCCCCGGCATCCTCGGCGATCTTGGCCTGCTCGGCGTTGGTCACGTCCATGATCACGCCGCCGCGCAGCATCTCTGCCAGGCCGACTTTGTTGCGCCATGTTGAAATGTCTGCCATTCGAATCATCTCCTACGACTAAGCATCACACTAGCTGGCAACAGCCAGCGGCTGTCCCCCTGTGATGCTCTGATGTACTACTACTATACTAACGCAATTGCGCCGCTCAAGCAAGAGCAGCGCAAGGGAAAATGGCGACATCTCCAGGGGCAAAAGGCCTGATGATGGAGCGCGCGACTCGGACCCGTCACAGTGTTCAATCGAGCCGTCCCACATAAACGCCGGCTTCGTAGGGAGCCAGCGGCTTGCCGAAGAGCCCTGCGGCGGTGCCCTCGAGCTGCTGGGGGCCGGCGATTGACTGCAGCACAGGCCGGGTCAGATTATCAACCCTCAGCGAGGCAATCTGCTGCCGGCCGGTCGTGTTGACGATCACGACGATCGCCTGTCTTTCATACTCCCACACCCCCCACAGCACCGGCGCGCTGTAGTCGAAGGGATGCGGTTGCCGTTGACCGCTGAGAATTGATAGTCCGATGGCGGACAGCTCCCGGTTGACGGCGGCCACCTGCTCCCAGAGCTCGGGAGCATCCCGGGTGATTAGGTAATCTCGGCGCTGGGCGTCACCGGGTATTCGGTAGGTGTACGAGACGATGCCTTGGGCACCACAGACGATCGCGAGATAGACCATAGCGCGATATTCAGCCGCAGTTGGTGCTCGGCCCGCCCCCGCAGCGTCCAGGCGCTTGTCGCGGATATGCCCGGCCCCTGCTATCGGCACCAGCGCCCAGATCGGCTTCTGTGGCGCGATAATCGAGTGAGCCTGGTGCAGGTGCTTGGCCATCTCAGACAACTCGCCCGGCGGCCGCGGCTCCGTCCAGGCGATCACTATGTCATTGGCGGCCCCATAGTCCTCCAGGCCCGATTGCGATGACAGCGAACACAGCACCGGCCGGCTGGGGCTCAGCTTTCGCAGGTCGGCGTACAGTTCCTGTAGAAGCTCCGGCTCGATCGGGGGAGTGTGGGTTTCCGGCTTTTCGAGGATGTACCAGCCCCAGAACTCCGCGCGGGGCCGGTGCTTGTCCGCCATATTCGACCAGAAATCCGGCTCGACGCTTGCCGAAGACACGAACACTCCCAAGCCGGCAGCGGCCGCTTCGTCCATGAAGGCGTCCGAGGCTAGCTTGGCGGGCGTAATCATGAAGTTGAACCCGGCTGCAGCCATGGCCGGCACGTCGCCAGGCTCTAACACGTAGCCCATCCCGATAGGGAAGGTGGCCTTGCCATTGGCCCAGAGCCGGCCACGTTGATCATAACCGACTTGATTGGGCTCCGGTGCGGCTTTGCTGAATGGCAACTCCAGGTCGAGCGTCCAGTCCTTGACATCCGCCCGCAACTGTACCAGATACTGGCCGCTGACGATACTGGCCGGGAGCAGACGGGTGGTGAAATTGCCTTGCTCATCAATCGCTAGGCGCTGGCCTTCACCGATCTCTTGGCCGCCGCCGACGATCCGTGCGGACAACTGGGTGGCGCGCACGAGTTCTGCCAGGGCGTGGATCCGCCCGCTGACGACGATGGCCTCCATCGGAATGTCGTTGAGGATACTGGAACGAAACGCCGGTACGGAGACGTGGGCGTCAATCAACCCCGGGACTGCGATGCGAGTATCGTCATACACCTCATGCCCTTGACTGCCGAAGGTGGTAATGCGCAGCTCGTGGGGCTTGCGGAAGTCATAGCCGTAGTCCATCGCGAGTGGCTGAGTCTGTGCCACTGCCAGCCGCACCGACTTTTCCAGGTTTCCCTTACGGCTATCGCCGTCCCAGACCTCGATTTTGATCTTGGCGGCAATCTGGCCTCTGGTATTGTTGGTGACGTTGAGCTTGGTTCTCCGTCTGCCCGGGTTGATGACTAAGCCGGCGCTCTCGATCTCGCAGCCGACTTCCGCGGGTAGTGAGCGCATCGAGACCCCGTCAACGTACAAGTCGCCCTGGCCGGCAATGCGAATCAGCACCACTGCGTGCCGGGCATTCGGGGGCAGTTCGATGTGCCGTGAGACCAGGGCCCAGTTGCGGGACGACCGCAAGGCCACAGCCTGGCGGCTCAGCGCTGGTGTATCCCATTCAGCCTCGGTGAAATCCTCTGCAAAGCTGACCAACATGGCGTCGCCGTACTGGGAGGAACTGGTGCGGTAGTAGAGACTCAGCAGCACGGTTTGCCCGGCGTACTGGCTGACCTCGATCGGCTGAGTATAGCACCCGTACAGCGCGCCCATAGTAGTAGATTTGAGCCGGAGTAGTCGCCGCCCCAGGCGTCCGCCGCCATCAACCTTGCCGCTGGCCAATCCCGGTCCCTGCCACGATTTGAGTACCCACGCATCCGGGGCCTCTTCCACGCCTACCATCTCAAAGCTGCCGTTGACGATAAGATTGCCGCTGGGAACGTAGCCGCGATCCGCCTGCACCGGCACCAGCGCGGCCAAGCCCAGCACTACAGCCGCAACACCGGCGACGCCGCTGAGAGCCGACATCGAGACCTTACTGCTGTGACATGGCAACAATGGCTTCCACCTCGATCAGTACGTCCAGGGGTAGGCGCGCGACCTCGACGGTGCTACGCGCCGGTGGCTCCGAGGCAAAATAGCTTTCATAGACGGCGTTAAAGCGCTTGAAGTCTTCCATGTTACTCAAGAACACCGTGGTCTTCAGCACATTGTCTAGGCCGGTGCCGAGGTCCTCCAGCAGGGCGCTCAGATTGTCCAGCACGCGCCTGGTCTGCGTCTCGATATCATCGCCGACGATGCTGTTAGTCTCCGGGTCCATCGCTATGATGCCGGAGCAAAACAGCAAGTCGCCGTAGGCTATGGCCTGGGAATACGGGCCTACCGGCGGCGGGAGGCGGTCTGATGCGCACACTCGTTTCTGGTTCGCCATCTTCTTCACCTCGCGGTTCGGCTCCCAAGTACTATCTCATGGGCGAAGCGCCGGCTGCTGGACTGGAAGGCAACTTGGCTGTGGACTGAGCAGTATCATAGACAATTTCGCCACCGTCGCAGTTTTACCTGCGCGACCGTACGGGGTCGGTGTCGGGATTATCGGCAGATCACAAGGGGCGCTACCCGTAGCTGCGTGATCTATTGCGCTCTGCCTCTGCCAGCTTGTGCTATCAGCAAAGCGCCCTCGCAATCGCGTAGCTCGGGATTCAGACATTTCTTTATTGATTAGGAAGGAAACGCAGCCGCCGATGGCCTCCTATCAGGCGACTAGACAGAACACCTTCCTGGACGACAGGCATCCTTGACGCTGCTGCTTTTTGGCGGCTAGTGAAATTA
>CAYMIN010000026.1:0-56409 GCA_964390495.1 uncultured Armatimonadia bacterium
TTCACGGGCCATCCGGTCACCGCGTACCACCCTGAGCGCATGGTGGCCTTCGGCGAGTGGCCCCAGTTGGCCGCAGATGATCTCAGTGAGCGCTTCCACGGCGCGGTCGTGGGGTTCCTGCAGGGCTGCTGTGGCGATATGAACTCCAAGTGTATGCTCTCCGGCGACGTCGAGCTTTCACACCGGTTCGGGCGCTACTTGGCCGACACTTTCATCAAGGCCGCCGAACGGATGAAGCCATCGGCACGCAGTGACTTCGACCTGTGCCTGGACGTCGCCCGCGTGCCCTTTGCCAGGCTGCCGGCAGAGCGCAAGCTCGAGCGCGAGCTACAGGAGATTGACGATTTCATCTCCCGGGCAAGTGCCGGCGACGATGACGCGCTCCACTGCGTAGGGCTCAACTTCCCCAGAGCCCTGTCACCGCTATACCGGGCAAAGCTGGCTGAGGGCATCCGGCCGTGGACCGAATGGGCCTTGCACACGCAGCGTGCAGGCAAAGCAGGCGACCTGCCGCGCCACATCGAAATGTCCATGGCCGCACTGCGCATCGGCGATGTGGGCATCGTCGGCATGCCCTGCGAACCGTTTCTGGGGATTGGCCGGCAGATCAAGGCCGCCTCGCCGCTGCCTCTGGCGGTCCCCTGCGGCTACATGAACGACAACTACGGCTACGTCCCTGATGGGCCGAACTGCGGGGACCGGGAGTATATGAGCGCCTACTACCGCTACACCCGTTTCTGGCCGCCATACCGCCGCCCTGCGGGAGACGCGCTCGCCGCCTGCGGTCTGCGCATGCTTAGGCACCTTGCCAGGAGGAATCAAAGATGAAGGTCGCCCATCCGCTGGAGCAAGATACCAAGTTTGACAACGCCACGGTGGGCAAGGGCACCATCATCGAGCCCAACGTCACCGTGGGCTTCCCTTACCACCGCGATTGCGGCCCGACGCGCATCGGCCGCAACGGCATCCTGCGGATGGGCACGATCATCTACGGCGACGTCGAGGTGGGGGACCATTTTCAGACCGGGCATTATGCCGTAGTGCGCGCCAGGGTGCGAATGGGCGACTTCTGTACTGTATGCAATCACAGCGTGATCGAGGGCATCGCGCGCCTGGGCGACGGGGTGCGGATCATGTCGCAGACATACATCCCCACCCGCACGTGGTTCGGCGATCATGTCTTCGTCGGGCCGGGCGTGACCTTCCTAAACGACAAGCTCCCAGGCCGACGCGATCCCGCACCGACGCCTCGTAGCGCTACAGTTGAAGACGACGTGGTGATCGGCGGCGGCGCTACCATCTTGCCGGGCGTCACCATCGGCCAGGGCAGCTTCATCGCGGCCGGCGCGGTAGTGACCCGGGACGTGCCGCCTCATAGCCTGGTCGTCGGCGTCCCCGGCCGCGCCCGCCCCTTGCCCGAGGAGCTGGACCGGCCCAACAGCCGAAGTCTGACCTGCCAGCAGCTAGACCTATGGCACCCCTTGACCGAAACGCTCGACCAAGCCGATTGGCCGGACGACTGGCCCGAGGCCGGCTTCGGAACGAAGGGCTAAGCCGGCTGCCAGCACGGCCAGGGCGGACTGCAGCAACGGCATTGTATGTACCCGATCTCTGAGCCGTGCATGTTGATTGATGACCTTGCCCCCATCTAGAGGCCCGGCGAGGTGAAATGGGTCGTGCTCCGCAGCATTAGGGTCCCCGCAGCAGCTTCGGCGTCATTCTGATGGTCGCCGGCAATGTCAGGGCAGGAGGCGGCGCCATCTTGAATGAGAGGTAATGTGCATGCCATGCCCTCGCTGAGTAGCCCCCCTGCGGCATCCAGACGCTGAGGTCAATCCAGCCATTCGCCCCGGGTACAGCCAGCGCCCGAAGTCCTCCACCGGGCCAGGCGGCTGAGGCCAGGATCACATCACTGGCCGCTGACTTCGGATCAAAGACCCGCCTCAGCCCGCTGTGGGGGTAATTCGCGAGGTATCCGCCATCCACTTGCAGGTTAGGACGTTCCAGCCCCGGAACCGCCGCGATCCACAGCAGCCACGCTCCGTCCACCCCCTTACCGTCAATGTCGCTGACCTCAACCGTAAATGACTTCGCGCTGACGTCCGTGACTCCGGCTAGCAGGGCCTCCCCACGCCGTTGGGCGTTGCACACCACAATCGGCAAAGCGCTACACGCTTTCGCGAAACGGACAGTCTCCCGCCGGCTGTTGAGGTAGTGACACCTGGTCTGGAGCTGGGGTTGGCTAGTCGGCAGGCAGGCTACGTAGTTGACATCGGCCAGTGTCGTCCGCTGGCCGCGACGGTCCTGCAATCCCAGCACAAACCCCGTCGCCGTGTTGTCAATAGCACATGCCGCCACCGGCTTGCCGGCTTGCTGGGCCGCGCACACCACCACCGCCTTGGCTGTAAACGGTTGGCGATAGACCATCTGTTGACCATCGCTCGCCTTGCCGGTCCACGTTAGCACTTGCCCGAACTCATGTCCCAGTACCTCCCGCAAGGCGGTCGCCCCGTGGTTGCCATGCGGCAACGCGCCCGTGGTCGGGTTTTTGCATCCATCATCACAGAACTGTGAGTGCTCCTTCAGCTTGGCCTCAGACCCGTAGTGGTTGATCTGGCGCCGGCGTGCGAAATTGTGGGCTTCGCCGAAGCTGACCACACCATCTCCGTTTTCATCAGCACCTGAGCTAAACCCCAGAGCATCCCGAACGGCCTCGGCCCACGGCATGGCGTTGCCCTCATCAGACCTACAGCTACTGAAGACTGTCCGGCCGACTTTCGAGCAGTCTTTGGGGAAGTTACCACTCTGACACTGACTGAAGGTCCACAGTTGATGCTCGCTCTTGAGGTCCTGTGCCCAGGAATTGAGCACCTGAGTGAACAGCGCCCCATCGCTCGCCGCAAAGTGATGCTCGCCACCATGCCCGACGAAGAAGAATACTACTGTGTCCTGCGCACTCACGCGTGTCGCCAGTTGCCTGCACGCGTTCTCTATCCCGGCCAGAGTCGAAAACCCGTCCACCCAATCGTCGCCATGATCATCCTGGTGTACGAGCCAGTAAATGTCATCATCAAAGTAGCCATAGCGCTCCCGTAGCACCTGGTAGAACCCGCGCGTGGCGTTCCAGTACCAGTTACCGTGCGGCGAGCCGTCCTCATACCAGCCCGCCACAATCAGTGCGTATCCGCGAGCGCTACGAAAAGCCAGGTCCGGTCGCTCTGCTGCCAAGGCCTCAGTCGTCAGCGCAAGTATCCCAATCAACAGCAGCGCAATTCGCTTCATAGCCATACCTCCATGTCGGTGCCTTTGATCCATACTGTAAGCAACCATTGGTCCAGGCCTTCCACTGCTGCTCGGCGGCTCTCGGCGCGCCCTCAGATTCGAGTCGGTTCGCCGCCCTCCGCCAGACTGACACGGTACCACGGATCGCGGTCCGCATGGGAAAAGCAGAACTCGATCCGGCCCTGGGCCGGGAACATCAGGCAGGCGAACTCGGTCTCGCACTGTCGAGGGTCGTCATCACCGTAACGGCACAGCGCCCCGGGGCGACCGTTGTATGCGACGATCTCACGGGCGAGTTCGGCGCTCAGGGGCTTATCGCGGCTCAGTCGCTCAATCGCGTCGTAGCGGGCCGTGGACTCTGCCATCGCCTCCGGATCATTCCTGCGATACGGAGTCATCTCCGGGCTAGCAGAATGGTTGGTGCACCAGATACGGCTGCCTTCGGGCCTGCGCACGCCCTGGAAAGTGCCGGCCTTCTCGACGATTGCGGCTCCACCCGTGCGGTCGCAGATCGCATGGTTAGCGCCCCAGGCGGGGGCATCCAGTTCGCTCATGAGCGAGATGGCATCCTCGACCGACTCGGCTCTGTCCAGGACATAGCCGCCGATGACGTGGGGGTTCATGAATTGCTCCGGGACCGGCACCTGTGCCGAGCAGCTCGAGCCGCCCAGGGCCACGCCGGCCTCGTTGATGCCGACTCCCCGCCACACGGTGCCGGGCCAGTTGGTGGACAGCACCGCCAGGCCGTTGTTAGGGCGTAGCAGACGTATTCCCGCATGCTTGCCCTCGTGCACGGGGAGGTCATTAGTCTTGGCAAGCACCGGGCCGTCCGGCGTTTCGGTGAAGATGAGGTTCGAGCACTCCTCCTGCCCGGCCCGCATGGATGCGTAGAAGCTGGTCAGATAGATCAACTCAAAGGGCATGCCGGCACCGTCGGCAATACCGGCCACTTCCTCAACAAGCTCAGGACACCGCTTCTCGGTATAGGCCATGTGCCTTTGCCGCGCACGCTGGAACTGGGCATCATCCCAGCGTCGAAACCGCTTTGCCAACATGTCCACGGACGCGGCGATGGCAAGACGTGTCGCCACCCCCGTCTGGTAGCCTATCTCGTACGGCGATCCGGAAGCCTCCACGTAGAACATTGCTTGCCTCCTGTGCGCCACTAGACTCATTGCAGCGACATGCTACTGCAGCCTAAAGAGATAAACCAAGGCGGGCGTGTCGAAGTCCATCACAACCTCCACCTGAGCCTGCCCACCGCTAAGCTCGCAGGCGACCTCTGTTGCGCTGATGGCTTCTTCCACGCTCTGGACTTCTCTTCCGGGCGGGACCTCAAGCACCATCGGGAATGAAGTCGGCTCCCTGAAATACGATGTTACCACGCCCATGTACAGGTCATCTCCGGCCAGCGCGAAGAACTCAAAGGTAGGCATGTAGCGGTGATCGAGAGGGCGCAACTGCTTCATCGGAACCTCCGGCGGCCAGTTTTCGACGCGCAGCGCCGGCCTTGAACCGGCAGCCCACTCGACCAGCGATGGCAACAGCGTGTGCGCGCGGTTCCGCACGTTGACGCCAACTCGTGGCGTCACCGTCGTCCGCGTGGGGAAGCCGGCAAACCAGAGAATACGCCCCTTCCCGCCGATTGCGACGATAGCCGGCTTGCCAGTTGGCTCTCCGTCTGCGGTGATGAACTCGGCGACGACCTCACCGCTTGCAGGCACCTCTGCATCCACGCAGTGGGACAGCACTGCTATCGGAGCGTACGCGCTGTCTCTGAGATGCTCGGGGATGTCCGCATCCAGGGCCGCAAGCTCATCAGCGAGGGGGTGCTCCGGGAGCAGCCTGAACTGTCGCTGTTCGTCTGTCTCTGCGAGGACCGCTATTCCGGTAATATCGTGCAAGAGCGACCGGCCATGCCTGCTGCCCGTCTGATCAGCGATGCCGAGCTGGCCGAGCACGACCAGATTGCCGCCCGCTTCAGCAAACTCGGTGATACCACGCGCTTGCTCGTCCGACAGGCAGTTGACCTCAGGCAGTATCACGACCGGGAAGTCGCCCAGGGCTTTGCCGTCGCCCACTCGCGAATCGGGCAGGTATCCGTATGGTAGGCCGCGGTGCCGCAGAGCATCGCAGACCGGCAACACGCGCGTGCCGTCATAGGAGCCGGGTGTCTGCTGCGGCATAGGTCGCAGGTACACCTCGGTCTGCGCCCCATGGACGACTGCCGCATACTTCAGCGGTACAGCCTCCGCGAAGTACTTGTCCAGGCGGAAGCAGTCTTCGTAGGTCTTCTGCACCGGCGAGCACCGCTGCAGCGTGTATGTGTAGGGGGTCGTGGTATCAACGCCGCATGCCAGCGGCACCAGCGCAGACCAGTACCCGTCGTCTTCGCCTAAAGGCCGCGTGAAAGTCGGGTGGGAGAACCCCTGTGGCACTATCTCCGCGACCTTACCCTCGGGGACAATTCCGGCAAGGAACCGCGACCACTCGCTCAGATACACCTCGCGAGGCTGGAAATGCGGCACCGCGTGGAAGGTGTAGTAGGGATCGGTACTCAGTCCATCGAGGTGCTCGACCATACCGGCGAGGTTGACACCTGTGGTCCAGGGATTGCGCCACAGATCAACAGCCGGAGACGCCTGGAATATCACCTGTATGGCCGGGTTCAGCGCATGAACAACAGCGGCCATCTCTCCGTGTACCAGGTCCCACCGGTGCATCTTCCAGCTCAGATACCGCCGCCAGCGTTCATCTTCCCAATCCTGCGGTTGGGGGCTTGCAATCCGGGGCATTTCGCCTTCCATCTGCTCGCGCCAGGCGGCTTGACACACCTCACAATAGCAGCCGTCGCCGAGGTAGGCCTCATCGTTGACCGCAATGCGGAAGACGCCCGGTGCTTGGGCCAGAGCGCGTAGGAACTCGAAGTAGCGTTGCTTGAAAGCGGGGTTGAAGGGGCATCCCCAGCTATGGTCGGCAAGCCCGTCCTGATCAACGCCGCCGGTGACGGATACCATCCTCTGCTCCGGGTGCTCGGCCAGGTATTCGTACTGGTATTTCATGTACCCGGTGAACACGCTGACACCCAGGCCCAGCCCGGCAGCCTTCTCGCACAGCAGACCAAAGGCGTCCAGCTCGGTCATCTTGATGAAGAAGGCAACGGCCTGGTAGCCCTTGGCGGCTACTTCATCGAGTTCCGGGAGGAGACTTGTCGAATCCCCGGTATAGTTCTGCAGCAGGGCGATACGTGTAATCTTGCGGCGGGTCATTGACCAATCTCCCCCTCATTCGGAGCGTGGGAGCGGGTGCCTTCCCACAATTCGGCCGCGTGGCGGATTCTACGGATGGCTCGTACACCTGTGCAATTCCCGACGCGCTGTCCCGATACCTCGTTGACCTGCCGGGCTAGTGGCGCCGGTTGCTACGAGAGCCCCATGCAGCCTCCCGTAGGCGACCTACGTCGGCGGCCACGGTCCGGATGATATATACAGCGTAGAACTGGTGGGAAAACTACAACATCGTGGGGCCTCACAGGTCGTTTGGGTACACGACGCCGGCTGAGTTCGCCGGGCAGGCGGCGGGCGCCCACCTCCATGGGGGGAAGGGGAGTACAGAGACGACAAAAACCCCAGAAACAGGAGCAGGAAATCTGCTTTACAGGCTGAAATCTCTCATTGGCGGTGCTATTAAGATGGGGGGCAAGCTCAGATGCTCTGACTACCACATTACCCCTGGTATCAGTTTGGAGGAGCAGGTAATATGGTGGGGCCGGCGCTTTCGGCCCCATGCAGCAACGACATCTCATGTATATGGGGAATACCCAATGCATGACCTGGTACCCAACCCCTGTATCATGGCATTGAGGAGCCAAAGTTATGTGTACTCGAGAAGCTGCAATACTGGTCATACCGCCGCTCCTGGCGGCTGTGTTTGTGCTGGCTCTCTGCTCAGTGTCGGCCCAGGTTGAGCAGCCGGCCGACGCCCAGCACCCGGCCGAGTGCAGGCGGGTGATGGATAACTCGCAGCGCCTGGAGCAGTGGCAAGGCTATGCCCAGGCCCAGGCCGAAAAGCGCATCGTCTATGTCGCCGGAGACGGCAGTGGCGACTTCAACTGCGACGGCACCGACGACCAAGTGGAGATCAGCCAGGCCCTGCAGCGCGTGGCCGCCGACGCGCATCTGACCACCGTACATCTCAAGGGGCCCCATACCTACACTATCAGCGACACCATCCGCATCGGCAGCCACACCATCCTGCAGGGCGACGCCGACGCGGTGCTCACCGTCATCCCCCACCAGGAGGCACAGTGGCAGCCGTTCAAAGGGCTGATCGAATGTGACGGTCACGGAGTGCAGAACATCACCATACGAGGCTTCGAGATTCTGGGCAATCGAGCCTCCTTCAGCAGCGATCGTCACTACTATTCGCTAAACTTGATGAACGCCTATGATGTCACGATAAATGACATGTACATTCACGATGCCTCCGGTGATGGGATCAAGCTGGAGCACCGTGGAACTGCCTTCGTCGGTACCGGCCCCGACCAAGCGGATGGGAGTTGGGTGAAGATCAACGAGGATGAACTCGGGCACTTCAACGAACTACAGGAGGCCAGGGGCAGAAGTGTGAACTCGCGTTTCTACAACAACCACGTCGAAAGCGTGGGCCATGATGGCATCTACATACTGAGCGTTGACGACTTCGAGGTTTACAACAACTACGTCTTCAACTGCCGAACCAATTCCACGGTCCGACTGAGCGGCTGCAGCGACTACTCCATCCACGACAACGTACTCCGCAGCCATCCTGCCCGGGTCTTCAGCGGCAACGCCGGGGTGCAGGCGCAAAGCGGCAGCCGGCAGGTGGACAACGTGGAGATCTACGGCAACGAGATCTTCCGCATGGCCCTGGGCGGGATAGTCATCTATGGCCGCGCCGAGTTCGGTACCCAGACCGGCTTCCACGTGCACGACAACATCATCTATGACTGCGCCATCGCCGGTATCCGGATCTACGGGGCGCACAACACCGTGGTGGAAAATAACATTTTGTACGGCAATCACGGCGACGGAATACTGCACTGGTTCCTCTATACCCCGCTGCCCGAGAATCGCCGCCCCGGTGAGCCGCCCGCAGGGGAGAAGTACACCACCATCGTGCGCAACAACATTATAGCTGGGACGCTTCCCCTTCCGGCACGCACCATGGAGGCGCGTGCCGCTCCCCTCTGCGGCTTCGGCCTGAACAACTGCGTGGTCACCGGCGATGAAGAGGACCCCTCCCGTTTCATGCCGGATAATCACCGCTTCATCTCCGAGCACAACTGCATCTGGAACAATGTCAAGGGGCCTTACAACAACGCCGCCTCGGACACCGACATTCACGCAGACCCGCTGTTCGTGGACGCGGAGAACGCCGATTTCCGGCTGCAGCCAGGCAGCCCGTGCCGGGGCGCGGGCACCGACGGCCAGGACCTGGGCGTGCGCCGAGCCGAGGAGTAGCGGGACCGTCCGTGCGGCGTCAGGAAGGCGGCGCACCGTCGGGCCATCGGGACGCCGTTGTTTGTGGGCAGCAACGTGCCCCACGATCGGGAAGCACTGGGGCGGTCTCTACAGGAGATCATGGGACGACTGCAGATGATCATCAGGCATGAGCGGAGTTCAGATATCGAGACAATCACGGAGGTGACCATCGCGGCATTCCGGGATTGCCCGCACGGCGATCACACTGAGCAGTTCATCATCGAGGCGCTGCGGGCCGCCGATGCCCTCACCGTCTCGCTGGTGGCGGAGATTGATGGAAAAGTGGTTGGGCACATAGCGTTCTCCCCGGTGACCGTCTCCGGCTGCAACTGCAACTGGTACGGCCTGGGGCCGGTCTCCGTGCTGCCGGAGTACCAGAGACAGGGGCTAGGCTCGGCGCTGATCAATGCGGGTCTCCGCCTGCTGAGAGCAGCGGGCGGCAAGGGCTGTGTGCTTGTCGGCGACCCCAACTACTACACGCGATTTGGCTTCCGCAACCGCCCGGAGTTGAGTCTTGATGGTGTGGCGGAAGAAGTCTTCCTCGCCCTGCCGCTGGGGGAGGACATGCCGAGCGGCGTGGTGGTGTTCCATGAGGGCTTCAGTGCCCGTGGCTGACGGCGCCCCAGAGCGTGCCTGGGAGCTGGTTGACCAACTCCATCGCCGCGAGGAGTGGAGCAACTACACCCGCCAGGGCGAGATTGACGCCCGGACGCCGTACTGACGGCTCGCAGGCCACGCTCAGACGCGCCCTGTCCCACCGACTCAGTCGCCTGTCACGGGGAGGGGGCGTGTGCCTGCGGCCCGAACTAGATGACCAGATGGTAGCCCGTGAGCAATAACGACACCCAGACCACAGGTGATGGGCAATGTATGGTGTGAACGACTGCGCGGCATTCCGCTGCCTCGTGCCATGGCTGATAGGGCCTCTGGCGCTCTTGCTGTTGGCCCTTGCACAGAGAGCATCATGTGAACAGCACCCCGTCTATACCACCGTGGACCGTGCGAAGGCTGCCGACTACGAAGCGGCGGTCGAGCGCGTGATGGCCATGAGCGCGGAGGAGATGCTCAGTTTCCTGCCGGGGAAGAACCGCATCCCCTACTGCGAGTGCCCGAACTGCTACGGCGGCTCTCAGGGGCTCAACGTTCTGACCTGGAGCATCGATGCGCCCAACACCCTCACATGCCGCTACTGCGGACTGGTGCTGAAGCTGCCGGACGAGCGCTACCCCGAAAAGCACGTCCTGGCGGGCAACAACGCCCTCGGAGAGCGCGTCGAGTTCCCCTACTACCTCAACGAGCAAACCGGCGCGAAGCATTACCTCAGCGGCCATCTGTCGTCATACCGGCGCGGATGGCTCGAGCAACAGTGCCTCGCCCTCGGGAAGGCCTACCAGGCCACCGGCAAGGCGGAGTACGCGCGCCGTGTCGTGCTGGTCCTGGACAAGGCCGCACGCCTGTATCCGCACTATCCGGCGCTCCATAGCGAGCACCCCAGGAACGTTCGCTTCTGCGCGTCGCAGGAGCCGCCGTATAGCTGGGACGCCGGCCGATGGAGCAGCTTCCACAACGAAGTCCCCAGAAGCCTGCTGCTGGCCTACGATCTGGTCTACGACAGTGACCAGTTCGTCGAGATGTCCCGCGAGTTCGGCTATGACGTCCGCGCCCGCCTGGAAACCGACTTCCTCCGCCCGACCTTCAGGGCCGTGGAACTGAGCGCCTATCACGTCGGGAACGTCGTCGGCTACCAGGTCACCACCGCGGCGATGCTCGGGCGGGTGATCGGCGACCCGAGCATGGTGCATCGCGCCTGCGGATGGATCATGCAGAACCTCGACGAGGGCTTCTTCTTCGACGGTACATGGTCCGAGTCACCCAGCTACCACTACATGACACTCGGGGGGCTGCGGGGTGCGTTCTCCGTGGTGAAAGGCTACTCCGACCCGCCGGGATATACTGATGAGATCGACGGGACGCGGTTTGACAATCTGGACCCGGACGCGGACATCCCGTTCTGGGGGAAGGTGCAGGACGCCTACAAGGTCATTGACTTCCCCAACGGCTGCTCGCCCCCAGTACACGATACCTGGGGCAACGAGCGGCGGAGTGCGCCGCGCATAGACACCGTCTCCACCATTCTGCCCGGCTACGGCCATGCTGCGCTGGGATGGGGAGAGGGCGCGGCGCAGATGCAGGCGCACCTGCACTTCTCCGGCGGCTACGGCCACATGCACCGCGATTGCCTGAGCCTGATACTGTGGGCCAGGGAGCGCGAGATGCTCTCTGACCTCGGCTACACCTGGACCGACATGCGGTGGTGGAATGTATCGACCATCGCTCACAATCTGGTCGCAGTTGATCGGCAGGAACAGCGGGGCCGCCCCTCCGACGGCGACCTGCTGGCCTTCTTCCCATCGGATGACGGCATCAGTGTCGTCGAGGCCGACGGCACGCGCGCATACTCGAACGTCGCGGGCCTCGACACATACCGCAGACTGCTTGCGCTCATCCCGATCACGGAGACCGATGCCTATGTCGTGGACATCTCTCGCACGCGTGGCGGCTCAATCCACGACTGGTTAGTGCACGGCAGCGCCGACGATGACATGACGGCACATTGTGACCTGCCGGCAGATGACGCCACGGCCGACTTCGCGGGACAGGAGCCGCCCGATACGTACAAGCTCTGGCGCGACCTCAAGCACGCTGTCGCCGACGAGGACTTCGACGTCACTTTCACCTATGACAATCAGCCTGAACGAGGCGTCCGCCTCCACCTCCTCGGCACCGCGCCCACCGACCTCTACCTCGGCGAGACACCCTCCGTCCGCCGCGCCGGAACCGGCACGGCAGGGGACAACCGCAAGACGCTCGACTTCTGGATGCCGCACCTGGCAGCCCGGCGCACCGGCACGGCTCCCCTCCAGACGATATTCGCCGCCGTCGAGGAGCCCTTTGACGGCAAGCCCTTGCTCACCGATGTCCACCGTCTGGAGGTCTCACCGGGGGACGATGGCTGTGTGGCCATGGCGGTCACCTGCGGCGCGACAACGGACACCATCATCGCGACAATGGACGAGGCGCCCTTCCCGGCGCGGGTTGCGGGGGATGTGAGCATCGCCGGGCGCCTGGGCGTCGTGCGCCGCACCGCCGGGGAAGTCACCGGCATGTGGTTGTTTGGCGGGCGGGAGTTGACCAGCGGCGGGCACCGGCTCGCCCTGGCGGACGCCGCCTACACCGGCACGATCGAGGCGGCCACGCGCACTGCGGATGGGGCTGAACACGATGCCTTCATCACTGCTGCGGAGCTGCCGGTGGGCGAGGCGTTACGTGGCACGTGGATGATCGTGACGCACGGCAACGGCTTCACCCACGGCTACGCGATCGACCATGTCGCGAAGGTGGACGGCAGGACGGCGATCATCCTCGCCCACGATCACGGCCTTCGCATCGAGAACGGGACGACGAAAGAGGCCTTCTTCCCGAGGCGAACGATCGAGGGGCCGAACACCTTCCGCATCCCGACGCGTGCCAGCCTGGTTCGGTGAAGAGAGGACTGACACTCCGCGCTGTCTCGGGTAGCGGTCCGGGGCCGGGGCGGACAGGGCCCTGTGCCACAGCCGGAGCGATGTCCCTGGACCTATGGCTATGACGAAGGTGTGAGGAATCATGGTGTCACCGGAACCGCACCAAGGACGCTTCCACCGACGGTGTGGGCTTCGTGCGCAGCCCACATCCGACCGCCCCGGCCTCACCGGGCCGCCGTTGCCGGACCACCACGTCCGCTGGAGGTTCAAAGTGCGCCTACTCGTTGCTATCCTGGGAGGTTGGCTCTTCATGTCCGTCGCCAGCGCCAAGACCGGTCCTACCTACTACACCCCCGAACGCGTCGCCATCGGGAAGCAGAACGCCGAGCGTGACTGGGGCCAGGGCATCCTGCGCGCCATCCAAGCGGGCCAGCCGAACACCTACTACATCGGGCGCGAGTACGGCTCGGCCGCCGACTGCATCGCCCAGACCGATGACTTCATCTGGATGATGCAGCCGACCACGAAGATTCCTCGCGTGCTGCCCAACCACGACACACGGGCCCTCTGCCCCGTTCACGGCGAGAAGGTGCGCGAGCTCAACGCCTGGACGGCCTGGACCACCGACCCCATCCATCACCCGTACAAGGTACGCTGTAGGTTTGGGGGCGAGTGGTACCCGTCGAATGATTACCTCAACGGTGACATGACCTCGGGCGAGTATCCCGACGACGGCACCGGCTGCAAGGTCGGCGACAAGACCTTCTACTTCCTCATCGAATACGCCCACATGGCCTATGGCAACAACACGATCCCCTGTCTGCGCTCGCTCTCGCAGGCCTGGCTGCTGACGGGTGACACACGCTACGCGCGTAAGGGATGCATTCTGCTTGCCCGGCTGGCCACCGAGTACCCGAACTTCACCGACCGCAAGGACCGGCTCTACTTCGGCCCCTACGGCGGACGCGATCCACACTACACCTGGAAAACCGGCGGGATGATCACCGACCTGATCTGGGAGACGTTCTGCCTGGAAGCCACCGCCTATGCCTATGACGGGCTCTGGAACTACATGGACCAGGACCCGGACATGATCGCGTTCCTCAAAGCCAAGGGGATGCCCATCGAGACCGGCGATGATCTGCGCACCTACATTGAGGAGCACATTCTCCGCGTTGGTATGGAGGGTCTGCTCAACGGCTACATCCGGGGCAACGAGGGCTTCCACCAGGCTGCCGCGATGGCCTGCGCGCTGGTGATGGACGACTACGGCGACACGCATCCCAACTCCCAGGACATGGTTGACTACGCGTTCGGTGATGTGGGCCGCTCCGCCTACATCATCCTGAATGGTGTCCAGCGCGACGGCGGCGGCCATGAAAGCCCGGGCTACAACTCCATCAAGTTCGACTTCATCCGCGTCAACCGGCTGATGGAGCAGGTGCGCCGCCGGCACCCGGACCGTTTTCCGCTCGACAGGTACCCGGACATCTTCGGCAACCCCAAGGGCAGGGCGCTTTTCGGTCACTTCATTGATCTGATGATCTTCCGCACGTTCATGCCCTCGGTGGGCGACAGCGGCAACATCCAGGCGGTTCGGCGCTGCAAGCCCCACAGCTACTCCTACATCTCCGAGCCCAATCTCTATGGCTTCGAGCGGTTTGCCGAGCCCCGCCTGGCCCGGGCCTGCACCAGACTCACTGGCGAGTGGCTGCCGGGCGAGCTGTTTGAGGCCTATCCGCAGGCCGAGCTGAAGGCGGCGTTGGCGCAGCCGGAGTCGCAGATTGCCTTCCGCGACCGCCTGCTCGACGGCTATGGTGTCGCCATCATTGAGGACGGCACAGAGCCACTGAAGGGGCGGGCGCTGTCACTCAACTACAGCTCCATCATCGGCCACCGGCAGTTTGACAACCTCAACCTCGAGCTGTACGCGCGGGGCCTCAACCTCCTGCCCGACCTCGGCTACCCCTTCACCTGGGACTACCGTGAGTGGGATAGCGGGATCATGTCCCACAACACCGTGAGCGTGGACGAGACCCAACCGCCGCGCCACACCGGTGGGCAGTGCAACCTGTTCGCCGAGCACGACGGCATCCACATCGTCACCGCCCGGCATGACCCCTATCCGGCACATCACGACACCGGCGGCACGACCGACCCGCAACCTGCCCATGACGTCAACCTCTACGAGCGCACCTGCGTGCTGGTCGAGATCGACGAGGACCGCTTCTATGTCGTGGACCTCTTCGCCGTCAACGGTGGCAGCCAACACGATCAGAGCTGGCACGGACCACTGAAGCCGATGCAGGCCCCGGCCTTGAACTGGCAGGCGCAAGCGCAGGGCACGCTGGCCGGGCCGGACGTCGCTCACGCTGCCCATTACACCGACCGTTGGGGCCGCGAGACCCGCAACTTCCCGAGCTACATCACCAAGGTGCGGCGGGCGTCTTTGACCCAACCCGCCGTCTGGTCCTGGGATTACGAGCTTCCTGAGGGCGACAGACTGAACCTGCACGTCATCCCCGTGGGCAGCCCGGCCGAGGTGATCATGGGCAGCGGCCGCTCACCCGCGCGGCCGCCGGATTGGGGGCTGGACTACCTGCTCGTGCGGCGCAACTCCCTCGGCGCCAGGCCCGACTACTTCCTGAGCGTCATTGATGCCTACCAGCAGACGCCGGTCGTGCAGGGCGTGCAACTGGTGTCCCAGCAGCCGCTGACACTCGAAGTCCAGCGTGACGCTGCCACCGACACGATCGTGCTGGCGACCCCTGGCACCCCGAGCCGCACCAGCGAGCACCGCCCGCTCGGCATCACGTTCACCACCGTGGCCGGCGGCGCGACCGTCAAACAGGTCCGGATCGGTGAGACGGCCGCGGGCCAGGGCCCGGGCTATGCCGGCGGCGGTATTGCCGACATCAATTACGACGCCAACGAGATCCTGGTGACTGTCCCCACCGCCGATATGGCCGTCTTCGCCGCGGACCGGTACGTACGCATCTTCAACGAGCAACGCAGTGCCATGTTCCGCATACTGAAAGCCACGCCGGAGGGCGAACTCCTGCGCCTGGAACTCGACCAGACCGCTCTCCTCGGACAGGGGCCCGCCGACGGGTTCGCCGATGGGGCAGCGAGCATCGGCGCGCGATTGCTCTTCGCCAACGGCAGTTTCGACAAGCAGGGCAACTCGCTGGTGAGCAACGACTTCCACGCGGGGAGTTGGCTCGGTGAGGGTAGGACCGCGCGCCAGCTCAAGGGCGCTGTCGGCGGCACCCGTAGCACGCTCATCCTCCAGGAGCCGGTCGCCAAGGCAGAGCTGGAGACGCTCTATGGGAGCAAGAGGCTGCGGATCTGGCAATACGGTGGGGGAGACCGGATCGAGATCCCGCGCCTGGGATAGCCGTGGCAGTACTGATAGCCTGTGGCCGCCGCGCTGGAAGCTCTGCCAACTGTCCGCATACGCCTCCGGGCCGATTCGCTCACGCATTGCCTGCACGGTACGCCGGATACCAGCCCGTAGCTGACGGCCATGCTGCAGGCCCATGTCCCTAGCCGTGCCACTTATCTCGATTAGCGGGTAGAAGTCTTCGTTCTTCATCTCTCAACGGCCAGGTTCACGTGGCCGTTTCGCGCTTCCTCAACAGTTCCGGCACTGAGAACGCTACCTGCTATCCGGCCTCGCGGACTACTCTGCACCGGCGACAATCGTGGTAATGTCTCGCTCGAGTGAGGCCAGGGCCTCGCTGACGCTCAGCCGGTCCAGAATGGCCCCCTGCACGGTTTGCCAGAGGGTGTCTTCGACCTGCGGGTAGGCTGCGAATCTGGGGGGTATGATGGCGTAGTCGCTGACGGTCTCATCCAGGAGCTGCATGCGGCGCTGCTCTAATGAACCCGGCTCGGTCGCGGCCACAATCTGCTGGTGAACGGCCGGCCTGACGGACAGGGCACCCCCACGCGCCTCCAGAAGCTGCGATTCATAGGAGGTGAAAAACTGCAGCAGCGCCAGCGCCCCGTCGCGGTCGGCAACGCTGGTGGGGATGGCGAAGGTAAAGCCGCCGGCATAGGCACAGCGAAGTCCGGCAGGGCCCTTGGGGAGCAGGCTGATGCCTACATGGCCGGCGGCCTGTGAGGTCTCCGGGCTGACGATATGCTCGTAGCCGCCGGGCCAGTCGTGCATCATGGCGGCCCCTCCGCTGGTGAAGGCGGCGCGCACCTCATCGTAGTGCATCTCAGGCAACTCGGGCGGCGTCACCTTGCGGACGGAATACAGATCGCGGAGGTAATTGAGTGCCCAGCGTCCCTCGTCGGAGTTGAGGGCGGGACGCAGGTCATCGTCGAAGAGCTGCCCACCGGCAGATGAGAGCAGCTCGAAGAAGGTACCGAAAAGCCCGGAGAAACAGCCCGGGTAGGCGAAGCCCACTCGCTCCGGCGGAGCGGTTACCTCCTGGGCCATGTCGGCCAGTTGGTCCCACGTGTCAGGTCCCCGTTCGCCCAGCCAATCGGTGCGGTGATAGAGCAGGCGGACGTCAATATTGCGCGGCAGGCCGTAGAGCTTGCCGTCAATGGTGGCCAGCTCGACGATGGAGGGGGTGAAGGCTGCGATCTGCTCTTCAGCTATCCAGTCATCAAGGGGGTGCAGCCACTGAGCCTGGCTGGGTGCGTACTTGGTGTGGGTGGAGATGAGGTCGTAGCGGGCCTTGCCGGCAGCATAGACCTCTGCGATATGATCGTTAAGCGCCGGATGGGTATCCTTGAACCCTATCTCGACGTGCCAGCCGGTCTGCTTCTCAAACTCGGGAAGGCGCTGATAGAGACGGTCATACATCGGGCCGCCGACCAGAGCAACACGCAAGGTTCCCCTGCTGGAGTTCATGGAAAGCCTCCTGATCAATAGCCCAGCGTAACGCCGCCGTCCACCGGCAGCGCGACACCGGTGATGAAGGCGGCGGCATCGCTGGCGAGGAAGGTGACAGCCTCGCCGATCTCCTCGACAGTGGCGATCCGCCCCATCGGGTGTACGGAGTAGATGTACTGGCGCGCCTGCTCAGGGTCAGGTTGCTGATTGAACCAGTCCTCGACCAGCGGCGTCTGGACCCAGCCGGGACAGATACAGTTGACGCGGACGCCTGCGGGAGCCAGGTCCAGGGCCATCGCCTTGGTCATGGCGACGATGCCGCCCTTGCTGGCGGCATAGGCGGTGGCACGGCTCTGCCCGACCAGGCCGACCATCGAGGACATGTTGACAATACTGCCTTGTCTCTCCACCAGATGGGGAAGAGCGATTTTGGCACAGAGGAAGTAGCCCTTCAGATTGATGTCGAGCAGGCGGTCCCATTCCTCTTCGGTCTGGTCGAAGATGGTCTTGGAGATGTGGGTGCCGGCGTTGTTGAGAAGGCAATCCAGGTGGCCGAAGCTCGCGACAGCCTCCTGCACCAGGTTCTCGACTTCCTCAGCGCGGGTCACGTCGGTGGGAACATAGATGGCCTGATGGCCGGCTTTGCGGAGGTCGGATTGAGCCTCAGAGCCGGCTGCCCGGTCAACGTCGGCGATGACGATAGATGCACCCTTGCCGGCCATGACACGGGCGCAGCCGAGACCGATGCCTTTGGCACCACCGGTCACGATAACGACCTTGTCCGCTAGCATGAGGCCTTCTCCTGTGGTGGGCCGGCGGGCGCTCTTGACAGCCCTTGGGGCCCTCGGTCGCCCGGATCGCGGCTTGTTGACAGCAGCTTCGTTACTCCACTAATATAGGCTGAGTGGCGATGGAATACCTGCAAATCTACCGAAAAATGTTGTTGATACGGTGCTTCGAAAAGCGCGTCGCAGCGCTGCACCGGGCCGGGCAAGTCCCCGGCTTCACGCATCTGTATTGGGGCCAGGAGGCAATCGCGGCCGGGGTATGTCACTGGCTTACAGAGGCTGATTACGTGGTCAGTACGCACCGAGGCCACGGGCACTGTCTGGCCAAAGGCGCTGAGCCGGGGCGCATGCTGGCCGAGATCATGGGACGTGAGGACGGCTACTGCCGCGGCCGCGGCGGCTCGATGCATGTGGCCGATTTCGGTTGCGGGATGCTGGGGGCCAACGGGATCGTGGGCGGGAGCTTACCGATCTCAACCGGGGCGGCGCTGGCATGCAAGCTGGCCGGCGGGGGGAATATCGCCGTGGCGTTCTTCGGCGACGGGGCGGTCGAAGAGGGCGTTTTCCACGAGAGCCTTAACCTGGCGAGTCTGTGGAGCCTGCCGCTGCTGTTCGTGTGCGAGAACAACCAGTGGTCCATCTCGGTGCCGGTGGGCAGACGCCAAGCAGGCGGCGGGCCGGTCGCGCTGGCGGAGGCCCACGGGATCAGCTCGTGCCAGGCGGACGGTAACGATGCAGTGGCGGTCGTCGCGACAGCCGGCGAGATCGTGACGGAGGTGCGGAAGGGCAAGCCCGGGTTACTGAACTGCCAAACAATCCGCTGGGGCGGGCACCATTCGGCACAGCCGACCAGAGCCTATCGGACGGCGGAGGACTGCCAGAGTGCTGAAGCAGCCTGTCCCGTTGCCAGGCTGGGCAAGCATCTGATCGCCACAGGTGAGGCCACCGAGGAGCAACTGGCGGCCGCCAAAGCGGAGGCCGACCGGCTGATTGATGCAGCGCAGCGCTTCGCCGAAAGCAGTCCGCAGCCCCCTCCCGAGACCGTGACAGACTACGTGTACTATGAGGGAAGTGCGGACTAAATGGGGCAGATGACCTACGCGGCGGCGCTGAACCGGGCCCTGGCGGAGGCCATGCGAAAGGACCCGCAGGTCGTCATTCTCGGCGAGGATATCGGGGCGCTCGGCGGCATCTTCACGGTGACGCAGGGGTTGCTGGAGGAGTTTGGCCCCGAGCGCGTCTTCGAAACGCCGCTGTCAGAAGCCTGCTATGTGGGGTGCGGAACCGGCCTGGCGCTGTGTGGCTGGCGGCCGGTCGTCGAGCTGATGTTCTCGGACTTCCTGATGGTAGCGATGGACCAGGTGTGCAACCAGGCCGCCAAGCTGCGATACATGACCGGGGGCCAGGCGAAGCTGCCGATAACCCTGCGGGCGCCGATCGGTGCGCGCAACTCGGCCGCGGCGCAGCACTCCCAATCCCCTCAGGCTTGGTTCGCCCACATCCCCGGGTTGCGCGTGGTGATGCCGGCGACGCCGGCTGACGCCCTCGGCTTGCTTGCCTCGGCCATCGAGTGCGATGACCCGGTCCTGGTGTTGGAGCACAAGTCCCATTACCGCGACCAGGGCGAGGTCCCGGAGGGGCGTCACCGCGTGCCCCTGGGGAAGGCGGAGGTCAAGCGCAGAGGCAACGATGTCAGTATCGTCGCCTGCTCCCGGATGACGCTGCTGGCGCTGCAGGCCGCCGAGCAGCTAGCGGCAGCGGGCATCGCAGCCGAAGTCGTTGATCTCCGCAGCCTCAACCCGCTCGACCGTGAGGGGATAGTGGCCTCGGTAGCGCGGACCCGGCGGGCGGTAGTAGTGGACGAAGGCGTGCTCGACTTCGGCATCACCGCTGAGATCGCCGCGCTGATCCATAGCGAGCTGTTTGGCGAACTGCTGGCGCCGGTGGCGCGTGTTGGTGCCGTTCACGCGCCGATTCCGTTCAGCCCGCCACTGGAAGAGGCCGCGGTTCCCCAGGTCGCGGACATCGTCGCAGCGGTGAGACGGTGTCTTGGCGAAGAACGCGCAGACAGCTAGTGCCGGCGGAAGCACAAGCTGGGGAGTGCTGGCGTGCACGAGGGGAACGGCGGCCCAGGCATTATCTTATGTCCGCCGGTCCCGCAGGGGGGGCCGCCGAGGCTTCTCCGCAACGCCGTTCGGATTCAGGCAACATTGACCCCAGCAACGGCACAACCTCGCTCAGTCCGCCGGGTTTTCTGCTTCAGGCAGCGTCAGTCTCCACACGTCGTTCATCAGCGGCCACATGTTGCCGGCCACCACCCACTCGGGGCCCCGGCACGCTGGCCGCTGCTATCTTTATCTTGCCCTACTCCATCACCTCCAGGAAGTCGCTCGTCTCCGCGAGCTTCCAGGTCTGTGCATGATCCTTCGATACCAGCACAGCCCGGTTATGGAAATACTCAGGGAAGTCATCCTGGTAGCTCTTGGTGCTCGTCCAGTAGCTGTATGACAGATAGAGATTGCCGATACGGTCAACCGTCAGCTTGTGATAGTAGATGGAATAGCCCGGAACCGGTGGGATGACCATCGGCTGGGCCGGTCCCCATGGACCGTCCTTGGGCTTCTTCTGCGTCGACAGCGCCGCGTAGATCTGGTCCGGCCAGTGCTCGTCGGCGTTGCGCCGCCACTGGCGGAAGGCGATGTGGAGACTATCCTCATCGTCGCAGACGAGAGATATATACGTCTGGCGGCCGGTGCCGTCGGCATCCGTTTTGTCATCAATATAGCCTGCATCAAGCGTGTTGACAATATCGGTGAAGCCGCCGGAGATGTCATTCGGGAGCAGTGACTTGCGATACTTGAAGTTGGCCCCATGCGCGCCGGTGACAACATGGATGTAGCCCTCGGAGTCGAGGCAGACGGCGGGCACGTTGTGGACATCGTTGACCGGCGGCCCGTAGCCGAGCAGCACCTTCTCGCTGAGTTGGGCCGTGGCATGATTGTAGGTGGCAATGTAGGAGGGTACGCCGGGGGCCTCTGCGTCGGTCACCTCACCCCACACGATATGTGTCTTGCCGTCGCGTGTTGCCGTCGAGGCGGGGGCGCCGGAGTGCTGACAGGAGCCGAGGCAATCCTCGCTGATGACAATCGGCTCGCCGAGGTCTAGCCTGCCATCAGCTTTCTGTGAAAGCAGCATCTGCAGGCGGTTGTATGAGCAGAAGCGGGCCTCGTGCGCCTCCCTGAATACGTAGTTCAGCACAACGGGCGGGTCGTCGGTCGCATTGTGGCCGGTGAACTGCTCGATGTCGAAACCGTTGCCTTCCAGCGGGTAGAACTGCCACGTATTGCCGCGATCCGGCGTGTACATCAGCGTGACGACTGTCGGATTGTCGGTCCGCATCACCCTGACGATGCTGTAGGCGCCGCCGTCACCATCAAAGGCCCACTTCGCCGCCATGAAACCCGAGCCCATATAGATACCCCGGAAGTCCTCGTAGAATTCGCCAAGGGCATCCCAGAAGCTGCGTCTGACCCACTCCCCATCCTCGAGTGTTGTCAGCGCCCCGGTGTAGTATTTGTTGGCGCTGCGGTCGCGGATGAACGGACGATTGTTGTGATCGAAATAGACCTCATTGGCGATATAGTCGGGCGCGTAGCCGAACTGGTAGTTCTCATGCTGATACGGCTTGATCACAATCGGCAGATTGAGTGGCTCGGACACCAGCGATTCGCCGGCACGTATCTGGATACCCGCGCTCGCGACAAGTTTGGGATCCCCCAATGGGCGCGCGATTAGGTAGGCGTTGAACATATCGCCGATCTGGGCGTCTGGGGCCACCGACACCGTCACCGGCACGACCTCGCCCCAGGGAGTGATCGGGTGTGGCCGGATTACAGGATCGGCAAGCGAGTAGGAGATGCCCTCGGGCGGCGTCTCCGGCTGCAACTCGAAGGTGAAGTTACCCTCGTAGCCCTTGGGCCTGTTCAGCTCGATATCAATAGTCGCGCTCTCACCAGGCCGTATGTAGCGGACTGCGGTATGCGGCATCAGCACACCCTTCACCAGCGATGCGTCGAAGTAGGCTCCCTGTTCCATGCTCCACACCTTCACTCCCGGGACTGTGATGCGGACGTCACATTTCGCTATCTCGAAGTGCCAGACGCCGTCACGATTGCCTATATCGGCGGGAACGGTGAACTCCTGGTCCTCCCCGGTCTTGGAGAGGTCGAAGGTATTGAGCGTCTGCCCGGCGGCGTCGGCCAAGGGCATCTGCTGCCTGCCGGGACTATGCAGGGCCTGGGCCGTAATGGTGAACGCCTCGGCGGGGGGTTCGAAGAACACGCGCCCGAAGATCGAGCCATCATTGAGCATCATGTCTCCCTCGAGGACATAGGAGTCGCAGTTGGTTTCCATGCCGAAGACCGCGTCAGAGCTCGTGGAGATGCTGAGACGGTACACACCAGGCGCATCGCAATTGACCGTCATCTCGGCCGACTGCAACTCGCCACTGCCGCCTCCCTTCTCCGCGTTGCCGTCATCGGGGATGCTGAGTTCGCCCAGCGGCTGTCGCTGCGGGCCCACGAGCGTCGCGGTCAGCACATCGGCCCCGGCGTAGATGTTGAGGTCCTGCTTGTATATCTTGACGGTCAGTTCGCCACGGTCGGGAAGCAGCATGATCGCCCGTCCGCCGCGGATGACCGGTGGCAGCGTCGCAGCCTCAGCCCTCGTCAGCCACAGCGCAGCCGCCGTGAGTGCGATGCACAGCGTTACCCCGACTCGCCCATTCCTCATTGATACACCGTCCTTCTTCTCCATGGTTCCCAGTACTGCCTCGGCCGGCGGTGAAGCAGGTAGTCCCGCTCCGAGCCCGCCACCTGTGGAGGCTGCTCAATACTGACAAGCCTGTCGGCCGGCGTCCTCACGCTCTGCTTCTGCCCGCCCGGCCACACAACCGCGACGCTCACTTCCGCTGCGTGTTCTCCCAGCCCGAAATGCAGCGTCGGCTCGTTCTGATTGCCCTCGCCCGTCGCGCCTTCAATCTGCCGCGTCAGAGTGGATGAGCCGATTTCGATGCGTGCCTGCGCGCCGGTCGTGGGCCCGTCGGCGACAAGCTTCACTCGCAGCCAATGGCCCGAGGCGTGGCGGTTCTCATAGAGCTTGCCGGCGGTGAGCAGGTCGAGGTCACCGTCATTATCATAGTCGGCCCAGGCGGCCTGGTACGTGCGGTCCGCCTCGATGCCGGCGGCCGCCGTCACGTCGGTGAACTGCCAGTCACCGGCATTGCGGTACAGCAGACTGTGGTCGCCCTGGTAGACGGTGGTAAAGTACAGGTCCAGGTTCCCATCATTGTCGTAGTCGGCGAATGCGGGGCTTGCATACGACTCCTGCCAGCGCAGTCCCGCCCTCGCGCTCATGTCGCCGAAATGGAAGCTCGGCGCGCCCTGGTTGCGCAGAAAGTACGGGCGATCCTGGTAAGCAGGCGGATGACTGAAATTGCCGACAAAAAGGTCTAGATGGCCGTCATTGTCAAGATCGGCGAACGCCGACCCGATTGTGTGACCGTGGGATGGATACTGGCGCCCCTGGAAGTAGCTCACGATATCCTGGGGGGTACCGGCGACGCCGTAGTCGGCGGCGACATCGGTCAGGGTCATGCCACCATCATTGCGCCAGAGAGTGTTCGGCTGGAGGCGGTAATTGGAGCAATAGATATCGGTATCGCCGTCCTCATCAAAATCGGCGGTGGTGATGCCGCGCGTGGCCCATTTCTCGCCATCGGGCTGGACCCAGTGCTCGGTAAATGTCCCGCCGCCTGCATTGCGGTAGACGGCGTCCTGGTAAAACTCTTCCTTGCTCCACTGCTCGTAGCCACCGACGTAGAGGTCAACTAGGCCGTCACCGTCGAGGTCAACGAACACCGCCCCGCGAGATATGATCGTGGGCAATTCGGGGAAATCGATTTCAGAGAACGTGCCGTCGGTGTTATTGTGATAGAGGGAGCCTTTGCCGGAGTAACAAAACAGGTCGGGAAGGCCGTCGTTGTCGTAGTCGCCCCAGACCCACCCCCCCCCGCCGCCAGGCAATCCCGCCGTGGCGGTGACATCTGTAAACGTCTTGTCGCCCTCGTTGCGGAACAATGTCCCGCCGATGATGACGTCAACAAAGCCGTCGGCGTTGTAGTCGGCCCACGCGGCTTGGCTGGCTCCTGAAATGCCTGCCGTCGCGGTGACATCTGCGAAGAATGGCTCGGCAGGGGCAAACGCGCAGGCGAGCAAAGCTGCTGAGGTGATGAGCGTAACCCGCCTGGTCCAGATCATACAGCGTCGCCTCCACTGGGTGGCAAGCAGTGGTATTGACAGCAGTGGTCACTTCACCGGCGAGAAGATGAACACCTTCCGGGGTCACCTTGACGGCTGGCTGAGGCATGTGCTCAGCGAGTCATGTCGGGCACAAGTGGCTCAGGCCGCCCAGAGAACCGGGCCGCCCGGCCGGCGGTTCGTCAGACTTGGCCACAGCCAAGTCTGCGGACGCTGTGCCGCGGTATGCGCGGAGGGGTCCAGGCGTCGCCACGCGCGGCAAGGGCTCGGTCCATCTGTCGTGCGCACAGCTAGGTTTTGGGGCTCTACAGGGAGCTGCCCGGGCGGAGAATCACCTGGCGCACATTGGCGAAATAGTACGCGATATTGAGCCTCTCGGGCGAGAGTTTGAGCCTCGATTCACCTTCCGGCAGCTCCACGGTGCCGAGCTTGACTTCGACGAAATCCCCGTCGCCGGCGGTTGCAGGCACCTTGCCCCGCAGCTTCTGACCGGCCACATCCACGAGAAATGTGCCGCCGGCGTACAGCTTCGGACAGGCCATTTCGGCGGCGATGCTACATCTCATCGGCTGGGGCGCTGCGATGATCCACTCGGCCTTCTGCTCCGGCTGCCACGAGCTGCTGAAGACAGGCTGTGTGTCAGCGATACCCACAGACGCAGGGCTTAGTTGCCTTCTTTCGACTCGTAGCGGGGAGCCCTTGAAGCCGAAGCCTCTGGTTAGCGCGCGGTCGGGCGTGAGGCTTGTGGGCTTCGTCCTGGCGAGCCCGATGACCGCGGGCGGCGCTGGCTTTGGCAGCGTTCGGAACATCTCATCGCTGTCGAAAACCATCTCGATTACGTTCGCGAATGGGTCAGGGGGCGAAGCGGGCAGGCCGCAGATGACCGTGGCATCGCCATCGGCCTCGAGGCGCAGCTTTGTGTTCGTCCTCAACATCCGCGCGCGCAGTGGGAGCTTGCACAAACTCTGCAGCTCGACGCGGTCGGTCTCAGGCCAGCGCAGCAGATGCAGAAAGACGCGCTCGGCCTTGCGGGTATAGAGCATATCTTCAGATTCGTCGCGCAGTGGACAGCCCTGCGTCCCATAGATGGCCTTGCCATGCTGCTGCAGCCAGTCGCCGATATCGGCGAGCCGCTGCACCCACTCATCCGGCAGCGTCCCGTCCGGCTTCGGGCCGACATTGAGCAGGTAGTTGCCATTGGCGGCGGCCATGCGGATCATGGAGTGGAGTAGGTGTGGCGACGAGTATAGCTCCGCTTCTTTCTGGAAGCCCCACGCACCGCGCGCCACTGACTGACAGGCCTCGACCATGTACCCGGCGACAGCAGGCAGAGCGGAGAGGCTGCGCTCTGGCGTGAAGTAGTCACCATAGCCGGCGCGGTCATTGACTACTGCGCCCGGCTGGTGCTGCCTGATGAGGTCGTACACCTGCCGCCCCAGCCATTGCTTCTCCGTCCGCTGCACCCCATCAAAAAAGAATCCGTCAATGCGACCATAGTTCGTGCACAACTCCTCGACCTGGCCAATGTAGTAGTCGAGGAACTTGGGCCAGTCGGGATCGTCGCCGTCCCGGTCGCAGTCGAGGTCCTTGAAGATGCCCTTGCGGTGGACGTAGTTGGGATGGTGCCAATCGGGCTGGGAATAATAGAGAATGATCCGCATCCCGTCGCGCTGGCAGGCGCCGATGAGTTCGCCGATGAGGTCGCGCTGGAATGGCGTGTTGGTGATCTTATAGTCGGTCAGCCTGGAGTCGAAGAGACAGAAGCCGTCGTGGTGCTTGACGGTGACGGTCATATACCGGCAGCCTGCGCGCCGGGCGGTTCTGACCCATTCATCTGCGTCAAAGCGCTTGGGATTGAAGCGGCGGGTGAGCTTCGCATACTCCTCGCGCGGGATGTTCTCGTGGTACTGCACCCACTCGCCGCGGCCGAGCAGGGCGTAGAGGCCGAAATGGACGAACATCCCGAAACGGGCCTCTGGGAACCACTTCAGCTGCGGGGCGAGCTTCGGCTTGACAATCATCACTCAACGTCCTTTCGGTGCGGGATGCCTGCGCTCGCGCTCCACAGCGCCGACGGCGGAGACAACAAGATCAGAAGCAAGTGCCACAACATACGTGAATGATGGCCCGAGCAGGAGGAGAAGTCAAGACTATCAACGAAACCACGCACACTGCCACACCGCCACCAAAGCGCACACATTAGTCTGGGACCCTCCGTCTGCGGAGGCCCCAGCCATTCAACGCGCGTAGTCGGCCAGGTGCGGGATCGCCAACCTGTCGCCGGGAGCGGCGATTACGACCGCATAGCGCGGCAACTGATCATTATCGGCGGTCGGGAAGTCGTTCATCGCCACCGGCCCCCTGCCCACAAACTGCAGATGGCCGAACTGTGAGAAGGTCATGTAACTTGCGCCGGTGTCGGCCCATGTCTCAAACGCGCTGCGACCGGCGACGACGTCGCGGCAGAAGTTCGCCCTCCAAGTGTCGCCGGGTTGAGGGGAGGAAGTGCCGAGGTCGGCAAAGGGGATCGAGACTTCCGCGGTCCAAAGACCTTCGCCGGCCTTGGTCTTAAACTCCCAGTTGCCATTCCATTTGCGGTCGCCGGCATGCACATCATAAATGCTCCCGGCCCAGTTACCTATCAGTTGATAGCAGTCATCCGGGCTTTCTGGGTCCGGGCTGAGGAAGATCTCCAGTGAGTCTTCGTGCCAGGGGCTTCCCGTGTCGCGCTCTCTGACAGCCCCCTCAAGCTTCTCGTGAGGCGCAAATGGGCACGCGTAAGCTACGAATAGACGGTCTTGGGTGTAGGTAGCCGCTACAGTGGTTTTGTATGGAGACAGTTCGTCACTACCGATCGGTGTGAAGCCGGTAAAGCCGGCCGCGTTTTGCCACGCAGGGTCATCCAAAGAGCCGTCAACGTTGGGCGGCTGATCTGTCTGGGCTACGGACAGCACAGGTGGCGCCCGTAATCCCTCAGTATCGGCTACGGAGGTCGCCAGCGACATCCACACCAATACCGCAAGCGCAAGGCCCACACTGAGCAGGTTAAAACCTCCGGCCGATGTGGATTCTGCCGGGTGTGTCGACATGTGAATCATCCCCTTTGGTTAGCCAAATCCTCTATTAACACAAGACCCGCCTGGCGGTCGGTCAGCCGGCGGGTCCGGTGTTGTCCACGTATTCGCCAATCAGCAATGATACGCTCCGGGCTCAGTCATTGTCGTCTTGCCGGGGGATAGAGAACTTGATTAAGTTTGGTCCGGCGCACAGGTAGATGTAGTCGCCGGCGAGCCCCATGCCAAAACCCATGCCGGGATATGTGCCCAGCCGTTCGGTAGTATAGCTTTCCGGGTCAATGCGCACGATGCTATCGCCGGAGATGGCATAGAGCATCCCGTCCGCCTCCCGGTAGCGCAGGCCGAACAAAGAGCCCGCGCCGTAACCCAGCGGTGCTGTGTGCACCACCTGACGGCTCTCGATGTCAAATGCGAATAGGTAGCCCTCGTCACCTGCGGTGGTGCCGTATATTTTGTCGCCGAGCAAGACCATTTGCACCAACGACGCTTCGCCGGCAACGGGCACTGTCTCGAAGACAATATCACGGGTATTGAAATCCCACAGCAGCAGCCGGGGGTCGCTGACTTGCGCCTCTGAGGCCGTTCCCCCGTGATAGGTGGTGCCAATGCAGACCAGGTCTGTGTCAGGAATGGCAACCATCGAAGCAATGCTTTGCTCACCGAATAGGCCTGGTATGGCTTCTACGTTGGGCTCGTCTGGCTCGATCACTGTCAGCACCCCGCCGGTTGACCCGTAGCCGGGCACTCCGCCGGCAAGCAGGTGCTTACCATCGGGAGCGACGATCAGGCTGGCGGGCCGGCCAATGTGGCAGCAGCCCAGATAGCGCGGGTTGCTGTCCTCTTCGAAGCCGAAGTTCCACGGCTTTCTCGGATCCCACACTGTCAGTCTGGAATTGCCGTAAGCCGCCATGTAAAGCTTGTCCTCGTGCCATACCCATCCATAGACCTGCCCGGCAACACCGATGGGGTCGCCAAGAACTTCGACCTCATCAGTCGCCGGCTCCACCGAGAAAAGAGTAATCGGGCTGCTCGTGGTCCCATAAACCAACCCGTCAGGCCCTTCCTGCAGCGACCAGAGAATCGACCCTACCGTTCCCGCATACTCAAAGCTTATCGTCACAATTTCCTGGTCCGGCCTTTGCAGGAAGTAGCGCTTTTCCGGGCCGGTCTGGTTGTCAACCAAGATGGATGTGCCATCCTGTAAGGTCAAGCGGGCCTTGGTAGGATTCCCCTGAAGATTCTCCGGCCTTGGTGGTGGCATCGTGTCAACCGGCTCAAGCTCGGTACCGTTGACGACCCTGAATATCTCTTTGCCACCGTCGATCGAGATGTACATCTCGCCGTCGGCGCGCTTCTGCGCACCCCCGGACCCCGGGCCCTCTCGGAACCGGTCCGGCAATATCTGTCTCTTCTCCCCGGTGTAGATGTTGTAGGCCCATACCGCAGCTCTGCTGGGACCGGCGTTGCAGTACACCCACTCGCCCTTGGTGTCCAGGAAGCGGATGTACATCTGGTCGGGTGACATGCGCCCCAGGTCCGTCAGTTTGTGGGTCTGCAGGTCCACGCTTACTAACTTGGCGGAGGGGTATGTGCCCCCATATAGCTTCCCATCTTCAGCTTCACACAGAGTCCATACCACTTGCTCAGTCTCCGTGGGCCGGCCCAGGTAGCTCAGTGTGCTAGTTTCAGGATCAAACACAAAGATATCATCAATTTCTCTACTGCCGCCAGTGGTGATATACAGTTTGTCGTTGCTGGCCCAAAGTATTCCCCACGGATTGCCGACGTATCCCTCGGCAATGTACTCATCGGCCTCGCCGGTATATGGGTCCAAAGACAGCAGGAACCACGGATCGCCTCGGTACGCCTGGTAGTAGCGCTCATTACCTTCGGCGTCCTTGCCCAGGGCGTGGTTGTACAAGGCGTTGCGGCGCACCGGTGTGCCGAGATCGGTGAACAAGTCCAGGTTGAAAGGCTCGTCTGCGTCTGCGAAGTTTGCCGTGCCCAATGTTATCATCACCGCCAATAATACACCGGTTGCTACAAGAGAAGCTGCACCTTCTTGAAAACCAAACATTCATATCACCCCAGACTGCAAAGTAGAAGCGTTCTCCAAGAACCAAGAATTTGACCGAATCCTCCCGAGCACTTCGGCTGCCAAAAGCATTCAGCGGCCACAGCCTTTGTTTCCCTATCCGTGGCTATCCCAGCAATAGGTGCGGAATTCTTCCATAGCACTGGCGAGGGCTTCGATATTCTCCAACGGCACGTCGGGCGAGACCCACGCCCATAAAATCAGTCCCCCCTCCGGCGAGCCCAACTCTTTCACGGCTGCCGCCACGTGCGCCTGCAGCTCCTCCGGCTGGCAGAAGGGGAACATCTGCCGGTCCAGGTCCAGTTTAATACACAGCTTGCCTTTGTACGCCTGCTTGATACCATCCAGAGTATTGGCCCGGATCTGCGGGTCATGCATGGACACGCCGCATTCAACTAGGTCCTCAACGATTTCCAGGAGCCTGCCGTCTGAGGAGAGGGAGACGTGACTACCGCCCTGCCGGCAAGTCCGGAATAGCTTCATAAACATCGGCTTGATATACTTCCGAAACTTTCCCGGGCTGATCATCAACGCCTGCTGGGTGCCAATGTCGGTATGGAAGCGAATCATGTCCACGCCTATCTCCAGCCACTTGCCCACCAGCCGCATCTCGTAATCGGTCAACATCTCGATTAGTCGTGGCAGACGCGGGTCGTCAGTGGCGATGTCAATCATTAAGTTCTCAAAGCCCCGGAGAAAGTAGAGCCGGTCGAAGAGGCGCTCACCAGTACCCGAAGTCAACTCACCGCGTTGCTTGCGTGCCGCCACGTCTTTCTCAATTTGCTCCCAGTCGCGCTCACCCCGCTCGCTTTTTAACATCGGATCGGGCGGCTGGTAGGTATCGAACGCGTCCCAGTCAGCCAACGGACTCTCCACCACCTGGCCTTCCATTCCGTCCTGAGCATTGTACCACACACAGCCCCAGTTATCGGTGTAGTACTGGTTCTCCCGGTAGACCGCGGCGAAGTGGTCAAAGTCTATGCTGCCTTTCTGATAATTGGGGAAGATCAGCGGATGGCGCAGCACTAGCTCCTCCAGGTCTTCCCGGTACCTGTGCCAAGTAGCCGGAGCCGGGTCGAGATGCATAGGTATCCACTCAGGATTGCGGAATTCTAATGTCCGTAAATAGTTCTCTCGGTAGGAAATAGGCATGAGTGTTACTCCATTAGTAGAATTTCCTCGAATCCCCGATTATCCAGTGTTGCTGGGGTTGACATTCTCTGTTTCATTAACTAGTTGCGCATCAAATCCTGCGTTAGAATCTGTAATTTTGGCTTTCCCGATTCGATGCTTCGTCTGCCTTGACTTGTACGAAATAGTGGGCGATTGCAGCCTAACACAATCGCCCAATATCCGCTCTCTGTCACTGTTTATTGGCGCCCTGGCTTAGTTCCTCCTTGTTTCATATGGGGAATTCGGGATAAGGGCCTGCACAAGACGCCCGACCTATGGTCATGCTTGCGCCGCGTGCATAAGCCGCATGGGGGCAGGCGTGCCCAACCTCTCACACAGGCCCCGGCCCGCGCTGGCTCTAGTAGGGCGGGTTGTACTTAGTGCTGGGATACCAAAAGCGACTGTCGACGTTAGTCGGTGGAATATGCGACAGCGCTATCCACTTGGCATGGCCGTCGACGTAGGCAGCGTTAGCGCCTCCGCTGTGGCGGCAGGCCCATTTGCCACGGTCTTTGGACGTAACGGCAAGAGGGGGCGCCTGAACCAGGTGATGGCCCCCTTCCGCATCAATTTTGTTGGGGTCGCTTGCATGGCATCTGCAGCTATCCCCGAACATGGCGGTCTCGGCGGGCGCCTCAAACTCCGCCAGCGTCCAGAGGTAGTAACTCGGGTAGAAAGCAGCGAAGACGTTGATCCCGTAGCTGAGTGCAGACCAGGACCAGAAGCGAATTTGATCTTGCCCTAAACCCCCACTTCCGCTGCTCCACTTCCTGCCCGAACTCGGGCAGTCGTACACCTCGACATTCTTAACGTAGGGATACAGCAGCGCGGCCCATGATATGGAACCCAGGCCATCGGCTGGGGTCGTCGCGAAGGGGACCATGGTCTCGTCGTGGTCTGCTACATACATCTGCACAGCGAGGCCTAGCTCTTTTACGTTGCTCAAGCAGCTAGTCTGGCGCGCCTTGTCACGCGCGCGGGCGAAGACGGGGAATAGGATCGCCGCCAGAATGGCGATGATCGCTATGACCACCAACAGCTCAATAAGCGTGAAGCCTTTTCGCATCTCTAACTCCTCCTTCTTATTCCTGTTGATTGGTGTTGCGCGAAGTGCCTGACCCAGTCTTTAGGGCCGTGCACTTGTTGCCTTGATTGATTTGCCGCCATCAAGTGGCGGGCCGCTGGATTCGCGCACGATGAGTTCGTAGCTTACTTTGGCGCGTTGCCAAGGCCCGGTGTCGCCATCAAGCCTTTGTGCCAGAAACCGTCTTGACAGCTCACACATTTCGTTCACAGGTTCAGCCATCGTGCTCAGCGGCACTGGCAGGAACTGCGTCCAGGGCTCATTGTGAAAACCGATCAGTGCTACATCCTCGGGTACACGCAGGCCAAGCTGATGGACGGCACGCATCGCTCCCAGTGCAGCTATGTCGGATTCACACATCAGGGCCGTAACAGAGGGGTTGTCCTTCAACAGACGCTCAGTGGCCTGAGCGCCTCCCAGCGCCACGGCCGCTTGGTAGCAGTCGCTATCACCCACTGAAGGCGCTCGCCCGATCTCTGCTATGAAGCGCTCCGCAATGCCATGCTGCGCAAGAACTAGCTCGTAGGCTTTTCGGCGACTCTGGTATCCTCGACCAATCACCAGACCAATGTGGCGGTGGCCCAGTTCGATAAGATGATTCATCGCCACCATTGCCCCGCCCAGTCTATCCAGGCTGACCGCATCACACGGGACATTTGCGGGCGGTAACTGACTGCAGTCCGCCAGCACCGCGTGTGTGCCCTCATCGTGCAGTGCCTGAAATATCGGCACAAGCAGATCTTCATCCCGCCACGGAATCTGGAACACCACTGCCTCCGGCGAACCCCATAGCAGCGCGTCCACAATGTGCTCCAGGTCCTGCGCTGTGTCAACGTTGCAGACAGAGAGCTCACGCCCCAGATTATCGAAGGCACTGACCAAGCTGGCGCCCTTCACGTTGGAGATGTACAAGTCCCAGGGGCGGCATACAATCCTGATAAGCGGCGCCTTCGCCCCGACGAGCGCTCGGGCGTGGGGGTTGGGGCGATAACCAAGCTCTTTGGCAATATCGAGGATGCGCTGGCGGGTGGCGCTGCTTACAATACGGTCAGGGACGTGCCTCAACACGAGAGAAACAGTGTTGACCGATACGTCGGCCAGTTCAGCGATCTGGCGCTGGGTCACAGCCATATAAACACCGTCCGCACTTGGAGGCTAGATACAATTGCCAGAATATTAAGGATAATGGATCAACGTACCTGCATTAACGTTCATCTTAACACATTGTCCACCGCGTGTCAAGGACTTTTTGCCAGGAATCCTAAGCGCAAGGTGATAATGTCCTATTGCTGCAAAGTGAAAATGTCCTATGGTGATGTTTTTGCCGTTGCGCGGCGAGGCCACGGGGATGAAACCAGAAATGAGCAGCGGAGAACGCGACCGCCTCAGAGTCATGGCCCAGTTAGTTAACCCACAAATCCGCATGACGCAAGCTCGCCGCAGCGCTGCTGGAGCGCAGTCCGCGGCAGGTGCGCCGCATCCTCAGCCGCTACCGCCAGGAGGGAGACCTCCCCCCATTTTTCGTACCAGCTAGAGTGAGAGAGTCGTAGCTGTTGCCCTTGCCCCCATCTTAGTACCACCGGCAATGAGAGTTTTCAGCCTGTAGAGTAGATTTCTTGCCGTTGATTCTGGGACGTTTCTGCCGTGTCTTTGATGCTCTTGCCACCCCCATGGGGGTGGGCACCAAGCGCCTGCCGGGCGAACTTGCGGGTAAGGAGGCAGCATGATGGCAAAGAAGCGTCATACGCCGGAACAGATCATCAACAAGCTCAGGCAGGCGGAGGTGGAGATTGCCAACGCCGCGACGGTCGCGCAGGTCTGCAAGCAAATCGGTGTCACCGATCAGACCTACTACCGGTGGCGCAATGAGTACGGTGGCATGCGGGTGGACCAGGCCAAGCGTCTGAAGGAGTTGGAGGCGGAAAACAGCCGCTTAAAGAAGCTGGTCATGATCCCGCCACTGAAGCTTTTTGGGGCAGATTTGGTCCGCGGCCGGGAAGGATTCTGCGGGCTGCTGGGCGAATTGTTCTTCATCGGAAAAGTGCCTCCATCGGGATAGGTGCTCGACACCGTATAATCCTTGATGTGCAGGCACTTTTCCTGATTCCTCAACTGACTTTCTCAAACACTTACGCATAATCTGGGTAGGAACAGCCGGACCCCGTGCCCGTAGACCTCATCGCTGTCACAATAAGGTCGAGCCTGATGGTGGCCATTCCGTGTGGCGCAAGCCTTGGCCGGTAGGGCCGCGCAGAGCCACGGCACGAGGCGCTACGAGTTTTCGGGAAAGACAGCCATTTCCGCGTCTCTCCGATTCCCCTTGCTCTCACCTCATGGCTGATCCGGGCTGGCCCGGGCCTCCCTCGCCGTTTGACGGCGGGGGGCTTGAGCGCTCGAGGTCGACTTGAGTGAGCCCATCGCGTGGTTCCGGCAGTTGGAGGAACAGGTACAGCGTCGCCGTTACCAGGATGAAGGCGCTGATGAACACAGGTTGGTAGCCGAACAGATCGGCGCCCCAGCCGTACAGCATCGGGGCGATGGTCAGCGGCACAGTGAACGCGGTGCTGAAGCCAATGTACGAGGGCCGCTGCTCTTCCGGCGCGATATCCATGAGGTAGTTATCGTAGCCGATGGTCAGGCTGGCAAGAAACAGCCCGGAGCCGACAAAGGCGGCGCCCAAGATGATGATTTGCAGGCTAATCTGCCGCGTGAAGAGAGCAAGCGGCACGTCCCAACTGCCCATGCTGGCGAGGACGGCGGCGCCGCAGCAGAGGATGAGCGACCAGATCATGAAGATGATGGCGGAGCGGTTGCCCACTCGATCAGAGATGCGGCCCGCGATCGCCGCCCCCAGGAACTCGGCACAGACCTGGATGGCGATGAAGGTGGCGGCCACGTCGTCAGTGAGGTGCCAGGTGTCAGTGGCGAAGACCACCAGGAAGGGGCGTACCGCCGCGGCGATACCCACGAGGAGTCGGATGCGGATGACACGGCGGTAGCAGCGGTCGTTGCGGTAGACCGTGAGCCCGCTCCGCAGATGCTCGTTCCAACTCAGCTTGCGCTCTGCCGCGCGCGAGGGCGGCTCGCGCACCTGTGCGAACAGCAGCCAGGCCAGGACGTTGGCGGTGGCGGAAGCCGCGAAGAGCACGCCGAAGTTGAGCGGGAACGTGACCGGCCCCTCCGGGCCGATCATCCACGAGACGAACGGGCTGACGCCGAGAAAGACCACCACGAGCGCGCTCAGCCTGCGCCACATGTGAAAGCTCCCGCGCCGGGTCGTCGGGACCGACTTGGCGATGATGTCGCTGATCGCGAGGCCGGCGATCGCCAGGCCCGCCCGATAGCCCAGCAGCGCGAGCACGAACACCGCGAAAACCACCGGAGCCGGGATGGACGCGAAGAACCACAACACGGCGGCGATGGTGAAGTAAGTTGCCGCGCGCAGCAGGGCCCCGATCGTGTACGCAGGCTTCTTGCGCTCCTGCGCATCCAGACCGCGGGCGACCACAACCTGGGCCAGCGCCTCCACCAGCCCCTTCAGCCCCAGCACCGCCCCCACGACCCACGCCGCGCCCGACAGCCGGTGGATCAGTAGCGGCAGGATGGTGTTCGGATCGGCGAGGCGGCTGGCGGTGAACGCGAAGATGCCGTTGGCGATACCCAGGCGGTAGGTCCGCAGGTTCAGCGGGACCAGCATCTCCCGAGTTTGGTCGTGCCGCTCCTCCGACAACGTACGCACGCTCCTCGTCTGACCCGGGATCGCCCGTAGCGCACGGGCGTTGATGTCAGGGGCTGGACTTGTCCAGCTGCAACAGATGTGAGGCGGCAGTTGCTTGCGTCCAGTCATCGATCAGCGCGCGTGCCTCAGCGATGCGCCGCGCTCGAAGCAGCTCCTCGACGCGGGCCTCGAGCAACTTCGAGTTCTGCTCCAGAGTCCGCTCCAGGACCTCCCACACCGCAACGTCGTCGGGCAGATCGGCACACAGATCGTAGAGCGAGCCGTCGACGAGCGGCAGCGGCGTTGCGGTGCCGCCCATGTAGACCGGGAAGGCCAGGCTCACCGCCGGGAACGAGAACCAGGCCCGGGTCAGATACTCGGGGAACTCCGGATGCACTCGGACCGTCATGCCGGCGATGCTGGTGCGCCCCTTCTGGATCTTCGCATCCGGGTCCCGCGAGATGTTGCGGAAGTCGAGAAAACCCACCGGCTCGGCGAGCGCCTCAAGCATCTGGTCGGCGCTCCCATTCCAGGTGCGGGTGATGTGCGACTTGCCTTCAACCCACCGATAGGTGAGCGAGCCCGGGTCGGAGTTGTGGCTGACGTCGAGAATCGCACCCTTGAGATCGGCTAGGGTCCAGCGCGAGCCCGGTCTGCCCCCCTTGTACCAATTCTCGTCCACGAAGCGCCGAATGATCGCGAGTGCTTCCTCGCAGTTGGAGGCCTTCTCTGCGATGTAACGTTTCATCATCCCGTTCATGATCCCGACGTCGCTGCGTGTGGTGGACGGGGGACCGCCCTGATCCGCCGAACCAACCAGCCCCTTGTCATTGACCATGACCGAGATCTGCCGCGAAGTCGTGTAGGTGACCGCCATCAACCTGTTGATCCCGGGCAGGTGCGTGTCCCAGATGGCGCCGCTCTGCGGGCCGGGCGTGTTGTCCCGGGTGCGATTGAACAGCAGCGCGTTCCCCTCGGTCCGATCGCGGGAGACGGTGTAGGAGGTACATTCGTCCGGCTGCTCGGGCCGGAACCACTCGCGGCCGCCACGTGCAGTCGGGCCGAGGTAGAGCAACTGCGCCATGCCGATTTCGGGATCGGTCCCCGCTCCCTCCGCGGTCGCCACCGCCTCCTCCAGCCAATGGGGAGCAATCTCCCGCACCACGTCAAGCATCGGCGCGGCGAGTGCGAGCAGATCGGCTCGGGAGAGACCGTGTTCGGCGCCTCGCTCCAGCCACGCGGCCTGTCCACGTTGGAGCGCCTCACGATGCATCGTGCCGAGCGCGGTCCCGATCTCACGGGGTGAACCCGACAGGGCGCGGACCAGCGGCGGCCAGTCGCTTGACATGCCCTCTGTTCGCGGCATCACCTTGGTCTCCTAACCCGAATTCTTTGTAGGGAGTACGAAAGGCTCATCGGGGAGACGCGAAAACGGCTATGTAGCAGGCATAGGGTCTGTTTCCGGGAGAGCTTCCCGATGCTGCGGAGTGTTCGCGAAGTTGAGCCTGGCGTCGTAACTACTCACCTTCCCCGCCCGAGGCCACAGACGGAAGCAGCCCAAGAGCATGGCGCTGTGGGCATTATAGCCTGTGCCTCCGAAAAAGTCCATCCGCACCATAATTGCGGCCTCGGCGCGGCTTTCAGTGATGATTTGCGGCAAGGCTGCCCACTAACATGAGCGCCCTCAGAAGCGCCTGCCACAGTGTGGCTGAACCACTCCACTCCCTGTTGAAACTCGCCTCCTAGGCCTTCCTCTGCGTCTCAGTCTTCGTCGGGCCCAGGCCCAAAGTCGTCGCGATCATCGTGGCCCTGAGTAGCCAGTTAGCGGCGTGCAAGCAACGCGTTGCGCAGAAGAAGTAGCTCGTAGGGCCCCAAAACTAATCTGGGGCTTGACCAGGCGTTGGTTGCCTCCTGCCGCAGGCCGAAGAGCGGCTGTGCCCCCGGAATAGTCTCGGAGGGCAGGAGCCCATCCGGGTCCAGGAAAAAAAGATGAGACGTTTCAAAGCGCAAACGCCGCCAGTTCCCAGCACTCCTCGCTGGCCATCCAGTTGCGAAAACTGTCCAATAGGGGGAGCCAGTCAGAACGAACCCGCCCTTCTGCCAACCAGCAGAAGGGTTTAGCGTATGTGGCCGTTAGGCTCTTGACCTCACCTGTGTCCAGAGCAAGCGAGAGATAGCGGTCGGTCTCCAAGTCATCGAGCACGCTCTCACGTCCGTCAGGCAGATAGACGACAATGTCGACGCTCGTGTTCGCGCCCAGACCGAAGTGGGACTCGAGCGGGCAGCCGGATTTGTAGCTGTCATGGCTCGTGATCCATCGTGTGCCCAGTAGCTTCTGGCTGCCGGACTCGTGGACCTCAACCCGCGCGCCGATCAGTTCGGCGTCGCTGATGCCTGAGAACCGCAGCCGCAGCCAGTGGTTCTCGCGCGCGCCCTCCAAGCCGGTGTTGAGGAAGACCTTGTCTTGATAGCGGTGGCCCTCGGTGGATGAGCCCGAATTGTCAGGGTCCGCGGCGAACACCAGGTCCAGCAGGCCGTCGTTGTTGAGGTCGGCGACCTCGCCGGAGATGCCGCTGGCGTCCAGGCCGCTGAGTGCGGTCAACTGTGGCTCAAACCTGCCCTGGCCCTGGTTCATGAAGAGTATTGCCCGGCAGGCCGCGGGGTCCGTGCTCTCGGAGCGGTCCAGCACCACGAGGTCCACCCAGCCGTCGTTGTCGAAATCTCCGAAGAGGGCGTCGGCGGCATAAAAGCCATGTTCATCTATCGGGTTACTGCGCTGCCGGCCCGGCTGGTTCATCAGGCCCTGTGTGCGGGGCCGCCAATTGGCGAAGCGCTCCGGAATCGGCGCCTCCCAGAATGCGTACCATTCGCGGTAGTGCCAGTTGATCGCCTGCAGGCCGGCCTGCTCGGTTGCTTCCCGGAAGCGGAAGTCACCAAGGTTTCGCCAGAACCGGCCATGCACGTACTCCGCCCGCGGTGCCCACCCCGGGTCCGCCGGGCCAACGGCGAGCACATCCGGCAGCCCATCATTGTCCACATCAGCGAGCGAGATGTACGGCAGCCCGGGGGCCTTCCCGGTCGCTTCATAGAGCTGCTTTTCGCGATTGTAGGTCAGCTTCGCCTCGCAGGCCAGACCGTTGTCTGTGACTTTCTCGAAGCGGAACTCCCCCGACTCCGTCAGCATGTTCCGCCAGCAGAAGACGCCCTGGCGGTACTCGCCCGGCGAGTAGGGCAGGAGCGGTTGCCGCACGTCGCAATGGTAGCTCTGCAAGAGGTCAAGATCGCCATCGTTGTCCAGGTCGCACAGGTTGATGTCGGGCCCGGCCTTGTCGCGCGCGGAGTCATGGTAGAACCCGCCGAAATCGGGGACTAGGTCGGTGCCCCCGATGTCCTCGAATGTACCGTCTTCAAAGCGATTGCCCTGCGGCCGGAAGACGTACAGCCGGCTGTGCGGGACGCCCCCCATGGCGTTGCCGATGTTGTCACAGCCGATGGCGATGTCGAGCCAGCCGTCGCGGTTCACGTCGCCGAAGCACGGCTGGCGGTTATATCCCAGTTCATTGCGCATCCCCAGCGGCTCGGAGAGATCCTCAAAGCGGTCCCAGGCACCGTTGCTGACCAGCAGCGTGTTCCCCCTGAGCTGCGCGCCCTCCCGAACCTGCCCGCCCATATAGGGCGCGCTGCGCGTTACGAGGATGTCCAGGTAGCCGTCTTTATTGAAGTCGGCCAGGCTCGGGACCTGGGCGCTGTTGGCGAAGTCGGCGCCTGACAGGTCTGAACCGATAATCGAGATCGGGTGCTCGGTGAAGACGAAGTCGCCCTCGTTGAGGAGTACGCGGAGCCGGTCTGGGGTCCGCCGCCCCCAGTTCCGCGGCTCGGACTGAGTCAGCACAATATCCATCAGCCCATCGCGGTTGAGGTCGGCGATGGCGAAACCGTTGGTCCCCATGACCACGTCGGTCAGGCCCGCGGCCACCACACTCTCGAAGAGCTGCCCGAGGCCGGCGGCGTCGGCGGAGGCGTCACCCTCGGGCATGCGCCGCAACGGTGGCCCGTCCCATCCCGGCGGGTCGGGCAGGGACTGCTCGGCCGCAGTCGGCCCTGGTGACAATGGCAGTTGAGCCGCGCGCTGAATCGGCGTTTGGCGGGCGCCCTGCGCCAAGGCCGCCCGCGCCTCCTCAAGCGTAATCGCGCCGTCGCCGTTCGTGTCCAGGCGTTCGAACCACGCGGCCCCACCGGCCTCCTCGCGGGTCACCCGCCCGTCGCCGTTCTGATCGAGTTGGTTGAAGCGTTGCTCGAGGGTTGGCTGCTGGGCGCACGCGATCAGGCCCAGCGCCCCCAGACTGCCGGCAATGAGTGCCACCAGTACCAGGCGCATCATTGGTCCTCCTTCATGATCCCCGTGCTGCTGTCGCCCCTTAACGGCTGAAGCTCTCCCGTATCCACAGCGGATCGATCATCTCCGCGTCCCATGCCGCCAGGGCGCCCTGCAGCTCTGCAAGTCGCTCGGGCTCGATCTGGGCAAGATTGTTAGTCTCAGCGATGTCGTTGCCAAGGTCGTAAAGCTCGTAATCTCCCCTCGCCTCGCGCAGCAGCTTCCACTTCCCTCGCCGTACTGCGGTCTTCCGCCCCATCCGCCAGAAGAGTTGCTCGTGCGGATCGCCTGACATCGCTCCTGACAAAAAAGGTGTCAAGTTCACGCCGTCCAGACCTCTCGGTATCCTTACACCGGCCGCCGCCAGCACCGTCGGCACGACATCAAGTGAGCTCACGGGCCGATCATACACCATGCCTGCGGGAATATGCCCCGGCCAGCGCAGGGCAAAGGGCACGCGGATGCCCCCCTCGTACACCTGTCCCTTGTATCCTCGCAACGGGTCGTTGCGCGAGGTGGTCTGTGGAGTGGGGCCACCATTGTCGCTGATAAAGAAGACCAGAGTATCCTGCTCCAACCCCTGCGAGCGGAGTGTGGTCAACACGTTCCCGACCGCGTCATCCATCGCGGCCATCATTGCGGCGAAGGTACGCCGCCGGGGGTCCTCAATGTGCGGAAAACGGCTCATATACCCACGCGTGGCTTCCAACGGGGCATGTACTGCATTGAAAGCGAGGTAGAAAAAGAATGGCTCTGCTGCGTGTCTCTGTATGAAGTCGCAGGCCTCGCGCCCGAAGGCGTCAGTGAGGTACGCACTCTCCTGCACCGGCTTCAGCCCGCGTCGGATCGGATCTCTGCGGCTGTCGTTGGGAACGATATAGGAGTGAGCGCCGTGCAGGAATCCGAAGAACTCGTCGAAGCCCCGGTTGATCGGGTTCTGCTTTTCCAGCATGCCCAGGTGCCACTTGCCGACCATTCCTGTCGCGTACCCGGCCGCCTTGAGGTGGTCTGCCAACGTTGTCTCCGTCAGCGGCAGTCCGGCTTCGCGGGAGTTGCCGGGGTTGTGCTCATGGCCGTAACGCTGCTGGTAACGCCCTGTCATGAGGCCCGCTCGCGACGGACTGCATACGGGTGCCGTCACATAGCCACTGCTGAAGCGCGTGCCGCCCGCGCAGATGGCATCGAGGTTGGGCGTGGAAATATCCGTGCATCCCTGGCAGCCAATGTCCGCATAACCCTGATCGTCGGAGAAGATAAGCACGACATTCGGTCTAGGTGACGTCTCCAATGCCTGCGCCCATCCAAGACGCGACAGCGCCAGCCACGCTGCTCCAGCCCCAAACCTAGCAAGAAACTCCCTGCGTGTCATTCTCTCAGACACGTATCCACCCCCCGTGTGGTATTCCGTCCAGTTAGACCGGGGATATTGTCTAGGACGTACCGGCTATCGCAACTATTCCAAGAATCCATATCAGTGACTCCGGCCGCACGCTGAATCAACTCGAGTTGGCGTGGGCTTTCCGGTCTGAGACGGCCGATGGCCATTTGCGGTCGCGGTTCAGGTGTTGATGCGTGGTTGGTGGGCTGGGTAGGGACGGCTTGAGGGCTTGGTTTTATTGTCGGCTCTTCGCTGGTAGCGGTGGCACTATGGGGTGCTGCTTAAGGGCTGCGGCACCAGATTGCGCCTGCCAGTTCCCGGCACTTTTCGCTGGCCATCCAGTTGCTAGAATCGTCCAATAAAGGGAGCCAATATGGACTTTCTTGCCCTTCTGCAAGCCGGCAGAAGGGTTTAGCGTATGTGACGGGAGACCGACGGCATTAGAGCGCTGCTGGGCCTCGTAGCGCACTCAACTACTATCACCCCGCCCCGGAAATGTGCGAAACCTGGCCGCCTTCGGCTACGCCTCGGCTTCGCGACCTGAAAAGAAGGTGCTAGTGGCTCCAACGGCGAATCTGGAAGTGATATGGGCAGTTACTGAGCCCCTGAACTAGCGACACCCATTTGAGATGGGTGACGGCGGATAATGCGAGCGCAACGGGCCACTCGTGCCCCATCGAGGGCGCTGCGGCCCTGGGCGGAGCATGACCCAAGGAGTGAGGTGGAACGTGCCGGAGGCCAGGTGTCCTAACTGCGGTTCCCAGTATGATGAAGCTGCTCCTCCAAAATTCTGCCCGGATTGCGGTGCTGCTATTGGGGCGGAGGAGACCCCCGATGACGTACGCTACTGCATCCACTGCGGGGCGCGCGTGTACCCCTCCCACAGCTTCTGCATGCAGTGCGGTCGCCCGATACAGGCGTCCCCCGTTCAACGGCCAGCGGAGCCGCAAGCGTCACCGGCTGTGATTGCCGCGCCTGCGGGCGTGTTTTCCCCTCCGGCCGCAGCATCAGCCGAGCAGGCCGCGCCGGCCGCCGGTGGCGACGGGCTTGCGAGCTGGGCGCTGGGGCTAGGCATCGGGAGCCTCGTTGTCTGGATTCTGGGCCCCGTAGCATTGTGGTGCGGCATCAAATCTTTGCAGGGCGGGGGCTGGCGCGCGCGTACCGGGCTCGTGCTGGGGATACTCGGGACTCTGGTTCTGATCGTCGGCGTCCCGGCGGGGGGGTACCTTGTGGTGAGCAGGATAAGCACCGCCGGCAAGCCTGCGGCTCCGAAGGCGGGCCTGTGGAGCACGCTCACCGGTGGGCCTAAGCCGCCCGAGCGTGAGATTGTCGAACGTGTGGCGCTCTCGGCGGACCAGAAGGAGTTCGTTGATGACTACGGCTATCCGAATGTGTTTGCCGTGGCCTTCGATGATGCCGGGCTGCGAGCCGAGGTCTGGGAGTACTACACCTACGTCGGCCCAGACCCGGTGTTGCAGACGGCCTTCCAGCCGCGGCGACTGTACTTCGAGAATGGGGTGTTTGAGGAGGCCGAGGACCTCGCGGAGGTGCCGGGGGCCACGTTCCTGGACTACCGGCCGACGGAGTTTGATGCGGGCCTCACCGAGATGCAGGTGAAGGAGATGATGGGGGAGCCTTCAGAGACGCGCGAATTGGACATGCAGCAGTATGGAAAGATCACTGCTCTCAACTACCACAAGCAGATCATGTTCATGTTCCGTGAGGGGAAGTTGCTCGGAGTTATGGATTTCATGACCAAGCCGAATGAGGGGAGGCGAAGCGATGCACAGACACAGTGAACGAGGGCAAGGCCTGATCGCCGGGGCTGTTGCCATGACCCTGCTGGTTCTCACCGGTGTTGGCATCTATATGAGCAGGACGGATAGTGAGATCGAGAAGGATGCGCTGAGAAGAACGGAAGAGGTGGCTAACGGTCCGTGCGGTACCCGCGCGCAACGGGAAGCCGCCGAGGCGCTACCCCGCGAGGCGACAGAGATGCAGCGGCGCGACAGCGCCCGGGCCCTCAACGTGATCGGGGTAGGCGGACAGGAAGTCGGCGACACCGTCGAGTTGCTTAACAATTGTGACGAGGCCACCAACATATACGCCGAGGAGCTGTATGGGAGGTCACCGGGGCCAGTCCAGTTGGAAAGGATCAGGGCCCGGGCGTCCGCGGCACAGAGAAGCATGAAGAAGTGGGGAGCACCCGACGGCCTGCAGCAGAACTCGACGCTTATCACGAAGATGCTCAGAGACAGCGACAGGTATCTTGACTACCTCGGCAGAGGGCAGAACCTCGACCGCGAGCGCCAGAGGAACCCCAAATGGAGCAAGTTGAGCGATGATGAGCTCCGCGCGAAGTTGCTCGAGAACCAGCTCAGTGGCCCGGTCCTGAAGGCCGCCCGAGGATACAGGCTCGTGGAGCAGGAGTTGAAGGCCGTGGGACTCAAGGCCACGCCCGACAAGGTCAACGCTATCCTCAAGAAAGCGATTCTGGCTGACAAAGGCGGGTCTGACGACTTCGACAACGCGCTCAAGGAAGCCGTCTCGGCTGTGGCCGTGCTGGCGAATCTTGATGGGAACTACACCGGGAACTACTCGGGGGGGTCGCACGGGAGCTGTTATGTCAACATCACCGGTACAAATGTCACGATCAAGCTCTCCGGTTCAGGCGCGAACAAGTACGGGGCCTTCACCGCCGATGTAAGCGGGTCGGGAACGTGCAGCCGCGACAGCGGCCAATTCAGCGGCAAGTTGAGCGGCATAGTGGTGAATCGTAAGTGGGGACGTTACGGATGCAGCGGCAGTTTCAGCGGCAAGGCTGGCAACAATTCTGTATCGGGAAACTGGAGCGCGTCCTCAGAAGACGTACCCGCAAGCGGCACGTTCAGGGCATCCAAGTAAGCATCAGGAAAGTGGTGCTTCCACCTGCGCGTGCTGTGCCGTAGCCATGACGCTGAGCGCAAGGCGGTTCGGGGCACTCGCCGCCATTAGCGATGCGTACCGCATCGGGCCGGCGAAGGTGCCGGCACTGTCAGCTCCGCTCGGAGGCCCTCTCGAGGTGTGGTTCTACGGGCACTGCCGGCCCGAGACGGTACCCGGCGCATGCTTATACAACGCCTGTGGCCGCGAGCAGCAGCCGACAGCGAGGAGTACCAAAATGTTGTGCACGAAGTGTGGCAAGACGGTCCCGGAGGAGTCCCAGTTCTGTCCGTTTTGCGGCACCGAGCTTGAGCGGGCGGCGGCACCTGCGCCGGCCCCACCGCCGGAGGCAACCGTGCCCCTGCAGCCACAACAGCCGCAGCCGCCACCGCCCACGCCGCCGCCTCAGTACGCGGCGCCCCCGCAGCGGGCGCAGGCGTCGGGCAGCAGCACCCTTATCGCCGTGCTGGTGGCCGCGGTGTTTATGTTCCTGGTATTGGGGGGGATAGGGGCGTACCTCGTCATCAAGAAGCTCGGGACCAAGCCGCCCGCGGAGACGCCCGCGGAGGTGACCGGAACTTCGGCTACTGAGACGCCAACGACGGCCGGCCCGACCACGGAGAGGACAGATGAAACACCGGCCACCGGCTCCAGCACTTCGCGCGGCGCAGCGCCGGAGGATGCCGGCTCGGCAGCGTCCGGGACCAGCCTCGATGCCCTGGTCGGAGAGTGGCAGGTGGACATTGCGCAGTTAGATGGTCCGCCTCCCACAACCCTCACCATCCGCAGAAGCGGCGACGAGGTGGAGGGGACCCTCAACGACCGGATCAACACCCACCTCAACCTCGCGGTGGTGAACGGGGAGTATGAGGGGACTTGGACCGACCCGCAGGTGGGGACGGTGGCAGCGGAGGCTCTGCTGATGCCGGAGGGCACCCTCGAGATCTTCGTGCTCGACGGCTCGGGCGGGGCGGACCTGCTGATCAGCGCTTGCCGTGGCGGCGATTCCTAACGTACCGGCGGGGCATTCTGACCCCGGCCTCTTGGTTTACTGCCGTGAGACTAGCTGAGGGTCTATGCTCTGGCAGTACGGCTGGGAGCCATGAAGCGGCAACGCTACGCCGAGCCGCAGAGTCCATTCGCGCTGCGGCAGGCTCAAGCGGGAGCCCCGGTGGCAGGAATCTGTGCCGGCTCACTGGTCTTCACAGCTTGGCTGACATCACCAGTTCTTGGGCCCCCTTACTGCTCCTCCAGTTGTGGAAACTGTCCAATAGGGGAAGTTCGTCACAGATTCCCTCGCTAGGGCCTGGTCAACACCTGTCGCCACATCCCGCAGGCCGGCGGCTTTTGTCCTCGGTAGCCGCAGGGGCACGGTGCAACTGAGACGCTGTATCTGTTTAGCGTATTCAGCCAACTAACCTCCGACGCGTGGCTCGGCCTGCCCTGAGCTTGTTGAAGGGCAGGTGAGAGCTGAGCATGGCCAAACACATACGAGACGCTGCCGTGGCCCATCGCCTGCTTTTATCCGCGGCCCCCGGAGCCTGAGAACCACGGGAGCTCATTGAGGTCTGGACACAGTGCAGACGTCTCATTCAGCCGACTGGAGTGCCGCCATGCCTTGGGAACAGAGCAACAAGTCAGTTGAGGTGCACAGCTCAGATGTGACCCAGGCCCTACACGGTGTGGGTGTGGTCCGTGGCGACACCGTCATGTTCCATAGCTCGTTAAGCAGCATGGGCTACGTGGCAGGCGGGGCTGACAGCGTCATCGAGGGCTTCCTGGATGCGGTTAGGGCCGCGGGCACGGTCTGTGTGCCCACGCTCTGGTACCGCCTCACGGACCCGCCTATGGACCTCAGCCTGTGGGACCGTGACAGCTCCCCGTCGTGGCCCGGCCTCATCACCGAGACCTTCCGGCAGCGTGCTGATAGTCTTCGCAGCGATAATCCCACTCACTCAATTTCGGCAATTGGCCGCCGTGCCGCTGAAATGACGGCCACGCACGGCCAATCGGGATTGCGACCATGCAGGTTCGGTGACAAAGCCTTCGCCGCCGACAGCCCGTGGGAGAGACTATACCAGTGGAACGCGGCTTACTGCTTCATCGGCGTTGACTTCACCGTCAACACCATGGGCCACTACATCGAGTGCCGGGTGATGGAGAGGGCACTGCAGCAGGCGGACGCGGCCATCCGTGATGAGTTGGAGGATGAGCTGATACGCTGGGAGAAGCCCGGGGTCTATGCCTCCTACAGCTTCCAGAGGATGGGCGAGCGGCTAGCCGAAATGGCCCTGGTACGCTTCGGCACCATCGGCTCGGCCACGCTGCGCTGCATCCGGACGCGCGACATGGTGGACAACACCATAGCGGTACTCGACCGTGAGCCCGAGCAGTGGTTCCAAGACGACTTTTTGCGATGGCTCAAGCGCGGACGGCACGAAGCCTAGAGCTGGATACCGGCTGCCTTTGGTTGGACCATCCCCCCAAGCGAACTCACCCAGGCCCAAAATGGCGGCTCAGCAGGACTTTGACTGAGGACTTGCGGAGCGAGCGCTCACTGAAATGAGCGTTTTCAGAGCCGGCCTTCAGCGCCTAGCTGGACTACTCTGCTTTATACTCAAGATTGTGTCCTACGCCTTCCGCTTCATCCTGCTATTCGTTGTGTTCTGAACCCCGGAGCTTAGTCCACTTGGCATGAGAGTAGATGAAGGTCTATACTTTCAACAGGAGGGCTGGGAATCATGAAGCGGAAACGGCAGATAGAGCCTCAGCTCGTGTTCCGCTGCAGCAGGCGGCCGGTGTAGGCTCCGATGGCACACTGTTCGCCGGCTATGTTCTGCTTCGGGACGGCGGCGACGGCAGGGTCCTCCGGAGCCTCGTAACCACGGTTGATGATCTCATACACGGCGCAGGCTCCAAAAGCAGTTCGACAAGTTCAGCGGCGTTCATACCAACCATTTCTGTTCCTCGAGTTCTTATTTTCCATCTCTCGTTTTGTGGCTTGTGAACAGGCGTGCTACGCAAGCTGCAACGTGTCTGTGCCCAGTTCACTTGCGGCCCGAGAGACAAGCTGGCGGATGCTGACACACAAAGTCCGCCTGTGATCAGAGGGAGCTATGCAGACGGAGAAGAATGTGATTGTATAGGAAACGGGGCGAAGCGGTCATTTTTTACGGGACCGTGCCCGGAATTGCTGGGGCAAACGAGATGATGCAATGGTCAGTCATGATGAGCAGTTGGCCGACCTAATGGACGCGGCTCAGGTGCTGATGGTCGGTCTTGACTCCCGCCACCGCATTGTGTTCTGCAATGACTGCTTCCGGCGCGCCAGCGGCTGTAGCGATAAAGAGGTGGTCGGACGACCATTCTGGGACCTTGTGGATGCCGCGGCCGCAGGCTCACCGCAATCTCCCGGAGTAAGCGGGAGCTTGCTTGAGCTACCCCGCGAGTTTGAGGCGCAATTGCTGACTGAGGCCGGAGAGAGCCCCACTATTCGCTGGCAGGTCTATCCAGGCGAGGCCGATGCTCAGCAGCCGTCGCGGTGGCTAATTACCGGAACAGACGTTACCTACCGGCGTGCTCTGGAAGACAGAAACGAACGGCTTGCTTCCCTTGTCCAGACCATTCACAGATTCAGCCGGCTGATCCTGGTCGAAAACGATGTTGAGAGACTGGCCGGCAGCATCTGTCGTGTTCTGGCGGCCCGCCAGTACCGAGGCTGCTGGATCGCGCTGATCCAAGAGGACACATTTGACAGAGTCTACGGCTCTCCACCGCAATCGAAGTTAGGTCACTTTGAAAGCCAACTGAGGGCCGGAGAATTGCCCACATGTGTCAGGCGAGCCATGGATACCGATGAGGTAATACTGATGAGCAATGTGGCAGCCAATTGTCAGCATTGCATCATGTCGGATATCGAAACAAGCACCGATGGCCTGATAATCGCTCTCCGGCATGCTCGCCGCATTTACGGCGTGCTGGTTGTGCACTTGGCAGCCGGCACGGTTACGGAAGAAGATAAGAGCCTGTTCTCACAGTTGGCGACCTCCCTAACACACGCTCTGGAAAGCCTGGAAATCAGAAGAGATCGGGAGAAAGCCCATCAGACATTGCGTGAAAGGTCACGAGTACTGGATGCCTTATTCACTCATGTTCTCACCCCGCTGGCTCTGCTGGACAGCGATTTCAATTTCGTGCGCGTGAATAGGGCTTACGCCGAAGCCGGTGATCGCCCTATCTCAGACTATCTCGGGCGTAATCATTTCGAGCTCTACCCCTCGGAGGCGAAAGAGATATTCCAGACCGTGCTGGAGACCAAGCAGCCATATGGCGTTGTTGCTCGGCCCTTTTCCTATCCGGAACATCCGGAATGGGGCATCAGCTACTGGGATTGGACCCTGGCCCCTCTGCTTGACGATGAGGGCCAGGTCGAGTTTCTCATTCTGTCACTGAATGACGTCACCGAACTCAAGCAGAGCGAACAGAATCTGCATCGGCAACGGCAGAAGCAGCGTGAGTTAGTCGCGCAATTGGCCATGGCGGAACAGCAGGAACGCTGGAGAATGGCCACCGTGTTGCATGATGAGTTGGCTCAGTTCCTGGTCGCCGCGCGGCTGAATCTGCAGGCGGTGGACTCGGAGTTGCCGGAGGGCGACGCGAGCCGCACGGTGGACAGGGCAGCAGAGCTTGTCGGGCAGGCGATTGCCCAGACGCGCTCACTATCCAGACGGCTGAGCCCTCCCATGCTCAGTCCGGAAAGCTGGCCCCAGGCTCTCCAGGAGCTGGTTGAGGGGATGGCATCACAGTGGCAGATACAATTGGCTCTCGAGGTCTCGGGAGAGAGCGAATTGCTTTCAGAGGAGATCTGCTTTACTATCTTTCAGGCCATACGTGAGCTGCTCAATAACGCCCATCATCATGGCGAGGCCGACACCGCGAGAGTAGCCGTTGAGGTCAGCAATGAGACCGTGACTGTCAAAGTCCGTGATGATGGCCTTGGTTTTGACGTATCAGCGCTTGGCCAGGAGCTCGAGCAAAGCGGCGGTTTCGGGCTTTTCAATATCCGCGAGAGGATCAGATACCTGGAAGGCCGGATGGATATCGCTTCGGAACCAGGCGAGGGCACTGAGGTAACAATATCCGTTGCGCTGATGCTGCCGGTAGACCGACTCAAACACAGTAGTGAGACAGGAGAACGCGAAGATGGGGATTAGGGTCGTTCTGGCGGATGACCACCAGATAGTGCGCGAAGGCTTGCGCGCGGTGCTGGACAAGCAGGCCGACATTGAAGTTGTCGGCGAAGCCAACAGCGGTGCCGGGGCAATTGAGCTGTGCCGCGAGCTACATCCCGACGTGGTGGTTATGGATATCGCCATGCCCGACCTTAATGGAATAGAAGCCACCCGTCAGATTCTGAAGGCGACGCCCGAGGTTCAGGTTCTGGCTTTGTCCATGCACTCGGATCGGCAGTTCGCGGCCGGAATGTTTGCTGCTGGTGCTTGCGGCTACCTGCTAAAGGACTGCGCTGTCGAGGAATTGACTGAGGCCCTGCGGACGGTAGTCAGGGGACAGTCTTACGTTAGCTCGGAGATTGCCGGTACTGTGATCGCCGACTACCGACAGCGGCTGACAGCGGCGGAGGATACACCCTGGTCGGTACTCACTGAGCGCCAACGCGAAATCCTGCAATTGATCGCCCAGGGGCGTACGACCAAGCAAATAGCTGAACAACTATACATAAGTGTCAAGACCGTCGAGGCCCATCGCCAGCACCTCATGGACCGGCTGGATATTCACAGTGTTGCCGAGCTTACCAAGTATGCCGTGCGTGAGGGCCTGACCTCGCTGGACACCTGAGTAGCTCAAATCGTTCCCCTCTCTTACCCCAATCTAGGGAATAGCGACTGCGGTTATCAGTGATTCCCCTAATTGCATATTGTCCCCACACCGTCTATCCTCAAGGCGTGTTCACAGGACTGGCAGCTTGTCGGAGCGCAGTAGTGCCAGTTCAGCCATCGCTCCGGCCAACCCAGGCTGTACAGTGCCGGGGCGAGTTCCGAACACACCTTTATCGCCTAATCTGGATATGAGGAGTGATGAATGTATGGCAACTTGGTCGGCCAGAGCGATCAATATCGGTCCCATTGCCTTCGCCGGACAGGTGAGGGGTCACCACCATGTCTACGATGTGCCCAACGCAGAAGGCGGAGATGATGTGGCCCCGATGCCGCCGGAAGCCCTGCTCTCAGCGCTGGGTAGTTGCATGGGAATGGTGGTGGCACTCGTCTGCCAGGCTCGCGACATCTCCTATGAAGGCATGCATGTACAGGTGGAGGCCGATGTCAATGAGGATGAGAACCGTCTGGAGAACTTCCGTATGACCATACACATGCCTGAGAAACTCAGTGACAAACAGCGCAGGGCGGTGGAGAACGCCGAAGCCCTCTGCAAAGTTCGCAATACTCTGCTGGCCGCCACCGAAGTGCAGGTAGAGATAGCGGACTAGAGTATTGCCTGCTGCGCAAAACAATCATCATCGGTGTATGACCGGCTCTGCATACCAAGCTCGATCGCAAGCGATATGGGGTTTTCAAGTACTCAGTTATGTAAAGGAGTGACAAGAAATGCCACACGAATTGCCCGCGCTACCGTACGAGTATGACGCCCTGGAGCCGTATTTGGATGAGCAGACCCTGAGGATACATCACGACAAGCATCATCAGGGATACGTAAGCGGTCTTAATGAGGCCGAGAAAAAACTCCAGCAGGCCCAGCAAGCCGGCGACTTCACCAACATCCGCGCTCTATGCGACGCCCTGGCCTTCAACTATTCCGGCCATCTACTCCACAGCATCTATTGGACCAGTATGAGCCCCGACGGCGGAGGCCGGCCCGGCGGCGCTTTGGCCGAGCAGATTGAGAGAGACTTCGGCTCTTTTGAGGTTTTTCAGAGCCAGTTTCTCGCGGCTACCAATGCCGTGCAAGGCTCAGGATGGGGAGTGCTGGTCTGGCAGCCGTGGGGACAGCAGTTGGTCATTCTCCAGGCCGAAAAGCACCAGAACCTGGCCCAGTGGGGGACTGCACCGATAATGGTACTGGACGTCTGGGAGCATGCTTATTACCTGCAATACCAGAACCGCAGGGCGGAATTCACCGAAGGCTTCTTTGACGTGGTGAACTGGCCCGAGGTAGCCAAGAGGTTCGAACAGGCCTGAGGGGCCAGGCGCCCCCGGCAAGGCGATGCCAACATGCCTGACCGGTACTTGTTGGACAACAGGCGATGACATCAATATGGCTCACACAATACACGCAGACCAGCTCAAATCCATGCTCGATCAGGGCGAACAGTTTGTTCTGATGGATGTGCTGCCACCCAGTTCGTATCTTTTGGCTCATCTGCCGGGCGCCGTCAATGTTCCCTTGGACTATCTGCACGATGTGATGGAAGTCTTGCGTACGGACACCCAAATCGTGGTGTACTGTCAGGACTGCGAGGATGAGACGAGCGGGGTGGCCGCCGAACGTCTGGAGCTGCACGGCTACACCAATGTCCACTGCTTCGAGGAGGGCCTGGCCGGCTGGCAAGCGGCCGGCTATGAGCTGGAAGCAGTGGTCAAACCATCGGACTAGCACATGGCCATGGTCCCTCATCAAGCAGGTCTCTGCGACGTTGCTTTATTCAGAAGGAGACATCATGGGAGTTCGAGACCGCGAGCAGTTGCTAGACTTCTACGAAAAGATGTTACGGATTCGCTTCTTCGAGGAGAAGATACGCGATGTCCTGCACCCCGAGGGACTGTTCCGCGGCAGTTCGCATCTATACATAGGTCAGGAGGCTGTGGCGGTTGGAGCCATCTGCGCTCTGCAGGAGGATGATTATGTCCTGAGCACTCATCGGGGGCATGGCCATGCTCTGGCCAGAGGCATTGCTCCGGAGGTCATGTTCGCGGAGATAATGGGCCGCCGCACCGGCTGCTGTGGCGGCAAGGGCGGCTCGATGCATCTGGCTGAGGCCGCGCTGAACTTCATGGGTGAGGGGCCGGTGGTAGGTTCGAATACCCCCATGGGTGCGGGACTGGCGCTGGGTGCTCAACTGCGAAACAGCAGCCGTCTAACGGCGACCTTTTTTGGTGAGGGTGCTCTGAATACGGGAGTCTTCCACGAAACCGCCAATATCGCAGCCTTGTGGGAGCTGCCGGTGATGTTTCTATGCGAGAACAACCTGTATGCCATTTCCGTGCCGCTAGAGAAGTCAAGTGCAATCACGGAACTGGAAGATCGAGTCTGTTGCTACGGCATACAAGGCCGGCGGGTCAATGGGATGGAGGTGGTGGAAGTCTATGAAGCAGTGCGGCAGGCCGCCGAGCAGATGCGCGCAGAGCCCTTCCCCGCGTACCTCGTCTTTGATACCTACCGCTTTGAGGGTCACCACACCGCTGACAAGGAATCATACCGCCCCACTGAAGAGGCCCTCGCTGAGTTTCGCGAGCGCGATCCCATTCATATTCTCGAATACAAGATGATTGACGACCACACTGTGGACATCGCCACCACAATTGAGTACCGGGACCGCATACGCGAAGAGATTGATAAGGCCTTCGCGACAGCCCTGGCCGCGCCCTGGCCGCAACCTGAAGAGGCATTGCTCGGGGTTTACGCTGAGGGGGAGGTGGGTTAGGTGGCCGCAAAGCAGATACGCAATATCACCTTCGCCCAGGCCGTCCGCACAGCTATTCGTGAGGAGATGCGGCGCGATGAGACGGTGATCCTATTTGGCGAGGATGTCGGCCAATACGGAGGGGTTTACGGCGCGACGACAGGCCTCCAGCGCGAGTTCGGGGAGAAGCGGGTTCGCGATACCCCCATATCGGAAGCAGCCATAGCCGGAATGGCGGTGGGCGCTGCTTTAGCCGGCTACCGGCCTATCGTCGAGATCATGTATTGCGATTTTCTGGCTCAGGCGGCGGATGCCATCGTTAACCATGCGGCGAAGTGGCGGTACATGAGCGGTAGTCAATTCAACCTGCCGCTGGTGGTGCGATCCCCCGCCGGGGGTGGAGCAGGTTACGGAGCCCAGCACTCCCAGAATCTCGAAGCCTGGTTTGCCCATATCCCCGGGTTGAAGGTAGTCATGCCCGGCCTACCGCGTGATGCCCGCGGCTTGCTCAAGGCGGCCATTCGCGATGATAACCCGGTGGTCTTCATCGAGCACAAGGCCCACTACACTTACAAGGGCGAGGTGCCTGTCGCAGAGGAGGTCATTCCCCTGGGAGCCGCCGAGATCAAGCACGAGGGGAGCGACTGCACACTGGTGGCTTGGTCGAAGACGCTAACCTATGCTTTGCAGGCAGCCGAGCAACTGAGGGCAAAGGGGATTAGTGTCGAAATCATTGATCCGCGCACTTTGCAGCCCCTGGACACTGACACCATCTGCAACTCGGTAGCAAAAACCGGGCACCTGGTCATTGCACATGAGGCGGTGAACTTCGGCGGCTTTGGCGCAGAGATCGCGGCGCAGGTGGTGGAGCAAGCCTGGGACAGCCTGAAGAAACCACCGCTGCGCATTGGCGCTCCCTTCGTACCGCTACCATACTCGGAGCCGCTGGAGACGTTCGTGATTCCGCAGGTAGAAGACATAGTGCAACAGATCGGTCAGCACCTGGGAGTTTAGCGGCTAGAGCTGTGCATCTGCCAGGGGCCGGTTTTCTTCCATCAGGAGGCGCGGGTCCACTTGCTGGCGGGTCTTGATCCATTGCTTGGCGAGCTTGCCTTCTTCAGGAGGTCGGTTCAGCACAAATGCGCCCACTGCGCGACTGCCCTGCAGCCACCAGGTGGCGAAGCTGCCGCCGGCCACCGCGCCGCGAGGGCCTATCGCGCCTCAAGAGCTTCCGGTATGGGCAGTTGTCGGCAGCAGCGGAGCCGGTCGCCGGCGCTCTCGGCGCGGGCCCAATCCTGCTGGTGAGACCTGGGTATTGTCCTAAGAAATGGTAGGGGAATGCATTCATTGTTCTGATTGCCCAACAGACCGTGTAGTACCGCATGCCGCTCGATAACTCGTGTGTGATAGGATGATCCCAATGTCGAGACCGAACGTTTTCGTAACGCGGTGCATACCCGAGGCGGGCCTAGCCAAGTTGCGGGAGAAAGCCGAGGTGAAGGTATGGGAAGAGCAGATGCCGCCTCCCAAGTCGGTTATCATAGAGGAGCTAGCGGGCTGCCAGGCACTGCTGTGTCTGCTGACCGATACCATTGATGCTGAGGTCATTGCGGCGGCGCCTCAACTGAAGGCAATCAGCAACTATGCTGTGGGATTTGACAATATTGATGTCGCTGCAGCTACCGCCCGGGGCATACCTGTAGGCAATACCCCCGAGGTCTTGACCGAAACGACCGCGGACATGGCGTGGGCCCTGATGATGGCGATAGCCCGGCGGGTGGCAGAGGCGGATGAGTACGTACGGGCGGGTGGTTGGCGGACCTGGGAGCCGCGGTTGCTCCTGGGTCATGATGTGTTTGGTGCGACCTTGGGCATCATCGGCTTAGGGCGTATTGGGGAGGCCGTGGCTGGGCGGGCACGAGGCTTCCAGATGAGGGTACTGTACTACGATCCCGAGCGAAGGCCAGATGTAGAAGCCGAATTAGAGGTGCAGTACGCCGAACTGGATCAGCTACTGCGTCAGTCTGACTTTGTGACCATCCACTGCCCTTTGACGCCTGACACCCATCACCTCATCGGCGCCCGCGAGCTCGTGCTGATGGGCCCGCAGAGCTTCCTCATCAACACTGCACGCGGGCCGGTGGTAGATGAAGCCGCACTCTATCTGGCACTGAAAGCCGGCGATATTCACGGAGCGGCTCTGGATGTGACTGAAGAAGAACCGGTCCCTTCTGACAGTCCCCTCCTGAAACTGGGCAATGTCATCATTACACCCCACATTGGAAGTGCCAGTCACCAGACGCGCAACAAAATGGCCCTGATAGCTGCCGACAACGTAATCAGCGGATTGGAGGGGAAGCCTTTGCCCTTCTGTGTGAATCCAGAAGTCCGGCTTGATAGTGACGAAATCTGACGTGCTGTTGCGGGCAATTGGTGAGAAGAACCGAATGGGCATTGGGAGAGGCGGGGCTTTCGGTCTAGATCGGTCGTTCCAAAAGAACATTCGCTCGCAGCACTACAAGGGGAGATCAGCAATGAATCATATCCTCGTGGGAATAGACGGGTCCGAGTGGTCGGAAGTGGCGGCCCACTATGCGCTCGATTTTGCACAAGCCGGCAATCAGGACGTCGTGGGTCTGGCGGTCATACCGCCGGAAATCATGCAAGCGACAGGCGAATCCGCGCAGAGCTTGGCCTCGAGTTCCCAGATTCTCGAAGGCGAGCAGTTCGCCCGGCGGGCGGTCAACGATTGGTTTGCGCGGACACAGTATCTCTGTGAGCAGGCCGGTCTTTGCTTTGCACGAGCGATTGAGGTGGGTGAGCCAGCCGAGCGGTTAGCCACTGCAGCAATGACTGCCTGGTTGACGGCCTTCGGCGCCCACGGGGCAAAATCTCCGGCAAACGCTGGGGGGCTGGGGCGTGTCGCCACTGGTCTATTGCGGTCCGCGATCAAGCCCATGCTAGTTACCAGAGCTGAGTATCAACCTATTCAAGAGGTGGTTCTGGGGTGGGATGGTGGGCCAGAAGCGGCCCATGCTGTGGAGATGGTTTTTGGCTTGGCTAAGAGCAGTGGGTGGCAGGTCCACCTAGTCAGCGCCGGACATCGAACATCTGCCCTGGCCCAGTCTTGTTCCCACCTTACCGAACAAATGGCATTGGCAGGCGTAAAGGCCGACTCTCACGTCATCTCGGGTGATGTCCTCGGGGTGCTTCGCGATGCCATTGACCGCTTCAAACCTGACTTGCTCGTGATTGGCGGCCACCGCAAGTCGGTGGGAGAACGCCTCGTGTCCGGAGGGGTCTGGGAACAGATTGTTGCGCAGGCCCACGTGCCTGTATTGTTGTATCGGTAGCGACACGACTAGGCGGGCCGCTGACATGACGGCGCACCTCTGAGGCGGCTGCGCAATCGGCTTGTCGCGCCTCTCATCCTTCGCTACTTCTGTCCCATCTACTCGATGAAGGTATAGACAAGACGGGCATTTTATGGGGTCTTGTCACATTCTCTGGGCTTCATCTGGTTGTTGCCGCGGTCTGTGAAGATGCCTTTACCGTAGCCATTTCTCGTCTTTATAGCCCGGATAGTCATCCTCTAGAAGCCTGGCCGAAAAGTAGGTGCAATTGGGAACCTTTTTTGTGCCAAAGG
>CAYMIN010000027.1:0-54678 GCA_964390495.1 uncultured Armatimonadia bacterium
AGCCTGGCTGGTCCGTGACTGGTAACGGCGTCGGGCTAGAAAGCCCGACCTACGCGTTCATGAATAATGCGGGCTAGAGACCTGGCCGAAAACACCCAATATCGCGGCGAGCAACGGCCAGGCGTTGCCATACCGGTGCCTGACACACCTGTAGCGCCGTCGCCTTCCCGGGCAAAACACTTTTCGGCCAAGCCTCTAGCAAAGTGCAACCCAGTCTTTTTCTGTTGGGAAAGCCTGGAGATTGTGGGGCGAGCGGCGGTGGCGCAGAGAGCACCGTAAACAATGTCCCTCACTAGTAGAGTCGACGCAAGCGAGGCATTTTACAATGTACAGATGGGAAATCTTTGTGGATTCTTGATGATATTATTTTGAATGAGGATCAGGACTGCTCTGGGTCGGGCAGGCCGAATTGACGAAGTTGCTGCAGGAACTCGGCGCCGGGGACGCTGCGGAAGAGCAGGGCGGAGAATATCGGCTCGCCCCGGTAGCGGTCACTCCCTATGCTCTTAGCAGCGCGGCCGGCTGCCTGTTCGGCGGCGGCTTGGTCGCCCAGGTTCTGCCTGCATACGGCAATCGCCTGGTAAGCCGCTGCGCTTTCGACGCGCGTGCCGGTGACCGCAGTCTGGGCCAGCAGATTGACGGCGCGTTGGTAGCTTTCAGCCGCCTGCTGTCCGCCCAGGGCCTGAGCGCTGATAAACCAGGCCCAGCCGCTCTCATCGCCGGCCTCGAGGGCGAGAGCGGCCCTCTGCGCCTGAAGCTGATCATCGCCCTGAAGCGCGGCGATGCTGGCGGCGAGCAGGTAGAGGTCCGAGGTCGGCATGTGGGAACTGAGAAGCTGGTCAACTAGGGCTGCGGCGGCATCGTGGTCCTGGAGGTCGCGGAGGCAGACGGCCAGCTCCTGCTTAGCGGTGAGCAACTGCGGCTCGAGAGCGACAGCGGCCTCCAAGGCCGCCCTGGCTCCGGCGAGATCGTCCTGGGCGCGCAGACACCGAGCGACCAGGACCTGGGCGTCACTATCCTCGGGCATGTAGATGAGGCAGTTGTTGAGTTCGACGAGCGCCTGCTCGTAAAGGCCGTGGTCCATGTAGGCGCGGGCGACGGCCTTGCGGGCCAGAGCAGGTTCAATGCCGGCCTGAGTAGCACGGGCGCTCTGCACCATGGCCCGGCGCGTGTCACCAGCCATGTGATGCGCCACGGCCAGGCCGCCGTAGTACTCGACATGGTCGGGGTCCTGCTGCAGGCCGGCTTCATACAGCCTGATGGCCTCTCTAGTCGAGCCGGTCAACATCTTCAGGGTCGCCAACTTGCGGAGGGCGGCGTTGTCATGCCAGTACTGGGCGCGAGCCTCCTCATAGCGCTCCATCGCGGTCTCGCTTTGGCCCTGGAGCTCGGCCAAGTACCCGAGCAGATGGTGAAGGCCCGGAATGCGAGCGCCAGTCTGCTGGAGAGCCTGGAGACGGTCCTCCGCCTCTTGGTATCGGCCCTGGCCAATATCGGTGAGGGCGCAGTTGATGCAAGCAGTGGTGGTATAGGGCTTGCGATCCAAAAAGCGCTCGAAAATCTCGCCGGAGGCGCTGTAGGCGGACAGATGGTAGAGGCACAAGGCAAGCTGGAAAGAGGCGCGGTCGGCAAGCTGCTCGTGGGCCAAGTAGTGCCTGCACAATTCAGCGGCCAGCTTGTGGTCACCACCCAGTCTGAGGGTCGGGACCAGCGCCTCGAGCACCTCGGCCGGAGCAAGCTGGTCGGCGGCACTGACCCAGGTATCCCCACAACGGGTCCATAGTCGGGTGGAAAACTCGCTGTCGAGGCTATAGACCACCGCGCGCATGACCGCATCAGCAAGCGGTCTGTCGCGTTCGAACAGGCTGGGGATGAGGCCGGCGGCAAGCTCCAAAAGATCAACATCCCGCGCAAGGTCGGGAGTTCTAAGCAATATCAATGCGATAGCGGGATGGGGCCCGTAGAGTTTGCCGCCACGGATTACGGCCAAGCCGGCCCCGACGATGGCCTGGGAGCAGGAGGCAAAGTCCGGCTCGAGGACCGCGGCCAGATCATCGCACGAGAGCGGGCGGCCGGCCAGAGAGGCGATGCAGACGCCGCATAGTAGATTCCGGTCGGCCTCAGTCAACGCCTCCAGCGCCGAGCGGGCGAAAGCGGTCGGGTGCAGGGCGTGACGTAGGCTGATGGTCAAGGTAAGGATGTCGGTAATGCCGGCGGCGCTGACCTGACGCTGGAGGATGGCGAGTTCAGGCCGGGAGGAGGCCTGGTGGGCGAGCTTGTCGTGAAGGGCCTGAGCTTCGCGGGCCGTCAGCCGCAACTGGTGCAAGCTGCCCAGAGAGACAAGATCGCGGGGTGCGACACTGCCGGCACCGCTGCCTCGGAGCATGGCGTTGTAGGCCTGGCGCGAGCACGTGCCAACCACGGTGATGGCATCCTCGCCGTCAAGTACGGTCTCAAGCAGGCTGCCGACGGCGGGCTGGAGCTCGATGTCATCTATCAGGATAAAGAACCTGTGGGCGTCCTTGGCGAGGGTGCGTAAGGCTTCAGGCGACACTCCTGTCGGGGGCATCCGGGTGCTGAGCATACAGACGGCGTACCCGCGCGTCAACAGCTCCCAGCCGAGGCGGTAGAGCAAGGTGGTCTTGCCCGCGCCGGGCGGCCCGACGATGAGCTCGAAGCGGTTAGCCGAGCCCGCCTGGGTGAGCGCGTTGAGCAGACTGGACTGCAGGTCGCGCTCGACATCGTTGTCCGCCGCGATTTCGCAGAAGGGCTCGGAGATAGCGGCCACCGCGCCTGTGAAGCTATCACTGACGCGGTAGTCATGGCGGCTGACAGCGCGCAGTCCGGCTTCGCTCAGCAACCGCGGTCGCCGTGAGCTCTGTAGCTCGGTGAGATACCAGGCCAGTTCCGCAGCCCCGATGTAAACCACAATCGCGACCCAGTAGCCAAAACCTACCGCCCTCGCCGACGGTGACAGCACATAGACCGTCAGACCGATCGCAAGCGATCCGAAAACGAGCAGTACCTTCCCAGATAAGACCCAGAGCCTCATGGTCCGATTTCCCCAACCCAGCCAAACCCAGGAACCAATTCAGCGTGTCAAGCCCGATTTGTCCAGCTTGCTTCATCAGTTCGTCTAGTCAACGGCTGCCCTTACTTTCGCTCTTCCCCGAAACCGGAGAGCGGAGAATGGCAACCTGGGCGCATGCCATGCAGCCTCAGACGGTCGGCGCGGATCGGCGCGCCCCGTAGGCGTCTATGAGCTGGTAATAAACCGCCTCCATCGCGTCGGCCATGGCCTCAAGAGTGAAAGTCTGCTGCATCCGGGCGCGGGCCTGTCGCCCTAACTGCCGGGCCCAGTCGGCATCCTCCAGCAGCTTCGCTATGGCGGCAGCAAGCGCTTCGGCATCGGCCGGAGGCACCAGCACGCCGGTCTGGCCGTCCACAACCACCTCGTTGATGCCGTCAATATCGCTGGCGACGGCGGGCCTGCCCAGAAAGCCGGCCTCGATCAGGGCGATCCCCAGCCCCTCGCGCAGGGAGGGCAGGACCGCGATATCCATGGCGCTGATGAGCTGGTGACCGTTATGCTGGTAGCCGAGGAACCTGACGTGTCGCTCCAACCCAAGCTCACTCACCATCCTGCGCAGTCGCGGCTCGTCCTGGCCCTCGCCGATCAGCAGGCAGGAGATGTCGCCGAATCTGGCCGCCAGTCGCGACATCGCCTGCACCAGGTAAGCATGACCCTTGTGGGCCGAAAGATGCGCGACGGCGCCGATGACCGGCTGCTGAGGTCGCAAGCCGAGCTTGGCACGTACCGCCGAGCCGTCCGCGGGCCACGGGAATTGGCGCTGGTCAAGCCCGTTATAGACAACGTCAATACGGTCACCGGGAAGGCCCTGGGCGATGAGGTGGTTCCTGACACCCTGACTGCAAGCCACCCAGCGATCGGCGAAGAGGTACCAGTGCTTGTGATTGAGCCACTGAACATGGCCGAGAGAAGGCACGCCAGCGAGTCTGGCCCCCAGCGTGCCCCACAAGCTGGCGGTCGAGAGATGGGTATGAATGAGGTCTGCGCCGATGCTGCGAGCAAACCTGGCAATCACCAGCGGGGCGGCGAGGTTGAGCTTGCCCCGGATCGGCAACACATGAGCCTCGACACCACGTTGCCGCAGCTCTTGCAGCATCAACTCGTTGTATTTGCACGCCACAACCACGCGGTGGCCGCGGGCGACCAGAGCCTCGGAGAGGTACGTCATGGCACGCTCGGCCCCCGAATAACGCTGGGGCGTAATGATCTGCAGGATTGTGAGCTTGTCACGGCCCGGCTCGAGCGCGCTCTGTGAGGCAAAAACACCGGGCTCGGTTGCTAGCTTGTCAGCCATGAGCAGCACTTTCCCGTCACAGACTTGCTGCGGCAACTTCACCGGAGTGAGCGGCCAAGCAGATGCCCATCCCGCAAAACTTCAAGCATCGCCTGCAAGGCCCGGCCGCGGTGACTTACCCGGTTCTTCTGTTCGGTTGACATCTCGGCAAAGGTGCAGTCCAGCGGCGGATAGTAGAACACCGGATCGTAGCCGAAGCCGGCCTCGCCGCGGGGTTGGCGAAGAATGATGCCCTGGCATTCACCTTCCCAGAGCCCCTCTACCTGCCCCTGGTAAACCAGGGCAATGACGCAGACAAAACGGGCGCTGCGGCGGTCGTCGGGAACCGCGGCCAGCTCAGCCAACAGCCGCTCAATGCGTCGGCTGTCATCCTCCCCATAGCGACTGGAGTACACCCCGGGGCGTCCGCCGAGAGCCTCAACCTCCAGACCACTATCATCGGCCAGAGCCGCCATGCCCGTGGCTTCAGCCAACTGCAGCGCCTTGTGCCGGGCATTGTCGGCAAAGGTGTCATAGGGCTCGGCTAAGTCCGGCGCAATGTCGAGATCCTCAAGACCGATTGCCTCGACGGCATAGTCGGCCAGAAGCTGCCTGATTTCGGCCACTTTCCCCGGGTTACGGGAGGCCACCAGCAATCGCTTTGTCGCGCCGCCCTGCATCAGATGCCCTAAGTCTCGGCGTAGGGGCCGACGCCCACCAGCGCCGCCTTCTGCCGCTCACATAACCTCTGGATTCCCGACCACGCCAGAGCCAGCATCTGGTCGTGCTCCTCGCGGGTGAAGGGGCGGCCCTCGGCGGTGCCCTGGACCTCAATGAACTGCTTGCGGGATGTCATCACCACGTTCATGTCCACCACGGCTTGGGCATCCTCGGTGTAGCACAGGTCCAAGAGAGCCTCGCCGGAAACGATGCCGACGGAGGTGGCGGCGGCCTCGCCGTAGAGCGGCCAGGCCTTGATCGCCTTCTTCTGCTGCAGCCAAGCACAGGCTTCGGCCAGCGCCACAAAGGCCCCCACCACGCTGGCAGTGCGAGTGCCGCCATCGGCCTGCAAGACATCGCAGTCGAGGCGGACCGTCCGGGGCCCGAGCTTGTGCAGGTCGGTTACGGCCCGCAGACTACGCCCGATCAGGCGCTGGATTTCGTGAGTACGTCCGCCGATACGCGAACCACCCTCGCGCGATTCGCGCTGCGCCGTGGCGCGCGGCAACATCCCATACTCCGCCGTGACCCAGCCCTGCTGGGTATTGAGCAGAAAGCCCGGCTGGCGCTCATCCACCGAGGCCGTGCAATAGACCCTGGTATGGCCTAGACATACCAAACAGGACCCTTCCGCATACCTGTTGACCTCGCGGGTAAGCGTGCAGTCCCGTAACTGATCGTTCTCCCGTCCGTCAACGCGAAGCAATACTCATACCCTTTCGACCAGACAGTCATCCGGACGAACTTGCATAGATTATACGCGAAGCGGCAAAACACCTGCAAGCCTACGCCGCCTAGGCGGCCAGCAAAAAAGCGCGTCGGGGAACGCGCGCTATCATGTTGGCGGCTGGGGAGACGATGGCGAGCAGAGCTGCTGAGGCCTGACAGGCCGTCGCCCTCCTGCGTCGGGCTATGGCGGGCACCATTCGACACGTTGAAGAACGTGTCGAATGGTGGAGGCGGCGGGAATCGAACCCGCGTCCGCAATGGGGCCGCCAAGACCTCTACGAGCGTAGTGCGCGATTTGTTACAGCCCGGGCGGCCCTCGCGCACAGGGCCCAGCCGGGCCGGCTCACTCTAGAGTTTCCCCCAAAAGCCGCTGGAGCCTCAGCTACTGAGGTAGCTGATCTTGCTGATGTCTGTCCCCGCCCGATCAGCGAAGCGAGGCAGACATGGCCACTACTTAAGCGGCCAGTGCCATATCATTGGCAGTTGTGTTGGTGCCGTGTTTAACGAGAATGCGGCGATCTCGGCTCGCTATCTTGACCAGCCCTGCATCACGTCGAGCCCTTTCGCCCCCACGGTGATACAGAGTGCTAGGTATATTATACCCGAAAATGGCGGTTTATACAAGCTGGGGGGCCGGTGCTGAAGAAAAGTGGCGAAAAAAAACATGTTTAGGTCTTGACAGGTGGGGTAAAGTCTGCTATATGTAAAGTACATATAGGGAGCCGACGATGCGCAGAAGAGGGCGAGGCGGAGGAAGAAACGTCCAAGATCCATTTGCTGTGATAAGCAGCAATCTGTCACGCCTGGTCGAGCCAGTGCTACTCTACCTGCTGGCCACCGACCAAGCGCACTACGGCTACCAGTTCCTGGAGGCCGCTAGCGACTTCGCCATAACCGACGCTGAAATTGACGCAGGCGTTATCTATCGCACGCTGAGAGGCCTGGAGGAAGTCGGCTATGTGGTGTCAAGTTGGGCGCCGAGCACCAGCGGGCCGGCAAAAAGGATCTACCAACTCACTCCCGCCGGGCTGGCGCACCTGAAGCGATGGGCGGCAGTTTTGATGCAACGAGGGCGAGCCATGATGTATTTCGCTGATCTTTGTGCCGCTCTTTAGTAGTAGAGCAGGGGCCAGCTTGGCCCCTATGTATATGCAAGTCACATATAGGACAACGGAGTGAACTATGAAAGTAGCATTAGCCTGTAACGGATGCGAAGTAGCTCCCCATTTTGGCCGCTGTGAAGGCTACGAAGTCGCCGAAATCGTTGAGGGGGAGATCATAGAGCGGGAGAAGGTGGCGAATCCGGGCCATGAGCCCGGCGCCTTGCCCAAGATGCTCAACAACCTCGGCGTGGAGTGCATTATCGCCGGCGGCATGGGCCCCAGAGCCCAGCAGTTCTTCGCGCAGTTCGGTATCCAGACCATGACCGGTATCTCCGGCGGCCTCAATGAAGTCATCGAGGCGCTGGCCTGGGGCCGGCTGAGCACTGATGGGAGTAACCCCTGTCACCACGTAGAGGAGGAATAGGCTGTGTTCTACGGAAACCCGTATTACCCAATGTACATGTCTGGACAGATGCCCTTTGGTGGTATGTGGGGCTGGAGCGGGCAGATGTATCCCGAAACCTCAATGCCGGCACCTTATCCCCCATATCCGGGTTACCCCTCGCTGATGCCGGAGGGCTTCTTCGCTCCCGACCCAGCGATGGAGCAGGCGGCACGGCAACAGGAACTGCTGTGGCTCAAGCAGCAGGCCCAGATGCTGCAACAGCAGCTAGAACAGATTAACCAAGCTATCAAGCAACTCGAAGAGGCACAATAACTGCGGACTACCAACCTTTGGAGATCAGGGGAAACCAGGAGGAGATTTGCGTGAAAATTGCGGTATCAGCAAGTGGCGACAGTCTGGATGCAGCGATGGACCCCCGTTTTGGCCGCTCCCCATATTTCGTGATCGTTGAGAGTGAGACGATGCAATTCGAGGCGATCGAGAACACGGCCACTCAAGCGGGTTCCGGAGCCGGCATCCAAGCGGCGCAGCTAGTAGGCAACTCGGGGGCGGAGGCGGTAGTGGCCGGCAACTATGGTCCCAACGCCTACGGTGCGTTGAGCGCAGCCGGCCTGGCGGTGTATCAGTTCGCCGGCGGCACCGTGCGCCAAGCGGTAGAAGCCGTCATCAACGGACAGGTGCAACCGGTAGGCGATGCTACTGTCGGGTCCCACTTCGGCGTCGGCGGCGCAGCGGCTGCGCCCGGGGTCGGTGTCGGTCGTGGTATGGGCGGCGGAATGGGCGGCGGAATGGGGCGAGGTATGGGCCGCGGCATGGGCCAAGGTATGGGTCAAGGTATGGGTCAAGGTATGGGGCAAGGTATGGGGCAGGGCTTTCAGCAGGCACCGCCGCCCGATCCTCAAGCCCAAGCGCCGATGCCGCCCGGTGGTTACGGTATGCCTCAGGCTTATCCGGGGATGATGCAGCCGCCGATGTGGGGGCAACCCTACGGACCGATGCCGTCAATGTCACCCGAGCAGATGGCTGAGTACGAACTCCAGATGCTGCAGATGCAGCGCAGTTTCTTGCAGCAGCAGCTTACCATGTTGCAGCAACAACTGGAGTGGATTGACCAGCAGATCGAGCGGCTGGAGTCGGAGGGCGAGTAAGCTGCTGAGCGCTGGCCGAAGGAAGGATGCACGATGAAAGTGGCGGTTAGCTCAAAAGGTAAGGACCTGGGCGCGCCCGTGGACCCCCGCTGCGGTCGTTGCCCCTATTTCGTTATCGTTGATACCGAGACGATGACGGCTGAGGGGGTCAAGAACCCGGGGGCCCTGGCCGGCACCGGAGCGGGTGTGGCGGCGGCACAGGTGATCGCCAACGCCGGTGCGGATGTGGTTATATCCACCCTGGTTGGGCCCAACACCTTCGCTGCGCTCAAACAGGGCGGCATCACCGTCTATGGAGGCGTGGGCGGCAACGTGGAGGCCGTCGTCACAAAGTTCAAGAATGGGGAGTTGCAAGAGCTCGAGGACCCTAATGCCGAACTTGATGCCGGAGCGAGACGGCGCGGCTGAAGCGCCCCCGTGTAAGCGCAAGTTGAATAGGAGTCTATTTCATGTCACAGACCCAAACACCCAGACTCAGTATCTCGGTGGCCGCGGGCAAAGGCGGCACCGGTAAGACCTTGGTGGCGACCAGCCTGGCCCTGGCGCTGAATGATGAGTACCCGGGCCAGGTTCAGATCATTGACTGCGATGTGGAGGAGCCTAACGCTCATCTGCTGTTGCAGCCCGAGCTTAGCGAAGAGGCGCCGGTGTATGTCTTGGTGCCGCAGGTGAACCTGGACATCTGCACCCGCTGCGGGGAGTGCGCCAAGGCCTGCGAGTTCAGCGCCATCGCGGTCATCAGACAAGCCGTGCTGACCTTCTACGACCTGTGCGCCGGTTGTGGGGCCTGCGCTTACGTCTGCCCCACCGGCGCGATCACCGAAGTGGAGCGGCAGGTGGGAGAGGTCAGAGTGGGCCGTGTCGGGGAGCAGATGGACTTCATAGCCGGCTGCCTCAATGTCGGCGATCAACGGGCGACACCGGTGACCATGGCGGTCAAGAAACGTATTGATCCGAAACGTATAAGCATACTCGATGCCCCGCCCGGCACCGCCTGCCCGATGCAGGAGACCGTTGAGGATACCGACTACTGCATTCTGGTGACCGAGCCGACACCGTTCGGCCTCAGCAACCTGAAGGACGCGGTGGACACCTGCGAACGGCTCGGTGTGCCCCGCGGCGTGATCATAAACCGCGACGGGGTCGGGAACCAGGGCGTAGCTGACTACTGCGCGGCTGAGGGGCTCGATATACTAATGCGGATTCCGCAGCGACGCGAGATCGCCGAAGCCTATTCGCGAGGCGAGACCCTCGCCGAGGCGCGGCCGGAGTGGCGCGATGATCTGGTCGAGATGTACAAGCGAATTGTAGAAATAGTAGGCAGCCAATCCGTGCAAGAAGGAGTGAGCTAGCTATGCCCAGAGGCGACGGAACCGGCCCGACAGGCCGGGGACCGGGCACTGGTAGAGGCATGGGCGGCGCAGGTATGGGTGCCGGCGGAGGCCGCGGACGCATGGGCGGCCCGCAAGCGGCTGGCCCGGGCGGTAACTGCGTATGCCCCAATTGCGGCGCTGTTGTCGCCCACCAGCGCGGCGTCGCCTGCTACCAGCAGGTCTGCCCCAAATGCGGCGCTAAGCTGACCAGACAGTAGCATTGTAGCCGAACAAGACTAACCTAGACAGTGAGGCCGACCCTCAATCTGACTAAGGGCGGCCCACGCAAATCGAGATAAGGAGGTGCAGTGATGCCAGGATTGAATGGAACAGGACCGCGAGGTATGGGACCGATGACCGGAGGCGCACGTGGCTGGTGTAACCCCTACGGGGCTGCCCGGATGGGCGGATATGGTTACGCACCGTATGGAGGCTACGGCGGCTCTGGAATGCCGTACGGCGGCTCTGGAATGCCGTATGGCGGCTCTGGAATGGGCTACGGCGGCTACGGGATGCCCTACGGCGGCTACGGGATGCCCTACGGCGGCTACGGGATGCCCTACGGCGGCTTTGGAATGGGCTACGGCGGCTTTGGGCGTGGCATGGGTATGGCCTGGGGGCGCGGCGGCGGCTTTGGCCGTGGTATGGCCTGGGGACGTGGCATGGGCCGCGGCGGCTTCGGCTGGTGGTAGTCTCATACCCGCAGAGACGTCGCATACCGGCAGGGCTACTGAGGCAAACGGCGGCCCTGCCGGTTGTGTGTGGTTTGGAGCAGACCGGATGTATTTGAGCAAGTGGATTTGGTCACACAAGCCCGACACTCATGAGCATGAGAAGGTGTATAAGTGTCAGATACGGTTTTCTCACCTCGGCAATTGACAGTAGTAAGTGGTAAGGGTGGCACCGGCAAGACGACTGTCGTCGGATCGTTTGCGGCGCTTGCCGACAACAAGGTTATGGCCGACTGTGACGTTGACGCGGCCAATCTGTACCAGATTGTGATCCCCAAGATCACTGAGAGCGGCGATTTCTTGGGGATGCAGGTCGCGGTGCGCAACGAGGACCTGTGCACCAAGTGTGGCAAGTGCGAGGAGGCCTGCCGCTTTGAGGCCATAACCGTGGACGAGGTCAACGAGCTGGCCTGCGAGGGCTGTGGCTTCTGCGTCCTGGTATGCCCCGAAAACGCCCTGCACATGGAGCAGAAGTCGTGCGGGCAGTGGTATGTCGGCGATACGCGCTTCGGCCCTCTAGTTTATGCGCGTCTGATTCCCGGCTCGGAGAGCTCGGGCCGACTGGTGACGATGGTCCGGCAAAAGGCCGAGGATGTGGCAATGGACCTGGGGAAGCCGCTAATCATCATTGACGGCTCGCCCGGTATCGGCTGTGTGGCGACCGCGGCGATCGCCGATGTGGACCTGGCCTTGGTGGTGACCGAGCCGACACTCTCCGGAATCCACGATATGGAGCGGATCGCCGGAGTCATCAAGCACTTCGGTGTGGCGATGGTGGCGATCATCAATAAGGCCGATATCAACGAAGAGAACTCCCAGCGCATCCGAGACTACTGCCGCAATAACGATGTCGAGCTGCTGGCCGAACTGCCCTACGATGAGACGGTGACCGAGGCTATGGCCAACGAGGTGCCCCTGGTCGAATACCAGGACGGGCCGGTCGCCCAGGGCATCCGCCAGGCATGGGAACGGCTCGAAGAGATACTCGAACTGCACCCCGTGCGAATGTGAATAAGGGAACGGGACCAGGTATGAATGGAGCCGATAAGCCAACCGCGGAGGCCCAGCAGCAAGCCCAAGCGCGTTACCAGCAACAACAGCAGGCAATCGAGCAACGCGCCCGCGAGATAGACCATATCCTGCTGGTGATGAGTGGCAAAGGCGGGGTCGGCAAATCAACCGTAGCGGTGAATTTGGCGTGGATGCTGGCTGCGGAAGGTAGCAAGGTCGGGCTGCTTGATGCCGACCTGCACGGGCCTAACACCGCGCTGATGACCGGCACTGACAACACCCGCTTGAGCCTACGCAATAACCTGATGGAGCCGGCCACAGCCGCTCACGGGCTGAAGGTAGTATCAATGGCGATGCTGCTGGAAGACCGCGATACCCCGACGATCTGGCGGGGGCCGCTACGCTCCGGTGCGCTGCGGCAATTCATCGCCGATGTTGACTGGGGCAAGCTCGACTATCTCATCGTTGACTTGCCGCCCGGCACCGGTGACGAGCCCCTGACTATAGCACAGTCCTTCCCCGGTACCGACGGTGTCATCATCGTCACCACCCCCCAGCAGGTCAGCCAGGAGGACTGCCGCAAGGCGATCAACTTCGCCCGGAAACTGGAGCTGCCGGTGACCGGCGTCATCGAAAACATGAGCGGGTTCGTGTGCCCGTATTGCGGGAAACTAACGGCCATCTTCTCTCAGGGCGGCGGGGAAACAATGGCCGAGCAGATGGGCGTACCCTTCCTGGGAGCCTTACCGTTAGTACCGGAGGTTGTAAGCATGTCCGATAGCGGACAGTCGCTGACCGAGCAAGCTGCCCCTCAGGCAATCCGCGAGGCGTTCGCGGGCATACTGAGCGCGGTCAAGGCGCATCTGGCAAAACAGGAGCATTGAATTGGTATGACAGACGCAACCGGAGGTTACGATACTCTGTACGGCCCGGTGCCCTCGCGCCGCCTCGGCAGGTCCCTGGGCATTGACCTGGTACCGTTCAAGATTTGCACCTTCGACTGCATTTATTGTCAACTGGGGCCGACAACCAAGCTGACTACTCGCCGCCAGCCCTACATACCGGCCGCAAAGGTGACAGCCGAACTGGCGCGGTGGCTGGAAGAAGATGGCGAAGCCGACTATCTGACGCTCTCCGGCTCCGGCGAGCCGACGCTCAACTCTGAAATCACCCAGGTGATAGACTTCGCCCAGCAGCAAAGCGAGATTCCCATTGCTCTGCTGACAAACGGCTCACTCTTGCATGACGAGGAGCTCCGCCGGGAAGTCCAGCACCTGGATCTGCTGATCCCCTCGCTCGACGCCGGAACCCAGGAAGGCCTGCAGGCAGTTAATCGCCCGGCTGCCGAGCTCAACATCGAGCAAATAATCGCCGGCATCGCTCAGGCGCGCGAGGCAAGTGCCGGCGAGATGTGGCTGGAAGTAATGCTGGTGGCCGGGGTCAATGACACCGAGGCGGAGCTGCAGGCGATACGCAAGGGCATTGATATAATCAAGCCCGCGCGGGTGCAGATCAATACCGTGATTAGGCCGCCGACAGAGAGCTACGCCAAGGCCCTCTCGCCGCACCAGCTCCAGATTGCGAGGGAAGCCCTCGGGCCGTTGGCCGAAATCGTCGCGCCCCTGCCGGAAGACTACGCGGGCGACGCCGAGCACCAACAGACCAGCGAGGATGTTTTCGACCTGCTGCGGCGGCGGCCATGTACGGTCAACGATGTCGCCGTCGGCCTGGACATTCACCCGAACGAGGCGACCAAATACATCATGGCGCTGCTGGCTGAGGAGCGGATCGAGGCGGTTGCCGAGGGCGACCGCACCTACTACGCTCCTGTCTAGCCGGCTATACTGCCAACTGGTTTACATGCAAGACCTTATAGGAGGTAGCTCAAGTGCCTTGGGTTGATGAGAATGACTGTATCGGCTGTGGAGTGTGTGTAGATAACTGCCCCGCAGGCGCGCTGTCGCTGGTTGAGGGCATCGCGAAGATGGACATCGCCACCTGTATCCGCTGCGGAGTATGTCATGATGTATGTCCGCAGAACGCAGTAAAGCATGATAGCCTGCACGTGCCCATTGATGTCGAGCTAAACGTGGCCAAAACCAAAGAGGCGATGGCACGCGACTTCTTCGATAGCGAGGAGAAGCGACAAGGCTGTCTGCAACGCTGGGTGAACTTCTTCAATTACCAGAAAAACGTGGCCGAGCAGACCCTGGAGGCGCTTGAGGCACTGAAGCAGGGTTAGGTGAGGTCGGCCCGGGACCGGCCCAGAGCAGCTAGCTTCGGGCTACACCGTTCAGCCACTGTGAATCAAATTGCACGTGCTTGATTGATCTGCGGTCGTAGGTATAGACGAGGTGGATGCGGCCGGTGTGGGACTGTATCACGCATGGGTAGGAGAACTCGCCCGGGCCGGTCTCAAGGACTCTGGTGAGCGGCCAAGTCCGGCCTTCATCGGTTGAAACCGCCACGTGCAAGGGTGTACGCCCCTCAGTGACATTGTTGAATACCAGCAGGATCTCCCCGCTCTGCAGTCTCACCATATCTATTCCACTGTTGGGATTCCGCAACTCCGTAGGCAGGCACGGGGACCAGCTTCGACCGCAATTCGCCGAGATTGAGGCGCGAATATGGTGGTCCTCAGCGCCGGTACGGAGATAGGCCAGCAGGCTGCCGTCGTCCCGCTGGATCAGCGCCGGCTGGATGACGGGGACCGGGCTGGGCATCAGGCCACCACGCTGCCAGCTTGCCCCCGCATCCCCGGAGATGTAGCAGAAGCTCCGCCAGGTCCTCTCATCATAGGCGGGTAGCAGCCATTCGCCGCTCGCCAGTACCAACAAGCTGTTGCGCACCATCATCCCCGGCGCCTCGTCCATCAGCACCGGCTCAGTCCAGGTGATTCCGCCATCTTCCGAAGTGCGCAGGTACAGCAGCGCGCTGTCCCAGCCGCGGCCCTGGATGACATCGTGGAAGAGCCAGAGCTTGCCGCCGGAATCTAAATGGATTACGGCATTGCCGTCGGGCCGGCCGGGCGTGTCGAGCAGTACTCGCGGGGCGGACCAACGCGCCTCTGCCCTACCCCACCTGGCCATCATCAGCGCGACATCAGCAGCGCCCTCGCGGCTTCCTGCGTACCAGACGCACAGCAGGTCGCCGTTAGGCAGCTCGGCCATGCTGGCGCAGTGATGGCTGGGCCGGTCGGAAGCATCCTCGAATATCAGTGTCTCGGCGTACATCGCATCGGCCCCTGCGAATGTGCTGGGTTGAGCAAGGGCTAGATTCCCCCGCAGCTAGGCTCCTTCCTGCCCGCAATCCAGGGAGGGCGCTTGTGCCGGTAGGGGAATCTGTGTATCATACTGGGCAATGAGGATATCAGACTTCGGCGTTCGCGCGATCTTACTGTTGAGGATCGGGCGAATGGTAGTTCGTCAGGAGATTGCTGAGAGATGAGACAGGGAAGCTCAGATGCCGCCGCAACAGGAATCGCGGTCAAAACGCAAGGCAATACCCGCAGCACAGTCAGACTGTTGCTGCTCAGCCTGGGCTTTACGGCAGCGATGGTAGGGGCGGCTCATATCAAGCTGTGGCTGCCGTTCAGCCCGGTGCCGCTGACGATGCAGACCTTTGTGGTGCTGCTGGCGGGGTTGAGTCTCGGCGCTGCCTGGGGTGGCTGGAGTCAGGTGCAGTATCTGGTACTGGGGATACTGGGGCTGCCGGCGTTTGTCGGCGGAATGGCTGCGCTTGCCGGCCCCACCGGTGGCTACCTGGTTGGCTTCATGGTCGCCGCGACGGTGGTCGGCGCGATCTACTCGGCCCTGAGAACGACAGCCGGAGCAGTAGTGGCGTGCGTTGCCGGCACCGCGGTCATCTACCTCTTCGGCTGCCTGTGGTTGCTGGTGATTACCGGCGGTCCGTTGGCGCATGTGGTGACAATCGGGGTTGTGCCCTTCCTGCCGGGTGACGCGCTCAAGCTGGCCGGGGCGATTGCGATCGTGCGAGGGCCGGTGACCGGCGCTGCGATCACCCGGCTGCTCTCGCACACCTGACCTGCCGCCCCACGACACAAGAAGTGGGCTTCAGACCTCCGACCAAGCCGGATTACTCCACGACGGAGCTGAGACATGAGCGATAGCGAACCCAAGATGATGGGCATTGACCCGGACCGCTACCAGAAGGTTGACCTGCCGCTGTTCATGGCGGAGCTGGACGATTTCCTGCCGGACACGGTCTATGACTTTCACGTGCACCTGGGCCTGGACGAGCATCACGTTCCCTTTTCGGAAGAGACGAAGAAGCGGCTGTGGCCGGCGGCGATACCGAGGCATTTCCCTGCCGAGCATCTGATCGAGGTGCAGCACAAGCTCTTCCCGGGGCGCCAGACGCGCACCCTCGGCTTCCCCATGCCGAATGCGGACAATAACCTGCAGGCGCTGAACGAGTATGTGAGCCAGCAGGCCAAGGCCAGCCCCGAGTTGGACGCTCTGTATGTGGTGAGGCCCTATCAGTCGCCGGAAATGCTGGAGAAACTCATCCGCGACGGCGGTTTCTTGGGCCTGAAACCATATATGGGCCTGGCCAGCCACATCGAGGACGTCAACGCGGTCCGGATTGACGACTATCTGACACCCGCGCACCAGCAGCTTGCCCACGACCTGGGGCTGATCGTGATACTGCACATTCCGGGATTGGAGCGGCTGCGGGACCCCAACACTCATGCCGACCTCAGACGCATCACCAAGACCTACCCGAATATGAAGCTGGTGATAGCTCACATCGGGCGGGCCTATACCATGACCTTCGCCAAGCCCGGGCTGGAGGCGCTGCAGGATGTGGAAAGCCTCTATTACGACTTCTCGGCCAATCTGAATGAAGAGGTGCTGGAGCTGGCCCTGCGGCTAGTCGGCCCGGACCGGCTGCTGTATGCCAGCGACCTGCCGATAACCTTGATGCGCGGGGTGCGGGAGTACGAGGGCGACAGATACATCAACTTCACCGACGAGGACTATCCGTGGAATACGGACCGCAAGCCGGCGGAGGTGGAGGCGAAATACACTTTTTATATCTACGAGCAGCTTCTGGCCTTCAAGCGTGCAGCCCAGCGCGTGGGACTGTCAGCGGATGATGTCACGAAAGTGATGTGCGGTAATGCGCATAAGTTGGTTGAGTCTGTGGAACTCTAATGACTACTCAGTTTATGGTTTAGCCTAACCCCCTAGTTCCCTTCCGGGTACCCGCTGCGCAGCAGTGGGTGCGGGAAGGGGGAATGAAAAAGGGGGTTAGGTGAGCAGTTACACACTCTGACGGCGAACGGATGAAGCGAGCTTGACGCACCGACAGCGCTGGCTGCGGACGATGCATTTCGAGCCTGTAGATCACGTGCCCGATGAGGAGTTCGGGTACTGGAGCAACACCTTCACCCGCTGGCATGAGGAGGGCCTGCCTGAAGAGGTGAATGACAACTCAATAGCTGATCGCTACTTCCAATTCGCCCCCCGTGTGGGCGTACCGGTCAATACCGGCCTGCTGCCAGCGTTCGAGACCAAGATCATCGAGCAGACCGAGAAGTACCGCATCGTCCGCGACGGCGAAGGCACCCTGAAGCAAGAGTTCACCGACGGCACCGACACGATCCCCAGGTATTTGCGCTTCGGCATTGAGAGCCGGGCGGATTGGGAAAAGAAGTATTTGCCGCGCCTCGACCCCAATGACCCGACGCGCTATCCTGCGGACTGGCCCCAGCACGTGGCGCGTCTCAATGCGGCACAGGTGCCGGTGGTGGTCAACCTCGGCAGCATATTCGGCCGCTTCCGGGACTGGATGGGATTTGAGAACATCTCCATCGCCTGTATGGAGCAGCCGGACCTGGTGCAGGACATGATGGAGTACTGGGTCTATTTTATCACGACCCTGCTCAAGCGCGCGGTAGCGGATATCGAGAAGATTGACGCCGGGGCCTTCTGGGAGGACATGTGCTTCAACAAGGGCTGCATCATCTCGCCGAAGATGTTCCGGGAATGGATGACGCCGCGCTATAAGCGCATTACCGACTTCGTCAGGCAGGCGGGGGCCGACATCTTCTACGTGGACTGTGACGGCAATATCACCGATGTGGTTGAGTGCTGGCTCGACGGCGGGGTCAACACCATGTTCCCGGTGGAAGTGGCCGCCGGCAGTAATCCGTTGGAGATCCGCAAACGCTGGGGCAAGCGCGTGCTGCTGCTGGGCGGGGTCAACAAGCGCGCGCTGGCGCTTGGGCGCAAAGCGATAGACGAGGAGCTGGCGAGGCTGGTGCCCTTAGTCGAGGAGGGCGGCGTCATCCCCCACGTGGACCACCGCGTGCCGCCGGATGTGAGCTACGACGATTATTTGTATTACCTGCAGCGCAAGCGCGAACTGCTCGGTATTCCCCAGCCGGTGCATGGGCTTTAGACGAAGGGAGGCGGGCTGGCAGCCCGACCTACGCGGTGTTCGAAGGAGGGCGAGACGGAAATGACGCGGCGGGAACGACTTGAGGCCCTGCTGGCGGGACGCCCGGTGGACCGGACACCCGGCTGCACCTACGGCCTGGACCGCTACAGCCAGCCGTGGGCCGAAGAGCAGCCGAGCTATGCTGAAATCTTGAGCTATGCTGACCAGTACGACCACATCTTCGCCTATGTCAGCTCCTACTACGCCTCCTTTGGCAACACCGAAATCCTGCGGCTGGCCGACCCGGAGATGGCGCACGAGCAGACCCACCGAGAGCATGACGCCGCCGTCCGAGAGATAACGGTCAACGCCCCTAGCGGCCCTCTGACCTGCACCAGTCGCGAAACCGACACCACCTACACCGTCTGGGTGACCGAACACCTGGTCAAGGCGGATGAGGACATGGCGGCTTTCTGCGAGCTGCCATTCGAGCCGAAAGCCCCTACTACCGAGGAGATTGAGGCCCGGCGGGCGGCTGTGGGTGATCGCGGCATTCTGGAGTTTCAGGTGCCGACCTCGCTGTGCCTGGTCTGCGAGAACATGAGATATGAAGACTTTATGATGCGCACGCTGACCGCGCCCCAAGAGCTCTTCGCCATGCTGCAACGGTGCCAGGAGCTAGTGGAGCAGTGGCTGAGGGCTGCGCTGGAAAACGGCGCGGGACCGTGCTTGCGGCTGTTCGGAGCCGAGTACGCAGCGCCGCCGATGCTAGCCCCCAGCTTCTTTGAAGAGAATGTGGTCAACTTCGACAAGCGGCTGGTGGAGATCATTCACGAGTATGGGGCCTATGCGCGCTATCATTGCCACGGGCCGATCAGACAGATACTCGATTACGTGCTGGAGATGGGGATTGATCTGCTGGACCCGTGTGAGGCGCCACCCAATGGGGACATCACCCTGGACGAGCTGGCCGGTATCGTCGGCGACCAATTCATCATAATGGGTAATATTCAGGCCCACGATATGGAGACCCTAAGGCCGGAGGATATTGACCGGCTGGTGGCGAAGGCGCTGGAGGAAGTGGGCGGGCGCTGTCGCCATGTGCTGCTGCCGACCGCTTCGCCGATTGAGATACCCCTGCGCAAACAGGTCAGCGATAACTTCAAGCAATTCCTGGACTCGGCCTGGGCACGAGGCTGAGGGCCTAGGCCATCCCAGAATAGCTATTATCACCACAAGCGCCGGCTCTATCAAATGGACAGCAAAGGCCTGGAAATCCACATTGAACCGATCGGCATCGTGTATGCTACCGACGAAGCCGAGGTGATGGTTATCGAGGTGGAGCCGGAATTAAGCGAGGCTCTGCTGCGGGCGGAGGAGCAGGAACATCTGCTGATTCTCTACTGGATGCACAAGCTGAGCGAGGCCGACCGCCGGACCCTCCAGGTGCACCCCCGCGGCGACAAGCGCAAGCCGCTGCGGGGCGTCTTTGCCGTCCACAGCCCGATGCGGCCCAACCCTATCGGCGTCACACGCGCCGAACTGCTCAAGGTGGAGGGTAACCGGCTCTTTGTGAAGGGCCTGGATGCCCTCGACGGATCGCCCGTGATTGATATCAAGAGCGGCTGACCATGAACAGAATCCACGCAACCAAGCCTGATGAAGTTGACATAGCGAGTATCCCAAGCTCCGACGATCCGCTGGTCCTCGAGAATTACCTGACCGACGAATCCACGGCGATTATCGGTGCGGCCGAGCGCGTTTTCTATCCCACCACCGAGGCCGAGGTTGCCGCCGTACTGCGCGAGTGCTACGCTAGCGGCACGCCAGTCAGCATTTCGGGCGGCGGCACGGGCTTAACCTGCTCACGAGTACCGCTGGGAGGCGTGGTGCTGTCGACCGAGCGCCTGGTCGCTCCTGTCGCAGCGGGGCCCGGCGCCGGCGAAAGAACCATCTCTGACGGCAAGCACACGCTCTTTCTCAATGACGAGGAGCTCTATGCGGTGGCTCCGCCGGCGATAATGCTGCAGGAGCTGAGCTTTCTGCTGGCGGCCGAGAACCTGCTATACCCGCCCAACCCGACCGAGACCACCGCCTTCCTGGGCGGGACCGTATCCTGCAACGCCTCCGGGGGCCGCACGTTTCATTATGGGCCGACCCGGGCATGGGTGCAGAGCCTGAGAGTGGTGCTCACCTGCGGCGAGGTGCTGGACATCGAACGCGGCCAAGTCTTCTCCGACGCAGACGGCCGGTTTGAGATCGTGCTGAGCGACGGCGAGACACTATCCGTGCAGCTTCCCTCTTACCAAGCGCCGGCGGTCAAAGACGCCTCCGGCTACTTCGTGGGCGCGGACCGGACCGATCTGATTGATCTGTTCATCGGCTGTGAGGGCACTTTGGGGGTCATCACCCAGGTTCAGATCGGCCTGCTGCCGCTGCCGCCGCTGATCTTCGCCGGTATCGGCTACCTTCCCAGCGTTGCGGCCGCCATCGGCTTCGTCAAGGCGGCGCGGGAGGCTACACGCGACCCGGCAAGCCCCCTGGACGCCCTGGCGATCGAGTACTTCGATCCCCATGCGCTGATGCTTCTGAGACGCACCTATGACCGGATCCCGGAGAACGCCGGCGCTGCCATCTACTTCGAGCAGGCCATTACCGGCGATGAAGACGAGGCTCTGGAGGCCTGGGTGGAGCTGTTGGAGGAATACGGGTGTCTAGAGGACTGGAGCGGCTTCTCGGACAAGGACAAGGCCGAGATGGTGGAGATCCGCCATGCGGTGCCGGAGCTGTGCCATCAGGGCGTGCGGCAAGCCGGCACCCATAAAGTCGCCACCGATGTCGCGGTCCCGGACGCGGCCCTGGACGAGATAATGGCTGCTTACGAGGAGATTGGTGAAGCCTCCGGGGTCGAGTACGTTCTGTTTGGGCATATCGGCAACAACCACCTGCACTGGGACTTTATACCGCAGACGGCGGAGGAACTGGCGGCCTCGCAGCAAGCCTTCCTGGCGCTTTCACGAAGAGGTGTGGAGCTTGGCGGCACGATATCGGCTGAACACGGCGTGGGAAAGAAGACCTACGCAGAGGACGGCAAGATTCGGCCATATCTGTACCTGATGTATGGTGAGAGCGGGCTGCGTGAAACCGCTCGCACCAAGCACCAGCTCGATCCCAAGCATATCCTGAATCGCGGGAATATGATCCCAGTTAGCTATCTGGACGAGCTTTGAGCAGCGGCTGACAAGCCACCGAGGGGCGGCCAGATACGATAACCGTTGTGGTTCCAGACAAGGTGGCGTTGGCCTCGGCCATCCATAGGTGGCATAAAGCCCGATAAGCCCTTGGCATGACCAAGGCTTTGGGTGTAAAATAGATAGAGCCTAGTAGGCACTAGGCATCTCTCGTATCAATAAGGGAGGCATAGGGAATATGAGAGGCTGGAGACTGCTGTTGGCGTTAAGTATCCTAGCACTTATCGTCGCCACGCTGAGCGGCTGTCTGTTCGGCGGCGGCGCGGATGAAGAAACCGAGGGCGGAGAAATGGGCGGAGGCGACATGCCTCCAGGCCCTGATGAAGGCGGCCCGCCGGCTCCGGGCGGCGATATGCCCGGACCGCCCGGTGGCGATATGCCGGGACCACCGCCTGGTGGCAGCGCGCCACCACCTGATATGCCTGGCGCAGAGCCAGGTCCGGGTGCTGGTCCGGCACCGGCCGGTGGCGGAGGCTCCACAGCCAAAGCCCTGCAGCTCAAGCACGAGGGCAATTACGATGCGGCTGCCGCCGAATACCGCAAGGCCATCGCCGGCGATGCCAACGACGCCGAGGCCCACTGGGGTCTGGCGTGGATCCTGGCGGAGCAGGGCAAGCAGGCCGAAGCCAAGACCGAGTTCGAGACCTTCCTCGAACTCTCTGACAACCCGACTAAGATGAAGGACGCCGAAGCCGCGCTGCAGCGCCTCTAAGCAGTGGCAGATAGGAGAAGAAGGCTGCGTCGCAGGCACGGACACTGAAGTAGGCCCGAGACCGGCGGGCTTGTCGCAAGCTCACACAAAACCCCTGCGAATCATCTCGCGCAGGGGTTTTTCGCTGCAGCGGATGTTGCTGCCGGGTTGATGAGCTTTGTCGAAGCTTTCCGCGAAGTGGGCTGGATGGGCGCATCGGCATTTTGTCGGTCTAACTGCTCCAGACGCAAGCCGATGGTGGGGACAAATGGAAGTAATCGTGTTCCACCTGAACCAGATCGGTGATTTCTGCTTCAGCCTACCGGTGGCGGCGGCTGTCAAGCAGCGGTGGCCGGACGCCCGGGTATCTAGCGTGGTGCGGCCCGCGCTGGCACCATTAGCCCAGCGGGCCTTACCGATAGACAGTGTGGAGGTGCGGCCCAGGTCGCTATGGCAACATCGGCAGTTGCTGCGACGGTTGCGGGCCCGCGGAGCGGATATGGCCCTAGTGCTGTCCACCGCTGCCGTCCCCTGCCTGATGTCGCGGCTGTGCGGAGCCAAGCGAATCATCGGGTTCGACAACGACTGGGCCCGGAGGCTAATCGGCGAAAGGGTCGCCTTTGAGGCACCGCCATCGCTGGGCAACAGCCTGCGGATGGCGCAATACCTATGTCCGGACCCGCAGAAGACAGACTACCTGGATATGCTGGCGCCGACCGATGCCGACCACGCGGCCATCAGGGCGCTACTCTCGGCCCATGGGGTCGCGGAAGGGCAGACGATGGTGGTGCTGGCGCCGTTCGCCTCGGCTCGCCGTAGTTGGAAATGCTGGCCGCTGGAGTACTTCGGCCAGGTCGCCGCGGCCCTGCACGAAGAGGCCGGGCTGCTGCCGGTAGTCGTGGGAGCCGGACGCGATAAAGAAACGGCCGAGCAGTTACTGGGAGACGGATCGGTGCCCGGCATCAGCCTGGTGGGACAAACTGACCTCGGATTGATCCTGGCCCTGCTGCAACAGGCTAGAGCGTACATCGGCATTGATAGCGGGCTGACACATTTGTCGGCGGCTCTGCGATGTCCCACCCTGGCTATCTTCGGCCCGACTGATCCTAGGCTGAGCGCGCCGATGGGCGAGCACACCAGAACAATCTATCACGATCTGGCTTGCAGTCCGTGTCACAACCGGGCCGCACGATGCCGCAATCGGGAGTGCCTGCTGGGAATAAGCCCGGAAGAAGTGATCACGCAAGTCCTGGCCTTACTGTGAGACAATGACTCCAGAAGGAAAAGATATGGCGACCAACGGCAAGCGCTACAGCATCTCGGTCTGCGTGATAGCCCAGAACAACGAGGGCATCATCAGGCGGTGTCTGGATAGCTGCACCTGGGCGAACGAGATCATCTTGGTGGATGGGGGCAGCACAGATGCGACCGTTGAGATCGCGCGCGAGTACGGAGCACGGGTGTACATGCGGCCCTATGACTTCTCCGCCCACCAGTACAACTACGGAGCAGCGCGCGCAGACAGCGACTGGGTCTTCGTGGTGGACTCCGATGAGGTGATAACGCCCCAACTGGCCGAGGAGATCCAGCAACTCCTGGGCGGTCCCCAGCCACCATACAGCGCCTACAAGGTGCCACGCAAGCTGATTGACCACGGGCAGTGGCTGCCTTGCTGTGGCACATATCCGGACTCCACAGTGCGTCTGTTTGCGGCTGGACAATTCGCCTATGCACTTGCCAGGGTGCATGCAGGGGGATTGGAGAAAGAGCGCTATGGCGTGCTGCGGCATCCGCTTTTGCACTACTCGTTCGCCGATCTGGCAGATCACATCGCGCGGATGAACCGCCACACGACAAGGGCCGCGCTCGATGCCTATGACCGGGGCCGCCGGCCCGGCTACGCATACCTGCTGGCTAGATTCTGCCTCGGCTTCTGGTACGAGTACCTCGTTCGCGGCGGCATCAGACACGGCGTTCCCGGGCTGATGTACTCAGTGGTGCGTGCCACCGAAGTGTTCACGAAATACGCCAAGGTCTGGGAGCTTGCCAACGGCACCTCGGCGATTGACCTTGAGAGTGAAACGGCACGCAAGCAAGCGGCGGACCGCTCGATACTGGAAGACGAGAAGCAGCCGGACTTCCTGCGACAGCACGCCGCTGAGGGCAAGGCTATAAACCAATAGGCACGGCGCGGCCTGGCTGCAGCGCGCGACAGGCTGCATGGCTGATAGGTTCATCTGTCCGTGGTTTCCCGAACTCTTGGGCAAGGCGAGTAGGTGAAGCCGCCCGGTCCGGCGAACTCACCAGCGTCGTGAAGCGCTTGAGTACCGAACCACAAGGGACTGATTGACATGGCAGAACTTGGGATTGGGATCGTCGGTCTGCGCATGGGCTACGGCCACTTCCAGCAGTGCAAGGACCTACCGGATGCTGACCTGGTGGCGGTGTGCGACCTTGACGCCGACTTGGTGCAAAAGACGCAAAAGGAGTTCAAAGTGGCGGTGGCGACTACCGATTACGATGAACTGGTAGCCTCCGACCTGGTGGACATCGTGTCGGTCACAACGCCGGATTACCTGCATATGGAGCAGACAATTAAGGCCCTGGAAGCGGGCAAACACGTGCTGGTGGAGAAGCCGATGGCGCGCACTATTGAGGAATGTCAGGCCATGGTGGACGCCGCCCGCAAGCACGACCGCAAGCTGATGGTGGCCCAAGTCTGCCGCTTCGATAAGTTCTTCCAGGAAGCCCACCAATGGGCCTTCGATGGCACGCTGGGTGATCTGTACTTCGTCGAGACCAGCTACATCCACAACTACGAGGAGATCCCCGGCTTTGACGGCTGGCGTTTCGACCCCGAAAAGCGCCACATCCTCATCGGCGGCGGGTGTCATGCGATAGACCTGGCCCGCTGGTTCGGCGGCGATGCCATCACCGTATCGGCTTTCAGCAACCACTTCAATATCCCGCAGCAGCAGGTTGATGACATGTGGATTCTCAACCTGCAGTTCGCTAATGATGTCATCGGGCATGTGACGGTGTCTTCCGGCTGCCAGCGGCCCTACGGCCTTGACCTGGAGGTCTGGGGAACTAAGGGTACACTGGTCGGGGACAATACCTCGCCATCGGCCAAGCTGAGCCTGCGGCAAGTTGACAGATACCGCTGGACGGAATTGCCCAAGGTGAGCATGACGAAGGCGCTGGCCGGCGAAATGGAGCACTTCGTTGACTGCATAGTGAACGACAAGACGCCGCTCATTGACGGGGTTGACGGGGCCAAGACCGTGGCGACGGCCTGGGCCGCAATCGAATCATCGGAGCAAGGCGGCGCACCGATTGAGGTACAGAACGAGTTCTGATGGAACCCAACATGCGTCCGCGCAAGAAGAAGCCGACCAGCACAATGTTGGTCGGCTTCTTCTGTTTCACGCATACTTCCAGCGCAGCTACTCGCCTTGTCCCGTTTGTCGCGCGCCAAACTGCAAGGGCCGTTGAGTGAGGGACGCCCCCTCTAGCCCTCACCCCTTCGATTCCCCTCTCCCACAGGGAGAGGGGCTAGGGGTGAGGGAGACAAGGATAGTCCGTGCACCATGACATGTGCATTTCGCTGGCGAGCGATGGGGTGAGTAGTTACCTTCCAGCTTAACACTCGATCGGACCGGGGCGGCGTGTTGACTGCCGCGCCGCCAGACTTTACCCCAGCGGCGCCACCTTCCGGCTGTCAGGCCAAATCACTTTAATTGAGCACTCGTTGTCGGCCGCATCGCGAGCGCGGACCTCGACCTCAGCTTTCTGCTTCGGCAGTGGTATCTGCAAGTCAAAGGTCTCGTGGCGGCTGTCGTAAAGCCCATCCACTGCCCGCGCGGCATACCACCGCCCATCGGCTTTGTAGCATACCTCTACTAGATTGGTCAAGTCATCCGCCGCGACCCCGGAGATGAACAGCTTGTTGCCCCGCGCCTCGATGGTGTCCACCCAGACCTGCGGCTCATCATTGTCTATCGTCAAGAGCTCGACCGTGGCTGTATCGGAAAGCGCCTGCCCCGGGTTGCTGGCACTATCATCGGTCACGATGCGCAACTGGTAGCGGCCGCTCTCCAGGTCGCCGGTATCCCATTCGTAGCTCTCTTTTTCCGGCTCCTCAGTCACAAGTTGCCAGTCGGTCTTGCCAAGCTGGCGATAGTAGATGCGCGTCATCAGTGTGTCGCTGTCGGGGTCGGTTGCGTCCCAGGAGATGCTGCATTCTCCGGAGACCATAGCGCCCTCGGACGGCTTCTTGATCTCCACCTCCGGGGCCTGGTTGGCGGGCAAGTAGGCGATGGCAACGCGGCTGACGGCGACGGTGTCTTCGGCCTTGGCTCTAGCCAGCTCCAGGCGGTACTGCAGGTAACGCCCCGGCGGGCTCTGTACACTTCCCGCTTGGCCGTTTTCCAGCGGCCGCGACCAGTCGCTCCAGCTCTTGTCGGTTGGGTCGGAGTTGCTGCCCGAGCGCGTAGCAATGCGGGCCCAGGCCTCGCCGGTGGTATCCACCCGCCACTGCAATTGTCCCCATTGCGCGATCCGCTTGGCATCAAGCACCGACGATTCCAGCCAACCCTCGGTCGCGCGAGCGGTATCAACGTGCAGCAGGCCGCCCTGGTTGGCGGTGCCTACATACAGTTCCCGGCCGTTGATCGGCTGCAGGCAAGTAAAATAAGCGTTGTCGGAATCGTAGGCTACGCTGTGATGGTCCTTGTCAATGATGCACAGCAGCTTGCCCTCATCGCCGGTGCCGGCATAGAGAGCTCCGTCCATGCACGCCAAAGCATACACGGGGGTCGTCTTGTCCTCATACAGCGGCAAGACTGCGCCATCGGCTGAGACTTCGTACACGCCGCCGGATTTGCTGGAAGCTGTCGCCACATAGATAGTGCCACCAGCCTGCTGCGCCGCTTTGGGCACCGTAATCGCGGTAATGTCATCGTCTTTGGCGTCGAACAGGGCGGTATAGCGCCCATCGGCGCTGAGGCGATAGACGACACCCTGGCTGGCGGTGCCTAGATAGGTGTATTTGGCATCAGCGGCCAGGCATAAGATGTGGGCCTGGGCCAGTTTGCAGACCTCGGTGTACTTCCCGGCGCCCTGCAACTCGTATAATTTGCCCTCGCTGCCGGTGCACACTACGACCTTGCCCTGGGCTGTTTTGCCGATGGCCCAGAGGTAATCCACCGGCAACTCGCAATAGACTTCGGCAGTGCCATCGGCGCTGACGCGATAGACCTTGCCACCGGGCGCAGTCGCTGCCAGCAGGCCGCCCTCGCCGTCACCCATAAGACCGGTCACGGCGAAGCTATCGAGGTCACAAAAAAGCGTCGCCTTGTGGCTGTCGGCTATCTTGTAGATATGGCCTTCGCTGCCGGTGCCGACATAGACAGCTCCGCTCGGATCGGCGGCCGCCGAGAGCACATAGAAAACGCCGGGCGAGTTGATCCGCTCGACATACGGCGTCAGGGTGACTACACCGTCGCTGCGCACTGCCACGCCTTCCAGTTCGCCTTCCAGGAAGTCCTTGGCGCTTGTCTGCGTCCAGGCGCTGGGCTGGCGGGCCGTCACCTTATCCTTGGTCTTCTCTTCCTCCTGGTCTTTGTCGGTCTCTTCTTCCTTGCCTTGGTCATTGGGCTTCTCGGTCTCTTTTTTCAACATTTCGGCTATGTCTTCGGGGGAAGGCGTAGGTGTGAGATCAGGTGGCTCCGGAGGCGGCGGTTGCAGCGGACTCGGCGCGGCCTGCCGCAGCTTGCTGGCGAGCGGCTGCGGGAAAGCGTCGGCGGCCCAGCACATCGTCAGCGGAGCCACAGCGCCCGGCAGCCAAGCGCCCTGGCCGCCGGCCTCGCTCATCGGCGACGGGGGTGGCACGTCTGTATCAGGGTCAAACTCCGGCGAGGGTGTCTTGCCTTTGGCGCTCTTGGCGCCTTTGCGGTCCACGGTGGCAATCGCCATATACTGACTGCCATAGACCACCCAGGGGCATTGCTCGGAATGGGAAAGCTCGGCTTTGCCGCCCTGCAGATCGGTGCGCGGCGAAGCGGTGATGAAAGCCTCAAATGAGCCGGGCAACCGGAACATCCTCGTCTCCCCGACGATGACACCGGCACTGGGCAAGGCGCCGATGGTCACCAGTTCAGTGTTCTGCTCGAGTTTCTCGAAGAACTCGATGAAGGAGTCCAGATCATTCCAGGTGGGCATCATCAGGCGCAGGCGCGAGCGCAGCGTCCAAGCCGCTTCTCCGCCGGCTACCACGATCCGGAGTATCCCCTTGGGCGTATCAATCGGGATGTTGAGGGTCACCACCCGCTCCGTGGGCTCGGCGTTGTCGGGCCGGAGCACCACATGCAGGTGCAGGGCTTTGCCGGCCTCTGCTACGTTCTCCTCGGCATAGACGCGCTCGATAAAGGCGGTGTCGTCCTGTTCGTTGAATTCGGCGGTGACTTCCAGGGAGGCGATATTCTGGGGCCGGAAGCGATTCTCTTCCAGCAGATACATCGGGAAGGCCAACTCTGACATCAAGGCATAAACGGCGGACTGCTGGAAGTAGAAGGTATTGGTGCGCTCGATGCTGTCGCCCCTCTGCCCCACTATCTTATAGTGCAGCGTCGCCGTGCCTTCATATCCGGTATTGAAGGTGGCCTCGACGGCCCCCATCATCGCGCTGGCAAGCAGCATCGAGGTTATCATCGGCTGGTCGCAAACTTGCACGTGGAAATCTTTGGTCAGCTTGCGCGACCGGTCAATTATGTGGAATGAGGCCGGTATGGTATCCGGGACCTTGCCCAACCTGCCGGCTATAGCCCAGGGAGTATCGCTGAACATGGTCCCCACATCCACCATGCCTGAGCCGACCTTGGATGACCGGTCAATTTTGGGCATGACATCATGGACCCAGCCCGTGCACATCGGTATCTTGGTGCGGCCAAGCTGGATGAAGGGGTGCCCGAAGGCCAGGATTTGATCGCCTTTGCGGTAGGTGAGCGTGCCCACCCCGGCGGCGTCGAAGTCACCGTCCATCAGCCGCACGCCCACGGCGCTGCCGGGCTCAAGCTCCACAGCTACAGGCTTAGTCTTGGTGCCGGGACCGGCCAGAACCGTCGCCCCGCGCGGCTCGAGCGTGCTTCTCATCAGCTCCAGGGCCTGCGGGCCCATGCCGCTGCAGGTTATCGGCGGGGACACCGGCTTGAGGACTATGGTGTGAAAGTCGGCGAAGGCGCGGCGGGAGTAAGCCGGTTCGATCACCGCCCCCGTAATCTGCCGTCCGGCGATGTTCAGCGGCTCTGACGCGGTCCACCTGCCGTCAGCCTCGGCTGCAGCGACCTCCGGCTCCAGGCCCCAGGTCGCTTCCAGCATATCCTCAATCGGGGTAATGCCAAATCTAGCTTCCTTCTGCCAGAACCACCCGTAGGCCAACGCCCCCAGCAGCTTGCCGCGCACATAGCAGGGGCTGCCGCTCATCCCGCCAATGACACCGGCATTGCGCTCCAGCGGCGGGCCGCTGGTTATCTGGGCCAAGATCATGTCCCGACCCAGGATGGCTTTCTCCAGGCGTCCGATCACCTCGAAGCCGAATTCCTCGATCTTGACACCACTGAATACCGATTTGCCGGTTCCGCGCATTCCCGGCCGCACCTCACTGGAGCGCATCATCGTGGCGGGGTCAAACTCAAGCTTCTCGGCGAGCAGCGGGGACTGAGCGGCAAGACCTGCAAACAGGCTGGCAAGTACAACGGCTCGGTATAATCTCATCAGGCAGTTTACCCCACAAGCATCTCTATTGACCGGCATCAAGCACCTCTTAGTTCGCCAATGATGCTCGGCAGTCCTCCTGGACTAGCGGCGTGTCATAGATAGGGCAATTGGCCGTCATGCTTGCCAACTCTAGCGAGGGCAAGCTATCATAGCGCCGGAGGGATTGCCCGTTGGATGAACCTGAAGCCGCCTCAAGAGCAACGCCGTCGCAGCTTGTGATCGTTCCATCCGGGGCTGCCGGCAGTATCCCCGCGCGAGCGGGCCAAACCGTCATCGAGGCCGTGACCGACCCGCTGGCCTATGTGACCACGCCGCGCCCCGAGCACGCCCAGGTGCGCGATTGCATGAAGCAGCTCGGGGCCAGGGCCCAGCAGCTTGCCGTCGCCATGGATGCAGCCATGCACCCCGAGGTGGCAGGCGGGAACTTCTGGGAGGATTTCGCGGGCTGGTTCGGCATGTTCTCGCTGCTGCCGCTGCTGGCGACGGAGGCAGTGCTGGCCGCCGTCATAGAGCAGGGGCATTGGGAAAGCGCGCGCATCGTCGAGCAGGCCAATGACCCAGGCTGGTGGGCCGGCAAGACCCACTTCCTGCCCGTAGTCGCCGGCATACTCGACGGCGCCGGCGTGCCCTGGAGCGCCAAGCCTGGCAGGCTACTGCGCCGACTGCGCGACCTGCTGATGCCGGCAGGCGCGAGACTGATCCGTACCAGGGAGCTGCGGGAGGAGTTGCGGCAATGTCAGGAAGGCCTCAAGGGAGCGGATGCGGAGGTGCGGCCCTCTGAGGTGCTCTTCACCGGCGCCGGCGCAGCAACCGCTCAACTCATCGCCGACATCTGGGAGCCCCTGACGACTGCTCACCGTCTGCGCTGCGCTGTGCTGGACCTACACCATGACCGCTTTACCAGCGCCATCGCGCGCCAGGGCCTGCCCCGTTACGACCTCGGTCAGTTCTTCACCGCCCGCCAGGTGAGCGCCCTAAAACGGAAGGCCTCGCGCTGGCCGGTGTGGTATCGCCACTTTGTCGCCAATGCAGGAAATGTCCCGGAGTTTGATGCGCTCTCGGCCGGTCTGAAGGCGGCTATCAGCGACCGCGTGAGAATGAGCCTGGCGCGACACACGCCGCTGTGGTTCCTCCGCAAAACCGCCGGCGCCCACGCGCTAAAACAGCTTACTCCCAAGGTTCTGGTGACCTACCACATATGCGCGCCGGCGGCGGTTGCTCTGGTGCGGCAGGCGGGTGAGTTGGGCATCAATCGCGTGCTGGTGCAGCACGGTGTCATCAGTGACTGGTACTACGTGGCCGGGCCCCAGGAGTTTGAGGAGGCCCTGGTCTGGGGGTCGCACTCCGCAGAGGTCCACAGATGGTTGCTGGGGCCGGGGATCAAGATCACCCAGACCGGCCATAGTCACTACGATAGGGCTCTCGCGACCAAGGCAGCCGTGGCGGATGAACTGGCGGCACTGGGTAAGGGCCAGGCGGCCCTGGTAGTGCTAGCCACGCAACCCAACGAGCAGCACTTTTATGAGGATTACGCAAGCTGGTGGATCGCAGCCGTGGCGGAGGCGTGCGCGGAACTCAATGCGGCGCTGCTCCTCAAGCTGCATCCGGCTGACACCAATCACCAGCTCTACCAGCAGGCGGTGCAAGCTCATCCCGAAATCGTCATCATCTCGGAGCATGGGCAATACCCGCTCAACGAACTGCTGGTGGCCTGTGATGCGATGATTACCCGCGATTCAACGGTGGTGTTTGAGGCCAACCTGCTCGACACACCGACAGTCACGATCAACCTGACCGGACGCGACGACTGGTTCCCGTACGCCAAGCTGGGCGGGGCTGTCGGCATCTACAAGCGCGAGGAGATCCTGCCGCAACTGCGCAAGGTGTTGTTCGACGAGGCTTTCAGGAGGCAACTGGCCCAGCAGCGCAAGCAGTTCCTGGCCGCTCAGGTCGGCCCCACTGACGGGAAAGCCAGCCGGCGCATTGCCGAGATCGTGGCGCGACACGCCCAAGGCTCAGACTAATCAGTGCCGGCTCATCAAGTGCCGGCGGTTGGGCGGATCAATGTAGCGGGGAGTGGTCTTGTCAGCTAGCCCCCGAAACCTATAGAGCCGTCCCGCACGATTGCTGAAAGCTACCGGCAACTTCAGGCCTGAGTCCCCGAGGCCGACCGCGAAGTCGTCCTCCCCCTGCAGATAGATCCAGCCGATGCGCTCCCTGGTCAGGAACCAGAGCACGCTGCGCGGGTCGCTATGCCCCATGACAGTCCGGAGCCGCAGCGCCCGCCGGTCCCATTCCCGGCGCTGGGCGAACTTGTAGGCCATGTCATGATTGTCAAGCCATACTGCCGGCAGACACAGGCCGGAGAAATAGCCCCAATTGTGACCTACGCGCTCCGGCTTGCTGTCCGCCTCAACGAAGGGGTTGATCAGCACGATATCGTCCGCAGCGGCGTGCTGATTGAGGTAGGAGATGACCTCGAGCTGGGCCGCGTCAATCCGGTAAGCCGGCTCGATGGTGCGCTTCTCCAGCACGTAGTAGCTGTACTCCCACGCTCCCAGCCCGACCACGATTACGGCCACAACCACACCCCACCAGCACCGCAGACTTGCCCGATGCTGGTAGGCGAAATGAGCCAGGGCAAGGTTGGCAAACAGCAGGGGCAGCCACAGCAGCCGCAGCATGTCGTAATCGGCATAGTCATAGGCCACCTTGCTGAAATCACAGCAGGTTGTCAGTAACAAGCCGGCAATGACTATCCCAGTGCCCAGCGCATAGGTGGGAGTGCGCAACTTGGCCCACTCCCAGCGGTACCAGTCAGCCAGGAACAGCGCCCGTACCCAGAGACTTCCCAGCATGAAAAACGCAGCCGCGCAGCCGTAGGCGACGGCGAATTTGAGCAGCTTGGCGAGGGCTAGCGGCGACATGTCGGCAACCAGTGGGCCCAGCGGCTCGTCCAGGAACGGGAAGGCCCAAGCCAGCGAGCGCATGACCGGCGACGGCCCCAGGGCGGCCAAGAAGCTCCCGCCGCCGGCACCGGTGCCACACAGTGTCTTCAGCGTCATCAGCCCCAGCAGCGCCCCGACAGCTAGCATCAGCGCGGCCCGGCGGGTACTGCGGCTTGCCATGCAGTAGAGCAGCCATAGCAGTATCCCAGCAATGAGCGCCAGGGCGAACCACGGTGCGAAAGCCGTCACGCTGCCGAGCATAAAGACACCCAACAGCGCCGCCGGCCAAGTAAACCTCCTCACTACTACGAAAGCCACTGCGACGGTTGAATAAAACGCCGGGAAGGCCAAGGCGAAGACATCGCCACCCGCCCACACCAGGCTGGGCGAGTGGGCGAAGCGCTCCTCCATCAGCCACCGGGGATTGCCGAAGAAGGCAGTCACCAGCACCGCCAGAGCTGCCACCATCGGCGCTGCTCCGGCAAATCGCAGCAGCGCAAAGACCGCACCCGCCGCCACCGGAATGCCGAATAGCCCCAGCCAGGAAGCGGCATGTTGGTACTGCTCCGGCCCAACTCCGGCGGCCGCCAGCAAGGTGGCAGTGGCGGAAAAGCGCAGAAGCGAGGTGCCCTTGAGCACCCGACCGGCCAGCCACGGCCATTCCGGCGGTCCGTCAAAGGTCATGAACTCCTTGACGATGGCATTACGGTACAGCAGATCGGGCCACAAGCCGCGAGCGGATAGGCCCTGCTCAGTCAGCCGCACCTGCCCGTAGCTGATCGCCGCCCGGTAGCCGATGGCGATCACTAGCGCGAGCATCAGGACCAGCAGCACCCGTCCGGCCAGCGGCTCATCCGCCTCGCGCTGCCGCCGAGGCCATGCTATCAGGGCCGCGCCGCCCAGCGCTGCAATCCACACCACCAGTCGCGCCGGCAATCCCCAGGCATTGACCGCGCAGAGGTAGCCCACCCAGCCGACGATCACCGTTCCCACGCCGCAGAATACGCCGAGGCGCGCGATCCCGCCGTTGGGGCGTATCTTCGCCAGCGCACACGCCGCCGCGCCCAGTCCATAGGTGGCCATATATGCCAGCGCCACGGTCCACAACATGCTGACAGCCGCAACTTGCTCCATCGCCTGCTCCCAGGTACCGCGTCAGTCTGTCGCCCAGGTATTCGGCTGCTCGGTTACGTCAATGACGACACTCTTGGGGCGGGTCAACTCGTGCAGGCACTCGATGCCACTCTCAAAGCCCAACCCGCTCGCCTTGTATCCGCCATAGGACATCCACGGACCGACGACATTGGTGCAGTTGACCCAGATGATGCCGGCCTGCAGCCACGCCGCCAGCTTGTGCGCCTTGTTGAGATCGCGCGTCCAGAGGTCGGCGGCCAGCCCGTAGCCGGTGGCGTTGGCAAGTTCTATCGCCTCATCCTCATCGGTATAGGTCTGCACGCACAGCACCGGGCCGAAAATCTCCTCCTGACATATCTTCATATCCGGACTTACCTTGTCGAAGATGGTGGGAGCAAGGTAGTAGCCGGCGGCCAGCTCGGGATCCTCGCGCCTGTCGCCACCGGTTATTAGCTCCGCCCCCTGCTGCTTGCCGGCCTCGATATAGCCCATCACCCGCTCGAACTGCTCCGCCGAGACCACGGGGCCCAGCTTGGTATCAGCGGCCAAGGGGTCACCGACCTTTAGACTCTCGGCAATCGGCACGAGCCTGCCGAGGATTTCGTCTCTCATCTCACGGTGCACCAGCAGTCGCGAGCCGGCAGTGCATATCTGGCCGGAATTGAGGAAGATCGTGCGCGCGACCGCCGGTATCGCCATCTCAAGGTCGGCATCGGGCAGGATTATGTCGGCCGTCTTGCCACCCAGCTCGAGGGTCAGCTTCTTGAAATTGCCGGCCGAGGCCTGCAGCAGGCTGCGGCCCACCGCGGTGCTGCCAGTGAAGGTAATCTTGGCGATGCCGTCATGGGCCGCCATGGCTGCCCCGGCTTCGCTGCCTAAACCGGTGATGACATTGAGCGTACCGGGCGGCAGACCGGCCTCCAATCCGATCTCCCCCAGCGCCAGGGCCGTGCGCGGTGATACCGAAGCGGGCTTGAGGATCACCGTATCGCCCGCCGCCAGTGCCGGAGCGATCTTGATGCAGGCCAGGGTCAACGGGTAATTGAACGGCACGATGCAGCCGACCACGCCATACGGCTCACGGGTGCTGTAGCCGAAATAGCCGGCCGGTGTCGCGTAGGTTGTGCCCTCGATCTTGTCGGCCAGACCGGCATAGTAGCGCAGAAACCCCTGGGCACCGACCACATCGCCCGTGGTGGTCTGCACCAGCGGCTTGCCCATGTCTTCGGTATCCATCAGAGCCAGCTCAGCGCCGCGCTCTGCTATGAGGTCGGCCATGCGCTGCAGGAGACGTCCCCGCTGGGCGGCGTCGAGCTTGCTCCAGGCGGTCTCGTATGCCTGCTGCGCGGCTTGGGTCGCCCGGTCAATATCTTCGGCTCCGCCACGCGCGATGCGGCATATCAGCTTGCCGTTAGCCGGATTGAGGTCATCAAGCTCCCCGCCATCGGCCGCAGGCAACCAGTCTTCCCCGATCAGCATCTGTTTGCTTTCCATTGCGCTTGCTATCTCCTTAGGGCGAGCTGACCAGGGCCGCGGCGGCCGCAACTGCAGCTTGATAGACGGTCTTGACCGCCACGTCATGCTCGGCGGCCAGGCACCGGCAATCGGCGAATTCGGGCGAGGCGGTGATGACTTCGCCGGCCACCATTCCGACCTTGACACCGACCGTACCGTAGGCGGTGTTCACCTGTCGCATCTCCCGCGCCAGGCAGTCTCGCCGGGTATCGACTCGGCGCACTCCGAAGGTGGTCGTGTTAGCCATGATCGCATCCGCCACCGCCTCGGCATTGCCAGGAGCAACCAGCGCCGACAGCTTGACCGCCGGTCGGTTCTTCTTCATGAAGATCGGCGTAAGCCAGCAATCCACCGCGCCGGCGGCGAAGACCGCCTGCTGCGCCGGCTCGTAAAGCTCCGGGTTCATATCATCTATATTGGCCTCGATGAGAATCTGCGTGTCGGATTCGTACTTGCCGCCTGCTCGCGGCTCGGCTGCCTCGCCGACCAGAATCCGCAGCAGGTTGGCTGCTTCGGGAAACTTTTTCTGGCCCGCACCAAAGCCGGAGGCCAGCAGCGTCATGGCCGGCATCAGGCCGATCCCGCTGGACAGCACGGTCGCGATGCCGGCGCCGGTCGGTGTGACCGTCTCACCGGAAACATCGAGCGGGACCGTCGGCACGCCCTGCAACAGGTTCACTACCGCCGGCACGGGCACAGCCAGCCGCCCATGCGCGGTATCCACAAAGCCGTGGCTGAGCGGGATCGGTGAGGCATAGATGCGCTCAACGCCGAGCAGGTCAAAGCCGATAATCGCCCCGGCCACATCTATGATCGTATCCAGGCCGCCGAGCTCGTGGAAATGCACCTCCTCAAGGGGCACGCGGTGGGCTTCAGCCTCAGCCTCGGCAATCCGCTGGATGACCGCCACGGCCCGCTGCTTGACACTGTCGCTGAGACTCGAGCGCTCGATTACCTCGATCAGTTGGCCGGGACTCATGCCATGACTGTGACCGTGGTGATGATGCTCATGGGGGGCCGAGACTGTCGCCCGCGTCGCGCCCAGACCGGCTTCTGTGACTGCCTCGAAGTTGATCTCCCAGCCTTCAAGCTTCAGCTTGTCTAACTCGGCAATCAGTTCCTCGGCGTCCACACCGGCATCCACCAGCGCTCCCAGCGTCATGTCGCCGCTGATGCCGAAGAATATGTCCAGATATGCTATTCTCATCACCAAGCTCCGTTTCGGCATAGAGGCCTTTGCCTGCTGTCACCTGAATCTTCGCCGGCTTGGCACTGTTACCTGCCTCGGGCCTGGGAAGGAGCCTGGTGTGAAGGCGGGGAAAAGACATACTGTGCTGGTGCAGCGATGATACGGAGGGGTGCTATTAGGGGCGAGTAACTGCTGAGCTTGAGGCGTTACGATAGCGGAAAGGCAAGGCAGGAGGTGGCGACTTGCCCTCTACCCTCAATCCTGGAGGATAGGGGACCCATGCTGCGCACGGGTGCCCCTGCCTGTCCATGCCCTTGCTGTTCACAGAGACCTCGACAGGCTGGGAAGCCTGTCGTCCAGGCAGGCTGGCAAAAAAAGCCGTAGCGCTCCGACAAGCGCGCAAAAGAGGAACCATTGTATGTGCATTTTCGTTGCAGACCAAAAGCCGGGCAATCTCCAAGGAGACACCCCAACATGAGTATCCTGCGACTGACTGTGAGCGCGTGCGCGCTGCTGACGCTCCTGGCTGTGGCCTTGGGCAAGACGAGCCGTACTTATTATACCGCAGAGCGGCTTGGCTGGATGCGAGAGAACGTCGCGCAATACGACTGGGCCAAGGAGCAAAGGGACAAGATCATCTCACAGGCCGATCAGTGGGTCGGCTATGAGAACGACCGGCTCAAGGACCTGGTGCCACCGCTGCAGGTGCCGCGCTGCGGTACAGTTCATAGCAGCGGTTGCCCCGTGCATGGCGAGGATATCCTGAAGTATTCGGGCGGCAAGAAAAGCTGGAAGATGTCGTTTGACAATATGTATAAGATTCAGTGCCCGGTCGGCGGCGAATGGTATCCCTCAAACGATTTCTGGGCCTACCTTCAGGGCGGATGCAAAGACAAGGGCCTCTTGACTGGCGAGTATGTTGACGACGGCTGGGGCTGGCAGGCGCACGAGGGCGAGAAGAAGTACTGGTTTGTCGGCTTTTTTGCCGGAGAGATGACGCGGCGCTGGCTGCTGCCGGCAATCAGAAACATGTCCCAGGCGTATCTGCTGACCGGTGAGCAGCAATATGCGCACAAGGCGGCCGTACTACTCTGGCAGTTGGCCCGGTACTACCCGGATTACGCCTATGAGACTCAGTCCCGCTACGGTCTGGAGTTCCAGTCCTGGTACTATGGCCGGCTGCAGTACCACACCTGGGAGTGCTTCACGATCCAGGACCTGACGCTGGCCTATGACGCCATCTATCCGGCGCTGGCGAATGACACGGCGCTGCAGGAGTGGACGGGAGCAAGCGCCAATGAAATCAAAGCTGACATCGAGAACCGCATCTTCCGCGTGGCTGCCAAGGACATCACCGACGGCTCCGGACGCATCCGGGGCAACTACGGGATGCACCAGTCGGCTCTGCTGCGGATCGCTTTAGTGCTGGACACCGCCGAGGGCGAGCAGACCTCCGCCGACATGGTGAACTGGGTGGTCAAAGGGCCTGAAAAGGTCGATTCGTACGGCATCACGCCGCTGCCTGATGCGGTGGTCAATTTGTTCCATCGCGACGGTATCGCCTTCGAATCCCCCAGCTACAACTGCCATTGGATGACCGACCTGGCGGAGGTTGCGAACCTGCTGCTGCTCAACGGGGTGGATATGTGGGAGGTGCCGCGCTTCCGGGCCCTGTACCTGGCACCGCTGAAGATGATGGTCTGTGGCACGATGACCCAGCCGATGGGCGATTCGAATAACCAGTTCGCGGGTGCCCTGGGCGTCTCGCCAACCTATCTGGAACGCGCTTTCGAGCGGATCCGCGATCCCCGCCAGGCCGCCTCCATGGTCCAGCGAGCCGCGGCCGGCTCCCCATTCCGCACTGACCTGTTCGAGCAAACGATGGAGCCAGAGGTCAGGAGGGTCGCCGCAGAATACGGCAAGCCCGTCGGCGTAGAGAGCAGCCTGCTGCCGGGCCTGGGCTATGCGACGCTGCAGACCGGCAACGCAAGCAACCGTACCGCCATCGCCTTGTTCTACGGCTACTACACGGCCCACGCGCACATGGAGCGGCTGAATCTGGAGCTGTTCTCCCATAACCACACGCTGATTCCCGACTTCGGCTATCCCGAGACCGCCGATACCTACGACCCGCGCCGCTTCGGCTGGCTATCGCATAGCGCGGTGCACAATACGGTGATGGTGGACGCTACCTGCCAAAGCTGGGGCAACGGCGCGCTGGTCAGCTACCAGCCCGGCGGCTGGGCGCAGATGGTGGAAGCCACCGGCCTGAATGCCTATCCGGAGAAGGACCTGCAGGATTTCCGCCGCTCTGTCTTCCTCATTGACCTGGATGATGATACCGCTTACTGCGTGGACCTGTTCCACGTAGCCGGCGGGAGCCAGCACGACTGGCTGGTGCACGGCCCGCCGGCGGAGTTCGCCCCTGAGACCATCGGCTTCTCGCAGCCGCGCACCGAGGGCACCTTTGCCGGCCCCGAGGTCCCCTACGGCCAGTTCTACGACGAGCCGACGATGATCGAGGGCAAGCCGGGCACCCGCTACTACCCCTACAAGGGCAGTGCCTACCAGTGGCTGTTCAACGTCCAGCAGGCCCCGCTTGATGGCACCGGGACGGTCAGGTGGGACCTCAACCGCGATCCTGAGCTGTACCCGAATAAGCCGACGGCGGGTATCGGCCTGCGCGTGCATTTGCTGGGCGAGGAGGAGACCGTGTTCGCCTGCGACGGCATCCCGCAGCGCCGCCCCAACTTTCCGGAGAAACACAAGTGGGTAATCCGCCGCCGCACCGCTGACAATCTCAGCTCCACATTCGCCACGGTGTTCGAGCCGTTCAACGAGGCCGCGCCGTATATTCAGCAGGTTGAGGCGGTGGCGGTCTCGCCGTCCGATGGTTCAGCCGCCGTCAGGGTCGCGCATCCGGCAGGCACTGACCTCATCTTCTGGACAGCCAACCCGGAGACCGAACACAGCTTCGACGGCTATACCGTGACCGGGCGCGCGGCGTGTATCCGGCTCGATGCTCAGGGCACACCCTCGGCGATGCGGCTGTTTGATGGTACCAAGCTCACAGGCGCCGGGCACGAGCTCACTTCCGGCGGTGTGGCCCGGGCGAAAATTACGGCAATGGATTACCCGGCAAATACCGTTACACTGGACGAGCCGGTCCTCACCGATGCGTCTATCGGCACCTGGGTTACGGTTGACACCGGCGAGCATGTGGACGCGGTGCGGATAGAGGAGATCATAGACGCAAAGACCTTCTCGCTGGGCGACCAGGACCTGCGCTGCGGCATCGGCAACGTCCTGGGCCTCACCGACGGCAATCTGATCCAGAGCGACCGCCTGATCTACTTCGCCCACCCGGGCATGACCGTAGTCAACGAGGCCTACGAGGTGGTCGGGCACTTCGCCGGCCGCGAGAGCAACAATATCCGCCTGGCGGAGGCAACTGTGCCCGAAGCAGCCTTCAAGGACCTCGACGGCGATGGCCGCAAGCGCTTTATCATCATGGCAATCGGCCCCGGTGATAGCCTCGCCATCCCCGCGCGGGCTGATTTCAGCGCGGACTGATTGCCGAAAGGGCGATCGCGCTTGAATATAATCCAGGTCCTGACAGCCGTCATCGCCGCCCTCGTGGTGGGGTGGGCACTGCACCTCGTTGGTTGGCCGCTGTATGCCTATCTTCCGGCGGCGATACTGTCGGCGCTCGGCACGCTGGTGCTGTGGATCGGCGTGTGGTTTGCGGTGAGGAAGCTCTCCTACCCGCACCTGGCCCGCAAGCAGCGCCAGGCTCTGCGTGATAATCCCCCGGACGATACCGAGGCGTGAAGGAGGGCAAGGGCCCGTTCTATAACCCGTCGAGCCTATAGGCTCTGGAGACCATACATATAGATTGTGGGCGTGTAGTGAATCATAGCGGACAGGTCACGAAACCAGTTCCAAAACCCAATACTCTCCAGGACGACAGGCATCCTTGCCGGTCGAGAAGTGTGGGCAGGCGGGTAAGCCTGTCCTCCAACGGACCCAAGGTGAATCGCGGTCAGAAGAAATGGGACTGGTTCCATCGCCCGTTGGCATCCGAGCCTTGGAGACTATACATGTACGTTCTCCGTGTGTAGTGATTCATGGCCGACAGGTTACGGAACCAAATCTAGTGCTAAGAAAAAGCATATGAAGACGCTCGAGAACGTAGCTGTGTTGGGAGGCGGCGCCGGCGCTCGTGCCGTTGCCGCCGATTTGAGCCTGCAGGGGTGCCGGGTGCGGATGTGGGACCTGCCGCGCTTTTTCCCAAGCCTGCGCCCTCTGCAGAAGGACCGCGCCTTCAATGTGACGGGTGTCGTTGCCGACCGGGCAACCCTCGATCTCGTCACCGACGACCTCGCGCTGGCCTGCGCAGATGCCCAGGCCATCTTCGTGGTGACCCAGGCCCTGGCCCATGCCGAGATCGCCCGGGGGCTGGCCCCGGTGGTGTGCGAAAACCAGGTCATTGCGGTCAACCCCGGCAGCACCGGCGGGGCTCTGGAGTTCGCCTACATCCTGCGCGAGAGCGGAGCCGTCGTCCCCACCATTGGGGAGACCTCCACTCTCACACACGCCTGCCGCCTCACCCAAGACGCGGGCGTGGTCATCCGCATGCGAGTCGGCCTGGTGAAAATCGCGGCGTTGCTTCCCTCTGCGACGAGCGCAGTGCGGGGCCTGCTCAAGCCATTCTTTGCCGGCCTGGAGGCGGCGCACAATGTGCTGGAGACGATGCTCTCCAACGGTAACCCGGTCATCCACCCGGCGATCATGCTGCTCAATGCCGGCACGGTCGAGCGCTCACAGGGAACATGGGAGTTCTACGAAGAGGGCGTCACACCGGCGGTCGCGGCTGTCATCGAGGCAGTTGACCGCGAGCGGCTGGCCCTGGGCCGAGCGCTGGGACTGGAGCTGCTACCCGAGCCGGAGATGAGCCGCCGCCAGGGCTACTCGGAGCACTCGGACTACCTGCGAGCATACCGCGATGGGCCGGAATTCCAGGGCCTCGGCGGCCCGGACACGATGCAGCATCGCTACCTGACCGAGGACGTCTCGTGTGCGCTGGTCACCTTCCTGGAGCTGGCGGAGGTATGTGGCGTAGCTATGCCCGTTACCGGCTCAATCGTCCAGCTTGCCTCTGCCGTTCTCGGACGCGACTTGCCGGCTGAAGCGCGGCGCGGCCTGCAAGCCTTGGGCCTCGGCGGGATGAACCGCGAGCAGATCCTCAGCTACGTTCAGGAAGGTCGGCGCGGCCGGTGCGGATAGGTTTCCACGTCTCCATCGCCGGCGGGATGCAGCAAGCGCTGCAGGCAGCCCGAAAGCGCCGCTGTCAGACCGTGCAGGTCTTCTCCGCCGCGCCCTCGACCTGGAAGCGTCGCAAGTGCTGCCCTGAGGAGGACGCCGCCTTCCTTACCGGCTGCCGCCAGGCGGATATTCACCCGGTGTTTATCCATGCACCCTATCTGCTGAATTTGGCTTCGGCAGACCGGAACCTGTGGCGGAAAAGCATAGCGGTTCTCGCCCAGGAGCTCGAGGTCGCCAACCGCTGGCAGGCTAGGGGTGTGGTTCTGCACCTGGGCAGCGCCGGAGACCAAAGCCTGTCAAAGGCACTCAAGCGCGTCATCCAGGCTATCAAAGAGGCCCGTGAGCGCACCGAGGGCCCCGCGCTGGTCATCCTCGAGAACTGTGCCGGTCAGGGCACTGCGCTGGGGCGCACGATGACCGAGATCGGGGAGATTATCGCCGAGCTCGGGCCGGAACGCCTCGGGGTCTGCCTGGATACCGCCCATGCCTTCGCCGCCGGATATGCCATCAACACCCCGGATGGCCTCGACAAGATGCTGAAAGAGGCGAACTCGGCATTCGGCCTGGAGCTAGTCAAGCTAATTCACCTGAATGACTCCAGAGCCGCTCTCGGCTCCGGAGTTGACCGCCACGAGCACATCGGCAAGGGTCACATCGGGCGCGAGGGCTTCCGTGTCATCCTCTCCGAGCCACGACTGCGCGATCTGCCGTTCATTATGGAGACGCCGAAAACGCTGGGCAATGATCTGGCCGACGATCTGAGCAATCTGCGCCGCGTCCGCCGCCTGATTCCCCGGCAGTTCCGCCCGCCGCTTCTATCTGTACTGAGGAAACCCTAGACACGAGCACCACTACGTATGCCGCTATCTCACTGGCGAGCTGTGCGGGGTTACTTGCCGAGGCAGGTCTTTTCATATACTAGTGCCGCCTTTTCGAGATGCTCGATCTGGATATATTCCACTAGGCTACGGGCCTGCCAAAGGCTTCCACGGCGACGTCGGTATTGGTTGCTCACAGATCTGCCCGAGTGTGAGTCACTGCTCATATGACACGGTGCCTGGTCCCCACAACCTCGCGCCGCATGCAGGCATGCTAACTTGAGGGCTACATCTCTTCGACATGGCTGTCGTCCTGAGTGGGGGTGCACAGCGCCTCTGTGCATGCGAGCTCTTGCCCCCTAAAGAAATAGAGCCGTTTTGTTTGGGTGTTGACCGCGAGAAATGGATGGGGAATGCTTTTCATGAGCACGTACTCGCTGAGAAACATGATTCCATCATCATTCCTCGCGTGGCTCAATACAATTGCCAACTGTGGCTCTACCTCCCAAGTAGATACAATATCTTTCTTGAAAGCTGGCTTCGTTTCCACCTCAATAGCCGCATACACTCCTCCTTCCCGATCCAACCAAACGCAATCTATCCGCGTTCTCTTGTTCGGGTATTCGAGTTCGTGTACAAACCCCAAATCTTGGCCAATCCGCGCCATTGCCTCGTTGTACCTGTCATGATCAGTACCCCTTGCTTCCTCGCAATATGGCTCCAGGTGTGTTACCAAGTGTTCGATGATCTTTCCAATATCGCCCTCTACCTGCCTATCGCTATCGTACCGGATGACGCTATCACCATCTATACAGACAACATCCACCTTGAATTTGAGAAGTGGGAGCATGTCCTTTCTCGCACCAAAGATCACGACTGCGCTTGGGTCAACACTCCGGATTAGATCGTCCTCTATGTCATACCATGAGCTGAAAGATACCAGTACGTCGTCAGGCTGTATGACTATTCGGCTGCTATACCTCCCACCGACAACGTTGAAGTGCTTGTCGATTTCACGCAACATCTGCATGAACAGGGCCCTTTTCCAATTGCATCTATCGTTGTTGTAGGTGTATCCAGTGAACTCAAGCGCGTTGGCGCAAGCACGCTTCTGCATCTCAGAACAACATTTTGTGCAGCAAAGGAATAGGTACTGTACCCACTGGAGCCTGTCTTCGGAGGATGCGGCGCCGGGCATTGACTCCTCGTACACATACTCCTCTCTCCGTAGCCGTCTCGCTATCGCTCTTGCGCTTCCACCTCTCGCGAGTTGAGCCACAACATGTGGACATTGCAGGATGCCTCCATCAAAGGCAGCGATTATGCGCCTCAAAAAGCTCTGCTGATACGCTTCGGTATACGTGGGGACTACGTATGAATACACGGTTCTGCCGCTGTCATCCTTCGATTCCATTTCACCCACTTCACGCTGAAGTGATTTTGGGTCTGGACATATTTCACGGATTGGCTTTCGGCACTTTAGGTATACATCTGATTGTGCGTCCTGGCGGGATAGGGATATGATACCGTACCTCTTTATCTCTCTTGCCGCTCGTTTGGCAATGCTCATCTCAGACTGGGTTAGTTCATCAAGGAATTGTCGTCTTGGATGACCGACAGGACAGCATTCGCAAACGGCACGTGGGATCTCTCCCCTGCTGGTAACCGACTCCTGAAGTTCCTTCCTCGCACTTATGTAGTCCGTGATGAATGATATCAACCATTGCTCAGCGGCCATATGAACCTCCAGTTCCCTGTCGTCGCAGAGAACCCTTTCCGGGTGTTCTTATGAGTGCTGTTTGCACGTCTTATGCCAGGCAGAGCTCCTCGTAGATAAGCGCGGCCCTTTCGACCTGGTCAATGTCCACGTATTCCACGGCGGTGTGGGCCTGCTCGATGCTGCCCGGCCCCACTACCACCGAAGGGATTCCGCTTCGCGAGAAGGCCGCGGCATCGGTCCCGTATTGCGCGCCTACCAGCTTCGTATCTCCCGTCACCGCGCCGATTGCCTGGCAAGCGCGCAGGACAATTCCGCACTCCGGGTCGGTCTCCAGCGGCAAACCTGCCAGCGACAGCTCGAGGTCCCAGGTGATTTCATCGCCGACTGCTGCGGCAATGGTGTTCCGTATCTCTTCTTCGACAACGGGCATATCCTCGCCCGGTATTACTCGCCGGTCCACACTCACCTCGCAGCGGTCCGGGACGATATTGGGTGCTTGCCCGCCGGAAATCATGCCTACGCAGCAGGTCGGCCCGCCCACCAGAGGGTGCTGCGGCCGCTGATAGAGCGCGTCGGCATAGTCGCGCAACCCCCGCACTATTTCGGCCATCGCATAGATCGCGTTGTCGCCCTCATGCGGTCGGCTGCTATGGACCGCTGTGCCATAGGTGGATATGTTGAGCCGGCAGGCGCCTTTGTGCGCGATCACAAGCTGCAGGCCGGTCGGCTCGCCCACTACTGCCCCCTCGGCCATGAAGCCCGATTCTACCAGCTTGCGAGCGCCGTGGAATCCGTATTCTTCATCAGCCGCTGCCGCCATCGTCACAGTACCGGCCAAGCCCTGCTCGGCGGCGTTTCTCACCCCGATCATCATCGCTGCCAGTGAGGCCTTATCATCACACGACCCACGCCCATAGACCCGGCCGGCCTTGACCACAGGATCGAAAGGCTCAATGACCATGTTCTCGACTTCGACGGTGTCGGTATGCGCTTCCAGCAGTAGCGATGGCCCGCTGCCGCCCTCAACGCGAGCTATGACATTGTCGCGGCCCGGATGAACCTCCTGGATCTGGTAGTCCACGTGATGGCGGTCCCAGAACTCCGCAACCAACTCCACCATGCGGCTCTCCCCGTGGGTGGCGTCAGGCTCTCCACAGGAGCCGCAACTGACGCTGGGAGTAGCCACCATCGCTCTCAGCAGCTCGATTACTTCGCTCATCGGCACGCTCCTTGCCCGCTTCGGCTTGCTGCATTTTCCTCATCGGCCGCACTGCGACCTGCCCGCCGCCGTCGGGGGTATCTGGCCTGGATGATTCGCAACGACCTCGGGCTGGAAGCTGAGAATGCTAGCACATTCTCACCTGCCCTTCGCTAGGCTCAGGGCAGGCCGAGCCACGCGTCTTGTGAATTCCTCCGGTTAGACACTCGGCCGTACCATCTGGCAAGCAAGCGGGCAAAAAGAAGGCAGGCCCTTGCCGGCCTGCCTCCGATGATTTCGCGCTTAGTCGCTTGCGTCTTACCACTCCCAGTCGCGGGCGCGGTCGTCAATACCGGGGCCGTCGTCCTCATAGGACAGCGGCAGTTCGACGGTCTCGCCGCCGCGACGGGATGACAGGTAGATGGCCTTGATGACCTCAACTGCGCGACGGGCCTCGCGGCCGGGAATCTCAGGCTCCCTGTCGTTGCGGATCGCGTCCACCAGGTCGGAGATATGCCGGATATGGCCGGTAGCGCCAAGACCGGCGGCCGGGTCGCGGGCGGCGCCGACATCGGCCGCCTGCGCGGTTTCCACGTCCTCTTCCCCCGGCACATCCCAGACTGCTATGGTATCCCCGTCCATAACGATGGTGCCGTCATTGCCGCAGATTTCGGTCTTGCAGCCCATCCCCGGGGTGACGGAGGTGGTGCCCTCGATCACACCCAGCGCGCCATTGACAAACTCGACGCTGGCAATCGCGGTATCTTCGACGGCGATGTTGCGCACCAGGGTGCGACAGCGCGCGTTGAGCCGGCGGATGTCGCCCATGATGTAAAGCAGCAAATCAATACCGTGCACGCCCTGGTTCATCAGCGCGCCGCCGCCGTCAAGTGCCCAGGTGGCGCGCCACTCGCCGCTGGCATAGTACTCGTGGGAGCGGAAGTATTTCTGGTAGCAGTCGCCCAGGACCAGCTTGCCGAGCTTGCCGATGCGCACGGCCTCGCGCACCCGCTTGCTGGCTTCGTAGGTGCGGCGCTGAAAGACGCCGGCCAGCTTGACATGGTTCTCCTCAGCCGCCGCAATCAGGGCGTCAATCTTCTGCAGGGTGACGTCCATAGGCTTTTCGGACAGGATATGTTTGCCGGCCTGCGCCGCCATGATGCCGTTGTCGGCGTGCATACCGCTAGGGGTGCAGATCGAGACCGCGTCCAGGTTCGGATCGTCCAGCATCTCCTCCAGGTCGGTATAGACGGCCGTATCGCTGTCACCGAACTCTTTGGCGCGGTCCTCGGCTCGTTCGCGGATCACATCACAGCAGGCTACCAACTTGGTGCTTGCGACCTCCTGAATGGCCTTGGCGTGCGAGGGCGCGATAACCCCACAGCCGATCAGGCCCCATCCTACCATTTCGTTCTTGGCAATTCCCATCGAGAAAACTCCCTTCGGACGAAACTCATCGTGTTGTTGCACTCGTGTTTTCTACACAAATCATGCGAAACCCTTTGCAGGCGTGAGACGCCGGCGACGGCTAACTGCCCTGCTCTGCTCAATACTGCCCGCCGCCTAGAACTTGCAGGATACCATTCAGCACGATTGCATTCTCGGCGGTGGCATCCAGGATCGGTGCGGGCGGCTCGTAGCCCATCGAGGCCTCGGCCCAGCTTCCGTTGCCCATCTGGGCGCTGATGATATTGTCGGCCACCATCTCAGCTATCTTGGCGTAGTTGTTGACATCGGTGGCGGAGTAAAGCAGGGCGGCGGCCAGACCGAGGAAGCCGCTGCGGGCCTCGCCGTACTTGTCCTCTCCTGAGGAATCGGCAAACTGCACGTAATTCTGCGCCGCGGCCAGGAAGCTATCCTCACCGCTGGCTTCATATAGCTTAGCTAGAAAACAGGCGGCGAGTCCGGGCACGAAGTACCACTGGCCGGGACGGTTCAGTGTCAGGGCGTGCGCGGTTGCCTCTTCGTCCTCGTATTCGGTCACAAACTGACTGGTTTTCTCGACGTAGAAGTACAGCTTTGTCTGGGCGCGTGGTTGGCTGTCAAAGACATTGACCAGGAATTGGCCGGCCCGCTGAGCGGCATCCAGCGCGCCGAGCTGCAGGCAGGCCAGACCGGCGACTGCTGTAGTCACCATGTCCTGGCGGTCCTCCAGACCGGCGGCCGGCCCGGCGGTCAGGAAGCCGCCCGTTTGCGGGTGCTGGAGTGAGGTGAGGAAGTCCAGCGCCCGATACGAGATGTTGTACAGCTCCAGCCGGTGTGCCCCCATCGCCAGCCAGGCGTTGGGGTAGCTATAGAAAGTCTCCATCGGGCCCTGGCGCCCGTGAGGGTCGGCAAAGTCGCCTTCATCGTCCAGTACGTTCGCCTCAATCCATGCGCACAGCCGGCCCGCTCGCTCCGTCTGCGCCACCAGCGACAGCATATAGGCCAACTTATGGTATCCGCACAGACCGAACTCCACAGGCTGGAACACCCCGTCCGGCCGCTGCTGACCGATAGTCCACTTCAGTCCGTTCACGATTGCTTGGCGACACTGCCGTAAATCCATAGTCTAGCTCCTGTTGCCCATCCTAGCGCATATTTTCGCCAACCGGCGGTCTGCAGGCGTCCACTTCCGGCCAAAGCAGCTATGTCACTAAGAGCATAGCCTCTCCGGCTATCAATATCAACTCCACATTCGCCCACCATATTCTCTGTGCAGCCGTGAATCTCCTTCGCAATTCCCGGCAACTATTCTGCTCCGGATGCTTGTTCCTGCGCGAGGCGTATCATCACCATGCAGGAATTGAGGCCCGGACCAGGGAATGCTCTAGCCAGCAAGCAGTCCTGGGGGAGGTTTGCCGCAGCAATGACAAGCGCGTTGAGGGGGCGCTGGCATCTGGTCTTGCCGCTGCTCGGGCTGATTATAAGCCTGCCGTTGCTCCTGACGCCGGCCGCCCACCCGTCCCTGCGCCTGATCCGCATCGGTCTGCTGGTGAGCATTGTCCTGGCCGTGCCGCTGCTATATTGGCTCAGGACGCTGCGGGAGCTGTCCGAACAGCGGGCGTGGCGGCTGGTATGGCTGCTAATGGTCGGCTTTGCCGTCGCTATGCTGCTGGTGGCTTGGATGCAGGTACGCTACCTGCACGGCCTGGCCATAGATACAGGCATCTTCACCAACGTGCTGTACAATACCCAACATGGCCACTTCTTCTACTGTGACAACTACAAAGCCTCGCATTTCGCCGTACACAACTCCCCCATCCTGTTCCTCTCATATCTAATCTATCTGCTGGTGCCCGGCCACTGGCCGATGATTATCCTGGTGATCCTCGGCCTTGCCGCCTCAGCACTTGTGGTCTATCAGATTGTCCGGAATTGGCTCGCGCCGGGGCCGTCGGTGGTTATGACCGCTGCCTATCTATTCAATCCGGTGATCATATCGCAAGCCATGCCGGAGTTCCATGAGATGAATCTGGCGCCCCTGCCTCTGGCTCTGACGCTCTATTACTTTTTACGCCAACGCTTTGGCCTGTACATGCTGTGGTTCGCCGTGCTGCTGACGATAAAGGAATCGATGGCGATTACCTGCTTCATGCTGGCAGCGGCGGCTCTGGTGTCGCGCCGGCGCTGGTGGTGGTTGGCGATACCGGCCATTGCAGCGGTCGGCTGGGGCATAATCTCACTGGATGTCGTCATTCCGCACTTCTCGACCGGCGACTCGGCGAAGGTCATCGAGAGGCTCTTCGGCCAGAAGACAATCGCCGGCGCCGTCGCCTACATGCTCACCCATCCGCTGGCCGTAGCCCGGCATGTCGGCATCAAACAACTGGCCCACGCCTATCTCATGGTCGTGACATGGGGCGGTGTGCCGCTGCTGGTCAGCGCCTACAGCCTGCTGGCAGTTCCACACCTGGCGCTGCTGCTTGTGATGGAGAACTATTTCACCTTGCACCTGTGGGATTCCAGTCTGTTCGGACCGGTATTGGCGCTGGCTACGGCCCACGGTATTCACCGTCTCCAAGACATGCTGCTGCGCCGCTGGGGAGAGCGGCCGCGAGCCTTGCCGATACAGATGGCCGGTCTGGCTCTATGTCTTGGCCTGGGTAGCTGTTTTGTATGGTTGCACCCGGCCGATTTCCAAAAGCCTGCCAACCTGGAGGCGATCAAACACGCTATCAGGCTTGTACCTGACGAGGTGCCGCTTACCGTCACCGCGGAGCTGATGAGCTACCTGCATAAGCGCGAGATCCTGCGGCCGGCACCCTTCTGGTACGCCGAGACCCAGCCATATTCGGAGTACCTATTAATAGTATGGGACGACGCCAATCGGGAGTACCTGCTCAATGACATCACCAACCGCAGCAAGGACCGCCTGCGGTACTGGGATGAGCTCATCAGGGCACTGTCGGCGGATGAGAAACCTTGCGGTTACGAGCTTATCTTCGCCCAGGATGATGTGTACCTGGCCCGGCGCGGCAAGTCGCCCGCCGACCCCGAGGAAGCGGTGCAGCATGATCGTTGATTGCCATGTGCATGTCAAGGGCGGAGACAAATACAGGCGGGAGTTCCGCCCGGGTCAGATACTCCAGGCCATGGACGAGGCCGCTATTGACAAATCCGTCATCTTCTCGATATGTCTGCCCTCCCGCCCCGCAAATCAACTCACCATGGACTGCTACGCAGCCGCTCCCGATCGCTTCATACCCTTTGCCTACGCAATCCCCGCCGAGGGTCAGGGGGCTCTGGATGAACTTCAGCGCTGTTTCGACGCAGAGCCCATGCGCGGGCTGAAATTGCACTGCGGGGAGATGCAGGAGCCATCTCTGGAGCTGCTGGCACCGCTGCTGGAGCTATGCATTGACCGCGAAGCTCCGGTGCTTATGGATATGGCCCTCAACCTCAGCCTGGCGCGTGAAATCGCCGAGAAGTTCCCGCAACTTAAGTTCATCATCGCCCATTTGGGCTCGCCGTACGACGAGGACCTGGCCGAGCAGTTCATTATCCTGGCCGAGGCTCATCCCGCCGTTCACCTCGACTCCTCTTACTGCCATCGGCCCTGGAAGATACCGGAAGCCATCCAGCGCCTGGGAGCCGACCGCGTCGTGTTCGGCTCTGACGGCCCGCTGATTCATCCCGCCATCGAGCTGGCCAAAATCGAGGTTTGCAGGCTCAGCCCGGATGATTACGCCAAGGTCACCTGCGATAACATCATGCGGCTGCTGCGGCCGGTCTGAGGTTCCCGGGACGTTGTCGCTATTGACACGAAGGTGATGGCGCTGACCGCCGAGAATAGCCTAGGGCATCGGTCTGCGGCTCTCGCTTTGCCGCAGATAATTCGTGAATAGACGCCGCTCAGGAGGTTTACAAATGTGCCGCGATTGTGGTTGCAGCAAGCAGACCGTTGAGGTCAACGCCGGCCCGCACGAGCGTAACACCGTCTTTGTCTCGCTATCGTGTGACCCCACCGGCTGTGAAGACGCCCATACGGTGCAGCGCGTTGATGGCAATGGCGATGCGGGCGAAATCATCCCCAGCCAGTGCCTCAGTTCTGCATTGCCCACCGTGGATGGCTGCGCCGGGGAACTGGTCTGGCAGATTGATCATCTCGACGCGGGCGAAACCGCGACCTTCGTCATCGGGCCTGCTGAAGAGACCAGCGAGGCCGCCGCTGTCTCCATCAACATCAAGCCGGGCGAACAGGCGGATATTTGCGTAGGCGACGAGCCGTTCACCAGCTATGTTGTCAGGGAGGGCATCGCTCGCCCCTTCTGCTACCCGGTCATCGGCCCGGGCGGGCTCGATGTCACCCGCGAGGTCAGCTTCCCACCTAAAGAGGGCATTGACCATGTCCACCACAAGGGCATCTGGGTGGCTCAGGGGAACGTCAACGGCACGGATAACTGGTCCGAGATGGAGGGGCATGGCCGCACCGTCAACCGCGAGCTGACCGTTGAAAGCCAGGGACCGCTCTTCGCCCAGCTCCACGCCGCCAACGACTGGGTTGACAACAAGGGCGCGAAGATTCTGGAAGAAGACACCTTCATCAGAGTGTATAACACTCCCGACAGCGCCCGTCTGCTTGATTTCACAACCGTATGGACCGCGACCGAGGGCGGCGTCTTCTTCGGCGACACCAAGGAAGCCGGCACCGTCTCGATTAGGCTCAAGGAGAGCATGGAGGAGCGCGCAGGCGGCACCATCCGTAATGCCTTTGGGGCCATCGGCGAGGCCGAGAACTGGGGCAAACCGGCGCCCTGGGTTGACTACTATGGTCCCGTCGAGGACCGGGTCTGCGGCGTCACGATCATGGACCATCCGACCAATCTACGCCATCCGACCACCTGGCACGTGCGCTCCTACGGGCTTTTCACCGTCAACCAGTGGGGCTTGCACGACTTCACCGGCGATTCCGCCAAGCGCGGCGACTATGCCTTGCCTGCCGGCCATTCGCTATGTTTCCGCTTCCGGCTCTATATTCACGCAGGCGACACTGTGGCCGCCGACGTGGCTGCCAAGTACCTGGACTGGGCCTTCCCGCCGCAGATCACCATGCCTGAATAGGATGGCCGCTCAACCGCATCGAGGAACAAGCTAATGCCGACTAGTAAACAGCACCAGAACCCGCTATGCCGCTTGCTGGCGCCAATCACCGCGCGCGGCTATACCTGGCTGAAAAAACTCGGGCCCGACAGCTTCCCGCGCACTGTGATTGTGGAGACTACCAGCCGCTGCAATCTGCGCTGCCCCATTTGTCCCCGCGACAAGATGAAGCGTCAAGCCGGCGATATGCCGCCGGAGATCTTCGAGGCGGTGGTGGAGGAGCTGGCTAGGCATGACGAGCGCGAAGAGCTGGAGCTGGTCATCTTGCACTTTTTCGGCGACCCGCTCATGCACCCACGTATTCTAGACATGATCGAGCAGATCGGCAGCCGCCTGCCTAATCTCCGCAAGCTCGGCGAACTGCGTGACCCCATGCGCGGCCTCTGCACCAGCACCAATGCGCTGCTGTTGAGCGCAGACAAGGTCGAGGGGCTGCTGGACTCAAAGCTCACCTGGCTGGGGATAGCGATGGACGCCACCAGCGAGATGCTCTACCAGGACATGCACGGCAGCAAGCGCTGGGAGATGCTGGTGAGCAATGTCGAGCGCCTGCTGGAGGCCAACGCAGCGCGTCCCCGGGACCTGCCCACCATCGGGCTGCAGATAATCGAGACCCCCGACACCGCCGAGGAGATTGAGGCCTTCCGGAGCCGCTGGGAGCCCTACACCAACTCTGCCGAGAACGTCCAGATCGTGGTCAAGCCCTTCACTAACTGGGCGGGACAGATTGACATGCCGGCCGGCAACCCCTGGTATTTCACCACGCCGTGCCGTTGGCCTTGGCGAGCGCTGGCGGTCTGCTCGGACGGGCAGGTCGCGCCCTGTTGCTATGACATGGACTGCACCATGCGACTGGGCCGGGTGCCGGAGCAGACTCTGGAGGAAATCTGGGCCTCGGAGTCGGTCCGCAGGCTCCGTGAGCAACTGCGTACAGGACGCCTTGACCACCTGGCCCTCTGCCACCATTGCGACGAGGCCCGCACCTATCTCAGCAGGTTCCTGCCCTGGCGTTGAGAGCGGCTGCAATCCCCCTTGGCTTGCCCTCTCAGCTTGGTCATGCCCACTAAGTGCTCCTAGCGTAAGCAAGGCCGGCACATAACTTGCAGGCAGATGGCAAGCTGCTTGCCTCAGCCCAAGCGCCTTGAACTGGCTTTAGTTTTATGATAAACTGCTAGATTGTGCGGAGAGGTGGCCGAGATGGCTTAAGGCGGTCGCCTGCTAAGCGACTATGGGGTTTATAGCTCCATCCCGGGTTCGAATCCCGGCCTCTCCGCCACAATAAAAAGTTCTTTGGGTCATCCGGTGCGCGATTGCGCAGCAGCGCTGTTGTAGTGCGCCCGTAGCTCAGTGGATAGAGCGCTTGCCTCCGGAGCAAGAAGTCCCGTGTTCGAGTCACGGCGGGCGTACCAGTAGCAAGCCCTTCCGGTTCGGCAGCAGTCTCTTGCCGTCTGATGGAGAAGTGCCGCAACCGCTGTGTGCAAAGTAGCGCGTCCGTAGCTCAGTGGATAGAGCGCTGCCCTGCGGAGGCAGAAGTCCCGTGTTCGAATCACGGCGGGCGCGCCAGTACAGAGTGTTGACACGGTCTGCTAGCGACCGCGATGCCACATCTGACTTTTCGCACCACAAGTCGGGCTTGCAGCCCGGCTCGTGTTCTTCTTGATATGCAGTTCGCGGAGCTCGGGCTTCCCAAGATGGACTCTGTGGGACAGTACTTTGCCCGTCTCCGTTGGCGTTGTCCTTGTCCCCTCTCCCCGCGGGAGAGGGGACCCGAAGGGGTGAGGGTGTCGTTGCCCTCGGGAGTACTCGGAGGTTTGTGCGCCCCCGTAGCTCAGACGGATAGAGCAGCAACCTCCTAAGTTGAAGGTCGCCTGTTCGAATCAGGCCGGGGGCGCCAAGACTAAATCAGCGGAGAGGTGGCTGAGCGGATGAAAGCGCACGACTCGAAATCGTGTAACGGGTTCACGCCCGTTCGTGGGTTCGAATCCCACCCTCTCCGCCACAAGATTCACAACGGGCAGGTTTTTCTGAGTCGTGCTGCGGCGAAGTTGCAGACTACTGGAGAGGTGACCGAGTGGCCGAAGGTGCGCGCCTGGAGAGCGCGTTGTCCCGCAAGGGGCACGTGGGTTCGAATCCCACCCTCTCCGCCACATGACTTTCGCAGCCGACCAGGAGCTGCTGCAAAGCCCGCAATTGGGGGACTGTTTCTTTAGGGACTGTCCCCGTCGCCAGTCCTGAAAAATCAGGTTTTGAGACAGCTTCTAGAGGTATCGGCGCTGCGATGCCGAAGGTTGCTGCCGTAGAGTGTCTGACCCGGTGTGCCTTGACGTGATAACGGTTTTGGCCGCGCTAGGCGGGAGGCTGGCGGTATCCTGAACCCTCAATCCGCCATAGAGGGGCACAATTCCCACCCGAGGTCTCGTAGTCTAGGGTCTGCCTCAGGCGGGCGGTGTTGAAGGCCGGGCCCCGCGCAAACGAGCCCTGCTGAACCCCGTCAGGTCCGAAAGGAAGCAGCGGTAGGCAGTAAGCTTGTTGTGCCGCGGA
>CAYMIN010000028.1:0-54453 GCA_964390495.1 uncultured Armatimonadia bacterium
GATTCGAACTCGCGACATTCAGCTTGGAAGGCTGACGCTCTACCAACTGAGCTACACCCGCAACCCAGCCCCTCAGCTATATCGGAAGCACCAACTTACGGCCAACCGCCGGCCCGTCGGCGGCCGCCTGCTGGTCGGGGCGGCCGGACTTGAACCGGCGACCTTCGGCTCCCAAAGCCGACGCGCTAGCCAAACTGCGCCACGCCCCGACGCTAGCTGAGCTGGATGGACATATAGTATAGCGGAGCAGGCCTATAGCGTCAAGGTCAGGGCGAAGCTGCGCCTCGGGCTGGAAGCCCAAGCTACGCGATGGTTTGCAGAGCTAGGAACCACCGGGGTCAGTCCAAACTAGACATATCCATAAACTCCATACGCCCCCGAGACCTTCATCAGCTTGCTAATTGGCCGCTGTTGTTGCTATACTTCCTGAACCTGCCCGCTCATCACAGGCCCTGAGACCAGCCCAAGGAGTGAATAGCTATGGCAGAAGAGCGAGGGACTTCCTATGTGCTTACCGTTGCGGCCGGCAAGCGCCTGATCGGCAAGGCTGTTGCCGGTATGGACTGCGTGAAAGCGGCCATGGAGCAGGGCATGGTCGCCGTAGGCAAAGGCACGACCAACGCCTACGTGCTGGAGCAGCTGCTGGGACACCCCATAGATAAGGGCGCCTACTGCCTGGGCAATACCGTGCCGCCCGGCTTCGACCGAGGCGGCGAAGTGTTCGCCGGGCGCATGGACGAGATAGTGTTCAGTAAGGGTGAGATAGTTGCGGGGCTGGGAGTCAAAGAGGCCGCCCCTGATATGAAACCGGGAGATGTGGTGATTAAGGGCGCTAATGCCCTGGACTACCCCAACAAGTGCGCCGGGCTGCTGGTCGGAGACCGCAAAGGCGGCACCTGGGGCGGCCTGGTCGGGCCGGTACATGGCCGCGGACTACACGCAATTATCCCCGTCGGCCTCGAAAAGCAGGTCGCCGAGCCCTTGCGCGAGACCGCCCGCGTCCTGGCCGGCATGCCGGAGGTGTTCCGGCCCCAAGTGCCCGGTCTGTGGATCATGGAGGGCGACATCGTCACCGAGTTGGAGGCCCTGCACATCCTGACGGGAATATGGGATTCGTATCAGATCGGCGCCGGTGGCGTCTGTGGCGCAGAAGGCTCGGTGCGCATCGCAGTCACCGGCACGGAGGAGCAGATCGCCGCCGTTGACGAGCTAATCGCCGAGGTGGCAAACGAGCCGCCATTCGACGAATAGGAAGCGGAGAGCTGTCGTATGGGCGATCAACAGCTTCACGAGGCGCGCTACTGGCAGAAGCTGGACGAGCAGGCCGTAGAGTGTCGGCTGTGCCCCTGGCACTGTCGGATCAAGCCGGGCAATACCGGCCGCTGTGGGGTGCGCGAGAACCAGGCCGGCACGCTCTACTCGCTAAACTACGGCCAAGTGACCTCGCTGGCTCTGGACCCGATTGAGAAGAAGCCGCTCTATCATTTCCACCCGGGTGCCAGCATCATCTCGGTCGGCAGCTTCGGCTGCAATCTGAGCTGCAAGTTCTGCCAGAACTGGCAGATATCACAGGGCCGACCACCTAGCCAATACATGAGCCCGCAGGACCTCGTCAGAGTGGCTACGGAACGTCGCCGCCAAGGTAACATCGGGGTAGCATATACTTACAACGAGCCGATGGTGTCTTTCGAGTATGTCATTGATTGCGCACGGCTGGTTGCCGAAGCCGATATGGTGAACGTGCTGGTGACCAACGGCATCATCGAGGCGGAGCCGCTGGAGGAGCTTCTACCGCACATTGACGCGATGAATGTGGACATCAAGTCCATGGAGGACGATTTCTACAAGCGTCTGTGCGGCGGGCGAGCGATGCCGGCCCGGGCCACCGTCGAGCGGGCCATCTCCGACTGCCACATCGAGATCACCAATCTGCTAATTCCCGGGGAAAACGACTCGGACGAGCAGATCCAGGCGCTGGTTGACTGGGCCGCCGGGCTGTCGGCGGACCTACCGGTGCACTTTTCGGCTTACCATCCGGCATACAAGTTCGACGCCCCAGCGACGCCGCCGGCAACGCTAAAGCGGGCGTTTGAGATAGCTAAGCTGAAGCTGCATTTCGTGTATGTGGGCAATATGCAGATAGATGGGACTGCTGATACCAGGTGCCCCAAGTGCGGGGCGGTGGCAGTGAGACGCGGCGGGTTGACAGCGGATCCGGCAGCGATTGCGGAGGGCAGGTGCTCCAACTGTGGAGCCGAACTCAACATCGTCCAGTGAGCGCGAGGACGAGACGGCGGGCTGGACGCGCCGGGCCGAGAACTGGCCGAGGCGAATGGGCCACATCACCAGCGTGCTGGCGCGCTTCGGCTTCGCCTCGGTGATTCAAGGCCTGGAGCGGCTGGTGCCCGGTGGCATCAAGGGCCCGGCGGACCCGGAGAAGGCCAAGCTGGATACACCACTAAAACTGCGACTGGCTCTCGAGGAGCTGGGACCGACGGCCGTCAAACTCGGGCAGATGCTCAGCACCCGCAGTGATATGCTGCCCCACGACTATATCCAGGAGTTGCGGCACCTGCAGGACGATGTCCCGCCGTTCCCGCTGGAGCAGGCAAATGAGGTGATCAAGCGCGAGCTCGAGGCCGAGCCGTCTGAACTATTTGCCGAGTTCATCGAGGAGCCGATCGCTTCGGCCTCGCTGGCGCAGGTACACAAGGCGCGGCTGCACGATGGACAGTGGGTGGCGGTTAAGGTGCAGCGTCCTGATGCGGAGGCGACCTGCCGCACCGACCTGCAGATCCTGGCCGCTGCTGTTGATCTGGCCGAGAGGCACAATGCCTGGCTGCGCAGCAAGCAAGCCTCGCGGCAAGTCGACGAGTTCCGCGACGCGCTTTTGAATGAGCTGGATTTCACCGTCGAGGCCGAGAATACCGAGCGTCTGCGGGATAATATGGCCGCCCTGCCCTACGTGAAGATCCCGCAGGTTCACGCCGAACTGAGCAGCCGGCGGGTGCTGACGGTGGAGTGGATAGAAGGGGTCAAACCGGGCGATGAGGAGGGGTTTGCCAGATACTCCCTCGACCCCAAAGAAGCCGCCGAGAATGTTGCGAAGATGATAGCCCACCAGGTGCTTGTTGACGGCTATTTCCACGCCGATCCGCACGCGGGCAATATTCTGTTGACTCCGGAGGGGAAGGTGGCGCTGCTTGACAGCGGGTATGTCACCACGCTGGGCGAGAAGGTCAAGCGCTCCGCGATCCGCCTGATCTGGGCCTGGTTGCTCAGCGACGCGCAGGAAGTGGCCGACCTGCTGATGGACCTGGGGGTAGTGGGCCAGAGCGTTGACCCGCTCCGTCTGGAAAGCGATATTGACAGGCTGATGAGTCGCTACGGCCAGGTGCAGCGGACCTCCCAGGTCGGCATCGGTCAGGTGATGGAGGAGATGCTGCGGCTCGTCCTCAACTATGATATCAGGCTGCCGCCGAGTTTCCCCTCGCTGGTCAAGGCGATGGTGGTCAGTGAAGGGGTCTGCATCCAGATGGACCCCGAGTTCGACTACCGCCCGATTGCCCAAGATGCGCTGAAGGCTGCACTGAGCCAGGAGATGATGCCCGCGAACCTGGCGACGGAGTTATTCCGCGCGGTGCGTGATCTGGGCCGCTATCTGCGCCTGTTGCCGCGCCAGATGAGCCATCTACTCAACCGGGCGCAGTCGGGACACTTGGGGCTGCGGGTCGGAATCGACGAGATGGATGTGACACTGCGGAAGCTGGACACCATCGTCAACCGGCTTTCCGCCAGTATTCTGGTATCAGCAATCATCCTGTCATCTGCAGTGCTGGCGATCGTTGGCACGGACGGCAACTCGGTCGCCGATATCCTTACGACCGTCTATCTAATCGCTGGGGCCGTGCTGGGCCTGTGGCTGCTAATCAGTGTGCTGCGCAGTGGGCAGTTGTAGCGGGGATTGCCGATGAGGCGATCCGGGACAAGTTCTCTCGCTCCGCCAAGACTAGGGCGAGCTAGGTCGGGGAATGAATGGGGTCAGCGGCAATGGCATGCTCAGATGCAGCCACCGGCGGGCGCAGGGATTGGCAGAAGGCGCTGCAAAGCCCCCTGATACTTGCCTCCGCCTCGCCCCGGCGGCACCGGATCCTGCGGGAAGCCGGAATGGAGTTCATCATCCGTGTCAGTCAAGCGGAGGCTGAGTTGACGGCGGAAGCCAGTGGGGAGGATTGTGAGGATACAGACGCGCGGGACGAGGCGGCCGCTGAGGTAGGCCTGGCGCGGAAAGCGGCACGGCTCAAGGCCCTGGATGTGGCGCGGCGCAACCCCGGCCGGCTGGTAGTCGGCGCTGATACCGTGGTAGCAGTGGGAGAGAAGACCCTGGGCAAGCCCCGGGACGCGACCGATGCGGCGCGGATGCTGCGCGCCTTGAGTGGCCGGGCGCACCGGGTCAGCAGCGCGCTGGCGGTCGCCTATGACAATGGCGACGGCGCGGTGGTGGTGGCCGAAGATTCCGAGACGTCCCAGGTAGTGTTCAGAGAGCTTACCGAGCAAGAGATCGCGGACTATATCAGCAGCGGCGAGCCGATGGACAAGGCGGGAGCCTATGCAGTCCAGGGCCGGGGACGGGAGCTGATTGAGCAGGTCGAGGGCTCTTTTCTCAACGTGGTCGGTTTGCCGATTGAGAAGTTGCGGTCAATGCTGGCGAAGCTGGGCTGGGAGCCGGCGGCGAGCACACAAGACTGAAGGCATTTGTGAGGTGTAACAGGCCGAGGTGGACGATTACTCAGGCGATGGTTTAGTAGTGCACCTGTACGAGGGAGCAATCAGGTCGGTGAGACACTGGCTGTCGCGCTTCTCGTGCGACATGGGCATTGACCTGGGCACCGCCAACACGCTGGTGCACGTCAAGGGCCAGGGGATCTTGCTGCGCGAGCCCTCGGTGGTTGCGATCGACCACGAACAGCACTCGGTATGCGCCGTCGGTGAAGAAGCGAAGCGGATGGTCGGGCGCACGCCGGCGCGAATCTCGGCGATCCGGCCGCTGCGCGATGGAGTGATTGCTGACTTCGAGGTCACCGAGGCGATGCTGCGCTACTTCATCAGGAAGGCCCATTCAGGCCGCTGGCTGGCCCATCCCCATATCGTCATCGGCGTACCGGCCGGCATCACGGAAGTGGAGCGGCGGGCGGTTGTGGATGCGGGCCGGCAGGCGGGCGCATGGGAGACCGAGATCATTGATGAGCCGATGGCGGCGGCTATCGGCGCCGGCATGCCGGTGGCCGAGCCGGTCGGCAATATGGTCGTTGACATCGGCGGCGGGACCACCGAGGCCGCGGTCATATCGCTGGGCGGCATCTGTACCCAGCGCTCAATGCGCACGGCCGGCGAGGAAATTGACGAGGCCATCAGCAACTACATCCGCCGCGAGTTCAACCTCTTCATCGGTGAGACCACCTCCGAGCAGATCAAGATGCGCCTGGGCTCAGCCTTCCCCAGGACCGAGGAGGAGACCATGCTGGTGCGGGGTAAGGACCTGGTCTCCGGCCTACCAAAGAGTATCACCATCCACTCGGGCGAGATCCGCGAGGCGATATCGGAGCCGATTTCGGCCATCGTGGACCTGGTCAAGGCGACGCTGGACGCGACCGCCCCGGAGCTGGCTGCAGATGTGATGAACCGGGGCATTGTGCTAGCCGGCGGCGGGGCGCTGCTGCAGGGCCTCGACCAGTTAATCAGCGCGGAGACCGACATACCCGTCTATATCGCTGATGACCCGCTAACCTGCGTTGTCCTGGGCACCGCGCATTATCTCGAACAACTTCACGCCCTGCGGACGACAAGCGTGTAAAAGATGTTGACCAAACCCCAGTCTCCCCAACTCAGAGTCAAGTGGCTTGCGGTGTTGTGCGCGCTGGCGATTGTGCTGACTTACTGGCAACATCGCGCGCACCACAGCGGGCAGCAAAGCGCGCCCGAGCGGGCCGCCAAGTACGTCATGTGGCCGCTACAGTCCGGAGTAACGGGCGTGCTGGGCTGGGGCCGTGACGTGTTGGTATCGCTAATCCGTGCGCGCTCGCTGGCCGAAGAAAACCGCAAGCTCAAAGAGCAGATAGACCGGCTGGCAGCCGAGAAGCTGCAACTGCACGAGTACTTCCTGGAAAACAAGGACTTGCGCGAGAAGCTCGGCTTCGCCATTGCGGGCGAGGTCAAGGGCGTTCCGGCCAGGGTGATCAGTCGCTCCAGCACGCCCGGTGGGCCGAAGGTGAGCATCGAGTCACTCGACGGACGGGAGCTGGAAGTCGGCAATATGGTGATGACCCAGAAAGGCCTGGTGGGCCGGGTAGTGGCGGCGCAGAAAGCGGTGGGCGAGGTCATGCTGCTGACCCATTCCGATCATGCGGTGGCCGGCATGGCGCAGAGGTCACGCGAGCAGGGGATGATCTACGCCGCGAGGCCCACCGATGCCAGTGAGCCCCTGTTGCAGATGGAGAAGGTTCGGGGGGAAGCCGACCTGCGGGTGGGGGATGTGATTCTCACCGCCGGTCTCAGCGGAATCTATCCGGCTAATGTGCGCATCGGCACCGTCATCCGCGTTCAGACCGCGCCGGCAAGCAGCCGGGCTTTGCGGGCCATTATCAAACCTGCCGCCGATCTTACCAATATCACCTACGTGCTGGTGGTGCGCCGCGCGAAATAGCCGGCACAACCGGTTGGGAGCGAGGCTGTCTTGTTCTACGCTATCAGCGGATTGCTGTTGCTGGTCAGTGTCGCGACGGAATATGCGTGGCCGCCGTGGCTGTATATTAGGGCGGCCCGTCCCGAGCTGACGCTTGTGGCGGTACTCAGCATCGGGCTGATGCGCGGGCCGATGGCCGGCGTCGTGGCCGGTTTCTGCGGCGCATACCTAGGCGCCAGCATCGGCTCACTGCCGATGGGCGGGGAGTTCATCACTCTGATGGGCATCGGGTTGCTGGCCGGCCTGCTCCGCGGCGGCTTGTTTTCTAGTCGCATCACGGTGGCAGTTGTGGCCTCATTCGTCGGCAGCCTTGCGGCCTGGCTGATCAACCTGATACTGACTCCGCCGGCGGAGCCGTTGACGTGGTTGCGCCTGATGATCCTGACAGCGCTGAGTACGGCGGTGTGGAGTATCCCCGTGTTTGCGCTGTTCCGGGCAGTCGGAAACAGGTTTGCTGGCGACACAGATGTGCAGTAGCTTTAGGCTGATTCCGCTCGGCGCAACAGGGCAGGGCCATGAGCGAGGAGAAGGTAGTGCCACTGGAGCAGTTGGGAGCCATCGTCGCCGGCCTGCGCCGCGAAGGTCATAGCATAGTGACCACCAACGGCTGTTTCGACCTGCTGCACCTCGGCCACGTGCGCTACCTGGAAGAGGCAGCCAAGCACGGCGAGGTGCTGGTCGTGGGGATCAACTCCGACAACTCCGTCCGGCAGCTCAAAGGCCCCAGCCGGCCGATTGTGCCGGAAGCTGAAAGAGCGGCGCTGGTTGCGGCTCTGGAGGCAGTTGACTATGTGACGATATTCGACCGGCTGAACCCCAATGAGCTGGTGGCACTGCTGCGCCCCGACGTGCACGTCAAGGGCCGGGACTATGACCCGAAACGGATGCCGGAAACCGTGCCCGTGCGGCAGTGGGGCGGACGGGTGGTCACGGTCGAGCTGTCCGAGGGGCACTCGACTTCGGAGCTAATCAGACGGATACGGGGCCTTGACGACGCCTCGGGCGGGAAGCCCGAGCCACGCGGCCCAAAGCCACGCGGCGTAGATGACGGGGAATGATCGCTGATGCGAGTAGCAGCGGTGATACCGGCGCGCTATGGCTCGACACGACTTGACGGCAAGGTCCTGGCCGATATTGCCGGCAAGCCGATGGTGCAACACGTCTATGAACGGGCGACCGAGGCGGGATGCTTTGAGGCCGTCATCGTGGCGGCTGATGACCAGCGGGTCGCCGCGGCCGTAGAAGGCTTCGGCGGTACGGTGGCGATGACGCGGCCCGACCATGCCTCCGGCACCGACCGCATCGCCGAGGTGGCCGGCAACAGCGATTACCAGTTGATAGTTAATATCCAGGGCGATGAGCCGCTGATGAACCCGCAAGCCATTCAAGCGGTGGTGCAGCCGTTTTCCGAGGCGCCCGACCTGCGCATGAGCACCATCGCCACCCGCATTACCGAGCAGCAGGAACACCTGAACCCGGCGGCGGTGAAGGTAGTGGTTGACCGGGCCGGCTTCGCGCTATATTTCTCACGGGCGCCGATTCCCTACTTCCGCGTTGACGGGCAGGAGCCGCCGGCCGAGGCGCCACGGCAACATCCCTGCGGCCTGTGGCCTCTAAAGCACTGTGGCATCTATGCCTACAGAAAGGAGACGCTGCTGTGGCTCGCGAGCCTACCCCCGACGCAATTGGAGCAGACCGAAGGCCTCGAGCAGTTACGGGCCTTGGAGCACGGCTGCCCGATCCGCGTGGTGCAGGTGGATTACTCACCCATCGGGGTGGACACGCTGGAAGACCTGGAGTTGGTGCGCAAGATAATGGAAGGGGAGGTCGCTAATGAGTGCTAGTGTGCAGCAAGTCACGGTTGGTGATTGTACCATAGGTGGCGAGCGGCTGGCTTTGATCGCCGGTCCCTGCCTAGTCGAGGACGAGGAAACGACCTATGAAATAGCCGCGCGGCTTCGCGACATCGCCGCCGAGCTGGACCTACCGTTTATCTTTAAGGCCTCGTGTGATAAGGCCAACCGCACCTCAATCGATTCGGAACGGGGGCCGGGCTGGCGCATGGGCCTGACAATCGTGGCCAAAGCAGCCCGGCGGGCAAAGGTAGCGGTGGTCTCCGACGTTCATGAGGTCGTCCAGGTCTCACCCGCGTCCGAGGTGCTTGATATGCTGCAAATCCCGGCGTTCCTCTGCCGGCAAACGGACCTGCTGATAGCCGCCGGTGAGGCTGGAGTGCCGGTCAATATCAAGAAAGGCCAGTTCATGGCCCCGGAGGATATGGCCCACGCCATCGCCAAGGTCACCTCCACGGGCAATCAGTCCGTGTGCGTGACCGAGCGCGGTACCAGCTTCGGCTATCATAATTTGGTGGTTGATATGCGCGGCTTGGTGACGATGCGGCAGTTCGGCTATCCGGTGGTTTTCGACGCCACCCATAGCGTCCAACTGCCCAGCGGAGCCGGCGGCGTCTCGGGTGGACAGCGGGCCCTGGCACCGGTGCTGGCACGCGCGGCCGTAGCCGTGGGCATAGACGCGCTGTTCATCGAGGCGCATCCCGACCCCGACGCCGCGCCCTGCGACGGCCCCAATATGCTGCCTCTGGACAGCGTAGCCGGCCTGCTGAAACAGCTTCTCGACATCCGCGAGGCCGTCCAGGCTAGCGCAGAACAGGAGACTGACTGACACGAGATGGAGCGAGAAGCTATTCTTGGCCAAGCAAAGAAGACCTTGGGCATCGAGCATCGCGCCATCGAGCAGGCGGCGCAGCGGCTGGGTGACGAGTTCCTGCGGGCCTGCCAGATGCTGCTGGATATGAAAGGGCGCGCGGTGCTGTGCGGGATCGGCAAGTCCGGAGCCGTGGGCCGCAAGCTGGCAGGCACCCTCGCCAGCACCGGCACCCCGGCCTTTTTCATGCACCCCGCAGAGGCGATTCACGGCGACCTGGGCATGGTGGTTGACGAGGATGTCGTCATCATGCTCTCCAACAGCGGCGAGACGGACGAGCTGTCGGAAATCCTGCCGGCGCTGAAGCGGCGTGGTGTGCGGGTCATCGCCATCTGCGGTGCGGAGAACTCGACTTTGGCCTCGGACGCCGATGCGGTCATTGATTCGGCGGTCGAGCGTGAGGCCTGTCCGCTGGGGCTGGCACCTACCGCCTCGACAACCACCATGATGGCTCTGGGCGACGCCATGGCGATGGCGGTGATGTACGCGCGCGGCTTCTCCGCCGAGCAATTCGCCGCCGCCCATCCGGGCGGGACGCTGGGCCGACGGCTGCTCGGTCGCGTCTCCGAGGTGATGCACAGCGGCGACGATAATCCCACCGTAAGCCCCGAGGCCACTGTGCTGCAATGCCTGCTGACCATGACCCAGGCCGCGGTACGGGGAGTGGTGAGCGTGGTTGATGACGACGGCCGGCTGCTGGGCATCTTCACCGACGGAGACCTGCGCCGGCTGATGCACACTCAACCGAATCGTGATGAGGTGATGGACCTGCCGGTAGCCGAGGTCATGACCGAGGCGCCGATTACGGTTGCGCCGGATACTCTGGCCAGCGAGGCGCTGCATATCATGGAGGTCAAAGAGGTGGACAACCTGCCGGTAGCGGACGCGGCGGGGAAGTCGGTGGGAGTTGTTGATATTCAGGACTTGCTGAAGTTCCGGGTCATCTGAAGGCGGCGCGCGGGTTGCTATGACGCCGATTACGGTGATACAAACCGCCGACATGCACGGTCGGCTGACGCTGGAGATCGCCGGCCGGCTGGCGGAACTCAAGCGCCGCGAAAAGGCGCTGCTTTTCGACTGCGGCGACGCCCTGGACCTGCCCAACTATCTGCCGCTGCCGCGCAAGCCGCAAGCGATCACGGCGATGAACGCAGCCGGCTATGACGCGATGGCGCTGGGTAATCGCGAATACGGGTGGCGGCGCGCAACCACCGCGGCCAAGCTGGCCGGACTGCAGTTCCCGGTGCTGTGCGCCAACCTCGCCGGCGCTGGAGCAGACCCCGGAATCCTGAAGCCCCATATTACGCTGCGCCACGGCGAATGTAACGTAGGCGTATTCGGCCTGAGTCCGAATATGGCACCCAGCGGCAGCCTCGCTCAGCGCACCTCCGACGCCCAATTCCTGGACGCCGAGACTGCAGGCCAACAGGCGATTGCCGCTCTGCGCCCAAACAGTGACCTCATCATCGGCCTGCTGCACTGGGGAACCAGCCTGCAGCAGCAGACCGAGCTTGTGGCAAAGCTGCCGGGCCTGGACCTGGCGCTGGCGGCACACTGGCATGTGAGAGCAGGCTCGCTTATGCAGGTGGGCGATACTGCCGTGAGCCGCTGCGGATCCCATGCGCGCCAGGCCGCGATTCTGCGGCGGCAACCTAATGGCGACTGGGAGCAGGAATTGGTGGGACTGCAATGAGCTTCCGTCTCTACGCCGACCTGGGCAATATGACCCTGCACTGGGGGATTTTCCGTGACGGCCAATGGCCGGCCTGCAGTCGCATCCCCAGCGCCGAGGCCCTCAGCGAGCGGTGTGCGGCCTCGCTGAAGTGCATGCTGGAGGAAATCGGCGAGAGCCTGGATAGCTACGGCGGGGGCCTGCTGTGCAGCTCCAGCCCGCGCCTGACCGGCCAGTTCTTGCAGGGATTGAGAGCGCGCCTCGGCATCGTCCTGCCCGAAGTGACGCCTGAGATGCTGGCCGGTGTGCCGACACTCTATCACAATCGCGACCAGCTCGGGCCGGACCGACTAGTCAATGCGGCGGCGGTGCGTGCCCACTACGAATGTCCCGCCATTATTGCCGACCTGGGCAGTTGCATCACCGTTGACCTGGTGGATGGCGACGGGGTGCTGGTAGGAGGGGCGATCGCGCCGGGATTGCCGACGATGAAGGCCGGCCTGATGGCGCAGACGCCGCATCTGGCGCCGGCGCTGGAGGGACTGGGACCGCCGGCTGATCTGACCGGCCCGGGCCGCTCGACCGCCGCATGTATCTCCCTCGGCCTCTATACCGGCCTGATCGCCACCACCCGCGAGCTGTGTGAGAGCTTCGCCGCAGAGCTGCCCGAGGCCCAGACCGTGCTCACCGGTGGGGATGCCGCATGGGTACGGTCGGCGAGCGGCCTGGGCGAGGTCCTGGACGAGGCCCTGACCCTGAAGGGTCTGGAGACCCTTGACCGATAAATTGGGGACAGTCACCTATTTCGGTCAATCTGGCTGCTACAGGCATAAGAGCGGAGACTGCGGAAACGCGAAGAAATAGGTGACTGTCCCCAATTTACTCCAGAAAGGTGAAAGCAATGCCCAAAGCTGAGATGACAGGACGGCAGCGGCTGTTCACCGCCATGGCGCATCAGGAGCCGGACCGTGTGCCGATATCGCCCAGATACTACGCATGGCTGCTCTCGGAGTATGGTTCGGTGCCCCTGGAGAAAGAGTTTGAGATTCTGCCTGACCTCGACTACATGCACATCATCGGCGACGGCACGTACGACTACATGACCGGCTACCCGGACGAATACGTGCTTCCCGAGGTCGAGGTTGAACAGCAGCGCTACCAGGAAGGCGACTATGAGGTCGTGGAGAGGACCTTTCACACTCCGGCGGGGGACCTCTCCGACCGCACCAAGATCCCGCCAGCCGGCCGCGAGTACGGTGTCTCGCCCAACCCGATAAAGACCGAGTACCTGGTCAAGAATCCAGGCGACCTGGAAAGACTGGCTTACCTGCTGCCGGAGATCAGTACCAACTTCGATTACTATCACCAGACCAAGGCGACCATCGGCGAGCGGGGCATCGTCATGGTCTGCATCCGCAGCTCCCTGGACCACAATGCCGGCCAGGCTCGCGACATGCAGGACCTGATGATGGACTACTACGACGACCGGGAGTTCTTCGACAGCCTGCTGGGCATCTTCCACGACCGGTCGCTGCAGCGCATCAAGGTCGCCCTCGAAGGCGGGGTAGAGGCGATATTCGGAAGCTGGTACTACAACTCGCTGTCCTCGGGCTGGTCGCCGGAGATGTACCGGGAGGTCTTTGTGCCCCAGATCAGGCAGCATGTCGAGCTGACCCACTCCTACGGGGCTCCCTACGATTTCTATGATGACGGCAACCTTGCCGGCAGCATGGAGATGATCGCCGCTACCGGCATAGACGTGCTCGAGACCTGCACGCCGCCGCCGGTAGGGGATTTCGACCTGCGCGAGGCCAAGGCAAAGATCGGCGACGGAACCACCATCAAGGGCTATGTGGACCTGCTGTATGTGATCAAGCACGGCACGCCCGAGCTGGTAGAGAAGACGATAGCCGAGGCGATGGAAATTGCCAAGCCCGGCGGCGGCTTCATCATCGGCTCCTCCGACAGCTTCCGCGAAGGAACGCCCAGGGAGAACCTGGAAACCTATTGGCGGTGCTGCAAGCAGTATGGGACGTATGAATAGAATCCTCCAGATATGAAGGTGAATAAGATGGCGAAGACGCCGGTTTTCCTCGGGCTGGATGTCGAGGATGCGAACAATCCCGAATCCGACGATGCGCTGCTGCGGCTGTGTCAGATCCACAGTGAGGTCGGGGTTCCGCTGAACCTCTTCTTCGCCGGACAGAAGGCGCGGTTTATGCGGCTGAATGCGCGCCATGATGTCGCCGCCGCTCTGGCCGGTCACGACATCTGCTATCACGGCAACTACTGGTTCGATTACCCGGAGCCGGCGCTGGTCTATGGTGCCGGCCCTGACTGGGACACGGCTCTGGCGAAGGCCCTCAGCATCGAGGTCCCCGGGCTGAATGAAGTGGCCGAGGTGACGGGCCAGTTCCCCACCGCCTATGTGCAGCACCAGTCCAATCACAGCCCGGTCACCCAGTATGCGGTGCGCCTAGGCGGAGTGCGGGTCAACAACGGCGGCTTCGGCGATGACATGCCGCACAATGCCTGGGTGATGGACACCCTCTTCGTCGGCAGGGCCAAGCGCAACGTCAGCCCCCAGGGCGACTGGAGCAACGAATACGATCCCCTGCACCCGGAGCAGCAAAAGCCCGCCGTGGATCCCGACCAGCAGTTGCGCCAGTTCCAGGAAGCCTTCGACCGCCAACTGGAGCAGGGCAAGGACCATGTCAATGTCGTGGGGCACCCGACCTGCTGGGTGGTTTCCGAATGGTGGGGCTGGTACGAGTTCTCGCTGCCCTTCCGCATCCGGGAAGAGCACGGGCCGGTCGGCTACTACCCGCATGACCGGCAGTGGCGGAAGAGCGCTATGCGCAGCGCCGCCGACTCCGAGGCCCATTTCGCGTGGACGCGCCGCGCTGCTGAATGGCTGGCCGGCCGCAATGACATCGAGGTTATGAAGCTGGCAGACTATTATGCGCGGCACGCAGAGCCGCCCGGCCAGTGGCTCACCCTCGCTCAGGTGCAGCAGATGGCCCGCGAGCTGACCCGCAACTTCGATGCGCTTAAAGTCGGCGATACGACCGTGTCAACGGCGGATGCGCTGTTTCTACTGGCGACATTGGGTGAGCACATCATGCGCTACAACAAGCTGCCGGAGAAGCTGCAGATCCGCCGCACGCTAGGGCCGGTGGAGGCGGTGCCGGAGTTGACTGAGCCGGTGACCTACCGGCGGGCCGATTACCTGATCGCCGCCCGCTCCGTGTACGCCTACATCATGGCCCACAACCGCACGCCCCATGCCATTCGCGCCCATAATCTTGACGCCGGCCCGGGCGAGGTCCTGATGGCTCTGGCTCAGGCCTTTGCGCAGGCTGAGCTGCCCGAGCAAGTCACCGTCCAGCCCACCGGCGGCCTGCCCGCGTGTGCCCAGTATCCCATCTTCCAGAACGCCAATGCCGGCTCGACCAATGCCCCGCCCTTCTACGACGACAGCCGCATCGCCATGCTCTGCAAGCTGCAGTCCTGGAGCTACCGCCCACTGGTGCAGAATGTCTGAGGCAGGTCCCCGCTGAGGGGCTGACACTGTTTGCCGACGAACTGGCAGTAAGCTATACTAGCCCGGATCATTCATCAGCGCGTGGGCAACTACGCCTCTGCCGTAGGTCGGGCTTTCTAGCCCGACAGGTTTGCGGTTGAGCTTGCCGCCAGGCTAGAAAGCCTGGCCTACGCGGAATAACAGTGTGTCATCTGCGCGATGCTGGGCAGAAACGCTCTATGCAGCTCCAGAGACCACTGCCGCCCGTTTCCGGCGAATCCGCGGGCTTGTTGGTGAATAGTCCAAGCTAGGTGCGCACCTGCTGCAAAGCAGATAATTCAGACGTGAGAATGGAGCTGAGAGACAGTGCCTAATCTGATCATGCACTGCAACTATTTCGAGGGCGGCTATCCGGTCGAAACCACCTTCGACAAGGCCGTCGAGCACGGCTATGACGGAGTGGAGATGCGCGGGCGCCCGCGTGACGAAGCCATGAGCCTCGACGACTACCTCAATCTGGTCGAAAGCGAGAAGCGACGCACCGGCCTTGAGGTGGTGCTGGCCTTGCATGGGAACTACATGACCGATGATGCTGAGGCTCGTAAGGCCGAGGTGGCGCACTGGAGCGATGTGCTCAAGCGCGGAATTGACATGGGTGTGACGACATACAACGCGATGTGCGGCGGGATTCGGCCCGAGGACTTCACCGGCTACGAATATGACAAGTGCGGCTCCGGCGCTGCCACCGAGGAGCACTGGAAATGGGCCACCGAGGCCTATCAGCAGCTCGGGGCCATCGCTGAAGCAGGTGGGGCGAGACTGGCCTTCGAGACCCATATGGTTGCCCTCACCGACACCGCTGCGCCGACTAAGAAGCTGCTCGATATGATCGACTCACCGGCGGTCGGGGCGAATCTTGATATGGGCAATATCGTCTTGCACCCGACCGGCGAGACGCTGGAGGAAGCTCTGGAGATTCTGGCAGGCAAGATCTACTACACCCATCTCAAGAATGTCTATATCGTGCCCGGGGGCGGCTGGATCTGCTGCCATATCTCCGACGGTGTGATCGACAATTACAAGTTCGCCGAGATACTCAAGCGACAGGGCTATGACGGCCCTCTGGGCCTGGAAGCGCCCCGGCGCGGAGACCGCAACCACTTCGCTAAGGTTGATTGCGAGTATATGCGGTCGGTCCTGGCGGATTTAGACTGGGACTGAGGTAAGCCCCCAGCCTGCATTATTCACCGACCCCTGGCTCGGCCTGACCTGCGCTTGGCGCAGGTCAGGTGAGAATGGGGGTACCCACGCCGGAGGCGTGGGTCAATTCTCAGCTTCCAGCCCGAGGTCGTTGGGGCCCAGCGCGTTCGTCGTGTCTGCCAATCACCTCCGAGGGAGTGCATCTAGCCAATGTTGCCAGAGCTTAAGATCGGCTACAGCCCTAAAAGCGGTATAACGCGCGATATCGTGGTCAAATACAATATGGGCATTGAGGTGGTCAGAGGCTTCGAGGAGGTAGCGCTGGCCGAGGCCGCTGATTTAGCCTATAGTGTGCACATGCCGTGGAGCGAACCGGGCGTCGGGCGGCTCAATTATGCCGCAGTTGACCCCGACTTCCGCCGCCTGTGCCTGGAGATGATCAAGGGGCGGATCGCCTTTGCCGGTCAGAACTTCCCCAACGCCCGCCTGGTGGTCATCCACGGCGCGCCATATCGCTGGGTCATACACGAACAGCCGGGCGGCCGCCTCGGCGACTACGAGCTATTCATCTCGGCTCTGCGTGAGCTGGCGGATTTTGCCGCCGAGCACCGCCTGCTGCTGACCTTGGAGAACAACAACGCCTACTGGATGAATGCGGCCGGCGAGCTTTCCTGGGAAGACGGCATCCTCACTCCGGACATGCGCTATTTCGGCTCCACGGCCGAGCACTGGCTGCAGGCCTACGACGATGCGGCCCACGACAACCTCAAGCTGTGCCTCGACACCGCCCATGCCTGCACCTATGCCCACACCTTCGAAGACCACGCCCAGCGCCCCGGGGTGGTGCTGAGTTATCTGCAGCGTCCCGAGGCCATCGGCCACGTGCACTGGAACGGCCATGAGCTGTTCGAGCCGGAGGGCCGCCTGGATAAGCACCTTAACGTCGGCAAGGGCACTATCCCCCTAGAGGTACACCGCAAAGTGAAGAACCTGGGCATTCCGCTGCTCCTGGAGCATTACCACGGCGAAACGGCGCTGGTCGAGGAGCTGGCATACATCGAGGCGCTGTAGCGAGCATAACCCCCACAGTGTATAATAGTCGGTGTGAAGGTCGCTTTGATCGCCAACCCCCAGGCCGGGCGGCGTACCGGCCTCGGTACCGCCGAAACAGCGGCACGGCTGCTACAGGAAGGCGGCTGGCAGGTGGATTTGCAGCCGACTACCGGCCCGGGCCACGCCGCAGACCTAGCCGAGGAAGCTGCCGCGGCCGGCTATGATCTGGTCGTCGGCGTAGGCGGAGATGGGACGCTTTCGGAGCTGCTTAACGGGCTGTTGGGCAGCGGTGTGCCGTGTGGGCTGGTGCCGTGCGGGACCGGCAATGACTTCGCCCGCTTTGTCGGCATAAAGGAAGAGGCTGCGGTGGCGGCGAAACAGATACTCAACGGCCGGAGCGTCGCAGTTGACCTGGGCCGCCTGAGCATTCCGCCGCGGCATTTCATCAATACCGTCGGTGTGGGCTTTGATGCGGCGGTGGCCGCGCGCATCAACCGCCGCAGGCGCATTTCCCGCGGGCTGATGGCCTATATGCCCGCCGTGCTTGCCGAAGTGGCCGGGAACAGTTGGCTGACGGCAAGCGTCGAAATTGACGGACACAGCTTTGAGGACGAATGGCTGCTGATCGCCGTGGCCAACGGCAACGCCTACGGCGCGGGCTTCAGGATCGCACCCCAAGCGGCCTATGATGATGGGCTGCTGGACGTAATTCTGGTACAGCGGATGGGACGGCTGGAGGTGTTGCGGAGTCTGCGGCTGGTACTGCGCGGACGGCACCAAGGCCACCCCAAGGTGCAGATGTTGCCGGCCCGCCATGTGAGAATCACGACTGAGCGTCCTGCGCCGGCGCTGGTGGATGGGGACGTGACGGCACACACGCCGCTGGAGATCGAGATGGCCCCAGGCGCGGGATTGCTGTGGAAATAGACGTGCTGTGACAAGGGGAGTTGGCGATGAACAGATATGTGAACATGCTTGCAGGTCTCTTGTTGCTAGTGATGCTGGCCGGCTGCGGCGGGGGAGTGGAGCAGGCCCAGCCGCCCCGGAAGGTGCCGGGCCTCTCCGGTGAAACCGGCATAACCGAGCCGGCGGCGAAAGCCATCGCCGAGGAGTTCAACTACCACGGCTGGAAGGCCATCCGCATGAGCAACGGACTCGTGACGCTGGTGGCGGTGCCGCAGATCGGCGGACGGATCATCGAGTACAAGCTCGGCGACCGCCCGCTGCTGTGGGTGAATCCCAATCAGTTGGGCAAGCAGTACGAGGCCGCCGATACCGAGAATCGCACCTATCGCGACTTCGGCGGCTATAAGGCATGGCCGGCCCCACTCGGCAAATGGCAGGGCCCGCCCGACCCCGAAGGCAGCTCACTCGACAGCGGCAGGTGGACCTCCCAGATCCTCACCGGCCGCGGCCGCAAGGTGGAGGTCGAGCTTAAAAGCCCGGCCGACAAGCAAGTCACCGGCCTGCAGATCACCCGCAATATCGTGATGTACACAGGAACCACCAATGTGGTGATTACCGAGAAGTTTGAGAATGTCAGCGACCGCGAGGTGGAATGGAGCATCCAGCACACCTCCCAGCTACTGGGGTCGCTTGCCAAAGACGCCAAGTTCTCTCCTGAGGCGAAGGTTTATTTCCCGCTTAACCCGGAGAGCAAGCACAAGCGCCGCTTTGTCTATCTGAATGAGGGCGGCATCAGCCAGTTCACTCCGATTGAGGACAACTCGCTGCTGGAGGTAAGCTGCCGAGGCCAGGCCGGTCGCATCGGCGCCGACTCGATGGGCGGCTGGGCGGCATACCTGGACAGCATCAACAACTACGCCTTCGTGCAGCGCTTCACTCAGCGCCGGCTTCAGGACTATCCGGAGGAGAACTCGACGATCACTGTACGGACCAACTCGGAGTATTCGTACATGGAGTTGGGGATACTCAGCCCGCTGGAGAGAATAGCTCCCGGCGGCACCGCCCAGAGCCAGGTGCAGTGGTACGCCACGCGGGTGGCCGGGCCGGTGCGTCAGGTCAGCGAGGTGGCCGCCATCAATGAGCGGCTGAAGGTCGCCAAGACCGCCGATGAGTTCAAGATCACCGGCAAGTTGGGATTGTTTGCACCCGGCGAACTGGACATCTACCTGAAGGACAAAAATGGCAAGCCACTCGGGGAGACGCTGAAGCTCAAGGCCTCCGTGAGCGAAATGCTGGAGCTCGACAAGGCCTTGCCGCTGGAAGACAAGGCCGCCAGCCTGGTTGCTGAGTTGAAAAATGAGCAAGGCAGTCCGCTGGGCCAGGTGGCCTCGGTCAGCGTCGCACCGACACTAGCCAAGGCCGAAGCAGCGCCCTCAGCCAAGCCAACCAAGGACTAGGCCCGCAGCCACAGCAGCCCTACCAGGGCGCCCGCCGCGGTCTCGATGAGGCCGCGGCCTTTGATGACGTTGCCGTCGCAGGGGCCGCGTCGAACGAAGTGAGGCCGGCCCGCGCAAAACGCTATCCTGGTGAGGTCTCTAGACCCAAGCAGCCAACAACAGCACCGGGGCCAGCCTTGAAAGCTTCGCCTCGCGAACCTTTCTGCGACAGGCCCCTCCATCACGACTAACGCCTTCAGACGATTCTGGAGGGCTCAATGATGCGGCACCCCAAACTCAAGCTGCGAAGCACCGTAGCTCTGCTTAACGGGCTAAATGAGGACATGCCCAGGCTCATGGGCTATGACGAAGCCGGCGGCAAGCGCAACTTCAAAGGCTGGCAGACCAAGGCGCGCCGCAAGCTGAGGGACCTGCTGGGGTTCTTGCCGGTGCGGGTCAAGCGGCCGAGAAGCTGGCTGCTGGGCGAAGAGCAGGACCAGGGCTTCAGGCGCGAGAAATGGGCCATGGAGTCCCCCTTCGGCGACCACATCCTGTTCTACCGGCTGGTGCCTGAGGAGATGGAGCAACCGGACTGCGTGCTCCTGGCTCTACACGGTCATGGGCCCTTCGGGGCCGACCCGGTGGCCGGGGTCTATGAGGGCCGTCCCGGCGAGCAGGAGAGCATCGAGCAGCACAACTACACCTATGGCGCACAGTTCGCCCGCCGCGGCTATCTGGTCTATGCGCCGTGCCAGCGGGGCTTCAACCAGCGCAATGACCAGGGCGATCCGGTGGAGACCGGCGTCGGCGCCTCTTGCGTGGACATCAACTCGCGGGCGATTCTACTCGGCACCACCGATATCGGCCTGCGGGTGCAGGATGCCATGCACCTGATTGGCTGGATCAAGCGGCGGCCGGGCGAAAAGAGCGTGCCGCTGGGCTGTATCGGCCTGTCGGGCGGCGGCCACACCACCGAGCTGCTCAGCGCCGTTGATCCGCGCATCGAGGTGGCGTGCATCCAGGGCTACTTCTCCTATTGGTCCGAGCAGATAATGGATGTGACGCACTGCAACTGCAATTATGTGCCCGGGCTGTTGCGCTATTTCGAGCAGGATGATGTGTGCGCGCTGATCTGCCCGCGACCGCTGCTGGTCACTACGGCCGACCAGGATGACGTGGCGCCGGTGAAAAGCTTCCGCAAAGCCTATCGGTCGCTCAAGGGGATCTACCGAGATCAGGGTGTGGAGGGGGCGTTACAGCAGGAGATCTTCGTCGGCGGCCACGCCTTCACCGGTGTCAAGGCCTTCCCCTTCTTCGACAAATACCTCAAGCGCTAAATTGGGGACAGTCACCTATTTCCTATGATCTCCGGAGTCTCCACTCCCATTGCTGTATGGGGTGAACTGGCGGAAATAGGTGACTGTCCCCAATTTCACCGGGTGCCGTAGAACTCCAGCACGGGCCGGTACGAACGCAGCAGCGCGCCCATGGATTTCTCGTTATCCAGCGCCTGCTGCATCTTCTGAGCGGGAGTGTCCTTGCCCCTGGGCTGCACCAGGCTACCGGGGAACTGCACCAGGCGCGGGTCCAAGGCCGCCTTGACCGCAGGTTGGGCAGCGCCGGCGCGCATATACACCCGGGCGTCCTGGACCATCTCATGGGCTTCGAGCAGCTCGTAGAGGTTGGCTCCGGCGGCGTTGGGGTCCTTGATGTCGAGCAGGATCTTTACCCCGTGCTCTTTGCAGTACGCCAGCACCTCCGCCAGCAAGGGGATGCGGGCGTGGCTCAGCTTCGGGTCCTTCCACGAGCCGGCGTCGAGGTCCTTGACCTGCTCCCAGGTATGCTCAGACAGCTTGCCGGTGCCGCTGGTAGTGCGGTCGAGGGTCTCATCATGCAGCAGCACGATGCGGCCGTCGGCGGTGGCATGTAGGTCAACCTCGATATACTCGGCCCCCAGTTCCACGGAGTCCTTGATCGCGACCATCGTATTTTCCGGCACGCCCTCTTCGCCGCCACGGTGGATCGCCCACACTGGCTTGGTCCAGGGCTCAGGTGTAGATGAAAGCGTAGCCACAAGCAGGATTGGCACGAGCAACATGATAATGCTCACTCCCCTCAGGAAACCGCAAGCTGATCGAGTTGGCGATTTGGAATCGGCGAGCATATGGCTTCCCCCCGGAGGTACGGGTGCTCAGGGGCTTGGCCCGCCCGCCATCGCCCGGTGGTATTCCTGTAGCGGCTTGGGCTCAATGTGGCCGTCGCGCAGGGCTTCGAGGCCCAGGGCAGCCACCATCGCACCCGCCATTGTGGTGATGCACGGGACCTTGTAGAGCACGGCTTCGCGGCGGATGGCAAGCTGGTCCTCGCGCGGCTCCTGGCCGGTGGTGGGAGTATTGATAATCAGGTCAATGCGGCCGTCGCGGATCAGGTCAATGGCGTTGCGGCCGCCACTGGGGTCGGACAGGCGGGAGATCTCCTCCGCCTTGACGCCGGAGCGACTGAGTACGTGGGCCGTGCCCCGGGTGGCGACGATGTCGAAGCCCAACTCCGACAGCCGCTTGGCCAAGAAAATTGCATCGCGCTTATCGCGGTTGCGTACCGAGATGAAGATGGTGCCACGGTCGGGCAGATCGTGACCGGCGGCGATATAGGCCTTGGCGAAGGCGGCGCCGAAGTGTTCGTCTATGCCCATGACCTCGCCGGTGGATTTCATCTCCGGCCCCAGCAGCGTGTCCACACCGGCGAATTTGCTGAAGGGAAAGACCGGGCACTTGACCGCCATGTGAGGCGGCCTAATCTCCTGGGTGAAGCCCAGCTCCTCCAGGCTCTTGCCGACCATGACGCGGGCCGCGATCTTGGCCAGCGGCACCCCGATCGCCTTGGACACATACGGGACAGTGCGGGAGGCGCGGGGATTGACCTCCAGCACATAGAGCTGCTCGTTGCGGATGGCGTATTGGATGTTTAGCAGGCCCACGACCTGCAGCTCCAGGGCGATGGCTTCGGTCTGCTCGCGAATCTCCTGGGCCTCCGTCTCTGCCAGCGAGAAGGCCGGCAGCACGCAGGCCGAATCGCCGGAATGGACGCCGGCCTCCTCGATATGCTCCATGATACCGCCGATGACGCAGCGCTGCCCATCGGCGACGGCATCCACATCTATCTCGATGGCGTCTTCGAGGAACTTGTCAATCAGCACGGCATGCTCGGGCGAGGCCTCCAGGGCCCACGCCATGTACTCGGCCAGCATTTCGTCGCTATAGACGATCTGCATGGCCCGGCCGCCTAGCACGTATGAAGGCCGTACCACTACCGGATAGCCGATGGCATTGGCGGCTGTGATCGCGCCCTCCACGGTAGTGGCTGTGTCGTTGTCGGGCTGGCGGCAGCCGAGCTTCTCCAGCAGTTGCTTGAAGCGCTCGCGATCCTCGGCCCGGTCAATGCTGTCAGAGCTGGTGCCGAGTATCGGGACGCCGTGCTCGGCTAGCTCCCGGGCCAGGTTGAGCGGAGTCTGGCCGCCGAACTGCATCATCACCCCATAGGGGTTTTCCTTGTCGCAGATATTGAGTACGTCCTCAAGCGTGAGCGGCTCGAAGTACAGCTTGTCCGAGGTGTCGTAGTCGGTGGAGACGGTCTCGGGATTGGAGTTGACCATGATCGTCTCATAGCCGTCTTCACTGAGCGCGAAGGCGGCATGCACGCAGCAATAATCGAACTCGATACCCTGGCCGATGCGATTAGGCCCGGCACCCAGGATCACAACTTTCTTGGCCTCCGAGGCGCGGTGCTCGTCCTCCCGCTCGTAGGTCAGGTAATAGTAGGGCGTGTAGGCCTCGAACTCGGCGGCACAGGTGTCCACCAGCTTGACCACCGGCTCAATGCCTAGCTGCTTACGGACCTTGCGCACATGCTCGGGTTCGGTCTGGGTGAGTACCGCGATCTGCTGGTCGGAAAAGCCGGCCCGCTTGGCCTCGCGCAGCATGTCGGTGGGAAGCGGTGAGTGGGCCGCGGTAGCCGCGGCATCAAGGGTATCGGCCAAGGCGGCGTCGCGATACTTCGCGATCTCGTCCTGCATCTCCACTATCTGGCGCATGTTGCGCAGGAACCAGGGATCAATACTGGTTATGTCATAAAGCTCCTCAACGGTGATGCCGGCGCGGATGGCGCTGCGGAGTTGGAAGAGGCGGTCGGGATGAGGCAAGAGCAGCTCGCGCTTGAGTTCCTCGGCGGGCATCTCGTCGTAGTGAGCGCCCTTGCCATCGGCTCCCAACCCGAAGCGGCTGATTTCGAGACTGCGAATCCCCTTCTGCAGCGACTCTTTGAAGGTCCGGCCGATTGCCATCGCCTCGCCCACCGATTTCATCTGGGTCATCAGGGTCGGGTCGGCGGCCGGGAACTTCTCGAAAGCCCAGCGCGGGATCTTGGTCACGACGTAGTCTATCGTCGGCTCGAAGCAGGCCGGCGTTTCGCGGGTGATGTCGTTGGAGATCTCGTCCAGGGTGTAACCGACGGCGAGCTTGGCCGCGATCTTGGCGATGGGGAAGCCGGTCGCCTTCGAGGCCAAAGCCGACGAGCGACTCACGCGCGGATTCATCTCGATTACTACCATGCGACCATCTCGCGGGTTGATGGCGAACTGGATATTGGAGCCGCCAGTGTCAACGCCGATCTCGCGCATGATCCGGATCGCCTGGTCGCGCATGATCTGGTACTCGCGGTCGGTTAAGGTCTGGGCCGGCGCCACGGTGATCGAGTCGCCGGTGTGGATGCCCATCGGGTCGAAGTTCTCGATCGAGCAGACGATAACCACATTATCTCTGCGGTCGCGCATGACCTCGAGTTCGTATTCTTTCCAGCCGATGACCGATTCCTCGACAAGCACCTCATTCATCGGGCTGGCGTCAATGCCTCTGGCGCAGGCGTGCTCCAGTTGCTCCATGTTGTCGGCAATCCCGCCACCACTGCCACCGAGAGTGCCGGAGGGGCGGATGATGAGAGGAAAGCCGATCTGCTCGGCTATCTGCCTGGCGTCACGCAGATTGGAGGCGAAGCCGCTCTGCGGGACCTCGAGGCCGGCGGCAACCATCGCGTCTTTGAAAAGCTCGCGGTCCTCGGCCTTCTTGATGGCTTTGCGCGAGGCGCCGATTAACTCCACATTATAGCGGGCCAGGGCCCCGGTCTCCGCCAGTTGCAGGGCCAGGTTGAGCGCGGTCTGGCCGCCCAGCGTCGGCAGCAGTACGTCCGGCTTCTCATTGGCCAGAATCTCGGTCACACTCGCGACGGTCAGCGGCTCGATGTAGGTGCGGTCGGCCATCTCCGGGTCGGTCATGATCGTGGCGGGGTTGGAGTTGACCAGGATGACCTCGTAGCCTTCCTCCCGCAGCGCCTTGCAAGCCTGGGTGCCGGAATAGTCGAACTCACAGGCCTGCCCGATGATGATCGGGCCTGAACCGATCAGCAGAACACTGTCTATGTCGGCGCGTTTAGGCATCAGTCAGCCCCATTAGGTTCCAAGGTCGGCATCTACCCACAGATAGCGGTGCCCGCCATTGATGACGGCCACCGCGCAATCCGGCGTATGCAGTCTGTCTGTCAGTTCCCGACTCTGCAGTTGACTCCGCGGTCTTGCACAGTCTGAGCCAGCTCCGCCATCAGTTGCCTGCTGGGTGGCTTGAGGCCCGGCAGCTCATACCTCATATCCAACCGCTCAAACTTCGCTTCACCGAGCTCGTGGTACGCCAGCAGTTCCACGTCCGGAGCCCGCGACAAGCTGCTCAACAGGTCCGCGATGCCAGCCATGTCCGCCACCGTCGCGTTGAAGCCCGGCACCACCGGAATCCGCACCAGCACCTCAACGTGCTCTGCCACCAGCAATTCGAGATTCTCTATTATCAGTGCGTTGGAGCAGCCGGTATATTGCTGGTGAAGTTCGTCATCGGTTGACTTGATGTCGTAGAGCAACAGGTCGGTATAGGGCAAAGTCGCCGCCAACGCCGACCATGGCACATCCCCGCAAGTATCCACACAGGTATGCAGGCCCGCCTGCTTGGCCGCCTTGAGCAGGGCGACGGCGAACTCCGGCTGATACAGCGGCTCGCCGCCCGAAAGCGTCATCCCGCCGCCGGAATTGTCGTAGAAGGGACGGTCCTTCTCCACCTCGCCCAGCACCTCGGCCACCGTCACCTGCCGGCCGTACATGACCATCGCCTCAGCCGGGCACACTGCCACGCACGCACCGCAATTGGTGCAAAGGCCGCGGTCTCTAATCACGCCGTCTGCGCCCGCCGACAGTGCGGCTTGCGGACAAGTCTCGATACACTTCCCGCAGCCGATGCAGTTGGCCTGCAGATAGCCCACAACCGGCTCGTCGCTCTGGGTTTCCGGATTATGACACCACCGGCACCGCATCGGACAGCCCTTGAGAAAGACCGTCGTCCTGATGCCGGGGCCGTCGTGGATCGCGAATTTCTTGATGTCTGTAATCAGGCCGGTGACGCTGGTCAAGTGGGTGGGCTGCGTTGCCACGATTGTCTGCGGCCGGCTGGTAGGCATTCGCGCTATTCTAACTGCATTCGGCAGGCCTGTCAAACACAACGCCGTCGGTCTGGAACTGCAGTCATGCAAATATTTGGGCAACTGAAATTGTGGGCCGATGGTGTGGGGTTGTTAGTCGTAATGGAGGGGCCTGTCGCAGTCGGCTTTGTCGTTCAAAGCCGACAAGGCTGGCCCAGCCGTTGTCGTTGGCCGTCTGCGTGTGGAGACCTCGGATTGATAGCGTTGTGCGTGGGCCGGCCTCCTGGCGCACAAAACTACTGTGCGCCACTCGACACGGCCCCTCCCACGGCTACGGCAACAGCGGAGACCGAAAGCGCACGCCGGGTACCTCTCGCGTTCTCGCCTGGGCGTGGCGAGCGACGCCACGCCCAGGCCGACCTACGCGAGGGAAAATGAAGGCGTGTCAACGGCGCAGGCCCAACAGTGAAGTCTCGCTGCGATGGACCAGGTCAGCCGCCTCCTCAAGGCTGATGGCTGAGCCCTCGCGCTGCAAAGTCAGAACCTGGCCCGCCTCCAGATCGGCGACAATCATATCCCCCTCCCGGCGGGTCGCGCAGCCGCTGATGGTGACGGCAGCTCCCTCAAACGGGTCCTTGAGGCGGAGTTGCCGGTCCACGCCGGCGGTGATTTCGACCCAGACCGTTAGACCGTCGCGGCGGATGGCCGACACCCTGAACGCCCCTTCAGTGACCAGACCGCGGAAGGCCAGATCACGCCAGCGCTCCGGCACCGCCGGGAATACGCGCACTACATCGCCCCAGCCTTGCACCAGCATGTCGCACATACCCTGGGTCACACCGCAGCTCGACTCCATAGTGAAGGGGGCATACTCGTCGGCCCCGACGACGAAGCCGGTCGCGCCGGTGCGCTTGAAGTCGCGGTTGAAGTACAGCCCATTGCGGCGAATCCAGTGCTCGGCGTACTGCAGCAAGCTGTCGTAGGCCCAGCCGGCGCGGCCCACTACCGCCGCAAAGCTGATGAGCTGCGCGTAGGTGTGGCCGGCCCAGCGGTATTGCCCCAACTCGCAGAACTGCCTCACACTGGCCTCGATTATCTGCCGCTGCCGGCCATCGCCCTCGATGGTCAGGTCCATCGCCGGATGAATCGCCATCAGATGACTGGGATGGCGGTGGGATTCATCGAGCGGATGGTCCGCCCACAGGCACAGGACCTGGTCCTCGGTGAGGTGATAAGGCACCAGCTCATCGTGGATGCGCCTGGCCTCAGGCGTCAGCTCCTCCAGACCCAGAGCCTGTTCCATCGCGATCAGCCAGTCACAACTGCGGCGGATCAGGGCGATGTCAACGTTGGGATCGGTGCACCAGGCCTCTGTCGCGTCGCTTCGGTACTCGGGACTGTTGGAGAGCGGAATGTGCAGATAGCCGTCATCGCCCGGCTCCAGATTCTCCGCGTAAAACCTCCACAGGTCAGCCATCAGCGGATAGCCGGTCGCGCGCAGCCAGCCGATGTCCATGCTATAGCGCCAACGCAGCCAGACCAGCCAGGCCAGCCATCCGGTGTGGCTCCAGCCGAACTTGACCGCGCCCCAGTGCAGCGAGACATTGGTATGATAGCCGGGGAAGTTGGCACAGGGCCAGAAGGTGCCCGCGGTGCCGAAGAATTCGCGGGTGAACTCGCGAGCGGCGGGCACACAATCGAGCATGAAATCGCACCAGGTATCGAGCAGGTCAAGGTGGCCGGTGGCGCCGGCAGGCCAGAACGTCTCCTGGACGTTCATATCGTTGTGATAGTCGCCATGCCAGGGCGGGACGATGCCATCCACCGCCCATACTCCCTGGAGCCCGGGCGGCAGATGCCCTCGCCGCGAACAGGAGGCTAGCAGATACAGGCCATAGTACCACAAAAACTCGAAGCGCTGTTCCGGCAGATGAACGGCGGAAACCGACCAGAAATCGCGCCAGGAGGCTAAGTGCTCCTCAAGCAGGGCGTCGAAGCCTGTCTCAGCCGCCTGTGACCACACGGTGCGCGCCTGGCTTTCGGCGGCCTCCGCAGTATCAGCCACGGCAACAGCCATGAAAAACTCCGGACCGGCGGGGTTCCACACCACCGCATAGCACGGCCCTGCGGGGATCCGCTGGGTCAGCACCCGCAGGTCGCCGGCATCGCTCACCTCGGGAGCCGGATGCCCGAGTTGGCGCAACTCCTCGCAGGTCTCGACCATCGGCAGCAGCCTCAGGCGCGCCTCCGCTGGTGCGTTCCCAATGCGGAGGCAGAAGACCTCGCGGCTGTGATGGACGAAAGCCTCGATGGAATGCTCGGCCTCCCCGGTATCAATCGCGCCGGACACAGTGGCAGTATCGAGATCGAGGCAGCAGAGGTATTCCCGGGCGCGGCCGAGGTCGAGCTCGGCGCGGCCGATGTACACCTTGGTCGGTGCGTGCGGGCCGCCGGGGTAGTCGGTTACCGCCACCGCCTCCTCAAGTTCCTTGAAGCGGCCCTCGGCGATGGCCCGGCGCAGGCCGGCGTAGTTGTATTCGGGATGGTCGGCGCTCTCGGTGTTATTGCGCAAATCCCAGAGGTCGGCGTGATCGAGGGTGAAGGCGAGGGGCTCGCCATCGCCCCAGACCATCACCCCGAGGCTGCCGTTACCCAGAGGCAAACCGTCGCACCACCGGGTGGGAGCTGTATGATGCGTGAGCTTGTGCCACGAGCCGGCGTCGTGCGTGGATAGGTCCTGTGTGGTATGGCTCATATTGTCTTGCCTCCTGTAGGCGGTTGAACAATGCCCTTTGCAGGTAGTTTCGCATCCTGTGCGATGGTCTTCACGAATAATCTGGGCTAAATTGTTACGGGCTGGCCGGTGCGGCCCGACTCAAAGATTGCGTCAGCCACCCGCAGGAAAGCCACCCCGTCCTCGCCGGTGACGGAGGGGTCACGGCCCTCGTTAATGGCATCGGCGAATTCGTGCATCTCGGCGGTCCACATCGGCAGATACCTGAAGCCCACCACGCTGGCGCTAACTCCCCCCGGCATTGCGGGTATGTACGGCTGGAGCGGCACCTCCAGCTCGGTAGGCTGCTTATACGCCTCGATTCTCTGGCTCTGGATATAGAGCCGACGGCTTTGCCACTCGGAGCGCATCCGCCCCTCGGTGCCCATGATGTCCAGCCAGCCGTAGGAGCAGCCGCTGCGATATGAGGTGCAGGCATACAGCGACAGGCCGCCCTCGAAGCTGATGAACGCATCGGCGCTGGCCTCAGCGCGGGTGTCGTCAGGGCGATGGACATCGGCAAACACCCGCGTCGGCTGCCGGCCGATCATCCACAGCGCATTGTCAATGGCGTGAGAGCCGATGTAATAGAGCGGCCCGCCGCCGTGCTTGGGATCGTTGAGCCAGTGGTCGGCACTGAATCCGATGCACTGGCCGGTGCTGGCGTGCGCGATCTCGCCTATCGCCCCCTCGTCGAGCAGCCGCTTCATCAAGATTCGTTCCGGCATGAAGCGCAGCGTATAGCCGACCATCAGTTTGACGCCGGCCTGCTTTGCCGCCTTCACCAGCGCCTGGCCGTCGGCGGCGTTGAGCGCCATCGGCTTCTCGACGAAAGTGTGCTTGCCGGCTTTAAGGGCGGCGAGTGCCATCGGCTGCAACTGGTCGTGGATGGTGGCAACAATGACAGCGTCGAGTTCCGCTTGGGCCAGCATCGCCTCGGCGCTGTCGTAGGCCTGTTGATAGCCGCACTGGGCTATCGCCGTCTGCGCAGCCTCAGAGTTCGGATCAGCACAAGCGACCAGGTCCGCTTTGTCGGTCATCTTCAGCCCTTCGGACAGAAAGCGCCCCTGCGACCCGCAACCGATCAGGCCGAATTGCAGTCTATCCGCCATGGTTGATCCCTCTTTTCGTTTTCCCGGCACCTTGTGTATTCTGTTGGCCGTGTTATCTACAAACGTTTTTGCGGAAGGGGTGTGGGGGAAACACTTTTTCCAAAAAGTGGTTCCCCCACAGAGCCGTTGCTGGATGACTTCTCTCACGCCCGGCTTGCCAGGCAGGAGGAGACCTCCTGGAGCCAGACGTTGAACTCGGCGGCATGGTCTATGTAGATAAGCGGGATGTCGGGCTCGTCCTCATCGCGCCAGCCGCCCTCCGGGTACTGGGTCTCGACCAAGAAGTCGCAGAAGCTGCAAGCCGCTTCCCGGGCGCGTTCCTCGCCGGTGATGAGGTACAGCAGGCCCGCCCCTAGGCTGCTCTTGCCGCTGCCGACGAAGCTGAAGGCGTCCTCATAGCAGCGCTCTTTGAACTCGAAAAAGCGCCAGGCGAAGTTCAGATACTTCTTCATTCCCGTTGCCAGGTACAGCCGGCACATGAGTTGCAGCGGCAGGCCGACTTCCCAATACCACTGCTTCGGCTTGGTGGTATCAATGTGGAGTGCCTCCGCCTCCGGGACGAGGTCGGGTGTGGCAAGCCTGCCGTAGCGAGTGGTGCGGAAGTAGAACTTAGTGTCGTCAGGCTGCTGGTTGAGCATGCTGATGGCCCACTCCGCGGCCCTCTGGGCAACATCCAGGCGTCCGCAGTAGATGGCCGACACGCCGCTCCAGCAGGTTGCCAGCGACTGCAGGTAGGGAGCCTCGGGACGGCACGGAAAGCCGCCGCAGGGGGCCTGACACGACAGCAATAAGTTCATGACCGGATACGACAGATCGAACCGACCCAAACGGTGCGCGCCCTGAAAGAACCACGAGTATTTGTAGATGTCCCCGTTGTACGCCTTGAGCTCACCGTCCGGCAGCAGCGTATTGTCCCGCACCCAATTCAACAGCCGATGGGCTGCATCGAAATGGCCGGCGACGCTCCACGAGTAGGCCTGCTTGTGGTAGGCGTCATCAGCGTAGCCGTCCCAGATATAACCGCCGTCCGGCTGCTGATGGCTCAACTGGTACTCCACGGCCTTGAGGCCGGTCGCTTGATAGAGCTTGATTCTGTCTTTCATAATCAGCTTCCTTTGCGCCCAACTCAAGATCCTCCAGTCGGGACCATGCGTATACCCAGGCATGGGGCAATAGCGCTGGAATGCTCGCAGCTAGCCTTTCTCCGCCTTCAGGAGCACACCTGCCAGCATGAGAGGAAGCAATTTCGAATGATGTTTTACGTTTCTGCGTCTATACTGTGGCCGCCGAGGCGATACCGGGAATGCGGAGCCGTTCTGACCCGTCTTTACTATGGTCACATGAAGGAAGAGAGGAAGGACCAACGATGACCAAGCTTAACACAACCACGAGAACGTTACTGATAGCCGTCCTGGCTGTCGTAGTGGCAGCCGCGGCCTACGCCGCGCTCAATGGAAATGCGATCTCTCCCGTACAGAACACCGAGGTTGCGGTTGAAGTGGCAACCGCCAATGCCGGCGGGGATTGTACGAGCTGCCCATACGCCGGCACGGACCAGTGCCCTGCCGCCGCCAAGCCTTATGTGGATGCCAGCAAGTGCATCGGCTGTAGCAAGTGCGTGCGGGTCGCCCCGGAAGCTTTCGAGATCAATGAGCAAACCGGCAAGGCCCAAATCAAGCCTGCAGCACCACCGGAAGCGATAGCACGCGGTGCCAAGGCCTGCCCGGTGGATGCCGTTGTCCGATAGGGCAAGCCAAGGCTTACACATAGATCGGCGCCCGGCATCAGCCGGGCGCCTTTGTATTCCCCAGGAGTGTCTCTAACCCCAGTAGTTCACAAGCCGCGTGGCTCGGCCTGCCTGTCCGCCGTAGCTCTAGCGAAGGCGGGAGCGTGGTGTCTCTTCAGCACGCTCAGCTGAGAATGCACTAGCATTCTCAGCTTCCAGCCCGAAACTTTTCGCTCTATATACGCAGGTCGCAGATATTCTCGCTGTGCAGGCGCACGGTGCGGTTGTCCACGAACTCGGCTCCGGCGTCCAGGTAGCCCTGGATGCTGACCCCCTCCAGGACGCGAATCTCCTGAGTATAGGGCCCGGGGAAGAAGTACGGCTCGATCTCCTCGATGCGCTCACAGGCCACGCGGGCCTGCTCGCGGATCAGATCACAGGCGGCCTCGTGAGACCGGTGGATGGCAAGCTCCCGCGCCAGCGCCACCTTCACCACCGCGCCCGCGATCTTCGGCACCAGCTCCCGGGCTTCCTCAAAAGTCACGTCATCGCCGGTGACCAGCGTCGTCGGCACGTCCATCGTCCCGGCCATCAGCGCCCGGCAGCCAAACTCCCCCATCTCGATGCCGTTGATCTTGTAGTACTCGATGCTCTTGGAAGAGTAGGTGTGACATAGCACGCCGCGCTCACCCATCTTGGCGTGCTGGCCCACGAACATCAGGGCGTCGAAGCTCTCGTCCAGATAGTAAGGGGCCTTGATCGGCCCGCGGGCGATCAGCTTGCCCTGCTTGTGGAAGCGCCGATGGTCAATCCCGCCGCTGCCGTGGCCGTCCCAGACGATCACCTCGGCAGCGGGGTCGAAGTCGAGTATGCCGTCAATGCACGCATTGACCTCGCCGGTGAGGAAGTACTCCCAATGCCTCTTCTCCTCGGGGGCGACATCGCGGGTCTGGGCGAAGGTGCTGATCATGGCAGGGCCTTCGAGATCGGTGAGGATATAGACTTTCATTGCTCTTCCTCCTGCGTGAGGGCCTCCTGGAAACGCCAGTATCGTTCCCGGGCGCGGGTATACCTCTGAAACAGCGTCTGATATCGCCTGCGCAATTTTCCACTTATGTTAGCCGCTGTAACTGGCGAGCGCAGGGCCTCCTGTAGGGCTGCTGCCGGCTCCCGTTCGATTGCGCCTCTGGCCGCCAGCATCGCCGCGCCGCGAGTGGCCGTCTCCGCCTCCTGGCAGGCGTACACCGGCAGGCCCACCACGGCGGCGATGATCTGGGTCCAGAGCTCGCTACGAACGCCGCCGCCGAACAGATATAGCTGCTCTATCTGGCAGCCGGCTTGCTGCATCGCTTCCACGGCGGTGGCTATCTCATAGGCGCAGCCCTCCAGCACCGCCCGGGCGAAGTCGGAAACTGTCGCCGCCAGGCTGATGCCGGCGAAGGCCGCCGCTGCGTCAAAGCGCATGTGGGGGATGCCGGCGCCGGCCGGGTAAGGGAAAAAGACCAGGCCGTTGCTGCCGGTGGGTGCCTGACCGGCAAGCCGCATCAGGTCGGTATATGACAGGTTCTGCCTAATCGGTCTGAGGGCATCGCGTAGCCAATTGACCGCTCCGCCGGTGGTGGTCAGCGCCGCCTCCAGGACCCATGCGCCTTTTTCCACATAGGGGAAACACGGGATCGGGATAGCCGGGTCGAACTTGGGCCGCTCCCGCAGTGCCGAAATGGCAGTAGCGGTACCCAGCGAGGCGGTGGCGATGCCGGGACCCAGCCCGGCACCCAGCGCCGCACATTTCTGGTCCTGGGCTCCGGTGACGGCGACGGTCTCGGTGCTCAGGCCGATCTGCGCGGCCGCTTCCTTGGTCAAATGCCCGACGACGGTCCCCGCCGCAGCCACTTGCGGCAGACGCTGCGGGTCCAGCCCATAGTGCTCCAGTAGCTTGCTCTCCCAGCGGCTGTGGGTTATGTCGAAAAACAGCGCCGCCGCCGCGGTGGTGGCATCAGTAACCGGCTTGCCGGTGAGACGGGCGATCAGGAAGTCCTGGGCGAAAAGCAGATAGCGAGCGGCCTTCAGATGGTGGGGCTGATGGTCACGGAGCCACAGGATCTGTGGCAGCATGTGCCAGGGGCCGGGCGTCTTGCCGGCCAGCTTGCCCCAGTACTCCGCCCCCATTTCGTCCAGCAGCTTTTGCGCATAGGGCGCTGACCGGCGGTCGAGCCAGGTGAAGGCGGCGCGCAGGGGACGGAAATCGGCATCAGTGGGCACCCACGAGTGTCCTTGGGTGCTGAAGCCGACGGCGACAACGTCCTCGCCCGCGACCTCCGCCTGCCTGACAGCCTGGCGCATACACTCGCAGACTGCCGACCACCAGCCCAGGGCTTCCTGTTCGGCGGCACCCGGCTCAGGGCTGGTGATATGATATTCGACAGCGTGGCGGCCCAGCGACTCGCCCTCCAGCGAGAACACCTCGGCCCGGCAGGAGGTGGTGCCCAGGTCTAGCGCCGCTATCGCCTTCGGTGACATTTTCCGCCTTCCATCCTAAGCATCCCAGGACGCTGCCTCGGTGCCGTAGAACTCCCTCAGGAAATCGCACAGGTTGGCGACAGCGATCTCAAAGACCTTCTCGCCGAACTCGGCGCTGGCCACGGTCGGGTCGCCGTAGATGCCGGTCTGGCTGCGCTGAATGCCCCAGGTTGACCAGAAAGCCGCTTTAAAGCCGGCAAAACCGTCACCGGGGAAGCTGGCCGAATGGTAGGTGAAGACATCCTCACTGTGAGCCTGGTCCATTTGCACCCGCGCGCCCAGATACAGCATCAGCGAGGTCTCGAACTCCCCGCCGTGGATGCAGCCGCCCGGCTGCGACTTGCGGCCCTCAACCACCGCCGGCGCTGCCATCTTCGCCGCCTCGATACAGGCGATATACACACCGGTGGCATCGGCGATCTCGCGAGCGACCATTTCCAGGATCGCCGGATGATGGCCGTGACCGTTGACCGTGGCGATCTTGCGGAAGCCCATCGCGGTGAGGCTGTGGATGATGTCGAACAGGTAGTCGGCCACCACACGGGTGCGAACGCGGATAGTGCCGGGCCATTTAGCCAGCTCGGCCCCCGAATAGCCGGCCCAGACCGGGTCCATCACCACCACCGCTAGTTCGTCTGCGAGTTGCTCAGCGGCCGCGCGCGTGATGCTGGCAGCGATTACCGTGTCGGCGTTGACCGGCAGGTGGTTGCCATGCTCCTCGGTCTGCCCGACCGGCAGCAGCACCAGGGCATTGCTCTCAACCAATTCCCCGATCTCAGGACTGGTAAGCTCTCCGAAAAGCGGCATCAGTATCTCTCCTGCGTCGCCTTATTCAGGAAACCCTTGGCCCAGACTATCAATTGCCGGTCGGGCTTTAGACATTTCTCAGCTAGCCAGGAAGGATGCGCAGGGGGCCATGGCCCGAGCCCACGGATTGCCTGCCCCTCGCTTGGTTGTCGCGTAGCTTGGGCTTCCCATTCTTGCCGTGGTGGGGCAGGCTTCAGCCTGCCGCCGTTGCCTCGGTCCGCAAACGGCAACTGCTTCCTCGCAACTTAAGAAATGTCTCTAGCCCGACGCCTTTGTGGCTAACCTTGCGCCAGGCTGGAAAGCCTGGCCCACGCGAATGAAAGGGTAGGAGGCTAGATCCTTACCGCTTCGATGTCCAGCCAGCGGCAGAGGTCCTCCAGGCTCTCGGTCACATCACCATAGCAGATCGCGAAGTGCTGGGACGCCATCGTCTCGAGCAGCTTGCGCGGCGAGCCGTCGAGCTTGACCTCCAGACCCGGGAAGCGCCCCTGCCGCAGCGCGGTATCCACACCGGTGCCGGTGCCGTAGTTGAGCCGGTAGTCGCCGTGGCTGCCCTCGACCAGCCGCGCGAAGGTGACCGGCCCGCGCTTGAGCGTAAACGAGCAGATCAGGCCATCGAAGCCCTTGTGGCCGAACTCCTGAATGATGATGTCATCGGCTTCGTTGGCCAGGCTCAAGGGGGCAAAGCCGCACGAAGAAAGCAGCATCTGGTCCCCCTGCAGGTCGAGAATGTCGCCGTAGTAGATGACCTGGTCGGATAGGAAGTGCAGTATCGCCATCGTCGTGGTGATGATCACATCGCCCTCGCACGCCGAGACAATGCCGGCGTCGGCGGTCATCGAGATCGGCAGGCAGGCGGTCATGCCGTACTGCTGCGAAAGCTCGTACTGGCATTTTACATTGAGCGCATTGAGATCATTCTCCTCGCAAAGCTGCATCAGCGCCAGGCCGATATTGACGGCCTTGCGCAGCCGCTCATCGGTCGCCTGCACCTCGGCGGCTGCGGCGATTTCGGCGACGGCCTCATCGGTCTCAGCCTCGCTGATCTGCTTGGCGCGCTCGATCACGGTGTAGCTGTCGAAGTGCACGACTTCGGGGCCGATATGCTTGCGCAACAGCACGTGGTCGAAGGTGCCCGGATACATCGCCATCGCCGCATAGCCGACCAGGCCCAGTCGCGTGCGCTTGAGGCTCTGGGCGGCATGGGCGGCCTGGCAGAAGGCGACCGCGCTGTCAATCGTGGCTGTCTCCTCGGGCAGCCCGATCAGGTTCTTTTGCCGATACTCCATGCGGTCGAGCGCGCCCTTGAGCACACATACGGCGACGAACGAGCCGGTGGAGTTGCGCTTGCCCTCCCACTCGAACATATTGAATCCCCAGATGGCGAAGGGCAGGTGCTCGAACTCGCGGATGGCTGCCAGGGCCGTGGAGCACTCGATCCAGGTGCCCAGAAAGGCGATGATGCCGTCGAGGTCCTGCTTGATGAGCTGGCGGGCGGCCTGGCCGGCCTCGACCGCGCCGGTATGGGAGACCGGGTCAGCGACGACCTCGATGCCCCGTGCCTGCAGCGCCGCCACTGCCTGCTGCGCGAAGTGCTCCCCGATGTCGTTCTGGTAATCCGGGTGTCCGATGATGATAAAGCCGATGCGCGGGGCCATGAGCAGTCTCCTTCAATCACTCCGACGGATGTTTCCCCAATACATATTCCCCAACACGTCGCCGTGCTCCTTCGCCACGGCAGGGGAGCGAACTCGAAGCACGGAATAGGTGTCTAAGGAAACAGGGCAAAGCGATGAGAACGATGCAAGATCCGCCCATGTCGCGTCTGAGCACATTGAGCGCTGTCGTTGCTGCCGGACTGCTGCTGGCCGGCCTGCTGCCCTCAGCCGCCGAGAGCTTTACCGTCAAGCGAATCGTGCCTCGCTTCATGGATGCGGGGCAGTTGGTGACGATGTTGTGGGGACCGCAGCAGGCAGCCTCCGCAGCCGACTTCTTCCAGGGATTCGCCACTGACCTGGTCTATGACGCCGCCGAGGGGATGCCGGGCAATGAGGGCAGATGGGTGCAGGCGACCAACGCGGCGAGCTATCCGTCTAAGAGTGGCGGGATGAGCCGGATGCTGCCTGATGGTATCTATGGGCGGCCTCTGGTCATCGCCAGCCAGAACGCCATGATCGTCAAGGGCACGCGCCGGGCGATTGAGCAGCTTGAGGAGCTCATCTCCCTGCTCGACCGGCCGGCGGACATGGTCAACGTTGACGTGCGGTCGGTGGACTTGCCCACAGAGGAGGTTGAGGGCTGGGGCCTGACCTGGTTCTGGAGCCGGGGCGATCTGCAGGCTTCCGGCGGCGGCGATCAGGCGGCCGGCGGAGTGCAGGTGCGGCTTGCTTATGAGAATGTCTCGGTGGCTCTGAGCGCGATCAACACCAGCTCGCGGGGCCGGCACGTCCAGGGCGCTAATGTCACCACCTTCAACAACACCCCGGCGGTTGTGGTCTTCGGCGAGACCATGCCCTTTTTCACCACGGTCACCGAGTATGATGCCTTTGGCAACCGCGTGGCGACCAGCCAGGAGCTCAACGAAATCTTCATCGGCACGGAGTTGTGGGTACTGCCGCGTATCAATGCCGACGACACGGTGACGATGCGGCTTGAGCCACAGCTTGCCGAGTGGGTGGGTGAGGTAGCGATCCCGTTCTCTTCACCGATCCCAATTACCCGTCATCAGACCGTCACCACAACCGTGACCGTCGCCGATGGCGAGAGCATGGTCATCGGTGGTCTGGTGCGCAACACTGACCAGATTAGCCAGAAGTTCGGCGGGCTGTTCAGCCGCCACTACCGCCGCATGACCTCTCACCCCGTCTTGGTCGTGACCCCGAAGATCATCAGACACCGCGAGCTCTAGCTGAGCAGCGGCTGCCTCCGCACTGCCTGGGATGCCTAGCAGGTGATTGTCCCCGCCCGGCGAAATCCTGGCGCGGTACCCCCCAAGAAAGCAGCGCGAGTACTTGAAAAATCATTTGGGCGATGTGTATAATGTGGGCAATTCAAGGGGCACTGGCGGATTACTTGGGTAATCCAATAGTGCCCTAGTTAGTCTTACTGCAGACCTGCTGGTTCATTGGAGTTACAGAGAGGCTTGTGATGTCGCATGGAAGTTTTTGTACCGAGGGAGACTGAGGCTAGTGAAAGGCGGGTGCCGATGGTGCCCGCTGATATCGCTAAGCTTGTTGGCAAGGGAGTAGCTATCACCGTAGAAAGCGGCATGGGAGAGCCCTCCCGCCATCCCGACCGAGCCTATCAGGAAGCAGGCGCGCGAGTCAGTACGGAGCGGACCAAGTTGCTTTCTGAAACTGATGTGGTCTTGCGAGTGCGTAAGCCGCCTTTGAGCGAAGTCGGGCAGTTGAGAGCGGGCTGCATTCATGTCAGTTTCTTGGACCCCTTTAACCAGGCCGAGCTGGTTGACGAGCTAGCCAGGTGCAACATCACGGCTATTAGCATGGAGATGCTTCCACGGATCACCCGCGCCCAGAAGATGGATGCACTGAGCTCCCAGGCATCGCTGGCGGGATATGTGGCTGTGATCCTGGCTGCCGAGCGTCTGGACAAGATCTTCCCGATGATGATGACACCGGCTGGTACGATTGCACCGGCGCGGGTATTCGTAATTGGGGCCGGCGTGGCTGGGCTACAGGCGATTGCCACCGCCAAGCGTTTGGGGGCTCGGGTCGAGGCTTTCGATACGCGGCCGGTTGTAGCCGAGCAGGTTGAATCACTCGGCGCAAAGTTCGTGCAGGTTGACTTAGGCGACACGGGCCAGACCGCAGGGGGCTATGCCAAAGAGCTGACGCGCGAGCAGCAGCAGATGCAGCAGGAGGCTATGGCTAAGGTCTGCGCTCACTCCGATGTGGTCATCACTACCGCCCAGCTCTTCGGGCGGCCGGCTCCGCGCATCATTACCCGTCAGATGTTGGAGCCGATGGCACCAGGCAGCATCGTGGTTGACCTGGCCGTAGAGTCCGGGGGCAATGTTGAGGGCTCCGAGTTGGACAGGGAAGTGGAGCTCAACGGTGTGAGAATCATCGGGCTAGCCAACCTCCCGGGCCGTCTAGCTGTTCACGCCTCCCAGATGTATTCAGCCAATATGACCGCGCTAGTCGAGGAGTTTTATAGTGAAGAAGCCGAGAGCTTCAGCCTCGACTTTGACGATGAAATCATCCAGGGCTGCGTTATCACCCACGGCGGAGAGATTGTCAACCCGATGCTGCGGGATCTCCGCAACGCCAACAACTAAAGAGGTGTAGCACAATGTCTGTTGGGATGTTGCTGTTTTTTACCTTTGTGCTGGCAATCCTTCTGGGCTTTGAGTTGATCTCGAAGGTGCCTTCACAGCTCCACACCCCCCTGATGTCTGGCTCCAACGCGATCTCGGGCATCACGATTGTCGGTGCATTGGTGGCTGCCGGTACAACCGATGATGAGACCATACGTGTAGTACTTGGCATTGCCGCCATGGCCTTCGCCACCATCAATGTGGTTGGCGGCTATCTGGTTACCGACCGCATGCTCAGGATGTTCAGCACGAGGAAAGACAGTACTCAGTCATGACTACCGAAACGGTTGTGAATTTGGCGTACATCGTTGCCGCCGTTCTGTTTATTGTCGGGCTGAAGATGCTCAACCGTCAACGGACCGCGCGGGCCGGCAACATGATTTCAGGTTCAGCAATGCTTCTGGCCGTGGTGGTGACACTGCTCAGCCAGGGGATGGATTATACCTACATCATTATCGGTCTAGTGGTCGGCGCTGTCATTGGTGCAATTGCGGCGCTCAGGGTCGCGATGACCTCGATGCCTGAAATGGTAGCGCTGTTTAATGGCTTCGGTGGTGCTGCCAGCCTTCTGGTCGCATGGAGTGAGTACGAAAAGGGCAGGTGGCTGTGGCTCCATGAAGTGCCTGGACCAGTTGCCGTAGTTGCGATTGTCTTCGCTATATTCATCGGGGGGGTAACCTTCAGCGGGAGCCTAATCGCGTACGGCAAGCTAGCTGGAAAGCTGGCGGGTAAGCCCCTGGCCTTCTTTGGACAGCAGTTGCTTGATGTCCTGATAATCCTCGGGGCTATCGTTTGTGGGGTAATGTTCGTGATGAGCCCGACGAGCATGTATATCGTGTTCCTGGTGCTGGTTGGCCTATCCCTGGTCTTTGGCATAGCTGTGGCGTTGCCGATTGGCGGGGCCGATATGCCGGTGGTTATCGCGCTGCTGAATAGCTGCTCGGGTCTCGCTGCATGTGCTGCCGGGTTTGTCATTGACAACACGGTACTTATCGTGGCAGGCTCACTGGTCGGTGCTAGTGGCCTGATTCTCACCAGCATAATGTGTAAGGCGATGAACCGATCGCTGAAGAACGTGTTGCTTGGCGGCTTGGGAGGCACTGCAGGCACGTCCGCAGCCGTCGCGGGCGATGTCAAGCCGATAGACCCCGAATCCGCCTATTACATACTGGAGGCGGCTAGCTCCGTTATCATCGTGCCCGGTTACGGGATGGCTGTAGCACAAGCGCAGCACGCTGTGCGCCAGCTAGCCCAACTGCTTGAAGACAATGGCACCCAAGTCAGCTTCGGCATCCACCCCGTGGCTGGCCGCATGCCCGGCCACATGAACGTGTTGCTTGCCGAGGCCAACGTTCCGTATGAACAACTCGTCGAGATGGACGAAGTCAACCGACAGATTGACAACATAGATGTTGCCATCGTCATCGGCGCCAACGATGTCGTCAACCCAGCCGCCCGCGAACAGGAAAACTGTCCTATCTACGGCATGCCGATCATCAACGCGGACCGGGCTAATAGCGTCATTGTCCTGAAGCGCTCAATGGCCTCTGGCTTTGCCGGGATCGACAATCCCTTGTTTTATAGGGAAAACACCCGCATGTTGTTCGGCGATGCCAAGTCCAGCATCGAAGCGCTGGTTTCCCAATTCAAGGAATAGTAAACGCCTCCGCAGCAGGCGCTGGCTCGCGAATTGCCTAACCGCGCAACTTCAGCAACCAAGACCTGCAATCCAGGCTCGCAAAGCTCCCTTGCGTCAGCCGTTACGCGACAGCATCACGACCGCCTCGCCGAACTTGGCGACCTCGCGGGCGTCCACATACCTGACGGCAAGCTCGTCCAGGACCTCGCTGATGGCGAACTTCCCGCTGAGCAGGGCTGAGTTGATAGGACTGAGGCAGGCCGCGGTGTAGATGGCAAACAGCGGCTGGCAGGTTTGCTGGTCCAGCATCGGTACGACCGCGTCGTAGCCGGCTCTGACATACTCCAGGTAGCGAGCCAATTCGGCCGAAGGCGTCGGCAGGTCGGCGGCAATCAGCAGGACCGGTTCACCGTGAGCCCAGACCAGGGCTTGCTTGAGCGCGCTGAGTTGGTCGCCGGCCTCGAGGTTGTGACGCGGTGAACCGGGCGGAATTGCGACCTCGGCCGGGGCCAGCACCACATGCTCTTCAGATGCCGCCTCCAGCATCTTGAGCAGCGGGTCCCAGTTCTCCGGCACGGCCTCGGCTACCACCACTGCTGCTTTCATTCTCCTCAGCCTCTTGCTTTTATTATCTACTACATTCTATAATAGGACCGCGCTATCGAGGCGGGACACCAACGCACCCAGCCTGGCAAGGATCGGATTGAACCTTCGCACTCTCCAGGCGTTACTGTATTATATACGTACCGCTATCGGCACACAAGCAGGCGGCGTCCTGCCGCAACTTCGGAGGCCAGAAATGAAACACGCATGGCTTGTCAGTGTCTTGATTGTCTCATGGGTGGCAGGAGCGGCGTTTGCCCAGGAGACCGCACCCAAGCAGTACGCCTTGTGCTACAACCCTCAAGCAGAGCTGGTCGTGCAGCAGCAACTCAACGCCGACGTTGACAAGGTCTCCATGGAGAACAACCCGCTGGGCATCGCGGGCTGGATGAAAAGCAATCTGCAGTGCACGGTCACGGCGCTGGATGCCGCGACCCAAAGATTCACAATGACGCTTGCGCTTAGTGACATCCAACAGGCCTTCAACGGTCAAATGATGGACGGTAGCAAGGAGGCTTGCATGGTTCTGCAGGTCTCGCCCCTGGGGGAGGTCGAGGCCGATATCGAGCAGCTTAAGACTGCTGACCTGACCAAGCTCGACCAGGCCGGCATCCCCAGTCAGCTACTGGCGGTGTTGTGTCACCTGGTGCGGTTCCCGGAGCACCCCGTCGCCATCGGGGAGCAGTGGGAGGTTAGCCCGGTGCTGCAGTTGGCCCCGGATACGGACCCGCTCGCCCTCAATGTTACTACCCAGCTAGTTGGGGTCAAGGAGGAGCGGGAGGCCTCGCTACTGTCTCAGCTTTCCATGTTCGTACCCAGCTTCAAGGCCCCCAATCCGCTCGGCTACGGCGGCCCGGTGCCGATCAAAAATGGCGAACTGACCGTGACTGATCTGGCCCAGACCTTCGATATGCAGAGCGGGGTAGTCACGGCGGCCGCCGGCAAGGCACGCTTCAAGGCCCAGGTGGATATGGGAGGCTTCCCGCTGAATGTGCAGGTGGATTGGAGCTTGGCGATGAGGCTTCGGCCCGAGGCGGACCAGCCCACGACAGACATCGCCACTCAGCCCACAACCGCCGACTAGCCTCTAATCGGTGTACTGAGAATCCGAACAGGACATGGTACCGACCGCCATCTCTATGGCGGTCGCTTGCTTTCGTGATAAACTTGCCGGCCAACAATTGCGGGGGGCGGCTTGCTCTAGTCCTCACCGGTCGGGGAAGCTGCCCCGGCTTCGGTGGCTTCAGGGGCCTCACCAGCCGGCGCCTCGCTAGTTGCTGCTGGCTGCTCCTCGGCGGTCGCCTCCTCTGCTGTCTCCGCCGCTTCCGTAGGGGCTTGCTCCTCGGCAGTGGTTGCTTCGGCTGGGGGCGGCTCAGCCTCTAGGTCGGGAGGCAACTCCGGCGGTGGCATTGGCACTCCGCCAACCCCTTCTTCTGATGGGGTCCCCGGGGCTTTTGCGACTACCCCGTAGTAGAGGGCCAGCAGTATCGCCGCGACAAGTACCAACACTACCACGACAACAGCCGGGCTCACACGCGTTTCCATATAATCCCTCCCGGGCCTCCTGCGAAGCGGTCATCACGCACCAACATTACTTACCAACAAGATTTATTCGCTATCTCCGCCGATACTCCTCCAAGCCGAAGATATTTTTTCGCCGGCCCGCATAATTCACAAAACGCGTGGCTCGGCCCGAACTCGTTGTGTCCCTAGCCGCTGCTTCCCGTCAGCCGCCTTCTGACTTGCTCAATATCAAAGCGGTCGCCGGGGCACTCCGTCGCCCCAAATTCGCTGTGAGCGTGGACATCCGCAGGCGAAAAGCTATGCCTGTCCATGAGCTGTTTGAGCACTGTATTGAGCGCCGTCAATTGGGCGGTGGTAGGGCGAGCCGGCTGCTGGGCACCACTAGGATTGGCTACGGACGAGAAATTGCCGACCAAGCAGACACCGAGATATTGGTTATTACCTCTGGCGTGGGCCCCGGGCATCCATTCCGGCCGCCCGCGCTCGATCGTGCCATCAGGCAGAATCACGAAATGGTAGCCGATGTGATAGGTGTTATGGCTGTCGCGAATCTCCCAGCCGCGTCGGCTATGGGCCTCATCTATCACGGCGGCATTGACCTGGCGGCCCCCGGCTCTCGCAGCGGTGGCGCTGTGGTGAATGATCACCCCCGGTGCCCGCGGCCGCAACACCAGATAGAGCCAGTGCGGCCCGTAGCGGTAGGCCAAGCCGCCGGCCACCACCACACACAGCGCCGACGCCAACAGTATCCCACCACACCCCGCTCCGCCGCAGTAATAGCCTCGGTCAGCCACCTGCATCACCCATAGTCTCTTGAATTATTCGCGCTGAGGAGGGCCTACTCCTGCGTCCGGGGAAGTAGCATCAAGTGCCCACGGCCATAAGTCGCACAATAGTGCAATCTCGGAGAGGAATAGCAATGATGAAAGTCGGCATCGCCAATGCCACGATTACGCCCGACGGCCCGATCTGGATGACCGGATTCGCAGCCCGCACCGAACCATCGGAGGGAGCCTATAACGACCTCGAAGCCTCGATCGTGGTCTTTGACGACGGCAACGTGCGGGCCGGGATCATGGCTCTGGACCTCGTCGGTGTTGATGAGTTCCTGTTGGACCCGTTCCGCCAGGCCGCCGCTGAGTTGGGCATCGCCCCACAGCGAATGCTGGTCAATTGCAGCCACACCCACTGCGCGCCGGCATGTCGCGTGGCTCGAGGCTCGATCCGCAAGTTCGATGATGAATGGCTGACGGAGCTGCAAGACAAGCTGCGTGCGCTGCTGCAGGAAGCTGTGGCCGACTTGCAGGACAGCAAGCTCGACTACACCGTCGGCTCCTGTACCCTGGGCCTCAACCGCCGACGCGCCAACCCCGACGGGAGTTATGCCGGCATGTTACCTGCTCCCGACAAGCCGATTGACCCGGACGTGCCGGTGCTGCGGGTGCTCACGCCCCAGGGCGAGGTCCGCGCGGTACTGTTCTCCTACGCGTGTCATCCGACCACGATGGGCGGACAGCTTATCGGCACCGACTACCCGGGCCCGGCCCGGGACCTTCTGCGTGAGGCGATCCCCGGGTGTCTGCCGATCTTCTTACAGGGCTGCGGGGGCGATGTCAAGCCGCGCGCGGTTGACCCCGTCAAGCAGACCTTCGGCGGGGCGACGGTGGAGACCGTCCATGAAATCGGCCACGAGCTGGGCCGCGCCGTCGCCGCTGCCCTGTGCGGGGATCCGGAAGAGCTGGGCGACCAACTGGCCGGCACCAGCGGGATCGCCGACCTACCCACCCGGGGCACCCCCACCGAGCAGCAGCTTGCCGAGCTGGAGGCAGGCAACCAATGGCAGCAGGCCTATGCCGAGGCGGCTCGCCGGAGCATCGCCGAACAGGGCGGCCTGGCCGACACACTGCCGGTGGAAGTCCAGGTGCTGAAGATCGGGGAGCTGTACCTCCTCGCCATCGGCGGCGAGGTAAGCTGTGAGATCGGCCTGGAGCTCAAAGCCAAGCTGCCCGACCTCAAGCTCTGGACGCTGGGCTACTCCAACCTCTTGCGCTCCTATATAGCCTCCTTGGGCGCCCATTCCGAAGGCGGCTACGAGGTCGAGACAGCCTTCCTCTATTCGACGACGCCGGAGCCGAGACCGTTAGGCTACCAGCCCGAGTCGGTGGCGGTGCTGATCAACAAGGGTATCGAGCTTGTCCGCTCGCTCTAGCCCACCGTCCGGCAAATCCCACTTCCGGGGAGGTCGTGCATCACAGCAATGCGCTGGCCATATCACCGCTGGTTTCTGATCTTGGTATGTCTCTTGGGCCTGCTGCTGGGCGGGATGATCGGCTCCGGCCGAGTCCGGTCCTATGATGTCTGGTGGCATCTGCAGCTTGGCCGGGACATCCTCCGCACCGGCCAAATAGCCCTCTACGACGAGTATTCCCACACCGCTTCCGGCCATTTCCGACCTCCTCAGCAGTGGCTCTTCGAGGTCGGCCAGGCGGTCGTTTACACCATCGGTCAGGAGCGCGCTCTGGTCGGGCTGCGCATGATCCTGGCCGCGCTGGCTTTGGGCCTGCTGGCGGCGCTGCTGATCTACCGGAAATCGTCCTATCTGCTCACGGTAGTGGGCCTGGTATTGGTAGCGGCGGTGAGCATGCCCAACCTCACCTGCCGCCCGCACTTGATGATACCGCTTTTGTTGCTGGCCCTCCTCAGCCTCCTGGAAAGCAGTGCCCGCCGGCCCTGGCTGAGGTGGCTGGTGCCGCTGTTGTTCGTGCTATGGGCCAATCTCCATGCCAGCTTCACTCTGGGCCTGGCGATTGTGGGCTTCTGGATGGTGGACCGGGCGCTGGGTTCCCGGCCTAGACTGGCTGAGGGGCTGAGGTTCTCTGCAGCGGGCTTGCTGGAGGGTGGAGCGCTGCTGCTGGCTTGCCTTGCGGCGTGTATCATCAATCCGGTGCGGCTGAAGTTGCTGCTCTATTCGCTCGACTACCTCCCCGGGGGCGCTCACGCCTGGGCGACACGAGTGGTGCAGGAATGGCAGGCTCCGACCCTCGCCTCTTTCGACATGACAGCGACGGCGTTGGTGCTGATCGGCGGTGCGCTGGTGGTACTGCTCAGAGTCAGGCGCGTATCGTTGTTCGAGCTGCTGGTGGCGGGGCTGATGGTGATGATGGGGCTGCGGTGGGGCCGCGCCGCCATGCCTGCCGCCATCATGGTGGCCTGGGTGGCGCTCCCGCTGCTGAGCGAATGGCTGGGCCAACTCTCGCCGGCGCTGCTGGGCTACCGCTTCGACACCGGGGCAACCCCGCACCGCATCCTGCCGCTTGCTGCGGTGGTCATCGCTTTAGTCGGCGTGATTTCCATCTCGAGGCCGGTGCTGGCCAAGCGCGCGCTCAACGAGAATCTCTTTCCCGTCGTCGCAGTGGAGTGGCTAGAGACGCATGATCTGCGAGGCAATATGTATAACACCTACCACTGGGGCGGCTATCTGATCCACCGGCTTTACCCGCGTCACCGGGTCTTCATTGACGGGCGTGTGGATATGTACGGGAAAGAGGTATTCAAAGACTGGTTGACTATCCGCGAGACTAGGACAGGCTGGGAGCGGGTGGCTGAGAGCTACGACGTGCAATGGGGCATTGTCGAGCCGGATGTGCCGCTGGCGACGGTGGTGCAGGGCAAAGGCAACTGGGCGGCCGTCTATCGCGATGCCCAGGCAATAGTCTTTGTCAACCGCAAGGGGCCTAATGCCCGGTGGTTGAAGCCTTGAGCGGCAAGCGTTGGGGACCAATTCAGGGGATGAAATAGAGCATGACGGCCACTGTAGCGGCGTAGAGCGCCACCGTCACCAGCAGCGGGCCGTCTGTAAGCAGAAGCTGATCGGGGTGGTCGCCCAGCTTCTTCTCGTGCATCAGATACAGATAGCGGAATATCCCATATATCACCAGCGGCACCGTATAGACGAGGTTATGCGTGCCGACCACTTGCAGAGTACGGTCATCCACCGTGTACAGGCAGTAGGCCACCACCGTGGAGGCCGTCACCACGGCTATCATCTGGTCGAGCAACTGCGGGCTGTAGTGCTCCAGGATTTTGCGGTGATTGATGGCCTCTGCTTCGAGCTGTACCAGCTCACCTCGGCGCTTGGCCAAGGCTATGAACAGCGTCAGCAGCAGCGTGCAGATGATCAGCCAGGGCGAGATCTCGACACTGATTGCGGCTGCGCCTGCCACCGCTCGTAGCACGTATCCCAGCGACACTGCCAGCACGTCCAGGATGACGATGTGCTTGAGCCATAGCGAATAGGCGGTGGTCAGGACCAGATATAGCACCGCGATGACGAAGAAACCCCAGGCGATGAAGTAAGACATCACGATCCCTAGCAGACCGAAGAGCACGGCCAGCAGGATGCCCTCATAGACCGGGATGCGGCCGGCGGCAATCGGGCGATGGCGCTTCTCCGGGTGCTGGCGGTCCTGGGCGGCGTCGAGCGAATCGTTGAGCAGGTAAGTTGCGCCGGAAAGCAGGCAGAAGGCCGCAAAGCCGACCAGAACCTCGCCTACCGCCTCCTGGTCGTTGGCCTTACCCGCGAACAGGATGGCGGCGAATAGCAGCAGGTTCTTGGTCCACTGCTGTGGTCGCATTGACTGCGCGATGTCCTGAACCAGGCTCATGCTCTAGCTCTCCTCGGGGCGCAACTGCGGGAACAGGATTACCTCCCGCAGGTTGGCGCAACCGGTCAGCAGCATGATCGCCCGGTCAACGCCCATCCCCATGCCGCCGGTCGGGGGCAGCCCGTATTCCATCGCCATAAGATAGTCCTCGTCCAACGGATGGGCCTCGGCATCCCCTTCCCGGCCGGCTTTTGCCTGCGCCTCAAAGCGCTGGCGCTGGTCAACGGGATCATTCAGCTCGCTGAAGGCGTTCCCGAGCTCCTCGCCGCCGACGAAGGGCTCAAAGCGGGCGACCAAATCCGGCCGGTCGGGCAGTCGCTTGGCCAGCGGCGAGATCTCCACAGGGTAGCCGACCACAAAGGTGGGCTGGATCAGGCTGGGTGCTACATAGCGGTCGAAGCACTTGTCCAGCAGCGCCGCCCAGGTATCCTGCGCCAGCTCGCCCAGCTCCAGTCCGCTGCAGGCCTCACGTGCCTCCTCATCGCTGCTGAGCTGTGAGAAGTCCACTCCGCAGGCCTGCTCGATGGCCTCCAAAAGCGGCTTGCGTTCCCAGGCCGGCTCCAGGTCTATCTCATGATCGCGGTAGGTGAACCGCAAAGAATCATTCACAGCCAAAGCGGTGTGTCGCAACAGCTCCTCGAACAGTTGCATCATGTCCTCATAGTCCGCATAAGCCTGGTAGGCTTCGAGGATGGTGAATTCAGGGTTGTGGAGCGCGTCAATGCCCTCGTTGCGGAAGACGCGGCCGATTTCATAGACCCGCTCCATGCCGCCGACGACCAGCCGCTTGAGGTAAAGCTCGGGAGCGATGCGCAGATACAGGTCCATATCCAGGGTGTTGTGGTGGGTGATGAAGGGGCGAGCGTTGGCGCCGCCGTAAAGCGGCTGCATCACCGGCGTCGAGACCTCCTGGAAGCCGCGCTCATCAAAGAACTCGCGGATCGCCCTCAGCGCCCTGGTGCGCTTGGCGAAGACCTCCTGTGCCTGCGGGTTCACCAGCAGGTCGAGATACCTGCGCCGGTAGCGTATCTCCACATCCTGGAGGCCGTGGAACTTCTCCGGCAGCGGCCGCAGCGCCTTGGCCAGCAGTTGAAACTCCGCGGCCCGTACTGTCGGCTCACCCCGGCGCGTGCGGAAGCCGTGGCCTCTCACCCCGATTATGTCGCCGATATCGAGGGCCCGGAACTCCTCTAGAGCTTCTGCCGCCAGGTCATTCTCCGTCAGCCACAGTTGGATCTTGCCGGCAGCATCGTGCAGGTCGGCCCAGATTGACTTGCCCTGGTCGCGCACGGCCATCAGGCGACCGGCGACGGTAGCCTCGAAGCCCGCGGCCTCCCAGTCCATATCCGCATCGCCGGCGGCTGCTTCCGCCGCCTCAATCGCCGCTACTACCTGCGCCGAGCTGTGGCTGCGGTCGCAGCGGTGAACCGTGAACGGGTCTTGGCCCTGCTGTTTCAACTCCTGCAGCTTCTGCTTGCGCTGACGTACCTGATCCTCGTCAGAAGGCATCTACATTCCCCACCGAGCCCGCCATAGTGCTTGCGAACACCACAACAACAGCTTACACGGCCCAAACTTGCCAAATACATTCGCGTGGCCCAGGCTTTCCAGCCTGTGGGCGATTACCGCGTCAGTCACCTTGCTGGTATGCCTCAATCGCTTCGCCGGCCAGTTCGCGCACCCGGTCTATCGTGTCCTGCTCCACGGTGCGCTCAAAGGACCTGAAGCCGGCTAGCTCAAAGCCGTGCTTGCGGCCGAGCTGGTGAATCTCTCTGACTCGGTCAATCTCCAGATCGCCGCCCAGGGAGTAGTCCTCGCCCCGCCCCTCTAGAGCCAGGATCATCGTTTCGGCCATGCAGGCGTATGCCATCCTCGGCGGGAAGCCGAAATCGAAGTTGAAGTTCACCTCACCGGGTACGGCGACGACTCCGCCCTCGATTACGAGTACGTCGGCCCGCTGTTCTGCCACTGCCTTCGAGACATCGCGCGGCCGGGCGACATCACACACAATCGCCCCGGGCAGCAGATCATGCGGCTCCACCACCGCCTCCACCGACGAAGTCACCGCCACAACCAAGGGCGCTTTGGCGAGTGCCTGCGAGATCTCGGTGGTAGTCTCCACGACCGCCGGGCCGACGATCTCACCGGCCAGCTCATCGAGCGCAGCTTGGCGACGCCCGACCAGAATCAGGCGTTCCACCTGATCGGCCAGCAGCTTGGCACAGACGCTGCCGATCGAGCCGGTGGCCCCCAGAATCGCCACCGTGGAGCGCCCCGGATCATAGCCGAGCATCTGCGCCGCTTGCTCCAGCCCCTCAATCGCGGTTGCCACAGTGTAGCTGTTACCGGTGGTCACACCGATATCAATCTGCTCGGCGATGGTGATGCCCTTATCACCTACCACAGCCGTCAACGCGCCTAGTCCCACGATGTCAGCGCCCAGCTCGGCGGCCAGCTTGCATGACTCGACAATCTTGGCCGTTGAGCGTTGCGGCGGATCGTTGAGCAACTGCCGGGAGGTCAGGGTACAGCCCACGAACCATCCGCTGGTCTCGGCCCCGGTCGCTGATCTGATGCCGGTTATCTTACTGACCATCCGCGCCGGCACATACCGCAACACCGGCTCCACGATCCAGTCGGGCAGGTACTTGGCTAGCGCATATTTGCGGGCGATGTCACTGGTGTCGAGTGCGTGAAGCACAAAGCCGAATTTCGTCAAGGCGCTGTATGTGTCGGGCTAGGTGGCCGAGATCTCTCTGATGACTGGCTGCCAGTTGATCTCCTCGGCCAGCCGCAGATAGTCCTCAGCCTGCAACTGCTCCGGTGGCCGGCCCAGCAGTGACACGAACACTCCTTCCATTACATTGGTAGCAAAGGCGCGGCCCTCGAGCTGCGGGCTGGTGGTGACCAGGTACTTGACCCGGCGGCTCTGGAGCAGAGCCACATCGTCGGGGGTAATGGTGTTGGTTAGGATTACCTTGCCGGGGAGCTGGTCGGGTATATAGTGCCGGATCGAGGCAAAATCGCCGGCGATCAAATCGGCCCAAGCATAGTAATTCTCAAACCCGGGCACAATCCGGTCGCTGTGGACACCGGTCGCGAAGGCCCAGCTATGCGGTAGCCTGGTGATTACCGGCAACACCAGCCGCGCCCAGGTGGTCATTGCCTCTAGTGATCGCACCGGCAGCGAGATACCCAGGCTGAACATCAAATCCCCGTAGATCGCCTCACCACAGCGTTGAGCAATCGCCTCGGCCAACCAGTAGCGGTCGAAGGAGCTCATCACCAGGGCGCGGCTGTGCGCAAGGTCCATGATGCCGCGCTCCTGCAGGATCTCCACGGTTCGCGGTTCCAGCGTCGCCTTCAGCCCGGCCCCGTCAACCACCGGCGTCTGCTTCACGTCCGCCAGGATCCGCCGCACTTGAGTAAATGGATAGTACCGGTCGGCCCAGTGCACGCCCAGGTTGATGCCACCGATGCACAATACGTCGGCGATCCCGTCGTATTGCTGCAGGAAGCGGGCGAAGCGGCCCATGTGGCCATCTGTCCCCAGACGTTCGAGCAGGAAGCGTTTGCCGAGTAACTCAAGCTCCGCGCTCTTGTCTCGCGACGAAGGCCCCAGACTGATACTGACGATACGGACTATCTCCGCCATGAGCAGCCTACAATGCTCTCACATACTCACAGATAAGCCGCTTGAACTCCTGCAGCGAGCGGATGCTGTGCATCTGCCGGCGTAGGTGTAGCGCGTAGGGCAGACCCCTGGTATAGTGCGCCATCCCCCCGCGCATTTGGTGCATCGCCACTCGCTCGCCATAGTGCAGTGCCAGCATCTGGGCGTGGCACAACGCTATGGCCATGATACCCGCCGCGTCCGGATCAGCCGGCACGGGCCGGTTTTCCAGAGCCGCCGCCGCCTGGCCGAACAGCCACGGTCTGCCCAACGCCGCCCGGCCATACATCACACCGGCACAACCGGTCTGACCAATCATAGCCACGGCATCAGCCCCGGTCACGGCATCACCATTGCCGATTACCGGGATATTCACGGCTTCGACCAGCCTGGCTAGGTGTGACCAGTCAGCCTTTTCACCCATTTTTTGCTCGGCGCTGCGGGCGTGCAGAGCTAGAGCGCTGACACCGACTTCGGCCAGCTTGACGCCCATATCAAGGTATCGCATATCGCCGCTGGTCAGGCCGGTGCGCAGCTTAACTGTCACAGGTACTGACGCGGCTTCAACCATTGCGGCGGCACAGGCGATGCCGCGTTCGGGGTCGGCCATCAGCTCGATGCCGGCGCCGGCCGAACGCACCTTGGGCACACAGCAGCCCATATTCAGGTCAATAATGTCGGCGCCCGCCGCCTCCAGCTTGCCGACACCATTATACAACACCTCAGGAGTATCGCCAAACAGTTGCAGCGCCACGGGCCGCTCCTGCGGGCAGGTCCTGGTCAGCAGTTGCGTCTTCCGGCTGCCGTACTGCAAACCTTTGGCCGAAATCATCTCGCTGACCACCAAACCGGCACCGCCCCGCCGGCACAGCAGACGGAACGGCAGGTTGGTATGGCCTGCCATTGGCGCCAGCACCAGCGGCGGATTGATGTGCAGGCTGCCGATAACGAGTCGGCCTGGGCCATGACCTGCTGCCGGCTGTTCACGGGGTTGGGACTTCACCGATACCGTCCTCTGGTACGCCCTGCCTGGCTCCTCCGCTGCGAATCACCTGCTAGAGGCCTGGCCGAAAATTGTTTTGCCCGGGAAGGCGACGGCGCTATACGGGTGGCAGGCACCGGTACGCCAAGGCCTGGCCGCTGCTAGTAGTCCACCGTCACCCAGACACCCTCGCGCATGGACTCATAGGCGGCGTCCAACAGCAGATTCACCACCCAGCCGTCGTGGAAATCCTCGCGCGCGGCCTGCTCGCTGCGAATGCACTCCACGAACTGCTTCATCTCCGCCTGGTAGCCATAGACGAAGGCCTCCTCGGGCAGCGGCACGGTCCAGCCGGTGTCCACCTCGGCCTTCTCGACCAGATAGCCGGTGCCATGCAAGGAGAAGGTGGTAATCGGTGTGGAGCGGGTCACATCGGTGAAGATGCAGCCCTCGGACCCGTGCACCTCATTGCGCAAGTCCAGGCCGCCGCGCGCCGACCAGGATAGCTCGGCATGAGCCACGCAGCCATTCTCAAACTCCATGATCATCAGGGCGTTGTCCTCGGCGGAGGTGCGATCAGCATGGCTGAGTGTCGCGCCCCAGGCCATCACTCGCTTGACCCGGTTTTCCTTGCCGAAGAAGTACCGCGCCGCCTCGATGCAGTGGCAGCCCATATCATTGAGCGCCCCGCCGCCGGTCAGCTCCGGGTCCCAGAAGTGGTCGGCGTGGGGACCGCCGTGGGCCTCGCGTGAGCGCACCCACAGCACCTCACCGATGGCGCCGGCCTCGATCTGCTCGCGAGCCTTGACTACGGCCGGCGAGAACACTTCAGTCTCTGCATAGCCATTGAACACTCCGGCCTGCTCGACCGCCTCCAACATCCGCTTGGCTTCCGCTGCCGTGCGCGCCAGCGGCTTGGTGCAGACCATCGCCCGGCCCGCCTCGGCCAGTCTTATCGCGACTTCCTCATGCAGGAAGTTCGGCAGCGCGATCAGGTACAGGTCAATGTCATCGCGGTCAATCACTGCCTGCAGTTCCGTGGACTGCTCCGCTATGCCCCATCTGTCGCCTAATTCCTCGGCGCGCGCCGCCGTGCGCGAGTAGTTGACCACCACCTGCTGATGATTGACATTGTCCAGGCCTTGCATGTAAAAGTCGGCGACAAAGCCCGAGCCCAGCATGGCGATCTGTACGGTACCGTTTTTCATCTTGTCATCTCCTTGGCTACTCAGACTTGGGCGAAGGCGGCGCGCAGGCGCTGGCAACTCAGCCTGAAGTTCTCGCCCATCGAGCGGGTGAAAACGGTGTCAGCCTCGTGGGCCAACTCGATCCCCACCTGGCCGGTGAAGCCGATTTCTTTCAGCACCCGGCCCAGCGCCACGTAGTCCTCATCCCCGTCGCCGAGGGCCTCCACCCAGCGCTCGCCCTGCTGGTCGCGCAGGTGCAGATAGACTAGGCGCTCGGCGTGGCGGCGTAGGAAATCCAGCGGTTCGACACCGGCGCGTCGCAGCCAGTTGAGGTCCGGCCCCAGTTTGATCCCCGGCAGGCGCTTGATGTTCTCCGTGAGCTCGTATTGGCCGTCCTCCACCTCGTAGGTGTGGTTGTGCAGGTTGATCGTCACACCGTAGTCGGCTCCCAGCTCAAGTAGATGGGTGAGAAGCTCGGCTTGAGCCTCCAGTTGTTGGGCGGTCTTTTTGCCATCGGGGCTCTTACCGGTGGATACGCCCAGCAGATGCCCGCCGAGACGCTCCAGCGCCGGCAGCAGGAACCCGGCATGTTCGGCTAGCTGGTCATGCGCCTGGCGGTCCCACATCGCGCCACCGAAGGAGGCACCGATGACCGGCAGCTCATAGCTGGCCGCCAGCTCCGCCGCCCTCTGCAAATCCTGCTCGCTCTGCAGAGCTGTGTGCATGAGTTCGACGCCCTCGAAACCTCCCGCCTTGAGGTCCGCAAAAATGTCTTCCAGCACCGGGCGGATGTCGTAGCCCGGCTGCTGGGCCGCATAGGCCCACGGATGCGCGCAAATCTCGATAGCTAGCGGCATGAGCATTTCTCTCTTAGTCCAATCAATCCAGGCGCGTCGGAGCTATCGCCCCGCACCGAACCCAGTCCAAGCAGTTCACAAAACGCCCAGTTCGGCCTTCCATTGTGTTTATGCAGATTTCGCCAACACACCAGTACCCATTCCCTGCCTCGGACGTGACAAAGCAATCCCTTCGCTCAGGTATGACAAAGCAATCCCGTGGCTTGAGTATCATAAAAACAATCCCGTGGGTCGGGCTTCCACTGTAGTTATGCAGATTTTCTCGATCCTTGGCAAGATACAAG
>CAYMIN010000029.1:0-53789 GCA_964390495.1 uncultured Armatimonadia bacterium
ATTGCTTTTTCACCTACCTAACCAGCTCCCCAACTAGCCCCAAAGCAGCAGCGTCTAGGAAGCCTGTCGTCCAGGAAGGCCAGTAAGAAGGGTCGTGCCAGTCTAAGAAACCTGGAGGACGAGCGTCCTCGCTTCTGCATTCCTTTTGCAGGCCACAAGGTGAGTAGTTATTGGAAGAGAGGAAAGGATCCACGTGCGACGAGACAGAGACCGCAGATACAGAGGCGACAGAGACGGCAGGGACAGAAAGAAAAAGGTGTGCAGATTCTGTACCCAACGCGGTGCAGCCGTGATTGACTACAAGAACATCCAACTGCTGCGCAGCTTCATTGACGAGCGTGGGCGGATCAAGAAAGCGCGCCAGACCGGCACTTGCCGGCGGCATCAGAGCCGCATGGCCCAGGCGATCAAGCGGGCGCGGGAAATGGCTTTGCTGCCCTACACGACGGACTGAGCGCCGGCTTTCCTGTCCCGCGTATTCGTAGGGGCGTGAATTTACACGCCCACGATGAGATGCAAGCCAAGCCGCCCCGGTCGGGCGGCTTTCCGTCTATCTGTGAGGTCATCGAGCTATGCCGCTGCCATGCCTGAGAAGCAAGCTCTATTTCATCCTGCCCGCCGGCCTGCCCATTGCGGAGCTGTTGCGGCTGGTGGAGGCGGCCATCAGCGGTGGCGTGGGGATGATTCAGTACCGCGAAAAACGGAAGCGGACGCGGCAAGTGACCGAAGAGGTCGCCGCGCTACTCCAGCTCACACGTGCAGCGAGCGTGCCCCTGATTGTCAATGACAGGGCTGATGTGGCCCTGGCCGTGGAAGCGGACGGCGTACACCTCGGTCAGGAGGACATGCCGGTGATGATAGCCCGCAGGCTGTTAGGCCCGTGCGCGATAATCGGCGCAACGACGCCTGATACCCAGTCGGTTGAGACTGCCGAACGCGAAGGCGCGAGCTATGTCGCAATCGGGCCGGTATTCGCCTCGCCCACCAAGCCAGGAAAAGCGGCAGTCGGGATCGAGGCGGTGCGCCGGACGCAGCAGGCAACCCACCTGCCGGTCTGCGCCATCGGCGGGATCAATGCGACCAACATTCGGGAACTTGGGCCGGAGAAGGTGGCGCTTTATGCAGTAGTCTCCGCGATCAGTTCGGCCGATGACCCCCGGGCGGCCACGGCTCGACTGGTCGGGATGATAGAGGCCTCGGAGAGCCAGTAGCACCCCGCAAGTGTCGAGGCATCACTCCTCGACCCCATAGAGGTACCGCAGTAGAGTATCCCCCACCTGATACAGGGAGTCCGCGGAGCAGCAGTCCGGAGTGTCCTCGGTTGTATGCCACTCAGGATGCGGCAGATCAATGATATCTATCGCCGGTATGCCCTGCTGGATGAAGGGCAGATGGTCGTCGGTGATATAGCCGCGGCTGGTGCGCACGAAGGCCTCGTGGCCCGCGGCTTCGGCGATCGTCCAGATGGCGTTGACCAGCAGAGGCGCGGCTTCCAGGGAGTGGCGCTCGATAGGGAAGTCGAGATAGTCGTTGGAGCCATTGGGCGTGCCCAGACGGTCATTGTGGACCTCATCCTGGCCGACCAGATCAATCAGGATCAGGGCCTCGGGGGCGGGGAGGTCGCTTGGCATGTTCCTGGCCAGATATGAGGAGCCGATCGCCCAGCCATCCAGCTCGAAGCCATCCGCGCCGGACTTTCCGGAATCCTCGGCATCGAAGCAGGCGAGCAGCAAGGGGCGGCGGTTGCTATTGGCGCCGGCTAGGCGAGCGATCTCCAGCAGCACCGCCACACCGGAGGCGCCGTCATTAGCGCCCATCACCGGCTCGGCGCGCCGCTCTGGATCGGGGTCCTCGTCGGCCTGCGGGCGGCAGTCCCAGTGCGCGCCCAACATCACCGGCTGCTGTTCGGCATTCCCGGGGTAGTAAGCGATGATGTTGGTGAACTCGTAAGGGCCGCCGAAAGGCGTAAGAGCGTTGAACTGCTGGAGGATAACAGTATCAGTGGTCTGGCGCAACTGCTCCGCAATCCACGCCAGACAGTCCTGGTGGGCCTGGCTGCCGGGCACACGGGCACCGAAATCGCACTGCGCCTGCAGGTATGCGAAAGCCGCAGCCTTGTCGAACTGGGGATAAGTCGGTCCCGGAGGCGGGTCCGGCGGCCCCTCGTCACCGGCAGTCTGAGACCCGGCAGTGCAGGAGCTAAGCAGCACTACGGCAAGCACGGCATAGGCTAGCAGACAGCGGGAGGCTGAGGTCATGAAACCATTCTCCGTCGGCGTTCGCTTACGCAAGACAGGTTCAGGCAAGTTCCCGGCAAAAACAATACCCCGCCAGTTTCGCCGGCGGGGCTGACCGCACCTGCATCCCAGAACCGCCTACTGGATGACGACGATGCCGGGAGACGCCAGCCCCCGGCGCTTGATGTCGTCTATTTCCTTACTGATGCGTTCGCTGGCACCGGCTAGACGCTCAGATGAGGCGGCCGCTGATCTGTAAACGCTGCGGGGGGCCTCGGTGACCGGCAGCCAACTGGCGCCGGCGGAGGCAAGCCGCACACCAGCGGAAGTGCGCTCAGCCTCGGTTGACCTCAGCGACGCCGGCGTACTGGGGCGGGCCTTGGCAAGGGTAGCCTCAGCATGAGCCGGCGGGGGAGTGGCTTCCGGCTGCGGGATGATGACCATTTTGATCGGCGTCTCGATTGAGGCCTCTGCAGTAGTTCCGGCCCTCGGTGGCAGCATTGCAGCCGGCGGAGTTTCGCTACGGCGGGCGATGGTCACCGGCCTAGCCCCCACCAGCGGCACGACGGCAACGGCCTTTGACGGCCCGACTGCGGGCGCTTGGGGCGGCTGCGGCTCCGCAAGGGCGGGTGCCGGTGCGGCGGGAGTTGGCCTAACGGCCGGCTCCCCCCGCGGTGTCCGTGTTGGGGCGACCTCAGCGGGCCGGTGAGTCCCGGCAGTGTCCCTGGCGGCGGGTAGCGTAGCGGCAACAGTCGGCTGTTGTGGCAGTTGAGTTGCCTCAGCTTCCGCCTCCGTTGCCGTGGCCGCAACCGGCTCAGGGTGTGGTGACGGCGCGCTGGCAATGGTCTCAGGCGGTGGTGAGGGTGCTAGCTGCGGCGGACCAGCGACAGGCAGTACATGAAGCGCCACCACCAGCATAATGGCGGCGGCAGCGGCCAGCCCGGCCGTGACACCTAGCTTGCGACGGAAGTCTGCGTTGAGGATGCGGGAGATGGCGGCATAGCCTGCAGCCCGGTCCACAGCGGCTTCGATCCTGGCGCGCAGGCCGGCGGCAGGCGCGACCGGCTCCACCTCGCGCAGCAGCTTGGTCACCAATCCCAGGCGCTGAGCGTAGTAACGACAGTCCGGACACTCCCGGAGGTGGTCATCAAGGGCCGTGGCCTGTTCGGGGCTGAGTTCATCATCGAGAGCCGCCGAAATGATCTCGTGAGCTTGGTCGCAGGCCAGACCGTGGCCGCCGGTAGCGACCGCAGCTTGGATGTCAACAAAGAGTCGCGACGGCGGCGCCACCTGAGCGGTAGCACCCAAGGCGGCACGGACACCCTGCATGGAGCTGACGATGCGGCGACATTCAGGGCATTCTTCGAGGTGGCCGGCCACAGCCCGGGCCTCGTCGGCAGCCAGTTCGCCGTCAACATAGCTTTGCAACACTAAAAGCTCAGGGCAGTTTGTCATGGCACTGTGGCACATGCTTGGCGGCATCCCTATCCAGCCGTGCCGCCGGTTTTCTCAGCGCATGACAGCGAAGTAGTGGTATGACTTGCGCCGGTTATTGGGTCCTCGATTCCATAGACAGTGGAGGGGGCAGAAAGTTTCAGACGAGGGCGCGAATTGCTACCACGGCTTGTGCTGCAGGAGCTTCTGCCACAGCGCCACGGCCCAGGAGTAGATGGTGTCAGCGGGGGTCGCGGTTGGAGCCGGTTTGCCCGTGGCCCGGGCGTCTTCGTCGGCGGCGATCATAGCCAGCCCCACGCCGGTGGCATACACGGGGGTGGCGACGATGTGGGCTAGGCCGGACAGGTTACGCGGTTCGCTGGTGCGCACGGGTAGGTCGTCAAACACGCCACTGGCGAGCTTGGCCGTGCCCGGGGCTTGGCAGCCGCCTCCGGAGAGCACTATACCGCCCGGCTTGGGGATCGGTGCCCTGGCCAGTTCGCTCTTGACCGCCTCAAAGATCTCGGAGAGGCGCGCCTGCATAATCTCGGCGATCAAGCGGCGTGGGACCTGGTCGGAACCGAAGCCGTCGGCCTTGGCAACATGGACCAGATCGTCTTCGCGAACCAGCTCAGGCAGAGAGGTGCCAAAGCGGCACTTGAGCGCCTCGGCATCCTCAACACTGACGCGCAGTACCTGGGCGATGTCGCGGGAGATGCGATTACCGGCAACCGGGACGGTGGCGGTGTGGCAGATGGAATTGTCCGCGAATACTCCGACATCGGTGGTGCCGCCGCCGATATCTATGATCAGCACGCCCAGGTCACGTTCGGCATCGGTCAGTACCGCGCGGGCGGTGGCGATCGGTTCGAGAACGTGGGCCTGGACCTCAATCCCGGCGGCCTCGCAGCAGCGCCTGACGTTGGCGATTACGGTACTCATGCCGGTGACGACGTGAAGCAGCACCTCCAGACGGCGACCTGACATGCCGATGGGACGCGCCACGCCGGCGGTGCCGTCGATCGAGAAATCGCGGACAATAGTGTGGATGATCTCGCGGCCCACCGGCAATGCCACGCTATCAACCGCGCTCTGCTTGACCTGCTCGACATCCTCAGCGGTGACCTCGGCGTCAGTGCCGGTATGCACACGCCCGACGACGTTGACTGACCTGGTATGGTCGCCGCTGATGCCGATGTAAGCGGCCTGAATCGGCAGGTTGGCCATTTGCTGGGCTTTTTCGACCGACTGCAGTACGCATGTGACGGCGTCTTGTCGGTCCACGACAATGCCTGACTTCAGGCCTCGGGACGGCACCAGACCGACGCCGAGGACTTCCAGCGGCTTGCCGCCGGTATAGCTCCCGATCACTGTGCAGATTTTGGTTGTGCCGATGTCAATACCGGCGACATACGCTGGAGTTTCCAAGATCGTGCTCTCCACAGCACCCCTACAGCAATCGTGTTGGCAGTTTATGGCCTGATGGACGTGTAGCTGAGAAGTCGAGGCGCCTAAGTCACGGCGCGACGGCTCGATTGCTCAGTCGCGGCTCTTTTCGCGAATGGTAGGTTTGTTCTCGATGCGCACGTCTATGTATTCGATGTGCTTGCCCTCGCTGCGTAGGCCCTCGAGGAGATGGCCGAACAGGACGATCTTGCGGCAGAGATCCCGCATGGTTCCGAGCTTGCCGCGAACGCCGTCCCTGGTTTCCAGGATGCAAAGATGCGCGTTTGAAAAGTCGAACTTCAGGCCCTGCGCGATTCCCGCTTCGTGCGCACCCTGCAGACAGGTAAGCAGGGGCGCCAACTGCTCGGGGAGGATCGCTTCCCCCAGCTCAGGCCGGTTAGGCACCAGGCCCTTGAAAACCGGCAGTTCGCCTGGCGTATCGGTGCGAATCAGACAGATGCCTTCATCATCCACCAGCGTATAGCTACGGTCGCAGGCGAGGGCGGCAACCGGCTGGCGCTCGTGGACGGTGATCTTGATGCTGTCAAGTGAGCGGCGGCTGGCGACCAGCTTTTTGACACGGTAGCAGTCATCCGCAACCGCAGAGGTCGCGCGCAGGGGCAGAAAAACCGTATTGGCCTCCGTTGGGAGATCCAGTTTTGCGCCGACCTCGGCAGCGACGCTTTCGGTCGGGCCGGTGATGGTGACATGGCGTATGCGGCACAGCGGCGAGAACGCCACGCCCACAGCAGCGCCGATGATGATGGTCAGAAGCATCGCCCGCTTGGCAGTCAGCAGGTGGTATTGTATCTCAGTGCACCTCGCTACTGGCGTTCGTCGGCCAGCCGCCCTGCTAGTTCGCGGCCGACCTGGGTAATGTCGCCGGCACCGATGACCATTACCAGCTCCTCGGCGTCAATGCGGTTGTAAACGAACGCGAGCAGGTCCTCCTGGCTCTCGAAGTAATGCACGGGCTTATCCGGCTCGATTTGGCGAATACGGTCAGCAAGCAGCTCCGCCGAAACGCCGGGAATCGGCTCTCCGCGAGCAACGTAAATGGCGTTGATAATGACGGAATCGGCCTGGGAGAAGGCTCTGGCGAAATCCTCGAGGAAGTACTGAGTGCGGCTGGGCAGATGGGGCTGGAAGACTGCGGTTATGTGGGCATCGCCGAAGGCATCGCGGGCGCCGGCCAGAACCGCCCGTACCTCGGTGGGATGGTGGGCGTAATCGTCATAGATGTGCAGCTTGCCCGCCTGGTACAGCAGCTCGAAGCGCCGCGAGGTGCCGGAGAACTCGGCCAGCCTCGCCAGAGCCGTCTTTAGGGGCACACCGAACATATCCGTCATCCCCAGCGCAGCCAGCGCATTGGCCACATTATGGCGGCCGGCCATGGGCAGCCGCAGCGTCCCGGCGCGTCGTCCCTCAAGCAGCAAAGTGGCTGTCGTCCAGCCGTTGTCAGTGCCAATGTCGGTGGCGCGGTAGAAGGCCTCGGGGTCGTCCAGAGCAAAGCTGCGAGCGGTGCCCGGACAGTGGGCGGCAAGCGGCACCAGGTCGGCACAGTCGGAACCGTAGATGAGAAAGCCGTCGGGGTCGCCGATCTCGATAAAGTTGGCGAAAACCTGCTTGAGCTTGTCAAGGTTCCCGTGGTGGTCCACATGATCGAGCTCGACATTGGTAATTATCTGGGAGCAGCCCGGGTATTGAGAGAAACTGGCATCGCTCTCATCGGCCTCGAAGACGACGACATCGCTGGTTCCGAGGCGGTAGTTGTCGCCCAAATCGAAGGAAGTTCCTCCCAGGAAGACCGTGGGATCAGTGCCGGCGTCAACTAGCACGGTGCCGACCATGGCCGTGGTAGTGGTCTTGCCGTGAGTACCGGCGATCGCCAGACCGCGCTTGTTCTCCAGGAACCACGCCAGCAGCTTGGAGCGATGGATTATCGGAATGCCTCGGGCCTGGCCGGCGACCAGCTCCGGATTGCCCGGCTGGATAGCGGTGCTATGGACTATCAGTTCCGGCGCGTCGAGATTGGTCTGGTCGTGGCCGATGTGTACGGTGATACCCAGCTCACGAAGTTCCCGCACGCGCTCAGACTCGACTATGTCGGAACCGCCGACCTGCACTCCGCGGTCGTAGAGAGCATGAGCCAAGGCGCTCATGCTGACACCGCCGATTCCCACCATGTGTACCCTTCTGATGTTTTGCAGATCAACCATCTGATGAACCACAATCCTTAAGCAGTTGGCTAGATTGTAAACCGATGCGTGCAACTTCGCAACCATAATTGGCGCGGCTGGGGTAGCTTGCGTGGTGTGGGTGCGTCAGTGAAACGCTTGCGGTGAAGAGGGCAGAAGTGTCAGGAGGTGGCCGAAAACAGCCGCTGCTGCCTCTCGAGTGCCGATGCTGACAGCGGCTTGGGACATTGCACGGCGGCGCTCGCAATCGGCCTGCAAGCGGGCGACCAAATTGGTGAGACGGGGCGCGGTGAAGGCGGCATCGGCCACCACAATGGCAGCTCCGGCCTGCTCGTAGATGGCGGCATTATGCTGTTGGTGGCCGCCGGCATGGGGATACGGCACCACGATCATGGGCCGGCCCCAGGCGCTTGCCTCTGCCAGGCTGCTGGCACCGGCGCGGGTGACGACCAAATCGGCCGCGGCCAGGACGTTGGCCATATCGTTGCGGCTTTCCTCAACCAGGTAGCGGTCGCGGTGCAGGTTGAGGGCGGCGCGATGGCCCGAATTGGGGAGCTTGCCGACGCCCGTGAGGTGGATAACATGAACGTCCGGATTTGCCAGCAGCTCAGGCAGGGCCGCGATGGTGGCATCGTTGAGCCTCTGGGCACCCTGGCTGCCACCGGTGACCAGGACCACAAAGGCCGTCTCCGGCACACCCAGTTCGGTTCTGGCGGCGCTCGGGTCGGCCTCAAGCACCTCAGGGCGGACCGGCTGGCCGGTAACCACGCAGCGCCGAGCCTTGAACTGGTCGGCGGCAGATTGACTTACGGTTGAGACCAGATCGGCCCAGCGGGCCAGCAGGCGGTTGGTGCGGTCCGGCATCGCGTCGCTGGCATGGAGCATAATCGGGACGCGCAGAACCTTCGCAGCCGTGACGACGGCGGCCGAGATAAAGCCACCGGTAGCAAAGACCACGTCCGGCCGGAAGCGCTTGACTATGCCTAAGGCCTGGCACCCGCCGACACCCAGGCGGTAAAGACTCGCAAAGGCTGTAGCAGAGAGGCCATAGGGCATCCCGCTGCCTGAGATGGGGCGAGCGATGAAGTCGCGGGCGGCCAGCATGTCCCTGTCGGTAGCGCGGCGGGAGACGACGAACTCCACCTCGGCGTCAGGATGGCGCCGGCGCAGCGTCTGGGCCACCGCCAGGCAGGGCACCAGATGACCGGACGTGCCGCCGCCGGCAAAGAGCACTCGCAACGATCATCACCTCCCCCGTCGCCACGGACCATGGCGGTGCACCGACATTACCACCCCGATGGCGGCCAGGCAGGTTACCAGGCTGCTGCCGCCATAGCTCACGAACGGAAGCGTCAGGCCGGTTACCGGCAGCATGTGGGCGCTCACGCCGATATTGATGAGAGCCTGGGCGGCCAGCATGGTCCCGACTCCGCTGGCCATAAAGTACCCGGCGCGGTCGGCGGATTGGTTGGCGATCTGCATAATCCGCACCACGATCGCACCGATGAGAGCCAGTAGGACCAGGGCGCCGATCAGTCCGACCTCACTGGCGATGACGCAGAAGATGGCGTCGGTATGCGCCTCCGGCAGATAGCTGAACTTCTCCGGGCACTTGCCGGGGCCCACCCCGAGCAAGCCGCCACGGGCGATGGTCGTTTTCATCGTCAGAATCTGCCAGCCCCAGTCAGTGCGGTACTTAAGTGGGTCAAAAAACGCCCGGATGCGCTCGCGGCGGTACTCCTCCAACAAAATGCCGAAGACCGCAATACCCAGAGAACTCACACTCACTGCCGCCAGCCAGCGGCCACGCAGATGGCCCAGATAAGCCATCCCCAGGACGATCACAAGGATGAGCATGGCCATGCCCAGGTCTTTCTGCAAGAATAGCAGTATGCAAAGGACGGCGGTAACTGTCATTATCTTCAGACTGATGCGGCCGAAGTTGGCGCTGTTGAGCCGCCCCTCGGCAAGTTTGGCTGCGATGTAGATGATAAGCGCGAGCTTGGCAAATTCCGAGGGCTGGATGCGGATAGGTCCCAACTGCAGCCAGCGACAGGAGCCGTGCGAGCAGCGGACGATGCTCGATCCCGTAAGCGTTAGGCCAGTAAGGCACAAGGCCACCAGCAAGAGGTAGGGGCTGGCGCTTTTGATCCTTTCTGGGTGTATGGCGCTGATGACTAACATAACCAGGAACCCCACCAGAGCATAGGCCGCCTGCAAACGCAGGTAATGGAATCTGTCCCCCGGCAGGCCGTCGAGAGAGGACTTGAGGGCGTTCGGGAAGCTGGCGGTGAATACCGCGAGCAGGCCGAAGACGACAACCCCGTAGATGAGCGAAAAGAGCACGCCCTCAAGCGGACGGGGGGCCTCGGCAGGCGCATCAGGTCTGACTGCTGTTACCGCCATAGTGTGTCTTCCTCTGAATCAAGCGTTATCTTGGGGGAAGCGTTCGGCGAGCCGCTTGACAATTGCGCAGAATACCTCGCCGCGCTGGGCCATGTTATCGAACATATCGAATGAAGCGCACGCCGGGGCCAGAAGCACTGTGTAGCCCGGGCCGGCGAGCTCGAAAGCGCGATGGACGGCCTCCTCGAGGCTCTGGGCCATGATCACCGGCGCGCGTGCGGCGATTGCTCCGGCTATTTCTGCGGCGCTCTCGCCGATGAGTACAACCTGCTCGGCGCGCGCGGCTGCAGTCGCGGCGAATTCGCTAAGGTCCACGTGCTTGGCCCGACCACCGGCGATCACAATTACTGGCCCTTCGATGGTACTGAGATCGGCTATGGCGGCGGCCGGGTTCGTGGCCTTGGAATCGTCTATGAACTTGATGCCATTGACGGTGCCGGCGTCCTGGAGCAGGTGCGGCGGTGGGCGGTGGTGTCTGATGGCTTCGGCCATCGCAGCGCTGGGCGCGCCACATGCCGCCGCGGCCACAGAGGCACACAGCGCATTGGTGATGTTGTGCAAGCCGCGCACCGGCAAATCGGCCTCCGAGCAGAGTCGCAACGGCTCGCGGCCGGGCAGCCGTACCACCAAGTCCCCGCCGGCCAAGTACCCCGCAGCGTCCTCATCATACAGCGAGACCGGCAGCACCGTGGCGGCAAGCTGGGACTGCAACCCGGCCACGCGGCTATCGTCAGAATTCAGAACAGCCAGGTCGGCGGCCTCCTGATTGGCAAAGAGCCGCGCCTTGAGGGCCAAGTACTCATCCATATCCGGATGGCGGTCGCAGTGATCGGCTGAGAGGTTCAGCAGGATGCCCAGCCACGGCTTGAACCTCTCGACGGTCTCAAGCTGGAAGCTGCTGATCTCGGCGACGATGACATCCAGCGGCTCCGTGGTGGCAACTGCGGCAATCAGCGGCGCGCCGATATTGCCGGCCACAGTCGCTTTGATTCCGCTACGGCTCAGCATCTCACCGATGAGGGTGACCACCGTACCCTTGCCGTTGGTGCCGGTGACGGCGATTAGCGGCACTTCGCAGAAGCGGTAGGCCAGCTCGATCTCGCCGATGATCTTGGCTCCGGCCGCGCGGGCCGCCTGCAACAGCCGATGGTCGTAGGGCACACCGGGGCTGATGACCACAAGCTCTGGGTCACCGAACTGCTCATAGCTTTCCACCCCGGGGACGAGTTGGACGTCCAGCTCGCTCAGGTGCTCGAGGGCCTCGGTCAGCTCGTCGGCGGGGCGCTCATCAAGAACGGTCACAACAGCGCCGCGCGCCACCCCGAAGTCAGTAACGGCCTTGCCGCTGCGTCCCATGCCGAACACGGCAACGCGCAGCCCCTCCAGCGCAATCGGCGCAGGAGCCATTTTTGTGGGCAGCAGGCTGGAGGTTCCGCCTTCAGGCCTCACAGGCTACCACCTGCCAGACTTGTTACTGCGAACGCGACCGCGATCGCCGTCAGAGCGCATAGACCGCCGACCGCCCACATGCGCGTGACAATCGCCGGCTCGGCCCAGCCGGAAAGCTCCAGATGGTGGTGGAAAGGCGACATCTTGAATACGCGCTTGCCACCGGTGCGCTTGAAATAGGCAACTTGGATAATCACCGAAAGCGTTTCCCAGACGAAGACGGCGGCGAGCAGCGCAAATAGGATCTCGATTCCGGCGGCGATGGCGATGGCAGACAGGGCGGCTCCCAGGCCGAGGCTCCCGATGTCGCCCATGAAGATGCGAGCCGGGTGCAGGTTAAACCACAGAAAGCCCGCGGCGGCACCGGCGACCACGACGGCGGCAAGCGCCATCTGCACATCGCCGTAATGCCAGAGAATGACCGCCATAGCCAGCGCGCAGATGCAGCTCAGCCCGGCGGCAAGACCGTCCAGGCCGTCGGTGAGGTTGACGGAGTTAGTCCCGCCGACCAGCACGATAACAGCCAGCGGAGCCCACAGCCACAGCGATCCGGCGTGCCACTGCCAGTCCGTTTCGTTGGCGATATGGATGAGAGCGGCGGTGAAGAGGACCGCCAGCAGCAGTTCGGTAGCTAGCTTGTACCTGGCCCGCCAGCCCGTGGGCTTGCCGGCGCGGGCCTTGGTGATGTCATCAACGAAACCGACGGCGGCGTACGCTACGGTGGCAGCCACCACGAGATAGAGGCGTGGCCCGAGCAGGTCGGCACTATAGGCGAACAGCAAGCCGAGCACAGCGATGGTGGGTATAATCGCGATGCCGCCCATCGTCGGGGTAGCGCGCTTGCCCAGATGCGCTTCGGGACCGTCGTCGCGGACGACCTGGCCGACGCCGCGCGATCTCAGTCGCTGCAGCGCTGCCGCAGTCGCCAGCGTACTGACTATGGCCGTACTCACCCCGCAGATGATCAAGAGCAGGATCTTGGGGATGGTCATGGCTGCAGCAGCTCCTGGACGACGGTTTCCAGCTCCATTCCCCGCGAGGCTTTGACAAGAACGGTGTCACCAGCCCTGACGAGTTCGAGGGCGAGCTTAGCGGCTTCGGCGGCGTCCTCGGCCTCGTAGCTGAGGACACCGGCTGCCGCGGCCTGACGCGCGGCCAGAGCTGCAAGTTGGCCGACGCCGATCAGGATGTCGGTGCCGGCGGCGACGGCCAAGTCGCCCATCTTGCGGTGGGCTGCTTCGGCGGTCGGGCCCAGTTCCAGCATGTCGCCGAAGACGAACACCTTGCGACCCGAGGCGGTAGCCAGCACCTCCAGAGCCGGCGGTACCGAGGTCGGACTGGCGTTGTAGGCGTCATTGATGACCGTATATCCGCGCGGCCCGGTCAGCACCTGACTGCGCATGTCGCGGCCCTGGAACTGCCTCAGGCCTGTCTGAACCGTGTCAGCATCAATGCCCAGGGCGCAGGCGGCGGCGGCGGCGGCTGCGGCATTCATGGCATTGTGCCGCCCAGGCACCTGCAGCACCACCTCGATAGCCGTTTCCGGCAGATGCAACCGCGCCCGGGTGGTGCTGATGTCAAGCAACGAGAAGTTCTCCAGTACCACATCAGCATCGCCGGTGCCAAACGCTACCACTCGGGCAGAAGTCATGTTAGCCAGCAGGCCGAAGAAGAAATCATCGGCATTGAGCACCGCCGCGCCGTTTTCCGGCAGGTAGTGGAGGATTTCGGCTTTGGCCTGGGCGACTGCCTCGCGGGAGCCCAGCCGGCCGATATGGGCGTCTCCGATGTTGGTTATGACCGCAACGTCAGGACGGCTGATGCGAGCCAGGTAGTCAATCTCACCGATACCGCGCATGCCGAACTCCAGCACACCGAAGTCGTCCTCTTGACTCATCCGCAGCAGCGTCTGGGCCACACCGATTTCATTGTTCTCGGTGGCGCGGGTGGCCACCAGCGAGCCGGCCTGGCTGAGTATGGCTGCGATCATGTCCTTGGTCGTGGTCTTGCCGGCGCTGCCGGTCACAGCCACGACTCTGGCCCGGCATTGCCGCCGCCAGTAGAGGGCGATTGCGCCCAAAGCATGCACCGTGGATTTGACCTCGATAAGCGGCACACCGATTTCGGCTGTCAGACGCCCCTGCTCCGCAATCACGGCGGCGGCGCCTTGCTCGACAGCGTCGCTAGCAAAGTCGTGGCCGTCGAAGTTCTCGCCGCTCAGGGCGACGAACAGCTCGCCCCGCTGCAGTTGCCGGCTGTCGGTGCTGATGCCAAGGACCTGCGCGTCGCTCTCGGCAGCGGCGGCCAAGTCGAAATCACACGCCTGCAGCAATTGACGCAAGCTCGTTACCATTGTTCCCAAAATCATGTACTCCTTAGCTAGGTGCCGTATCCGTGCTCGCGCAATAGCTCGGCAGCGACGAGGCGGTCGTCGAAATCAATCCGGCCATTTGGCCCCTCTTGATACGTCTCATGGCCCTTGCCTGCAATCAGCACCAGATCGCCCTCGGCAGCTTCTGCAACCGCCTCGGCGATAGCAGCGCGACGGTCGGCCTCAACACGGAAGCTGCTTCCAGCCGCTCCGGTGACGATCTCGGCGATAATCGCGTCCGGGTCCTCGCTGCGCGGGTTGTCGGAGGTGATGATAGTCAGGTCGGCCAGTTCGGTGGCGATGGCGCCCATTTTGGGCCGTTTGCTGCGGTCGCGGTCACCGCCGCAGCCGAACACGCAGATGAGACGCCTCGGTTGCAGGCCGCGGGCAGCCTCAAGCACATTCGCCAGTGCCTCAGGCGTATGGGCATAGTCCACTATCACGGTAAACGGCTGGCCCAGATCAACTCGTTCCAGGCGACCGGCGGCCGGCTGGGCCTGCTGTAGCCCGGCCACTAGGTCGCTAGCGCCGATACCCAGCGCGTAACAGCATGTCGCAGCGCCCAGCGCATTGTAGAGATTGAACCGCCCGATCAGACTAGTGCGAACCGCCAAGCTCTCGTCTGGAAGCTCGAGGGTGAAGCTGCTGCCGGTGGGGGAGAGCCGCACCCCGCAGGCCCGCACCTCGGCCGCGGCGTCAATCGCGTATCCCGTAACCCTGCAGCGAGCCAGCTCGGCCAGCCGCCGACCCCACGGATCATCAAGATTGATAGCCGCGACCATCTCCGGTGAGAAATCCACGTAATCCGTGAACAGCACCGTCTTTGACGCGAAATAGGCCTCCATCGTTTCATGCCAATCGAGGTGATCCTGGCTGAGATTGCCGAATATGGCCGCCGCGAAGCTGGTCTGATAGACGCGGTGCAGGTCCAGCCCATGTGAAGTCACCTCCATTGCCACATGGGTGACACCGGCGCCCACCATCTCCGCCAATAGGCTTTGCAGTCCGACGGCATCCGGGGTAGTGCGGTCGCCGGGGAGGTGCTGGTCGAATACCGTAGCGCCCAAGGTGCCGATCGTTCCGGTCCTATAACCGGCGGCTCGAAAAATGGCGTCAACTATGCCCACGGTGGTGGTCTTGCCGTTGGTGCCGGTGACGGCGACTAGCGTCAGATCTCCGGAGGGATGGTCGTAGAAGCGGTCCGCGATGATAGCCAGAGCCAGGCGCGTGTCTGGCACTCTCAGCGCGGCGACCTCATTGGTAATGGCATTCTCGTAACTCGGGTCCTGATACACCACGGCAACGGCTCCGTTAGTGATTGCCTCAGCAATGAAGTCGTGGCCGTCGTGGACGAATCCGGGGATCGCGACGAACAGGTAGCCGGTTCGGACCTGGCGGGAATCGGCGGTCATGCCGAGAATTGGCACGTCCGGACCGCGCGGGCTCGACTCGGAGAGGCCGGCTGTCAGTTGGCTGAAGCTCTTGTCCCGAGTAATGTGATTCACCTCTCCGTAGCTGGCCGGCGGCTGGGACGGAGCCGAACGCTGGGATCAGGGATTAGTAACCTGTCGCAAAGCGAAGCTGGCAATCTCGCGGGCGGTGGGGCCGGCGACATCGGCACCATGCTGGCCTACCTGCGGCTCGAGTGCGGCAACATAGACTACGAACTCAGGATTATCAGCCGGGCAAATCAGCAGAAACGAGGTCAGGTACTTGTCAGCATAGAAGGTGTGCGTGTGTGGATTCCAGATCTGTCCGGTGCCCGTCTTCGCACCCACCTCAACTCCCTCGATCGCGGCGGTATGAGCCGTCCCGTAATCAACCGCAGCCACCATCATCTTGAGGACCGCTTGCGCGGTGGCTCGGCTGCACACAGACACCGGCTCGGGTAGGTCCGGCTGGCGGAATACCGTGCCGTCCTTGTTCAGGACTGCGGCGACGATGTGGGGGTGCAGCTTGATCCCGCCGTTGGCGATGGCAGCGGCGGCAGCGGTGGTCTGCAGGGCACTGGCGCTCACCCTTTGGCCAAAGCCCAGCACTGCCAGGTCCCGTCGGCTCAGTGTCTCCGGATCAGGCAGCAGCCCGGCTGTCTCACCGGGAAAGCCGGCATGAGGTGGCGTGCCGATACCGGCCTTGCGCAAGAAAGTGATATACTGCTGCGGGCCCAGTTCCAAGGCGATCTTGGCCGCCGCGATATTGCACGACATCGCCACCATGCGTTCCATATTGACCTGGCCGTGGCCCTGGGTGCCGTACCTGCCCCAGCAGGTGATGGGTTGGCCGCCGGCATCATAGTGCCCCGGGCAGGAGAACCGCCGGTTCGGGTCTATGCCGGCTTCCAGGGCGGCGGCGGCCAGCAGAATCTTGAAGGTACTACCCGGCGCGAAGTTTCTCTCTACGGCGACGTTGCAGGCATACTCCTGCTTGAACGCCATGCGGGCGGCGGGGTCGGCGTCGGCGCCCTCGGCCAGTATATCGGGGTCGAACTTGGGGCGGGAGCACATGGCCAGAATCTCGCCGCTGGACGGCTTCATGACCACCGCGCACGCGTTTTTCGGCGACTCGCGTTTGCATAGTGCATCCATCCGCGCCTCGACGTAGCGCTGCAAGCCCACGTCAAGCGTCAGCATGATGTCGAAACCGGCAACGGGAGGCAAGGTCTCATCCTCACCGCCCAGAGTCGGGCTGCCACTGCTGTCAGTGACTGAGCCCACTGCCGAAGGCTTCCCATCCAGCAGCAGACGATAGCGATGCTCGAGGCCGCACAGGGGGATGTGGAACTGATTGCGGGCCCCTAGGAGGTGGCAGGCCAGAGTACCGTTGGGGTAGTGGCGCTTGTAGGATGGCTCGAGTGTGATCCCGCATACGTCGGCCTCGCGGATGGCCGGCACCTGCTCGGCCTCAAGCCACTGCTGCAGCAGAATATATTTCCTGTTCTGGTGAGCTTCCAGCGTGGCTCTGATGTCATTCTCGTCCTTGTCAATAATCCCGGCGAGCTGGTGAGCGACACCCGCGAAGGGTTCCTTCTCTCTAGCCATGCCGACGGCGTCGGCGATGAGGGTGTAGGAGTATATGCTCTGAGCCAGCACAGTGCCGTCACGCGCCAGGAGACTGCCGGGCACTGCCATTCCGGTGCGGGGTTGGGCGGTGACTTGGGGCGCTATGGTATGCAGGTAGTACTTGGCCCTGGCGAGCTGAATCTCGCCCAGACGCAGAGCAATCAGGATCAGCGCTACCAGCGCCAGGCGACCCAAGATCAGGGCCCGGCGCCGCTGCGGCCGATAGGTCTGCTCGGATTCGGCCTGATGCGGGTATGAATGGTGCGGATACGTCCGCGTGTGCAAAGTGGCATCCCCTCTCTGCCTCATCGGCGGATCGCGTTGACGTTGGCCGCGGCCTGTTCAGCCCAGCGCTTGGCCTCGGAGGCCTTTGCCGGGTAGCTAGCTGTCGTGCGAGGCTGAACCGAACGGCGTCGCGATCTGGGAGGCGATGAGCGGGGCGACCGGGACTTGCGGCGGACGACCTGGAGCATCACAAAGTAAAGCACAGCGGGCAGGGCTATCAGCACGGCGGTGCGCGTCAGAAGCTTGGAGCTTGGCTGCTGAGCCTGGTAAGCCAGCAGGCCCGCCTGAGTCGGGGCTTGAGCCGTGGTGCCGACGACATGAGTGGGTGGAGTACGCGGCTGGATCCTGGCTACGGTGGTGTCAAGGCTGTCCGGGGCGGGGAGGGACCCGACCGCAACACTATCGCCCTTGACCGGCGCCCTCACCATGTGTTTATCGCGAGCATATTGCTCCAGCTTTGCGGTGTTACACCGCTCGATCCGCAACTGGTCCAGATCGCTCTGAATGCTTGTCTCAGCAGCTATCAGACGGTCAAGCCGGTGACTCTCTTCGTTCAGATACAGGACTACAGTCCAGATTGTCACATGCCCTAGGAACAAGAGACCAACGATGGAGATACGCAGAAGCCCTTTCCATTGGATGCCGCCACGACAAGTTTCGTCTCCCACAGTCTTATGCCCCCTATGAACCAATCAATGCCGATTGGTTCACGTAGTATAATCCGCTTTGCGACTGAGCCGTCGCAGGCAGGCCGGCGTCACAAAGCGCGCCAAACGCGAGGCGCTACCGAGACAGAGTGCGGTGGGGGGTACGACGCTGAAGCATTTGGAGCGGCACTTGCGTTATTCGGGGGCGCGAGATTTGCATTGACCGATTTTGCGAGTTCTGCTATAGTGTAAGTCCGCTTTTGCAGTGAGCCTTAGTTCGGCTATTGCTGTGATCTGTGCTGCGAGTGTAGGTTCGTCACTACTGACAATCAATGGAACGGTCTTGTCGTACCCCACCACCTGCTCGGGAGCCCGGAACACCGCAGCCTGAACGGGACCGGGAACCCCAGCACTGGAGCAACTCCGTCTCTGTCAAGGTCCTCTGTTGTTATATGGGAGCCGGGCCAACTGCGCCCGGTTTGTTTGTCTTATACGGCTTGAGCGGCAAACAGACGGCAACTGCGGCAAGTTGCGGCTTCCGAGGCGGACGGCTTCAACGGCTTCTTGACCAGGCTCCTAATCAGCGGTCGCGCCTCGGCAGGCTCCGGTAACCACGGTGGAACACTATGGCCTCGTGCGAGGTCGCGGATCGTGTCACGGACGATGCGGAACTCCAGAGAATGGTAAGTCAGTACCACCATCCGGCCTCGCCCCGGCCTTAGGGCCTCAGCCATCGCCCTCACCCCGGCCTTCAGGTTGTCCAGCTCCTGGTTCGCGAAGATGCGGAAAGCTAGCATCGCTGCGGTGGCCGGATGCCGGCTGCTGGTCCGCCCGGTCTTGGACAGCGCCGCCGCAATGATCTCCGCCAGCTCGCTGCTGGCCTCGATTGACTTCTGGCGGCGCGCTCTGCAGATTGCCCTGGCGATGAGCTTGCTGCGTCGTTTATCTTGAGTGATAGCCAGGATGCTGCGAAGTTGTGTCTCTGGCGCGTGGTTGATCAGGTCGGCCACGCGCGTATCATTCGGCTCTGCTATGCTCATCGCCAGAGAACTGCCTTGAAAGCCTAGGCCGCGCTCGGTGTCGAGAAGCTGGGGGAGGGCCACGCCGGCGTCTAACAGCGCCAGATCCGCGTACTCAACGCCCGCCTCTACCATGATCTGCGCAAGCTCCGTGAAGTTGCGGTCGAACAGCCTGACCCTGTCGCGATAGGGCCCAAGTCGCTGCTCAGCCAGCGCCAACATCGAGGCGTCCCAGTCAATCAGAAGGCCAAGGCCGTCCGGTCTAGTCGTCTCAAGGATCGCGGAAGCATGTCCTGCGAGCCCCACTCCCATATCAATCAGCACCTCGCCGGGCTGAGGCTCGAGCATTCTCAAGGTTTCGGCCAACATGCAAGGAACATGGAACGGCTCATCCGTTGACATCCGCTCCCACCTCGGCCTGTTGCTTGACGCCTGCGACTAACGTGTCGTAGGCGATGTTGTACAGGTCGGCGGGATCGTAAGAGCTACTCAAGGCATTAGCCGGCCACAGCTCCAGCCATTGACAATCGCCCGAGACCATGTGTATGATGTCAACAGTCGCATTCTCAGCAAACAATTCGCCTCTGGACATATGGGACTGAGGCAGCCGCAAGCGGTTTTGGCTATCAACGGTAGAGGGGCCGGCGGTTGCGATCAACTGGCGATACACCTGGCGGCTCTCAAGCTCAGTCAGCGCTGCAGCCGCTTCCATGGTGGATGCACGGTATTTCTGCCAATTAGGTGGATCGAAGACTAGGGTTGACTTCTGTGGCCCGAAGGCAAGCATCACTTCCTTGCCGACCACGGCAACATGTTCGGACTTCAGCGTCACGCGTGTCGCGGTAACACTGTGACGGTTGATCGGGATGGATTCGGGCTGTTTTTTCTTGGATGGCATGGCAGCTATCACTAACTCAGAATGGCCTGAATTGAAGAATCGCCGGATCCACAAAATACCAGGATTTTCGAGGTGCCAACAAACCTAGGCACCTCTGCGCCAGCATTTTTCATAGTACTGTATTTCGCCAAACAGTGTCAAGTCTTTTTTCTCTTTCTCCTTACCATCACCCCGTTTCGCTCGCTAGCTAGCTCGCATTATTCATGAACGCGTAGGTCGGGCATCTCTAGCTTGCATTGTTCGCGAAGGCGTAGGTCGGGCTTTCTAGCCCGACGCCGTTACCAGTCAGGGACCAGCCAGGCTGGAAAGCCTGGCCTACGGGGGGTTGCACTGTGTCATTTTCGAGATGTTTTAGGAAAGGGCGCTGTGCGGCCGGCAATGGCCTTTACCGGCAGTTTCGCCTCATCTGCGATGGTCTTCGTGAATAGTGCGGGCTAGTTGTGAAACGGGTGGACGTGCCGGCGCTGGCTCGAGCCGGCCGGCAGCTTGATTACCGCGCAAAAGAAACAAGCGGCCCCCTGTTGGGAGCCGCTTCTTTACTGCCAGGGCCTCTGCTGGCAAGCTACTCCAGCAGCTTGCCATTAAGTATCAGTCAGCAGATTCCTGTATCGCCGCCGTCTGCCGGGCCCTCGCCCCCGAGCCATCCACCGATATGGCGGCGAAGGTGTAATCCTTGTCCGGGCGCAGGAACTCGACGCGGGCGCTGTGGTCGGTCACCAGCTTCGGGTCCAGCACCGTGCGGCGCACCAGGCCGTCATCGGTTGAGAACTCGACTTGGGTAGTGGCGGGCCGGTCCGTTTGCCAGGTCACCACCGCCCAGGGCTGGGCGCCATGTAAGCCCGCTTGCGGAGGCTCGAGTCTCACAGTCGCCTTCGTGATCTTCGGGGCTGCCAGTGCCGGGCCGCCGCCGACGGTCAAGACGCCGTCTTGGTAGGCAGCGGCCAGCCCCGCCTCCTCGCCACGCAGTACCTCCCGGGCCTCCTGCGCCAGAAGCTGCAGGCCCTCCGATGACGCACACTCGACAGCGACCGTATCAGCCTCCCAGCGCGCGGTCAGATAGTCCACCGGCTGCGGTGCGCTGAAGATCAGTTGGTCGCCCTGCCCCAGCAGCGAGCCGCTCTTGAGGGAGGCCTGGACGAGACCACCGTTGGCGTCATGGCGGAGCAAAGCCAGCTCGCCGTCGCAGGAGAACTCTCCATATCTGCGCATACCGGGGCCTGCGTGAGAAATCAGGAAATAATCGGTCCAGTTACTGGTGGTGATCTCAGCGCGTAGGGCCTCCACTCTGGCGATCTCAGCGGCGCTTACCCGGTAGGCCTGGACCTCGCGCATCGCCAGTCGCCCGCCGGCCGGGCGCTCGATGACAGCCCGCAGGCGCGTGGTGGTCACGGTCTCGAAGAACGTGTTGGTGGTCGTGTTCGGCTCCCAGCTAGTTTCGGCATTGGCGACCTCTTGCCATTGTTCGCCGTCCCAGTACTCGACGGTCATTGTGGTCGGCGGATAGATGATGCCACTGCCATTGAAGGTGCCGTGGTGCAGGACGATGGTGTTGACCTCGACGGGCTTGCCGAAATCCAGCCCGAAATGGCCGGACAGGGGGGTGTCTGGCGTGTAGGGGGCGGAAGCCATCGCCTCACCAATTACTGTGACCCCGAGCTTACCATCGGTCAGGAGCTTCTCACTGCCGGCGGCGAAGCCGGTCTGACTGATGTCGCCGAAGGCGGTCATGCCAGCGGCTAGATTCTCGCCGCGCTCGATTACTATCGCGTCGGGGTCATGAGTGCGGCGAGTGAGGCTACACTCAATCTGCAGACCGGCGGCGACGGTAGGCGGCAGCTCCCTATCGCCCTCGCTGACCGGCAAGGCTGTTACCCGCACCTGCGCCTGGGCACCGTTGGGGACCGGGAAAAGCACGTCATGGAAGCTGACCGGCGCCTCGCCTTCCCTGGTATAGACGGCGGCGGCGGATTTGGCGCGGTGGAAGGTGCCGGTAGTGACGATCCAGCCCAGCATCGCCTCGCGGGTCATGCAGTCCTTTTTCAGCATTTCGGTTTCCTGGGCTGTGACGAAGCCGCCCTGCAGGCCGGCGGTATAGGCGGGAATGATCTGGACGTTGGCGGTGGCCTGGTGAGTGCTGAACGCTGCCAGCGTTTGTGGCTCTATTTCAGCGGTCGCTCCCTCTTCCTGCCGAGGGCCGGCGAAATGGAAGAACTGCTCGTACTTGTGGCTGCCGGTGCCGTTGAGCAGGTCGCACAGGACCCAGTAATCCGTAAATCCCTGCGGGCTGCCCTTCACGAACAGTATCTTCCTCCGCTGGATGACATCAATGTCCGGGAAGCCGGCGTGAGCACCGTCGGCGAAATCAAAACGATCGGTTGACAGCCACTCACAGGGCATCACCTCCGCGCCCCACCGCGACATCTTCTCGTCAACCTCGACATTATTGTGCAGCGCCGTCCGGTATCCCCACCCCAGGAAGTAGTCGCCGGTATCGCACAGCAGCGGCTTGCCATAGGCATACAGGTCGAAGTGACAGGCGTCATAGTGAGCATGGCCGAGGGCCTGAGGCGAGAGGTCGAAGTAGAGGTAGCGGGCCTGCTGCGGCTCCCAACTGCTGCGCATGACATAATAGCCGGTGCCTGGAAAGGCGAGGCAAGTGGCCTGCGGTTCCGCGCCCGCATGGCCTTCATAGACCGCCAGGGCCGCTTTCATGCGCTCGAAGGGGTCTTTTATCGCGTTGACCCGCTCCTGCTGGTCCGGTGCAAGCTGGCTGTGAATGTACGATGACAATATACTCAGCGTAGCATTACCCCAGTCCGCGCGCCCGTAGGTGTCACCGATGTTGGGCAAGCCGCCGTTGGGCATCGCCAGCCACAGCATGATTCTCATCAGCTTGCCGGTCTGGACCTTGATCATTTCGGCTAGCTCGGTGTAATCCCCGCTTTCCGGATTAGCCTGCAGAAACTCCAGGCTGCGGGCCGACCACGGCACCGAGACCATCTGGTAGGACACCGAGTGGGTATCCCATCCGCCTTCCGGCGTGGTGCGCTCCACCAGGCTGTTATGGATATTCTTCTCGCCGACCGCCAGCCATTCTCCAGCCTCGCTGAACTCCGGCAACATCACCGCCGCCGGGATCAGGCCCGGATAGGAGACGCCGCTGTAGGTCATCAGGTCGCGGGCGTGGGAGACGAACAGCTTCCAGAACGCCATGTGCATCTCGGGGGTAAGCGAGGCAGACTTGCGGACCACCTCGTAGGCCGCGAGGCAATTGCACAGCCGATTGCGGACCTCCATGCCGGAGTTGACGATCTTGCCATCCCGCACATAGCAGTAGCCGCGCCACATCTGCTTGACCCAGCTTGTCACCATCTCGCCGGCCTCGACAGCGTACTTCTCATCACCCGTCTCGCGATAGATGTAGGCCAGTTGCGGGAGCATGTTTAGCTGGTTGAGGTAGAGGTTCCAGGTGAAGCACTCACTCGGGTTCTCAATCCACTTGATTGCCGGGTCGAGTTGGTAAGTTTCAACAACCCCCTTGTCATTATTACTGTAGCTGAAGATGTGCTTGAGTATCTTGTCATCCGCGTACTCTTTGCTGACGCGCCTGAGCCTAACCATCGAGTTACCTTCGCTGACGCCGGGGAACTTGGCCTCCGGGACGTAGGGCTTCTCGCGGGTGGCGAAGTGCTTGACCAGTAGCTGCTGCGCCCGCTTCAGGTCATTGGCCTGCATGGCGGCGGCAAAGTCCTCCAGGCCCGGGTAATCGAGCCTGACCAGGCGCAGGAGTTCCTCGTCGGGAAGCTCCTGGTCCACCGGCGGATGCTCCGGCTCCTGGGCTAGGGTCGGCAGGCCGCTACACACCAACACGGCGGCAATCAGTAGATAGGGGTTCATGGCATCGGCTCCTGAGTCTGTGGCAACGCTTCCCGGGCGACAATTGCACGACTGTCAGGTATTGGCGGCGATTGGTAACAACGAGGCTGGCAGGTGGCGGGGACGCTGAACCGGACGCGCGGCCCTCGTGATCATTCACAGGGGGCTTTGGGGTCCCCCTCACCCAATTGACGGGCAAAGAAACGCTGGCATCGCCGCCTGAGCGGCCATACCTAACCGCCGACGGCCCGTTTCAGCGGCGCGCTCTTGGCTACTGCTTCCCGGCCACTATTCAGCCTCATTTGGCGTAGTAGTAGTAGGTCCAGTTGCCGAGTATCTCCGCTTCCGCGATCCACTTAGCGTGCCCGTCACAGAAGCTGTAATTGACACCACCATTGTGACGGTCAAACGACATTCCCCACGCGTACTCGGTGACGGTGGGATTGTAGAGCTGAAACAGACCGCCTTTGCTCTCACCCGTCACGATGGTATGTGAGGGACTGACGATCTCCGACAGCGTGCAGGCGCCGTGGGTCTCGTCGCCCCAGTCCTTGTTCCTCAGGTAGTACGAATTATACCCGTAGTTGATCCCATATCCGCTGCGGTAGTTGTCGCTAGGGCAGTAGCGGATCTCCCTGTTCTTCACGTAAGGCTCCAGGACCTTGTACCAGATCCTATCCCAATCCCAGTAGTAACCGCTTTCGGTGTTAACCTTCGGGCATGAAGCTGGTATCGCCTCATCATAATCCTGGACATACATGTGCCAGGCCAGGCCCCATTGCTTCTGATTGCTGAGGCACGAGGCCTGTCGAGCCTTCTCACGGGCCCGGGCGAATACCGGGAAAAGTATCGCCGCCAGGATCGCGATGATCGCGATTACCACTAGCAGTTCAATCAGCGTGAATCCCTTTTTCATCGAGATTCCTCCTAATCGCTGCGAGTGCCACTCCAAGCACGAGACGCGACCCGGTCACCCGTTGCGGCAAGACAGCCTTTCGCTCCTAGTTCTGCTGTGCCGCTACAGCGCCGGGACGCAGACGACACAAAAGCAACATAGCTGTGGGGTCTTGTTGGGCACGGTCAGTACTTGGTGATTCTAATATCGCCCTCGGCATAGGCGGTCTTGAGGGACGTCTCGGTCCCCCCCTTGGCGTGGCCGTCGCAGAAGCCGATGTTCTGCAAGCCGTTGTGATCATAGCGTGAGCCGCTTACGTGATTGCTGTAATCGCAACTGCTAAAGCCGCTCCAACTGTACCACCCATACCAGTGTAGTCCGGTCGGATGCCAGTAGGCCATCTCTCCCAGCAGCACAGTGATGGCGGGGAACTGAACCTCCACATCCACGATCTGCTCCAATCGGTAATTGAAGCCGTAGTCCGCGTAAGCGCCACAGTACCAGTAGGCGTCCATTCCCCCACGGTACGAGGGGCAGCGCCACAAGCCCTGGCTCGAGGCCTTGATGTACGCGTCAACGACCCGGGGCCAGAAGCACTTGCCACTGCAGCCGGACAGTCCCGACACCACGTAAACGTCCTGCGGATACCTGCCGTCGTAGTCGCTGGAGTACATCAAAAGGCCTAGGGTTATCTCCTTGACATTGCTGAGGCACGAAGTCGCGCGGGCTTTCTCTCGGGCTCGAGCAAAAACCGGGAAGAGAATCGCCGCCAAGATCGCGATGATCGCGATCACCACCAGCAACTCAATCAGCGTGAATCCCTTTCGCATCACAATCCCTCCTCTGGCTTAAGTTAATCGTACAATTATATAGTATCCCTTCGCCTCAGCTTTCTCAAGGGATTTCGGGCCGTTTCTCCCTGCTCTCCCCAGCTAGCCGGATTACTCAGAGGCTGCGCAACTCGTCCAACTCAACGACGCGGTGCTGGTGCATGGCCAGGTAAAGACCACAGGCTACTACCGTCGCCTCCAGGCCCTCGCGGCCGGTTGTCTTGGGCAAACTACAGGAGCGCAACTATTCACATTTCATCAGTGTGCCAGCTTTATATCGTAGCTAGCCCCATGCTCGCAGACAATCTCCAGCACTGTCGCCTCCGCATCTACGGACACGATCTGCACCTTATCGGCCACACCCTCCAGAGCCCAGGCACAGACCCTGCCTTTCGCCTCCAGCAGACGCCAGGACCCGCGCAGGGTCACGCGCAAGGGCCGCGGCTGGTTGACGCCGTTTTCCAGGTTGAGATCGGGGTCGGCGATGCTCACAGCCAACTGCCCATCCGGCGTCGCTTCGGCCATAATCAAGCAGGGCCGGTCAACGGCTTTGACAGGGAGCGTTTCAGTCCCGACTGCGTGCGTGCTGACTTCCTGCGGGACGAAGAACACACAGCTCCAGCGGTCCGCCTCGGTGTGCCAGACGATATGGGCGGCCTGGTCGCGTTGAATGACCCGGCAGGACGGCTCAGTCGCAAGCTTCTGTAGCGCCTCCGGGGTCGCCCGGACCACCAGCACATACTCATAGCTTGCATTATTAGGAGCCTTGCCGTGGTCAATCCAGGCAGTCAAGAAATCTCCCTCGGTGTCCTTCAGGCCCAGATAGTCCCGGCTCATTTGGTGCCCGCGGGCCACTGTTACCTTCTGTCCGGCGGGGAGGTAGTAGCCGGTCTGCTGGACATCGAGGAACCAGTGGGGCTTGGCCGCGTCGAGCGCTCGCTCTTCGGGAAAGGCCGTGAAGTCCGCCCCATCCAGCGGCGTGGCGATGAACTCACCTTGCTCGTTCTTGGGGAGAGACTTCTGGCACAGATTCGTCTGGGTCGGATACTCCGTCTCATCGCAGGAGATGTCGGACCCCAGGCACAGGATCTGTTCGTCGCTGAAGAACCAGCTCTTTCTGCCGGTGAGGGTCTTGTCGCCGGGCATGGGCTGATTGACGATCATGGCGAAAACCCCCTGGCGGCCTTGATGGGACAGCCCGCCCACGCAAGTCTCCGGCGAATATGGGTGGGAACGCCAGCCCTTGTCTAGCACGTCCAGCGGCAGGTACGGCGCAGTGGTGCCCTCGTAGCGTCGCCAGTCCCAGCCGAGATGGGCGCGGCCACTGGCCTTGGCGTTGACGGGAGTGCCGCCGGCCAGGATCTCCAAATGCCCCAGGCCCTGGAACAGCCCGAAGCAGTTGACGTTGCCCTCTCTCTCACTGCCCCAGATATTCTTGCTTTGGCCCTTGACAGCGGCCAGCCAGTTATCACGGCGGTGGCACAGCAGAGCGGCGTATGGCATCACGAAAGTGCCGTTGGGGTCCGGCTCCGGTTCGCTCCCCAGACTGCGGTATGGCTCATTCTTGACCGCCTCGGGCACGAAACGCAGATACGCCGCCGCCACTTCCGGATCAATCTCCTGCTTGCCATCGGGCGTTCCCCAGTGCGCCAGAGCGTCCAGTCCCTTAGGAGCCACGCGATCACTGTTCTTGATGTAAAAATCAGATGCGAAGGGCCGTCGTCCGCTGAGCGGGAGCGGTAAGTCAACCTGATTGCAGTAGATCCGCTGTGCCAGCATCGCCCGCCGCAGCCGCTCGTGCGCCTCGGCACTCAGCCGCCAGGGCGTGTTGCTCAAGGGTTGGAGCAACGGCGGCAAGGTTCCGAAGGCGTTGCGGGCATAGCCGAAGTAGTGCGCGCTGTGATGATACGCGCAACCATCAATCTTCAGGGCGCTGGTCGGTTGCAGCATTGACCGCTCCAGCATCGCCTTGAAGGCATTCAGCCAGCGGACCTGCTCGGCCGGCTCAACCTGCATCAGGCACGTTTGCAGCACGGGACCTACGTAGAGGTGGTAGTAGTCCATGTGGGAGGGCGGGGCAGCCTCGCTAAAGAGCGCGCCACCGCCGTAGTTCCAGATGCGGTAGTCACATTGGCGTGCCAAGCGCCCCGCCTCCGCCAACACGTCACGCATCAGAAACGCCGCATTGGCCCAAGCCCCTCCGACCCACCAGTTCCAATGGAAGCCGGCTCCCGCCTGCATCCCTTGGTCATAGAGATAGTCCTCAATGAGCAGGAAGGCCTCAGCCAGCCGGCGACGTTGCTCCGCATCATTGCTATCCCGATATGCGCTCGCCACCTGATAGGCCAGGGAGCTCATAGCCGAAGGCGTTTGCATGTCGAGCCAGCCAGGGCCGTGCTCGTCAGGCCAATACGCGCACTCTTTGAGTCCATGCTCCCCAACATTGCCGCAGTATTGATAGTGTCTGTCAATGCCGGGCCCTCCACGCACGCCGTGTTCATCCCGCACAATGCCCAGCGCCTCGACCTGCTGGCAAAGCTGATCCACCCGTGCCTGCTCAAGGCCCGGCCCCTCAGCGGGCCCCAGCAGCGTGCGGATGCCCGCCAATTGGGCCTCGGTAACGCGTTCGGGCTTGGGGAAGCGCTGCTCATCCGGCACCGGCGGCCGCCACTGTGCCTCCTGCTCAGGGATGATCGCGCGACCTCCGATGGTGAGGGCGTTATACTTGATAAAGTCGAAAAACACAGTCCCCTTCGCCGTCGCACTTGGCGCGGCGATGCGAATGTTGTCCACCTGCGCCGTCGGCTTGCCGTTTGGGAAATCGTGATAAAAAGGACGCCCCTGCCGCCAGCCGGTGAACTCCAGCGGGAACCGGAAAAAGCCGGTGACTTCCTCTCCCTCCCGAAACTCAAAGACCAGCGCATCTGAAATCGGCTCTTGCATATACAGCCACACCGAGAAGCTGGCTCGGCAAGCGTAGCCGCCGGCGCGAGCTACATCCCCGAGGCCGTGGCGGACCACTAACTCCTCCCCCTTGGCCCAATCCCAACGCAACGAACTGCTGCCTTGCTTACTGTGCCATGGGCTGATACTCAGACTCTCGGGGCGAGTCGCGGTGAAGTAAGCCGGGATCCCGTCCTCGAACGACTCATAGTATTCCCCCTGCTGGGCCGAGGCGATGGTGCAGGCCGCCAAGACAAATGCAAAGCCCACGACCATTGTACTCATCTCACTCATTGCACTCATCTCGCTCTTCTCTGTTGCGTAGGACCTGCTGTCGCTGGGTTACGGGCGCAGCCCCGCGTGCGTATGCCCAAAGTCAGCCATCGCGGTGCGCTAATCTGTTCCATGCCGGTACCCACTTCGCCTGCATTGCGCGGGCCCGAGTGCCTCACAAAACCAGCAGCTTCCCGATCTGTCCCGGAGCCTTTCTGACCAGCATTTGTTCCTCCGCGTGAGCTATCTGACCGCGCCAAAAACTTCTCCGCGTCCCGCCGCGATTCCTGCGTCCCGACCCCGTTCGACACCGACCCAGCCAATCTTGACGCTACGCCCGGTATCGGATACCATAAGGCATTGTGGCCAATCGCACTGTTGCGACCAATCGCAAAGCGCGGCATGAGTACTTCGTGGACCGTAGTTACGAGGCCGGCATCGAGCTGCGCGGGGCGGAGGTGAAGTCCCTGCGCGCCGGCAATGTCAGCCTCAATGAGTGTTATGCCCAGGTGCGCGACGGCCAGGTCTGGGTTCACGGCATGCACATCAGCCCGTACCGGCACGCCTCCACCTCCGAGGCGCCCGATCCGGTTCGCAAGCGCAGGCTGCTACTGAAGAAGCGGGAGATCGCTGCCCTGGACCGCCAGGTGCGCCAGAAAGGCTACACGCTGATCCCGTTGCGCGTCTATTTCAACGAGCGTGGCTATGCTAAGGTCGAGCTCGGCCTTTGCCGGGGCAAGCGCCAGTACGACAAGCGCGAGGCCATTGCCGAACGGGATATGCAGCGCGAGGTCGAGCGCGCCCGCAGGGAGTTTGAGAAAACGCGCTGAGCCCCTTGCCGATGCTTGGCGCCCAGAGCCGATCGCGATAATACTGAGGCCCCAAGGTGGTCAGAAAACCGATGCCCAACATCTTGATAGTGGAAGACGATTATCAGTTGCGCAGAGTCGTCGCCAATGCCCTCGATGATCTGGGCTTCCGTTACGATGAGGCCAACAACGGACGCGAGGCGCTGCAAAAGCTCTGTCAGGTCACCAGTGAGGGCGACGCTTATGACTGCATACTGCTCGACATCGTCATGCCCGAGATAGACGGCTGGCAGGTGTTGTCAGCGATTAAGAACAACCCGCTGTGGGCGCCCATGACCGTCGTGGTCCTGACCGGCTATGCCAATGAGCCGGGCGATGTGCTCAAGGTTGCCAAGTACGACGGTGTTCACATCGAGAAAAAAGGCCACTTCATCAAGACCGTGGGAGAGCTGCTGAATCGGCTGCTCAACGCCAAGTGAAGCCGGCCTCAGTGAGCTAGAATCAGCGCCGCACACAACCCGAATACCCACGCGTAGCTGCCGGGAGGCGAGACCACTGCCTCCCGTGTGTTGTATTCCGACGAGGCTAGTAGCGCCGCTCTGGAAAGGTATGAGACCAGTTGGCCAAATCACATCAGAGTCTGCCCAGTTGGCTGCGTGTCAAGGTCGGCAAGCAGGGCCAGAGCGCGGCGACCCGTCGGCTGTTGCGCGCCCACGGGCTTTGCACCGTTTGCGAGAGCGCGCGCTGCCCTAATATCGGCGAGTGTTTCTCCCGTGGCACTGCCACCTTCATGCTAATGGGTGACACCTGCACACGCCATTGCCGCTTCTGCGCAGTCAACCATGCCGCACCCGACCAGCAGCTAGCCCCGCTCGACCCCGATGAGCCCGCGCGAGTGGCGGAAGCGGCCGCCGAGCTGGGACTTAAGTTCGTGGTGGTCACCTCCGTCACCCGCGATGACCTACCGGATGGGGGCGCGGCCCATTTCGCCGCTACTATCCACGCTCTCCAGCAGCGTCTGCCCGAGGTCGGCGTCGAGGTCCTCACTCCCGACTTCCGTGGTGATGAGGAGGCCCTCGAGGTGGTGCTTGCGGCCCGCCCCACGGTCTTCAATCACAATGTCGAGACGGTGCGCGAAGTCAGCCCGCCCCTCCGCCCCCAAGCTGATTACGAGCGCTCCTTGCAGGTATTGGCCGCCGCCGGGAGGAACAGTCCCGATATAGCCATCAAGTCCGGCTTCATGGTCGGCGTCGGCGAGACCGACGCCCAGATCAGAAGGCTACTCGGCGACCTGGCGGCAGTCGGCTGTGACATCGTCACCATCGGCCAGTATCTGCAGCCAACCCGACACCATCTGCCGGTTGACAGATACGTGCCTCCGGAGCAGTTCGAGCACTATGCCGACTGGGCGAAAGCCGCCGGAATCAACCAGGCCAGCGCCGGGCCCTTCGTCCGCAGCAGCTACCATGCAGCCGCCCTTGCCGAGGCCGCCCGCGATACTGGATAGCAGCCTTGGCCCGGCGCGATCGCCTTGCGCTGTCCGCTGCTACCTGCCAGGAACCACTCTAGCGGGCCAGAGATGGCTTGCATGTTGAATCCCGTACTCCTCCGGCACTATGCGACGCTTACTATCAGTAGCGATAATCATGGCGGTTCCCCTGGTGGGGCTGCTGGCTATCGGTTTTGTGGTAGTCAGCCAGAGCGCGTGGCTGCACCGGCGCGCCCAGGAAGCGGTTGCTCGCCAGCTTGCCGATCTTAGTGGCCGCCAGGTGCAAGTCGGCGTTGTCACCGGCAACCTCATCACCGGTGCGGAGGTGGCCGGCATTGCGGTGGCGCGCGGCGACGCTGTCAGCGACGGCGCGGTGCTCTCAGCCCGACGGGTCCGGCTCAGTTACGACCTGCCGGCGATCCTGCTGCGAACTAAGACACCGGCGGCGGCGGTGCGGGAGGTCCATGTCGAGGCCCTTGAGGCCGAGGTCACCCGCTACGCCGATGGTCGGCTCAATCTCCAGGACCTGTTGCCTCCGCCGGAAAAGCCGGTGCCTCCCGAGGACCAGTTCCATGGCCAGGTTCACTTCCAGGACACCCGTCTCCATTATACCGACCATGGCGACACCTTCGCCGCCGCTGCCTTGCATCTTGAGCTGACGGATGTCTCGGGGACTGTGGACCTGACCCAGCCGGGCTTGATAAGAGCCGATCTCGCAGGCAGGGCCGCGGGAGGGCAATTCGCGGCCATTGCGGCGGACGCCGCCTGGGACTCCGCCACCGGCGAGTTCAGTCTCGATGCGGAAGTCGGCGACCTCGACCTGGCCTGGCTGCAGCGGCGCTTCTGGCCGGCTCGTGACCTCGCAGTTACCGGCGGTCGAGCGCAACTGCAGGCCTCGGTCTATCGGGTGCGGGCGAGCGCCGCGCAGGAGCTGGGCTACTGCGTGCATGCCGACCTCGGCTCCACCGCCGTGGCGCTACCGGCGCTTGCGGGCGGACCGGTGCGCGTGGCCGGGCCGCTTACTGTCACCCCCCAGGGGGTAACCACTGACGGTCTGCAGCTCAAGTGGCAGGGCAGTGACGTCTGGCTGGCCGGCGGCTTGATGGACCTCCAAGAGCCGACGCTTGATCTGCAGGTGCGCGCGACCGGTCTTGACGCGGCCCGCCTGGTCCGACTGCTGCCTGCTCGGACTGCGGCCTCGCTGCCGGACTTTTCGGTCACCGGCCCCCTCGATGTTGATATGAATGTCACCGGCCCTCTGACTCATGCCTGCGTGGACGCCGTTGTGCAGGCCGCGGGCGAGACCAGACTCAGCCCCGCTGATGGCATCAACCTGACAGGCCGGCAGGTGACGGTAGGCCTGTCGCTACTCGATTCGGCGGAACCGGCGCTGGTGGGCAAGGTTGATGTCGCCAGCCTCGATCCGGGTACAATCCGGCTCGACTATAACCAGGCGCCTCATCTGCCGGAGGCAATCACGGTCTCCCCGCTCAGTGACGTATCCGCCGAGGTCCAGTGGGCCGCCGGCCGGCCGTTGGCGCACACTCAGCTTGCCCTGGACACGGTCAGCGTGGGCGGGATTGAGCTAAGCGACGTGGCCGCAGAGGTGGCGCTGACCGGCCGGACGCTGCAACTGCATGATCTGCAAGCCCAGCTTATGCAGGGCAGTTTGACCGGCGAGGCGGTGCTTGATTTCAGCCAGGCGTCACCGGCGGTCTATGCCAACGGCACGCTGAGTCAGATAGACCTGGCCGAGCTGGACAAGCTGCCGGCCGAGCTGACCGGCCTGGAGTCAGTGCCCCAGGGCCGGGTTACAGCCGCCTTTGGCCTGAAGTATCGCGACCGGCAGCTTACTTCCGCAGCCAGCATCACCGGTACGGGTCTGGCCTACCAGCAATACGGTGCCGCGCGCGCGGCGGCCCTAGCCCGCCAGGAAGGCCAAGACATCCACATCATGAGCGCCTTCGCCGCCGACCCCTTGGCGACTCTGTGGACCAAGGGGCGGCTCAAAAATTACCATCGGGGCGCGGATACCGAGTTGGACCTCGACTTCCAGGTTGCGGAAATGCAGCTTGGCGAAATTATGGGGCGGCTTGAGGTTGACGGGGTGGACGGGGTCCTCTACGCCCAAGGCCAGGTTGACGGCACCTTTGCCGAGCCGGCGGTGCGGGCGAGTGCTGCAGTATTTGAGCCGCGTTACCAAGACTATGACGCCGACGCCCTGACCGCCGAGCTAGTCGCCGACCGCAGCCATCTTGACGTGACGCAGTTGTTGGCGACCCGAGGCAGTGCCGCGCTTTCCGCCAGTGGCTCACTGGCGAATCTGTCGGGGGTGATGGCCGCCGGACCGGGCGACGACGCGGCCGGCCGGGCGCAAATCGCCGGCCGTTTCGAACTCGCCGGCGTCCAGCTTGCCGAGGTTGTCGAGCTATTGGGCAGGGACTGGGAAGACATTGACGGACTGGCTGAGGCTGACGGGGTGTTCAGCGGAACGGTGACAAGCCCAATCGTCGCCGGCACGGTCCAGGTTGCCCACGCTCTGACTTCCACTCTGGACATCACCGAGGGCCGCATCCCCTACGAGTTCAGCGATGACGTTCTCACCGTGGAAGATGCGGTCTTTGAGGCGCAAGGTTCCGAATTGCGCGCCCGAGGCTCCCTTGACTTCCGTGATGAGCCGGTTTTGTCCGCAAGTCTGGCCGCGGCTGACATCTATCTCGAAGGCATCCATCAGCTCCAGGACCTCAATCTGGAAGTCGCCGGGCTGCTACAGATACCGGTGGCTCACATCGAGGGACCGCTCGACGACCTCACCGGCGAGGGCCTGGTGGTCAGTGAACAGGTCCATCTCGGCGACGAGGTGCTGGACGACTTGCTGGGCGAGGCGACGCTGAAGAAAGGGGTTGTCAACCTCGAGCACTTGCGCTGTCGGGTGGCTGGCGGGCAGTTCTCCGTCACCGGCCACTACTACCAGGACAGCAAGAGCATAGACGGCTATCTTACCCTCAGTGATACCAGCGCCTCGGAGTTGCTTGCCATCGTCCGGCCTGTAGCCGAAGCGGCGACTGCGGAGAATACCAGCCCCGCAGACCGCCAGTCACTGCTGCGCGGCCTAGATAGCATGTCTCTGCGCCTCGACGGGCAGGTTTATGCGGATGTGGACATTCTCGGCACCTGGGACGCCCCCTGGGCTGAAGGCGCCGTCAGGTTGCAGGAAGCGACCTTTGACGAGGTCGGCATCCCGCAAGTCCAGGTTCAGGCCAAGGCCAACCGCGAGGCCCTCTACGATATTACCGCCGAGGCCCGCGAAGCTGATGCCCTGATTACCGCCGAAGGCGACCTTGAGTTCGGCGGCGAAGTTAACCTGCTCATCATCGGCTCCGGCGTCGAATTGGCCGCCTACGAGCCGTGGATGCCGCTGGCGACCGACATCGCCGGCGAATTGGGCTTCACCATCGCGGCCAGCGGCAAAACGCGCCAGCCCCAGATCCGCGCCAGCATAGACATTATCGAGCCTGGTATCGCCGGAATCCGCTTTGATATGCTCCAGGCCCCCATCATCACGCTCACCGAAGGCGAACTTGATATTGATACTCTCATCGTCAAGCGCGGAGAGCAAGAGGTGGCGGTTGACGGCACGCTCCCGTTCTCGTGGAAGCCGCTGGGCATTGTTGCCGACCGCGAGATGGCGGCCAAGGCCACAGTCGAGGAGACGCAGCTCGCCCTGGTGCCGGTACTGATAAACGAAGCCGTGCAGCACAAAGCCCGCCGCGACGGTACGGAAGCCCCCGCTACCTGGGAGAGGATGGTGGTCAGCGGCTCCATCAACAGCGCCGTCGAGCTGACGGGCACACCCCAGGCCCCGTCTTTGTTCGGCCTCTTGCGCATCCACGACGGCTCGATTGCGCTCGATGAGACCAAAACGCCGCTGAAAGATATCGCTATTGCCCTGGAGTTCGGCGGCCGCGGCCCCGTCAACACGCTGGTGGTCAAGCAGGCCGAAGCTGTCTGGGACAATACCCGTCTGAGCCTTGACGGCAAAGCCGAGTTCCGGGACCTTGCCGTTGCCAGCTTGCCCAAAAACACTTACGATCTCACCTTGACCGTCGCAGGCGACCAACAGCAACTGGTCAAGGGGCTGGTGGCCCGCGGTCTGGGGGGCAAGTTGACGCTCAAAGGCGGCGGCGAGCGGCCTCCCGAGCTGACCGTGGACCAGCTCGCCGGTTCGTTCGGCAAGGGCCGGATCGCGCTCAACGGCAACGCCCAAATGGCCGATTTCCATCTGGCCGGGTTGGCCGGCAATCAGATAGACATGGCGCTGGTGGCTCAGGACAGTGAAGTGGCGGTAACGGGGCTGCTGAAGGGGATTTTTGACGGAAAAGTCGGCATTGTCGGCCCGGGCGGCGGCCGGCCGGCGCTGGTCAGCGGCAACTACACCATCAGTCACGGCCAGGTCGGGTTTGCCGGCGGGGGTGGCGGCGGGAAGCAGGAGTTCTACGCTCTTAGTTCCAAGTATCCGCAACCGCGCCTCGATGTCAAGGTCGGTTTAGGGCTTGACATGAAGGTGAGGGGGACCGGAATCGTTGCTCCCTTGCGGCCGACGCCGGACGCTCTCCATTTGCATGGCACCCCTCAGACGCCGACAGTCGAGGGCTGGGTCCAAGCCCAGGAGGGCCGCACCCAGATACCCGGCGGCGTGGCCACCATCCAGGAGCTGTGGGTGGACTACCGACTATCGCCGAAGCCGCCGTTGCGACGCGATCCGGTGGCCCTGGAGCTGACCGGCAATGTGCGCGGCAGTGCCCAAACCGTACTGCGGTCCGCCAGCCTCTACGGCCAGGACATCGGGGCCGTGACGATCAACATCTATCTCAGCGGCATGCTCCCGGACCGCTGGGACCTGCAGGTCTCCTCGACGCCGCCGCTGGAGGAATCGCAGATCTACGCGCTGTTGGGGACCACCCCGCTAGGTGGCTTGCTGGCCGAGGGCGGCCCCACCGACATTGAGCAGATGGTCTCTGAGCAGTTCCTGGCCGCTCTGGCCGCCGGCTTCAAGATGGCCGTCTTTGAGCCGATTGAGCAGCAGTTGCGTCGTGCATTGGGGCTTTCCGAGTTGAGCGTCAACTTCACCTTCAATCAACCTGTGGAGATTCGTGTCGGCAAATATGTAATGGATAACCTGCTGGTGTCTTACCGCACCGCCTTCGGCGGCGACGAAGCTGAGTATGATATGACCGTGGCCTACGAGGTGGGCCATGACTTGCGGGTGTCGTACACGACCGATGAAAGAAGCCGCAACCGGGTGCAGTTGGAGAAGCTATGGCAATTCTGAGCAGGGGACCTCGGGCCTCGGGCAAGTCTGCAACCGGCCAGGCTGCGACCTGTCTAACACTATGATCCGCGTCCCGGCTTGCCTCCGCTCATCGGATCCAATCCAGCGGACGTGAAGCTGCAGTGACAGACCAACACAAACGCCAAGAGTTTAGCGACATTATCGCGGACAACTACACCCGCGTCTATAATGTCATTTACCGCCTTGTCAGCGACGCCGAAGAAGCGGCCGACTTAACTCAGGACACCTTCGTCAATGCCTATCGCGCCTGGGACACCTTTCGCGGGGATTCCCAGATCTACACCTGGCTTTATCGCATCGCGGTGAACCTGACCAAGAATCGCCTGGAGCGCCAGGGCCGAATCGCGCGCACCGAGGTCGCCTCCCTCGATGCCCCGCTCGAGCCTAATGACGAAAATCAGCTCTTCCTGCAGATAGACGACCACAGCCTAGCGCCCCAGCGGCTGGCTGAAAACCGCGAATTGCGCGAGCTTCTGGTACGGCTGGTGGACCGTCTTCGCTATGACTATCGTGAAGTGATTGTCTTGCGCGATTACCAGGGCTTCTCCTACAATGAGATGGCTGATATACTTGGTTGCAGTCTGGAGGCGGTCAAGTCGCGTCTATTTCGGGCCCGGTCGGTCTTGCGGGAGCGTCTCGAGGTCTATCTACAAGACCAGCCCTAGTCGCCTTAGCCGGATGGCGGAAGCGGCAGCTTCCCAAACATTATCGCGTGGGTCGGGCTTTCCAGCCCGATACCAAACATGACCCGATCGAGCCCACCCGGCGCCCCAGCCAAACCACGGCACTGTACATTTGCCAAAAGAGGTGTGAGCATGATTTCCATCCAGGCGCGCGGTCTGATATGGCTCGGAGTACTTGGACTACTGCTAGGCGCCATCGGGGCCGGTGCGGGTTGGTCCCAGACCGAGCCTTTGATTGCCGAAGTCCGGGTCGAAGGTAACGATTACATCTCGGCGGAGGCAATCGTCGCGGAGGTCGCAGACATACTCAAGATCGGGGCGCCGTGCACCGCCAAGGCTATGGAAGCGGCCCGCCTCAAAATCATGAAGCTCGGCTACTTCGACAAGGTCCTGGTAAAGCCCGAGCAGCTAGCCAAAGGCGTGGCCGTCGTCATCACGGTGGTCGAGAAGAAGCGCATCACCCGCGTCGAGCTGGTCGGCAATACGGTCATCAGCGACGAGGAGCTCCGCGAGGTGTGCTTCATCCGCGAGGGCCATGTGGTGGATGACAGTGCCATCCGCCGCGATGTCGGCCGCATTGTGGACTACTACAGCCAGCTAGGCTACATGGCTCATGTCTCCGACGTCCAGGTCACCAAGTTCGGCGTCGTCACCTTCGTCATCGAGGAGGCGCGTATTGAGAGCGTGATTGTCGAGGGCCTGGTACGCACCAAGCAGGAAGTGGTCACACGCGAGATTGACCTGCAGCCCGGCCAGCTCTTCCAGGAGCAGAAGGTGATCGCGCAAGTCCGCAAGATCTTCAACCTCGGCATATTTGAGAACGTCGGCTCAGACATCCGGCCCGGCGTCCAGGACCCCGAGCGCGGCGTGATCGTGGCCATACAGATCGAGGAAAAGCGTACCGGCCAGGCCTCCGTCGCCTTCGGCTACAGCAATCTCGACGACTTCGTGCTGGCCCTGTCACTTGCCGAGAACAACTTCCGGGGCAAGGGTGAGCGCGCTTCGATTGACCTCGAGCTATTTGGCCGCACCAGCTATGAGACCAAGTTCTTCGAGCCCTATCTCGACGCCAAGGGCACCTCCCTTTCTGTACGCATTTTCGACACTGAGAGAAAGAGACGCTTCGTCGGCGGGGCCGCCATCAGCACCGCTGAAGACACCTTCGAGGAGCGCCGCACCGGTGTCAACATGGCGGTGTCGGTCCCGACCACCGCAACCTCGCGGATGAATTTCGGCTTCCGCAGCGAGAAGGTATCCAGCAGCTTCCTTCAGGGCGTGCGCACTATCGGCAACGGCAGCTTCGCCTTAGATGGCGGCCAATACAGCTCCGGTGGCACGTGGTCCGGAACCACCCTCCCTGACGGGGGCTCGCATGGCGGTGGCAGCTATGACCCCGGAGCCCTCACCGACAATCCCGGCCCGGGCGACATCTCCAGCCCGATAGTGGTGGCTGCTCCGCTGCATCCCGGTGGCCGCCTCGCTAGCATCACCATCGGGCGCAGCAGCGATACCCGCGACATCATCACCAATCCTACCTCAGGCGCTTACACCGACCTCTCGTTCGAGTTCGCCAACGAGCTGGTGGGCGGCGATGTGGACTTCCAGAAGCTGGTCGCCGAACGCCGCATCTACAGGCGGATAGGCCGCAAGGACGTTCTGGCCGCCCGGCTCATGCTCGGCACTTCCCTGGGCGACACGCCTCTGTTCGAATCCTACTCCGTCGGCGGTGGCACCACCCTGCGAGGCTACGATGAAGACCGCTTCCGGGGCGAGAACATGGCACTGCTTAATGTCGAGTACCGGCGACCCTTGAGTGATAAACTTTCCGCCGTCGGTTTTGTTGATGTCGGCAGCGCCTATGGTGGCGAGTTCCCAACTGTCGTGCCCGGCTTCTCGGTCCCGGCTGAGGACCCCGATCTTGACCCGCATGTCGGCGTCGGTGTCGGCCTGCGCGTCATTACGCCGATCGGCCCGATTCGGATAGACTTCGGCTTTGGTGAGGATGGCAGCCAGGCCCATTTCAGCTTCGGGCAGATGTTCTAGCCCGCACAATTCTAAGACCCGTGGCTTGGCCTGAGCTGCGCTGAGCGCGGATCAGGTGAGAATCCAGCTTGCCCTGAGCTTGCCGAATGGCAAGCATTCTCAGCTTCCAGCCCGAGATGCCTTGCTTGATCCCGAGCGGAGCCACTTCGAAAGGAGCAGCTTAATGTCAAAGCAGCCTCAGTACGCCAGGATAGTTGCACTCGGGGTGGTCATCGCGCTCTTGCTGCTGCCTGCCACAGTGCTAATCGCTCAAGATACCGACGCCCGGCCGGCGCCGCGGCCGCTAAAGATCGGCGTGGTTGATCTCGACACCATCAGCGAGCAGTACCAGGAGCTTATCGCCAAGCAGAACGAGTTGCGGGACTGGATGCAACGGCGCGCCAAGTACATTGATGCGCTCAAGAACTACGTCTTCCTCAGCGAGCAGAACTTTGCCGAAATCGCTCAAATCCTGGAAACCGCTAAATCTAACTGGACGGAAGCGCAGAAAACGCGCGAGGACGAGCTGCGCAAGGTCTCTGAGCAGAAAGAAAAGCGCTTCCTCGACCTCCAGGCCAAGCCCGATCGCACTCCCCAGGAAGAAGACGAGTTCAACACCCTTTCGGAGAGCTTCAGCAACCGCCGTGAGGATATCACTAAGCGTGCTGCCGCGATCGAGCAGGAGTACCTCAACAAGCGCTCCGAGGCCCAGGTCGCCCTGCTCTCCAGCGTTCGTGACATTATCGTGCGTGTCGCCGAGCAGCAGGAATATGACTTGGTCCTCGACAGCGCCATGGTATTCTACTCAAGCCAGCAGATAACCGACCTGACTCCCGGGATCATTAAGGAACTTAACAAGCCGGCGCAGGACTGAGGCCGTGCCCATGATGCCCAAGCCAACCCAGACCGCCGGCTGGTGCATCGCAGCCCTGCTCGCAGTCCTCCTGGCCGGCATCATAGTCTTGCCCACAGCCGCCTCCCTCGGCTCACCGGCATTTGCCGAGACCTCGGCCTCCGGGGACGGCTCGGCGCCACTGCAGCGGCCCTGCCGTGGTCATGTCTATCCGGCCCGTCTCATGACCGAACACCCCCTGTACCCGCAGCTACTTCGCCTCAACTCCCAGATTCAGCGGCTTAGCGCCACCTCGGCGGATGACTGGCGGCGCGATTGGCATTTGCCTTGGGTCTCTGACGCCTCCCTGGTGTTCATCGGTCCTGAGCTACCCCGATTCGGTGTTGACGTTTACCAGGGCTACTTCGAAGATTGGGAGCGCCTGCGAGTGCAAGCCCGGCCCCAGCCGACCGGGGAGCTGGCTCCCGACCTCCAGGCGCGTCTGCGCTGGATCGAGCGCAGTCTCCGCACGGACATGGAGGGCAAGCTGCAGGCGGCCCGCTACGCCCGCGACCTCGAGCTGGCTCGCAAGCACGCCGAGATCGTTCGCGAGCACCAGGAGGCGCTGATCAATGCTGACCTGCTCAGCCCCCGCACCGGGCCAGACGGTGACGCTGTGCCCTCACAACGCCGGCGCATCCTCGCCAAGATCGAGGCCGAGATGGCTCAGCAACGCCAGGCCTCCCAGCAGCGCCTGGCCGAATATGAGGCCCAAGTTCGCCACCAGGCCGAAGCTGCTCTCAAGCAGGCCCAACAGCAGCTCTGGGACAAAATGGAAAAAAGATTGCAGACTTCCGTAAGTTCCGGAAGCAAAATCGCAACTCGGTTGTCTAAGCATTTGAGCAGCTTTGAGGCTGCAGACTATACGGCTGATGTGCTGCAGTGGGAATCAGACGCTGACAGCGCTTTCAGTCAAGCCGCACAGCAGCAGGGCCAGATATTTGCTGCTTGCTACGAAGCTGCCGGACGGCGCTCGGCTGCGGCCTTGAGCCGAACCAGCGCCAAACTGAGTCGCGAAATCTACCGTGAGACGGTCCTGGCGGTTCGCAAAAGCGCCATCCAATCAGGTATCCAGGTCGCTATTCCGCCCCTGGAGCCGGTCACAGGCGCTGATCTGACCGAGAATATGAGGCCGCTAGTGCGCCGCATGTGGCAACGGTAGAGATTACCGGTGGGAGGACCCACAGTGACACAACCCGCTTATCCGCTATCAAAGCTCGCCGAGCTACTCGAATGTAGCGCCCACGGCGACGATGTCACGATTACCGGCGTGGGCACAATTGATGAGGCCAAAGTCGGGCAGATCACCTTCATCGAGAAAGCCGACATGCTGCCGGCCGGCGAGCGCTCCGGTGCCTCGGCGCTGATCGTGCCGCCCACCGCCACCACCGCCCGCAAGCCCATCATCGTCACCGAAGACCCTCGCCTGGCCTTCAATCGCGTCCTGCAGATCTTTGCGCCGGAGCCCAAGTGCTATGCCGGTGTCCACCCGACTGCCGTGATTGAGGATGGCGTTATCATGGGCGAGAATATCAGTGTCGGGGCTTACGCCTTCATCGGCCAGAACACCATCCTGGGCGATAACGTCAGGATTCTGCCCTCGGCCTACATCGGTCACGAGGTCACGATCGGTAGTGGCACGACTGTCCATCCCCAGGTCTATATCGGCGAGCGCGTGATCGTGGGTGACAACTGCATAATCCACGCCGGCGCTACCATCGGCGCTGACGGCTTCGGATTCGCGCCAACGCCCGACGGTCACCACAAGATCCCGCAGATCGGTACGGTTATCATTGAGGATGACGTGGAGATCGGCGCCAATACCACCGTTGACCGCGCCACCGTGAATGTGACGCGCATTGGTGCCGGCACCAAGATAGACGACAGTGTCCATATCGCCCACAATGTCTCCATCGGCAAGCATTGCCTGCTGTGCGGCGAGGTCGGTATTGCCGGCAGCGCAACCATCGGCGACCGTGTCACCATGGGCGGACAGGTCGGCGTCAGCGATCACGTGAAGGTGTGCGATGATGTCGTGCTCGGCGGCAAGTGTGGGGTCATCTCGGATATTGATGAGCCGGGCGTGTACTCCGGCTTCCCGGCTGTCAAGCATGGCACCGCGATGCGTGCCGAAGCCTCCCTACGCAAACTTCCCGCCCTGCTCAAGCAGTTCAAGGCGCTGCAGGCGAGAATCTCCGAGTTGGAACAGCGGCTCGCGGACAACGACGAGTAGTCTCCTGAGTAATGCGCGGATACTGACCTCCGGTCTGGGGCCGTTTGCGTCCAATGGCACCAGACCTTTTGTATCCGCATGTCGCCGGCCTGTTGCGTGGTGGGCAGTTGCCCACCTTGTCCGTTAGAATTGCACTCCGGATTGGCTATTATTCCCGCTGCCATTGTTTTTCGCAGGGCCTGCTTGAAGGTTTGTTCAGCTTGGTTGAGCAAATCTACGAGTGGCCCGGCTGTTTTGCTGCGAGTTTAGCTTGGATTCTCTGCTGGCTTGCCCTTGCTTGCCCAGACTTCAGCGACATCCTGAAGGTGACTACTCACAATCGGAGCGTGTAATGAAACGCGTTTTCGCCCTCTTGGCATTAGGCGCTTTTCTCCTGATCGCCAGTCCCGCCCTCGCCGCTGATTGTGTTCTCCAGTTTGCCGCCTCCCCGTCTGCTGACGGCTCGAGTGTCTGCGTTACCGGCGCTGGCAAGGTGTTGTTGCGGCTGCGCGGCGGCGCTGATGAACAATCTGCTGAGCGCGCCCGGACCGTGGCCGAGAAACTCAATCAGGTGGCCATGGCCGGCGCCGGCCCCGACGATGTGGCTGTCAAGACCTCCGGCAAGCAGGCCCAGATCGTCATCGCCGACCGCAGCATCATCACCATTGATGCGGCGCTGGCCGCAAGCTCCAAGAGTTCGCCGGCCGCACTGGCGCAGGCCTGGGCGCAGAACCTCAAGGCGGTATTCGACCGGCCCTATCTGACCCTTGCCCCCTTCGGCGAATTACTGGTACCGGTCGGCGAGACGCGCCTACTCAAGTGGGGTGGCACCCTGGGCAAGCCCGAGGCCGGCAAGATTGCCGATGAGGCCGTCGCCACTGCGCAGATGGTGCCACAGGAAAAGGCTTTCGCGGTATGGGCGCTGCAGCCCGGTACGACGGAGCTGGTTGTCACAGCCCCCAACTGCAACCACACCGTAACCCTGGTCTGCAAGAAGTGGGCCGCTCAGATACCGCCTAGCTCCCAGTTGCAGATCTCCGGCGGCACCCTCAGGCGCGACAGCCTGCTCCAGGCCCTGGAGAGCCTGGTACGCAACGTCACCAAAGTGGAGCCTAACGCCCAGCTCAACTGCGGCGAGCCGGTCCCTCTCAGCGGAGGTTACCAGCTACGGGTCGAGGCCTGGGGCGATGGCTATTTGCCGCTTGCCCGCCTCCACCGGGTCGAGCTGCAGCGCATCGCGCCCCCCGAACTTACCGCCGATGTGCTGCTGGTAAGCAATTTCCCTGAAAAAGTCACCGAGCCGGCTGTGCTCTTGCGCGAGGCCATGGCCGAGGGACGCTCGAGCCGCCTGTTGTGGCATCACGTCAATCTGGCCGACTATCCGCTATGGATGGCGGTACTACTTCACAATCTCGAGGATGCGCAAGTGCGGGTGCATTTCACCGGCGCCCAGGCCGGTCCGACTGCCGACGAGATCTTCGCCGGCCACGTCGCTGCCACCCGTTTCCTGTCCGACCTTTTCTTTGGCACCGGTTATGTCCTGACCATACCGGCCCGAACTAGCATTGAGCTTTCTGCTGTGAAATTGCGACCTTCCGAGCTTGGCAGCGGCCTTGCGCGACTGGCGCCGCTGGACCCGGCTAGACTAATGGTGGAAGTAGTTTGCGAGCGACGCGATACCGCCGGCGGCCTGTTCTCGCCGGTACCTAAGAGCCTCTACAACAGCCCCAATACCAGCGGCTTTGAGTTCTCCGGCGAGCGCACCGTGGACCTCCAACACACCGTCGGCGGTGGTTGGGGCTTCTACAGTCTGGGCAAGGGCATAGATGTCAGCGCCAGTGGCCGGCAACTGCCGGGCAGCTACGGGGTGCTCCACCGCATCAATGCTGTAGTTGACAATCCCACCGATCGGCCGGCGGTTGTGGAGTTGGTGACACGTCCGCGCGGCGGGGTAGCTCGCGGCACCTTCTGGATTGACGGTAAGCTAATCGAGACGCCGGTGCTGACGAATGCTTCGGAGCAGGTGATCTACCGGGCAGTGGTGGATGCCAAGAGCCAGTACAAGTTGCAGGTTGCGACAACGCCGCAGTCCGGCTCCCACTATCCGATGTTACTTACGCTGCGCAGTTGGCCGAAGTAGTCGTGCTGCGTCGTTGGCCGACCCCCGACACCCGCCTAGCTGGAGCATTCCAGATACCGTCGCGTAACTCGGGCATCCTGCCCAAGTCCTTTGCCACTTTAGTTGCTGGCAACTAAAGGACTCTTGCTCTGGAGGGCAAAAGCGCGGAGACGGCCATTTTGCTCCCCGCGGAGCAAGGGGGCGCTGAGGGCGGCAAACAGGGGCAACCTAGCGAAGCAACGAGCGGCAAGGGGCCTGACTTGGGGGCAATTCAACAAGCCGCCGGGCTACTCGGCGACCTCTATTTTCAGTTGGCGCGTCAGCTTGTGGCCGCGCGCGTCCGTGACCTCGACCTTCACCGTCATTTTCTGCCCGGCCATTTCCTTCGGCACCGCGATCTCGGTTGAAAACCTCTGCTTGAGCTTGAGCTCTACCGGCTTGCCGTCAACGGTGACTTTCGCGCCTTTTTCGCTCTGGCCTGCGATGGTGACTGTCTCGCCGGCTTTGGCCTGGTAGCCATCGGCGGGGGCTTCGAGGCGCAGGATCGGCTCGGCGACATTTTGGTGCTCAAGCCAGGTGCGCTTCTCCTGCTCGTCGAAATCGTGTATGGCGGTAGTACGGTCGGAGACGGTGGCGACAGTCTTGGGGTTAACTTGCTGGGACTGCTGGCCGTCGGTGACGGCGACCTGGCCCTCCAGGACCGAAACCTTGGTCGCGCCGTCGGCCGCGACATGGACGGCGAAGATGGTGCCGCGCACCCCCGCTGTGGCGGTCGGGGTGGCTACCTCGAACTTGGCCTTCTGGCTCAGGACCTTGATTATGCGGATCCAGATGCTGCCGGTATCGAGCTTGAAGACCGAGGTCTCGGTATCGTTGGCCTTATTGATCTGGCACTTGAGCACTCTTAGCAGCGTATTGGGACCGACGGCCAAGCGGGTGCCGTCGAGCCACTCCAGAGTCAGTCGCCCGTCGCCGCTGGTTCTGACGGTGTCGCCGGCGTAAATGCGGCTGCGGTCGGCGATAGGCTCGAAGCTATCCTGGCCGCGCGCCTTAACGGCCACTTGCCCTTCGACATCGCGCACCGCCGCCACCCGCTGCAGGATCAGCAGCGACTGCAAAGTCACCGCGCCGACGAAGACGAGCACAATGAAGGACAGTATAATGAGCACCGCTGCTTTGCGCATATCCGATAGCACCCTTGGCAATCAGCATTTGAACTCAAGCGGCCGGCAGTTCCGGCAGGCACCGGCCCGCTGCCGCCTGGCCGACAGCGCGACTTGTATTGTATTTCTACATAGATGAATCTACCCCTGCATGACCGAGGCTAAACTGGATAAGCGATGAGGTGAGGGCGGACGATGCGCAGATACAAGCCGTCGGCTCGCTTTACGCGGCTTGCCCGCACGATGGTGGGGTTGTGGGCGGTAGTGATCCTTGGAGCCTACTTCTGGCCCGGCCAGACGGTGCTGGACCGCATGGAGCTTTACACCATTGATTGGCGCTTCCGCGTCCGCGGGCCACAGCAGCCTGACTCCCGGCTGATGATCGTCACCGTTGATGAAGAGAGTATCCGCACTGAGGGCCGCTGGCCCTGGCCCCGCAACCGCATGGCCCAGCTAATCCGCAAACTCCAGCAACTGGGGACCAAGCGCATCATCTTCGATATATTCTTCACCGAGCGCGATGAGACCGCACTGGGGGCCGAATATGATGCGGAGTTGGTCGAGGCAAGCGGGCAATTCGGCAACGTCTATCACGCCGGCTTTGCCTATGACCCGGAGGCCGGGGATGTGCCGGCGCCGCTGTCCGAAGAGGTGATGGCCAAGGCTTGGGACACCGTAAAGATCCGAACGGCGACCGGGGTGGCCGCGGCTGGGGCACTGTACCAGCCGCAGGGCCTGGTGATGCCGCTGCCGGAGCTGGCCGCTGCGGCCAAGGCAATCGGCTTCATGAACGTACTGGATAGCGGCGACGGGGTGTTCCGCCATGTCCTGCCGCTGTTGCGCTATCAGGACCACGTTTACCCGGCGCTGGTGCTGGCGGCGGCCTGTGAGATGATGGGAGTGAAGCCTGCCGAGGTGGAGGTGACGCCGGGGCGGGAGATTAGGCTGGGCAATAAAGTCAGTATCCCTCTGGACGCGCACGGTCGCATGATGGTGGATTTCGTGGGCGGGCGCAACAGCTATCCGCGGCTTTCGGCGGCCCGGGTCCTGGCCGCAGAGCCGGGCTCGTGGCTGGCGCAGCAGCTTGCCGGCAAGACCGCCTTCGTGGCGGTGACTGCGCCCGGCTTTTTCGATCTGCGCCCCTCGCCCTTTGACACCGTCTATACCGGGGCCGAGATCCAGACCAACGCCCTCGACAGCATCCTCAACAGCAAGGGTCTGCCGCGCCTGGCGCCCCATTACACCGCGCTGGTGATAGTGCTGATGGCTGTGGTCTTCGGCTTCTGGCTGCTGCGGGTCAACACGGCATGGCTGTGTAGCTCGGCCCTGGCGATCGTGCTGGGATACGTATGGTGCGGATTGTATCTGTTCACCCACAACGGCCTGGTCATTGATCTGCTGGTGCCGATGGTGGCGGCGGCAGGCTTTTTTGTAATCATTCTGGTCTTGCGGCTGTTGGGCGAAGAGCGCCGTCGCTGGCGGGCCCAGCGGACCCTTTCGGTCTTCATACCGCCGCAACTGGCGGACCGGCTGATGGCCGATGATGCTTTAGGCACGATGCGGGGCGAGCGGCGCGTAGTCACCGTGCTGTTCTCAGACCTGCGTGGCTTCACCGCCGCCTCCGATGGGGCGGAGCCGGAGGCGATCGTCGAGCTGCTCAACCGCTATTTTAGCTTCATGCACGATGTGATATGGCGCAATGAGGGTACCCTTGACAAGTACATAGGGGACGAGATAATGGCGTTCTTCAATGCCCCGGTGGCGCAGCCCGACCATGCCGCCCGCGCCATCCGCACCGCGCTGGAGATGCAGCGGTTGATTCAGCAGCGCCGCGATGAATGGGCCTTTCTGGGCATGCCCGAACTGGCGGCGGGCATCGGCATCAGCACAGGTGTCGCGATTATCGGGTATGTCGGGTCGGAGGCGCGAATGCAATACACGGCGATCGGCCATCATGTCAACGTGGCCTCGCGCCTGCAGGAGCTGACCAGAGAGCTGGGCCAACGCATCCTGATATCGGAGGACACCTATGCACAGCTCGGCGACGAGTTTGAGACGCGCCCGCACGGGGTGGTTGATATTCGAGGTGCGGGCACCAGGGTCGGCGTCTATAGCGTACTGGGCCCCAGGGGGGAGCCGGATTATTTGGGGTAATTGCGCTGTCGCAGGCAGGGGCGAGGCCGGCGCCGAAGCAGGATAGGTTAGGGGTGCGAGCGAATAGTATAAGTAACTGCTCAGCTTGGAGCGTTAGAAGAGCGGACAGGCAAGGCAGCAGGTGGCCCCTCGCCCCCAAAACTCGATCCTGGAGGACAGGCATCCTTGCCTGTCGATGCCGTTGCTGTTGGGAGAGGCCTCGATAGGCTAGGAAGCCTGTCGTCCAGGAAGGCTAGGGAGAAGGGCCGTGCCACTCTAAGAAACCTCAAACACAGGCGTCCTTGCATGTGCATTTCCCGGGCCCGGCACAGGGTCGCTAATTACCAAATATAGGTGACGACAGGACGCGGATGCCGCGTGTAGTAAGTTGGATGGCCGAGGAGGCAGACGTGGAGTTCGAGCTTCGCGACAAGATAGACGACCAGTACAAGGTGATTGAGAAGCACCGGGGCGGTATGAGCGTCGTCTATATTGTGCTGGACGAGTTCTCGCAGCGGCGCTTTGCCGTCAAAACTCTCAAGGAAGAGCTGCTGTCCGACCGCGCCGCCGTCAGCAGGTTCTCGCGGGAAGCCAAGACCTGGCTCAACCTCGGCCGCCATCCCAACATAGTGGAGGCGATCATCTATCGGGAGCTAGATGAGCAGCCCATCCTGTTCTTGGAGTATGTGGAAGGCACCGATTTGCAGAGGCTCTTCGACGCCGAGGAGCGGCTCTTCCCACCGCAGTTGTTGAGATTCACTTCCCAGGTATGCGCGGGCATGGAGTATGTTCACAACCTCCCAATCGGGCCGGGCGACCGGGGTGTGGTCCACCGCGACCTGAAGCCCTCAAACCTGATGATCACCCGCCGGGCGGATGTCAAGGTAAGCGATTTCGGCCTGGCCAAGGTGCACGGAGGCGGGACCAGGATTACCGACGCCGGGCTGGGGCTGGGCACGTATCTGTACATGCCGCCGGAGCAGTTCATAGACGCGGCCTCGGCCGACCGCAGTTCCGATATCTACAGCATCGGCGTGGTGCTGTATGTGGCTACGACCGGCCAGCCGCCGGCACAGGGCGAGAACGTCGGCGCGGTGATTCGCAATATCCTCAGCCAGGAGCCGGTACGCCCCAGCCAGCTTGTCAACAATGTGCCGGAGGCGCTGGAGGAAGTGATCATGCGCTGCCTGGCCAAGGAGCGCGGGGACCGCTACCAGAGCTTTTCGGAGCTGGCGCGGGCGCTGGGCGATGTTGAGGCGTCAATTCTCGAAACGGTCACCGGCGAGGAGGTCTGGGAGTGCCAGCAGTGCCACTACTTGACGCGGCACCGCTACCAAGCCTGCCCGGTGTGTGTGGGAACGATGCATCGGGTGACCTACCGGCCGGACAGCCAGGCCGACAGCGAAATCATCACCCAACCGACCGAGCCGGCACAGCCACCGGCGCCAGTAACCGAGGCACCGCAAGCTGATGCAGCGACGGCGGCTGCCGCTGAGGGGCTTTACCAGCGGGCCAGGAAGTGGCAGGGCGAAGGCGATCTGCGGCGGGCCATTGCCTTGCTGCGGCAGGTCTTGGCCATCAATCCCGACCACGCCGCGGCGCGCCAGAGCCTGGATGAGGCGGCGTTGGTCTTGGTTAGGCAAGGCTCGCAGAAGGCGACGCGCGCCTACAATTGGTCAATGTTCCGAGGCAATATCACTTGCACCGGCTATACGCCCGAGGTGGTGCTGCCGCCCCTGCAGCGGCGCTGGCAGAGGCAGGTGGGGCAGTGGATCATCGCCTCACCGGTGGTCGCCAATGGGATTGTGTTCATCGGTGCGGGCGTCGGGGAGCGCAGTCAATCCGGCAGAATCATGGCCCTCGCCGGCCAATCGGGCGAGGTCATCTGGGAGCAGAACCTGGCTCACGAAGTCGTACTGAGCGCGTGCGTTCTCGATGGCAAGATCGCCTTCTTTGGGACTCACAATCGACTTGCAGCTCTGGAGGCCCGCAGCGGCCGTCTGCTGTGGCAAGTGGTGGTTGCCGCCCAGGTCAGCGCCAGCCCGGTGGCCTGGCAGAACATAGTCTATTGCGGGACTGATGACGGTCGCCTGCTGGCGGTGAGTGCGCAAAGCGGTCAGCAGATCTGGGAGTTCCAGGCCGAGATGGGCATCTATTCATCACCGTTGGTCTGGCAGGGCCGAGTGTATGTCGGCAGCCTCGACCACCGGCTCTACGCCCTGGACCGCGCCTCGGGGCGGATGCTCTGGGAGTTCATGACAGGTGGCGAGCTGTACGCGGCACCGGCTTTTCATCAGGGCCGCGTGTATGTCTCGTCGGCGGACCAGCGACTCTACTGCGTGGATGCGGCGACCGGCCGGCAAGTCTGGGAGTTCCAGACCGATGGCCCCATCGAGTCTTCGCCGGCGGCCTGGCAATCGTTTGTCTATGTCGGCTCGCGCGACCGGCGACTCTATGCCGTGGAGGCGGACAGCGGCAGGCATCTGTGGCATTTCGAGGCCGGCGACTGGGTCAATTCCTCACCGGCGGTCAGCGGGCGGACGGTGTATTGCGGCTCCCACGATAAGAATATCTACGCGCTGGAGACCCACACCGGCGTGTGCCTGTGGCAGTACGAAACCGATGGCGAGATTCGCAGCTCGCCGGCGATCTCGGGCCATAGTGTCTATGTAACCAGCAATGATGGCAACCTCTACTGCTTCCGACCGCGCCCCTAGTAGCCGCCAAACGCAACTGCGCAGCAGGTCACTGTTCCCCTCCTGGTTTCGGGCTAGCTGGGCCACCGCCCGCGACTGCCAAAGACACTTTGAGATAACTTTGAACGGCGCTTGATTGGCAATTGAGGCCGGATGGATATACTGGCAGCGAGGATGTCGAGTACGTTGGCACCATAATTGCTCTTGGCACGTTGTCGTGCGTCACCATAATCGCGCACCGGCGCAGTTGCAGAGCAAGGGCCGTCGTTGAGATCAGAACAGAGCCTACCCTTGAGAATTGAAAGCGATGGGAAGCAGCACAGGCATACCGAGGTCCAGGCCGAGGTACCTATTACAGCCTAACGGGAGTCGTTCATTCCCGGCATCGCGGTGACGGTCAGATGACAAACAGATCATATCCCGAGCTTCTAGATTCCAGCGAACGCCCTGGTGTGTGGCGCGTGGCGAGTCAAGCCGGCAAGAACACATGCTATCTCGTGGTGAAGCGCTGCATGGACCTAGTGGCGGCGCTCGGTGGCCTGGTGCTGGTCAGCCCGATTCTGCTGGCAAGCGCTGTAGCTATCAAGCTGACCTCGCGGGGCCCGGTGCTGTTCAGGCAGTTGCGTGTGGGCAAGAATGGCAAGACGTTCTATATGCTGAAGTTGCGGTCTATGCGCAACAATGCCGAGGCCTCACAGGCCGAGTTGATGCAGTACAATGAAACCACCGGCCCGGTTTTCAAGATGCGCAATGATCCCCGGGTTACGCCGGTAGGCCGTTTCATCCGCAAGTATAGCATTGACGAGCTGCCCCAGCTTTGGCATGTGGTGACCGGTGAGATGAGTCTGGTGGGGCCGCGGCCGCCGCTGCCCTCGGAAGTAGAGCACTACGAGGACTGGCATCGCCGGCGGCTGGAGATCAAACCGGGGCTGACTTGTATCTGGCAGGTCTGCGGGCGCAGCGACACGACCTTTGATGAGTGGATGCGCATGGATATGGAGTATATCGAGAAGCGCAGTCTGCTGTTAGATATCAAACTGCTTTTACAGACAATCCCTGCGGTGCTAGGCGGACGCGGCGCGTACTAGGTGCAAGCAGGGGGGGACAGAGCCTTTTCTCAACCATGGCAAGGGGGGCGGCAAGGTGTCGCCGATCGTGGTGGGATCAAGGCTCTGTCTGCTTTTCGCCTCCTTGCAATATCAGCGTAATCGGAGTATTATTTAGCTGACAGGTACTATCCATGGCAGCGCTCGGGCGTTTTGTCGCGGGCTGAGGCTCACGGCAACGTCGGGCGCTTTGTCCACATAGGGGGGCTGAGGTGATGTATCAGCCCCGCCACTATCGGAAGTCGGTGCAGGCGGGCGGGTTGACCGGCTTTGTTGTCACGGTTGACGAGACTGATCTGCTGGTGCTGGCCGAAAGCGAGCTGGAGGACGCGGCGCTGGAACTGGTCAAGGCGGCGCGGGCTCAGTTGCAGGCCCATATCGCCCGGCGGCCGGAGTTTCTGACTAGCTTGAAACCGCTGCAGACGCCCGATCCGGAGGTCGGCGGCGGGGAGCAAATGCCGGAGATGATCGCCGCGATGTACCGGGCCGGCCAGATCGTCGGCACCGGGCCGATGGCCGCAGTCGCCGGTGCAGTCGCCGAGGCCGTCGGGGAAGGGCTGCTGAGTAGCTCGCGGCAGGTAATCGTCGAAAACGGCGGCGATATATTCATCAAGTCGGACACGCCGCGGACCGTGAGCATCTATGCGGGAGCCTCACCGCTGAGCGCCAAGGTGGGGATCAGACTGCCGGCCGGGCGCTTCGGGGTATGCACCTCCTCGGGGAGCGTCGGGCACTCGCTGAGCATGGGCCAGGCCGATGCCGCAGTCGCCATCAGCACCGATACCGCGCTGGCCGATGCAGTAGCCACCGCCTTAGGGAACCGAATCCGGCGCGCCGAGGAGATCGCGGCCGGGCTGGAATGGGTGCAGGGGATCGAAGGCATCCTGCACGCGGCGATAATCGTGGGTAATCAGTTCGGCACCTGGGGGCAATTCGAGATAGTGCCGCTAGCCAATAAGGTGACTTGACTGCCGGACGCAAAGAGCAATCCGCAAAGGAGGGATGAGAAGATGACACGCGCAACGATTGACATCGTGGCTCAGGTGATGCCTATGGCGATGTCGCAGCGCCGGGCTACCGGCGCGAGGCAGCTAGCCGTGGCCGCGACGCACCCAATCACACGCCGGTTGCGCAGTCGCTTTTCATCAAAGCGGAGCCGGCAGGAGGTCGAGCCAATTGCCTAAGACATACGCCGAGATAAACGCAAGGATCAAAGCCGGGAAGGCGGTCGTCGTTACCGCCGAAGAGATGATTGATATTGTGGAGGAGCAGGGCACCACGCAAGCCGCCGAGCAGGTGGATGTGGTGACCACCGGCACCTTCGGCCCGATGTGCTCCTCGGGCGCGCTGCTGAATACCGGCCACACCACGCCGCGGATGAAGTACTTGCGAGTGTGGCTTAACGAGGTACCGGCCTACGCGGGCCTGGCCGCGGTGGACGTGTATATCGGGGCCACCGAGCTTCCGGAGAGCGACCCGCGCAACCGCAACCATCCGGGACTTTTTGCCTACGGCGGCGGTCACGTGATTCAGGAGCTGGTCGCGGGCAAGGATGTGCGGATGGTCGCGGAGGCCTACGGTACCGACTGCTACCCGCGCCGCGAGCTGGACACCTTGATCAATATCGCGGACCTCAACGATGCGTACCTACTGAATCCGCGTAACGGCTATCAGAACTACGGTGTGGCGGTCAATCTGAACCGGGACCGCGACATCTACACCTATATGGGGGTGGTGCAGGCGGACCTGGGGTCGGCCAGCTTCTGCTCGGCCGGCCAGCTCAGCCCGCTGCTCAATGACCCCTACTACCGCACCATCGGTATCGGGACCAGGATCTTCCTGGGCGGCGGCATCGGCTACGTCTGCTTCCACGGCACCCAGCACAGCCCCACCGAAGCGCGCTCGGGAAACGGTGTGCCGATGGGCGGCGCCGGCACCATCGCCGTCATCGGCGATATGAAGCAGATGAGACCCGAGTATCTCGTCGGTGTCAGTATGTACGGCTACGGCGTGTCACTGGCCGTCGGGCTGGGGATACCGATCCCGATTCTGAATGAGGAGATGGCCCGCTACACGGCGGTCAAAGACGAGGACATCGTGGCACCGATTCTCGACTACAGCCGCGCCTACCCGTACAACGAGGGCGGCCCGCTCGGCCATGTCAGCTATGCACAACTCAAGAGCGGCCAGATCGAGGTCAAGGGCCGGACCGTGCCCACGACGCCGCTTTCCAGCTACGTGAAGGCTCAGGCCATAGCCGAGGAGCTGAAGCAGTGGATCGAGGCCGGCGAGTTCCTGATCAGCCAGCCGGCGGAGTTGCTGCCCTCGGCGGATTCGGGCCTCGGCTTCAAACCGTTGAGGGAACGGCCCTTCAACAACGGAGGGGTGATCTAGATGGCTACTCGCAGAATCGTGATGCACTTCCCGCAACAGTTGATAGATGAGCCGATCATCTCGGGGCTGGTAAGAGCTTTCAACCTCGAGTTCAATATCCTGCGCGCCTCCATCACCCCGCAGCAGGAGGGCCTGATGGTGCTGGTACTGCAAGGCACCGAGGCCGACCTGACCGCGGCGCTGCACAACGCCCAGGAGAAGGGCGTGCGGATCGAGCCGCTGGAGAAGGAAGTAGTGCGCAATGAGGACAAGTGCACCGAGTGCGGGGCGTGTGTGACCATATGCCCGACCCAGGCGCTTGCCATAGACCTGGAGACGCGACACGTCAGCTTTGATGCGGACAAGTGCATCGCCTGCGAGCTGTGCGTGCCGGCGTGTCCGCCGCGGGCTATGGAAATCTCGTTCTGAGACGCTTGGTCATTGCGGCACGATTGCGGGGAGCCTGTGCCAGA
>CAYMIN010000030.1:0-52010 GCA_964390495.1 uncultured Armatimonadia bacterium
CAAGGTCGCTGGATGCCTCTGAGCAAAATCTGCATAACTACAGTTCCAGCCCGACTCGATAGCCGTTGCCGTTGTTCCCTCTCCCCTTGGGAGAGGGCTAGGGTGAGGGCTGTCGTTATCGTCGTGACGGAGGGGCTGGTCCACGGAGCACGCTCTTGCGACGATCCCTCCAGATGCCCAAACGCCCCGCCTAGTCCCGCTGATAGCGCACGCTGGACGGTATCAGCACCACATCGCCGGGCCCGTACTCCATTATGTACGCCCGTATTGTCCCATCGCCGTCGGCGTCCATGAACTGCTCGGCCTGCAAGGCAGTGTCCGTAGTCAACTCACCGCGACTGAAGCTGATTACCTTCGCCACCGTCTCGAACGCCTCGTTGACCACATGCATCGTCGGCTGCGGGAAATACAAGGTGGTCGGGCTGAGGATCTGCTTGTCTGCGGGCTTGACCTCCTTGACGACCAGGCGGCTGCACAGAGGGTCTTGGTCCCCCAACAACAGCGTGTCATCGCCCTCGACGCCCTGGATGACGAACGCGCCGCCATACTCGCCGCAGTTGGTGAGCGCCGTAGCGCCGCCGACGCTCCGCTCAGCTAGCACCGGCTCGGCCAGCGTAATCGAGTTCTGCTGGTAATCGCAAGAGGCGATGGTGGTCCCCACCGGCCCGTCACCTTCCAGTCGCCAGTTGCCCTTCGCCAGCAGCGTCGCATCATGCAGATAGGCCTTTTGCACCTCGCCGCGGCTGTCAACAGCCAGGTAGCCCACCCGCCCTGCGAAACGGATACCTTCGCCGATCTCGGTCTCGGCCACCGGCTCGGGCGCGTTGAGGTAGTAGTGGGTCGCTCCGGAGTTGAGCTCTATCTTCAGCGCCACCAGGTCCCGGTTGGTGGTATCGAGCCGCCTGACGCTACTGATGAGCTGTTCACCGGCGCCCGGCTCCAGCACGGCGGTGAAGATGCTTTGCAGATTCTCACCGCTTCTGCGCCGGACTACAAACTTCACACTCTCCGGCGTATCGCGGCGGTTCTGCTGGGGCTTACCGTCGCATACGAAGACGTGCTCGTCATCGCCGACCAGGAAGGCCTTCAGGTACGCGCCCGGGTTGCCCCGCATGGCACCCACGGCGCGGTCTCCGCTGGTGATGAAGTTCCACCTGGTGTACGCACCGGGGCTGAGGTCGGCTTCCTGGACGTTGTAAAGGAACTGGAAGGCGCTGCCCCGATAGCTGAAGTAGCTGACACTTCCGTAGGGCGCTGCGGCCAGCTTTTCATCGTCGTAGTAATGCCCGTACTCCACCTCGGGACCGGCCAGCGTGCCCTCGGTACGCGGCTCCGAAAGCGGCAGGTTCGACTCAAAGTCCGCATGACTGCCGTGCAGCAGCCAATCGTGCTGCTCGCCGCCCTTGACGCGGAATATGTCAATGAAGTAGCTCTGTTCCGGGGACACCTCGATCATCGCCACACCGCGCCGGTACATACTGCACTGGCCGTAAACTCTATCGTTTTGCGCCTCGACGTATTGGCAGACTGGGCCGCTGTCGTAGGCCAGACAGCGGGCCCGCACCTTGGCCTGCAGCGACCTGTCCACCATCACGGTGTTGTGCGAGATCGTGTGCGCGAAAAAGCCCGCCCGGCGCGGGTCGTTGGAGTTGCAGGTCTCCGGATAGCCGAAATCGGGTATCATCGAGCAGTTCTGCGCGAAGATGTCCAGGTGCATGTTATCGCGGTGGGAGTGGTGGGTGAAGCCGCCGTAGAACAGCGAAGCTGCTATCGGGTGCTCGGGACTGCCGTTCTGCAGTGTCGCCAGACCGTAACCGGCCAGGTGCTGACTGTCGTAGCCCAGTTCGCCCTCCACCGACGCCGCGGCCTGCTGGAGCTCTTCCGCAATCGGCGCCTCCAGAATGTCCTGGCCGGCCTGGGGGTACATGCTGAGCAGGAACTTGGCGTACACTGGATCCCGGTAAGTTCTGTAGGCGAACAGATATTCCATCTCCGACCAGCGCCGGCTTTCGTTGGACATATTGCCCGAGTCGCCCAGGGCCGGGGTGAAATGGCCGGCACAGCGCATCTGAATATCCCAGTCATACAGCTTCTTGAAGCGCGGCATCTGGGTGATGTCAGCTCCGCTGGAACGCAACAGCGCCGCCATCTCGGTAAAGGTCTGTACATGCTCCTGATTGTAGCCGCCGGGACATTCGTGCGGGTTGCCGTCACGATACACCAGGTTATACAGCGCGTCGTAGATCGGCATGAAGCTGCTGTAACGATACTCCTCGTTATTCAGCACCCACTCCACCATCTCTGCGCTGCTGGGGCTGCCGGGAGTGTCCTGCAGCACCGCCGCCACCTGCAGCAGGCCGACCTGGTGCATCCCGTAGTTGCCGACTATGTAGTAGGTTTCATCAACGATCTCGTGAGCCATGGAACGCAGCAGTTGCTCCTCGATCAGGTGCCGAATCTCCTCCATGCTCTGGCCGGTGAACGCCTCCAGCTCCGCGCACGGCTCCAGCAGCGCCGGGAAGATCGCATCATACGCCTTGGCGCACGTCTGCACTGTGTAGCACTCCCAGGTGTAGTAGAACAACCGTCCCCGGTAGCCGTGGTCAAGCTCTACTCCGCGCCGCGATTGCTTGGCATAGTCATAGTCCGGGTAGTACTTGGCAAGCTGCCACAGAATCACCGCGCACTTGCGGGCGTAGCTGGGATCGCCGGTGTATAGATACGCCTCGGACAGCTCCCGGACGGGCCGGTGCAGGTGCCGCTGCGCCATCCAGTGATTGTACCAGGCCACAAACCAGTATTTCTGCTTGGAGCCGTATTTCGGCGAAGTCCAACCCCAGCCATCATCCACAATCTCGCCCTTCAGCACCGACCGATCCTGGAAATCCGTGTCAATGAAGGCCTGATAGTCGCTGTCCGGATAGACCTTCCCACAGTTGGGACACTTGACCTTGAACGGCGCATCCTCGCTGATTATCCACGGGTAGAAGCCGTATTTGCGCACCTCCAGGCCGCAGTTGGGACAGCCGGTTTCGTGCACATAGCCGGCCCGCGGAATCCGCGGGTCGGGGATGTACCTGGCCAACACCTCGTATGGCCGCTCGACGTGGCCTTGTGCCCCCTTTACCACAGTATCGCGAATTGCCTTGGCCCAGTCGTACTTCTCGATGTTCTCGCGCGCATTCTTGACCTGCTCGGGGGTGAATAGCGTCCGTTTGGTCTTGGCCTGCGCCGGCACGACTGCCAGCAGCCATATCAGACTCACAATCAAGGGGATATAGGCTTTCATCTCAATCAATCGCCTTCCTCTAGCCGGCCTTACCTGTCAACGCGTAGCTCGGCCTGCCCTGAGCTTGTCGAAGGCCGAGAATCCGGCCCAGCCGTTGCCGTTGTCGTTGTCCCCTCTCCCCTTGGGAGAGGGTTAGGGTGAGGGTTGCCTTTCAGAGCTTCCAGCCCGGAATTGGGGGCCTCTCCCTTTGGGGACTGTTCGCCCCATCCTGGGCTATCAAACAGCCTCTAGCACTACTCACGCTCAGCATTGCGCGGCTGCCGTCAGGTCAGGCGCTGGAAGCCCGAATGGGCCACCGGACCGCGCAGACGCTGCCTCACCTCGCCCGCCTCCAGAGCGTCCGCGATCTCCACAAACACCTCATCAACGGCCTGGCCGAACATATCAATGATTGCGTCGGTGTGCGCCAGCGTGGGCGAAAACGCGACCCCGGCCAGCAACCCCCGGTCCAGCATCAGTTGCGTGTACAGCGTGCGCAGTTCCTCGCCCAGTTCGTGCTCGAAGGCGAAATGCGACAAACAGGGGAACGAATCGTCCACATGCACCGGCAGCCCGTACTTGCCGGCATACTCGCGCCAGTACTGCTGCACGCGGGAGCCGATGTGCGCTACATGCTCGGTCACCTTGCAGCGCTTCAGCTTCTCCAGCGTTGCCAGCGCCGCGGTCGGCCCGACGCTCTCGGTCCATTGCGTGCTGCTGATGAAGGAGGCGTGAGCGCCGGCCATGGCCGGTTGCGTGCCGATGACGGCGGCGATGGGGTGGCCGTTGCCCAGGGCCTTGGAGAAAAAGGCCATATCGGGCTCAACTCCGTAGCGCAGGTGAGCGCCGCCGTGCTCCAGACGCCAGCCGATGGAGATTTCATCGAATACCAGCAAAGCGCCGTGCTGATGCGCGCCCTCGCGAACCGCCTCCAGGAAGCCCGGCTCGGGATCGTGGTAGCGGCACGGCTCCATCACCACCGCCGCCAGCCGGTCACCGTGCTGCTTCAGTATCGCCTCGAACTCGTCCAGCTCATTGTAGGTGAAGGTGAAGTTGGTGCCGCGCAGCTCTCGGGGTACGCCGCTGGGGCTGAGGCCCTCCAGCAGATGTCCGCGCAGTTCGTCGCTGTCGCCCAGATTGGCGGCCAGGTACCAGTCGTGCCAGCCGTGGTAGCCGCAGCTCGCCACTAGCGAGCGGTCGGTGGTAGCGCGGGCGATGCGCACGGCGATAGCACCGGTCTCGCCTCCGCAGCGGCCCAGGCGCACCTGCTCGGCCCACGGATGAATCTCGCACAGCCTATCGGCAAGTTGCAGCTCCTCCGGCGGGTTCAGCGTTGACATGCTGCCGAGGTTGATGCGCCGGGTCACCGCCGCCGTGACCTCCGGGTCGCGGTAGCCCAGCAGACATGCCGACACGCCGTTGATCGAGAAATCGTAGTAGTGCCGCCCGTCCATGTCCCAGACCTCGCAGCCGCGCGCCTCGCGGAAGTAGGCCGGCCACTGCTCCGGCGCGAACATCTCCGGCCGCTTGCTCAGCAACTGGGTACCGCCGGGCATCCGCTGCTTGGCGTGAGTGTAAAGGCTCTGGGTGAGCGTTCCCGGCTCCTCTTTCAGCCCCAGCAGGCGCAGCGCGTTGTCCCGGAAAATGTCCTGCATATCCTCGTCATTCAGTCCGAAGGTCTCAGCGGCCTCGCGCAGAGCCTGCAGCGATTCCAGCCCCACCAGGATCGGATGGCAGGCGGGGGAGAGCTTGTCCCAGGCCACCGAATCAACATCCAGCCAGGCGAAGCCGTCGCCGACGGTGACGCATTTGCCCCGCATCTCGGATACCGGGAAGTCACTGCCCCACATCAGCCGGCGCGGGCCGAACTCCTTGAGGATAGCTACCAGGGCCGTCGGCTCGCAAATCGCGGCGGTATCGAACCAGACATTCTCCAGCCCGCGCAAGGAGGCAATCGCCCTGACGGTGTTAGGCGCGTGAAATCCGCGAGCCGCGTGGGCCAGGCTCAGCTTGGCGCTCGGGTATTTCTCACACATCCGGCGAATCTGGCGCTGATTGTCGGCATCATCCAGGGCGCCTTCCTTCACCATGTGAAGCACGATCACCAGGCCCCGTTCATCGGCCAGTTGCCAGGCCCACTCCGGCAGATAGCTGTCCAACGGCGCGTGGAAAGTCGGCTGGTCCGCCGAGAACAGATGGTACGGCTTCAGCGCCACCATCTGCGGGTTCTCCAGGTAGGCAACGGCTCGCTCCTGCGGATACTGGGGCGCGACGATGACTCCGCCTCGGCTTTCGGGGCTGCCGGCCAGTTGCGCCACCACGTAGTCATTCACAGTATCTATCGTCTCGGCCGGACGCGGATCCGGGATGAACAGGCCGCCGAGCAGCCTGCCCGCTCCGACCAGCAACTCAAGCCGCCGCCGCCATTCCTCAATCGTCACCTCGGCCAGCCCTTCAGCTATGAGCGATCCCTCTGCCACCGCCAGGGCCGCCAGGCGATACAGATGGGCATGGGCGTCGAAGATCCGCTCCGGGATGAAGTCACTGAGCTGCTCGGCAGCTTTGCCGTCGAGTTCCGTGAACTCCCAGTTGCCATACATAGCGTTTCTCCCTCTTACCTGCTGCAGCGAATCGAGAAGCTGTGTTCTTAGGGATGGACGCGGGCCCACTCAATCGCCGTCATATCCGTCTGCGGGCCGGCGTAATAGACGACCAGAACGTCCCCGTCAGCCAGCCGTGCCGCCGCCGGCAACCCCACCGAGAACTCCGCCATCTCCGCCCAGGTATCCTGCATCGTCTTCTGCCGGTGCCACGTCTGCGTCTCCATGCCCGAGCGGTAAATCGCCAGCTCCGTCTCAGCGGGCCACGTACGGCCGCCGTCGGAGCTGCAGCGCAGCATGATCTTCGACTCCTCACTGCGATCAACATAGGGCATAGCCAGGCGCCCATCCGGCAGCGGCACCGGATTGCCGGGCTGACCGGCCAGGCCGGTGTCCCACATCTCCGACCAGGTGCGACCGTGGTCCTGCGATGCGCGAGCCTGAATGTTGATATAGGCCCCGGCTTCGTTGTCCAGTGTCCAGAACACATCCAGGACCGTCCCCTCCGCCAGCACCGCCGGCCGCTGATCCCACCAGAAGAAACGGTTGGCCGGGTCGTTGCTGACCACGCTGAAAAGCGGCCAGGTCGCCCCGCCATCGTGCGAGAAAGCCATCATCGAGCCATGTCGCCAGGTCGAATCATCACCATAGGGCTTATTCAGCTCAAAATGGCAGGCCCAGTCGCCGTTCTGGAGCACCAAGATCGGGCCGGTCACCGGAACGCACATGGTAATCGGGTAGGTGTCCACATATTGGGGCAGCGACCAGCTCTCGCCGCCGTCCGCGGAGCGGGACAAGAAGATGCGCGTGTCCAGCAGGCATTCGCTGGCCTCATGCCAGAACGGCAGGCTCGGGTCCGAGGCCTCCACCCAACACAGCGCCGCGACCAGGCTGTTGCCGCCGAGAGCGGTTAGATACGCGCCCCGGAAGCGGCCCGGCTTGCCGTTGAGTTGCGGCGCTTCCCACGGCGAGATCGGCTCTCGCCAGCTTTGGCCCTGGTCATCCGACCAGGTAAGCTGCGCCTTACCGAGGGTGGAGCTTTTCTCGGGCGCGGTCCGGAAACCGCACAGCCAGCGGCCGCCCGGTGTGACGCAGATGCCGGCAAACGCCGCGCTCTGCATCTCCGAGCCGGCCTCCCCGCTGAACACAACGCCACGCTCAGCTATCGTCATAGCTTAGCCTCTCTCCGAGCGTGGGTAAGCTCTCAGCTTCCAGCCCGAGGGTGTTGCTGATTACACTGTGTCATTGTGCACCAGTTAGCAGAAACCGCTCTATATGCCCACAGACCACCTGTCTGCCCAATCTTGCCAAGTGCCGCATCTCATTCATGGACAATCCAGGCTAGAGCGACCCCGGCAGCATCAGGGGCGCGAACGTGAAAGCATAGTTCCGCAATTCGCCAAGCAATACCTGCCCATGCCGTTGCTGTTCGCAGAGGCCTCGACAGGCTAAAAAGCCTGTCCTCTAGGAACATAGCAAGAAGCGCCGCGCTATCCCAACGATCCTGGAGCACAGGGGACCCGCTACGCGAGTGCCTTGGTTGTGCATTGCCTTTGCGCATCACAAAGTGAGCAAGCGCCCTCCCTCAAACCGCAGCTAGTGCTTCGTGGAGGTAAAAGCCCTCCCTGTTACCAATACTATGTGTTGTGCGCAGCGCAACAGCGAGCGACTCCGCCGGTCTTGGCAAGGCTTCTACGGAAGGCAGGCACGCAGATGGCGAGTATCGAGGTCCTAGACACGGGGCTTATCTACAGGAATCCGCAGCCGCACGTCCGCAGCGTCCATGCCTACTTCCCCTCCGTCGTGTGCATGGACAATGGCGAGATGCTGGCGACGCTGGTGCTGGGCGAGGCCTTCGAAGCCGTCAACCTGCGCACTCATGTCGCCCGCTCGCGGGATGGCGGGGCGACCTGGGAGCTCGAAGCCACGCTCTACGAGGGCACCAGGAACCGCCTGACCTCCGATGCCTCCCGCCTCACCGCCCTGCCTGACGGTGAGCTTGTGCTGTTGATGCACCGGGCGGACCGCAGCCGGCATCCCACCGAGGGCTTTACCAACCCGGAGAACCTGGGGTTCGTGCCGGTGGAGTTGCGGTTATGGCGCTCGCAGGATTACGGTCACACCTGGGCCGGGCCGGAGGCTCTGCAGCCGCCGCTGGTCGGCCCGGCCTTCGAGCTGTGTTGCCCGATCACCCCGCTGAGTGACGGCCGCTGGGTACTGCCGACCTCCACATGGCGGAGCTGGGAGGGCGACTGTCCCAACGGCATGAAGATGGTCGCATTGGTCTCCGAGGACCGGGGCCGCACCTGGCCGCAGTACTGGGATGTCATGACCGATCCCGACCAGCAGATCATCTACTGGGAGTCCAAGATCGTGGAGCTGCCTGACGGCAGGTTACTCGCCGCCGCCTGGGCCTATGATGAAGCCACCGCCGCCGACCTGCCCAATCACTACGCCCTCAGCGCGGATGGTGGTAAGCGCTGGTCGGCGCCGACCTCCACCGGGCTACTCGGCCAGACCCTCACACCCTCAGTTCTCAGTGATGGCCGGCTGCTCAGTATCTATCGCCGCATGGACGAGCCCGGGCTGTGGGCGAATCTCTCGCGCATCGAGGACGGCGCGTGGCTCAACGAGCAAGCCGCACCCCTGTGGGGTCACGGCATCCCGGGCCTGACCGAGACCTCGGGTAACATGGCCCACAACTTCAATGTCCTGCGCTTCGGCGCGCCGTGTATCACGCCTCTGCCCGATGGCAGCATCTTCGTCGCCTTCTGGTGCTACGAGCAGTGCGTTTCGAATATTCGCTGGTTCAAGCTGAAGATCGAGTAGCCGCTGGCTTCAGCCCGGCGGCCGGGTGAAACCCAACAGGAGCAAAGACGATGTCAGCATCAGGGCAATGGATTACCCGTGGCTACGAGGACTTCATTCAGGGGACCTTCGACAATGCAGGCCACAACCTCTATGTCTCCCGCGCCGGCGTCCTGCAGCGCCTCCACCGTTTCGATCTGGACGGCGACGGCTACCTCGACCTGCTCATCTGCAACAGCCAGGACCACTGGGAGAAGCCGCCGGCTTATGTCTATAGCAACGTTTTGGGCAGTGCCTCCCGGACCGAGTTGCCCTCTTTCGGGGCGCTGTCCGGCGTCGTGGCTGATCTCAACGGCGACGGCTACGATGACCTGGTGCTGGCGATGAACTACGACGGCGTCCGCCGCGACCTCAATGCCATCATCTACTACGGCGCTGCGGAGGGCCTCAGTGAGAGCTACCAGCGTCACCTGCCGGCACCCCGGGCTACCTCGGTTACCGCAGGTGACTTCAACGGCGACGGGCTGGTGGACCTGGCCTTCGTGTGCGAGGGCCGGGTGCGTGTGTTCTATCAGGGCGAGCTATCCTTTGATCCCCGGCGCTTCGTGGACCTGGACATTGAGGCCGATCAGCTAGGTGCAGCCGACCTTGACGGCGACGGCTGTGCCGACCTGTACGCTCTGGACCAGGACGGCCACGCACGGGTGTTCTGGGGCGGTCCGGAGGGGATCTCCGCCGAGATATGTAGCGAGGTAGCCGTGGCCGGCGGCCTCGGCCAAGCCTCCGCAGATGACCACCAGCAGACCAGCGAGCTGGAGGCGCTGGCCGATATCCGGCCCCTTGCCAAGATCATCGGTCTGGGAGGCATTCCGCACCTGTTCGTACCCGACGTTGACCGCGTCTTCATGATTCCCGTCGCGCCGGACCGCAGCTTCGACGAGCCGACGGTTCTGAATTGCCCGAGGGCGCTGTCGGTCGCGATTGGCGATGTCAACGGTGACGGTCATGCCGACCTGGTATTCGCCACCCGAGGCGAGCACCAGGGGCGGCAGTGCTCCTGGGTGTACTGGGGCAGCGCCTCGGGCTTTTCCGCCGACCCCACTCCGCTGCCTACAGCTCGCGCTTGTGATGTGGCCCTCGGCGACCTCGACGGCGACGGCTGTGATGACATCGTCATCTGCCAGGACCGCACCCCGGAAACCTTCTCGATTCATTCTCTGGTCTATCGCGGCGGTCGCGACGGGGTCAACCCCGAACCTGTTGCCCTGGAGACCCACGATGCCCGCCGCGTGCTGATCGGCCGCACCTCCGATGCACCCTTGCCGCAAGTGCTGTTTGTCAACAGCCGGGCGCGGCGCGTCGGCGGCGACGTGGACCCGGTCATCTACTATGGCGGCCCCAACGGCTTCTCCAGCGAGCATTCGCACCGCATGCGCGGTCGCGATGCGGTGGATGCAGCCGTGTGCGATTTGGATGATGACGGAGCCGCCGACCTGATCGTCGCCAACTGCTCCGAGAACGCGATTCACCTGGACCCGGGCTCATTTATCTTCACCGGCGGGCCGGAGGGCTTCGCCTACGAGCCGAGCCTGGCCTTGCGCACCACTCGCGCCCACGGTGTCGGCTGTGCCGACCTGAATCGCGATGGCTACCTGGACCTAGTATTCTGCGGCTTCTCTTTCCCCGAGATTCTGGTCTTCTACGGCGGCCCGGACGGCTTCGACCCTGACCACCCCCAGCGGATTCGCACCGAGATTGACGGTGTCGTCTATGACGATCCGCGCCGCATCTGCCTGGCCGATCTTAACAACGACGGCTGGCTCGACCTGGTGATTCCGCAGATCAGCTTCGACCGCAGCATCGTGCTGTGGGGCGGGCCGGACGGCTTCGACATCCGCCGCCACCGGTTGCTCTCGGTGGTCAACGGCTCGATTGCCAAGGCGGCCGACTTCACCGGCAACGGCTGGCTCGACCTGATTATCGGCGGACATCTTGCCCTGGACTCCCGCACCCCGCACGAATCATTTGTTTACGTTTACTGGAACGGGCCGGAGGGCTTGCGCGAGGACCGCCGCACGCAGTTGCCGGCCAACGGTGTCAACGGCCTGGCGGTGGCCGACTTCAACAATGACGGTCATCTCGATCTGTTCGTCTGCAATTACCACAGCGGCTACGCGCGGGATATTGACTCGTATGTGTACTGGGGCGGCGAGGGCGGCAGGTTCTCCGCGGCCGACCGCACCCGCCTGTTCATGCACTCGGCCTCGGGCGTGATCGCGGCGGATTTTGACGAGGACGGCTACACTGACCTGGCGGTGGCTTATCACAAGGTCAACGGCGATCATGTCGGCCACTCGGCGGTCTGGTGGAACGGCCCGGACGGCTTTTCCGAGAGCCGCATCACCACCCTGCCCAGCGAGGGCCCCCACGGCATGATCGGGGTGGACCCGGGCAACCAGCGCGACCGCGGCCCCGAGGAGCATTACAGCTCCGCCGCCTTCGAGTTACCCGAGGGCGCTACGGTCAGGCAAATCAGTTGGCAGGCCGACCTGCCGGTCAAGACCTGGGTGCGCGCCCAGTTGCGCTTCGCCGCCACCGCCGAGGACCTGCCCAGCGCTCCGTGGCAGGGACCGGAGGGCGACGGCTGGTTCGAGTGCGATGATCTAGCGACGGGCCTGCGCCAGGACCGCTGGGTGCAGTACCGCTTGGCGCTGGGAGCCACCGGCAGTGGCAATACCCCGCGCTTGACCGAGGTCTGCCTCACATACGAGTGATCGCGGCTGGCGTTGCCCTGCCCGTCCCAGACACCATCGCGTAGGTCGGACTTCCAGCCCGACTCCGAGGACCCGGCCGAGCCGCACCTGAAGAAACCTTGAGTAAGTGTTGAGCGATCCTTGAGCATAGACGCAGCACTCCAGCGCAAGGAATATTGACCCGGTCTTGAGCTAATCTTGAGCTAATCTTGAGCAAAAGCACCTTGACATATGAATATAATGATATACACTAATGGACAAAGGCGGCCGCCTTCAGTCACCTCAAATATCACAACAACGTGGAGGTACCGACAGATGGCCCGCAAAGCACTTTCCTGCATCATGCCGCTGCTAGTCCTGTGCGCGCTGCTCACGGTCGCGCCCGCGTCTGCTGAACTCGAAATCAGCGGCTATACCCAAGCACGCTACTGGGATGACGACGCGGACAAAGATGTCAGCACCAATGACTATGACTTCGATGTGAAACGCCTCTACCTCAAGCTCGCCGGGCCGATCAACGATGACGGCACCAAATTCACCTTGCAGGTTGACCTTGGCGGCCTCGACGACGACAAGGACCTAAAGATACAAGACGCCAAAATTACCCACCCCCTCAATGATGCATGGACCGCCCAATTCGGCTATGCCGACATGCCCTTCGGTTGTGATGTGGTCTATTCCAGCTCCAAGCGCCTGCCCTTTGAGCGGGCTGCAGTCACTCGGGCGCTCTTCCCCGGCGAGAAAGCCACGGGCCTGCATCTCTTCTACAAGCCCCAAGCCAATTCCAGGACCCGGCCCCACTTTCTGTTCGGCTTCTCCGACGACCTCGAGGACATGAAGGACAAGCTCTATAAGGCCCCGGACACCCATGAAGATTCCAAAGCGCTGGTCATGGGCGTGCGCTGGCTTCTGCCCAATAAGGGCGAAGCCGGCATCAGCTACATGAGCGCCGACCGCGAGGGCTTTGACGCTGCCAATCGGAAGCTGAATTATGACAATGACGTACTCGGTTTCCACGTCCGCCACAACGGCAGCCGCGGCTTTAGTGTCCAGGCGGAGTACTTCGATGGCGAGCGCGGCCCCGCCGACGTCAGCGGCTGGTATGCTACCCTCGAATACGCGCCTCCTCAGAGTAAGACCTCCTGGTTCTACCGGTATGATGTCTATGATGATGGCGATCCCGATGACTACCAGCGCCACACCATCGGTGCCGCCTGGGAGCCGGGCAAAAACTCCCGCGTCACCGTCCAGTACCAGGATATTGACGACGAAGGCACTACCGGCTCGGACGTTGGCGTACAGTGGCTGGTAAAGTACTGAGAGCTTAGGAGCTAAAACCAGAGAATGTAGGGAAGCAAAATCTATCCGTCGTGAAGGGAGCAAGCAAGAATGAGCAGTCGGAATACCATTGTCGCAGGCCTGATCCTGGTGTTGGCGATAGGCCTCCTGATAGTAGTAAACAGTTGCTCTAAACAAACACCGGCCCCAACCGAAATCACCCCGCCACCAATGCCGCCGACCCCAACCGAAACTGCACCCGCCCAGACCATCCGCCAGATCGGCTCTACCACCGTGCTGCCGATCGCCGAAGCCTGGCAAAAAGCCTTCAACAAGCTTCACCCTGAGGTGAAAATTGCCGTATCCGGTGGCGGCTCCGGTGCCGGCATCAAGGCTTTGATTGACGGCACCTGTGAGATCGCCAACGCCTCCCGCGCGATCAAGGATCAGGAGGTCACGCAGGCTCAGGCAGCCGGTGTCGAGCCGGTCGAGCATGTCGTGGCCTTCGACGGCATCGCGGTGATCGTGCATCCGGACAACCCGATTGCCGAACTGTCGGTCGAGCAGTTGTCCGACATCTTCTCTGGCGAGGTCACCGCTTGGAAGAATGTCGGCGGCCAGGCCGGCCAAATCCAGATCATCAGCCGCGATTCAGCCTCCGGCACCTACGAGAGCTTCAAGGAGCTAGTCGTCACCCTCCACGGCAAGGCCAAAGACCGTGACTACGCGCCCGAAGCCCTCAAACAGGCCTCCAACCAGGCGGTCCTGACCACCGTGGCCCAGACCCCATCGGCAATCGGCTATGTGGGCCTCGGCTACCTTGACGATACTGTCAAGGCCGTCAAGGTCATACCGATAGGTGGCGGGGACGCCGTTGCCGCGACCGCCGAGAACGTGCAGAACGGCAGCTACCCGATCTCACGTGAGCTCTATATGTACACCAATGGCGAACCCAGCGGTGCCGTCAAAGAGTACCTGGACTGGGGCCTGGGCTCGGACGCGCAGGCCATTGTGGCCGAGAAGGGCTTCGTCTCGATCGCCAAGTAGAGCTGACCTTCACGCTCATCAATACATGGCACCAGACCTGAAGCGTAGGTCAGGTTTAACATAGCGCGGCGGCATGACGCGCCGGCCACTAGCCGAGCCAGGTCCAAAGGGCGCTGCTGTTCCTTATCGCTCACGCTCCCTGTCAAAGCGCGCTTCCCTCCTCGCGCACTCCCAGGAGCAGCAGCGCCCGGAAGCCCTGGCCCGCATAGTTCACAAGCCGCCCGGCTCGGCCTGCCCTGCCGGTCCGCCGGAGCTTTAGCGAAGGCGGGAACTTGCCGAAGCCCAGGTGAGAAGGCATATATATGTTTAGCGTATTCAGCCAGCTAACCTCCGACGCGTAGCTCCGGCTTCCAGCCCGAGGTTGTTGCGCAATTACAGTCTGTGCCATTCAGCTCCCGAGCAGGTATAGCGGCCCCGATCAACCAAGTATATAGGGAATATGAACAACCCAACAGCGGCCCGAACCAGCCTTTATGTCCGCGAATGGCTGATTGAGCGCCTCAATCAGGTGGCCGGGATCCTCGCTATTGTCTTTGCCCTGCTGATTCTCGCCTTTCTCCTTCGTGAGGCCCTTCCGGTCTTCGTTACCAATCCCCTGTCTGAGCTGCTTGGTGGTACGCGCTGGTCACCGACCGCAGAGCCCCCTCGCTTCGGCATGGTGCCCTTGATGCTGGGCTCGTTGTATGTGACTTTCGGCGCTCTGGTGCTGGCGGTACCGCTCGGCCTCGCCTGCGCGGTATTCATAGCCGAGGTGGCCCCCAAACAGGTGCGCGAGTTGCTCAAGCCGCTTGTGGAAGTGCTGGGGGCGATCCCCTCGGTCGTGTTTGGCTTTCTGGGTCTGGTACTGGTCGGGCCCTGGCTGGCGCATCGCCTCGACCTGCCGATCGGGCAGTTTGCAGTCCTGGGGTCATTACTGCTGGCCTTCATGGCGCTGCCGACGATCGTGTCGGTGTCCGAGGATGCCATCCGCGCAGTGCCGGTAGCCTACCGCGAGAACTCCCTGGCCCTGGGTGCTACCCACTGGCAGACGATCTGCCGGGTGGTGCTGCCGGCGGGCCGCTCCGGCATTATCGCGGCGGTCATGCTGGGCCTGGGCCGCGCCATCGGCGAAACCATGACGGTGCTGATGGTCACCGGCAATGCCGCCGTCATACCCCACGGCCTGGCCGGCTTCCTCCGCCCGGTGCGCACCATGACCGCAACCATAGCCGCCGAGATGGGCGAGACCGCCTATCATACGCCCCACTACCACGCCCTCTTTGCCGTCGGCCTGATCCTATTTGTCATCACCCTGATTACCAATACCATCGCTGATCTGGCGGTGCGACGCGGTGGGAGGCTGGAGGCATGAAGACACGGTATCTGGTCACGCCCCAGCTCTCTCAGGCCCTGGCCTTCGCGCTGTTGTGGTTGGCCGCAGCGCTGGTAATTCTACCGGTCTTCGCCATCATCATCTATATGTTCATCCAGGGCTTCAGCGCCTTGACTGTTGACATGTTCCGGCTCAGCGGCGGCAGCCTCTTGCCGGCGATTGTCGGGACGCTGTGCCTGGTGGTGCTGACGGCGCTGATTGCCGCACCCTTCGGAGTGGCGGCGGCGATATACCTGAGCGAGTATGCGGGGCAGAGCTCCCTGGTGCGTCTGATCCGGCTGGCGATTGTCAACCTGGCCGGGGTGCCTTCGGTGGTCCACGGGCTTTTCGGCCTGGCGCTGTTCGTGCAGCTTTTCAACTTCGGTCGCTGTCTGCTGGCGGGTGCCTGCACGCTGGCTCTGCTGGTACTGCCGCTGGTCATCAGTACCTCAGAGGAGGCTCTGCGGCAGGTCCCTCACAGTCTGCGTCAAGCCTCCTGGAGCCTGGGTGCCACTCGTTGGCAGACCATCCGCCGGGTGGTGCTGCCGAATGCCTTCCCCGGCATAATCACAGCCCTGATTCTGTCAATTGGTCGGGCGGCGGGCGAGACCGCACCAATCCTGTTCACCGCCGCCTTCTATTCCCTTACAGACCCCTTCCCCCGCTCGCTGTTTGACGAGATCCTGGTGCTGCCGTATCAGTTGTTCGTCATGGCTACGGAGGCACCGGATGTCACCACCGAGCAGAAATGGGCGACAGCCTTCGTCCTGGTCGTACTGGTTCTAGCCGTTAATCTCGGCGCAATCATTTTCCGGACGCGACTCCGCGCTGCCCACAGGCGGTGATGGCTTTGTCCGAAACTGTCGCACAACAGCAGTTGATCGTCGTGCCGCAGGTGCCCATCGCCATGGAAACCCGGCATCTCAGCACGTACTACGATGATTTCCAGGCGCTCAAGGATGTGAGTGTCGCGATCCCGGCCCGGCAGGTCACCGCCTTGATTGGGCCGTCAGGCTGCGGCAAGTCCTCCTTCTTGCGCTGCCTCAACCGCATGAACGATACCATTGATAGCGCCAGGGTCGAGGGCGATGTCACTCTTGGCGGAATCAGTATTTACGAACGGGCCACCGATGTGGTATCGTTGCGCAGGCGCGTCGGTATGGTATTTCAGAACCCTAACCCCTTTCCGATGTCAATATATGATAACATTGCCTACGGGCCGCGCCTTCACGCCAGCTACGACCGCGGCACCCTTGATCAGATCGTCGAGCGCAGCCTCCAACAGGCGGCCCTCTGGGACGAGGTGAAAGATAAGCTGCGGCAGTCGGCTCTGGGCCTCTCCGGCGGGCAGCAGCAGCGCCTCTGCATCGCCCGGGTGCTGGCGGTGGAGCCGGAGGTACTGTTGATGGACGAGCCTTGCAGCGCCCTCGATCCCACCGCGACTTTCAAGATCGAGGAGCTGCTGCTGAGCCTGATGGAAAGCTACACCATAGTCATTGTCACTCACAACATGTACCAGGCCTCCCGAGTCTCACAGTACACTGGCTTCTTCTTGCTGGGCGAGCTTATTGAGTACGCTGATACCGAGCAGATATTCGAGAATCCCAAACATCGCTCCACTGACGACTATGTACGCGGGCGATTTGGCTAGCCGGAGTTGCTTACCAAGCCCATAGCTCGGGCTTTCAGAATCCCGTCGCGTAGCTCGGGCCTCCAGCCCGAGGCTCGATAGCCGTTGCCGTAGCCTTTCGGAGGGGTCGCATACGAGGCCTGAGCTTGTCGAAGCCCGAGAGTCCGGCCCAGCCGTTGTCGTTTTGCCGTTATCCCCTCTCCCCTTGGGAGAGGGTTAGGGTGAGGGTAGCCGTTCTCGCTGTGCCTATTCTGTGGGGAGAGGCCGGCTGAGCCGGGTAGCCACTGCGACGCAGTCGGCGTAAGCGGCCCATTTCTCTCGCGTAGCTCGGGCTTCCAGCCCGAGGCCGTTGTCTGCGTAGTCTTGCCGTCTTGCTGACGGATAATCCGGGGTAGGAGTGATGCGCCATGGTCCGCAGCCGCCAAGCCTTCGAGCAGCAGTTAACCCAGTTGCAAGAGCGCCTGCTTGAGATGGGCGCCTTTGTGCAGACCATGCTCGATAGATCAATGCGCGCTCTGGTTGAGCATGACCTCGCTCTGGCCCATGAGGTAATCGTGGCCGACGACACCGCCGACGAAATGGACCTCGACATCGAGAAGCAGTGTATGCGGCTTCTGGCTCTGCAGCAGCCGATGTCGGCGGACCTGCGCCTGATCGGCACGGTCTTGAAGGTGATCGCCGACGTCGAGCGCATCGGCGACTACTCGGTGGACATCGCCAAGACCGCCATCAAGCTGGCCGATACCGAGTACTTCAAGCCCCTGGTGGACATCCCCCGCATGGCCGAGATGGTACGCGCGATGCTGGGGCGCGCGCTCGAGGCCCTGGTCGAGAAGGACCTGGATATAGTCATGCAAGTCGTTGACAGCGACGACGAGGTTGACAAGATGTGGTACGCCTTGCTCGACGAGTTGGAGGGCCTCATGGAGCAACGTCCCGAGGTGGTGCGCCAAGCCGTTGCCTTCCTGTTGGTCGCCCGCTACCTGGAGCGCATCGCCGACCACACCGTCAACATCGCCGAGCGGGTAGCCTACATGGTCACCGGCCGTTTTGAGGCCCTAGCTCCCAGCCATCGTGCCGACTATCAGCCCGACGACAACCAGCCGTCGGAGTAGCCGCCTGCAACCAGCCGGACTGCGCTTCGCTAGCCAACCTGCGGCGTCAGGATGGCTTGCTCTTGTATCAACTCCGTTGCCGCTTGCCCGCGTCTGCCCAACCGCCTAGCGTGACGCATTCCCATAGTCCCGTCCTGCTTTTTCTCGCGGCCCCTTTTTCAGCCCGCTGTTTCGCCTTCCCGGCACCACCGCCGGGCCGCCAGGCAGGACTCATCCCGCTTGTGCAGAAACAATACAGTTACGAACCGATCTGTGCAACCTCCACCCCAGGAGGGTGATGACAATGCTATTGCGGATCACGCCGATCTTGCTGTGCTGTCTGCTGCTAGTCAGTCTGGCATCTGCTCAGGACCTGGTTATCAACGGTGGCTTCGAGGAACCCGCCGACGGCCCGCCGACCGCCTTCAGGCCTTGGGACCGCTGGCAGTCCTCGGCGCAGACGGCTTACCGGGTAACTGACCAAAAAACCCAGGGCACCTGGGCGCTGCTTGTCAGGATGGAACTGGGGTCAGGGACGCCGGTGGTCCGCCAGCGGCTGAAAGACTACCAGCCCGGCCAACTCTACGAGATCGTCTTCCAGGCCCGCAGCACCGAGCCGTACGACTCCTTCACCGTGGACTTACTCGATGAGGCTGCGGATGCTAAGCAGCGCGCGCTGGCGAGCATGGCCTACACCAATCTCGATTGGACCCGCTACAGCCTCCGTTTCAGCGCACCCGACCAGGCCGGCCATCCGCTCTATCTGCGTTTCTACCCCCGAGGCCCGAAGCTGGATTCGGCGGTGTACGTGGATGATGTCCGCGTGCTGCCTGTGTCTGACACTGCCGTCGAGTTCACGCTCGCTTACGAGCAGATCGAGCTGGACACCTTCAACGCCATCACCCAGGTCGCCTTCGATCTTAGCAGGCAGCTAGAGGCTGCCCGCTGGCGCCTCCACGACCTCGCTGAGTACCAGGCCGCCGCCCCAGCCAAGCTGGCACCCCTGCGCCAGCAGGCTGAAGAGTTGCACGCCGACGTCCAGACCCGCATCGAGCAACTGGAAGAACTACGTCAGCGCAATCTGTTCTCCGACATTGTGCTCTCAGCCCTGCCTGATGATGAGATCGCCAAGAGGGCCGACCAGTTGCACAAGATGGTTACTGACCTCGATGCGGCGATTAACCGGGCAAGCGCTGATCTCCAGCCCCGCATCGCCGCACTCCGCGAGCAGATAGACGCCGCAGCTCCCGGCTGGCAGCCACCGGCCCAGCGCACCGCCACCTACAGCCCGGCGATGCTCAGTGACCGCTTCCACCGCATCATCACCTACCACGGCTACATGCCCGCCAGCGAGTACCTGCACCGCTCGCTGTGGGAGCTGCAGCCCACCGCCATCGAGAGCTACGCCAGCCACACCGAGGCTCGCCGGGCCAATCGCGCCGAGTTTCTTCGGCTCAACAGCCGCCGCACCATGCCATACATCGCCGGCACCCGCGTTGACGGCTGGCTCTTTGACTTGTCGGCCACCAAAGAGGGAATAGACGCTACGCTTGCAGACATCGGTGACGATCCGGCCTTCAGCGGCTTCGAGATCGACGAGCCCAGCATCAGCGACCAAGCTGTCGCCACCCCCGCAGCCTATGCCGAGTTCCGCAACTGGCTGGCCTCGCGCTATCCCGATGAGGTCGGCGGCTTCGCTATCGCCGAGGCCCTGACCTGGGAGCGCCCCGAAACCATCGCGACCGATTTCGACAAGGTCATGTGGATGGAGCAGCAGCAGTTCAAGGCCTACTGGTTCGCCCATCGGCTCAAGCAGGTTCAGGACTACATCCATTCCAAGAATCCCGACGCGGTACTGCTGGTCTGCATCCAGCAGTACCTGCCCATGGAGCCGCAGCGCTGCTCTTATGTCACCACCTCTGCCGCCTTGAACTGGATCGCAGTGGACCCCTACAACAGCGCCAATGTCGGCGAGGCACTGCTGATGGACCTATTGCGCTCCAACTCCAAAGGGCCTAACTTGCTGGTGGTCGGCACTTGCTATGATCGCACCTCCGGCCGCTTCGCCAAGGACATGGCCATCAGCTTTGCCCACTGCGGCGGAGTGTGGAACTGGTGCTGGGTTTATATGTCCAAGCACCGCGCCCCGGTGGGAGTCACTACCGGCGCCTGGCCGCTCAAGTACCGGGGCCGGTGGAAAGAGGGCATGTACGAGGCCGCCCAGGACGTCATGGGCAAGATGGCAGCCATCGAGCCATACCTGGTACATACCGAGACGGCGGCGAATGTCGGGCTGGTCTATAGCGAGCGCACCGGAATCTACGGCAGCCTTCCCGATGTCCCGCAATGCTACATCAGCAATCTGGGAGTCTACCAGGCGCTGCAGCAGTTGCAGATTCCCTGCGAGGCTCTATTCGCCGAGAGCATGACACCTGAGAAACTGTCTAAGTTTGCATCTTTAATCTTGGTAGATGCTGAACTTCTGACTGACGACGAGGTCACTCTCCTCAAGAACTGGTGCCGGGCCGGCGGCAGCCTCATCGCCCTTGGCGGCATCGGTACTCGCGACCGCTGGGGCCGCGAGCATGAAAACTACGGCGGGTTGACCGAGCTGTTTGGGGTGAAGCGCGGCCAGGCCAAGACCGGCGCGGCGACCTGGCAACTTGAGGACGGTGCCGAGGTGAAGCTCCGCGACAACTCCGACTATGATGTGGTCGCGCTTACGGCCGAGACTGCCCGCGCCATCGGCCGTTTCGACAATGGTGACATCGCCGCTGTGACCAACAGCTTCGGCAACGGACAGGTTGTCCTACTGCCGGCGCACAGTCTGGGCCTCAGCTTCGATGGCAGCACGTATCGGAGGGGGATGTACAAAATCTACTGGCCGGGCTTCAAGGCTAACCTCCGCAAGCTGGTGCTGGACGCGGTGCGCGAAGCCGGCGGCCGCTTGCCGGTCCGCGCGGAGAATGCCCCGGAGAATGTCGAGGTCGGTCTGCGGAAGCAGGGCGAGCGTCTGATCGTGCATCTGCTTAACTATGACGACGCGGGGCCGGTCAGCGGCATGGCGCTGCTAGCCGATGGCCGGGCTGATCAGAGGGCCTTCTATCCGGCGTCGGGTGAGGAGATCGCCACCACCAAACGGGGCCGCGACTTACACATTCCGGTCCGCGACTTCGAGCATCACTGCTGCCTGGTCATCGAGCCCCGCTAGCCCGCATGATTCACAAAAGCGCCTGGCTCGGCCTCCGCTATCTTGCCCCGTAGGGCGAACATCCTGCCTGCCGCCGTCACCTTACTGCTTCTGCTCCAGATAAGCGCTCGGCGCGATCCGGTACAGGTCCCCGGGGCCGAACTCATACACATAGGCTATTGTCAGCCCGTCGCCGTCTTTATCCACGAAGGCCTGCTCCAGGTCCTGTCCTGCCTCGACCGAAGCTGTGCCCCCAAACGGCGGCCAGGGCGAGTTGGGGTCCCAGCGCCGCTCGAAGTTCCTGATCCTGACCCCCAGCGAGTGGTCTTCATTGTACAGCCGCTTCCCCGCCAGACCGGTGCCGGCGTGCAGGGTGCTAATCGGGCTGTTGAGAATCACGGTAGCCGCCCCGTTATCCGCTTTCTCCACCTTGCCGCGGAAGGCGATCGCATCCACGCCGCGTAGCTTGATACGCGAGCCTGCCTCAACCTCCTCGACCGAGTCGATGACGAAGCTAGTGGTACGCGGCGGGGTGTTGAAGACGATGGTCTTGCCGGCCAGCTTCTCACCCGCCGGGAGCTTCTCTGGAACCGTCAGCGTCATCGCCTCATAGTCCACGGAGCTTACGCTGCCTTCGCTGGCTCCCCTCACACCCAGCCAGGACTGGCCAACGGCAAGCGAGCTGCCGTCCAGCAGCACCATGCGGCTGGGACCGCCGTCGCCGACACCATCCCGCGTGTAGAGGCCGATACGCCCCTCGAAGCTAATCTCTTCATGGTTGAATGTCGAGGGCTGCTCCAGGCAGATGAGTGTATCAACCTTGCCGTCGGCCCGGTGGATGCCCAGCACAACGTCCTGAGACTCGGTGCCGCTGAAGCGTTCGACGTGACCGATGAACGGCTCATCGTGCAGCGGCTCCAGCACGGTGACGAAGGTGCTTTCCAAATCACCGACCGCCGGGGCCCGCGAGCCGTCCGCCTTGAGCTGCTGATTGAGCGGCGGGCAGGTGCCGTTGCGCAAAAACATGTAGCGCAGGGCGTCCTCGGGCTTCCCGAACGGCGGCAGGCCGTCGGCGAACAGCACCTCCTCAGCCTGAGCCGCCGGCACATGCACCCGCAGGAAGGGCGTCTTCTCCTCCGAATGGTTCCAGGTGGCGATGAAGTCACCTGCGGGCCTGCCCTTTTCCACATTGAACAGGTACTGGTAGCCGCTGCCCATGTAGCCGGCGGGCGGCCCGTCATAGTACTCCAGGTATTCCACCTCCGGCCCGGCTAGGGTGCCGCCCTCCTGCGCCGCCAATTCCAGCCCTGCGACGCTCACTTGACTGCCGGTCCCGTGCAGGCTGTAATCATGCTGCGAGCCGCCGACCACGCGAAACACGTCCACCAGGTAGCTGTTTTGCTCATCCACATCCACCCAAATCAGGGTGCGGTTGTACTTGGAGACGATGCCGCGGTACGCCACCTGGCCGTCCACTTCCAGAGCCTGGGCGGTCGGCGTGATGGTGAAGAGACTCAGGTATCCCGGCTCGCGATTGACCTGCTTGCGCGCATCTACAACCACCGTGTTGTGCGAGCAGGTATTATTGTCCCAGCCATCCCGTTCGGCGAAGCCCATGTGCGGATAGCCCAGGTCCGGCGTGACAGCCCCGCGACCATTAAACAGGCTGAAGGTCAAGCGGTCGAAGTGACCGTGTGCGGTGGTCCCCCCATAGAAGCAGGTCACCCCTCGGCGATATTGTCGTTCTCCGCTTTCGAATATCGCCAGCCCGAACGGCGCGTAGTTGCGACTCTCATAGGTAATGTCTTCAGCCGGCTTTCCCCGAGAGCCGCGCCAACCTCCGCCGTCACCGATGGAGGGGTACCATTCACCCGCCACTACCGGCTTAGCCGGCGCGCGCATGATCTCCTGAAAGCGGGGCCGCTCGTCCAGATCAATATCGGCTTGCTTCAGCACCTCCGCCAGTAGTTTAATCATCTTGATCCCGCCGAAGTTATAGCCCAAGCCCTCGCAGCATCCGAAGCCGTCGCGGCCGAAGTGATTGTACAGCGATTCGTCCAGCGGGTCGGGCCCCGAGTGCACAATCCAGTCCAGAATGTACTCGGTCGTCACCCCTTCAGACGGATCGTGCAGGTCCCAGTCCAGCGCCGCCTGGGCCAGCACCATATCGCGACCGAAGCCCAACCCGTGCAGGAAGTTGCCCTCCAGGCACCCGATGATCATCTCCTGGCAGAGGTCCCACTGAATCAGCGACTTGACGTCATCTATACCCTTCGCGGCCAGAAACGCCCGCAGCTCGCCATCCCCGTTCTTATTCAGATAGGGCTGCAACTGCCGGAATGCCCGCAGCGTGTGGGGCAGGTGGGTATTGCCCTCAACTTGGTAGCCGCCGATGGCTTGCTTGGAGCCGCGCGGCGGCCGCCGAAACGGCATCTGCTTGATCTGCTCGAGGGTCGGCCGCTTGGGGTGCTCGGGATTCAGCAGCGGATACTCGGTGGCGATCCTGGCTAGAATCAGCGTACATCTGCGGGCATAGGCCTCATCGCCGGTCTCCGCATACTTCTGCGCCAGCTTCGGCACCGCGTGCGAGAAAATCCACACCCAGCACGACGGTTTATGCCCCTCGCCGATGGCGCATTTCACGAAGGGATAGACGACCCCGTCGGGACCGTGGTAGCCGTTGCCGTCGTCAACATACGGCTGGGTGGTGTCCAGCTTTTCCTTCCGCCCCTCCAGCATCCACTTGTGGTAGTCATTGGTGGGGAAGACGCGATGGCAGATCGGGCACTCGATTTTATACGGCTTGTCCGGGTCCCAGATCCACGGATAATGTCCCCGGCCCTCATAGATCTTCATCCCGCAGACCGGGCAGCCCCAGCCCGAGCCGTGGGCGATCCCCTGCACTTCCAGGTCGGGAATCCAGTCCCAGACGTACTGATCCGACTTACTCATCCACCACTCGACCGGATCGGGCAAGCACTGGCCGGGCAGGCCGGACAGTACCAGAGCCAGTATCACCAGACATCCAACTGTTGCGCGCCTCATGCTAGTAACCTCCATTCCCCCGTGAAGCTTTGCCTTTCATGCGCCATTTCCTGCGAGGTTATGACTACTTACGCCCGCGGTCTCCCTCCGCGTGGGTCGGGCTTTCTAGCCCGACAGCCGTTGCCGTGTTGCGGTTGTCCCCTCTCCCTGTGGGAGAGGGCTAGGGTGAGGGGTGCCGTTGGACATTTGGCCATGCCGACCTCGGGAGGCCCGCACCCTTCACTCACCGCCACCTCGGACTAGATACGCCGTCTGGGTTATGTAATATCTATCCCCGGGGCCGAACTCATACACATAAGCCAGCACCCGACCATCCCCGTCTTTGTCCACAAACGCCTGCTCCAGGTCCGCCCTTGCCTCCACGAAGGCGGTGCCACCGAACGGCGGCCACGGATAGTTCGGGTCGCCCCGCCGATCGAAGCGCTTGAGCTTCAGCCCCAGCGAGCGGTCTTCATTATACAGCCATTTCCCCGCAAAGCCGGTGCCGGAGTGCAAAACGTCTATCTGCGCATTGAGGATGACGGTGGCTTTTTCGTTGTCGGCCGCCTCAACCCCGCCCCGGTACAGAATCGCGTCAATATCACGCAGCTTGATAATCGAGCCGTCCGCAACGCGCCGTACCGAGGCTATCACGAAGCTGGTATTGCGCGGCGGCGTGGCGAGGATGATCGGCTTGCCGGCCAGCTTATCCCCTGCCGGCAGCCGCTCCGCCACGCTGAGCGTCATCGCCTCGTAGTCCACCGCAGTCACCGTACCCTCAATCGGCTCGCTCAGCTTCACCGAGCTGTCGCCATAGGCCAAGCCCATGCCATCCAGAAGCGCCAGTCGGTCGGCCTGGTTGCCGCGGCCAACCGTGCACATCCCGACCCGGCCCTGCAGCGTCATCCCCCCGGCTGTGGCCTGACCCGGGCTCTCCCGGCAGATTACGATATCGGTGGCCCCGTCGCTGCGCTCAATCGCCAGCGCGACATCTGCAGGTCCCAGGCCCTCGCTGCCCGTCAGCCGCTCCACCTTCTCGACGAACGGTTCATCATCCAGCGGCTCCAGCACGGTGACGAAGGTGCTCTGCAGATCCCCGACGGGGAATACTCGCTTGCCGTCCTTGAATTGCTGATTGTAGGGCGGGCAGTCGCCGTTGCGTAAAAACATGTAGCGCAGTTCATCCTCCCCGGGCTTGCCGAACGGCGGCAGACCGCTGGCGAAGCAGACCTGCTCGGCGCTGCCCGCCGGCACATGCACGCGCAGGAATGGCGTCTCCTCGCTCCGGTGATTCCAGGTGGCGACGAAGCCGGCTTGCGGCGCGCCCTTTGCCACCTTGTAGAGGTACTGGTAGCCGCTGCCCCGATACCCGTAGCCCTTGTTGTCGTGGTCATAGAACTGCAGGTACTCCACCTCCGGGCCGGCCAGGGTCCCGCCCTCCTGCTCTATCAGGCTGAGGCCCTGCACCGCTGCCTCGGCGCTGGCTCCGTGCAGGCCGTAGTCATGCTGCGAGCCGCCGGCTACGCGGAAGATATCCACCAGGTAGCTGTTCTTCTCATCCACGTCCACCCACACCAGCGCGCGGTCGAACTTGGACACCAAGCCGGGGTAGGCGGCCTCACCGCTGGTCTCCAGCAACTGCACCGTCGGCGTGACCGCGAAGGTCCGGATGTAGCCCGGCTCCTTGGTGTACTGCTTGCTGGCGTCAACCATCACGGTATTGTGCGAGGGCGTGCTGCTGGTCCACGCGTAGTCTGACGGGCTGCCCATGTACGGGTAGCCCAGATCGGGAGTGACCGGGCCGCGCTTATTGAACAGGCTGAAGGTCAGCCGGTCCCAGTGGCCGTGGGCGGTGGTGCCGCCGTAGTAGCAGCTCACTCCCCGCGCGAAGTCGCCTTCACCGCTTTCCAGTATCCCCAGGCCGAACACCGGGTAGTTGCGGCTCGCGAAGCTCAGCCCTTGGCCCGCTTGGGTGGGATAGCCTTTCCAACTCCCGCCATCGCCGATTGAGGGATACCAGCGGCCGGCCACGATCGGTTTGGCGCGGGTCTTGAGCACTTCCTGCACGCGCGGCCAGGAATACAGGTCCACACCGCCCTTTTCCAGCACTGCCGCCAGCGGAGGAATCTGCGCTATCCCGTAGCCGAAGTTATAGCCCAGTCCCTCGGTACTATTGAACCCATCCCTATCAAAGCCGCAGTACATCTTGTACTCGACATTCTTCGGCCCGCTCTTGGCGATCCACTCGATGATATACTCGGTCGTCGCCCCCTTGGCCGGATCGTGCATATCCCACGCCAGCGCCGACTCGGCCAGGTCTCTGTGCATCCCCAGCGTACCCAGGCCCGAAACGAAGTTGCCCTCCAGAGCGCCTAACAGGTACTCGTGGCACAGGTCCCACTGAATCAGCGATTTCACGTCATCTATACCCTTGGCGGCCAGGAACTCCCGCAGCTCCGCGTCGCCACCCTTTTCCAGGTACGGGTAGATCTGGCGATACGCCTGCAGTACGACTTTCATGAAATAGGCCTCGACCTGGTAGTTGCCGACACCCGCCATCGCGCCTTGTGGCGGGAAAATATAGGGCAGCTTCCTGATCTGCTCCTCAGTAAGATTATCGGGCCGGTCGGCATTCAGCGACGGGTACTCGCTGGCGATCCGAGCCATGATCACCGCGCACTTGTGGGCATACGCCTCGTTGCCCGTCTCGGCGTACCCGGCTGCCAGCGGCCTGATGCCATGGTAATATGCCCAATCCACGACCGACAGCTTGTGGCCACCGCCCAGCGCGTACTTGACGAAGCGGTACTTGGTCCCGTCTGGGCCGATATAGCCCTCCCCGTCGTCCACGTATTCCTGGGTGGTATCCAGCTTCTCTTTGCGCCCCTCCAGCATCCACTTGTGGTAGTCATTGGTGGGGAAGACGCGATGGCAGATCGGGCACTCGATCTTGTAGGGCTTATCGGGGTCCCAGATCCACGGATAGTGCCCCCGGCCCTCGAATATCTTGGTCCCGCAGATCGGGCAGCCCCAGGTTTCGTGCTCGATGCCGCGAATGCTCAGATCGGGGAACCACTCCCAGATATACTGGTCGGACTTGCCGGTCCACCATTCCAGCGGCTTCGGCGCACCCCAACCCGGGATGCCGGTAGCGAAGAGTCCCACTGCCAGCAAGCATAACCCCACAGCCCGCGTCATCATCTTGCCCTCCTTTGCGGCAACGCCATCTGCCTCATTGCCCTTCCAGCGTGTATCATCCACAGGACATATTACGCGCTTGCCGGCCCCAGTTCCTCCCTTGACTTGCCAAACACAGTGTCTTGCCGGGCCTGGGATCGGCAGCTTGAGCAGGGATTCGCTCCCTGAACGACCAAAGTTACCTGAGGCAATCCCGCAGTTAGGGGCTGCACGAGCAATCCAGGCCGTACCAGCTCTCAGAAACGGGGTGCCTGAGATGCACAAAATCGTGGCGATATTACTCCTGATCGGAGTGGCAAACCTGGCTATGGCCAAGACCGGGCGCACATTTTACACGCCTGAGCGCATCGCTGCAGCCAAACAGAATATCGAGAAGCACGAGTGGGCGGCCAAGCAGTTTGACTGGATAATGAACGCGGCGCCGAAGCAGGGCGGCTTGGCCGATACCTACGTCGGGGCTGAGAGAGTAGTCGGCAAGAGCGATGACGAGGTATTCGCCATGATGCCCGACATCACCATCCCCCGCAAGCGCGAGCATCCCACCACCACCTGCCCGGTACATGGCATTGCCCTGCGCCGCTACAGCGGCTACCAGCCCTGGAAGATGGATTACGAGAATCACCCCTACAAGCTGATATGTCCGGTCGGCGGCGAGATGTATCCCTCCAACGACTTCGCCGCCGGCGATATGACCAGCGGCGAATATCCGGATAATGGCGACGGCTGCGAGGTTGAGGGCACGACGTACCAGTTCATCCGCATGTACGTGCATCGCAGCTACCTCGAGTACGTCCTGCCTGCACTCAAGGGCCTGTCTATGGCGTATCTGCTCACCGGCAAGCAGGAATATGGTCACAAGGCAGCAGTGCTGATGGCGGGGATAGCCAACCAGTACCCGGGGCCAAAGTATCACAGCCAGCACTGCTACGGCGGGCAGTACGGTCGCCGTTCGGGATTGGTGACCGACTACATCTGGGCCAATATCGTGCTGGTGCCCATCGCCCAGTGCTATGACGCCATTTACCCGATTTATGAGCAGGATCCCGCGCTCTTGGCCTACCTGAAGGCCCAGGGGCTGCCGGCCGACACGGCTGCCGAGGCACGGGAATTTGTCGAGGACCATATCTTCCGCCAGGCCATGCAGGCCCTGCTGGATGTCGCGATCCAGGGCAATCCCGGGCATCACCAGCTAGCCGCCTTGACCATCGGTCTGGTCATGGACGACCATTCCGAGGCCAAGCCGAACAGCTATGATGTGGTGCGGGGCGCGTACTACCAGGGCTATGCCCCGGCCGCCTGGATCTTCTCCAATTTCGTGACCCGTGACGGCGGCGGCTACGAGGGCCCCGGCTATGACCGCATCAAGTTCAGCTACATCGCCGTCGGCAAGCTGATGGAGGAGCTGCGCGCCCGCCATCCCGACATCTACACCGAGGCGCAATTCCCCCGCATCCTCGACCAGCCTAAAGCGCGTACGATGTATGACTTCTACATTGATGTGACCAGCCTCGGCTTCTTCACCCCGCCGGTCGGAGACGCTGGCGGCGCCCGCTTGCGCCCCGGCATTATTCCCAGGAGGTATCTCGCCTCATACCCGCACTTCTTCGTTGACGGCTTTCGGCTTTACCGCGACCCGCGCTATGCCTGTGCGCTCTTGGGCCTGAGCGGCGAAATGCCGGCGGTGGACCTCTTCGAGCCCTCGATCGAAGAGCAGGCTCGCGAGGCCTGCGCCGCCCCCGAAGGCAAAATCGAGCCGGCTACCAGGCTGCTGGACCATTATGGCTTTGCCTATCTCCACGGCGGCGAGCCGGGCCGCTACGAGCGCGAGGCCTGTATCAACTACACCGCCCTGCGCGGCCACCAGCAGTTCGACTGCTTGAGCCTCTACCTCTTCGCCCACGAGATCTCGCACCTGCCCGACCTCGGCTATCCCTACAGTTGGGACTACCGCTGGCAGTGGGACAGCAACATCTACGGTCACAACACCGTCGCCGTGGACGGCTGCACCCCGCTATGGGCGCACCAGATACCCCGCGGCTGGGTCTCGCTCATCGGCGACCGCGCCGGCGTGCAGGTAGCAGCCGTCGCCCACCAGCCGTACCGCCGGCATCCCCAGCTTGAGCCCAATCAGCCGCCGGTGAGCAGATACGAGCGCATCTGCGTCATGGTCCAGGAGGACGCCCACGAGAGCTATTTGCTGGACTTGTTCGTTGTCGCGGGGGGCATGCGCCACGACCAGAGCTGGCACAGCGTCCTGCGCGAGCCGACCTTGCCGGACCTCGACTGGGTTGACCAGCCGGAGGGCACCGCCGCCGGCCCGGAAATCCCCTATGATGGCAAGTACCTCAACGTGCGCGGCCAGGAGACCCAGGACGCCCTCTGCTACATCACCGGTGTCAAGCGGGCTACGCTGAAAGAGCACGCGATGCTGGACTGGGATTACCAACTCGACGAGCCGGCGGGACTGCGACTGCATGTCGTGCCGGTGGATGGTCAACGCCGGCTCATCTATGGCACCGGCAGGTCGCCGGCGCGTCCCGAAGAATGGCACCTGCCGTATCTATTCGTGCGCCACGAGGGCCCGGAAGGCCTGCAGACGCGCTTCCTCACAATCCTCGAGCCATATCGCAGCGCCGGCGAACCCCGCATCAAGCATGTAACCGCCGGCGGGCAGTGGCCGCTGCAGATCACGGTCGAGCGCGCCGGCGCCACCGATGAAATACTCATTTACGCCCCTGCCGGCGATGGGCCTCTCAACCGTGGCGCGCCGCGAGATATTGGCATCTCCGTGCGCACCGTGGCTGCGGGGGCGCAGGTCCGCGACGTGAGCTTCGGCCACCTGCCCGGCCAAACCGACGCCGGCATCATGCGCGGCCGGATCCTGGCTCTCGACCGCCGCCAGAACACGATTACGCTGTCGGGGCAACTTCCTACCGGCCGCTCGGCGCCCCGCTGGATTCGCCTCTACAACTCCGGCCGCTCCTCGATGTACCAGGTAATCAGCTCCCGCAGCAGCGATGACGGGGCTGCCACGGTCTTGCGGCTTAAGGAGACGGCGCTGCTGGGCGTGGGCATACCTGTCGGCTATCAGCCGGGCCGCATTGACAATGATGTATGCCTGCCGTTCGCTACGGGCAGAGTGGACGAAGCCGGCAATCTGCTGGATTTCGCGTGCCGTTTCGCCGGTGCACGGGTAGAGAGCGCTGACGGGGCGGCCTCGCTGCTGCTACGCGGCGTCAACGGCAGCGGCTGGATCACTGGCGCGTCCGATTACGATCTGTATTTGCAGGAGCCGCTGGCCGCTGCCGAGCTGCAGGAGCTGTTCGGCCCTGCCGATGGCACGGCCCGCTTCACCATCTACGACTACGGAGTGGGCGACAGCTACGAGGTAGGCCTATGTCGCAGCACGCGGCCCTAGCGCCATTGTCGGGGCGCGATTTATCGGGCCCTGTCGCCTCAGCGCCGGCGCTTGACCTCGGACAGGCGGGTGAGCGACTTCGGCGTTCCGCGCGGTGCCGGCCGGGGAATCGAGCGCAGGCGGTAGCCGCGGCGGGTGTTATCAATTTGCCAGCCTTTTCTGCGCAGGTATTGCACCTGATTCACCACGACGTGCCTACTGACTCCGGCGCGGGCGGCGTCCGTCCACCAGATGCAGCCGCGCCGTTGCAGGTACTTTCGGACGAAGCCGGGTCGCGGGGCGGCTCGGCCAGTCTCCGGCGGCCGGCTGTGGAGCACGTAGCCGCGCGCGGTGGTCTCGATCTCCCAGCCCTTCTGGCGCAGCCACGAGACCTGTTTGCTGATTTGCTGGTGAGAGATATCCTCGCCGGCCACTTCCTCCGGCCACAGGTGACCGTAGTAGGCCAGGTACCTTTTCACGAAGTAGCGGCCCCCGCGCTGAGTGGGTGGTTGAGTGGGGTCCGCCGCGCCCGGCCGCGGTGGCGGCGCCGCCAGCAGCCGGTAGCCTTGTCCGGGGACTGTCTCGATGCGCCAGCCTTTGCCCCGCAGGCGGAACACCTGACTATACACCACGCGCCTGCTGACCCACGCGAAAGTGGCCTCGACCCACTTGAACACCCCGGAGCGGCGTAGGGAGTTTGCGACGAACTCGCCCCGCGCTGCAGCCGGCGGATGATCCGCTATCCAGCTATGCAGCACGTACCCGCGCCCGGTCGTCTCGATCTCCCAGCCTTTGCGCCGCAGCCGCCCAACCTGGGCCTGAATCTGCTTGCGCCCGATCGTCGCCTCGGCCACTTCATCGAGCCACAGATGCCCCTCCTCCAGCAGCCGCTGCTTGACGAACTGGGGCCGGCTGGGCCGGCGCTGCTGTGGCCGGCGGCGCGCCGGCGGGTCTTCGGGCCGCGCGATCAGCTTGTAACCTTTGTGGCGGAGGGTCTCAATCTCCCAGCCTTTGCTCCGCAGGTAGCTGATCTGCGAGATTGCGGCATGTCTGCTGAGCCAGGCATTGTCAATATCTATCCACCATAGCCAGCCGAGGCTTTCGAGCCGGGACTTGACGAAGCCGACCGCGAGCCGTCTTGGTTTCCGCTTGAATCTGGGCGGGTCGCTGTAGAAGGTAATCCTGGTGACCATAGTTATTGGCGGCTTTTTGGGGTTTAGGCACGCGGCTTGCTGCCAGGGCGATTTGGGGGAGAGTCCCTGAATTAACAGACGCCTTTTGCAGCGCCGTACCACGGGGGGATGTGCCCGGAGGCCGGATTATTGATACAACGAGGTAGCTTGGTCGTCGCAGATATGATCGCGTAGCTCGGGCTTGCTGCCCGAGTGCGCGGTCGCCGTTGTAGGGGCGCGATTTATCGCGCCCTCTGTACCACGGCTGAGCGGGCGCATGGTATGCGCCCGATGGGGCCGCTGTGGCCCTCCGAAACATCCTCGCGTGGGCACCCACGCCAAAGGCGTGGGTCCGGCTTCCAGCCCGAGTCTGCCGTAGCCGTCGCGCCGGGCTTATTCAGCTTTACCGTGGCCTCTGGATGTTGCGGCGTGGTCGGGTACCCGCTGCGAAGCAGTGGGTGAGAAGGTGAGCGGGGCGCGGTGGCTCAGTGCTGGCGCAGGTCGTGGGCTGCGCCCTTACTGTCCCGTGCTTGGCGTGCGAAGAGCGCTCTACGTTCGACAAGTGCCCTCGCGCTCTTTACTCTTGCACTGGTTGCACAGATCGTGGCTTGGTCTGGTGCTCCGTCTCTCTACATCGCTGCCTGCTGGATACAGCGCGCAGTTCTTGCACCAATGCCAGGTATCGCTGTCTTTGCGACGAATGTAAGTTGCCATTTTTGATCTGCTCCTTAGAAGAGTTCTCCTTCAAACAAATGTTCTATTATGATAGATGATCATGCCGGGGAATGTCAAGAGTTCCTCGCAAGTCGGGGGTGCAGCGATGCGGAGGGGTATCCTAGAGGCTGTTTCAAGACCCCGAAATGGGGGACTGTCCCTTCAGGGACTGTCCCCTGAGGGCCACAAACAGCGCCTTACCAGCCTAAGAATCCTGAAAAACTAGGTTTTGAAACGGCTTCTAGTCTTGGCGACTAGCCTTTTCGACGACACCGATCTCCTCATCGCTCAGCTCATACAGTTCATACACGAGCCCATCAATCTCGTCATCGGTAGCGGCGATGTGCCGCTGCAGCAGTTCCCGGTCGTGCTGGGTTTTGGCCTTCGCAACCCGCTGTTGTTTCCGGCGCAGGAGCCTGCAATTGGGTGGTTCGTGCCGCGCTGGGCTGGTGCCGTTGCCGTTTGGGGCGTGGTCGGGTACCCGCTGCGAAGCAGTGGGTGAGGTGGTGAGCGGGGCGCTGTGGCTGTGTGGTGGTGCGGGTTGAGGGGTTTGCCGTTACTCCCGCCTGGCCCCTTCCTCGACGATACCGATCTCCTCCTCGGTCAGCCCATACAGCTCATACACCAGCTTATCAATCTCGTCATCGGTGGCGGCGATTTGCCGTTGCAGCAATTGCCGGTCCTGCTGGGTTTTGGCCTCTAGGAGCCGCTTATGCAGGTCTAACATCTTCTCCACCAGCGCGACCATCTTGTCATGCCGCTCTACATCCGAAGCGTCGTCGAAGTCTATGGTGCGGATGGGAAGTTGCTGAATCTCGCCAATCCGTATCTCAGGGAATGTCTTCTCGTCCCGGTTGAACCTATTTCGGAAAAAGTACGCTATGAGTCTTGAGCCTAACACGCCACAGAGGTATTTCGCGGTGACTTTCGGAGACGTCGGTGTCACCGTGTGTATGAGCTGGTCCGCGATGAGTTCTTCTTCCGCGTACGTACATATTAGCCGCTGCCCCACAATTCTTCGCAGCAAGACTCTTGGCCCCTGAAAGAGTTCGATGGTCCTCGGCTCGGCTAGGTGCGGGCCATAGGATAGCCACCGGCCCTCGAAGTGCATCTGGTACCGGTCAATGTCCCGTCCAAGCAAATAGCGGCGGCACTCCGGGCCTATCGGCCTATCGGCCTCGAACTCGCGTGCCGATGCTTCCTGTCCCGTTTGGGCGGGAACACCCTTGCCTCTTTGGTACACCTTGACCCCGAACCGGGGACGAGCCACCTGTTGAAGGGCGATGAACCTAGTCGCAAGCTTGCCAACGATCCTTGTGGCCTGTGTATCAGCGACGATGTTGAAGATGATGTCTGGATCACTAGCCCAGGCGGCTGCTGTAGTCTCGTGAGTTCTGTACCTCCCAGGACTTTCTGCAACGCTCACCCAAGTTGGGCCACTGTGGTCGGGAGCCTGGCGCTTGGTTAGGATGCTCACTATTGGGAGCACCGTAGCCTTTGGGAAAACGCGCACCTGTCTGTAGTCAGCTATGCCGACCACGCAGGCCTCCGATAGCACCAACTTGCGAAGGGGCATGGTGAGCCTATTGTTGAGCCAAGTATTGGGGGTAATAAAGCCAAACTTGCCACCCTCAATCAACACCGACAAACCCTTTTCAATGAATAGAGCGTACAGATCGAACTGGTTTTGGACGCATCGGTAATTAGACAAGAAATACTCCCTTTGCTGCCAGAGTTCCTCAGTCCACTCTCGCCCTCCTAGATACGGCGGATTCCCAACCACGCAATCGAACCCGCCCGCGGCCATTATCTCCCTGAACTCCGCCTCCCAGTCGAAGGCATTCACCCGCCGCGCTTCCTCCTCATCAAACATCCGCTGCTGGCGGCCCTCGTAGTAGTCCGGCCCGATCAGGCTGTTGCCGCACTTGATATTGTCGTCAATATTCGGCAGCACCCGCTCGTGGGTCAACCGCAGTTGGCTGTCAACCGTTTCGCTGGTCTCGCCCTCCATGCACTTCAGCAGCAGGTTGAGCTTGGTGACCTCCACCGCCTGCTCGTCAATGTCCACCCCGTAGATGTTGTTCTGCAGGATGCGCTTGCGCTCGCAGGTCGAAAGCCGCCAGTCCTTCTCCCCGATCTGGATGATGGCAGGCTCCTTGCCTTTGGCGTGCTTCTTCGGCTCCTCGCTGGTGTAGTAGTCCAGGTGCCAGTTGAGCAGGTACTGGTACGCGCCCAGCAGGAACGATCCCGAGCCACAGGCCGGGTCCAGTATCCGCAGCTTGCCGGCCTGCTCCGGCGTGCCGGCCTCTTCCAGCGCCTCGCCGACGGTGTGCTGCACGATGTAATCCACGATATAGGTCGGGGTGTAATAGACCCCGCCGGCTTTCTTGACCTCCGGCTTTTCCTCGACCTTGGCGCGATGGCTGGGCGTCAGGCGGATGACCTTGCCCAGGAACTGCTCATAGACCGCGCCCAGGATATCCGCCCCGATAACGGAGAATTCGTAGGGGCACTCCGGGTAGTAGAGCCTGGACAGGATCGGTTTGAGCGCCTGGTCGGATATCGTCAATTGCGGGCACAGGGTATCGCCGCTGTCGCTGAAGTCGAACAGACCGGCGTTGTACTTCTCATCGGCTTCCTGGTACAGGTCGCAGAGGCTGGCGTAGAGCTTGCTGCCGTTCATCAGGCCGCGCAGCCGTCCGTACTCCTCAACTCCCCGGCCCTCGGCGATGCGAAAGAACAGTATCCGGTCAATGGTCGCCTGCACCGCGAAGTTCAGATCGTGAACCGACAGCGCCGGGTTGTGCCTGGCGATGTCCTTGGCCAGCATTTCACGCCAGGCCTCGATCTCCTTGAGGAACTCCGCATCCACTTCGCTGGTCCCGCGCTTGCCTCGGGTGCCCTGCACGTAGCGGTCGAAGGAGCCTTTGAGAATGGCGTCTTTCGCGAATATCGAGTAGATGTGGTCCAGACGTTCGGAGTACTGGTCATAGGTGATGAAGTCAACCCGGGCGACCGAGGCGTCGTCCGACGGCTGGGGCCGCTTGCGGCAATCATATACCGCGAACTCCTCGAAATCCGTGAGCACCGAGAGCGGCAGTTTGGCGCTCCAGGCATAGCGCCGGAGTTGATAGGCCGGTGCCGGGTCATCTCTCACGTGAACCAAGGGCTTCTTGGCTTCCAGGAAGAACTTGCGCTGCCCGCCGATGCGGAAGGAGTAGTCGGGCGCTTTGGTCTCCCCGCTGATCTTGATGGAGGCCTCGTGGACGACTTCCTTGTACTGCTCGGCGTAGCCCTGCGTGTTGGCCATATCCCAGCCCAGGGCCTCGAAGAACGGGTCAATGAACTCCTGCCGCAGTTGGGCTTCCTTGTAGGTGGCACTGGCGAACTGCTCGGCGTTGCGGCGGTAGTGTTCCACCAGCTCTGCGACGGCGCGGCGGGTTGGATCGGGCGCGGGGATCGGCTGCGCCCCCTGACTGTCACTCATTCACATGACTCCCTTAACTTCAAGTAACTGCTAACCTATTCGCCATGCCTTGCCTTTGCCCCTCCCCTCCCCGTGCCCTTGTAGGGGCGCATGGCATGCGCCCGCCGCTGCCGCTCCTATCGCCCAACCTGGCCTTCCCCACTAATCTCCCGTGGGGCAGGCTTCCATGCCGCCGTTGCCCTTGCACTTGCCGTATGGAGGGGCCGTGTCGAACGTCGGACGCTGTGTGTCCGACGTGAGGCCGGCCCGCGCAGGACGCTAGCTTGGCGAGGTCTCCACACCCACACGGCCACCCACAACGGCTGGGCCGGATTCTCGGCGGAAGCTGGCGCTTCCGCCTCGTATGCGGCCCCTCCGAAGAACTTAAGGATAACGGCTGGGCCAGCCTTGTCTGTTCCGCCATGCGAAACAGCCTGCGACAGGCCCCTCCATCACGACTAACGACATTCCGGTCTCACGCTATATCCTGAATTGCCTAAAATCCGCACAACTACTGTGGAAGCCCGAGGCCTTGGCCGTCGTCGCTCCCCCCTCCCGTATCGGGAGGGGGATGGGGGGTAGGTGCCGTTCTCCCCTCTCCCCCCGGGAGAGGGGAGTAAGAGGGGTGAGGGTGACGTTGTCGCGGCGCATGCCCTGCGCCCTCCCCTCACTCAAACACCACCTCGCCGAACTGATTGGGGACATTGAAGCCCGCTCCCGGCGTCCACGAGCTGGTCTCGCCCTTGGCCTTCTGCTGCCGGCCGAACTGACATGCCCACGAGCAACCCCGCTCCGGCGGCTTGCTCACCCCTACGGCCTCATACGGCACGAAGATCTCCACCGTCCAGGCGTCCTCATACCGCTGCGCCCCGGCCACCCACTCGGCCTTGTTGCCGAAATTGTCGCTGATGGTGCCCAGGGAATTGACGGCGAACTGAAACGCTTGCGGCGCGCCCGGCGGCAGCAGGAATAGCTCCACATCATCATCGCGGTACAGCGGATCGCCGCGCTGGTTGAAGTTAGCCACCAACTCGTGCATCTGCGACTCCGCGCACCGGAAGGCCACATACAGACCGGCCTCGTCATAGGCTAGCCACACCGCCGTCTTCTCGGTGGCAGCTTTGGCCCCTTGCAGCAGCGTCAGCGCGGCGATGGTCGGCTCGCGCTGCCACAGCTCTTCATCAAGAGCGCCGTCTAGCTGCGGCTTGGCGGTCGCCCGGCTGATGCTGACGCGCGGCACCGGCTCGCTGACATTGAGCAGGACCCGGCCCGGCATCTTGAGCCGGGCGTCCTCACTCCTAATCTCATAGGGAATATAAAGCTCCCCGAGCCGCACCGTCTCCACCAAGCTGACGGTTATCAGGCGCTCTAGCTGGCCCTCTGCGGCCAAGGTCAGGGCCAACTCGCTCGGCTCCATCTGCACCTCCTTGGGGGGCGCCAACTTCAGCACGATCTCGCCGGCCTGCGGCAGACGGTTGGTGACCACGATCTTGACCTTGGTCGCTTCGCCCCGAAACACCCGCTGGGGCTGGGCTGCTACCGTCAGCGGCGCGGAGAGCTTGACATCCACCGGCACGGAAATGACGAACGGTATCTCCCCGTATTCACCGGTGACTTCGAGCAGGTATGGCATCAGGGCGCGCGGCGGCTCGGTGGGAACGTGGAGTTGGGCGACGATGTCCAGACCCCAGCGGTCGGGCGTGTCTTTGACAGCGGGTGTTGCCGTGCACTGCGCCTGAACCTCCGGCCAGGGCGACCGTACCCGCGCCTCTTCGACCAAGATGTCGGCAAACTTCAGCAGGTGCAGGTCCCATTTGGCTGCCACGGTTTCACCCCGTAGGCTGCTTGCTAGCACGCGTGGGCCGGGTACCTGAATCTGCGCGATACCCGCGACGACATAGCTCAAAGCGGTCCGCGCCCGGTCGCACAGCTTCGCCAGGTCAACCGGCGCCTTGGTCGCAATCGCCTGCTGCAGTTGATCTATCTGCCCATAGAGCCGATTACTCGCCACCAGGGCTTCGTCCCCGTTGAGAGCGGCCCCGCTCCGGGCCATTTCCGCCGCGGCGGCCAGCTCGGCGCGGTTCTCGTCGGTGAGTTCGCTGGCAAAGAGCCGGTCCAGTTTGCCGAAAACGCGCTCGGCTAGCCGGAAGCCGTGCTGGGCCATCTGCTCTCTGGTACCGACCCAGAAGGCCCGCGCATTCTCAGGTTCGACTGTCACCTCCCAGCTCTGCGGCTCAAAGCCTGAGGCCACAGCGAGACCGGGCAGGATGTCCACGGCGACCAGTTGCGCATCGTCGGGTATGCCCAGAGCCTGCCGGTCGAGACTGACTTGGGTCACCTGCGCGGCCTCGGTATCGTAGTTGCGGAAGGTGAAGTGCAGCTCGCCGGCCCCGAAGGAGCCGTAGCGCTCGACGATGACGCCGGCGCTGGTACGGGCGTATGGCACCGGCTCCCAGCCGGCGATGGAGAGCTCCTCGATAGCGGGCACATACTGGCGGTAGAGGTCGCGGTATTGCTCGACACCGCCGCCGCTTGACTGCAGGGGTCCGACGCAGGGATAGACGGCATAGGCCAGCCCGCGGGCGAAGTGGCGTCGCACGCTGGCCTCATCTTTCTCACCGGCATCGAGCACTCGCCAGAACCGCCAGATCTTATGGTGCGCGATCCCCCGCAAATACCTCTCAAACCTCCCCGGGTGATCGGGGTCCCAGCGGTTTTCAATCATCGGTAAATCCACGAACGGCATCGTGAAAGTCTGTTCGTATTTGTTGGCATTGCCGTGGGTGATGACCTGATAGCGCTGCGTCAGCGGCCACCAGACCTGCTGATGGAAATCCCAGATGGTGTTGGGCATCGCCGGCTTGAGGCTTTCCTTGCCGAAGGTCAGCGGCATGTGAGTGGTGGCGAAATGCTCGCGGCGGAAATTGAGGCCGGAGGAATTGGCGAAATAGCCCTCAATCGCATCGGCCGTCAGCATCGCCGCGAAAGGCCGGCGCGTCTCATCCTCAGCGTACTGCTCCAGCTTCTGGCGGGTGAGGTCGGCAAGGTAATCCGAGACGCCCGGGTCCTCGTTGACGCGGAAATTCAGGCCCCAGCCGGGCTGGTCAGTGTGGTTATAACCCTCGTGGGGCCGCCAGTACCTAGTGTCGCCGATGTAGAGAATCTGCCCGTCCGGGCCATAGGTCAGCTTCTTGATCGTCTCGGCGGTCGGCGTATAATACCTGGGCTGCTCCTTCTCGCGCTCGACCATCTCGTTGAGTAGCTCCATGACCTTCTCATCGGAAGGGCGCTGGGGATCTTCATAGGGCACCATGCGGAAGTCGTAGCAGCCGTGCAGGTGCCAGATGAACTGGTAGCCCTCACCGAAATCGCCGGCATCGTCGAGGTTGGCTCCATACGCGACCAGGGCGTGGGTATCCGGGTCATAGCGCTCGAGGTTGGCGTAGTTGAGATAGCCCTCGTAGCGGGGCCGCTTGAGGAAGCTGTCGGGGAAGAGGCGGTAGTAGGTCGCCATCGCCGAGCGCATCCCCCAGGCGGGGTCGTGAGGGTAGAGGAGGAAGGCAAAGGGGGCGCGGCTGGGATTGTTGGCGGCATCCGGCGTCAGGCCGAAATAGAAGGTGAGCGAGGTCTGCGGTTGGCGCTGGTCGTGCTGGAGCACGAAGACGCGGGGGCCCTGCGAGACCGGCAAGGCCAGCGTCAGGCCGGCGTTCGGCCCGCTCAGCGCCGACCAGGGATAGACCGAGCAGACGCCGATGCCGGACTTGCAGTCGTAAGTGTGACGATAGATCTTGTCAGCAGAGATCTGCTCGCGGTCCTCCAGTTCGTGGTACCAGGTCCAGTCGCGGGCATCCAGCGGCAGCCCGAAGCGCACGGCCACGGCACGGTCGCGACCGGTGGTATCCCGCACCAGGCCCGCCACGCGGACCGCGTCATCGTCAGCAGTCAAGCTGGCCTCAAGCTCAAGACCCGCATCAGCTAGGCCGCCGCGAAATAGCAGTGTCTCGCCCTGCTTTTCGACCTGCCCCGCGACCGGCTGATAAACCGTCCCGCCGACCTCGGCGATGAAGAAATCGTCCAGCCAGAGTGTCCCCGTTGACTTGTAAATATCGCCTCGGAGATTGAGGCGCGTGGTTTGCGGCTGGGTGATTAGCTCCCAGCTAAGCCTGTGCCAGATACCGTCGAAGTTGGGAATGGGCCGGCCGACCTGGGTCTGCTGGCCGGTAAGGTTGTTGGCATCGTCGCGCTCGGAAACGTAAGCGCCACAGATGCCGACCTTCTCGCGGCGGACCCACAACTCGCAGCGGTAAGCAGTATTCGGCTTGACTGGCACCGTGTAGCCGACATTCGAGCTGCCCGGCTCCGGCCCCGGAACCTCCAGACGCACCGCCCGCTCGCCGCTATGGAATACGCGCTCGTCAAGGCTCTGGCCGGGGCGGAGATTCCAGCCCTCCGCGCCCTGCTCGAAGCCCGGGTTCGGGACCAGATTCTGCGGCTCCGGCTGGTTCTGGAAATCGGCGATAGAGAAGCCGCCGACACCGGCCAGCGGCAGCTCCACCGTTCCGATCTGGGCCGCGGTCACCTCGCCGGTCGGGGATATTCGCATGGCCAAGCCGGCCTTGGTCTTTAGTGTTAGGTCCGCTGCCGATGCCGATATGGCGGAGATCACCAGCGTCACTATGAGGAGCTTCGTCGCGTTTGTCCTCATGATTGCCGCCTCCCTCAGGAAGATTGTGGTCTGCGTATTGGCTTAGACATCTGAGGCGGTATCTCCTGCCTCGGCATGTCGGTGATTAATAGCAGCGGGTAGCGATATTGCAAGGAATTGGGGGGCCGCTGCGGGAATAGCATAGTCGCGGAGGAGGGGATGCGGAATGGGGCAGGGCAACGGCACCTACCCCGCCGCCCTCACCCACTGCGGAGCAGTGGGTACCCGCCGAAACGGGAGAGGGGAGAACGGGAACGGCCAGGGACTCGGGCTGGAAGCCCGAGCCACGCGATGGAGATGCCCTCACCCGCGACCCGTCTCCCGAAACGGGAGAGGGGAGAACGGCGACGGCGCGGGCGCATGCCATGCCCCCCTACAACGGTAACGGCGGCGGGCTAGAAAGCCCGCCCCACGCGATGAGGTAAAGATTCGGGCAGGATGCCCGACCGACGGGAATATGTTTGAGAAGCCCGACGCACGGAAATGCGTTTGAGCAGCCCGAGCTACGCGAGGGGGTCTGAGTGGACATGCCAACGCCAACGAGTGGGCCGGATTCTCGGCCTTCGACAAGCTCAGGCCTCGTATGCGGCCCCTCCGAACGACTCAATGGTAAAGGTGACGGCTGGGCCGGATGGGGCCCCGAACAGCCCCCATTCGGCCCCTCTGTAGGAGTACGACAGCCGCAACAGCACCGACAACGGCAACTAGGTGACAGTTATGGCTGGCGGTAGCGGCGGCTTTCCCGCCAAAGATCAAGCCCTCGTGCGCGAGCTGGCCGCACAAGTCATGGCCCTCGCCACCAGCCCCGAGTACGAGGCCCGCAGGCAACGCTGGCGCGATGTCAACGAACGGCGGCAACCAGACCGCGCGCCGGTCTGGTGCCGGCCCGCCGGCGTCTGGAGCCAGATAATCCCCCAGGAGTCGCTGCAGTGCCGCGACCCGCTGTGCCGCAGCGTCGAATACACCCTCCGCCAGCACCTCTACAAGCACTGGGTCGGAGATGACCATATCGTCGAGCCGTGGTGGGGCGTGGGCGCGGTCTGGAAAGCCGATGCCGAGCACACCTGGGGCCTGCCAACCCATGTCTCGACCGGGACCACCGAGCTGGGCGGCTTCCGCTACCATCACCCCATCGAGACCCCCGAGGACTATGAGAGAATCCGCGTGCCTGAATTTACCTGCGACCGCCAGGCTACGGAGCGGGCCGCAGAACGGATGCACGACCTGCTGGGGGAAATAATGCCGGTGCGGATCACCGGCGCGCCGCCCCTAGGGCCGCAACTGAGCGTCCACCTCGAGCAGTTGCGCGGAATGGCACCGATGATGGAGGACATGGCGTTTCGGCCGGAATTGGTGCACCGGGCGATGGCGAAGCTCACCGAGGGCGTGCTGCGGGCCCAGCGTGCCGCCGAGGCCTCCGGCCTGCTGACCACCAATCACCACGAGCCGATGTTCTGCAGCGACCCGCTCAACCACCCGCCTAGCGCGGGGCCGGTGGGACTGCATAACCTGTGGGTGGCGGCCAACAGCCAGGAGTTCGATCAGGTCTCGCCCGCGATGCAGGAGGAGTTCCTGCTCAATTACCAGAAAGTGCTCTTCCAGCAGTTCGGGGCGGTGCAGTACGGCTGCTGTGAGAACCTAACGACGAAGATCGAGATCGTGCTGCGGATTCCCAACCTGCGGATCTTCGTGTGCTCGTTCTGGACGGAGCTGGATCAGGTGATCGAGGCGTGCGGGGGCAATTACACGATAATGTGGCGGCAGTCCTCGACCCAGGTCACCATGCCCGAGGACCTGGAGGAGCACCGCCAGCACCTGGAAGCGGGCCTGAAGCGGCTCCAAGGGCACTACTACCAGGTGGTGCTGCGGGAGCTGGAGACCTTGTGGGGACGGCCCCAGCGACTGCGGGACTGGGCCAAACTGGCAATCGGTATTGCCGAGAAGTATGCGTGAGACGTTAGGGAATTGAGCGAGATTGATTGTGCCTCGCAAGAGCGAGTCCCACGCTAGCCGCCTGCCGCGCGCGGGAGAAGGGATAACGGCGACGACAGCCCTCGCCCTAGCCCTCTCCCAAGGGGAGAGGGGAAAAGGGCAACGGCGGCAGGCAAGAGTGCCTGCCCCACCACGACAAACAAGCGAAGGCTGTGCCACGCGCCAAGAAATGGAAGGTAAAACCGCGAGCGGATACGCACGAATACGCCGGGCAGAGGCGTCAGGGGCCGGATACAAAAAGACACCAGCAAGGAAGATGCCAATGACCTCAAAAGAGCGCCTGGAAATGGCCTGGTCGTTCCAGGAGCCGGACCGCGTGCCGATCGAGCTGAGAATCAGCCCCAACGCCTACCAGCACCCGGGCGCGCAGCGGGTCAGGGAGCTGATCGAGCAGTGCACCGACAATTTCCACCAATGTGCCCCCTACGACTGGGGCTTCCTGGGGCTGCCTGCGACCTATTCCGAGAAAGAAATAGAGCGCAAGCCCGGTGAGTTCGTCCGCATCGAGCGCACCTACGACACCTGCGCCGGGCCGTTTACAGCCATCGTGCGCGAGCCCGACTTCGAGGGCGGCGCGATTGACTGCCACTGGGAAAAGCGCTATATCACCTGCCCCGAGGACATGGAGAGGCTCACCGAGGCAAGCTTCGAGGTCCGCGAGCTGGATGCGGAGGAACTCCACCGCACAGTCGCCGAGGTGGGTGACAAGGGCATCGTCCTGGTCAGCGTTCTGCACCCCCTCGGCTGGCTGGTGCGCAACGCCACCATGGAAGAGGTGTATATCTGGTTCAAGACCCACCGCGAATTGATGCACCGCTTCTTGGAGGTCACCAATGAGCATGTAGCCGGCGGGGTGGCGGCGATGCTGCAGGCCGGCATCGGGCCCTACTTCGCCATCTGCGCCCACGAGATGCTGATCCCGCCCTGGGCCGGCAGCGAGTTCTTCGAGGAGTTCGTCTTTGAGTATGACAAGCGGGTCAATGATGTGATCCACGCCCACGGTGGGAAGCTGCGCGCCCACTGCCACGGTAACGCGATGGAGTACCTGGAGCGGTTCTGGGAGATGGGGATCGACTCGGTCGAGCCGCTGGAGGCTGCGCCGATGGGGGATGTGGACCTCGCCGAGGCCAAGCGGCGGGTCGGCGACCGGATGTTGCTGTCCGGCAATATCCCCTCACCGTATTTCCCGGATTGGAGCCGCGAGCAAGTTGAGCAGTCGGTGCGCGAGGCCATCGAAGCAGGCGCGGCGGGCGGTGGCTTCAGCCTGCGAACCACCGGAGGCACCGCCGGCACCGGCGCGGTGCGGAACTTCGAGCAACTAGGCAAGATTTTGGCGAACTGTGAGGCCTATCTGCTGGCCGGCCTCAAGTACGGCTCCTATTCGGGTTGATAGCCTGGGGAGGGACTGAGCCAGTTGCCCCTTGAAGCCGGCACCCACGAAGCCCATTCTGATCCGATCCATACTAGCGCCTCCAAATGTGTTATGAACAAGCGCCGGCGAGAAGTGAAGCGACGATTCATCTTAGAGCGGGCTGAAGATGAGGATTTCGCCGGCGTGGTGCGGTATCACCAGAATATCGTGGCGGTCGCGAGTGCGAAGGTGACAGGCGCGGGCACACATGGCCCCGTTCATGCCCGGGCGCAAGCTGTCCTGATAGGGCAGCTTGGCGACCTCAGCACCCTCGGCTGAGAGAATGTGGAGATACAAGGTAAGCGGGGTGCCCTGGGGAGTATCTGCATCAGGATCGGCGCCTGCCACCTCGGCCTGGACTATTTCGCAGGCTCCAGGGCCGCTCCAATCGAGCCAATCCCCGGCGGTCGTGAGGTAGAGGCGCCCATCCGGGGTCGCGGAGAAGTTGGCGTACTCCCACAGGACCCGGCCTTGAGGGTCGAGCAGGTAGGCGCGGCGTCCGGTCTTGGAACAGATGTAGAGCCTCGGCTCGGCAGCCTGCGGCGGCTGGGCCAAGGAGACCTTCTGGCCGTGCTCGAGGCGGTCACGAAGACTCCACAAGAGGTTGCCCTCGGAATCAAAAAGGCAAGCGCCGGTGGAGGTGGCCAACTGGTTGCCGCTTTCCTGAATCGGGCCGATGACCAGATCATCCACGTGCGTGTCCTCGCCGATGTCGGCGGGGACATGCTTGGCCCACAGCAGCTCGCCAGTGCCCCGGCGGACCTCGAAGCGCTCGGCATCAGCCATGCTGAAGGCAATCTCGTCAAGACCGTCGCCGGTCAGGTCGCCGCACAAGAGCTTGTCCTCGAACGACTTGCCCACAGTCTCGTGCCGCCACAGTTGGTCGCCATGTCCGTCCAGGGCGAGGATGGAGCCACTTTCGTCGTGGTGATTGACGCCGGCAGCGATGCCGAGGGCGGCGGGGTCGTGCAAATGCCCGAGGTCCCAGACCTGCACCAGGCCGTCGAGGTCGAACGAACTCTTGAGGCGACCGGTTTGGGCGTCTAGGATGTGAATCGGCCCGAGGCCGACGACGACCTCCAGTTCGCCATCCCCGTCAAGGTCGCAGATTCGTGTCAGCAGGTGGCGATGGTGAGTGCGATAATGCCAGTGGCTGCGCAGGTAAAGCTCGTCATCATCATAGACTGAATGGTAGAACTTGGCCGCGGTGGTTTCCCACAGCTTGGTGCCATCGCCACGGAATAGAGCCACTACATCTTCCTCGCCACGGTTGAAGGGCATCGCGATTTCGTCAAGTCCATCACCATCCACATCGGCGATGGCGGGGTTACAGGTGTTGACGGTGGCCTCGCCCAGGTGGATGCGCGTGAGTGAGGCGTGGCTGCGCTCGGCGAGGTCCGGAGAAATGACAGGGGGCCGCAGACGGCCGCCGAGGCAGGCCTCAAGTCGCTGGGACAGTTGGACCGTTTCGGTCATGGTGCTCACCTATTTCGGTCAAGGCTATGGCGACTAGAATGGGGGACAGGGCTGTGGCAGGCGACGGCCAAGGCACCCCTCACCCCCTAGCCCCTCTCCCAAGGGGAGAGGGGATAACGGCAACGGCAACCGCCAAGACCACGGGCGCATGCCATGCGCCCCTACAACGGCGGCCCTCACCCTAGCCCTCTCCCAAGGGGAGAGGGGACGACAACAGCAACGGCTGGGGCGAATAGGGAAGCCGGATTCCGCTGCGGGAAATCGTCCCCAGAACTAAGCGCGCTATTCGTCCAGATGCAGAATGCGGCGGGCATTGCCCTCCATGATCGCCTGGCGGTGCTCCTCGGCCATCGGCGTCTCCAGCATCCATTCGACGTGACCGATCTCATGGCCGACGCTCAGGTAGTCGGTGGCGAAGAGGATCTTGGTCCAGTTGCGCTCGATGAAGCCTCGGGTGAACTCCGGGTCGCGGGTCATCGCATTGTAGCCGGAGCCGGCGGAGATGTCGGCGTACATGTTGTCGTACTCCTGCAGGAAGCGGTCGCCCGCGCCGCCAGGAACCACCGGGCCGTCAGGATACCCGCAACTGGCGTCATCATCCGCCGATATCGAGTTCCACCAGCGCGGCCCATGCCCGATGAAGATGGTGTCCGGGAACTCCTTGAGGCATTTCTCGAGGCGGGGCAGACCGACCTCGTCCAGCGAGGTATGGCCGGAGCCGTAGAAAACCACCGGGAAGCCCAGCTCGCCACACTTGCCGTAGATCCTCATCCGCAAGGGATCGTCGAAATAGAGCCCGTCAACGAACTCGCCGAAGCCCCTGACTAGCACGTGCTTGGCGAAATGGTCAATCAGGTCGAGGCAGCGGGGTTTGCGGGGGTCGAAATGCAGGAAGGGGATGATGCGTTCGGGGAAGCGTTCGGCGGCCGCGATGACCCAATCGGTCAGGCAGTAGCTGCTGGTATATTCGGGGCTCTCCATCGGCAGTACCACCGACATGTCTATGCCTCGGCGGTTCATGGTATCTACGAGCTGCTCGGCGGTGATGCCGCGGCGCTCGTCGGGCAAGCGGCCGCTGTAATGCAGGTGGGTGTGGGTGTCAATCATGGTGCGCCTCCTAGTCTTCTGTCTGCGGGGATTGCCCGTGTCGGGAATGTCCCCGTGCATCGGTGCGTAGTAGTTCACCTGTACTGCTCAGATTCCCTCTAGTTCGGCTCAGAGGTTTCGTCCGGAGAAGGCTCCGTGCTCAGGCTCAAGCGTCGCTCGAACCTTCGCTTGATGCCCTCTACATAGCGCGGATTGACCTCGATCATGGTGAAGTCGCGCCCGAGAGCCTGGGCGACATGACCAGTAGTGCCGGTTCCGGCAACCGGGTCCAGCACCAGGTCGCCCTGCTTCGTCGAGGTCAGGATCACCCGCCTCAGCAGCTCGACGGGCTTCTGCGCCGAATGGAGTTTGCGGGCATTGGCGTCCTTCAGGCGCTGCTTGCCGGCGCAGATGGGGAAGACCCAGACGTTCGCACCAACCTTGCCTACGCCGAACGCCTTGGCGTACTCCTTGTGAAAGGTGTAGCCCTTGGCCTCCTTGTCCTTGAGCGCCCAAATCAGCGTTTCGGTGGCGTTAGTGAACCTGACGCCGAGCCAGTTCGGCATCGGGTTGGTCTTGAGCCAGATTACGTCATTGAGCGTCCAGTAGCCGAGGTCCTGCATCAGCCGGCCGACGCGGAAGATGTTGTGATAGGTGCCGATAATCCAGATCGTGGCGGTCGGCTTCATCACCCTCTGCACCGCGGTTAGCAGCTTGCCCATGAACTCGTCATACTCCGCGAAGGAGGCGAACTGGTCCCAGTCCTCAGCCACGCCCTCCACGTCGGTCCCAACGTTCCAGCGTTTGAGCTTCTTGCCCTGCAGTTGCAGGAAATAGGGAGGGTCCACGAATACCATGTCGAAGCTCTCCGCCGGCATTTTGGGCAGTATGTTGAGGGCATCGCCTGCGACGACCTTGTTGGTCAGTTCGGCGAGGGAGTAGTGCTGCTTGCGGGAACGATCCTGCACGACCAGGTCGGAGCTGTTTTGGTGCGACGGGGAGTGCGGGGCGCCTGGTGTAACACGCATCTAGAGTTCCTTCCGGGGTTGATTGGGGCTACAGTAGCATAGGAGGGGGCGGAGGTGCAAGTGCGAACGGCGGCGGGGATGCCCGCCCCACGGGGTAGTTGGGTTGAGCCGGGATTAGAGATAAAGGGCGGGCCACAGTGGCCCGCCCTTGGTGGAGGGAGGAGGAATCCGGCTGCGTCTATTCTGCGCCGATTGTGATCTGCGGCTGGTCGCCCGTCTCACGCTGGAAGTCGGCATCGGCCGCCACGGTTTCAGCCTGGCTCGGCTCCTGCGCCGGGGCCTGGGTCGAGTAGATTGTCGCCCTCGGCACCAGCACCAGCTCGTCTCTGACAAAGATCTCGTCGGGCTCGTAGTCGGATATCGAGACCCTGGTTCGGTCGCTCCAGTAGCCGCGCTTGCCCGCCTCGATGGTGAACTCGTCGCGATCACCGGGGTAGTTGATGACGACGCGGTAGTCGTCGCTGGTCCAGTTGGCCAGCCAGCCGCGCCACTGGCGAGGATAGCCGTCGCCAAGCGGATGCAGTCGCGTGCTGGTGGTCTGGTCATCTTCGTGGTCGGCCACCCAGACGCTGGCACCACCGATCGGATAGCCCGCCGGGTCCACTACCCGCAGGATGATGGTGAGGTTGCGATACTGCGGGAAATCGTAGTAGCCGGGGTCGTAACCGTCATCATCGTCAATGTCGGTGCCGCCGCAGCCGGCGATAGCGGCGATCAGCAGTGCCAGTAATAGTGACTTCAGCGTCCACCACGCTGTGTTGAGTGTAATCCGTCTCATTACCGACACCTCCTCCATGCTCTTACTACTTGCGATAGTTGTCATCTACTATATCCTATAGTAGATATACCCACTTGTCAAGCGGCTAAACCAGATCTGGAGGGTTTTTTGGGGATTTTCCGCTAGACTCGATTGCGGGTGGACAGCGATCTCGGCGCAATGAGATTGCGCCCCTACAACGGCCCCCTCACCCCAGCCCTCTCCCGGGGGGAGAGGGGGGAACGACACCTACCCCCCGCCCCCTCCCGACACGGGAGGGGGAGAACGGCGGCCCTCACCCTAGCCCTCTCCCGGGGGGAGAGGGGACGACGGCAAAACGGCAGCGGCTGTCGGGCTGGAAAGCCCGACCCACGCGAGGACTGTTATGTGTTGTGCGGGCGCACGGACAACGGCAACAGCAACAGCTTCTGGGGAGGATGCCCGACCCACGGGAATGTTGGGGATGGCCCCTACAACGGCAACGGCGGGCCTCAGCCTAGCCATCCCCCAGGGCAGGTGCATCCGCCCGTGGCCGCGAACTAGCTGCCGGTTCACTCAGTGCCGCATAGGCGTAGAGCGGAAGGTAATGATGCTAGATGGCGCTGCAAGCGGGCTTCGGGAGCTGTGATCTGACGCCGGAAATCGGCTGTCCGTTGTCGGGCTATGCCGCGCGTGAAGAGCTGTCCTCAGGCCTGGATGATCCCCTGTTCGGGTACGCTCTGGTGCTGAGAAACGAGCAGACCGCGGTTGCCATCGTGTGCGCCGACTTGGAGGATGTGGATGCCGCCTTCGTCGCCGACGTGCGCGGCCAGGTAACGGCGGCCACTGACCTGCAAGCCGAACAGATCATGGTCTGTGCGACGCACACCCACTGGGCTCCGTGTATGCGGCCGGTGCCGTATGTGAAGAAGCTGCTGCGCGATGCCGTGGATGAGCAGTACGCAGGCATCGCCGCTGCTGCGCTGGCCGGTGCGGTAGAGAAGGCCTGCGAGCGGCTGCAGCCGGCTGTGGTCGGCTGGGGCAGCGGACGGGCCGAGGGCATCAGCTTCAACCGCCGGCCGGTCAATCTGCGCACCCGGCAGTGCGTAGGGACTTACCGGCTGGAGCCGCAGTTGGCCGCCCTGGCCGCGAGCGAGGGTGCCAAACTGGCCGAGGCCTGGCCGCGCCACGGGCACCTGGGGCCGCGACTGAGCCCGCCGCTGGCGGAACTTGACGGCCTCAGCGTCGCGCCCGTAGATAACGAGGTCCCGGTGCTGCGGGTGGATACTGCCGCCGGTCAGCCGCTGGCCACTCTCGCCAGCTTTGCCTGTCACGCCTCCGTGGGCAAGGATGACCTGTACGCCATTTCGGCGGACTACCCGGCGGAGGCGCGCTGGGCGTTTGAGCAGGTCACCGGCGGGCCGCTGCTGTTCGCCGCCGGCTGCTCCGGTGACATGACCTCGGCCTGGCGCGGCGGCAACTCCCGCGAGCGCGTCGGCCGGGCCATCGGCTACGGGGCCGCCGAGGCCTGGCTGCGAATCCAGACCCTGGCTGAGGAGGTGCCGCTTGCCGTCATCTCGCGGATGGTTGAGATCCCGGTGCCCGCCGGCTTTCCCAGCATCGCGGAGGCGGAGAAGGAGTGCGAGGAGTGCGGCGACCGCGATGACGCCGCCGGGATTCGCGCGCGGCGCAGGTACAAGCGGGCGCTGGAAGTGGCAGGCCGTAGCGCTACCCCGCGCGAAGTGTGGGCCGCCCGCGTCGGTGATATGGGCATCGTCGGGCTGCCCGGCGAAATCCTGGTCGAGATCGGCATGCAGATCAAGCAGCGTTCGCCCTTTGCGGTGACCAACGTGATCGGCATGGCTAACGGCTCGGCGCAGTATATGTGCACCGATGCGGCAATCAAGGAAGGCGGGGCGGAGCCGGGTGCGGGCGAGGCCACCAACTGCAACGGCCCAGGCACCGAGGCGGCCCTGGTGGAGAAGGCCCTGGCGATGCTGGCACAACTGGCCGGCGATGAGTAAGGCAAGTGTAATCGAAATCAAGGGAAGAGGTGTCGCGAAGTGTCTCTACAAGCAGGTTTTGCCAAGTGTGATATAACCCCGGCTGTGGGAAGCCCGATGTCGGGCTATGGGGGCCGGGATCACGGAGCCACCGGCGTGGAGGACCCGCTCGAAGCGCGGGTGCTGGTGTTACAGAATGACCCAACGACTGTGGCGCTGGTATGCACCGACCTGATCGGCGTTGATGAGGGCACCGTGGCCGACATTCGCGCGAAGACGGCCGCGGTCACGGGCCTGGAGCCGGAGCGGGTAATGGTGTGCGGGAGTCATACCCACTTCGGGCCGAGTCTGAAGCCGGAGGGCTACCAAACGGAGGAGCTGAAGGCCGCGGTCTCAGAAGACTACCGGCTCAACCTGATTGCTGGCATCGCCGGCGCGATTGCTGAGGCTTACGACAACTTACAGCCGGCAGTTGCAGGCTATGGCACGGGCCGGGCGTGGGGTATCAGCTTCAACCGCCGGCCGGTCAACCTGGCCGAGCGGCGCTGCGAGAACCGGCTGACTATGGAGCCGGAGCCGGCGGCGGCGGCCTCGCTGGCCGGTGGGCAGCTAGCCGAGGCCTGGCCGCGGCACGGGCATCTGGGGCCGCGTCTGACGCCGCCGCTGGCGATACTGGATGGTCTCAGTGCCGGCGTCGTGGATAACGAAGTGCCGGTGTTGCGCGTGGATACGAAGGCGGGAGAGCCACTGGCGACCTTGATATCGTTCGCCTGTCACGCGGTCGTCAACAGCGAAGACGGCTATGCCATCTCGGCGGATTATCCGGGGCAGGCGCGCTGGGCCTTCGAGCGAATTATCGGCGGGGCGATGCTGTTTGCCGACGGTTGCGCCGGTGACCAGGTGCCTACCTGGCGCCGCGGCAATTCGCGGCAACGGGTCGGAAGAGCACTCGGTTGCCAGGCGGCTGAGGTCTGGCAGGAGGTCCAGGAGCTGAGCGATGACCTGCCGCTTGGCAGCATTTCACGGACGGTCGAGCTGCCGCTTCCGCCCGACTATCCGACGCCTGAAGAGGTGAAGAAGAAGCTGGATGATACGGAGGACAAGAGCAGCTATGAATACCGCTGGCTGGAGTACCAGCTCGGCAAGGTGGAGGAATACCACGGGCGTGTGAGTGTGCCACGGGAGCTGTGGGCGGCGCGGGTCGGGGACATGGGGATTATCTGCACGCCGGGGGAGACGCTGGTGGAGATCGGGCTGCAGCTCAAACAACGCTCGCCGTTTGCCTACACCTCAGTCATCAGCATCGCCAACGCCTATACCGGTTACCTGTGCACCGACAACGCCATCCGCGAGGGCGGCTACGAGCCGGGCAAGGGCTACAATCCCAGCGGCCCGGGGACCGAGGCGGCGTTGGTGGAGAACGGGCTGGAGATGCTGCAGGAGCTCTACGGTGGTGAGGAAAGCTCGAGGTAGCTGGGATACACAAGCAACGACCTCGGGCTGGAACTGGACTTTTGCAGATTTTGCTAACGGCTGGGCCGGATTCTCGGCCTTCGCCAAGCTCAGGCCTCGTATGCGGCCCC
>CAYMIN010000031.1:0-51958 GCA_964390495.1 uncultured Armatimonadia bacterium
GGTACTGGTACGAGGAGCCGACGGGGATAGCGTCATCAAGGAATTCAGTGACATTGGGGCCGGCCCACAGCACCGTGCTCCACTGCGACCATTTACCCTCCACCAGCCAGCGACGTCGCTGAACCTGGTAGTTCTCTTCTTTTTGTGACTTGTCATTCCAGGTCAGCTTGCTCGCCTGGCCGTCGTTGACTAGTTCCACAGCTAGGTTGTCGGGGAATAGGGGGGTGGGTTCGCATCTTGCAGCGGGTGATTCAGCCCAGGCCGAGCCGCCGGCGGCATTGACCGCCCGGATGCGATACTGATAGGAGGAGCCGAAGGGCAACTGGTCGTCAACAAGGCCGGTGAGGTTGGGCGCTGTCGAGAGCAGTTCGATCCACGCCGACCAGGTCCCCGCAGGTGCCCAGTATCTGCGCTCCAGGTTGAAGGCGGTCTCGTTACCCGAGTTGTCCTGCCAAGCGAGGCTCAGCTTGTTGCCGCCATTGACGAGTTGGAGCGTGAAGTTGCTGGGAGCTGTAGGAACCCCCGGAGTGGCCCAGATCTCCGCGGCCGGCGTCCAACTGCTGGTACCAACACTATTGTAGGCCCGAACCCGGTAGCGGTATCTCCCCGCTTGGGAGACGGAGGTATCGGTGTAGGTACAGATATCAGGCCCAACTGATCCAAGAGCTGTCCAGGTCGTCGGCCAGGAGCCGTCATCGTTCCGTCGGCAGCGCTTAATAGTGAAGCCTTGCTCGTTGTCTGAATTGTCCGTCCAGTTCAGTTCCACATAGTCGTCAGGCGTCACCGAGGCAGTCAGGTTGGTGGGCATAGCGGGGGACTGGGGAGCGGCCTGGTTCTCGCACCAAACTGTCACACCGCGGTCGCGCAAGCTCTGGACATCGGAACTAGCCTGGGAGCCGGCGCTGAGGTCGAGCCAAGCCCGGTTGATGCCGACAAAGTCTCCCTGCCCCAGCCCGGGATTCGCCACCAGGGGACCGATATCGCTGACGAGAGTGCCGGAAAGGTCAAGGTCGGTCAGATTGGTGAGACCGGCCAAGGCGGCAAGATCGCTGAGAGCGTTGCCGGAGAGGTAGAGGTATTCGAGGTTAGTTAGCCCGGACAGCGGCTGCAGGTCGGTGACTGAATTGTCGGACAGGTCAAGCAGTTGCAGGCCAAGGCGACCGGCAAGGGAAGCCAAATCGGCGATCTGGTTGCCGCCCAGGTCGAGGTATTGTAGGCCGGACAGCCCTGCGAGATGGGACAGGTCACTAATCTCATTAGAACTCAAACCGAGCAGTCGCAGGTTGCTGAGGCCGACCAGGGGCTGCAGGTTACTGATCCCGTTATCATCCAGAGCCAGTTCGTTGAGGCCGGTCAGGGCGGCTAGGGGCTGAAGGTCGGTGATTTCGTTACCGGATAGATCGAGCACGGAAAGCTCGCTGAGGCCGGCCAGCGGCTGCAGGTCGCTGATTTGGTTATCCCAGAAATAGAGCTGTTGTAGGTCGGCGAGGCCGGCCACGGGCTGGAGGTTGCTGATTTGGTTATCACCCAGCCACAAGCGCACCAGGTCGCTGCAATGCTCAAGGCCCGAGAGGTCAAAAATGTCGCTGCCCAGGGCCCGCAATTCCGTGAGGCCCGCCAGATCGGCCTCATATATGTCATCGGAGGGCTTGGCAATCGCCTCGCGGATCGCCGCTTCCAGATTGGCATCGGTGAAGTTGACAACCTGGGCCGAAGCAACAGCCACGCATAAGCAGAGCATGAGCGCTGCCTGAGCCAGGATAGCAAGCCCGGGTCGAGGTCGCATGTTTCGCCCCTTCAGCGGCCTGGTACTAGTTAGGCAACAATCCATGTTGCATGAAACGAAGGCCCGTGGCTGTGCCGACCACGGGCCTGTGCCAATATATCAGTTATGACGCGTCAGTGGCTCGCCCTAGCTACCTTTGCACTCTCAGGGCGCGAATGGCGTTGGCCTGGGTCCCATCCGAACTCATCGCTCGGAGCGTGCACAGGTAAGTACCAGAGGGTATGGGAGCGCCGCTGCTGTTGCGCAGGTTCCAGGTGGCGGTATTGATACCCGCCGCAGCCGTCACCGGCGGCAGAGCCGTGACCAGCCGGCCGGCGATGTTGCGCACCTCGACGGTCACATCGGCCGCAGCCGACAGGTTATAGACGATTGAGGCACACTGGCCGTTGACCTGCTGCACGTCCATACCCGCAACCGACAGCAGCGTCGAGCTCGCGGCGGCGGTTGCCACGCGCTGCACCGTCAACACCGGCGAGAACTCGGATGCCGCCCCCCCGCAGAAGGCCTGGACACGGTACTGATACTTGCCGTCGCCCGGCACGGCATCATCGGTCCATTCAGTTTCGTTGGCACCGAGCGTGGCCACAACCGCCCAATCGGACCAGACATCCTCGCCGGTCTCCTGACGCCGCTGTACTTTCTGCTCATCTTCCTTCTGTGACTTGTCGGTCCAAGTCAACTTGATGTCTTGACCACCATTGAGGCTGTGAGCTTTCAGATTATCGGGCCACAGGGGCGTCGGCTCGCATCTGATGCCGGAGGCCACAGCCCATCCGGAGGTGCCCATAGCGTTGGCGGCCTGGACTCGGTACTGATACGAGGAGCCGACCGGGACCTCGTCATCAAGGAACTGCGTGACGTTGGGACCGGTTACCACTACCGTCGTCCACTCCGACCAGGTGCCGGCGACTACCCAGCGGCGCCGCTGCAGCGTGAAGCCGGTTTCGTTGGTGGAACCGTCCTGCCACGTGACCCGGATGTCGGTGGAGTTGTTGACCGCCACGATAGCGACATTGCTCGGATCGGTCGGCTGCGGCGGAGTGGCTGCGACCTGTACCGGACCTACCCAGGCGGACACGCCGACGGAGTTATAGGCCTGAATACGGTACCGATACGAGCCGGCCTCGGTGAGAGTGTTGTCGGTGTAGCTCTCGGCATTGCGCGGGGCCGGCGTCAGTACCGTCCAACCCGCGGGCCAGGTGCCGTCAGCGTTTTGTTTGCGGCGTTGCACCACAAAGCCAAGCTCATCATCGGCCATGTCGTTCCAGGTGAGTTCGACGTGACCGCCGGCGGCTGCCTGTGCGGCCAGGCCGGTCGGGGCCTCGGGAGCCTCGGTGACAGTGGCGACGGCGGCGGAAGTATTCCAGTCTGAGGCGCCGGCCTCGTTATAGGCTCTGACGCGGTACTGATAGACCGCCCCGTGCACGGCGGTGGTGTCCAGGTAAGCCTCGGAGTTCTGGGCCAAGGTATCGAGCGTGGCCCAGTCAGCGTCAGACCAAGTGCCGTCGGCATGGGCCTGGCGGCGCTGCAGCACGTAGGCGGCCTCGTTATCCGCATTATCGTTCCAGTTGAGTTGCACCTGGTCGCCAGGCTGCAGTGCTGCTGTGATGCCGGTGGGGGCTTGGGGGACACTGCCGACGCGCCAGATGCTCACCGGTAGGGGCCACTCGGAGGCGCCCACTGCATTGAGCATTCGCACCCGGTACTGGTACTGCCCGTCGCCGGGGATGGTGTCATCAATAAACTCAGTGACATTGGCAGCCAGCAAGGCAATCGTGGCCCAGTCTTGCCACTGACCGTCGGCACGCTGGTCGCGGCGCTGCACCTCGATCCGGTTCTCTTTCTGTGATTTGTCGGTCCAGGTCAGCTTGATGTCCTGGCCCGGGTTGGTCACTTCAGCCTGCAGATTGTCCGGCCACAGGGGCGTCGGCTCGCAGCGAGTGCCGAAGGATACCGCCCATCCGGAGGGCTCGACGGCATTGACCGCCCGCACGCGATACTGGTATGAGGAGCCGACAGGTATCTGGTCGTCCAGGAACTCAGTCTGATCGGGGACTGTTGTCACCACCGTCGTCCAGTCCGACCAGGCGCCTGTAACCAGCCAACGTCGGCGCTGGAGCGTGAAGCCGGTTTCGTTGCTCGAATTATCTTGCCAAGTCGCCCTGATGTCGGTAGAGTCGTTAACGGCCTGGACGGTCAGATTGCTGGGGGCTGCCGGCGCTGGCGGGACGGCCGAGACCGTTACCGGTGTTGCCCAGGCCGAGGCCCCGGCCGAATTGTAAGCGCGGACGCGGTACTCATAGGAGCCGGCCTCGGTCAAAGTATCGTCAGTGTAGCTCTCGGTATTGGGGCCGAGTTGGACTATCGTTGTCCACGGCCAGGTGCCCTCAGTGTCCGTCTTGCGCCGCTGGACATCGAAGCCGACCTCAACACTGGCCATGTCGTCCCAGGTGAGGCGGACGTGGTTATTGGCGTCCACCTGGACGGCCAGCCCGCTCGGAGCCTCCGGAGGCTCGGTGACGATGTTGATGCTAGTCGGAGTAGTGTTCCAGTCGGACGAACCAAGTGCGTTAGAGGCTCTGACACGGTACTGATATACCGCCCCGTATGTCACGGTCGTATCCAGATATGTTGCCGAATTGCGCGGCAGCGAACCAGCCAGAGTTCTCCAGTCAGCGGCCGACCACGTACCGTCGGCACGGGCCTTGCGACGCTGCAGCGCATAGGCGGATTCGTTGTCGGCATTGTCGGTCCAGTCCACCTGCACCTGGTCGCCGGGCAGCAGCGTAGCCGCGATATCGGTGGGGGCTTGGGGAACACTGGTCAGTCGCCAGACGCTCACCGGCAACGTCAGCTCCGAGCCGCCCGCGGCATTGAAGAGCTGCACGCGGTACTCGTACTGCCCATCGGTGGCGATGTTGTCATCGGTGTACTGGGTAACGTTGGCCCCAAGCCAGACGATCGTGGTCCAGTTCCCCCAGCTATCGTCATCAAGCTGGTCGCGGCGTTGTACCTTGAGATTGTTCTCCACCTGAGACCTGTCGGTCCAGGTGACTTTGACGTCCTGACCTGAATTCACCGTCACGGCGGCCAGATTATTCGGCCATATCGGCGTCGGCTCGCAGCGGATGCCGTAAGATACGACCCATTCCGAGGGGCCCACGAAATTGACCGCGTGGAGGCGATACTGATAAGAGGAGCCGACGGGTATGTCCTGGTCAACGAACTGCGTGAGGTTGGGGGCGCTCCACAGCACCGTCGTCCAGTCCGACCAGGTCTCGTCAACCAGCCAGCGTCGGCGCTGCACGCCGAAGCCGGTCTCGTTGTTGGAGTTGTCCTGCCAGGCGACCCGTATATCACTGGAGTTATTGACGGCGGTGATAGTCAGGTTGCTCGGCTCGGCCGGTCGCGGAGGAGTGGCGGAAATCTGTGCCGGGCCGGCCCAGGTGGATGACCCTGCGGAGTTATAGGCACGCAGCCGGTACTGGTATGAGCCGGCCGCGGTGAGGCTATCGTCAGTATAGGTCTCGAGATTGGGGCCAAGCTGCGGCAGGGCCGTCCAGGCAGCCGGCCAGGTGCCGTCGGCATTCTGCTTGCGGCGCTCCACGTCGAAGCCGAGCTCGTCATTGGCCTTGTCATCCCAAGTGAGCTGGACGTGGTTATTCGCGTCCGACTGTACGGTCAGCCCGCCCGGCGCATCCGGAGCTTGAGTGACGACCGCGACGCCGGCTGTGGTATCCCAGTTTGAGGCGCCGAGCGCGTTGGCGGCCCTGACGCGATACTGATACACCGGCCCATACAGCGGAGTTGTGTCCAGGTAAGTGATGGAGTTCGGCGCCAGACTACTGAGAGTGGCCCAGTCACTATCCGACCAGGTGCCGTCATCGCGTACCTTGCGGCGCTGCACCAGATAGCTGGATTCATTGTCCGCATTGTCGGTCCAGTCGAGTTCAATATCGAGGCCTGCGGTGACTGTAGCCTGCAAGTCGGTCGGTGCCTGAGGGGCCAAGCTGACCGTCGCAGCAGCGGCCGACGCCGACCAATCGGAGTCGCCCACCGCGTTGAATGAGCGCAGCCGATATTGATACTCGTTATCCGCAGCCACCGTGTCATCAGTGTAGGTTGTCGCGTTCGGGTCAATGGTGGCGACCGCATCCCACGCCTCGGGCCAGCTTCCGTCCGCCTGCCGGAGGCGCCGCTGCAGCAGGAAGCCGGCCTCGTTATCGGAGTTGTCCGTCCAGGTCAAAATAACCGCCCAGTTGCCGCCGCCCAGGGACTGCTCGGTAGCGCTGAGTTGCGTCGGGGCGCTGGGAATACTTGATACGAGCTCGATCGTTACCCCGGCCGTCCAGTTCGACGGCGCTCCCGGATTCGACGAACGCACCGCATACTCATACGTGTTGGGGTCGGTAACATCGCTATCGTTGTAGATGGTAGTGTTCGCCGGCACCCACCCGATGACTTTCCAGTCCGCATCATCCCACGAGCCGTCGGAGTGCATGATGCGCCGGCGAATCGCGAACTCTTCCTCGTTCGTCGAGTTGTCAGTCCACGATAGGTCCACCGAGGCGCCGTCGGCACCGATCGCCGCAGCCAGATTGGTCGGCATCGCGGGGGGCACAGGTGTCACTATCTGCATGTAGGAGCCGGTCCTGACCAAGCCGCCGGAGGTAACCGTCACCGTGATCGTGTACTCGGCGTTCTCCCAACTGGTGTTCGGCGGAGCCGTCCACACCGGCTCCTGAAGAGTATTGTCGTCAAAGGCGCCGGCGGCAGCGCCCTGGTCATCGGTCGCCTGCCAGAGATAAGTGGGTACATTTGCCGGATCGCTGTCAACCGCCGTGACCGTGCACTGAACCTGGCCCTCGGAGGCCACCCCGTTGGGTGTTCCGGAGGGCCCGTCAGTAATCGTCAGTGTGTGCGCCGAAGGCTGCACCGTCGCCACGAATGAGCCGGTATCCTGCTTGCCCTGGGAGCAGGTAACCGTCACAGTTACCGTGTAATCCACATCCCCGCCGGTGTCGTTAATCGGGGCCGTCCAGATCGGGTTGCGGTCAGTCGCATCGTCAAAGCTGCCGGCCGCGGTGCCTCCGGCATCCTCGGCCTCCCAGGCGTAAGTCAGCGCGTGGCCCATGGTGTCGGTGGCGGCAACGTCGCACTGCATTTCGCTCTCCGAGGGCACCGGGTTAGGTGTGCCTGAGGGGCCGGTGGTGATGATGACCTGGTCCGAGACCGGGGCCACCTCCTGCGTGTAAGAGCCGCTCGCGGTGCCGCCGTCGGAACAGGTGACCGTGACTGAGAGCGTGTATTCGTGGACTTGCTCGCTGGAGTTGATCGGAGCCGTCCAGATTGGGTTCTGCGCGGTGTTGTCATCAAAGCTCCCAGCCGGATCGCCCTCTTCGTCAACCGCCTGCCATACATACGTCAGCGCATGACCGTTGGTATCGTTGGCCGTTACGCTGCACTGGACGTTATTCCGGGAGTTGACGGGATTCGGGTCACCGGCGGGACCGGCGGTGATGGAGACTACACACGGGGTCTTGGAGGCCTGGTCGGTATTCCCGAAAGCGCCCTGATTGCGCACTCCGCCGTTGGGAGCGGGCTCGACATTGAACGCCAGAGCCGGGTCGCCGGCGTCTATACTCGGCGAGGAGACGGTGTCGGTATCCACCCAAGCCGCTGCGACCGGGTCCCAGCGGCCTTCGCGGGATAGCAGGTGATAATCACTATTAGCGGCGTCGGCGAAGAGCGGATCGGACTTGATATTGCCGTTGTTGCCGGTGGCATCGGCTATGCCCACATAATCGCCGCCGCTGCCGCCGTAAAGGTTGCCGAAAACGTTTGAGTAGGTGATCGTGGGCGTGGCAGCGGCCCCGAAGATCCCGCCGCCGGTGAGGTTGAAGGCCACAATCGAGCTATTGATTGTAGGTGAAGCGTTCTCGACGTACACTCCGCCACCGCTGGCGGCATCATTGCCGACCACCGTAGCGTTGGTTAGCGCCAGCGAACAAGCTGTGCCGCAGTAGATGCCGCCGCCATAGGTTGCGGCGCTATTGCCCATTACCAGGTTGGCTTCCATCTGCGGGGCGCTGGCGTATATCATGAACAGGCCGCCGCCCTTGGCCAAGGCGTTATTGCCGTGGATGTTACAGCCGCGGATGGTAAAGGCGGAACCGACCGCGCACACCCCGCCGCCGAGGTCGGCACTATTGCCGTGAATCTCATTGTACTCCAGAGTCGCGTCGGCATTATCCAGGCACACGCCCCCGCCGGAGGTGGCGGCATTGCCATCCTGTATCGAGTTGCCAATTAGCCACGGGCTGCCGCCGGTGACGTACACGCCGCCGCCATCGAGGCCCACTTGGTTGTCCCTAATCAGATTGCTCTCAATGATCGGGGAGGCGTTATTGATATAGATGCCGCCGCCGCGCTGGGCCGAACCGTTCTGTACCGTGAAGCCCCGGAGGGCGGCGGCGTCGGTCTCACCGGAGTTGAAAGTGACTACACTGCCGGCGTCACCACCGTCAATGATCGTGCTGGCCGCGCCACTGGTGCTCCACACCTCTACGTTCTTGCCCTTGAAGTCAATATTCTCGTTGTAAGTACCCGGACTGACCCAAATCGTGTCACCGTCTGCAGAGCGGTCTATCGCCTGCTGAATTGTGGTGTAATTGGCCGGCACCAGCAGATCCTGGTAATAGGTGAACTCGACGGTGATAGTTTCCTTGTCTGTTGGGTCGCTGTCGCGCGCAACCTCGAAGGTATCGCTGTAGTGCAGCCCATCGGTGCAGCCCGTGGGGTCCACCGTTACCGTCAGCCAGTCCTGGGCACCGGCACCGACACCGGTCCCGCTGGTCGGCGCGACGGTGAGCCACGACACGTTCTCGGTCAGCGTCCAGTCCAGGGTGTCGCCGCCCGTGTTATACACATATACACTGATGTCATTGGTCGGGTGGGTGAGGCTGCCGAGATCAACGGTATTGGTATTGACCGCCAGATCGGGCGGATAGTCGAACTGCACGGTGACATCAACCGTGTCGGAGGGGTTATCATCGCGTGTGATGGTGAAGGTGTCGGAGTAATGGTAGGGCGCGCCGGCGCTCAGCCCCGTGGGGTCAACTGTGATAGCAAGCTGCTCCGAGCCATAGGCCGGCAAGCTGCCACTGTCAGGTGAGACCGTCAACCAGGCGACGCTCTCGGTCAAAGTCCAATCGCACGGATAGCCGCCCAGATTCTGCACCTGTACCGTGGTGTTGTCGGTGGTGACACCCGTAATCGTTCCCAGGTCAAGAACGGTGGTGCTGACATCTATGTCAGGGCCCAGACCCGCAAACAGCGTCATATACACGGGGACCGAATGTTCGTCGGGAATCGCGACCGGTGAGGCCGTTGTCGTCCATGGCCCGACACCCCCGGGCAGATACTCGATCTCCAGAGACTCAATCGTGCCGGTGTTGTGGCGGCCGTCGTCCGAGGCCTTGACAAACCACTGCTCACAGTCCACGCCCGGCGGATTGGGCGGAAGGTAAGCGGCCGCATCCGTCAGGTCCTGCATGGCGTGGTAGTTGGGTTGACCGGAGCCGGTATAGACGCCATCACCGAAGGACAGGGCGTCGAATACCTGCATATACCACGCCGGACTGGTAGTGGGGGCCACGCCTACGGCCACGTACAGGTCGCTGCGTTCGGGATGGTCAATCTCGATCCAGGCGGCGTGGGAAGGGGTATAGCCGGTGCGGTCGGTCATGTAGCAGGCGTCAAAAGCATAGGTCCTGACGAAGTCATAGGAGAGCCAGGCGTACCCCGAGTCGCCCCAAGTGGTGTCCCACGAGTTGACGAACTTGAAGCCGCCGACAACCGTGCCGTCGTTGTTCTGTTTGTCGTCATCATAACCGCAGACACAAATGGCGTGACCGCCAGCTTCCAGGTCGCCCGGCACTGGCGGCTCAATTATCCACTCAGGGCCTGAGAGTGTGGTGAAGCTGTCATAGTACACGGGGATCTCGATAACGAATACATTCCCGGCATCAAGATAGGCCTTCATGGCATCAATGGCAGCCAGGCCTCCGCCCTGCTCCGTGAAGAAGAACGCCCCGCCGCCGAGGCCGCGGTAGGGCAGAGCCGCCTCAAACTGTGCGCGGTTGGGGAAGGTGGTGGCATCGCTAGCATTGTAAGGCATATCGGCCAGCAGACATGCGCCCTTGTCAGCGATCAAGTCCATCGCCCGGTACGACCATCCTCCGGTATCGCCGCCGCTGTTGGTCTGATTATAGATGAATGCGGGGCTAATCTGGGCGGTGGCGGGGTTGATCGTGCCTTCCTGGCCCTCCAGATAGGTCTTCATGTAGTAGCCGGTGGCCCAGGCGGTACAGGAGCCCTGCGTGCCCTGATTGCCGACTGGGGGCAGACCGGCGCTGTTGTCGGCACTGGCTGTCATTGGGAAAGCCGCGGCCCGGGCCAAGCTCTGCGGCGACATGACACGGCGCGGGTCCATTTGGCCGCGGTCAAGCGGCAAAGCCCCCAAATAGTGGCGCGTGCCATCGGGACCGACGACATATGGCACGTCGGCGCAGGCGACGGAGGCAAGCCCAACCAGGAGAATAATCGCTACCAGGAGGCAAGCTGCAGAGGCGATGCGGCGGGTTCTTCTAAGCATGTGGTCAACGCTCCTCAGGTGTTGTAAGGTTGCACCCACAGCTCTAGGCCGGCACCTTGACAGATACGGATGTGCCGAGGGACATGATTGAGCCTAGATTATACAGAATCATGTGGCGCTCTGCAAGGCCATTTACCCGCGCCGGCGCCTAGCCTAGAGCCGGCCTTGGCCTCAGCCCTTTTCCCGCAGCCATGCCGGCTGGAAATCCAGCGGTTGCCAGTCGCGCGGATAGTTGTATATCTGATACATCAGCTCGATGATATTCTCGGCCTCCAGCTCGCGCGTATGGGCGTCAGTGACGGTGAAATCGCCCGGGTCTTCCTCGTCAAAGGTCGGCTCGACGCGCTCATCCCGGAAGTGCACCGGGCTTTGCAGCCGGAACGGCTCGATGTCGTCAATGACCTGCATGGCCTGCTCGGCGGCGGCTCGGATCCTGTTGCAGGCCTCCTCGCGAGAGCAACTCAGCGCCGAGAGCCGGCTGGTACCGTACTTCACCGGTGCCGTCACCACTCCGGGGATCAGCTCCTCAGCCTCCTTGCAGGCGTGGGCATCACCGGTGCAGAGCACAAACGGCACGCCGTAGTGCCCGGCGATGGCCGCCTGCAGGCCCATTTCGCCCAGCGAGATGCCGTTGAACTGCCAATCGCGAATCGCCAAGCTCATGGTGTGATAGAGATTGGCGCCCTCGGTTCCGGCCTTGGCGTGAGCGCCGATCATGCCGGTAGCCGCGCAGGTCTCATCGAGAAACGGCAGCCAAAAGGGCCGTTGCTGGCCGTGGATTATCACGGCGCGCGGGTCGAGGTAGTCGAGGTCTATGGTATATCCGGCACCATGACCGTCATTCACTATCACCTCGCTTGCCCCGCCGGCGTAAAGGCCCTCGACGGCGGCACTGACCTCCTCTGCCAGCCAGATCCGCTGGCGGCAGCGGCGCTCGTGGTTCTCCAGGCTGTCATCCTCCCGCGTCTCCCATTGATAGACCCCGGCGACACCCTCGAGGTCGGTCATCATGTAGAACTTCATCATCATTCCTCCCGTCTAGCTGCTTGCTAGTCCACCGGCCGCTAGGTCTTCCATATCGGCGTATAATCGGGGTCAAAGCCATACATTTTATTCATGAAATCTACCATATCCTCGGCCTCGATCTCGAAAGTGTGGGCGTCTATCACCCGCTTATTCGCCGGCGGCTGCTCGGGATCGAGAGTCGGCTCCACATACTCACAGCGGAAGACTATCGGCGGATCGAGTTTGAGCGGCTCGATGTCGCCAATGCGTTTCATGGCCTCTTCCGCGCCCTCGCGGATCATCTCGCGGGATTTGAGCGGATGCACGGTCTTGGCCGAAAGCCGGCTGAGGCCTTCTTTGACGGCGACCGTCACGCAGCCGGGCACCAGCTCCTCCATCTCCCGGCAGGCGTAAGCGTCACCGGCACAGAAGATGAAGGGTACACCGAAATGTCCGGCCAGAAAGGCCTGGTAGCCGGTCTCGCCGACGCTGATACCGTTGAGCGAGTAGTTGCGAATGCCCAGGCCCATGGTGTGGTAGAGGTTGCCGGGCGGCGTCTCGGCCTTGGCGTGAGTGCCGACACTGGCCAGGCCGGCGCAGGTTTCGTCCAGGCCGGTGCAGTAATCGGGGCGCTGAGTGCCGTGGAAAATACGCAACCGCGCCTCCACCAGCGACATGTCTATGGTATAGCCGGCGCCGTGACCGTCGTTGACCCACACCTCCGTCGCTCCACCGTTGAAAAAGCCCTCGCCAGCCGCGTTGACCTCCTCGGCCAGCCAGCGCCGCTGCCGCAGCCGACGCTCCATGTTCTCCAGGCTCTCATCATCGCGGTTCTCCCACTGATAGACCCCGGCAACGCCTTCGAGGTCAGTTACTATGTAAACCTTCATTGTCTATCAATCCCTCTCGGTGGCACAGGCCCTTGCCAGGAATTGCCTCAGTCTGCCACGAAGGTGAACTGCCCGTTGATGGCTAATGAATCATTGGCCTCGGCCACCATCAATTCCTTCGTGTTGGCCAATTTAGTTGGCGACAGGCTGAGCTGAACTGATAGGCGGTTAGTGATGCGATACCAACGGATACTGATAATCGCGGGAGTGGTGCTGGCCGTTGCCGTGGTGCTGTGGGCGGCTCGCGCGCATTTTGCCGGAATAGCGGTGGAGGTGGCCGTGGCTGAGAAAGCACCGCTTTCCGCCCCGCTCTCTACCGACGGTGTAGTCGAGGCCATCGAGGTGAAGCTGGCCGCCGAGGCGGGCGGAACCCTGACCGAGCTATTCGTTGACGAAGGCGATGCGGTGACCAGGGGGGAGGTCTTGGCTCACGTGACCGACCAGAAGGCGGCGGCGGCGGTAGAGGAGGCGCGCGGCGCCTTCGATGCAGCGGTGGCTCAAGTCAAGGTTGCCGCTGCGGATGTGGAGTTGCAGCGGGGTCAATCAGCGGCTCAGGTTGACAGCTCAACGGCTACCGTCGGTATCGAGCACGCGCAGTTGACCAAGGCCCGGCGCGGGCCCCGGCAGCAGGAAATCGCGCGGGCCGAAGCCACCGTCAAAGCTGCGCAGGCGGAGGTAAGGGCCGCTGAGGCCGGCGTCGCAGCGGCTCGCGCGGCCTTGCAGGAGACGGAACAAGTATCGGCAGCACGCTTGCGAATGGCCGAAGGTGAGCTGGCCGCCGTCCAAGCCCAGTTCGACAAGGCCCATGCCGGGGCGCGGCCTCAGGAGATCGAGCAGGCGCGGGCTGCCAGAGACGCTGCAGCCGCCGGAAGCCATAACCTCAAGGCGCAGTACGAGCGGGCCAAGCGGCTTTATACCCGGGGAGCGATGTCGCAATCCGACCTCGACCATGCCGAGGCTGCGATGCTGGCGGCCCAGGCCCAGGAGCAGGCCGCGGCGGAGGCCCTGGACCTGCTGCTCGCAGGCGCGCGCAAGGAAGACCTGACCACGGCTCAGGCCCGGGTCGAATCCGCCCGCAGCGGCATGGAGGAGGCCAAGGCCGCCCAGAGATTGGTAGAGGTGCAGGACAAGGAACTCGAGGCCGCCAAGGCCCGGCTTGAGTACAGCAAAGCGGTACTGGCCGAAAGCCGGCAGTATGCTGCGATGCTGCGCGAGGGCACTCGGGAAGAAGACCTGCGTACCCAGGAGCAACGCCTGGCCGTGGCGCAGGCCCAACAGCGTGCCGCCCTGGCCTCGCGCGCCACGGTAACGGCGGCGCTGCAGCGACTCAATGCCGCCATAGCCGACCAGAAACGCGCTGCTGCAGCTTTGGACGCCGCCCGCAGCCACCTTTCCGATACCATCGTCACCAGTCCTATGGACGGCGTAGTGGCGGAAAAGCTGAGCGAGGTCGGCGAGATTGTCGGCCCCCAGGTGCCGATACTCACCCTGGTCAACAACACTGATGTTTGGGTGATCGCCGATGTTGATGATGAGGACATCAGCCGCGTGCAGGTCGGGCAGGCGGTGCAGGTGCTGTGCGAAGCTTACCCGGACCGCGCTTTCCAGGGGCAGATAGTGCGCATCGGCGAGGCCGCTATGCCCAAAGGTCTGGGGCGGATCGAGGCCAAGATCGTGCGGGTGAAGGTGCAGGTCACTGCTGCGGCGGCGCTGCTCAAGCCGGGCATGGCGGTGGATATCGAGGCCGACGCCAAGCTCAAAGCCAGCACGCTGCTGGTGCCGGCCGACGCGGTCATAGAAGCGGCCACCGAGAAGTACGTGTATGTGGTGCGACGGGGCCGCGCCCACAAAACGATTGTGGAAACCGGCTTCAGCAACTACACCCAGACGGAGATCACCAGCGGCCTCAGCGAGGGGGACGTAGTGGTGATTTCCGGCAAAGACGATTTGCACGATGGCGCGCGGGTATCGGCCAGGCAAGCGCCTCCCAGCCCCAATACGCAGCTCGAGGCGACCAGGTAAATGGCGGCCGCTAGCGATGCCGTGCAACTGGACAAGGTCTGCAAAACCTACGATATGGGGCAGGTGCAGGTCCGCGCGCTGCGAGATGTCGAGTTGAGCATTCCGGCGGGCGAGTTCGCGGTCTTCCTGGGCCCCAGCGGCTCGGGTAAGACCACGCTCATGAACATCATCGGCGGCCTGGATTCCCCGACCTCAGGGCGCGTCATCGTCACAGGCCACGACCTGACCGATCTCACCGAGGACCAACTCACCGAGTACCGCCGCACTGATGTGGGCTTCGTGTTTCAGTTCTATAACCTGGTGCCGACCCTGACAGCGCGCGAGAACGTCCAGCTAATCGCTGATCTGGTCAACAGCTCCCAGGACCCCGTCGGGCTGCTGGAGAGTGTCGGCCTCGGTGCTCATCTCGACCATTTCCCCAGCCAGCTCTCCGGCGGCGAGCAGCAGCGGGTCGCGATCGCCCGCGCTCTGGTCAAACGCCCCAAGATCCTACTTGCCGATGAGCCGACCGGCAATCTCGACCAGGAGACCTCCAGGGAGGTCCTCGGTGTCATCCACGACATGGCCCGGCGCGAGAATACCACCGTCATCATGGTTACCCATGACGAGAGCATCGCCCGCGACGCCGGAATGACCGTGCGCCTACTCAGCGGCACCGTTGCCTCAGTCGAGCATAATCGCAAGCGCTAGTCGTTAGCTTGAGCGACAGCAGGTGCGTGGCTGTGAGCCTACTCAATGTCAAACTCCTGCGCGACATCTGGCAATCACGGTGGCAGTTCATCGCGGTGATCGTCGTGGTGATGCTGGGCATCAGCTTCTACCAGAGCTCGTGGATGTCGTACCGCAACATCGGCGCCTCCTACGAGCTTTACTACGACATGCTGCATTTCGCCGACTTCGAGATCAGCCTCCAGCAAGCCCCGGACACAATAGACCGACGGCTGCGACAGCTTCCCGGGATTACCAGCGTACAGTCGCGTCTGGTCTCCGAAGTCGAACTGGAGATGCCGGTGGCGGAGGCCCGCGAGGTCATTGCTCGCATCATCTCCCTACCGGACCATGGCCGAGCCGCCGCCAACGATGTCACGGTCCTGCAGGGCCGTTATCTGGGCCCGCCGCATAAGCGCGAAGTCCTGGTTGAGCAGAGCTTCGCCGAACACCACAGCCTGCGCGTGGGTGATTACGTTCATCCGGTCGTGGAGGGCGAGGTCACCGACTTCCGCATCGTCGGCCTGGCCCTGAGCGCCGAATACATCTACGCGATCCAGTCGAAGCAGTACTTGATGCCCACCCCCTCGACCTTCGGGGTATTTTGGATGCGTCAGGGGCAAGGCGAGCGGCTGCTGGGGATGTCAGGGATGGTGAACAATATCTGTGCCCGCGCCGAGCCCCAGCAGCGCGACCGAGTAATGAACTCAGCCCATGCCATGCTGCGCAAGTATGGGGCTGAGGAGCCGGTGCCACGCGAGAAGCAGCCCTCTAACTACCTGTTGCAGATGGACCTGGAAGGCTATCGGGTGATGGCCGTGTTCTTCCCGCTGCTATTCCTCTTCTCCGCCTCGCTGACCATCTACACCCTGCTGGTGCGGATTGTCAACAGCCAGCGCGGCCAGATCGGCTTTCTGCGGGCCAGTGGAATGCCGGTGGAGGCCCTGACCTGGCACTACTTGTACTATGCGCTGCTGTGCGGCACTGCTGGTGGGGTATTGGGGGTTATCGCCGGGATATACATGTCTCTGGCGCTGACCAGGTACTATCTCAACTTCCTGGCGATCCCGGTGATTCATAATCCCATGCACTGGCCGACCGTAGCTGTCGGTGTCGCCGCCGGTGTACTTAGCTGCGGCATTGCCGGCTATTTCTCATCGCGGCGGGTAGCGTTACTGCACCCGGCTGTGGCGCTACGTGAGGAGGTAGCTGCCGGGGGACGGCGCTCGGCTATCGAGCGGCTACTGCCGGCTCTGGGTCGCCTGGCTTTATACTGGCGGATTCCGCTGCGCAACATTTTTCGCAGCCGCCGCCGCACGCTCTATACCGCTACCGGCATCGCGATGGGCGTGAGCCTGATTCTCGTCTCCCTGGCAGTTCGGGACGCAACGTTCGATTCCATTGATACCTACCTCCAGGAGATTCAACGCTACGATCTCCAAGCATCGTTCATACCGCCTCAGACCGCCTCTATCGGCTTCCATGTCGCTCAGTGGCCGGGAGTGAAAAAGACCGAAGCCACGCTGGCGCTGCCCGTGGAGTTGCACCGTGGCGACCGGATTGTCAACACGGTGCTGGTGGGGCTGGAGCCCGATGCGCACCTGCAGGCCCTGGTCAGCCCCGCCGGCAGGCGCGTGCCGGTGCACGGCTCGGCCCTGTTGATGAGTGTGGGCAACCGCAAGAAGCTGGGTGTCGAAACCGGCGATGTCATCCGGCTGGCTTTCGCCCTTAATGACGAGGAGACCAATATCGAGGTGCCTGTCAGGGCAGGGGAGATCATCCGCCAGCCGGTCGGGTCCTATGTCTATCTGCCCGCCGCGACGGTGCGGCGCATTTTCGAGCGCGACCTCGGCCTGCCCAATAAATCAGTCACCACCTTGATGGTAGTGGGCGAGCCCGACCATCTGAACGCGATCAAGGACAAGCTCTACGAGGTCCCCAATGTGGCCGCAGTCGAGGACTGTCGGGAGACACGCAGTCAGTTGATCGAGATGATGGAGCTTAATCTGGGCTTCATCGCCATCATGATCATGCTGGGGTCGGGGCTGGCGCTGGCGATCATCTACAACACCGTCAGCATCAATATCGTCGAGCGCACCCGTGAGTTGGCCTCAATGCGGGCGATGGGAATGACGCGGCGGATGGTGGGCGTGCTGATAACGGTGGAGAATCTGCTGGTGGGCTTCTTGGGGCTGGTCGGGGGGATACCGCTCGGCTATCTACTCAATCAGGCGTTGGTGGCAAGCTGGGAGAACGAGCTGATGCAGATCCAGGCGGTGATCTTCCCGGCGTCCTACTTAACCACGATTATCGCGATTATTCTGACCATACTCCTGTCGCAGATTCCCGGCATCCGCCAACTCAACCGTGTGGACTTGGCGGCGGCTACCAAGATCACCACCGGCTAGGCTCACCGGAACATCCGGAAGGCGCCGGGATCCAGATCCGCCCGCTGCAGCAGCTTGGCAGTGGAGGCCAGCAGCTTCTCGAAGGCCGCCTCCCGGGCCTGCGGGTTCGTAATCTCCTCATCCACCATGTCCGCTTCGTGGCGCTGCAGCGTACGCCGGGAGGGGTTGTTGGCGACCGCCCAGACCGCCAGTTGCACCACGTCTATGTGATCCTGCTCTGTAACCACGCCAGCGCATAGTCTGGCCATGCGGTCGTCGGGACAGGCGGTGGCGAACATTTCGTCATCAGGCGTAGGGGCGCGGCGGTTGATATTGGTACAGGCGGTGGGGATACGCAGGTGAGCGACGGCGTTTGTGGACAGGTCCACCGGCACCCAGCCGAGGGTGCTCTGGCCCTGCCGGCCGCCCGCCTGGGCCCAGAATTGCGTCCCGGGCGCGATGGCAACGAAGCTGGGCCCGCCGGGGTTGCGCCCGATGGTGGCATCAACCCCGAGCTCGCCGGTCCCGTAGAACTCCGCCCAGATGCCGCCCGTATCCAGGGCCTCCAGTAGCTCGGCTGTAGCCGCCACACCGGCAGGCTGGAAGCACGCGAAGAGCAGAGCCATGATACCGATTATCAGCAAGACGCGACCGGTTTGGCGCATAGCGATTTCCCCCTGCCAGCGGTTACAGGACTCTGCACTAGGGCCGTGTCCCAGAGATAACTTCACACAATTCCAATAGCTCACCCCACGCGTGGCTCGGCCTGACCTGCGCCTGACGCAGGTCAGGTGAGAATGCGCCAGCATTCTCGGCTTCCAGCCCGAGGTCGTTGCGGCCGAGGTCAGCAGCTAAGCATCCCTGAGTTGCTCTGAGACTCTATCGAAGCATCCCAGCGCATGAAGGCGTTTCTGGGACGTGACACTAATCTTAGATTCTACCATGCCAGGAAAGTTCCTGCAATGAGCCTGAGAGGTATGGCAATGATTTTCCGCCGGTTGCATCTAATATTTGAAGGTAATATAATCGCAGGGCGGAAGGTTACCCGCAGCAATCACGGGAAGTAGCAGTCAGCATGAACGTTTGGGGACAATCCCCGCAATAGGAGTGAAGACGATGTCAGAAGCTACAAAACTAGCCATCAAGGGCGGACCTAAGTCCGTCACCAAAGACCCGGGCGACATGTTCACCTGGCCGATCATCACCCAGGAGGACGAGGAGGCAGTACTTGAGGTGCTGCGGCGTGGCGGGATGTCGGGCACTGATGTAACTATGGAGTTCGAGAAAGACTATGCCGAATGGCACGGGGTGGACTATGCGCTCGGCTGCAGCAGCGGCACCGCGGCCCTGCAGTCGGCGATGTGGGCCTGTGGCGTCGGCGTCGGCGATGAGATTATCGGCCCCAGTCTGACTTACTGGGCCACCAATCTCCCCGCTTTTAGCTTGCAGGCCACCATCGTATTCGCCGAGGTTGACCCCGACACACTGTGCCTCGATCCCAACGACATTGAGCACCGCATTACCGACCGCACCAAGGCGATTGTTCCGGTGCACTACTGCGGTCACCCGGCGGACATGGACCCGATTATGGAGATCGCCGAGAAGCATAATGTCAAGGTGATCGAGGATGTCTCCCACGCCCACGGTGCAATGTATAAGGGGAGGCTGGTGGGGACCATCGGTCACATTGGTGCTTTTTCGGTGATGTCGGGCAAGGCCCTGGCCGTCGGCGAAGGCGGCATGCTCATAACCAGCGACCGCAAGCTTTGGGAGCGCGCCATCGTCTGGGGCCACTACGAGCGAACGCGGGCCACGCGCTGGACCGGCGAGCTGGAAGAGCAGTATATTACCGATCCCGAGCTGACACCTTTCGTCGGGCTGCCCTGGGGCGGCTACAAGTACCGCATGCATCAGCTTTCCTCGGCATGTGGCCGGGTTCAGCTCAAGCACTACCGCGCGCGCATGGAGGAGGTCCAGAAGGCCATGAACTACTTTTGGGACCTGCTCGAAGGCGTGCCCGGCGTCAAAGCCCATAGACCACCGAAAGACTCAGGCAGCACCATGGGTGGCTGGTATGCGGCCCGCGGCCTCTACCGGGCCGAGGAACTGGACGGTCTGGACATCGGCGTATTCTGCAAGGCCGTGACCGCCGAGGGCTGCAGCACGAGCCCCGGCATCAACAGCCCGATGCACCTGCACCCGCTGCTCAATGATGCCGACATCTACGGCCATGGCAAGCCGACGCGGATTGCCAATTCCGACCGCGACCTGCGTCAGCCGGCGGGGAGCCTGCCGGTGACCGAGGCCATGCCCCGGGCCTGTTACGGCATCCCCTGGTTCAAGCATTATCGGCCCGAGATCATCGAAGAGTACGCGATGGCGTTTAAGAAAGTTGCCGAGAACGCCGACCAGCTTGCCGATATTGAGCCGGAGTAGCATGACGGGCGATAGCCAAATGGCTGAAAACGGCAAGCTTGCCATCAACGGCGGTCCCCCGGCCGTCCGTACTGACGCGGGAGACATCTTCGACTGGCCGATCATTACCGAAGAAGACGAAGCCGCCGTCCTGGAAGTGTTGCGTCGGCGCGGCATGTCCGGCATTGATGTGACGGTCGAACTGGAGCGGGAGTTCGCCGACTGGCACGGGATGCAGTATGCGCTCGGCCATAGCAGCGGCACTGCGGCCCTGCAGGCGGCGATGTGGGCAGTAGGGCTGGGGGTCGGTGATGAACTCATCGCTCCCAGCATGACCTATTGGGCCTCGGCCTTGCCTGCCCTCAGCTTGCAGGCCACGGTCGTCTTCGCGGAAGTTGAGGCCGAGACTCTCTGCCTGGATCCGGACGACCTCGAGCACCGCATCAGCGACCGCACCAAGGCGCTGGTGGTTACCCATATGCGCGGCTACCCGGCGCCGATGGACCGCATCATGGCGGTGGCGCGCCGGCATGACCTCAAGGTCATCGAGGACTTCTCACAAGCCCAGGGCTCGCGCCATCGCGACCAACTGGTCGGCACCTTCGGCGATGTCGCGGCCTGTTCGCTGATGTCGGGCAAGTCGCTGGTGGCCGGCGAGGCCGGGATGCTGATTACCAACGATCGCGCGATCTGGGAGCGCGCCATCGTCTGGGGACATCGCGAGCGTACCGCCGCCACCCGCTGGGCCGGTGAACTGCAGGAGAAGTACATCACCGACCCGCAACTGGTGCCTTACGCCGGCTATCCCTGGGGCGGCTATAAGTACCGCATGCACCAGCTCTCCTCCGCCGTCGGCAGAGTCCAGCTCAAGCATTACAACGAGCGCATGGCTAGCATCAATGAGGCGATGACTTACTTCTGGGACCTGTTGGAGGGCGTTCCCGGTATCAGGGCGCACCGTCCCCCCAAGGAGGCAGGCAGCGATATGGGCGGCTGGTTCGGAGCTCGTGGCCTCTACCTGCCGGAGGAGCTCGGGGGGATTTCGGTGGACCGCTTCTGCGAGGCTATCAGGGCCGAGGGAGTTGCGGCGGCCGCGCCTCACCGCAGGCCGCTGCTGCATCTGCACCCGCTGTTCAACGAGGCCGACATCTACGGGCACGGCAGGCCCACCCGCTTCGCCAACTCCGACCGCGATCTTCGCCAGCCTGAAGGCAGCCTGCCGCTAACAGAAGCGCTGTATGACCGCGTACTGGGGGTGCCGTGGTTCAAGCACCTGGATAAGACTATTATCGAGGAGCACGCCCTGGCCTACCGCAAAGTTGCCGAGAACGCCGCTCAGCTCTGAGACACAGGCTTCAATCCGTAATTACAGGAGGAACAGTCATGGCAGAAAGTGCACAGCTTGCGCTACTGGGCGGCCCCAAGGCCGTTCAGACCGATCCCGGCGACATCTTCACCTGGCCGATTGTCACCAAGGAGGATGAGGAGGCCGTCCTTGAAGTGTTGCGACGCGGCGCCATGTCGGGCCGAGATGTGACGATGGAGTTTGAGAAGGAATATGCGGAATGGCATGGTGTGGACTATGCTCTGGGGCACAGCAGCGGCACCGCCGCCTTGCAGGCGGCGATGTGGGGCTGTGGCGTCGGGGTCGGGGATGAGATCATCGCCCAAAGCTTGACCTACTGGGCCTCGGCCTTGCCGGTCTTCGGCCTGCAGGGCACGGTGGTCTTCGCCGACGTGCATCCCGACACCCTCACGATGGACCCCGAGGACATCGAGCACCGCATCACCGAGCGCACCAAGGCGATTATTCCGGTACACCTGGGCGGGTATCCGGCCGATATGGACCCGATAATGGAAATTGCCGAAAAGCATGATGTCAAGGTCATCGAGGATGTCTCACACGCCCACGGGGCCTTGTACAAGGGCCGATTGCTGGGCACGATCGGGCATGTCGGCTGCTTCTCGATTATGTCGGGGAAAGCCCTGGCGACCGGGGAAGGCGGAATGCTGATTACCAACGACCGATACATCTGGGAGAAGGCTACCGCCTGGGGTCACTACGGGCGCACCAGAGCCACCCAGTGGACCGGCGAGTTGGATGAGCCGATTATCACCGCGCCGGACCTGACGCCCTTTGTCGGGATGCCCTGGGGCGGCTATAAGTACCGGATGCACCAGCTTACCTCCGCGGTTGGCCGAGTTCAGCTTAAGTACTACGGAGCGCGCATGGAAGAGATCCAGAAGGCCATGAACTACTTCTGGGACCTGCTGGAGGACGTGCCCGGCCTGCAGGCCCACCGACCGGCCAAAGCCTCCGGCAGCACCATGGGCGGCTGGTACGCGCCCCGAGGCATTTATAAGGCCGAGGAGCTTGGCGGCTTGCCCCTGGACAAGTTCGCCGCAACAGTGACCGCCGAAGGTGCCGCTTGCAGCGCAGGCAAGCGCCCCGGCCTGCATCTGCATGCGCTGTTCAATGAGGCCGACATCTATGGCCACGGCAAACCGACCCGCATCGCCAATTCGGACCGCGATCTGCGCCAGCCCGAAGGCAGTCTGCCGGTCACCGAGGGGAGCGGGGAGCGTGTTTATAGCATCCCCTGGTTTAAGCACTACCGGCCCCAGATTGTCGAGGAACATGCGGCCGCCTTTCGCAAGGTAGCCGAGAACGCCGACCAGCTCCTCTGACCTAGGACTCAAACGCAGCCACCAACACACAAGCGGCGGGGGCAAGATTGCCCTCGCCGCTTTCGCTTGTGTGCGCTAATTGGTTACGCAGTTACGGGGTGGGAGGTTTGGGCTTGACAAGGGTGATAGTGTGGGGCGATTGCTCGCCGTCTGCGGTGATTGTGTAGGTGTGGATTTCGTAGCGCAGCGGCCGCTGCTCCCAGAAAAATGCCCTCGGGGTGGATATTAGCAGGGCGAAAGTGCCATCAGGGTTGACCTTATGGCGGTGCCCGGGGATCATTCTGTAGTACTTGGCGTCATCGAGTGTGTCATAGATCTGGGTCTGGATCACAACCAGCGACCCGAGCGGAGCCACGCCGACGACCAGAGTGCTGGGGCCGACCAGGTCGCCATCTTGAGGGCTCTTGACGATTGGTGCTTCGCCCTGGGCAGGCACTCTCGTTGGCGCTTCGGCGGTCTGGGCCGCAGCCACGGCGACGAGCACGGTCACTGCAATGCACGTGAGTATCACGACGGACGCGGTTCTCATGTTCAGGGTCCTCCTCGTTAAGGGCTTCAGGGCTCGCGATTCCACGATGCGCCGTCCACTTGGCCCGCCCCAGAGCTCAGGGCGTCGGCGCTTTCTGATCAACGGTGACGATCGCCTCCGGCGACTTGCCGCCGTCCCGCGTGACCGTGAAAACATGGATCTCGTAGCGCAGCGGTCGCTTCTCGCCGAACGACACCAGTGGGGTGGCGATCAGCAATTCGAAGCTGCCGTCCGGCTCAGGCGCGTGGCGGTGGCCGGGAACCATCTTAATAAATTTCCCGTCAAGCTGGTCATAGACCTCCGTCTGGATTACCACAACTGCGTCAGGGCGGGCTGTACCGATCACCAGGGTGCTGGGGCCAACCTGCTCGCCGTTGGTGGGGCTGATGACTTGTGGTATGTCGGCGTAGGTAGATGTCTGTCCGGTCGCTGCGCCGGTCATTGCCTGAGTTAATTGGCCGGCGTCGGAGGCCGCGAAGTAGGCACCGCCGCCGATCTGCGAAAGCTCCTGCAGGTATTTCTCGGCTTCCGAACCCGGACTCAAATCGAACCCGACGGTGTTGATACTGATCTTCATGGAGCTATTAGCCATGGCCGCCTGGGCTTCCTTCATGGCATCTTCCAGGGTTTCGCCCGGGGCCGTGAGGTCCACAATTTCAGCCTCACATACCGCCGCGAGCAGAAGCAATAGTAGCAGGGCACTAACGAGAGGGCTTGGTGCTCTCATGGCTGTGGGGCACCTCCAGTGATGTCGTGCTCACTCGTCATTTTTATTAGTGTGCGCGCAGGGTCCTCCTGGCCGGCGTTGCCGTGGCAGTTGTCCTCCCCGTCACACAGTATGATCAGTTGACCTTTCTTGGCGTTACCGTTGTTCAGTAGGTAAGTTGTGGCCTTGTAGGTGGCAAGGCGTAGTGGCGTCGAGCCGTTGGCCCTGAGTTGCTTAGCCGCCGAGCACATCGTCGCCGCATCGGTCGTAAAGCTGGCGACCTCCCAGCATGTGCAACTGCCGCCGAAGCCCAGCAGCGCCCATTCGTGCCTGCCGTCATTGGTCTGATTGACGGCGTTTATCAATGCGGCCTTGGCCTGCTCGATCTTCTGTCCGTCCATGCTGCCGCTGCAGTCAACCAGGAAGCACATCGAGATCTCGACCGTGAGCATGCTCGCCCATAGCTTCTTCTGTTCCTCGATCTCTTTGGCGAGCGCCTCCTCAGCGGCCTGAATCTGCTTATTGAGCAGCTCAAGCTGCTCCCCTGGCGATAGCGACTTGTTGGCGCTATCCTTGCCCAGGTCAACTATCTTGCTTACCAGCGTGGCGATCGCGTCGCTGGCATAGTGCGCCCCGGAGGTCGCGAAGCCGCTGAAGTAGTCGGTGATGATGCTCAACAGGCCCCCGGACAGGCCCTTCACCGCTACCTCAACCTTCTTGCCGTTCAGGGTCGCGATGATCTGGCCCAGTTGCGTAATGCCTTCAGCACCCTTCTCGATCTTGGCGATATCTTCAGGCTGCAGTGTCGCCTGGTTGTTTGTGAGAAAGTTGTCCTTATCGGTCTGGAATTGCTTCGCTGCGTCTGGTGTGTACTTATCGAGCTTTTGTTGGCGAACTTGGCCCCAACCGTTGACACCCAGTTGATACTCAGCCATGCATTCATTGAGTATCTTGCCCCATTCCTCCGGGCGCTGCTGCAGATAGCCGCCCATGCCGAAGCCGATTTTGCCGTACTCCTTGTTCAACTGCCGGCGCTGTTGCGAGGAGGTCTTATTCCACAGATAGGTCTTCTGCTCGTCGCTGAGGTCCTTGACCTTGACCTCGTGCCCGCCCCACTTGACCACGATATCGGTGCTTATGCGCCCAGGGAAGACCAGTCCCTCCTGGTGAAAGTCAATCTCATCACTGTACATCCACAGGGGAGCATGTTCGGGCGCGTTTGGGTCCACCGGGCCGATGACTGTATCGCCCTGGGCAAATGCCGGAGCGCTCAAACACACCCAGTAGAGTACAATCAACAATGCAACGCTTCTCTTGCTCATAGTCAACCTCGTCTTCTCAGCCCTGCAAACTCCTTCACGGCCACGATTGCCTTTCATAGTCGCGTCGGGCTTCTACGGCTGCCGCACCGGTGCGGCCAGGTTGTGGGTGCTGATGATGCTGCGCAGACCGGCGGCAGCTTCGCTGCGGCCACCGCCCTCGCGCAACTGGCAGTTGTTCTCTCCGTCGCAAAGCACAATCAGTCGCCCGGTCTGGCCGTGACCGTTCTTGACCAAGTAACTTGTAGCTTTATATATCGCATAGGTAAGCGGTGTGCCGCCGCCAGCCGTAAGGCCGGCCGCGGCCGACTGAACTGCCGCGGGATCAGCCGTGAAGTCCACTACCTGCCAGCAGGTGCAGCTACCCCCAAAGCCGAGCAGGGCCCATTCGGTCTTGCCGTCATTGGTCCGGTCCACCGAGTTAATGACGGCCTGCTTGGCGGCCTCAATCTTGGGGCCGCCCATGCTGCCGCTGCAGTCAACCAGGAACAGAATTGATAGCTCGATGTTCCCGGCCTGCGGTGGCTGCTGCGGCTCTTCGCCCACCAGCCGCGCCCACATGGCGCGCTGGTCCGCGATCTCTTGGCCGAGTGTGGCTCTGGCCAGGTCAAGCTGCTGGTTGATGAGGTTGATCTGCTCCGCGGGCGATAGTGACTTGTTGGCCGCATTCCTGCCCAGGTCAATGATCTTACTCACCACCGTGGCGATGGCGTCACTGACATAATGCGCGCCGTGAGTCATGAAGCCGGTACAGTAGTCGGTGATTATGCCGATCAAGCCGCCGGAGAGACCTTTCACTGCAATCTCTATCTTCTTCAGTTCGAGCACTGCGATCATCTGCCCAAGCTTCTGCACGGTCTCGGCGCCCTCGTTGATCTTGGTGATATCTTCGGGTTTCAGCTTGTCGGCATGTGCTGCGATGAACTGGTCTTTGTCATCCACGAATTGGAAGACTTCCGGCGGCGTATGTTTGCGCTGAGCGTTCTTGCGCACCTCGGCCCAGCCGCTCACTCCGCGCTGGTACTGGGCGATGCGCTCGTTCAACTCCGGGCCCCAGTCTTCAGGCCGATTCTTCAAGTACCCGAGCATCCCGCCCATCGAGGTGTTGCCATAGACATCATTCATCTGTTTGCGCTGCGCCGGTATCATCTTCTCCCACAGGTACCTCTTCTGCATCTCGGTCAAGTCTTTGACGAAAACATCATGGTCGGCCCACTTGACCATCATCTTCTGGCTGTAGCCGCCGATCCACCAGCCTTCGAGGTGGAACTCGATCTCGCCGCTGAGCATCCAGGGCTCGATGCCGGGGTAGTTGGCCATGTCATCAGGGGCCGGCCCGATAGTTACACCGGGCTGGGATAGTACTATAGCCGGTAAAAGCAAAACGAATAGGGCAACAGCCATCGAGATGCGCTTGCTCACCTTCGACGCCCCTTCCTGTCAAGACTGCAAACCCATACTGCGGGGTGCTGCACGCCTTGGCAGTATATATGAAGCCGGTGCCGGCGGTCAACCGCCGCCGCAGCGGTTGCTCAGGCCGACAGCAGGCGACAAGCTGCGCGCCGACACAAGCCATTGCTGTGGCAGGACTTGCCAACAGTGTCGTATTATTGCACAATGGCCGCAGGATACTCCGCCCCTAGGGCGAAATTGTAAGTATCCAGTTGTTGCTGTCGGGTTTCGGGGAGGGACGTCGCTTTGGCCTCTGAAGCTGATCTCAAATTGTCTGTGGTCATACCGATCTACGACGAAGAGAAATGCATTGACCTTCTCTACGAGCGATTGACGGCGACTTTGGGCGAGCTGCAGGCCGACTACGAGATCATCCTGGTCAACGATGGCAGCCGCGATGCCTCGCTTGAGATGCTCACGGCGCTGCACCATCAGGACCCGCGTGTGGTGGTCGTCAACCTCTCGCGTAATTTCGGCCACCAACCGGCCATCTCCGCCGGCTTGGCCCAGGCTCAGGGCGACTGTGTCGTGATCATGGACGGCGATCTGCAGGACCCGCCGGAGGTCATACCTGATCTGGTCGCCAAATGGCGCGAAGGAAATATGGTAGTATTGGCCCGTCGCCGTAGCCGCCGCGAAGGCTTTCTGCGCCAGCGGCTCTACTCGCTTTTCTACATGCTCCTGGGAACCGTCAGCGATTACCCGATCCCTCTGGATGCCGGCGTATTCGGCCTGATTGACCGCCGGGTCGCCGACCAGTTGCGGAATCTGTCCGAGCATAACCGCTTCCTACCGGGGTTGCGCGCGTGGGTCGGCTTCTCCCAGGCGATGGTGCCCTACGACCGCGAGGAGCGCGTCGCCGGCAGGCCCAAACAGAGTCTCATCAGGCTCACCCGTTACGCCCTCGACGCCGTATTTAGCTTCAGCTATAAGCCGCTGCGCCTCAGCCTGGCTGCCGGCTTAGCCATAAGCGGCGTGTGCTTTCTGTATGCAGTAGTCCTGGTGGTCAAGCGGCTGCTGGGAGTTGACGTGGTCAAAGGCTTCACGACCCCGACTGTCGCCATTCTGTTCCTGGGCGGCGTACAGCTAATCAGCATCGGGATTCTGGGTGAGTATATCGGTCGCGTATATGACGAGGTCAAGGCCCGGCCACTTTACATAGTATCGGAGGTATTGCGCCGAGGTGGGCAGAGCTAGCTTCCGCCCCTTGCGGTATGCTCGGTGCGTACCTGTTTGACACCATTCTGGGCGGTTGCTATAATCGCCGCGCCGCGATTTCGAGCCAGCCAGTATAGCCGCCCTCAGTATATGACAGTCTGGATTTGAGCCTGTCGAGACCGACACTTTGCGGCATTTGGTCTATCGCCTTGGGAAAGAAAGAGCATTCTTGGAGGAACATAATCCGATGATGGATATCAAAGAAATACAGAAGGTACTGCCACACCGCTATCCGTTTCTGCTGATTGACCGCGTCATCGAGATCGAGCCCGGCAGGCGGGCGGTCGCGATCAAGAACATCACCTTCAACGAGCCGCAGTTCACCGGCCACTGGCCCGGCGATCCGATGATGCCCGGCGTGTTGGTGCTGGAGGCGATGGCGCAGACCGGCGGCATCATGCTGCTGACCTCACTCGAGGACGCCAGCCGAAACGCGCTCTTTGGCGGAATTGACAAGGTGCGGTTCCGCCGCCAGGTCACGCCGGGGGATCAATTGCGCCTGGAGGCCACGATTATGCGTCGCAAAGGCGATGTCGGCAAGGTCCACGTCGTGGCTACCGTAGACGGGCAGGTGGCTGCGGAGGGTGAGTTCATGTTCGCACTGGTTGAGAACGAATAGCAGGCATCAAAGCAGTCGAGGTAGAGAGCGACTATATGATTGATGCAACGGCGATTGTTGACGAGCGGGCCGAACTCGGCAGCGGGGTGCAGGTCAAGGCCTTCACCATCATCGAGGCTGGGGTGCAAATCGGGGACGGCTGCGTTATCGGCCCGCACGCCGTCATCCGCACCGGTACCAGCATTGGAGACAATACCCACATTCACACCGGTGCGGTGCTCGGCGAACCCCCCCAGGACGCCAAGTACCGCGGCGAACCGACCAAGCTCACCGTCGGAGCCAATAATGTGATTCGCGAGTATGTAACCATACACCGCGCTTGCGGCGAAGGCACCGAGACGGTCCTGGGCAAGGACAACATGCTGATGGCTTATTCCCACGTCGGCCATAACTGCCGCATTGGCAGTGGCACCTTGATAGCTAACTCGGCGGGGCTAAGTGGGCATTGTGCTATCGAGGATTTCGTCAATATCGGCGGACTGGTGGGCGTGCATCAGTACGTGACCATCGGCACGATGGTGATGGTGGGAGGCATGTCGCGGATTGTCCGCGATGTGCCGCCATATATGATGGTGGAGGGCAATCCGGTCGCGACCCACGGATTGAACTGGCGTGGCCTGGCGCGGCACGGCGTCTCCGAAGAGGACCGGGCCGAACTCAAGAAAGCCTATCGCCTGCTGTTCAGGTCCGAGTATAACACCAGCGATGCTTTGGCGGCGATCGAGCGCGAGCTCAGGCAGACCGAGCAGATTGTCCATCTGGCCGAGTTCCTTCGCCGTGTGGATGCCGGCTATGCCGGACGCCAGACCGACCCCCACTAACCTGCCTTGCGACGCTGCCTCGGGCAGTGCACCTGTCGCACGGCTGGGTCACCTGGAGAACCCCAATGAACGACCGCTCACAGGTTTTCATTGTCACCGGTGAGCCGTCGGGTGATTTGCATGCGTCGCTATTGGCCGAAGAGCTGAGCACTGCCGGCCGGGTTGCCATCACGGCGGTCGGCGGCAATAGACTGAGAAGCGTCGGAGCCGACATATTCATAGACAGCAGCGGCTGGGGTGCCGTCGGCGCACCGGCGGCTCTGCGCAACTTGCCGACCTACTGGCTGGGCTTGCGCAAGACCGCCGCCAGGCTGCTGGCACAACCGCCCGATTTGTTGGTGCTGGTGGATTTCGGTGCCTTCAACATGCGGCTGCTTAAACGCTTGGGTGCCCAACGCCGGGGCAAGTCTTTCTACTTCTTTCCGCCCGGCTCCTGGAGCCGCAAGCCGCGTGACTTTTCGGACCTGGCCCGGCTCACCGATTGTGTCGCCACGCCCTTTCCCTGGTCCGAAGCGCTCCTGCGACAACAGGGCGTCAATGCCCATTGCGTCGGCCATCCGGTCATGGACCGCGTCAAACCGGTCGCTGATGTTGGAGCCTTGCGCCTGGAGCTAGGCGTACCCGAAGCGGCTTTCTGCTTGGGGCTGTTGCCGGGTTCGCGACGCATCGAGCGGCGGTTACTAGGGCCGCAGATGATTGGAGCGGCGGCCCAGCTCAGCCGGCGCTATCCGGCCCTACACGTGCTCTTTTCGCCGCCGCCCTCAGCCGCCGGGGGCACTGACAGCAATGTCAATCTAGGCCACCTCGGGGAGCGGGTGACGGTGGTAGCCGAGAGCTTCAAGATCATGCAGGCGGCGGACCTCATCATCACGGCCTTCGGCACCGCGACCCTGGAGGCTGCGGCCGCGCTCTGCCCGATGATTGCGATCTACCGGGGCACCCAGGCGATGTGGCTGCAGTTACGCTTGATGAAGCTGGGCACTGATTTGTTCGCGATGCCTAACATTATTGCGAGCGAGCAGGTCGTACCAGAGACGATTGCGCCCGAACAGACTAACGCCGAGGGGCTGGCGGCGATGGTCGCAGAATTGATCGAGAACGAGGCGGCCCGTCTCGCCATCAAAGACCGCCTGGCTGCGGTCCGCGAGATGCTCGGCCCGCCTGGCGCGGCCAAGCGAGCCGCCGAATTGGCACTGAGCATCATGGCGTAAGCAGTCTCTCGCCCTTGCCTGAAACGTCCACTCTGTTGCATCCGGATAAAGGTGTTGCAGCCGTGTTTGGAAAACTGTCACGTTCTTCGCTCTGGCGGCTGAGGGAGTTCCTCCACGGTTTCAGGTTCGCGGTGCTGGCGACTCTGATCGTGATGGGGCTTGCCGCGTGGCTCAACGCCAATGTTCTGTTCAAGACCAAGAACATATTTCAGCCGATTTTTGAAAGCATCGTGACGGTCAGTAATGCAGCGGCCGTGGCCCAATACAAAGCCGATCTCTTGAGCGCGGCGTTGCAACTCTTCGGCCTCATAGTCCTGGCCGCGCTTGCCGGCGGAGTCGCTTTTTATCTGGGCAACTGGATCGGCCAACGGGTGCTCTTCGAGTTGCGCCGCGAGCTCTTCGAGAAGCTCCAGTCGCTCTCACTCGGTTACTTCGACCGGCGCCGGATCGGTGATTTCATATCCCGCATCAATAACGATACCGCCCTGATCCAGGGCACGGTTGGCTCTGATCTGACCCGCTTCATCGTCACGCCGCTGACTGCCTTGGCGATGACGATTTACATGATCCAGATATCCTGGCGTCTGACCTTGGCTCTGGCCGTGGCCCTGCCGGTGGTGGCCGTGGTGACGGTTGTGGTGGGCCGCTATATCCGGCGATACAGCCGTCGCGTCCAGGAGAAGCTGGCCGACCTCACCTCATGCACCGAGGAGACACTGGGCGCGATGCGGGTGGTGAAGGTTTTCGGCTTAGAGGCCGAGGTTCGCCGGCGTTTCGCTCAGGAAAATCGAGGCGTATTCCGCGGCCAGATGAAGGCCACCCTGGTGAGAACGTTAACTAGCCCGATTGTGCTTGCTCTGGTTGGGCTGGCGCTGTGTGCCGCGCTAGTGTTCGGCGGTTATGAGCTGGTCGCCGGCCGCATCGAGGACGGTGCCGGCGGTCTGATGGCCTTTATCTTGTTGCTCCAGGGCACGGGCAGCCACGTCAATCGCGTCTCACGGCTCTATCTCGGCCTGCAGCAGGCGGAAGCCGCTGCCAGCCGCATCTACGAAATAATGGACGAACAGCCCGATATCGTCGAAGCCGAAAACGCCGTCGAGATTCGCGACCTGCAGGGCGCAGTCAGCTTTGACAGTGTTGAGTTCAGCTACCGCCCAGACTGCCCGGTGCTCAAGCAGTTCAGCCTCGAGGTTGCGCCCGGCGAGACGGTGGCCATCGCCGGCCCCTCCGGCGCGGGCAAGACTACCGTCGCCAACCTGGTCCCCCGGCTCTATGACGTGGACGAGGGTGCCGTCAGGATTGACGGGGTGGATGTCCGCAAGCTGCGCAATGCCTTCCTCAAGTCGATCATGGGCATCGTGCCCCAGGAGACCGCGCTGTTCAGCACTACGGTGCGCGACAATATCGCCTTCGGCAAGCCCGATGCCACTGACGAGCAGATCATTGCCGCAGCCCAAGCCGCCCGCGCCCACGAGTTCATCAGCGGCTTGCCCCAGGGCTATGATACTCAGGTCGGCGAGCGCGGGGTGATGCTATCCGGAGGCCAGCGACAGCGTATCGCGATCGCGCGCGCTTTACTCCGAAGTCCCAAGATCATCATCCTTGACGAAGCCACCTCCTCGCTGGATACCGAAACCGAATCCGCGATCCGCGCCGCTCTGGAGACACTACTCCGCGATCGCACCGCGATCATCATCGCCCATCGCCTGTCAACCATCAGAGACGCCGACCGCATCATAGTCATTGACGAAGGCCGCATCGTCGAGCAAGGCACGCATGACGAGATGATGGCCCGCGATGGGCTTTACCGCAAACTTTACGAGACTAAGGAGCTGCTTGCGCCCGAAGATTCCGCTGACGCTGACGCGCAGTAGCCACAAGCCTGGTGCAAGGCCAATGGATATATCCACACAACAGCAGCACGACAAGCCTTACAAGACCTGGCTGTACAATTTGCTGCTGGCTCTGCTTTCACCGCTGCTGCTGGTGTGGCTGCTCTGGCGTCTGCTGGTGAAGAAAAAATCGGCCGAGGGTTTGAGCGAGCGTCTCGGGGCCCTGCCTGAGAATATCCGCAAGCTCTGTGACACTGCTGACCCCGTGGTTTGGTTTCATGCCGCTTCTGTCGGCGAGGTCGCCGCAGCCGAGCCGATAATCGCCGCCTTCCGCATCCAGGAGCCGCTGGCCCATATCCTGCTCAGCACCATCACGCCGACCGGGCGCAGCCGCGCGGAAAAGATCGAGGGCCATGTGGATGGCATCATCTACTTCCCCTTTGACCTCCCCTTCGTGGTCCGCCGAGTGCTCTCACAGATTAAGCCGGACCTATTCGTGATGGTCGAGACTGAGTTGTGGCCCAATGCCCTGGCCGAGGCCCGCCGTCGCGGCGTAAAGGTCGCAATGGTCAATGCCCGACTTTCCGGTCGCTCGTGGACCAGTGGCCGGTTTCTCAACTGTCTCTACAAATGGATGTTGGACAGTGTCCTGCTGATTTGCGCCCAGTCAGAGCTGGATGCCGAACGCTTCGTCAAGCTGGGAGCTGCGCCGCCGCGGATCCTGGTCGCCGGCAACTCCAAGTTCGACCAGAACTTCCCTGTCATCTCCGCTGCCCAGGCCGACAAGTGGCGCCATGACTTCGGCTTCGACCTCCAGGACCGGGTGCTGCTTGCCGGCAGCACTCATCCCGGCGAGGAGCAACAAATCCTCCACGTATTCCAGCAGTTGCGCAGTGAGTTCGGCGACCTGCAGTTGATCATCGCGCCCCGCCATCCCGAGCGCGGCGATGCGGTCGAGACCCTCATCCGCGAGATGGGATACGAGGTTGTGCGGCGCACTCGTGTGCTGGCACAGGATGCAGAGCCGGTGCCTCTGGTGGCTGAATCAGCCGTCGCCCGGGTCGGCCTGCTGGACACTATCGGGGAGCTGGCTTCACTCTACTCGGCTGCTGATGTGGTATTCGTGGGCGGCAGCCTGGCCAATATCGGCGGGCACGACATTCTCCAGCCGCTTGCCCAGGGCAAGGCCGTGGTGTTCGGGCCGCATATGCACAAGACCAGGGACATAACCGAGCTGGCCCTGCGCGAACAGGTGGTTTTCCAGGTCAACAACGCCGAGGAGTTGCTGCTCAAGATTGCCGAGCTGCTCAACGACGAAGCCGAGCGCCGCCGCCTGGCCGCTGAGGGCCCGTCCGCGATCGAGAAGTACGCGGGGGCTTCCCAACGCTGTGCCTTGGAGTTGGCCGAGCTTCTGGCTGCCGGCACGGTGGAAGGTGAGCGCTAGAGATGCCACCGCGGCCCGCCAACTTTTCGCTTGAGAGCTGCTGGCGCAACCTAGTAGCAAGACGCTGCTTCTGGAGTTGGCTGGTGTTCCCCCTCTTGTGGCTGCTGTCACTGCCCTGGTGGCTGGTAGTGTGCGCCAGCCATCACATCTACCGGCTGGGTATCAGAAAGCCGCGCACAGCCCTGCTGCCGGTGGTCAGTGTCGGCAACATATCCGTCGGCGGCAGCGGCAAAACCACAGCCTGCATGTACCTGGCGCGCAAGTTGGCACAAAGCGGCGTGGTAGCCGGCATCGTCTTGCGCGGCTACAAGCGCACCAGCAGGGGCGCCGTACTGGTGTCTGATGGCCGCGAGCTGCTGGCGACTGTCGAGCAGGCAGGGGACGAGGCCTGGCTTCTGGCCAACCGACTTCCCGGCTGTCCGGTGGCCGTCGCCCAACGTCGGGAGGCGGCGGTGGCCCTGCTTGCCCAAGACGCCGCAGCCCAGCTAGTCCTGCTCGACGATGGCTTCCAGTACTACCGCCTGGCCCGCCAGGTTGATCTGGTGCTGCTTGATGCCTATACGCCACCAGGCTCGCATCATCTCTTCCCGGCCGGGCTGTTGCGGGAGCCGTACTCGCACCTGACCCGCGCCAGCGACGTCTGGATCACTCACAGCGACATCGCCTCGGATCGGCAGTTGGCCCAAGCCGAACGGATTGCCCGTCGCTATGCGCCACAGGCTCCGGTGGTGGTCACAAGTCACGCTCTCGACCGGCTCACCACCTGGCAGGGAACGGCGGTCCCTAGTGACCTGCTGCATACGCATCCGGCGGTCGCAGTGGCGGGCATCGGCAATCCCGAGGCTTTTTTCAGTTTGGTGCAAGAGCTGGGCGGTCGGCCCGCGATCTGTTTGGCCTTTCCCGACCATCATGCCTACAGCTTTGGCGATTGGGACACCATTGCCGCCTCGGCGGCCGGTGATGAGAATACGGTAGTTGTCACCACTCCCAAAGACGCGGTCAGAATGCCCGAGCCACCGGCTTATCTCGATGTGTACGTGCTGCACCCCACCTTGAAGGTTGAGGCTGGAGAGGCAGCTATGCCGGAGCTGCTGCAACGGCTCTGTGCGCTGGCGAGGTCCGTGCCTAGCGCGGCTGGGGAAGTGCTGCGATGAGTGGCCAGCCATACGGCTTCAGCCTCCGTGGTCTCAAGCACATCTTGACAAGCTGGCTGGTGCGGGCCGTGGCCTGGTCGGTTCGCATCATGCCGGCAAGCTGGTTAGAGGGTTTGAGCCGGCTCCTGGCCGCGCTGATAGTGCTTCTCACGCCTAGACGTCAAGCGATCGCGGCTGACAACATCAGACAGGTTCTGGGTGAGGGCCTGTCTGAGCGGCGCGTGCGCCAGATCCGCCGCGAGTGCGTTCGCAACTTGACCCGTGCCATGCTGACCCTACTGCGCCTGCCCGTCATGAGCAGAGAGGAAATCATCGAGCGCGTGCCGGTCAAGGGCTGGGAATATGTCGAGCAGGCGCTGGCTCGTGGCAAGGGTGTATTGTCTGTTACGGGCCATTTCGGCAACTGGGAACTGCTGGGGGCGCGGGCTGTCGCCCAGGGCTACCGTCTGGTGGTGATCGCGCGTGATGCAGCCCACTCGGCGACCGCGCAGGTAGTCAACATGGCTCGCGAAAGCGCCGGGGTAGAGGTAATAGGCCGCGGTGATGCCGCCGCCATGCTCCGCACCCTGCGCGCTAACGGCCTCTTGGGGATCGTGCCCGACCAGCATGTCGCTGAAGGCGGCATCGTGGTAGATTTCATGGGCCGCCCCGCGATGACAGCCACCGGTCCGGCCAGCCTCGCAGCCCGCACCGGTTGCGCTGCGGTGCCGGGCTTCTGTCGCTACCAGCCGGACGGCTCCCTACAGATGGAGATCCTGCCCCCACTCGACCTGGTGGACAGCGGCGACCGTGACCATGACATTCGCGCCAATACCCAACTCATCAATGACGCCATCGGCGACTATATCCGCAAGTACCCGGAACAGTGGCTATGGCTCCACCGCCGCTGGAAGGTCAATGGCACCGGCCCTGACGAGTAGCTAGCTATTCGTTCCTCCGGCCGCAACCAATCCCTCACATATGCGTGTTAGGTACGGTGTCCCCGGAATCACCTCTCCGCCTTCGTGAAGGAACCGCTAGCAGGTTCAAAGAAACTCAAGGCCATGGACAGCGCGGCGGCCGGTAATCACAATCCGGACACGTCCACACCAGGCCACCCCTTGCGGCTGCGAACGCTGGTTATCGCCGTACTGCTGGCCGTTGTCGGGGTGAAGCTGCTGGTCTATAGCCAGATGGTGCGCTGGGGCGCGAGCATTGACTATGGGCTGGCGATACTGGTGATTCTGGTCCTGCTTGAGCCGCTGATGGAACGGCTGCTGAAGCTGGGCCGTCGCGATTTGCTGTACATTTACGTGTTCGCTGTCGTCGCTACCGGCGTCTATGGCGGCGTTCAGCGTTTTCTGCCCGTCTATACAGCCGCGCAGTACTTCCACACCCCGGACAACAATTTCGCCGCAATCGCCGACCTCTACCCCGAGTGGTTCGTACCTCATGATCGGGAGTTGATTCGCCAGTTCTACGAGGGCGCAATCGGGCAGCCTGATCTCACCCCATGGCTCGCCCCTCTGGCGCTATGGACGGTCTTCTTCGTGGTGCTGTGGTTCACTCTGCTATGTGTCTGTACGCTGCTGCGCCGCCATTGGGTCGAGAACGAACGCCTGGCCTTCCCTCTGGTTACGGTCCCGCTGTATATCACAGCGTTCACACCCGAACGCATCCGTCCCCGCAAGACCATCTGGCATGAGCCGCTGATGTGGGCCGGCGCCGGCCTGGTTACCATTCACTTCATCACCATCATGCTCCACGCGGCCAATCCCGGGGTGCCGACTTTGGGCCCCAGTTTCGACGTCGGCCAGTTCTTCACCGAGAAGCCTTTGGATGCCTTCCGGCCATATTTCCTTCTCGTATTTAACCCGGCCCTCACCGGCCTGGCGTACTTTGCGCCCCAGGACCTGTGCTTCTCGATGTTTTTCTTCTTTTTTGTCATCAAGCTGCTGATGTTTTTCTACAGGTGGACAGGGCTGCGTCAGCCCTCCGGCTTCCCGTTCTTCTGGCCGCAGGCCGCCGGTGCTTTCGTGGCCATCGCCCTCTACTATGCCTGGGCCGGCCGCGGGTATTTCACCGCGCTGTGGCGCAATATCTGGTACGGCGAAGCCAAACCGGGGGCCGCCGCTCCCGACCCTGATGCGCCTTTTTCGTATCGCTTTGCTGCGATCGGGGCAGCGCTTGGCTTCACTTTCCTCTGCGCCTGGTACGTGCTTGCGGGCATGACCTGGTGGGTGCCGGTGGTATTCTTCGCGCTGATCGTCCTGTTCGCCACCATCTTCACCCGTGGCCGCGCCGAGGCCGGCATCGGCTCTCTGTCTTCATTTCCGTTCTGGCAGGCCAGCCGCCAATTGAAAAGCTTCCTCGGCTCCCGACCGCTGGCCCCCAACAGTAACTTCACGAACCTGGCGATGCTTGGCAGCCTGATATTCCTGCACTTCAGCGAATATCCCGAGACCATGACATATCAGATCGAGGGCCTCAAGATTAGCCACGACGCCCACCTCAACACCAAACATATGGCCGGGATGATGACGCTGGCAGTCACCGTGGGCGTTGCGGTGATGCTCTGGGTATCGGTGAGCACTTATTACACTTGGGGCGGCAATACGCTGGGTCTCGGCGGCGGCGGCAGCACTCAGGGCGGCTACGAAGTGCGCATCACCGTTCGCGAGCTGGAGGAAGTCAGCGACATCATGGACGGGAATCACCTCGACCCGGATTGGTATCGCAACGGCTACACCATCGCCGCCTTCGTTTTCACGCTGCTGCTGGTGGCGATCCGGGTGCGCTATTTGCGCTTTCCGCTGCACCCGCTCGGCTGGGTGATGACCTTGCCCTACGGCTACGCCTATTGGGGGCCTTTTCTAGCTGCCTGGGCGATCAAATGGGTAATACTGAAGCTCGGCGGGATCCGCCTTTACAACAACCTCGTGCCGTTCTTCATCGGCATGATTGTGGGTCAGATCTTCTCCGTCAGCTTGCTGTGGCAGATTGTGGCCCTGTTCATGAGCGACCGCTGGCGCAGTCTGGCCGACCCGATTAACTACTTCTGAGCCGGCAATCGAGAAGAGGAGGGGGCAGAGATGAAGACGGCCATATGGCTTGCTCTGGTTTCGGCCGCTCTAGTGCTCACGATTGGTTGCGTTGGCGCTGAGACGCTGCTCTTCATTGAGGCCGAAACCAAGCTGGAATATGGCGGGCAAGTTGATTACAGCTTCGAGGTGCCGGCTGGCGGCAAGTCGGTGCTGCTGACTGTCAGTACGCGCATGGATTATTTCTCGGCTGCCGGCAGCACCTACGTCATGTCGCTGCTGCTCAACGGGCGACCCGTCACGCCCGAGATCAACCGCCGAGCCAGCCGCCTACTCAACAAGCCGCTCGATTTTGAGATGGCCTCCGGCCTTAACCTCACGTGGTTCCGCTATCCCAAGTGGCGTGTGGTCTATTCGCCGGATTTTGCCACCGTCCAAAGCGAGCAAGCCGGCGGTAGCAGGATACTCGACGTGGACCCGTACAAACTGGTCATTGACGTGACCGATTTCATCAACCGGGGCCGGCCCAATACCTTGACAATCGCGCATGCCGGCGAGGCCATGAACCTGCGCAGCTATTTGCCGAACGATCCGCCTCTGGATTTCTACCTCAGGGAGCTTGCAGTCGAGTTTTCTAACCAGCCGGCGGTTTCAGGCTCCGTAAAGACCGCTCGCCCCACCGCCGACGTTCTGATGCTGGATCCGCCACAGCCGGCGGATGCGTTCAACATTTGCCAGATCGGCAAACATGGCGCTCTGGAGATGGCGCTGCCGGGCGCAGAGATCAAGTTGACGACACAGCTCTCATATCCGGGTGGGGGCTGCAATTACCTCGGCAGGCCCGCCGACGAAAGCTCCGAGAACGGTTTCACCATCGCGCTGCGGCAAGCTGACGGCCAGGCAATGATTGTCGCAGCCGGCAGGGCCTATTCACTGACTCGCACCATCAGGCTGCTGGCAGACCACATCGAGGTCACCGATACGGTGACCAACCTGCGCGATCAGATCACCGGCATCAAGTACGACAATCATCTTCAGGCCCCAGCCGGCTCGGTTATTGACGCCTACTTGGGCGGTGATGACAGTCCCGGCAAGACCGGCACAAGCGGCCTGGAGAACACTTCCCTATACCTGGCGCTGGAGCAGTGTGGCTGCGGCATGGTGGCGCTGGATGATGTGTATCGCTGTCAAGGCGTCATCTACTATGGGGCCGACGGTGGCGGGATACGCAGCGACCATTTTGGGCTTGCTCCCGGCGCCTCGCACACCTTCCGCTTCAACCTTTACCCGACAGCTCGCGGCGACTACTGGGACATGATCAATCTCGCCCGCCGCGATCTGGGTGTGAACTTCACCATCCCCGGCGGCTTCTCGTTTTGCGGGCCGGGCACCATTCTCAACTCGACCAAGCAAGAACTCGGTAAGTGGCTTGATATGCGTGGGGTGGAGATACTGTCCAGTGGTGTCTGGTTCGACTCCGCCAAGGACGCGCAGGTGCCATGCTATCATGGCACCCACATGCTTCAGGCCGCCAATTTGCGCCGGAGCTTGAGAGACGGCGTAGCCAGATTGCGCAAATGGTTCCCCGAAGTCAGCTATCTTGTTTACATCCACACCTTCATCAACACCGACGCGACCGCATCGCAGCGCTATGCCGACGCCCGCGTGCTGACCGCGGAGGGGCAGCACTACATCAACCCGGGCTATACCCAGCGCCTCGGCATCCCTTTCGCCTACTTCTACATGACGCCGCACAACAGCTATTTCGCGGCGATGAAAGAAGTCGTGGACATGTGCCTGGACGCCGACAAGATCCACGCCCACGGCATCTACTGGGACGAGATGGCCTGGTGTTCTACGCGATACACTTACGACTCCTGGGACGGCTACAGTGTCGAGATGGACGATCATGGTGAAGTCACCCGCAAATTCGCCTACATCGGCCTGATAAGTCTTGACGGCAAGCGCCAATTGGCGGAGTATATCCTTAGCCGGGGCCGGCTCATCGGCAATTCCTGCCCCACCAGCCAGACGATGACAGAGCTGCATTTCCCGCGCTTTGTCGAGACTGCGGCGGCCTGGTATCCGGCTCGCTCGCACCTTTACACACCGATCGCGCTGGGCGACCACACAACCGTTAAGGACTGGCCGACGCTGATTGCCGATATCCGCAACAAGCTTGACCTGGGCACGCTGTACTACTATTATGCCCGTCCGGAGCAGACGGCGCCGACGATTACCCAACATATGTTTCCCTTTACACCGGTCGAGCTTCATTCCGGCTGGCTGCTGGGCCAAGCGAGGCTCCTGACCAAGCTTCCCGGCACTTACACTTTCGGCGATGAGGCCGCAGTCAAGGTCTATTGCTACAGCCGGGAGGGCACGCCGGTCGTTAAGCAAGCCGACCAGCAAGTTAAGCAAGGCCGCCGTTTGGTTCGTCTCGATCTAGCCGAAGACGAAATGGCAGTGATAGTGCGAGCCGATGCCGACGACTAGAATACCAGACCAAACAGCGCCAAAGCCGGTGCCGGAACATCGCGTGGGCGTATCTGAGCAACCGGAGGCGATGACGAGGACCGACCGGCTCATCATACTGTTCGTCGCGCTGGCGGTGATCGTCGCCAGCCGGCTACTGACGCCCGATCCCAGCGGCTACGGGACCCACCGGCAGCTTTTGATGTTGCCATGCTTCTTTCGGGCCCTGACAGACCTTCCATGCCCGCTTTGCGGGCTGACTACGGCTTTCACTCTGACAGCTCGCGGCCGGATTGTTGAGGCTTTCGAATCTCATATACTGGGACCGCCGCTATTCGCCGCGACTGTCCTAGTGGCACTCACAAGCGCACTAGCCCTGCTGCCGGGAATGTCGCGTTTGAAGCGGTCGCTGAGTATTCTGCACAGCCCAACTCTGGCTCGCTGGCTGTTTCTGCTCTTTCTAGTGGCCTGGCCGCTGGACCTGTATCTGTACCTTGTCCAGCATTAGAGTCGGGGCATTGGGCGTGAGCTAGGCTAATGTGGCACACTATGAGAAAGCTCAGGTTGCCGGCCAAAGCATCCCGCTACCTAGCCGTGCTGATCGGCCTGGGCGCGGTCATAGGCGGTGTCTATCTGTGGCATCGCCAGGCGAGTCGTGGCCTGATCGAGCTGGCCGGCCCTCCCGGTCCGCCAACCTCAAGCGCAGCTCAGACCGCCCAGGTCGCCACCTATGAGACCTTCCAGATCGCCATCCCCCAGGGCTGGCAACGGGTGCCAGAGCACGAAGGCGGCGAGAGCGGGGTGCTGCTGTATCTACGCGGCCCCCTGCTAGACGGCCAGCCTCTGGTGATTGCTGCCGAGGTTTATCCCGTAGCTAAGGGCGTAACCCTGGCCGGCTTCGTAAATAGCTTCACTGCCGAATGGCCCTTGGAGAGGCTGCCGGTGCAGCGCGATGTCGAGCTCTGCGGACAGCCCGCTCAGGCGATTACCTTCACTAATGCTGATGGTGACAATCTGGTGCTCTTCTGCCTCTACAAGCAGCAGGCGCATGTGATTGTGATGGTGGCACCGGCCCAGACCTTGCCGACTCATGCCAAGCTTTTCCATGAGGTGCTGGCCGGCCTGCAGCTATACGAGTAGTATCTAGCGACCCCGGCCTGCATAAACAAGCAACGCACCCAGGAAGGAATCCTGCCGGGGTTCGTTGAAGTAGGCACTCTCGAGTTGACTGTTGCGGTTGTCGTGCGGTCGCGGTCGGAAAGTGGATGGCATCTTCGCAAGGCCGCAACACTAGGAGCTGCATTGGGGAGTTGAGCATAATGCTGGGTAAAGCCATTCGCATGGAGCGCATCAGTAATCGTGAGGACGGTCGCACCGTCATCATACCGATGGACCACGGCGTGACGATGGGGCCGATTGAGGGGCTCGTTGATATGCCGGTTGCGGTCAACAAAGCCGCCGAGGGCGGTGCCGATGCGGTGCTGGGGCATGTCGGCTTGCCGCTGATGGGCCATCGCGGGTATGGTCGCGACATTGGCCTGATTCTGCACCTTTCGGCCAGTACCAGCCTCGCGCCTGACCCCAATCGCAAGGTTCTGGTGAGCAATGTTGAGCGCGCCATCAAGTACGGGGCCGATGCCGTCTCCGTGCATATTAACCTCGGCGCGGCCGACGAGAGTCAGATGCTGCGCGACCTGGGCCAGGTGGCTATCGAGTGCGAGGGGTGGGGGATGCCTCTGGCCGCCATGATCTACACCCGGGGAGCCAAGATCGAGAGCGAATACGACGTCAAGGTCGTGAAACACGCCGCCCGTGTGGGCGCCGAGCTCGGGGCCGACCTAGTCAAGGTCAACTACACCGGCAGTGCCGAGACTTTCCGCGAGGTCGTGGAGGGCTGTGGCGGCCACAAGTCCGACGGCATTAAGGTAGTCATCGCCGGCGGCGAAAAAATGGAAACTGATCGCGAGATCCTGGAAATGGTGGAGGGTGCCCTCGAAGGCGGTGCCGCCGGTGTCTCCATCGGCCGCAACGCCTTCCAGCATCGCAGGCCCGAAAAGATCGTCGCTGCCATCGTCGGGATGGTCCACTGCGGCATGGATCTGGAGCAGGCTCTCAGTACTCTCGAAGCGGGTTGAGTCGCTCGTCATATACAGCAGCGCAGCCGTGTTGCGGGCATGGCGGACATTCCACGTGCCGCAGGCAGGAGGACTGACTTGCTATGAAACAAGTCTGGGTCAAGGTTGACCCCTGGCAGAAGGACCTTATCACCGCGGCCCTGGAGGCCGGCGCCGACGCGGTCTTGATCCCGGAAGGCAAGACTGCGGAGGTCAAGAGCCTCGGCATTATCCAGACCGTCGCGCCTGATGGCGACTTGCGCCTAGGCGAGGAGGTCGTCGAGGTCGAAATCGCCGACAAAGAGAGCGAGCGCCGCGCGCTGTCGCTGGGCCAGGCCAAGACCGTCATCGTCCGTGCCACTGACTGGACGGTCATTCCGCTGGAGAACCTCATCGCCGAGGGCGCGATGGTAATTGCGGAGGTATCCGATGCCGCCGAGGCTCAGGTCGCGTCCGGCACCCTGGAAAAGGGCACCGCCGGCGTTCTCTTGGTCACTGACGATCCCGCCGAGATCAAGCGCACGGTCGCCGCCCTCAAGAGCGAGGCCGAACAGCTCGCCCTGGAGACCGCCGAAGTCACCGAGGTGCAGGTCCTGGGCATGGGCGACCGCGTGTGTGTGGACACATGCAGCAATATGTCGGTGGGGGAGGGGATGCTGGTCGGCAATAGCAGCGCCGCGATGTTCCTGATTCACGCCGAGTGTGTTGACAATCCCTATGTCGAGCAGCGTCCGTTCCGCGTCAATGCCGGCCCGGTGCATGCTTATATCCGCGTGCCGGGTGGCAGGACCAGGTACCTCTCAGAGATCCATGGAGGCGACGAGGCGCTGATCGTGGCCCACGACGGCAAGACCCGCGCCACCATCGTCGGCCGCTCCAAGGTCGAGCGCCGGCCCCTGTTGCTGATTAAGGCGCAGGCGGGGGGGGCCGAGGTCTCCACCATCCTGCAGAACGCCGAGACCATCCGCCTGGTCACACCCGAGGGCCAGCCTATCAGCGTGGTCGAGTTGCAGCCCGGCACCAAGGTGCTGGTGATGCTCGAAGCCAGCGGCCGGCATTTCGGCGTCAAAGTCGAGGAAACCATCGAGGAGAAGTAACGCAATCTGATATAGGCAAGAGGATGGAGTTGGGATTATGGACAAGCAGATTCCGGTGTTGAAATTCGGCGGATTGACGCTCCAGGGCCTGAAACGCTTCGGCCCTGACGAAGCCAGTCTTCTGGAGAATTGCCGACAGCAGGAATCCGTCAACGATATCTACCGGTTGCTTGCGGAACGGCGCAACATCGCCAGGAGCCAGCGGCTCCACCAGATCGCCCGCCAGTTCATCCTCCCCCTGTATCAGCAAGGCCTGACGCCGGTGGTGGTGGTCTCGGCCTTCGACTGGGCTACTGACAAGCTCAGCCAACTGGCGGCCTGTATCAGTCCCGATCCCTCACCCCGCGAATACGCGCGGCTGCTGATGTCGGGCGAGTTACGAGCCAACGCCGCGCTGTCCATAACTCTGGAAGCCGTCGGGGTGCCGGCGCGTTCCATGACCGGTCGCGAAGCCGGCATCGTCACCGCCAGCGGACCGGTGGACGGCGTCATCTCCGAGATCCACAAAGACCACATCAATGAACTGCTGGGAAAGAACATCGTTCCGGTAGTCGCAGGTTTTCAGGGCTACTACTACGATCCGGAGGAAGGACGCGATGAAGTCTCAATTCTGGGCCGCGGAGGCAGCAACCTGACCGCCGTGGCTCTGGCCGATGCCCTGCGGCAGCCGGATTGCGTCATGTTCAGCAATGTTGACGGCATCTACGACAAGGACCCCAACGCCTACAACGATGCCAAGAAGATTGACCACGTCACCGCCGACGAGCTAATGACCTGGGACCCCTTCCCGCGCGTTATTCAGCAGGAGGCCGTAGAATATGCAGTGGAGAACCGGGTGAACATCTGGATACGCAGCGGCTTCGATCCCGAGCTCTCCGGCACCTTCATCAAGTGCAGAGACTAGCTGAGCCACTGCCATCTTCAGGTTTCCACGACGCATTACTTGGGTAAACTATACACAGAAACCCTCCCTTTGACGAACTGAGCGCTGCAGAGGTCCCGGATGCCACTGCCAGCGCTCAGTTGTTTCCATTTCCGGCATCTGCACTCCCCGGCTGCGCCCCAGTTTTCCTCGTATCATCTTCGCCCTCGGTGCAGAGAATCGTCGCTGCCATGAACAATTCTGCCACTACTAGCGTCAACCAAGCCAAGTTATGAGCGCTTGACCCGACGGTCTGGTTTTGCTATACTCAGGCACGCTGAAATCCCCAATAAGGTGCCGTGTGCGCGTTACGCGAGGGTAGGGCAAAGGCCATGTGGGGACTGTGCCACATGGATGTAGGGCTATTCGTCGCGACCGGGGTTCGACTATACCTTGCAGCCTCGACCGGCAGCATCGTCCAAGGAGGGCCGCAGTATGATACGCGTTGAGGGTCTGACCAAGTACTACGGGGCGCACCGGGCCATCCACGATGTGTCGTTCCAGGTTGGCAAGGGCGAGATCGTCGCCTTCCTCGGCCCCAATGCCGCCGGCAAGACTACCACAATGCGGATCATCACCGGCTTCATACCCGGCTCAGCAGGCAGGGCTGAGATCGCGGGCTACGATATATATACCCAGCCAGTCGAGGCCCGCCGCCACATCGGCTACGTTCCCGAGGCCCCCGCGCTCTATCCTGACATGCGGGTCAGCCAGTACTTGGGCTACTGTGGCAAGCTCTACGGAATGTCGTCGGCCCAGATCCGGGAGGCGCGGGACAGGGTCGTCGAGACCTGCGGCCTTGAAGAACGCTACGATAACATCATCAGCCACCTCTCGATGGGCTACCGCCAGCGCGTGTGCCTGGCTCAGGCGCTGATCCACGACCCCGATATCCTGATACTCGATGAACCCACTATCGGCCTTGACCCCAATCAGATTAGGCAAGTGCGGGAGCTGATCAAGAGCCTGGCCGGCGACCACACGGTGATGCTTTCTACCCACATTTTGCCGGAGGCGCAGGCCACCTGCGAACGCGTAATCATCATCAATCACGGTGAAATCGTCGCCGAGGACACTCCCCAGGCCCTTACCGCGCAGTTGCGCCAGGCCGAGCTGATACTGGTGAAGGTCGCCGAACCCTCAGACGCTGTGCCACGTCTGCTCCGCGACTTGGAGGGGATCAAGGCGGTGGATCCGGTGCGCGCTGAAGCCGGGGCTTACTATGTCGAAACCGCAGTGGACGCCGACATCCGTAGCACCATCGCCGAGTTCATTGTCAACAACGGTTGGGGTCTGCTGGAACTACGGGCCATCGAGATGAGTCTGGAGGACGTTTTCCGTCACCTGACCACCGAGGAGAAGGGTGTAGCCTAAAGATGCGCAACATCATCAGCATTGCCGGACGGGAGATCCACAGCTATTTCGTCTCGCCCCTTGCCTACGTAGCCATATTCTTCTTCGTGTTTGTCTGCGGCTTCATCTTCGCCTTGGCGATTGCCACCGGCTACACCCAGGCTGACATGTCGCCGCTTTTGCACAGTATGGTCTTCGTGAGTCTGATACTGGCCCCGGTCTTGACTATGGGCCTGCTGGCTCAGGAAACCAGCAGCGGCTCGATCGAGCTGCTGATGACCAAGCCGGTCCGCGACGCGGAAGTGGTCCTCGGCAAGTTCTTCGGCGCGCTGGCCGTGTACTGCTTGATTCTGGTCGTCACTTTGGAGTTCCCGCTGATGTACGAAATCTGGGGCAATCCCGATTGGGGCCTGATCGCCGCCGGCTATATCGGCCTGCTGGTCTGTGGCATCGCCTTCATCGGCATCGGCACTCTGGCCAGCTCGCTGACCAATAGTCAGATCGCCGCCTGGCTTATCGGCACCGCAATTCTGCTATTCTTCTGGTTGGTCGGTTTCCTCGGCTATTCCTCCACTAGCTGGGTCACCGACATCGCCAGTCGCGTTTCCATATACGAGAACTTCGGCGATTTTGCGCGGGGGATTGTGGACGGTAAGAATCTGCTCTTCTTCCTGAGTCTGGCGGTGGTATTCCTGTTCATGAGCGTGCGCGCCATCGAGAACCGCCGCACGGTCTGAGCCGCTGGCTCGAGCAGTGCCGGGACTGGCTGGGACCGGCGGGCAATTCACACTATGCAGCGCATACTCAGATACCATCATCGCAGTCTCGACCTCCTTCGGGCAGGTGAAGCGTAATGGGTGAAGCCGAAAACCATCTCAACGATTCGAGCACGGATGCCGCTGACGCCAGGCAGGCGCCTCCGGACCCGCGCCTGGTGGCGGCTGAGGTTGCGCCTAGCTCCCCACTGATGGTGGCCGGCAAGATCGCCGCATGGGTCGGCCTGGCCGCTCTATTTGTCGGCCTTGTCTGGACCGGTATCACCAAGACGCTGGGGACAGCCCCCAAGGTCCTACTGGTTCTGGGCGCGGTCGGCGTCATCTTCTGGCTCGTGACCAATATCACGACTGTGGTCAAGCAGGTGCGGGCGCGCGGCTTCCAGGCCGTGGTCAACTCGGTGCTGTTCACCATCTTTGTGGTCGGCATCATCGTCATGGCCAACTACATCGCCGGACGCCATCACATGTTCCGCGCCGACTGGTCCGAGGCCAAGCTCCACTCTCTGGCCCCGGGGACCCTGGACATTATTCGCAATCTCGAACAGGATGTCACCATCACCGCGTTCATCTCGGCTGAGCAATACAATGCCGACCAGATCCGCCAGACCCTCAACGAATACGAGATTCGCTCCAAGCGCATCAAACTCCGCATCTATGACCCCAAGCTGGCGCTGGACAAGGTTGATGAGTACAATCGCCCCTACGATGGCACCATCTTCGTGGAGACCGAAGACCGCAAGGAAGAGGTCCAGGGCGGCACGGAGGAGCAGATCTCAAGCGCGATCCTGGCCGTCACCACCGGCAAGAAGACCAAGGTCTATTTCCTGACCGGCCACGGTGAGCAGAGTCTGGACGCTTTCGGTGAGAAGGGCCTGGCGGTCCTCAAGCGCTATCTCGAAAATGAGCAGTACGAGGCCGAGAGCCTGTCGCTAGCCACCGAGAAGGAGCCGCAGGTGCCCGCCGACTGCGCGGTGCTGGCTATAGTCGGGGCCAAGCAGGCATTACTGGCGAAGGAGAACAAGGCCATCACTGACTATCTCGGCCAGGGCGGCAATCTATTCCTGGCGCTGGCCTCACCGCCGGCTCCCGATTTCGCCGACCTGCTGCAACCTTACGGAGTTCGGCCCCTGGCGGGCCTGGTGATGGACCCGGCGCGCTCTTTGCAGGGCAATCCGCAAGTGCCGGCGATTCTGGAGCCGCAGGGCCATGACATTGTGGACAATCTGACGATGATTGCCTTGCCCACCGCTGTGGCTTTCGAGGTCGAGACCCCGGAGCCGCCGATGCCGGGTCCGGGAGCGCCGCCACCACCACCCACAGCGGCGACGCCCCTGCTTGAGTCAACCGGCTCTGCCTGGCTGGAGACCAGTGCCTCCGGCGCGGTATCCAAAGACCCCGATGAGAAAAGCGGGCCCCTGGCGATGGCTGTGGCTATTGATCTCAGCCGGGAAGAGCAGCCGCCGCAATACCCGGGCGCGCCGCCACCACCTGAACCCGAGGAGCGCAAGGCTCGCATCGTCGCCGTCGGCGACTACGACTTCATGCGCGATGACCTCTACCAGATGGGCCTGAGAAGCAACATCTTCCTGGCTACCAGTTCGTTCGCCTGGCTGACCAGGAACGACAAGCTGGTCACGATCCCTCCGCAGGAGCCGCTGGATCGCACGATGGTACTGGCCACCGCGCAGAAGCGCCTGGCTATTCTCATATCCGCTGTCTTGATTCCGCTCATGGTGCTTGTCACCGGCCTGGTCGTCTGGTGGCGAAGGAGGTAAGCTGGCAGACCATGAAGGCTTTCGTCAGAAGCATTGCTGCCGCCCTGGTATTCGCTGCTCTGTTGATCTACGTATTCACTGCCGAGCGCGGGCGCGTACCTGACAAAGACGAGGTATTCGGCCTCAATGTCGAGCAGACCACCAGCTTGCAGGTCACTGCTGCCGACCTAGATTTGCAGCTTCAGAAGCGTGACGATACCTGGTACGTAGAAAAGCCCTTCAAGGGCCTGGCAGATCAGGACGAGGCCGAAAATTGCGTCAAGGCGGTTGCGGAGCTCAAGCCCGCCGGCACTCGTAGCGGCATTGACCTCGATGACGAAAAGTTCGGCCTCAAGGACCCGCGCGTTACTGCAGTTCTCAGCTATGGCAAAGGCCGGCAGATCAAGCTGCTGATCGGCAACAAGACACCGGTAGGCTCCGAGTATTATGCCAAGATCGAGGGCCGCAAGGACCTCTATATCCTTGCCTCCAGCGTTTATAGTACCCTCAACCCGGCGCCGGATAAGCTCCGCGAGAAGCAGCTTGCCAAGATCGATTCCGACAAAGCCCGCGCCCTCAGTCTGGCCTATGGTGATACCAAGCTGCGCGTCGAAAACCGGCGCCAGGACGACAAGGACGAGTGGTTCATCACCTCTCCGATAAACGCTCGCGCCGATGAGTTCCAGACCGAGCAGGTCATCACCAAGCTGGCCGGTCTCGAGGCCAAGGACTTCGTGGGAGAGCCTGGCAAGAATGTCAACTACGGCTTCGATAAGCCCTCCTTGGAGGTCGAAGTGACAGACGCAGAGGGCGAAAAGACCGCTATTACGATCGGCGCGAAATCCGACCGCCGCGATGAATCCTCATCCGATGGTGGGGAGCTGTTGTATGCGAAGGTCGCAGGCCGCGATGAGGTCCTGCTGGTGGCCGCCAAGGACGTGGACGAATTGCGCAAGCGGCCGCTTGACCTGCGCGACAAGTCCATCGTCAAGTTGGACAAGCAGAAGCTCAGCTATGTTCGCGTGCAGTCCAAAAAGCGCCTCTCATTTGCGATCAAGCGTCTCCCCGACGGCTGGCACCTCGACCGCCCCGTCAAGGCCAAGGCTGACGCCGCGAAAGTTGACGATATTCTCTGGGACCTGGTGCAGCTTGAGGCGCGCGACTACATTGAAGAGCAGCCCCAGGACCTCAAGCAGTACGGCCTCGCCATCCCCAGTGACATCATCGAGGTCCACAGCCTCGACAGCGAGGATGTCCTGAAAATCAAGATCGGCTACGCCTATGGCGAGGATGCCCATTACTGCCAGACCTCCGAAAGCGACCAGGTCTATGCCATCAGCGACATGCTGCTGCTGGACCTGCCCAACAAGCTGGAAGATATCGAGGCCTCATCTTGAGCCCCATTTCACACTAAGCGAACCGGCCTCGCCTACCTGGCGGGGCCGCACCTTTTCGTGGTAGATGGCCGCTGCTGGGCTTGACACCTAGGCCCGCCTCTGCTATACTCTGTCAAAGGGTCGCCATCCTACGCAACATCAGCCGAGTACAACAGGCCCCCGCAAAGTGGGGCTATTTTTGCGTGTGCAGGCGGTGGAGCTAAATGTCGGTCAAAGTTGTCGTGGGCGCCCAATGGGGCGATGAAGGCAAAGGCAAGGTCACGGACCTGCTGGCTGAGCAGGCCGATGTCGTTGTCCGCTACCAGGGTGGCAATAATGCCGGTCACACCGTGGTAGTGGGCGGGGATGAGTACAGGCTACACCTGATCCCCTCCGGCATCTTGCACTCCGATACTCTCTGCTTGATGGCCGACGGCACGGTGATTGATCCGGAGTGTCTGGCCGGTGAGATCGAGGGCTTGCAGGCCCGGGGCGTAAGCTGCGACAATCTTCGCGTCAGCGGCAATGCCCATGTCATCATGCCCTATCACCGGCTGCTTGACGAGCTCCAGGAGACCGCGCGCGGCGCTGCCAGCATCGGCACCACTCGCCGTGGCATCGGGCCGGTCTATACCGACAAGACCGCCCGCAAGCCGCTGCCTGTGCGTATGTGGGACCTACTCGATAAGGACACCTTGCGCCAGCGTGTCGAGGGCCAGCTTGCCGAGAAAAACCTCATCTTGCAGGCCGTGTACGATGCCGAGCCGCTCGCAGTGGAGGCGGTGCTGGAGGAAATCTGGCAGCACACCGCCACGCTCTCGGACTATATCTGCGACACGCGGGCGCTGCTCTATGCGAAGATTGCGGCCGGCGCTGATCTGATCCTGGAGGGTGCCCAGGGGACGTTTTTGGACCTCGACTATGGCACCTATCCCTTCGTCACCAGTTCCCACCCGGTTGCCGGCGGGGCTTGCCTAGGCACCGGCATCGGCCCGACCATGATTGATTCGGTGGTGATTGTGACCAAGGCCTACAGCACCCGCGTCGGAGCCGGTCCCTTCCCGACTGAGTTGAGTGACGAGACCGGCGATCTGATCCGCGACCGTGGCCAGGAGTACGGCACTACCACCGGCCGCCCGCGCCGCTGCGGATGGCTTGATGGGGTAGCCCTGCGCACCTCGGCCCGCATCAACGGCGCTACGACCATCGCTTTGATGCTGCTGGACGTGCTCGATGCTTTCGACACCGTCAATCTCTGCACAGCTTATGAGATCGACGGGGACAGCTACAGCATGATGCCGGCCAATGTCGAGTTACTGAGCCGCGCCGAGCCGGTATTTGAGCAGCTTCCCGGCTGGGGCTGTGCTCTCGGCGGCATCACCGCTTACGCCGATCTGCCGCAGGCAACGCGCGACTACATCAGCCGCATCGAGGCGGTTGCGGACATACCGGTGGGGCTGATTTCGCTCGGTCCCAGCCGCGAGCAGACGATTATCAGGGGCGATTTCTAGCGCGGATGGCGCTGCGAGAGCAGGGGGTGTATGCACGCTGGAGGCGGCAATTGGGGGCCACGGGGCAGGGGAAGCCCGTACCATTGACACCCAGCGCCGCTTGCGCGTATAATTCCCATCGGCGCTACCACAACACCGGTGGCGCAGTCGGTTTCGTGGGTGCCGTTAGCTCAGGTGGTAGAGCATCTGACTTTTAATCAGAGGGTCGCAGGTTCGAGTCCTGCACGGCACACCAGCTTATTGGGTGGTCCCATAGTCTAGGGGTTAGGACTCCGCTCTTTCAAGGCGGCGGCACGGGTTCGAATCCCGTTGGGACCACCAACGCTTTCGGGCGGGTAGCTCAGTTGGCAAGAGCGCATGCCTTACAAGCATGATGTCGCAGGTTCAAGTCCTGCTCCGCCCACCACCTAGCCCGTACCGGGACGGCTCAGCCACCGCCGGCGGAGTTTGGCAGGCTGCGCCGATCGCTTGTTGCCTGACAGCCACGTGGCCAGATAGCTCAGTCGGTAGAGCAACGGACTGAAAATCCGTGTGTCCCCAGTTCGAATCTGGGTCTGGCCACCACCGTCACATTCTGGCCCCGGCGCTGTGGCTTGATCCAGCCGCACAGGCATGTTGTGAAGCCGACGTAGCTCAGACGGCAGAGCGGGTCACTCGTAATGACCAGGTCGGCGGTTCGATTCCGCCCGTCGGCTCCA
>CAYMIN010000032.1:0-49803 GCA_964390495.1 uncultured Armatimonadia bacterium
ATACGAGGCCTGAGCTTGTCGAAGGCCGAGAATCCGGCCCAGCCGTTGTCGTTGTTCCCTCTCCCCCTGGGAGAGGGCTAGGGTGAGGGCCGCCGTTGCCGTAGCCTTTCGGAGGGGCCGAATCGGGGACGTTTCGGGTCCCCATCCGGCCCGTCTGCTTCCTGGTCGCGTGGCGCGGGTCTTTTTCTTAACCCACCTATCCTCCTTTGGATTCCCCCTTCCCTACCAGAGAAGGGGGTCAGGGGGTTAGGCTGGCCGTTGTCCCCTCTCCCCTCGCGAGAGGGCTAGGGTGAGGACCGCCGTTCCCGTTGCATCCCACGCCCTGTAACGGAGCCACACTCCTTCCGGAGGTCACCTCTATGAACTTCCTAACCATCGTCCTGGACACCCAGCGCCGCGACCATCTGAGCTGCTACGGCTACCCGCGAGAAACTAGTCCGACGCTCGCTGCCCTGGCCGCCGAGGGCCTGCTTTTCGACAACGCCCTCACCAACACCGCCCACACCATGCCCTCCTTCACCACCATGTGCACTGGGCAAAGCCCGGCGAGTCACGGCATTGTCGGTACGCTCTTCAGCCATCCCAACGAGCCGGATCAGCGGCTCGATGACACCACGCCGGTGCTGGCCGAGATCATGCGCGAGGCCGGCTATCTCACCGCCGCCTTCGACAATCTCCATGATTTCGGCTGCTTCCCGAGCTGGTTCGCGCGCGGCTACCACTGGTATGTCAACACCTGGGCGCCGCAGGGCAATCATCCGTGCCAGGTGACCGCCGACGAAATCAACGCGCGGCTGCTACCATGGCTGCGGCAACACGCCGCTGCCCAGCCCTGGTATCTTTTCGTTCACTACTGGGACCCGCATCAGCCGTACAATCAGCCCGAGCCGTATCGTAGTCTGCATTCCGGCGGCCCGCGGCTTGAGCAGGTAGAGGTCCAGGGCCGGGGCTATATCCCGCGCTGGGGCTGGACCGACCGCCTGGATGAGGCCTCACTGGAGAAGATTGATCTCTACGACGGGGAGCTTAGCTACGTGGACCAGGCCATCGGCGAGGTTATTGCGGTCCTGCGCGAGGCGGGCGTTTATGAGCAGACCGTCGTCATCGTCACTGCCGACCACGGGGAGGACATGCAGGAGCACAACGCCCCCTTCGAGCATCGCGAGCCTTATGAGACCACCTGCGGGGTGCCATTGATCTTCAAGCCGCCGGCGGAGTTCGGCTACCGGCCGGGCACGCGGGTGGCGGGCCTGGTCGGCCATCACGACGTCCTGCCGAGCATCCTCGACCTGGCGGGCCTGGAGCCGCCGCCGGACCTTGACGGCCGCTCCTGGCTGCCTCTGGCAGGCGGCGAGCAGCCTTCAATTCACGATACCCTTTTCCTCACCGGCGGCACTCTCAAGCAATACGGAACCTGGGTCGCACCGGAGTTGGGTATCCGCACCGCCGAGTACAAGTATATCCGACGCGGCACGGCGGAGTATCAGGACGATCACAGCCGGCTTGACCTGACCGGACTCAATGCCCCGCCGTGGCGTGGCGAGCCGCAGCGCAGCGACCGCGACCGAGTGGAGTTTTTCAATGCGTTGCCGCGCCGTGAGCTGTACGACCTGCGCGCCGACCCGGGCGAGACCGTCAACATCATGGGCGACGAGCCGCAGGTGGCCGCCGAACTCGACGAGCGGTTGAGGCGATACGTAGCGAAGAACCCGACGCGCTTCCCCCTCGACTGAGTCTGCATAGCCGCGCACACGGCTTGTGAACTCCTCGGCCTAGTACGGTGCCTTGGCGATGGGCTGGTAGTTCCGCACGCGCTGCAGGTCGGCCCGGGCGTGCTCCAGGTCCGCCGAGGCATACCTGTTTTCTGTCAGGATCATCAGCCCGGTCGGATGCCGGCCGCCGTTATCCGCGCGCAGTTCTCCCAGCCGCTCCAGCGACCCGCTCCAGATCAACACCACCTCAGCCGCGCGCATCTGCTGGTAAAGCTCGTACAGGTCACAGTGGTCCGGGTTGCCCATGTGCACGGCGTTCACTCCCGGCGTCGCCAGCATTTGCTCCAGCACGTGGTTGCCGTTGCCGCAGTAGTGCAGCCATCCGCCGCCGAAAGGAGCGTAGGCCCGCTCGTTGTACGGCCTGACGAATTCCTGGTAGGTATCCGCCGAGCAGAGCACCGCCGTGTCGTCGCATACCCGCACCCCGCCACGAACCAGCCTCACCCCGCAGATGTGATAGCCTGAGTCCGCCGGCTCTCCCACCTTCTGCTTGTAGAAGCGGCTGAACTCGATGTAAGTCTCGGTCACCAGGTCCAGAAGCTGGTGCACGACATCGGGATGCTCGTAGAGGGCATAGAAAATCTCCTGTCCCCAGATGAGGTGCGCCAGGTCAAACGACCCCTGGTTGTCAGGCACGACGAAATGGAGAACCTCAGAAAGATTCTCATATTGGGCTACCACTTCGGCACCAAAATCGAAAAAGGCCTCCGTCTTGGCGCCGTGACCGCTGTGCAGGTCCGGCACACCACGGTCTATGAGGGCTCTCACCTGGTCCAGGCTGTCCAGGCCCTTTGACATCGACCAGCCGACGTCGTTAACGATGCTCGGGACGCCGAACAACTCCGGGATATTGACCACACCGTATTCGGGCGTGAGCGTGAGGAGCTTGTCATCCTTGAGCAGCGCCCCGCAGTAGGCCATGCCCAGGGCGTTCATGAACTTCTTCTCGACATCGTCCCAGGTTTCCGTGAACGGGTATGTCGGCCACTCAGGTGGCGGTGGGAAGTAGATGACTGCCGGGATACGTTGGGGCGTCTTGCCGGCCCACATATCCGCCTGCACCTGCTCGCATGAGCGGATGTGGTCGCGGTCCACGATCTTGTCGAAGCGCTCCAGCGCGCGCTTGTGGGCATCAATCTTCAGCATTCAGCACCTGAGTCACATCGGCTCTTGCAAGGCCTGGGGCAGCGTGCCGCCGCCCCCACCGGCGGGTGAGGCAGGGGGCCGGGCTGGTGAGGCACGCCGTTGTCTGCCCTGCCCGCAACTCAAGCTCCACCCGCACGCAGAACAACATCCCCGGATCGCGGCGGCGGTCGAACGATTGCAGCACAGTGGCAAGGCTCGGGACCACGCTCCCCTCGAAGCACACCTCGTCATCAACGATGATCTTGACCGGCTTGCTGAAATCAACCATCTGCGGATGCAGCCAGAGACTGAAGCGCGCTATGTTTCGGGTCTCCACGGTGAGGGTGTTGTCGCCGTTGTTTGTCGCCCGCAACACGCCGCCCTCGACTGCTTGAATGGCGTGTCGGAAGTCCAGGGCCCATGGGTCGTCGCTGCCCCGGTACCCGCGCATCCCATCCAGCTCGAACTCCCCTGCCGTGGCCTCATCAATGCTGACCCAGAAGAAGTCGGGCGAGGCTGCGGGCTTAAAGCACCCCTTACTCGAGGCAGTGACGACCTTGGGCGGGTGGGGATCGCGGCGGCGATCCTTGAGCGCCTCCAGGAAACCGTTCATCGCCTCCCGCGCAAGCGGGTCCGTGAATGAATGCCCCCCCTGGTGCTCCACGTACGTGTGCGGGATGTGGTACCCGGATAGACATGCCGAGGCGAACCTGGCATACGGGACATCAGTGTTGCGTTTGCGCACTCCGACTTCTGCGTCCTTGAAGCCATGGATGATGTAGAAATCGGTCCCGTGGAGGCCCTCCCAGAAGCCATAGCGCCATGCCCCGCCATGTGCGCCGATTGTTGCGAAGCGGTCACCGATGGTCTGAACTGCATGATATGCCCCGAAGCCGCCCATCGACTGGCCGACCAGGTAGATGCGGTCTGCGTCAATGTTGTATCGGTAGCAGGCCTCCTCGATCACTGCCAGCAGGTAGGCATCCGACTCCGGCAGCGACCAGCGGTGCGAGCAGCCCTCAATCAGCAGATTGCTTGGCGCGACCGAGATGTATGGCATCTGCGCGAGTTTCGTCCCGAAGTGGTAGGCTCCCCCCTTCTCTCCGGCCTCCCGTAGCCAGTTTTCCGCGACGGTGCGCGGTGTCCCCCATCCGCCGCCGTGGAGCAGGATCAACAGGCCTGTCGGCTGCGTGGGATCGTAGCTCTCGGGCACCAGAAAGTTGAGGACATCTTCGGGGTACAACTCCCGCAGATACGGAAGCTCGAAGCGCTCGTCGAGGAGTTTGCCGGTGCTACGGCCTCCGTAGCTCTTCTCCACACACGACTGCACCAGCGCAATGGGGTCGCCGCAGCAGTCCGCCAGCTTGCTCAGCACGTCAGCCTTCTCGGCGCCAGAGCCGTACAGGTAGGTGGTAACCAGCCCGCGGAGTTCATCGGTAGGCTGGGCGTCAGCGACTGCGCCTGTCAGTGCAAGTATGGCTGTGGCGAGCGTTACCGTTTGCGTGCGCATGGCGCGTTCTCCTTCAGGATGCAGTTCCCCGGACGGCTGCACGACCAATAGCTTGTCAATCCGCCTCCCACGGGACCGCCCCTCCACCAAGCTCGAAGACCGTCTTGGTCACATCCACGCCGGTCAGCTCCTTGATGCGCTGGTTCATCGGCCACGGCCACAGCGGCGCCTCGGTGAGTAGCCCGTCTTGATAGCGATACATTACATTCGCGCCGTTCTCGGATTGTAGAATACTGCCGCTTTCGGCAACCAGTTGCTCCGGGCTTTGCAGAGTCAGCAGCTTCTCTATGAGCAAGGAGCCGAGCGTATTCGCCTCTCCCCCGATGCTGGTTAGATTCGTGCCGGTAACGTAGGTGAGGTAGTAGGGGCGCGTCGGCACTGCCCCCTCCTCGACAAACGAGACGCAATTCTCGATCTGCGCCGGGCTGTCTGCAGTTCTGGAGATGAAGTAGTTGGCGATGCACTTGACCAGGCGCTGATTAGCGGTGCGGTAGGCGATGCAGCCGCACAGACGCACGCCCGGACCCTCGCGGGTATCTATCCCGAAGATGCCGTAGGGCTGATCCACACCATAGTCGCTCATCGTGACGGCTACTTTGGGCCGGCTCCCCCAGTTCGTGAACGGCTCGCCGTGATTGTGTACGGTGTAGCTCTCCGGCATCTTCCGACCGTCCCAGGTGCCGATGCAGTTCTCCACCAGCGTATGATGGCTGTTGTAGGAGACGGTCATGACCATCTTCGGCCCGACGTTGGTGCAGCCCTCCCAGCGCCCCCAACAGCGCCGAAAGATCGTGTAATTGCCATTCTGCGAGCACGAGTACGTCTTACGGGCAATTCCCCAACCGGCGCAGTCCTCGACCAGGTTATAGTCCCCGTAGTGGACCCCGAAGATATTGGTGTTATCATCCCCGGCGTCCCAGCCGCAGCAGCGTTTCAGGACACAATGGTTACAGCGGCTGACGCCATACACGGTCAGTTTCGAGCGGCAGGCATTGATCCCCTCGATTTGTACGTATTGCGTCTGGTAGAGCTGCACCGGGTAACGCAGGCTCTCGCCATCTATGAGCACCTTGCCGTCATTGACGGCTTTGATGATGATCGGAGCTTCCGGGGTGCCCTGCACCGGCTCGGCCACTCGCAGCATCGACTTATCGCCGCTATATGTGCCGTCCAGCAGCAGCAGCGTATCACCCGGCTGCAGTTTGCTCACACCTTCGGCGATGAGGCACGGGCTTTCTGCACAGCTCCCGTCGCCTCCCCCGGCGGGCGAGGCGTAGTAATCCGCAGCCAGTCCCGCCCCGCCGCCCAGCAGACACAGCAGCCCCGCTATCACACCTATACCTCTTCCGAGTCTACTCATATTACCATCCCACCCTTCCCCGGGGGCTGACCGAAGGGTCTTTGTAGCTGCTTAGCGTATGCAGCCAGACAGCCGCTGCGCCCAGCGCATAAACTACTACCGCCGAGACTGCCAGCAGTAATTCGTCCATAGTCACGACAACCTTCGGCCCGACTCATGCCTGGCAATGGTTACTCTTCCCGCAACAGTTCGTCGAACCTCGCGGCGAAGATTCCGGCCGTCTCATCGTCTATGTTGATCATGTCCACCTGTTGCAGGCTGCTGTCAGGACGAGCCTGCAGCCACTCACGGGCGGTGCTCAGCAGAATCTGTGCGCAGCGGTCCTTGGGGAAGCCGAAGATCCCGGAGCTGATCGCCGGCATCGAGACACTTCTCAGCCCCAGCTCATCGGCCTTAGCCAACGAGTTTTTCACCGCATTGGTGAGCTTGGCATCAGCCTGTGGATCGCCGCCTTTAGGGCCGACGGCGTGGATGACGTACTTGGCCGCCAGGCTGCCGGCACCGCTCACGGCCACTTCGCCCTCGGGTACGAAGCCGATCCGGTTCGATTCCTCCTGGATCTGGCGTCCACCGGCCCGCACGATTGCCCCGGCCACTCCCCCGCCGTGCTGCAGGTGCGAGTTCGCCGCATTGACTATCGCATCCGTTTCGGCCTCGGTCAGGTCGCCCTGCAGCACCCGCAGGACCTTCTCGCCGATACGAAGCGCTCTCAGAACCTCGCTCAAGCTCATTCGCTCCCTCCCGTCTCTTCTATTGCTCCCTGGCCGGCCTCACCGCTTGCATCCACCATTCCACCCGCTGTTTGATAAACGGGTAGGCGCGCGCCTTGGCCCAGAGCTGCTCGTGGGTGAAGGCGGTGAAGCTTGGCCCCTGCTCCATTCGCTGCTGGACCGCCTCGACGAGTTGATCCGTGACCTGCCAGCCATTTTGACCGCCGCCCTCGGCAATCAGCAGCAGCGCCTCTGTCGCCTCGGCCAAGTGCCTCAGGTACTCAGGCCGCTGCGGCACCAGGCTTGTGAGTATCTCTGCCGCCTTCCTCAGCTTCTCCATCTCATAGCCGCTTTCCCGGCCCGCCCACCATTCCTCCAGCAGCTCAAGCGCCTCGACGTATTCCCCACCTACGCCCAGGAACACAGCCAGCTCGCCAAGCGCCTGCTCGCGACTGATTTCGGGGTAAAGCTGCTTGCGGAAAAACAGCCAGTCGCTGTGGAACTGGGTAAACGGTGTCAGCCGGTACGCCAGTAGGCCGGCGCCTAGTTCACCGGCTCGGGCGACCGCGGTCTCGACCCGATCGAACCTGGTCCGCGGCAGAACATTGCTGGTCTCATTGCCCCCCTCCGGGTCCATGAAGAAGGCCACGCTCAGCACCTCCAGACCGTTCTTCCGAGCCATCTCGATGCTCTCTTCATCCTGGTCATACAGCAGCACCCAGTCCCCGGGGCTGATGCTGCCGAAAATATCACGCCGGATGCCGGGGCTTCGCGGCAGATTGTGGTCGCCCTTTTCCATCCGCCATATCCACCAGGGGCAGTGATGCACCTGCGCCCGGCTCCCGGCCACTTCCTCATAGGTCCGCATCATCTCCCCCATCACCGGCGTATAAGGCACACACAGCTCGCACACGCACAGACCCGGATCGGCGTACCAGACGATGAAGCCGTCGGCGGCCTCGCTGAAGTAGTCAATCAGGCAGCCGGAGAACTCCAGGATTTCTTCCCGGCCCCGCTGCCAGCATAGCTCGATCCCCTGGTAGCCGACTTCCTTGGCCCGCTTATCGGGCTGCTGCTGCCAGACGAACGGTGGCACGCCGTTGCCGGCAAAGCCGACGTGGGTCTGCAGGTTCAGCGCCCTGGCGTAGGCCAGCACCTCCTTATACACTTCCCACCGCCACTTATTGGGGTAGGTCTCGGCGTAGTCGGGGTGGTAGTACTGGGTCGGCCAGATGAATATCTTCAGCATATTCGCCCCTGCGCCCTGGATCAGGTCCAGGTACAGCTTCCACTCCGCCGGCGTCCAGGTATCGGCGGTCAGATGGGTCAGCTTCCAGTCAATCGGGTGCAGGTACATACCCCGCTGCTTGAAGGGCGATTGCTCGGCAGCAAAGTCCAGCACCATTTCGTGGTGCCGGCCTTGATTCGACTCGCCGCTGATGCGGTAGCCGCTTCTGCTATAGAGTCTCAGGGCGCGGTGGTTGGGCTTATCCACGCACAGGGACAGGCCGGGCTTACGGTTGCGCCGCGCCTCGGCCACCAGGGCGCTCATCAGTATCTGACCGAGGCCCTGGTCGTGGTAGGCATCAACTATGCCGATCCCGACGCGCGGGTATTTTCGCTCCGGCTTATGCGTGTAATAGACGTAGCCGACCATCGGCTCCCCGCTGCTAGCGGCGATGGCGGCCAGGCGCACGGTGTCGCTGAGGTTGGAGCTTTCGGCGATCATCCGGGCGTGTTCCGCATCGAAGGGGTGGGGGCAGAAATACTTACGGCTCACTTCCCCGAGGCCGCCGAAGTATTCAAGCACTCGCTGGTAGTCGTCCTTGGTGATATGTCTGATGGTGACCTTACGCCCGTCACGCAGTTGGACTTCTTGGGCTTCGATTGCCCTCACCTCTCAGCGCCCACAGCCTGGCTTGCCCCCGGCATTGCTTCGCGCTTGGCTCGACCAACCTATTCATTCTCGCTTGGCTGCGACCTCCTTTTCTTGCTGTGTGCTTGGGGCATCCCTTTCTGCCCGCGTGGGGCAGGCCTCACCACAATACTCGCCTCGGTCAGCCTTCATAGCAATAGTCGCGTCGGTCGGGCATCCTGCCCGACTCGATATCCGTTGCCGTTGTAGGACGCATGGCATGCGCCCGCACTTTTGGCCGTTGACGTTTTGTCATTCTCCCCTCTCCCACCGGGAGAGGGCTAGGGTGAGGGCTGTCGTTGGCCGTTGAGGAGGGGGGGAGGGGGGTATCGAATCTTACTGCCTGTCCCATTTCTCTGAGTGACGGTGCTGCTTAGATCGGGGGTGGCGGGGGCGGCTGGATACCGCCGCCGGTGTCATCGCCGGAGGGAGGTGCTGGCGGGGTCAATCCGCCTCCGCCGCTGCCGCCACCGGGCGAGCCTGTATCGCCGCTGCTTCCGCCTCCGCCGCCTGGGGGATTGTATATTCCGGGCTGGTCGTCGCCGGAGCCGCCGCTGCCCTGCTCCGAAAACTTATTGAACCCGGAACCGCCGCCGCAACCGCCGGCGACTAGGCACAGAGAGATGATTATTGCTGAGGCCAGCAGGCATCGCAGGATCATCCTGGCATTCTCCCGTCCGTTTCGGTTATTGCCTATGGATTATAACCTCAAGGGCTTGATCCGCGCAATCTAGTCATGGGTACGCTTGTGCAGATTCTTGGTTATGCGGGTGGGCGCCAGCTTTCAGTTCGAGTCCCTCGCCGTGGCCGTTGTAGGATAGAATAGAACGGTCTGCTCGGCGGTCACGGCGAATGGTAGTTAGAGCACCTAACCTGCCGTGAAGGGAGCAGACCGAAAATGCTTTATCTGGGACTGGACGTACATGAGCTGAGCACGATGATTTACTGGTACGACGACGACAGCGGCGAAAGCTGCCCGCGGACACAGTATTCCCGCTATGATAAGGCAGCCTAGGGAGGCACGAGGCCCGCAGCCACAGAGCTTCGTTACTTGAGGGGGCAGGAGCGGAGAACTTGCGACGAATTCGCTTGTCTGTCAAGACTACGGCTGCTGCAGGGCGGTCTTAAAGTTGTTGATCAGCCACATGACCTTCTCATCTTCGGCGACCATTTCGCTGACCTTATTGTAGGCGTGCAGCACCGTGCTATGATCGCGGCCGCCGAAGTGCCTGCCGATGTCTATCAGGCTCAGGTCCGTCAGCTCGCGGGTCAAATAGATGGCGATCTGGCGCGGCCAGACGATCTCCCGACTCCGCTTCGGTCCGACGATGGCCTGGTGGGCAGTATCCATCTGGGCGCTGATGAAGCTGAGGATATCGTCCACACTGATGTGCTTATCCTGGCCGTCGGTGGAATAGTCGGCGATAATCTCCTCCACCACGCTCAGGGTCGGTTCCAGGCCGTTGAGGGAGACGCCGGCGCAGATCCTCAGCAGTGCCCCCTCCAGCACGCGGATGTTGGACTCGATCTTCTTGGCCACGTATTCCAGCACTTCGCGGTCCAGCTCGATGCCCTCGGCCTGCGCTTTTTTCTCCAGAATCGCGATGCGGGTCTCGACATCCGGGGCCCGCAGGTCCGCGACGATGCCTGCCTCCAGCCGGCTGCGCACGCGCGGCGAAAGCGTCTGCAACTGCCGGGGTGGTGCATCGCAGGCGATCACAAGCTGCTTATCGCTCTCATAGATGGCATTGAAGGTGTGGAAAAATTCCTCTTCGGAGGCCGGCCCATCTATAGCCGCAATGAACTGGATATCGTCCATCAGCAGCACATCCACATGGCGGTACTTGGCGCGGAAGCTGGCGGTGCGGTTGTCGCGGATCGCCGAGATCAGGTCATTGACGAATTGCTCGGCTGACAGGTAAATCACCCGCGCATCGGGGTTACGCTGCAGCACCCGGTGCCCCACCGCCTGCATCAGATGGGTCTTGCCGAGACCGACCTTGGAGTGGATGAACAGCGGGTTGTAGGCCGTCCCGGGCGAGCGCGCCACCTGCACCGCGGCGGCGTGGGCGAAGCGGTTGCAGTCCGCAACCACGAAGTTCTCAAAGGTATAGCGAGGATTAAACATGCCGTTGCCGCCATCGCGTCGGCGCGGCGGTGGGGTGGGTGCGGCGACCGCAGCCCCTTGTGACTCCACCGCTGTCGCCGGGCGGCTGGTCGGGGCCACACGCGCCGATACTTCGGTGACCAGCGCCACGGGCTGATGGGCAAGCTCCTCGAGGGAAGCCTGGATCAGCGGGCGGTGTTGGTTCGACAGCAGGTTGGCGGCAAATTGGTTGGGGACCCCCAAAACGAAGGTCTGGCCATCGTAGGATAGCGGGACCGACTGCCTCAGGACGCCGTCGAAGGTGGCCCGTCCCATCCGCTCCCTCAGCAGTGGCAACGCTTGGTCCCAAAGGCTCTGACTCGCCATGCTTTGATCCTCGGCCACTTGCCAACACCCTTCCCTCTGCCCCTGTCAGAAGAGACTTCGCTTCTCCCAGCGCCGGCGCAGACTTCTCCAACTGGTCTGCCCGTATCCCTTCCGCGAGGGTCAATATAGCTCCGGCGATAGCCCTGCTACTTGCGGCAGACCGCCCCGCCGCTTGGCCTTCTGTCTATCACCGGCCATGTCAAGCTACCCTGAGCCCTGAGCCGCTTTGGCTTCGGCGGTACGCTCCACCACTGACCACTACTCCAGGAGCGCCCTCAGTGCATGACAGGAACCGCTACTGTCAAGTAAGCAAGGATTGGGATAATGCGTGGATAATGCTGCGAAAATTAGTACATGTGGTTGTATATAGTTATTGTGTTTCGTGGCTGTGGCGAGATGCTGTGAACTATTTCAGAAGTGTTACTGCGCCCAGTGCCTCCAGTCGTAGTTTGGAGTATATCACACGCCCCGTACGGCATGCAAAGGAAATTTTGCGGTATTTCCTTGTTTTTTTGCGAATAAAGACCTAAATTGTTCGACTGCCTGATCCCACGTGACGTTACTTTCGTGCCGGTCGGGCGGACACCTTCCGCCGAATTATGATATTTTACGTACGTTTCTGCGATTTTTTTGTTACGACAAGCCACCCAACCAAGCGCCTTCCTTTCCCCTCTCACCACCCACAATTCCCCCGAATCGGGGCGGCGGAACTGCACATGCAGTGATTTGTGGAATCTAAGCCGAACGAATGAAGGAAACCAGCGGGGCATCTCAATGCCTTCATTGTGGGGAAGCCAGAATCTCCGCCGGGTCGGCGATAGCCTCGGCCACGGCCGCCACAAAGCGCGCCCCGTCAGCACCGTCAACCGAGCGGTGATCTATCGTCAGCGAGAGCCACACCGTGCTAGATACCACCACTTCACCCTCCACAACTACTGGTCGTGGAATCAGCGAGCCAATCGCCAGAATGCCCGTCTGCGGCGGCGAAATGATCGCATCGAAAATGTCCATGCCGATAGGGCCAATGTTAGATATGGTGAAACCGGCTCCCATCTGCAGCGTAGCACGCAAACGCCCGCGCCGCGCCAAGTCCACCAGCTCAGCCGTCTCGGCCGCTATCTCCGCCAGCGATTTTTCGTCGGCATTGAGCACCGTCGGCAGCAGCACACCCTCCTCCGTGTCCACCGCGAAGCCGATGTTGACGTCCCGCAGCAGCTTGAGGGCCTCCGGCGCATACCAGGCATTCAGGCGCGGGAAGTCCGGCAGCGTTGCCGCCACCAGCTTGATGAGCATGTCATTGTAGGTGGGGAGCGGGTCGGCGCCGGCTTGCTTCAGCCGGTTGCGGAAGGCCACCAGCGCGTCGGCAATCACCATCTTCTGGACGCGGAACTGGGGCGCTTCGTTGACGCTCTGGCGGGTGCGGTCGCCGATGGCCTGGCGGATCCTGGTATGCGGCACCAGCTCGAACTCCTGCTCGTCAGGTCGCTTCGATTTGGCCATAGCACGTCCTCCTCTTAAATTGGGGACAGTCACCTATTTCTTGCGGTTTCTGTAAGTTGCACTGCTACGCCTCTGCAGAAATAGGTGACTGCCCCCAATTTACAATTTACTTGCGCAGGGCGCGGCCGTGGTTCTCCGGCGTCGTCTCGCCGGCCTTCACCGCGAACTTGCCGTTAACGATGACGTGCGGGATGCCCTCGGGATACTGATGCGGGGCACTGAAGGTGGCGGTGTCCTGGACGGTCGCCGGGTCGAAGACCACCACATCGGCGACCAGGCCCTCCTGCAGCAGGCCCCGGTCGGTGAAGCCGAAATGCTCGGCGGTCAGGCCGCTCAGCTTGTGGACGGCCTCGGGCAGCGTGACCGCCCGCTCCTCGCGGCAGTACTTGGCCAACATGCGCGGGAAGGTGCCGTAGCTGCGCGGGTGGGTGAAGACGGTCTTGTCGGCCTCCTGGTGGCTGTCCGAGCCGACACAAACCAGCGGATGAGCCAGGATACGCTTGATATTGTCCTCGGACATGGCCAAACCGATGGCGGAGATCTGGCCCATCTCCTCGAGGCGGATGCCGACCTCCAGCAGATTGCAGTCCCACTGCTCGCCGAGCTGAGCCGGCGTCTTGTTCTCGACTTCGGGGCGCGGCTCGCCCATCGAGCAGAACAGCAGCGTCTCCGGCCCGCCGCGCTCCTCCCACATCCTGTCCAGCTCATCGTAGATGACCGCCTCGACATCGGGGTCGTGGAGGTTGTCCCAGCTTCCGCGCTCCTGCTTTATCTGATAGGCGACGCGGGGCAGGGCATTGGTGGAGCCGCCGGCCCAGGCACAATACGTGTAGCGGTCGGCGCGGACCGTCACGCCCCGGTCCAGCGCCCCCTCCATGAGGCCGAAGACGGCGTCGAGCTTGTTCCAGTTGGGCGGGTCCATAGTCTTTAGGTGCGAGATCTCGATGCGGGTGTCGGTATGCTGGGCCAGCTCGATGATCTCGGCGATTGCCTGGAGCAGATGGGTACCCTCGGAGCGAATGTGCGAGGCATAGAGGCCGCCGCGCTCGCCGGCCGGCCGGGCGAAGGCGAAAAGCTCCTCATTGATCGCGTAATTGCTCATGTAGCCGGCAGTGACGCCGAAAGCGCCCTCCTCCATGCCCTGGATTACCAGCTTCTGCAGGTCTTTGAGCTGCCAGGGGTCCAGAAACTGGGCTTGGTCATCGCCCAGGAGCTCGCGGCGGATGGTGTTGTGGCCGATCAGCATGGCGTAGTTCTGCTTCATGCCGAGGCGGTCAACCTTGTCCAGATGCGCGGCGAAGGGCCAGCCGGACCTGCCGCAATTGCCCGCCACCACCGTCGTAATGCCCTGGCGCACCAGATTGTCCTCGTGCATGATGTCCTTGTCCACGTTGACATGGCAGTGCGTATGGGCGTCAATGAAGCCGGGAGCCACCGCCAGATTTGCCGCATCAATTTCCTGGGCAGCAGTGGCGTTGGGCAGCTCGCCGATGGCCTCGATCTTGCCATACTTGATGCCGACATTGGCCGGGTAGCCGGGCTCGCCGGTTCCGTCCACGACCGTACCATTCTTGATGAGAATATCAAAATCCATCTTGCTAGCCTCCGCTTAGAGTAGGCAGCGTCCGGTCAGTAGGACGCCGCGAAGTCCTGTACCGGTATGAGCACAGGTGAGAGTATTCGCCGCAAGTGGGGAGGACACCTTGGCGAGGGTGGGCTGGAAGCTGGTTCAAAACCCCGAAAGGGGGACTGTCCCTTCAGGGACTGTCCCCCGATCCGAACGACCTCGGGCTGGAAGCCCGAGCTATGCGGTAGTAATTGTAGGGGCGCATGGCATGCGCCCGTAAGTTGTTAACGACACTGCACTAAGCGGCCACGCCTACCTGACTGGGTGCAATGAATTGCGCCCCTACAACGGCAACGGCCTCGGGCTGGAAGCCCGAGCCACGCGTCGGAGGTTAGGTGGCTGAATACGCTAAACAGATACTCGCAGTGCGTACCCGGGACTAAGCTGTCACCTGAGCGCCGTAGAAGAGGCACCACGCTCAGGCCGAGCCACGCGTCCTGTGAACTATCCGAACTGGGGCTTGGGAATACGGATGAAAGAGGCCAACACACACATCATCAGCGCAATGCCCGCCGCGCCCACAAATACCCACTCGTGACCGTACGCCATCCAGACCAAGCCGCCGAGCGTCGGCACCGACATGCCCATCAGATGATCCAGGCTGACACCCATGCCGATGGACGCCGGGATGTGATCCGGATCATTCGCGATCTTTGACATATAGGTCGAGCGGGCCATGCCAACCGAGAACAGCAAGTGGTCGAGAATGTAGCAGGCGAAGGTGATCCATAAGCCGATGCCGACAATCCCCCAATGGTAAGCAAAGCCATAGACCGCGCAGATGACCAGTATCACCATCGAATCAGCCATCAGCACGGCGCGCTCGCCGAAGCGATCAATCAGCTTCCCGACAGTAGGGATGAACCAGAGGCTGCAAAGCGATGAGACGATCCAGAGCTTGGCGAAGGTGGCCGGCGGCTGGTAGAAGATACGCACCAGCACCCAGGGGGCGAAGGTGAGGAAGATCTGCTTGCGCGCGCCGAAGAGCAGCGAAAGGACATAGTAGAGCCAGTAGCGGCGGCGCATGATCAGGCGCGGGCGCTTGGTCTGCAGCCCGACATTGCGGATGCGGACAAATAGCAGCGTAGCCACCAGACCGAGCACCGCGCCACAGCCGAAGGTAAGCCAGTAAGGCGGCACCGGGAAGCCGACGGTGGTGATCCATACCACGCCGGCGCCGAGAATCGCGCCGAAGGCCCCGAAGGTGCGGACCTGGCCGAGCTTGCGTCCGCGGCCGCTCTCCGGAGCCAGGCTCATGCCGATCGATTCGCGCACCGGCATGATCAGATGGTTGCCGACGCTCCAGATGAACATGACCATGACCATCAGCGGCCAACTCACGGAGTGGTCGTCAATATAGCCGACACCGCTCAGGCCGAACAGGCCCAGGCAAGTGCAGAGCAGGGCAATGCCGCCGACCCGCGTCTCCGGCAGAAACGCCAGAGCGCCGGCGAAAGCCGTGACCAGCAGGCCGGGCATCTCGCGAGGGAACTCCAAGAAACCGCGGGTGCCGGCGGAGATGTGATAGGTGTCGTCGAGGAAGTTGTTGAAGGTCGTGTGAAATACGCCGGCCTGCGCGCCGGTGAAGCTCAACGCCAGGAGGAATAGGAGAACATGGGGATTAACGGCGCGGAGCCGCTGGCGAATATCGGATAAGCTCATGGGGTAACCTTCTCGCCGCCATTATAGTCTGCCGGCAAGCGGGGGTCAATCCGGCGACTGCGGGGGGATAGGAGACCGGGTCAGGGGACAGTCCCCGAGGTGCGGGCGGCAGCGGCGAGCCGGCAGCTCTTTTCGCACAGGGCGCAGGAGATTCTACGTAGGTGTAAGAAGCTAGAGTGGCGAACCGTAGCGAAGAGCTTCAAGCAGAGGGCGGCGCCGGGCTCAAGCGGCGGAACCGTCATCCCAAACAAGGAGGCCGGCCAGATGACTTCGCGAGAACGAGTGCTGATGGCGCTTAATCATGAGGAGGCGGACCGGGTGCCGATTCACGACTCCCCGTGGACTGCCACAATTGACCGCTGGTACCGGGAGGGCCTGCCTCACGAGCCTCCGCCCGCTGAGTACTTCGACTTCGAGATTGTGACCTTCGGGGCGGATACCTCGCCGCGCCTGCCCATCGAGGTACTCGAGGAGACCGACGATTACATCGTCAATACCACCGCCTACGGGGGAGTGCGGCGGGATCGCAAGGACTACGCCAGCACACCCGAGATCATTGACTACCCGTGCAAGAGCCGCGACGATTGGGAGCAGCTCAAAGACCGCCTGACCCCCGATTCCAGCCGGGTTGACTGGGATGGGCAGTGGCTTTCGGGTTCGGCGGAGGACGACCGGAGTGATGAGTCGCTGCTCGAGACGGGCCGGACCGAGCACCGCCGCGGCCTGCCGGGCAATCAGAAAGCCCGCGCCCAGAACAAGTTCACCTGCTATGGGTGCGCCATCGGCTATGACAAGATGCAGAGCTATGTGGCCTCGGAACGCTTGCTGATCGCTATCGCCACCGAGCAGGACTGGGTGCGGGATATGTACGAGACCGACGCCACCTTGGCCCTGCAGATGTACGAGATCATGAAGGACGGAGGCTTTGAGTTCGATGCCGCCTGGGCCTTCTGTGATCTGGGCTACCGCAACGGACTGCTGTTTTCGCCCCAGCACTACGAAGAGACGCTGCGGCCCACCTTCCAGCGAGTGTTCGACTACTTCCGGGGCGAAGGCCTGCCGATCATCCTGCATAGCTGCGGCAATGTCGAGGAGCTGATCCCCTACTTCATCGAGGACGGGCTGACCTGCCTGCAGCCGCTGGAGGTCAAGGCCGGCATGGACCTGGTCGAGCTGAAGCAGAACTTCGGCGATAAGCTGGCCTTGATGGGCGGGATTGATGTGCGAGCGATGGCCGATCCCGACCCGGCGGCCATCGAGGAGGAAATCCGCAGCAAGATCCCCGTGGCCAAACAGGGCGGCGGATATATCTATCACTCCGATCACTCGCTGCCAAACAATATCAGCCTGGAGCAGTATCAGCGGGTTCTGGAGCTCGTCAAGCAGTACGGCGCGTACTGACGAGACTACGGCTATGGCGATGACCTTCCGCGAAAGAACCCTCAGAACGTTCCAGCGCAAACCGCTCGACAGAATCGTGTGGCAGCCGCGCATCTACTACTGGTACAACGGCCGCACCGCCGATGGCACCATGCCGCAGAAGTATCGCGGCAAGTCCATGCTGGAGATCTATGACGACCTAGGCGCCTCGCCGAGATACTGCCCCGAGGTGCTCGGGATCTCGGTCTTCAACATGGAAGTGGATGACACGGTGCAGGTGCGTAGCCGCGAGCAAGGGCAGAACCTCGTCACCGTGCGCGAGACGCCGGTCGGCGGCCTGCGCGAGGTAGTTCGCAAAGGCCAAAGAGGCTCCGGCGGCTACCACACCGAGTACCCGGTCAAAACCCCCGAAGATATGCAGGTGATGAAGTATATCCTCCAGCATACCAGCTTCAGCTTCGACCGCGAGGCCTTCGCGAAGGCAGAGGCGATCTTCGGGCCGCGCGGCGTGGCGCAGACCTACTACCCGCGCTCGCCGTACCAGCGCCTGCTGATCAATTACATGGGCTGGGAGAATACCATCTACGCTATGAACGACTATCCCGCCGCAACCGAGGCCTTCATGGAGGCGATTGCGCAATGGGATGACGGGATGTATGAGGTGATCCTCAACTCGTCGGTGGAGATCTTGAACCTCGGAGAGAATATTGACGCGCATATCGATTCGCCCGGTCTCTACGAGAAGTACTTCATCCCGTATTACCGCAAACGGGTGGGCCAACTCCACGCAGCCGGCAAGTTCTGCCACATTCACATGGACGGGGCGCTCAAGCCGCTGCTGCCGCTGCTCAACGAGCCGGGCTTCGACGGCATTGAGGCCGCTACTCCGCTGCCGCAAGGTGATGTCACCTTGGAGGAACTCAAAGAGGCGATGGGGAACACAATACTCCTGGACGGCATCCCGGCGATTCTGTTCCTGCCGCAGTACTCGGATCGGGAGCTGCTCGACTTCGCCACGCGGGTGCTGGAGCTGTTTGCGCCGAACCTGATCCTCGGCATATCTGATGAACTACCCCCGCCGGCCGAGATTGAGAAGGTAAGACTGATATCCGAGCTGGTGGAAGATTACGCACTCTGAAGTCCGTGGGCTGAGAGGCCCGGAGGGTGAATTGAATGAGTAAGCAGTCCGGCAGCCATAAGATCTACTTCCCGCAGTACCGCAAGGGCAAAGTCGGCCTGGAGCTGTTTGAGGGCACGATCCTCGACCACGCCCGCAAGCTGGGGATCGAGATCAATGCCGAGTGCAACGGCCAGGGCACCTGTGGCAGTTGCGTGGTGCGAATCGAGCGCGGCCAGGAAGCGCTCAATGCCCCGACGGCGGCGGAACAGGAGTTCGAGCTAGGTAGCTCCGAGCGGCTGGCCTGCCAGGCGACCATCGCCCGGCCCGCCGACATCTATGTGTTCATCAAGGACGCCGGCCAGTACTCGATCCTCAGCGAAACCGTTGAGTATGGGGTCGAGGTGGACCCGCTGGTGCGGAGTGTCAACGGGCAGGTGGTGTGGAGCGGGCCGCAGGGGGAGCGGGAACTGGGCCCCCACCGCGGGCGGATGTACGGGCTGGCAATAGATGTGGGGACTACCACCTTGGTGGTGCAGCTTCGCGACCTGGAAACGGGAGCGCAGATCGCCACCTTCGCTATCAAGAACCCGCAGACCGCCTATGGGGATGATGTGATCTCGAGAATTGACCACACCATGCGCAATGAGGGCGGCCTGGAGGAGCTTCAGGGAGTCATCATCCGCGCGGTCAACCAGATTGTCGAGGGCCTCGTCGCGCAGCAGGGGATCCGCCCCGAGCAGATATATGAGGCGGTGGTAGTCGGCAATCCGACGATGCGGAACCTGTTCTTCGGCCTGGAGGTGGAGACGCTGGGGGTGATCCCCTTCGAGCCGCCCGATAAGCAGGCCGTGAATGTGAAGGCCTCGAGCTTGGGCCTGAAAATCAATGCCGAGGCCAACGTTTACGGCGCGGCTTTAATCGGTGGCCACGCCGGGGCCGACTGCATCGCCGACATCATTGCGGCTCGGCTCCATGAAGCCGCAAAGCCCGCGATCCTGATTGACATCGGCACCAACGGCGAGCTGGCGATCGGGACCGCGGCCGGCATCATGACCGCCTCGGTGGCCGCCGGTGGAGCCTACGAGGGCGCTACCGTCACCAGCGGAGTGGGCGCGCTGGATGGTGCCATCTGCAACGTCCAGGTCCGCAACGGCCGGGTCTCCTACCAGACGATCAACGGTAAGTCGGCGGTGGGGATCTGCGGGTCGGGGCTGATTGACCTGCTGGCGGAATTGCTGAAAGCCGGCATCATGAGCCCCAAGGCCAAGCTGGCCGGCGATTTCCATCTCACCGAAACGATCAAGCTGACCCAGGAGGACGTTTATCAGCTCATCACCGCCAAGGCCGGCCTGCGCACCGACCAGGACCTCTTGATCAGCTACTACGGCATCGAGCTTGCGGAGGTGGATAAGCTCTACCTGGCCGGCGGGTTCGGCAACTACATTGACGCGGATAACGCCATCACTATCGGCCTGCTGCCGGAGGTGCGAGGCAAAGTGGTGAAGCTGGGGAATGCGGCGCTGGCCGGGGCGGCGGAAATGCTTCTATCGAGGCGGCGGCGCGAGGAGGCTGAGGTTTGGGCGGCCAAGGCGCGGCACACCAAGCCTAACGAATTGGAGCCGGAGTTCGTCTATATGGTAGCGGATAATATGTATTTCTGAGCGGACGCCAGGCGCTGGCGCTGGGGCCTGGTGCAACGGTTTCTTGGGTGTTTGAGAGATTCTTTGCAGGAAGAGCGTGGGGTGTTGTAGAAGAATAAAGATAGCACAAAATCTTGCAGGGAGGTGCGAAACATGGCTACGGCCAGAGAGATTATGTCCAGCCCGGTGGTTATGATTGACGGAATGGCGACGGTTGCCGATGCTATCGAGACGATGAAGAGCGAGGGGGTCAGGGCGCTGATCGTGGACCGGCGGAATCCGGGCGACGCCTACGGCATCGTCACGATGCGCGACATCGCCTACCTGGTGCTGGCGGTGGAGGCGGACCCGGCGGATGTGCTGGTGCACGAGATCCAGTCCAAGCCGCTGGTGGTCGTGAATCCGGACCTGGATGTCAAGTACGTATCGCGGCTCATGGCCAACCTGGGCCTGTCGCGCGCCCCGGTGATCTTTGACGGGGAGGTTCAGGGGATCGTGTCCGTAAGCGACATCGTCACCAAGACCAGCTAGCGCCGCGCCCAGTTAAGCTGCAGACGGCCGCAGCAGGCTTCGCACCCTTGCTATAACAAGAGTCGCACCTGGGCATGCGTGAGGTAGAGCAGGCGGCCCCCGTCCGACGAGCGGAGGCCGCCTTTCCTTTGTGGCTTCAGAACATTTTCTACCGGGTCCGGTTGCCAACGCAGGTGTAAGCAATATAGGCGTTACCATCCTGGTCAATGTGAGTCAACCGGCAGAGCACGAGCGCGTCAAAGTCGGCACCGGCCTCGGCAGGCACATACTCCCACCGCGTTCCGACGATGAGAGGGACCCACTCTTCTCGCTTCTCAGGACACTCGAATCCTGACAGCAGCGCATGGACGACTATCCCGTCGGCGCGCTCGTGGCGGTATGCGACCGGCCCGACACCGCGGGCCAGCCAGCAGTAGTGCTGACCGCACCAGATCTGGTTAAGCGTCCGTTGGTGTGATTCGTCCTCGGCATCAAGCGACGACTCCGTGGTTTCGGCACGTACCAGCAGACAGCCCTCAAAGACTCCGGCCGGCGTAGTCACCGAGGCGTCGTCAGTCTCGATCCAGACACGCGTCTGCGTAGGATTGCCGGTGTAGGAGAAGGTGCTTATCTGCTCTTCGTACCCCGGCTCTGGCCCGGTGTAAGGCAACCAGCGCGTCTGGAACAGCATCCCAAAGGCGTCTCTGAACTTGGCTTTTTCCTCCCGCGTTGCGTTACTCGTTGAAAACCCGGGCTGCGAGAGGTAGACCAGGCGCTGGTCTTGCGCTTTGACGATATGGCAGCCGGCACCCCACTGTACCTTCCTGTCAGTATCAAGCTCCCCACCTGCGATGCCCTGGAACTCACTTGAGGCGTCCAGGCACGCGTGCATCGCGGTATATGGCTCACCGTTGATGGCCTCGCGGGCCTCGTCGAGGGTCTGGAAACCTGCATCAAAGTGCCCCCGAGCGATTTGATGCCAGCCCCGGAAAAACAGCGCTTCAGCTAGCCGGCGGTAGCGGCCAAGCTCCCTGAAGAGTTGCATCGCCCGCCACTCCAGCCTATCGCGCTCGTCCTGGCTGAGTTGGCCGTCATGAAGTGCAAGTTGGTAAACCAGCTCTGCAGTCTGCTCTTGGTCCCCGAGCTGTTCATTGACCTGCAGTGCCTCGTGGGTCGCTTCTCGCCAGCGCTCCCTGTCGGCGAAGAAGGTAGCGCTGCGCACGATACCTAGGGCTTCCAGACGCAAAGTGCGCTGTTCTTCTTGATCCTCTGCGGCGTTGCCAAGCGCCTCGAGGGCTTTCTCCGCTCCAGCCCTTGCCTCGGTAAGCTGCTTCTCGCGGAGTGCCTCGTGGGCTTCCTGGAGGTTTTCGCGCGCGATCCGTATTCTCACTTCCCGGTCAGCCGCGTCAACCTTCGTCTCTGCCTGGGCGATGCGGAGCGCTTGCTCCGAAAACTGCTGTTGTCCAGCTTGCTGCGCAGTGCCATCCCGGTCCGCGGCTATCCCAGTCCAACAAGTGGCCACCAGCAACACACCTACAGCCAGGCATTCGGACTGCCGTAGCCATCCGCTCATTCTAGTTCGTCTCCTTCCGGCGGGCCTCGACCTATGCGCTCGGAGTAGCTGTTCTGAAATATCGGCCTTCTGACGACATCTTGCGCAGTGCCGTATGATGCACCGCATGCTCAGCATATTACATCCGCAGGCCAGTTCAGCAGATGCGGGGCAGTAACTCCCCGGCAGGCAGCTCCAGGACCCGCTTGGTGCCGATGGGTGTCTGCAGTTGCACTAGGCCCGGCGATGCCGAGATGACCTGGCCGATGCTACAGGCATCGCGACCCAGAGGATGGGCGCGCATGGCCTGCAGCACCTCGTCGGCGGCCCCGGCATCCACCATCGCCACCAGCTTACCCTCATTGGCAACCGCGTAGGGCGAGAGGCCGAGGATTTCGCAGGCGCTGCCGACCTCGGCGCGCACCGGAATCGCGGTGGCCTCGGCTAGTATTCCAACACCGGAGGCGGCCGCAATCTCGTTGAGGCCGGCTGCCAGGCCACCACGAGTAAGATCGCGGAGAGTATGGACGGCCTCACCACCGGCCGCCAGCATCGCCGCCACCAGAGTGTGCAGCGCGGCGGTGTCACTGCGCACGTCGGCGGAGACCTCCAGCGCCTCCCTAGCCATCATGACGGCAATACCGTGGTCGCCGAGCGGCCCGTTGACCAGGATTTTGTCGCCGGACCGGGCGGCGGTGACCGCAGGCATGTGCGGGCCACATTCCCCGATTCCGGCCGTATTGATGAAGATACCGTCGGCGCCGCCACGATCTACCACCTTGGTGTCGCCGGTGACGATACTGACATCGGCCTCACGCGCCGCCGCACCGATAGACTTGATTATCCGGCGCAGCAACTCCAATGCAAGCCCCTCTTCGATAATCAGGCCGAGACTGAGGAAGCGTGGGACCGCCCCCCGCATCGCCAGATCGTTGATGGTGCCGTGGACCGCCAGAGAGCCGATGTCGCCGCCGGGGAAGACCAGCGGCTGGACGGTGAAAGAGTCGGTGGTGAAGGCGAGCCGGTCGGCGGCGATGCAAATGGTAGCTGCGTCTTCGAGGGCCTGAGGCGACTGGCCGGGAAGCGCCGGCAGCAACTCCTGGGTAATAAGTTGGTGCATCATTGCCCCGCCGCTGCCGTGGCCGAGGCTGATAGTCTCAGAGGGCTTTGCTGCGTCCATGATTGTATTGGCCTTCGCTGTTCTTGAGTTTTTTGAAGGGGGTCTGGGGGGAACTTTTTTGCAAAAAAGTTCCCCCCCAAGCCTTTTGCCTTTCATGCCCCTTGCCGTTGGTACTTGAACACTGCCGCGCAGGAGCCCTCGGAGGAGACCATGCACGGTCCGATCGGCGACTGCGGCGTGCAGGCGCTGCCAAAGGCCGGGCAAGCGGTGGGCGGGGCCTTGCCCTGCAGGACCTCGCCGCAGATGCACGGCCCGGGATCGTACTCGCTAGGCGGCTCAAGCTGATAGCGATTGCGGACATCGAGGCCGGCAAACTGCTCACGTATCCGCAGGCCGCTGGCGGGGATTGTGCCCAGCCCGCGCCAGTCGGCCTCGGTAACCTCAAAAACCTCCGCCATCTGGACCTGCGCGACGGTATTGCCCTCGGCCTGGACGGCGCGGGTGTAGCAGTTTTCGACTTTGGCCTGGCCTGCCTTGACCTGACCGACCAGCGCGTAAACGGCCTCCATGATGTCGGTGGGACCGAAGCCGGCTACCGCACAGGCGATACCGTAATCCTCGGCCAGGAAGCTGTACGCATCAGCGCCGATGATAGTGCTGACATGACCGGGGCCGAGGAAGGCATCAATGCGAGATTCGGGGTCCCGTACCAATGCCGCCATCGCCGGCGGGATCAGCTTATGGGCGCAATAGACGCTGAGATTGTCGCGGCCCTCGGCGGCGGCGTCGGAGATGGTCACGGCGATGCTGGGGGCGGTGGTCTCAAAGCCGATGCCGAGCAGAACCACCTCGCGGCCGGGCTCGTGACGGGCCAGCTCCAGTGATTGCATCGGCGAATACAAGACCCGGATGTCGGCTCCGGCGGCGCGGGCCTCGGCGAGGCTGCCACGCGGTCCCGGCACCCGTACCATGTCGCCGAAAGTGGCGATGATAGCCCCCTGCCGGGCGATCTGGACGATGGCGTCGAGGTCGGAGTCGGCAGTGACGCACACTGGGCAGCCGGGGCCGGAGATCAGCCGCACCTGGTCGGGGAGAAGCTGCTTGAGGCCGTAGCGGGCAATCTCGTGCGAATGGGTCCCGCACACCTCCATGATGGTCAGCGGCGGCGGGGCGGCCTCGGCGATGAGCTGAGCCAGCTCCTGACAGCGGGCCGTAACGCTCACCAGGAAGCCCCCCCGAGTTCCTCCCACAGCTCCTCCAGCTCCTTGGCCTCCTGCTCATCTATTTTGTTGATGGCGAAGCCGGCGTGAATCAGCACATAGTCGCCGACCTCGACATCGCCGCCGAGCAGATCCAGCCGGGCGGGAACGGAGGTCTGGAGCACCTCGACTTTGGCCTGCTTGCCGTCTATCTCAGTTATGCGTCCTGCTACAGCCAGGCACATCGGCGTGTTCTCCTATCTTCAATCGGCGCGGACTGTGAGTAATCAAGTCGGCTCTCGCCGCGCCATCATCGGCCAGAACTTCGGAATAGTGGCCTGCAGCTTCTACTGCCCCGCACCCGTTGCCAGGATTTCCTGCTTGACCTGGGCCTGGCGGCGGCGCACCTTGGCCATGATGTCCTGCGGTGTGATGCTGCCGTCGAGCAGGGCCTGCACGCCGTTCATGTACTCCTCGGCGACGCTGCGCTCCATCATCGTGTCCATCCAGGGAGCGATGGTGTCGGCCTGCTCCACGGTTTGGGCGTACTTGCGGAGTATCGGGCCGGCGTTTTGGTCGGTGACCGCGCCGCGGACCTGGACCAGCTCCTGACAGGCCTCCACGAAGCCACGGGCCTGCTGCTGAGAGGTCATGAACTTGAGGAATTGCGCCGCCGCGGCAACGTGCGGACTGGCGGAACTGATGACATAGCCGTCAGGTGAGCCGGCCAAAGCCTGCTGGTCGCCCTTGCCGCCGGCGATGGACGGGAAGTTGAAAAAGTCCCACTGCTCCCAGAACTCCTCGGGGGCCTCGCCGCCTTCGGAGAAGCGGGCGAAGTCCCAGGTGCCGGTGTAGAACATGGCCGCCTTGCCGGCATAGAAAAGCGCCCGGGCGTTCTCCCGCGTCGTACCGTTAGGGCTGGCGTTGAAGCAGCCCTGGCCGGCGAAATCGGCGAACATCTCCAGAGCGGTGACAAACTCCGGTGCGGCATAGTCGCCCGGGCCCAGCGGGTCAAACTGCGCCTCAGAGGCGGCCTTGCCGAGCAAGCGCTGCGTCATTACGAAGGGGAAATGATGCGCCGGCCACTTCTGCACATTGCCCAGAGCAATAGGAATCAAACCGGCGGCCTTGATCCGCTTGCAGAGGGCGAGGAGTTGCTCGTAGGTCTCCGGGACCTGCCAGCTATTCTTCTCGAAAAGCGCAGTATTGTAGAAGAAGAAGGTACACTGGAGCAGGTACGGCACGCCGTGAACTCGGCCCTCAAATACATACGGCTGCAGCGAAGCCGGCATGATGGCTTGGCGCCACTGGCCCTCGTCGGCCTCGAGGTAGTCGGTAATATCGGCGACATTGCCGCCGCGGACGAAGTTGTGCAGCATCTTCTCGCCCGACCAGACAAAATAGATGTCCGGCGGGGCGTTACCACCCAGCGCCACCCGGATGCGCGTTTTGTAGGCGTCCGGCTCGAGATTGGTGACCGCGATGTCAATGCCGGGATTCTGCTGCTCGAAGGCGGCGACGATGGCCTCAAGGGCGGACTTACGCGGCTCGGCGTTCCAGATCGTCCAGAGGCTGAGATTGACTCGCTCCACCGCCGGCTGCGCCACAGGTATCGTAGGCTCGGGCGACTTGGGACACCCGATCAGAAGCGCCAGCAAAAGGATTGCGGCCAAGACGGCGGTAAGCGTCCTGAGCATCGGCATGTTCGTCACATTCCCTAGAATTCGCGAGGCAGCTAGACTGGAGTTATTTCACCGCGGACAGGCGGTTTACCTGCCGACGTCAGGCAGAGGGACAAAGATGCGGCGCGGAGAATAGATGCAGCAACACGGGCAAAAAACAGCGGCACGAAAGGAGCATGGCACATGGAAGCAGGAGGCGACCAGCTTGCTGCGGCGCTCGGCGGTGTAGGGATAATCGTGTACATCCTGGGTGTGATAGTGCTGGGGTTGGTGTGGCTCATAGTGGCGATCTGGGTAGGGTTCGACGCTGCGGCGAAGCGGCAACCGGGGTTCCCATGGTTCCTGCTGACCGCAATGTTCTTCCCGCTGGGGCTGAGTGCCTGGCTCATTGTGAGGGGGTTTTTGCCTTCGTCAGGGAACTGAGGCAACCTCGGCCCTCACCCTAGCCCTCTCCCAAGGGGAGAGGGAACAACGACAACGGCAGCCCTCACCCCGACCCCTCTCCCACAGGAGATGGGACAAGAGCAAAACCGCAACGGCTGAGATGGATTCGGGTAGGGCAGGAACCATTTGGCGACGGGGGCCGTCAAAGCAATATGCTGCCTGAGTTCCGCGCGCGGCCTCGGCCACAGCGTATCGGCTGTGGGCGTATGGAGACGTGTTCGCTGGGGAGTAATCGCGACCAGATGAAGCAATCCCCCAATCGGCAACCGTGCTTATGTCTGAAAGCTGCAGTGATTGCCGCTTTGGCCGCCGCCCTGGTGGTCAGCCAAGGCGGCATCGCGCGCGCCGGTCTGATAGACAGTATCCGCGAGGCCTTCAAACGCTGGGAGCTCTTCCAGGACGTAGAAGTCACCGGCCAGAACCGCCTGACCTTCCAGAAGCAGGCGATTGACGGGTCACTGACGGCCTACGAGAACGGGCGCTGGGATACCGGTGACACGGTGCGACAGACCAGCCTGCACCTCAGCGGGCCGATCTGGAAGGAGTTTGCGTTCCAGGCGGACCTGTCCTCCAGCGGCTATGGGACCAGCTACTCGCGCTGGATCGTGGGCTATGCCGGCCACGATACCCAGCTCTTCTTCGGCGACCTCAACATCAACCTCCCCGGCAACGAGTTCGTGTCATTCAGCAAAGCGCTGAAGGGCTACCAGCTCGACCATGCGCTGCCCAAAGGCGGCCTGGTGCGCGCCTTTTACTCCGCAGAACAAGGCCTCACCCGCAATCAGACCTTCTCCGGCAATAACACCTCCGGGCCTTACTTCCTGACCTATACGCCGGTGATAGACGGCTCGGAGGCGGTGAAGGTCAACGAAGAGGTGCAGAAGTTCGGAGAGGACTACATCCTCGATTACCAGAGCGGCCAGTTGCGCTTCGAGCCGGTGGATAAGCCGCCCCGCATCATCCCCGATACCTCGATTATCTCGGTAAGCTACCAATCCTACGGCTACGGCTCCAGCGCCGGCACGCTGTCGGGATTCCGCGCGGAGATGCCGCTTCTGGGTGACAAGCTGCTGTTGGGTATCGCCCACGTGCGCCAGGACCGGGATACGCCGAGGGCCGATACCGTCGGCTACCAGGAAGATGTCTATCAGGGCTCCGGCTCGACCGGCCCCTTTGACACCATCTACCGCCCGATTATCACCAACGGTACCGAGGTCACCTACAAGGGGCAACAGAAGGTCATCGAGCAAGCGCTGGTGGTGCTGGTAGATAACGTCGAGCAGGCGGAGGGTGTGGATTACGACTCGTACCGGCAAATCGGTCGGGTGATCTTCCGTCGGGCCGTCCCCCCCACCTCACTGGTGCTGATCCGCTACTACTACGACTTGACCAGCGACTACCCGACTGGCAGTCAATCGGTGACAGGTATTGACCTGAGCTACCGGATCAACGATGAGCTGTCGCTGCGCGCGGACTACGGCCGCAGTGACGGAGGCGGAAGCGACGGGGCCGGCAATGCCACGCAGGTGAATGTCAAGTACTCGCGGCCACGGCTGGATGCGCTGGTGTCATGGCGCGATATCGAGCCGAGCTTCAGCTACCTGAACTCGGTGGGGTTCTACCGTCAGGAAAAGGGGGCGGATGTCGGGATCACATGGCAGCCGCACGAGCACATCCGGCTGTATAGTCGCTTTTCGGATCTGGACAGCTCCTCGGGCTACTCCTATGGCTACAGCTCCTACGGCTATAGCTCCTATGGTTACGACAGCTATGGGTACACGTATGGGGTGGATACGGCGGACACTACCGAATCGTCCACGGCGCTGAATGTGTCCACCAAGCGGCGGGAATATGACCTGAACCTGGACTTTCCGGGGTGGCCGCGGACGCAACTGTCCCGCCAGCAGATGAGTAATACCGGCGGCACTGCCGGCGACAGCGAAATGACGGCGGACGAGCTGCGGATGGATTATTCGCCCGCGGGCAAGCCCTACTCGCTTTCGTCCAGCCTCCAGAAAACCGATCAGGACTACCTGGGTAGCACTGAAGATGACGAGCGGCGAGGCAGCAGCACCGAGCAACTCAACCTGTCGGGCCGCTATGAGGTGGGCTCCTCGCTTTCGCTGACGGCGAGTCTGGGCAGCAACAAGTCCACTTCGGCCTATGATGAGGGCAAGTCCAGCTCGGACACGACCCAGTTCGGGCTGCGGTGGTCGCCCCGCGATAATCTGGATATCAACCTCGACCATAACATCGCTGAGTCAGTCGGGCGCGTCAGCTACTACAGCAGCTACGGCTCATACAGCCCCGGCTACGGAGGTATCGGCGGCGGCGGCGGCGGGTATATTCCACCGGATTACGATGGGGACGATGAGGAAGCCAAGACTGATAAGTATCAGGACACCAACTCGCAGCTCCGCGTCTCCTACCGTCCTGCCGACAAGCTGACGCTGGACCTGCTACTGGGGCGGCGCAAATACACCAGCGGGGGCAGTGTCGGCTACCTGGCCGACAGCGATCAGAACACCAGGAACCTGTCGCTCAACTATCGGGCCAGCGACGAGTGGGGCCTGAACCTGATGTACGGCACCGACACCATGGACTTCCTGCAGGAGGGGCGCGGCTCCGTAAGTAACCGGATGACGTCACTGAGCGTCAACTACCAGCCCAGAGAAAAGCCCTACACGGCCGGGCTGAGCCTCAACCTGCAAAGCGGGTCCAGCCCGACCTACCTCGGGTTCGGCGAGGCCCAGAAGATGTTCATGGTGGACAACGATCTGTTCGATATCCAGTCCTACGTTAGCTATCGGCTGGACGAGAAGTCGAGTCTGGCGCTGCGGGCCGGCCTGTCTGACTTCGTCGGCGGCTATGCCGATTTCGAGAAGCAGAACCTGGAGCTGGAATACCAGCGTCGCTTGAGCGACATCGCGACCCTGGCGTTCGGCTACCGTTATATCCGCAACACCTCGCGGCTGCCCCAAGACCCGCGCCTGGGCTATACCAGCCTGACGCCACCGAGCCAGAATTACGTCGCCAACAGCTTCATGCTGACCGTCACGACCAACTTCTACAGCGGCGTCGGCGGCAGCCGCTCGCAGCTCTATACCGGCTATGCCGGCTCGACAGGCTACGGCCTGGGCAGCTTCGGCGGATACCGCGCCGGTGGCGGATATGGAGGATATGGCGGATACAGCGGCTATGGCAGCTATGGCAGCTACGGAACCGGTGGTGTCGGCGGAACCTACGGGATGAGCTACGAGGCCTTTGAGAGCCTGCGGAGTGGTTCGGACAGCAGTGCGATCCAGCGACTGCCCGGCTACGGGATTTTCGAGGGCAGCGGGTCCTACCAGAGGCGCGAGGGCCTGGAGGCAGGAATAGGCGAGTTCCAGGCCGATAAGACCCGCCAGAGGCTGGAGCGCCCAGGCGAAGAGCCGCCCGGCCCAGCTCCTGGCAAGCCGCCAGCCGGCCACCGGGAGTCCGATATCGGTCTGCCAGCGTGGCTGTCAGCAGAGGAGCTAGGGGAGTTCTCGTCGGAGTATATGCTGGATACCGATTTCTAGAAAGCCTGGATAAGCAGCGGAGCGGTAAGATGAGCTGGGGCTACCGTAGAATAAGGACAATGCTGGTATTGGCGATCAGCCTGGGCGCGGTTGTGGTCGCAGCCGCCGGTGCCGTCGCCGGAGCCAACCCCTTCGGCAATGTGGTGGATGAGCCGTTCGCCAGCATCGCCACCGGCCCCCAAGGCGTGATCGTGGTCCCGGAAGCTATTCCCTCACCCCTAACCCCTCTCCCACAGGGAGAGGGGAATCACGTGAGGAGTATGGCGGTGCGGTCGGCGGTGGCCTCTCAGCACTCGCCGCTAGCCCTGCAAAAGGCTCAGGTAACACTGGACCGGATGCAGCGACACGGTCTGGTCAGCCCTAGGGCAGAGGTGCGCTTCCCGCGTACAGTGGTGCATCTGCAGAACAACCGCATGGTGCTACCGGACCTCGAAGCAGCAATAGTGCGCGGGCAGGGCATCGGCGCGCCAACCAATGACATCGAGTTCGTGTTTGAGGGCTTCTCCAGTCACAATGAGGCGGCCCTGCGCAGCTACCTGGAGGGCGCGATGCCCAAAGCCCGCATGATCTACGGAGCACCCGCCTTCGACATTACCGTGAAGGTGATCCAGGACGATACGCTCCACAACCTCCAGGGCGGCACCTATGATGTAACCACCAACGAACTGCGCATCCCGCCGCTTTCGGGCAACTTCCCCGAAGATACCTACGTGCTGATTATGCTGGTGCTGAACGCCTTCCACGATGACGCGATCCTGTTCTACGATGCCTGGGAACAGGGCTTCATCGGCGCAGCCGCCTACGCGGTGCAGACCACCCCGGGCGTGTCGCCCGGCTATGACCCGATTGACCCCGGACCGTTCTACTGCCTGTCTGTGTATGAGCCGGAGAACTCGCCGGAGCTGGCCAATCCGACTTACTACCCGGCGTCGGGGACCACCAATATGCTGGTGTGGCGGATCGCGATGGCGCGAGCGGCATGGTTGAAATGCTATATCGAGGATGAGTATTTCTTCGCCAATTTCAATCGCGCCTATTACGCGGCGCTGACGGTTGAGACTCAGGCTGGAAGCCCGAGCTACGCGATGGGTGATGCGGCGGGAGTGGGGCTGGGTCAGGAGAGCTTCGACGCGAACCTGCCGGGCGATGTGCCGGCTCTGAAGGTGCTGGCCGCCGGAGTGCTGCCGCAGGTCGAGGGCCAGAGCTTCTTCGCCTGGTTCAAGGGCCAGTATGTGCTGGATACCAGCGTACATCTGGGGCCGAAGCTGTATGTGTGGAATATCCCCCTGGAGATTTCAGTGGCGCTGATCGCCGAGCTCTATACGACCCTGCCCGGCGGCGATGAGGAGCCGATGGGTGACCAGGGCCGCACTACCTACTGGAGCTACGATTTCGCGGTGAAGCTGTACGCCGAGGAAGGTAACATCATTGATATTCCCTCAGGCGGTCAATCGGCGGGCGAGGGCTTCCTGCTGCCGACCTTCTACAACATCGGCGGTGCCCAGCTAATCAGCGTTGATGTGGAGGCGGGGAATCTCTGCCAGCGGTATCCGTACCCCTACCAGCAGCGCGGCTTCGAGGCGGGAGAGAATAACCTCTACGGCGGCATCATCGGCGCCGCCGAAGGAACCATAAGTGTAACCGGCGGTGATGGAATCAACGGCCTGGAGGTCAAACGCGGCGTATGGGGAGACCGGATTACCGCCGCTGACCTCAGCCCGATGCAGCTAGAGGTCCGGTTCCAGAACCAACTGGGGCAGACCATGACCCGCAAGTACAACGTGGGCTGGGACTCCTACGCGGTCTTTCTGCGGGGGGCTGAGCAGACTCGGGTCAGCCATACCTTCCTGAAGGGCACAACCGGCCTGCACATGATGTCTCTGCCGGTGTGGCCGGTAAGCAACAGCGCGCCGGACATCCTGGGGATAGCGGCCCAGCGGCTGCTGCTGGCGGAATGGGACCCGACGCTGGAAGGCGAGGACAAGTACACGATCTGGCCGGATGTGCGACCCTTCGTGCCCGGACGCGGCTTCTGGCTGAAAGTCTTTGAGAACACCAATATGCAGACTTTCGGGGTGCTGCCGGCCGGGGATGACGCCACCCGCGTGTATCTGCCGATCGGCTGGAATATCATCGGCAGCCCGCGCCTGGAACCGGTCAAGGTCGAGGACCTGACGGTGCAGTTCGGGGAGCAGGAGCCGGCGACCTTTGCCCAGGCGGTTGACAACGGCTGGGTGCAGCAAGGCGTGTTCGGCTACGACCAGCAGGCCGGCTACGACACGGTCGAGGAGCTTGAGACTTTCGCCGGCTACTGGCTGCGGGTGCTGCGCTCTCCGGGGCTGTATGTGGAGTTCCCGGTTGCCGGCACGGCGGCGGTCGGGAGCAGCGCCGCGGCAGAGGCCGGGCTGACATGGAAGCTGCCCCTGGTGGTCAAAGCGGGGTCCCTGCACAGCACGGCGGCTTACCTGGGAGTGGCCGGCCAGGCGACAGATAGGGTGGATACGGGGCTGGATATTGCCGCGCCGCCGGATTTCGGCCCATGCGTCAAAGTGCGCTTCGTCCAGCCGCAAAGCGCAACAGCCGGCCCTGTGTACATGACCGATGTGCGCGGCGACGTGCGGCCGCAGCGCTGGGAGCTGCAGGCCTCAAGCTCGCTGCCGGATACCGAAATCAGACTGAGCTGGCCCGACCTCAGCGGCCTGCCCAACGAGGTCCGTCCGGTGTTGATTGACCGCGATACCGGTCGCAGACAGTACATGCGCACTACCAGCCAGTTCTGCTTCCGGACCGGCAGCAGCGGCGGCGCGCGCAATCTGGCAATCGAGATTGACGAGCAGACCGCGGACCTGCTGGCGATGAGCTGTGTTGATGCGGTTCAGACCGGCGCGGGTGTGGTGGTAACCTACACTCTGAGCAAGCCGGCAGCGGTGAGTCTGCGGGTGCTCAATATCGCCGGGCGCACCGTGGCAACCGTAAGCTATGACGAGGTGCGTTCCGCCGGCACCTGCAATGCGGTATGGAATATGCGCAACGCCGGCGGCAGCCTGGTGCCGACCGGGACCTATCTGATCCAGCTCTCTGCCCGCGCCGAGGACGGCCAGCAGATCAACACGCTCCGAACCATGCAACTGCAGCGCTAGAAACGGAACCGAAATGATGATCAGGCCAACGCGATGGATAGCTCGTGCGCTCGCCGGGGTGGCGCTGTGCTGCCCGGTCCTGATCTGCGGCTGTGGGGGCGTAGGCGAGGATGTGCCCCCGGAGCCGACCGCAGCGATCGTGGTGGTGGGCGTTATTGACAAAGAAACACAAGAGTTCCTGGAGGTCGAGGCCACCGCCGTGGTCGGCGGAGTGCGTGGCACCGTCACCGTCGCGGAGGGTAGTGTGGTGCTACGCAACGTGCCCTTCGGCACCGGTACCCCGCCGACTCAGCCGCTGGCAGTGACCGCGCGAGGCTATGTCACCGAGGCCTACCCGATCCAGATCTCGGTGACCACCGCCACCTTCGTCACCGTCGAGATGGCGCCGGCCAACCTGGAAACCACCGGCTTCGTCGCCGGCTATGTCACGGATGAGACCACCGGCGCGCCGATTACCTCGGCCGCGTTGTCATTTGAGTTTGAACAGATCGGCGGCGAGACAATTACCGTAACCAGCTACACCGACAGCGACGGCTACTACCTAGTGGGCGGGATACCGATTGGCAGAGTTGAGGTGACGGTGGCCGCCAGCGACTACCTGACCTCATCGGAAGTGACCAATATCGTTCAAGCCGCCGGTAACGAGGAGCCGCAGCGGCTGGACTTTCAACTGATCGGCGGCGAGACGCGCATTACCGTTACCGGCCAGGTGCTCGATGTGTTCACCCAGCAGCCGCTGGTAGGAGCGGAAGTGACGATTGATGAGCTGCCGGCGGTGGCCACCGGTGCCAATGGCCGCTTCTCGGTTCCGGAGGTGCTCGTGGGCGAGCAGACCTTGGTCGTCAAGGCCGACGGCTATGACGATTACCGGGAAAACCTGCAGGTCGTCCCGGGGATGGCTCCGGTGCTGGTGCAGATGAATGAATCCGCGTCAGAGCCGCCCGCCGGGCCGTACACCATCCGCGGGACGGTGACACTGGTCGGGGCCCCTAACAACAGCGGCGCGGAAGTCGAGGTGTTCGATACAATCAACGGCTATGTCGCCGCCGAGACCACCACGGATGACCAGGGCGATTATTCGGTATTTGTGCCGCCGGGGAGCTATGAGATTACCGTCCGCTATGAGGGCCGCTCGATCAGCCGCACGGTGGTATTGCCGGGCGGAGGGCAGAAGCTTTCCGGAATTGACTTCACGCTGACGGTCTCATAAGCTGCGACGGCGGCGTACAGGTCCCTCTGGAGAACGGCAGGCCTTGCCAACCGGAGTTGAAGATAGCTGCAGACCGTACACGCCGGTGTTTGCGGGCAGGCTATTGAGATAGAGGTTGGCTTTGTGGTAAACTGGTCGCACACCTTAACCGTAGCCAGGGAGGCCAGCGAAGTGCGCAAGTACTTGGGAAAGAGCGCTGACATCGGGTTTGCCATCACAGTAATCACGGCCATTATCGCAGTGGCAGGGTGTAGCGGCAGCGACGGAGTTCCGGTAACGGTCACGGGGGTTGTGCTCCATGACGGCGACCATAGCCCCCTGGCGGGCGTGCAGGTCACCGACAATAGTGCTGTCACCACAACTAACGCAGACGGAGAATTCGCGCTGCGGTTGGGAAACAGTCGTGACACCACCATCTATGCGGTGCTCAACGGCTATGAGGTCGAAGCGCGGGCGGTGCCGGCCGGTGCGGGAGCGAACGGGGAGAAGCCGCTCGCGGAGCCGATGTACATGAAGCCGGTGATCGTCTCCGGCTGTGGCAAGGTCGTCGGGATTGTCGCCGACGCCGGTGCGCCGGTCGAGGGCGCAAACGTATGGGTAGGAGGCAAGACCGCCGTCACCGATGCCAATGGCGCCTACACCCTCTACAATGTGCCAGTCGGCCAGCGCACGGTCACCGCCGCAATCGGCGACAAGTCCGGCACGGCCTCGGTTCTAGTCATTTCACTGCGCCAAGTGACGGCAAACATAGCTGTGACGCTCGGTCCGCCGCCGGGGCCGCTGTCCAACTAAAAAAGCGGCGATACTGGGGCCGCGTCAAGCTCGCGCATCAGCCGGACTGATCTGCCCGTGGCGGGAGCCGCAGTCGGTCCGGTTTCGCATTTCACTGCAAGAAAGTCGGTTAGGGGGCTCGTGAGCAAACACCTCCGCCTGAGTGTGGCAGTAGGGCTGGCGCTGCTAGCGGCAGTTGTGGGCTATTGGCTGACGGTGCGATACGTCGGTGAGAGCCCCCAGAAGGCGAGCGAAGAGGCGGCCGCCGCCGGCGCGCCCGGGGCCGCGGTCATCAGCGAGACCACCGTCAGGCACAGTCCCGGCGGGCGAACCGCCTGGCAGGTCAAGCTGGACCAGATCCAGATGCAAAGCGGCGGCGGCAGTGTCGCCGCCCAGGGCGTCAGCGAGGCCCTGATTTACGACAAGACCGGCAAGCCGATGGTGCGCCTGACCGCCGACCGCGTCACGGGCAACACCAGCAGCCGCGACCTCGAGGTCAGCGGCAACGTCCGCGCCGTATCGCCGGAAGGGGCGGTGTTCGATACCGGTACCGTCAAGTGGGTGCAGAAGGACCAAAAGCTGGTCTGCCCCACGCAGGTGACGATGCGCAATCAGGACACCGTGGTGCGGGCCAATTCCTGCGATTTCTACGTGGCTCAGGACCTGGTGAAATCGGCCGCGAAGGTGCAGATGAGCGTCGGGAACAATACCCTGATCGGTAAGGGTCTAACCTACAACGTCAAGTCCGAGGACTTCCGGATGCAGCAGGTGCAAGCGATATTCAATCCCGAAACCGTAGGCGAGACGCTGGGCAGGTAGGTGGCAGCAGCAGCCTTGACGGGTGTTTGATCGGCTGGGGAGATGAAGTCAGATGCGCTGGAATAACCAACTGCTGTCGGTTTTGCTGGTGGTCGGGATACTAGCCATCGTCGCCCTGGCCTGGTCGCAGCAGATTGAGAACCAGCCGGATCAGCAGGGCGACAAACAGGCTGAGAAGACCGCCGCAGAGAAGCCGGCGGACGAAAAGCAGCCCGCTAAGGCCCAATCCAGCGATGAGGGTGACAAGCAAGAGGAGCGGGTGCGGCTGGAATGGGCCGATGAGATGTTCCGCGCCAAGTCCGCCCACACCTACTACCTCAAGGGCAACGTCAGATTCAGCCACGAGGACGTGGTCTTGTACTGCGATAAGGCCGAGTACTACGATGAAGATCATCCCGACAAGCCCGACACCGCCAAATGTGTCGGCAACCTCAAGGTAGTTGACCCCGAAGCCACCATCACCGGCGACCTGATCACCGCCGATTTCGATGCCAAGCTGGCCGTCATCACCGGCAATGTCCGCATCGTCGCCCAGAAGAAAGACGAGGAAGAAGAGGCCGCCAGCGAGACAGCGCCGGCCCAGCAGCAGCCGGTGGAGGAGAAAGGCGGTAAGGTCGAGGATAAGGAGCCTGAGCGGCTCGAGGATTACGCCAAGAAGCTGACTACGATCACCTGCGACAAGGTGGACTACTACTACGACGAGGATGTGAAAAGAGGCATCGCCACCGGCAATGTCAAGGCGGTGCAGGAGGACAAGACGGCCTGGGCGGATCAGGCCATCTACGAACGCATTCCCGATGAGATTACCCTGACAGGCAACGTGCGGCTGAAAACCGACGAGGGCGACGAGTTCCACACACCCAAGGCGGTCATCTCGATTGCGGATGACTGGATCCGCGCCGAAAAGGTAAGCGGAATCACCTTCCACCGCGAGGAGAAAGAGACCGAGGAGTAATGCGGCGCCCTCGGCGACTTCCTCAGCCGATATTCACCCCGCAGGCTTCCCGCACTCGCGCGATGGTCTGTTGCGCTATATCCCCGGCCTTGGCCGCTCCCTGCTTGAGCACCTCCACCACGTAGCCCGGGTCCTGGGCGAGCTGTTCGCGGCGCTTGCGGGCCTCCCCGAAGTACTCCATGAATTGGCGGAACAGCTCCTGCTTGGCCTCACCGTAGCCGAGGCCGCCGGCCCGATAGCGGTCCGCCATCTGCTGCTGGTGCGCTTCATCAGCAAAGAGCGCATAGATGGCATACACCGAGCACTCGTCCGGGGCCTTGGGGGCCTCCAGCGGCGTGGAGTCGGTGACGATGCTCATGATCTGCTTGCGCACCTGCTTTTCGGGGTCGAAGATGCAGATGGTGTTGTCGTAGCTTTTCGACATCTTGCGCCCGTCAACCCCGACGACCGTGGCGGTGTCTTTGAGGATGTAGGCCTCGGGGATGACGAGGGTGTCGCCGTAGGTGTTGTTGAAGCGCTCTCCGATGTCGCGGGTGACCTCGACGTGCTGCTTCTGGTCCTGCCCCACCGGCACCAGGTTGGAATCGTAGATGAGAATGTCGGCAGCCATCAGGGTCGGATAAGCGAAGAGGCCGTGATCAGCCGGCAAGCCCTGGGCAACCTTGTCCTTGTAGGCGTGACACCGCTCCAGCAGGCCCATCGGAGTGACGGTTGAGAGGATCCAGGTCAGCTCGGTGACCTGGGGCACGTCGGACTGCAGGAAGATCGTGGCGCGGTCCGGGTCGAGACCGAGAGCCAGATAGTCGGCGGCCAGGTCGAGGGTCTGCTGCCGCATCTCCTCAGCGTTGCGAATGGTCGTCAGGGCATGGTAATTGGCAATGAAGAAAAAGCCCTCATGCTCCTGCTGGAGCTGGACGTACTGGCGGATCGCCCCGAAATAGTTGCCGATATGCAGCTTGCCCGAAGGCTGTACTCCCGATAAGGCTCGCATAATCTATCTCTCCAGTGCTGGTTGGCTATCGCAGGAATCCGGCATACGGCTGGACGGCGGGAAAAACTCAACCGTGGCGCTGAAGGTGCCAGCCCACGGCTTTGGTCAACAGCGATACGTCATCAGGCAAGCCGGACCGACACCTAGCAGCGCGGTCGCCAGGCCCAGATAGCAACAACCACTTTCTGCATCGGTATCGCGATGTTGATAGCGGATTCACCGTCCCCACACTAATGGCAGTTCTGGTACGGCTGCTACAGGGCAAGCGGCCGGATCAACTCCCGACCGGACACTGCCGGCAGCTTAGGCAACTATGGCCGCCTCCTCAACAGTGACCTTGTAAACGGCGGCTTCGGTTGCTTGACCGAGCTCAAATGTGACGCTCTCCACGTCTGCAGGAATGGGTTTATCGAGTTCCTGCAGGCCGTCAAGATAAGCTAAGATTGCTTCCTCCGCAATCCGCAAGGCATCCGGCGAGCTCTCTCCCCAGGTGGCGCAGCCACTGAGTGCAGGCACAATCAGCGAATAGCGCCCATCCTTCTCCTTGAGTACCACCACTGTATAGGTCATCGGATTGCCTCCATTGACCGGGGGCCTGACACGATGCGTGAGTATGCTTCCTGTGAGCCTGTCCTTGTCCAGGGTACAGCTTACCGATAATGACCCGCTGGAACAGTAGTTGTGCGAATTCTGCTAACGGCTGGGCCGGATTCTCGGCCTTCGCCAAGCTCAGGCCTCCTATGCGGCCCCTCCGAAAGGCAATGCCTGAAGACTTGACGGTTCTTTTGTCGTTCGGAGGGGCCGCATGGGCTGAACTTTGCGGAAGCAAAGTCAGACCATCCGGCCCAAGACTTGTCACGGCACCATCGCCTACCATCACAGAGGCGCCGAGCATCCATCAGGAATCTGCACAACTACAGTGGAAGCCCGAGCTACGCGTCAGAGATTGGTTGGCTAAATGCGCTAAACAGATACCTGCCTCTGACGGGCTGAGTGATATGGTGCAGGCCACCACAGCTTGAATGGCGAACCAATAGACAGCAGAGACCTCGGGCTGGAAGCTCAGAATGCTTACGCATTCTGACCTGACCTGCGCCAAGCGCAGGTCAGGCCGAGCTACGCGTCTTATGAATTGGCGGACCAGGCCCGCAGAGCGATGGTTGTGTGGCTATGGTAACAGTTTAGGGATTGCGGCGGGGGCTGTCAAGTTACTTTGCAAAGTCAATGGTTTTGCTGCATAATAATCGCGGCGGCGGGTATCGGGATGAGATTGAGGCTTGTATGAGTGGACACTGAGGGCGGCAGCCGGACGGATCAGATGAGGATTGCAGACCTAGTAGAAATCCGCGAAATCGCCAGGGCTCTGGACCTGGCGAACCTGCGGCAGATACGCGATAGCCTGGACGCCGAGGGCGGCGCTCCCAGCGTGCTGACGGCCAGCGACCTTAACGAGATTCTGGCTGAATACCTGCCGCTGGCCGGGCCGGACCATGACCCGCTACATAATCTGTTGGAGGCTCTGGTCTCAGACCTGCCTACCGGAGCCGGGTTCATCGTGCAGGGGCCTGCCGGGTCGGGCAAGACCCATCTGCTGTGCGTCGCGGCGCTGCTTCTGGAGTACCGGCCACTGCGGCATCTGTTCGGGCAGAGCCATGCGGATTTCGCGGAGGTCTTGCACCGGCTGGACCGCAAGCCGGCGCCGCTGGTGGTGCCGGTGTCGCTGCAGGAACACCGCGCCGAAGACGAGCACCTGGAGGACATCATCTTCGACTGCGTCGAGCGGGAGCTGGGCCGACCCCGCTATCAACTCCAGGTGCCGCTATCCGAGCAGTCCTACGCCTTGGACCTGATTAACCGGCATATCTTGCCCCGCTATCAACGCCAGCTCGACGCGCATGTCAGCGAACGCCACCCCAGGTGCGCAACTTGGGAGAAGCTGGTGAAGCGCGATCGGGCGGCGGCGGTCGGGGCGGCTCAGAGCTTCGCCCAGACCATCGGCTATCCGCTCGATTTCCGCCAGAGCCGCGTGGAACGGATGGCGCGGCTCTCGGAGGTGATTCAGAGTCGCGATGTCTCCGGCATTGTATGGCTGATTGACGACCTCTGGCAGTTCCTGGCCGGGGCCGGGCACAAAGCGGTGCGCAATGACATCGCCTTCCTGGAGTTTCTGGGCCAGCGGACGAAGCTCGACCGGCTCTACCTGCTGCTGACGATGCGGGCGGGCCTGGAGGAACTGAGCGGCATCGAGCCTTACATCCTGGCCGGCATCCGCGACAGCTACGAGGCCAGCTACCGCCTGGACGCCTTGCCGATGCGGCGAGTGGCCCACACGCGCGCGATCAAGGTGGTTGATGAGAGCGGCTTCGAGGAGGCGGTCGGGCGCGTCAGTCAGGCCTACCGCCAGGCCTTCGGCGAGCCCAGCTTCACCACGGCCGAGTTGGCGGCCTCCTATCCGCTGCACCCTACGGCGGAACCGATGCTGGAGAGGGTGTATCAGAAATACTTCGCCGAGGGCGATGCCCTGGTTGATTTCTTGCAGATTCTGCGGCGGGCCGAGGAGACTATCAGCCTGGACCGCGATTACCGTCTGTTGGTATCGCTGCCGGAGATTTTCGACCTGCTGAGTTCGCGGCTGGCGGCGCACCCTAGGGCTGCGGATTACGTGCGGGAGGTGCTGGACTACTACGAGAAAAACGCCGCCCGCATCGCGCCCGAGCACGCCGATGCAGTCCTGCACCTGACCAAGACGCTGATCCTGCTGAGCCTGGCCAATATGCCGGCAGCGGCGGGCAGCATCGTGGAGCTAATCGGGCTTGATGAGCAGGGCAATCCGCTGGTGAGTGCAACGGTCGCCGGGGAGCTGCTGGAGCAGATGCGTCTGCGCGGCAACTACGTTGACTTGCGCGGCGGTGTGGCCGAGGACATCTATATCATTGACGTGCACACCAACCTCAGCGAGCTGGCTCATCACCGGCTGATGACGGCGCGGAGCGGGCTGCTGGAGTCGGACCCGCGTCTATGGCGGGCCGGCAGATCGGCTGCCTCCGGACCCGATTTCCCGCTGGCACACTTCGACCAGGCCAAGATGCTGGAGGTAATCTGGCAGAATACGGCTCGCTTTGTGAGCGTCGAGACCGCCGACCTCACCACCATCACCGCCCAGCAGCTTAAAGACCAAGCCGCGGAATTGGCAAGTGTCGAGAGTGAATCTGATTGCCGCATATTCATCGCCGAACTGCTGGCCCCGGAGGCGCAACTGGAGGCTTTTCGCCAGGCGGCAGAAGCAGCCGCGGACCATGCCTTTGCCGATGGCGTGATCGCCTGGGTGCCCCGGGTACTAAGCGAGACGGAGCTGGACAAGTTGCGCCAGTTGGCTGCGTGTCAGCAGATTCTGCGCGAGCCCTCGACCGCGCAGGAGCAACCGGAAGTGTCGGACCGCATCGCCGAGGAGGCGGCCACCCTGGAGCCGGAGGTGGCCCGGATCGTGGCCAAAGCCTACCGCGACGGATACACTATCACAGCCGGAGGACACGAGGCGGCGGTAGGCGCGGCGGCGCAGGCAGCGGCAACCTGGTCGGAGTTGCTCGCGGCGGTGGTTGCCAACTCCCTGTCGCAGATATTCCCCGACTTCGCCGGAATTGCGCCCCGGCGGCTGGTATCGGGAACGCGGCTAGTCGACCGCCTGGTGGAGGGGCTGATCAGACCCGGCGCCGTGAGCGCCGAAGCCGACTCGGACCTGGCAGCGATGGCCGAGGACGTGCTGGGGCCTTTGGGACTGATCGAGCGCGACGGGGACCGGCTGGTGGTCGAGGTCAGCAAGAGCGCGGTCGCCGGCGAGGTGATGAACCGAGTTCGGCAGCGTGACACGACGCCGCAGACCGAGCGGGGGCGGCCGGTCTCGTACGCGGACTTGGGCGCCCATCTGGCCAAATCGGCGGCCGGTCTGACGCCGGAGATATTCGAGCTGACGGTCGCATGTCTGCTCGAGACCGGCTGGCTGGTCGCGATTGGTGCGGACGCCAACTCGGTGCCGGTCACGAACCTGGCCGGGCCGGTGCGCAACTGTGTGCAGCAGGTGGCGCGCGCACCGCTATTGAGCATGGCGGAATGGCGCAGTGTCACCCGGCTCAGCAAGATGGTGCTGAATACTTCGGTGCCCCGGCCCGACCATTCGACCCAGACCAGCATCTACGCGGGGTTGCTGAGCGCCAGCGAGCTCAGCCTCAAGCGGATCGCGGCGATGAAAGCGCACCTGGCGCAACTGCAGGAAATGCTGGGGCAGGCGCCTTCGCAATGGCAGCAGGCGCACGCGGTGCTTGACGAGCTTGCAAAGTTCTTCGAGATGATTGACCCGGCGCTGATGCCTGCGGAAGGCCTGAAGAAGCTGGTGAGCCAAGCCCGCAGCTTCGTGGAGCAGGAGGCAGGTCCGAGCCGCCTGGCCCACCTGCTGCGCGAGGTGAACGCGGTCTGGGAGTTCTTCGACAGCACCGCCGGGCGCGTCGTAGCGATGCGCGACTACCTGGTGTCGGAGAGCCTGTGCCTGGATCAGGACGCGGACCTGCGCACCCGCCAGCAGCGACTGCTGAGCCTGATCGGCACGGGGGAGCAGATCATCACCGAGAGCGGCACCTTCGGACGGCTGGCCCAGATCTTCATGGCGACCTACAAGCGGCGCTATCTGAACTGGCACGGCCGCTGTAACCGCCCGTCAATCTTCGAACGCTACCGCACGCTGCGGGCTTCGCCCGAACTGCGGGCGCTGGCGCAGTTGCAGAGGCTGGACCTGAAGGTCGAAGGCGACGCCGGCCGGGCTTTCGAGGTGCTCGAGGCCGAATTGCAGCGGCGCTGCGAATACGAGGCGCTGGGCGCGGCTCTCGACAGCCATCCGGTGTGTCCGAATTGCCATTTGCGGCTGGATGTGGAGCCGGACCTGGTGCCCCCCGAGGCGATACTGGAACTGGCGCAAGCCGGTATCAGAGCTTACCTTGAGGCGATGAAGGGGGCCGAGTTCAGTCGGCTGCTGGCGCAATACACCGCAGGGCTGCCGAACCGTGGGGAGCTGGCCGGGCGACTGGACCGGGTGCTACACCTGGATGCGGAGGCCAATGCGCGACTGATCCTGACGCTCTTCAACGACGAGGTAATCGCGCATCTCAACAGAATGCTCAGCGGCAAGCGGCTGAGGAGTCGCGATTTCGGGCAACTCCGCGAGCTTTTGTCCGGGCGCACCATGCCGGCGGAGGAAGCCATGCAGCTTTTCGAGCGCTGGCTGCAGGCCGGCGACGATGATGAGGAAGATGGGGGCGAACTCGTCCACATCGAGCCGTGAGGCAGGCCGCTCACGCCTCCGCAACTGAGCAGTTCCACGGTCTCAGGACTGCGCCACCTCGATTGTCTGGATCTCCTCAAGGACAGCGGCCTTCTCGTCAATCGCCTCGTGCAGTTGCGACGGCGTCACCGTTGCACAGCCGATGTGGCGGACCACTTCGCCGCCGGCGGCATTGGCGATGATGCCGGCCTGCAGAAGCGGAGCGCCACAGGCCAGCGCGGCACACAGGGCGCTGATCGCCGTATCTCCGGCCCCGGTGACATCGAATACCTCAGTCGGCACAGCCGGGATTAGATGCGCTACGCCGCCGGCTTGATAGAGGCAGATGCCCTTACCGCCTCGGGTGATCACTACCGCCGTCAGTTCTAGGGTCTGCTGCAGCTTGCGCGCTGCGGCGATCACGCTGGCGTCGTCGGTTATTCTGATGCCGGTGGCCTGGGCCGCCTCCGCCTCATTGGGTGAAACCAGGGTGGCGCCGGCATAGTGGGCGATGTGGTCGGGCTTGGGGTCAACGCACACCGTCAGTTGCATGTCACGCGCGCGGGCCAGCACCTGCTGGCTGACCTGCTCGGTGAGGGTACCCTTTGCATAATCGGAAAGAACCATGGCATCGGCCTGCTCCAAGGCCTCGGTGCTGCGACCGATGAGCTCATCATAGAGCTCGCCGGTAGGGGCGGCGGCATGGTCGTAATCCACCCGGACGACCTGCTGGCGATTGGCGATCACGCGAATCTTGGTGGTAGTCTTGCGCGTGGAGGTCTGAAGCAGGGGCGTTAGGTCGGCGCCCAAGCCCTGCAGATGCGCGGCCAGGGCCATGCCGTTGTCATCTTCCCCAATGATCCCGCATACAATCGGCACCAGGCCCAAATCCGCGAGGTTGCGCACCACATTGCCGGCGCCGCCCGGCACCGTGTTCTCCTCGTACACCTCCACCACCGGTACGGGTGCTTCCGGCGAGATCCGCGACACCGCACCCCAGATGTATTTGTCGAGCATGTAGTCGCCCAGCACGGCGATCTTCTTGCCGGGCAGCCGCTCGATAAGATCATGGAGTTCGCCGATGATACTCGAGTTCATTTGCGTGAGAATCCTGTGCGCGTAGTGTACCCCGACACTGCCTGTGACTGCGGTATTATAGCACACCGTTGACATTGGATGGCAAGGGCCCTCGCGCTAACGCGAGCCCGATTCCGGACCGGGGATGGCGACGATAGCCCTGGATTGCGCCAGTGCTGCTCTCCGGCGTTAGGCGCAGGGAGCAGATGAGGCAGTGGCAGTCGGAACAACGGAATGGTGAAAAGGCCATAGGCATAGAAACAGACGGGCCGCCAGGTAGCCGATGAGGCCGCCGATCATGACATCGGATAGGAAATGCGCATCCAGCATCACACGGCCGATAGCGATGAAGGCAGCGCCGCCATAGGCCAGCCAGCGGTAGCGTGGGAAGTAGGCGGCGGCAATGGTGGCCAGCATGAAGGCAAAAGAGGCGTGGCTCGAGGGGAAGGAATGGAAGCCAGAACCGGGGCCGTAGAACATCAGCATCTCATCCAGTTGCTGAGGGCGCGGGCGGCCGGCCAGGTACTTGATGGCGTCGGTGGCGCTGGTCTGTACCCCCAGGCCGCATATGAGGGTCAGCCCAAGCTGCCACCAACGTTTGCGGGCCAGAACAATGACCCCCAAGGCCAGAATCGCCCCTCCGACACGGCCACCGGCCGTCCTGCCAAATTGTGACAGCACAACCACCAGCGGCACTTGCTCGATCGGCTCGTCGATGCGCTCGAAGGGGATGTCAACAAACTTCATGCACAGCAAGGAGGCCACAACGAACAAGGCGATGGTGAGATGATTGCAGTAAGGTTTGGTCCGCACGTGCAGTGCGGCACCTACCGGCATATCCAGCTCGCTCACAACTGCAGGCTCCCGTCAGATGCAGCGGTCGGTAGCTGAGGCTCTACAACTCTGTGCTTAGACACTTCGCGGCCCTACTTTGTTCCGCCTCATCACGAATCAAGAATACGCCAGGCAGGTGTTGACCGGCGCTGACGCGAATCTGCAGTCATAGTCGGCGACGGTGGCGCTTGGACTTTCAGGGAGGCAACCACGATTAGCAGCACCCTATCTAATATTGCCCAATTCTGGGAGAATACCTGCCGGAAGCTGCCCAGTCTGCCGGCTTGTAGCTACCGGGGCGATATGCACAGCTTCGCCGAAGCCGACGGAGCTAGCGGCGCGCTGGCCGAGTATCTGCGCCGGCAAGCCGGGGTGCAGAAAGGTGATCGTGTCGCCATCGCCATGCCTAACTGCGGCGCTTACTTCTCGGCTTACTGGGCGGCCATGCGCCTCGGAGCGGTGGTCGTCCCGATCAATATCAGACTGCGCGATGAAGAGCTTAGGCACGTGATTGCCAACACTGAGCCGAAAGTGGTGTTCGTGCACGAGCAGACAGCGGCTGCCGTTGCGAGGGCCCTGGCCGGCGCTGCAGTCGCGCCGCACCTGATCCGGGTCCCGGCCGCCGATGACGGTGTGGCCTTCATGGGCGACACGGAGAGCCGAGCCGGTATTTGCAGAGACCTGCACGGCGAGGACATCGCTATAATCCTGTACACCTCGGGGACCACGGGCTTGCCCAAGGGCGCGATCATGCGCCACCGGGACCTGCTCTTCAATGTGCGCAACGCCATCCTGGCCCATTCCTTCCGTCACGAGGACGTCCATCTGCTGGCGATTCCGTTCTTTGCGCCCACCGCCAGCTACAGCCTGCTGCCGAGCTGCGCCTACCTGGGCAGCCCGGTAGTAATCGCCCCGCAAGCCCATCCGGGCGAGCTTTTCGAGCTGATAGACAGCCGGCGCTGCACTACCTTCATCGGCGTGCCGACACTTTTCCATCTGGTGACCCAGGACCCGCGCCTGCAGCAGGCGGACCTGGCGTCCCTGCGGCTGATCGCCTATTCCGGCTCGCCGATGCCGGCCCGCACCATCACCAGGCTGCGGGAACGCTTCCCCCAAGTGGCTCTGCACAATTTCTTCGGCCTGACCGAGACCATCTCGATTACCCACGTGCTGCCCAGCGCCGAGGCCGTGACCAGAGCCGAATCGATCGGCAAGGCACTTCCTGAGATATATACGAAGATCGTGGACGAGGCCGGCCAACCCGTAGCAATCGGTGCAATCGGCGAGCTGTGCTTCCGGCGCGATAATGTCATCCCCGGCTACTGGCGACAGGAGGGCGAGCTGGAGGCAGCGATCCGGGACGGCTGGTTTTATACCGGAGACTTCGCCTCCTGCGATGCGGCCGGGTACTTCTACCTGCATGGGCGCAAGAAGGATATGATCATAGTCGCCGGCCAGAACGTCTATGCTCTGGAAGTCGAGAAGGTGATCCTGCGCTGCCCGGAGGTGCGGGAGGTCGCGGTAATCGGGGTCGAGGCGACCGGCGCGCGCGCGGCTCTGGGCGAGCTGGTGAAGGCGGTGGTGGTCCCCCAGCCCGGGGCCGAGCTAGGTGAGCTGGACATCAAGCGGCATTGCTCGCAGCATCTGCCCAGCTACAAGGTGCCCCAGGTGGTCGCCTTCTGCGAGGAGCTTCCCAAAAACGCCGCCGGCAAGGTGCTCAAGCGCGAGCTGAAATAGCGCGCAAACGGATACAAGCTATCTCAAAACCCCGGAATCGGAGACTGTCCCTTTAGGGACTGTCCCCTGGGTACTAGCAGCAGCCTGTTACCGGTTCGCGAGTCCTGAAAAACTAGGTTCCGAAACCGCTTCTAGTCGGACAGACTGCCATGGCCAGGAAAGTGAAGCCGCACCTTACCCCCGAGCAGCGTCGTCAGCGCCTGATCCGCCGGCTAATCGGCATCGGGGGCGGACTGGTGGTACTCGCCATCGTCATTGCGCTGGTTCTGTACCTGCGGGCCACCGGCGAGCCGCCGCTGCCGCGAGACGCTCGGCTGGGCCGTGAAGAGGGCGCGGCCACCAGCTCCGCCAGCCGGCAGGTCCAGGCGGTGCAGGAGGCGATTCGCCAAGGCCGCCGCCTCCGGGTCAACCTGGAGCTGACTAATGCCGACATTAACCAGCTAATCCGGCAGGCGGGCGGCAGCAGTGCGGAGCTGCGCGAGATGCAGGTCTATCTGGGCCGCGGCCGGGTCATCGGCAGAGGCAAGCTCACCCAGCAGGGACGCACCTGGAACGTGCAGGCGGCCATCAAGCTGAGCGCCTCCGGCGGCCGGCTCAACGCAAGCCTGGAGGAGCTGTGGATCGGCAAGATGCAGGCTCCCGCTAGCGCCAAGGCCCGCCTGGCAGACGAGTTCAGCCGCGAATTCGCCCGCCAGGCGACACCGGCCAAACTGGGGGTGTATGTCGAGAGCCTCACCATCGAGCCGGGGCGCGTCACCGTCACCGGCTACACCTTGGGGCGGTGAACTGCCAGGCAACGACAGCGGCGGCCCTCACCCTAGCCCTCTCACAAGGGGAGAGAGAACAGCAGCAACGCATTCTGTAGGGCGGGGACCTGTGCCCCGCCGCTAACATCATACGACAACGACCGGCGCGGTACAGGCCCGCGCCCTACAACGGCTAACGGCGCGGCACCCGATGCACCCATACAAGACAACACCTCCCAGGACGACAGGCTTCCTAGCCTGTCGGAGTACCCGATCCGCGCTTGCAGTGGCGGTGCTTTGGCGATCATGAATCAAGACTCCGGAGACACTCAACACTACTTTACCCGCGAGCCGCAGGTGGCCTCCCAGCCCCTGCTGATTGCGGTCACGGTGTGCGGGATGCGGCTGCAGTTGTGGACTGATCGCGGCGTCTTCTCACACGGTAAGCTGGATACCGGCACCAAGCTGCTGGCGGCCAACCTCGAAATCGGCGCCCACGACCGAGTGCTGGACTGGGGCGCGGGCTACGGGGTGCTGGGGATCGTGGCTGCGAAACTGGAGCCGACCTGCAGCGTTACGATGGTCGAGGTCAACCAGCGAGCCGCTGAGCTGGCACGGCGCAATCTGGCCGAGAATAACGTCGCGAATGCCCAGGTCATCGCCGGGTCAGCCCCGGAAGTCCTGGGCGAGGCGCAGTTCGATACCGTAATCTCCAATCCGCCGGTCAGCAGGGGCCGCCAGGTGGTTGAAGAAATAATAGCCGACTCCCACGCCCGGCTCAGTCCCGGCGGGCGGCTGTGGCTGGTAATCCACACGAGAAAAGGCGCTAAGCGCTATCTGACATACCTGCAGCAGCTTTTCGAGCAAGCCGACACTGCCACCATCAAGGGCGGCTACCGCATCCTGGTCGGCCGTAAGTAAGATTGACCCAGTGGAGTGACACCCATGAATTCGAGACAAAGAGTAAATCTGGCGCTCAATCATCAGGAAGCCGACCGCATCCCCATCTCGGACGCGCCGTGGGCTACCACCATTGAGCGCTGGCACCGGGAGGGATTGCCGGAGGGCACTTCGCCGAGCGAATACTTCGGCTATGAACTGCGCGGGGCCGGCGCCGACCTCACCCACCGCTTCCCCAGAGAGGTGCTCGAGGAAACCGACGCATACACCATAGACCGCAATGCCAATGGCGCGCTGCGGAAAAACTGGAAACACGCCACCTCCACACCGGAGTGCCTCGACTTCACAATCAAAGACCGGGCCGCGTGGGACAAGCATAAGCACCGCCTGGAAGTGACCGAGGACCGGATCAACTGGGAGGCCCTCGAAGGCTTCAACCACAGCAGAGAAGCCGGCTACTGGTGCCATTTCGGCGCGGCAATGGGCTATGACAAGACCCAGGGCATCGTCGGCTCGGAGAACCTGCTGATGGCGATGGTCACCGACCCCGACTGGGTGCATGAGATGTTCATGACTACCGCCGAGATGATCTGCCAGGCGGCCGGGATCATGATGGCGGGCGGCTTTGAGTTCGACGGCGGCTTCTTCTATGACGATATGGGCTACCGCAACGCCTCGCTGTTCTCCCCGGATATGTACCGGCGGCTGCTCAAGCCGGCTCATGCCCTGGCCTGCGAGTTCTTCCACGACCACGGCCTCAAGGTGATCCTGCACAGTTGCGGCTGCGTGAAGGAGCTCGTACCCGATATCATCGAGGCCGGGGTTGACTGCCTGCAGCCGCTGGAGGTCAAGGCGGGTATGGATGTCGTCGAACTGAAGCGCGAGTACGGCCAGGACCTGGCCTTCATGGGCGGGATTGACGTGCGGGCGATGGCGGACCCCGACCCGCGTGTGATAGAAGAGGAGATGCGCACAAAGATCCCGGTGGCGATGGAAAACGGCGGCTACATCTATTACTCGGACCACTCGGTGCCTGATAATGTCAGCTTCCAGCAGTACCAGCACGTGATGGCCCTGGTGGCGGAGCTGGGGACGTACTGAACGCCGCCAAGGCCTAAGGCTTGCGGTCTGAGCGGGTTGCTGACGTCCGGGCCGTGTAGGAATTGTCGCTGGGCTGGGAAAGGTAGCCTGTGGCCGGCGTAGGGGCGTGATTAGACATTTCTTGAATTGTTGGGAAGGAGTTGCATTTGGGACGCTCAAGCAACGGCCGACGCAGCAGTGCACTTGCTGCAAGCCGACCGCTCTTGCCCCCCAGCTGCCCAAGAAACCTGGAGGACAGGTGACCCGCTTCGCGGGTACCCCGCCTGTCCATGCCGTTGCCACAAGTCGCGACAGGCAAGGATGACGCTGCTGCTTTTTGGCGGCTAGTGAAATTAGGGACTCCTCAGATTGGT
>CAYMIN010000033.1:0-48691 GCA_964390495.1 uncultured Armatimonadia bacterium
CTACGACAACGGCACAACCACTGCTCAACTGTAACCCATGTATGGTACTAGCTCATGCCGGTGAGTTTGAGGTATTGACATCCTGGCACAAACTGAGTAGTATTGATATGCTAGCAGAGAATTCGGTTCCGCAGCATAGCTGAGTCTTAAGCGCTGCCGGGGGAGGTGCGTGCCCGGCCGCGAGAGAACTTTAGATGTCGTCAGCGCGGCGCGGACATCAGCTAGACTATGCGTTTTCGGCGTTGGCAAGGGTTGTTCTGCAGACAAACCACTTGTGACGCCGCTCTTGGCAGCCAACTGACTGCCAATTGGAGAAGGGGCCATCACCCCCCAGGTGGCCCCTTTTCACTGCTTACGCCTCGATACAGCTAGCCTTCACCTACTCCTGCGCGGTCGCTAAGTCCCCTTCTTCCCCCGCTGCTTCACACTGGTTATCAGCAAAGATGAGCCGATGGCCGGCAAGAGCCGACCGGCGTAACGTTCCATCTTCGCTAAGCCCTTCACCGCCGCTAAGGCCGTGGCACAACTACGGCGGCTCTGCTCCCCGGGAGCAATCCGCGGCCCGTGCCGCTTGCGGCAGGTGGAGCCGCTTGGCTGCACGAATGGTAATGCAGCAATGGAGCCACTCCCGCATCTGATGCAAAGCTGCCGACATCCGCAACCATGAAGATCGCCGACCGTTATCTGCTAGCAGAGATGCTGTGGCCGTTTTTCGGCGGCCTGCTGGCCTTTATTGTCATGGTCACCGGCCACATGCTCTTCCAGGCCGTTGAGGTCATGGTCGAGCACCGCGTGGCGCTGCGCGAGGTGCTGCGCTATCTCCTGTACCAGGTGCCGACCGCAGCAGTGCTGGCCTTGCCGGTCTCAACGCTGCTCGCCGTCGGCCTCGGCACCAACCGTCTGGCTGCCGATGGTGAGCTGCTGGCGATGCGCGCGGCCGGCATCAGCCGCTTCCGACTGGTGCTGCCCGGGCTTTATCTCGGCCTGCTGGCGACCGGCCTCTCGATGGCGCTCTATCACAGTATCGTGCCATGGGCTGAAGGCCAGGGCGATGTCCTCATCAGGGAAATCGCCTTTAGCCGACGGGCTCTGCTGGTCCGGCCCGGACAGTTCGTCAACGCCGGCCGGGGCTGGGTTTTTCTGGTGGACCGCACCGATTCGGACAGTGGCATACTCAAGCACCTGCGCGTTTTTCACCACAACCAGCCCGACGGCTTTCCGGTGCTGTTCGTCGCCCAAGCGGGACGGCTGGAGGACAGCACTATCCGTTTCGGCCGGACCATGTTCTACGCCGTCACGCCTAACGACGAGCCTACTACCGGCGATGCCTCCGCAGGCTTTGTCAATCTCGCCGAAGTCAGCGCCAGCCTGTCGCCCAAGTCGAGCAAGCTGCAGGCAATGAGTTTCAGCCAGCTTCTGGCCGAAGCAGACCGCATCCAGGAACAAGGCATATCCGGCTACCGTCAATATCTTGTCGAGTTTGACAAGCGGATGGCGCTGGCTTTTGCCTGTCTGATCTTTGCGTTGCTAGCCGGGCCGATCGTTGGCGCCTTCGGCCATACCCAGAGCCTGGTAGGGCTGTTGGCGACCCTGCTGATTGTATTCGTTTACTATGTGCTGATGCTGTGGCTGCAGATGCTGGCGGAGGCGGCGCTACTGCCCACCTTCGGCGTCTGGCTCCTCAACGTCCTGGTTGCACTTATCGCGTTAGGGTTACTATGGCGGCAAAGGTGAGATTACAGCGTGGGACTGCTTGGCTATCACTGGCGCGCGGTCATCTTGCTGCCCAGGTATTGCCGCCGCTGGTGCTGTTTGCCCTGGTGTTGTCGGCCTTGGGGCATACTGTGACCGTTGCCGCCGACGCCCAATCCGAAGCCTTCTCCGAGGCGATGCAGCCCCCTCCACCGGCCATCACAGCAGAGCCGCCTGCCCAGCCGCCGGCCCCCGAGGCAACCACAGTCCCGGCGGAGGGTCCGCCGGAGCCGGCCGCTCAAGAGCCTGAGCCCTCGCCGTTGCCCGAGCCCTCACCGGATAGCGAGGTCATCTCCCTCCGTGCTCAGGACCTCTACTACACCTCCGAGGGCACACAGGCCTGGGGCGAAGTGGCCATCGGCTATCAGGACTACCGGGCCACCGGCGAAATCCTGGACATTGACAAAGAGCGCGTCTGGATCAACCTGCGCGGCGATGTGGTTGTGCAAAGTCCTGATATGCTGACGACCGCCGACCATCTCGAACTCAATCTCGATACCGAGCACTGGCATGCCTTCGACACGCGCACGCAGGTGGAGCCATCCTTTTTCGAGACCGGCGTGGTGGAGCCGCTCTATCTTGATGGCCGTCATATTCACGGCAAACCCGGGCAGATGGAGGTCACCTCCGGCCGGGCCACCTCCTGTAACCTCCCGCACAAGCCGCACTATTGGCTGCAGAGCTCCTACATCAGAGTGGAGCCGGAGGAGTACGTGGTATTCCGTAAACCTGCCATCTACCTGCTCGGCCACCGCATATTCAGATACCCCTGGGACCTGCGTCTGTCGTTGCGCCGGCGCACCAATCGCTTCCTGCCGGAAGTCGGCCAGAACGAGGTCGAAGGCTACTTCGCCAAATTCGCCTATCTCTATTTGCTCAATGAGCAGAACTCCGGCGTTCTGCGCTTACACCTGACTGAGCAGCGCGGGACCGGCTACGGCTTCGACCATGACTTCGACTTCGGAGCCAACTACGGCGACTTACGTTTCTTCGCCGAGCCTTCGCAGGGAAGCTGGTCCGGACGGCTCAGCGATGCGCACCAGTTCTCCGAGGGCTTCACCGCCGACCTCAGCAGCAACATCCAGCGCTATAGCGGCTACGGCTCGGGCTCCACCTCCCTTTCCAACAACCTGACCTTCCGCAATCGCTCCACTGACGGCCAATCGCTGGTCGGCTTTCAGCACTCGATTATGGAGAGCAGCTACAGCACCAATAAGCGGCTGACGATGAACATGACCCATCGCCAGCAGGCCTCGGAGAATTACAGTTGGGAAGTCAGCAACGTAATGCGTCGCAACGATTACCGCGCCGATGAACATCCCGACGAGGAGCTCAACAGCGAGTTCCGTCTGCGCGGTCGCGAACGCAGTTACGATTGGGAAGCTCTGGCCAGGAAGCGCTATGATCTCGACGGCAGCGCCTACACCGGCGACGACAACTTCTACGCCCTCGACTATGTGCCGGAACTGCAGATGAATACCGATACCTCCCGGCTTGGCGGCTATCGGCTACTGGGCAGGGCGCAAGTACGCGGCAGCCTCAACCTCGGCAGATTCGAACAGCATCCCGAGAACATCAACGTATCGCGAGCGGCATTGGACATATCGCTGCCCGGCCACAGCCGCAGTATCGGTGGCAGCAAGCGCCTGCACAATAGCCTTCGCTTCCGCCAGCAGTTCTTCAGCGAGGGCTCCGCACAGTACTACACTAACTTCCGGACTGAGTTGCGCGGCAAGTGGGGCCACACCTGGGACCACCGCTGGAGCTTCAACTTCGGTTCCTCGCACGGCTATTCTCCGCTCCGGCTCGGATATGCGGGAAGAAGCAGTTACCTGAGCTTCCAAGCCGTCCGCACGGTGCCGAACGTGATGCGAATTGACGTGGGCAGCGGCTACGATTTCGTCAATGACTACTACCGGGACGCGACCTTCCGCGGCCAGTTCATGCTTGCTCCCGACAATCGCCTGGAGTTGCAGACCAGCTACAGCCTCGACCGCGGTGAGTGGCGGCCGCTTAATGCCAAATGGCTGTGCGCAACTGATGACTGGTACTCAGCGATAACTGCGTACTATGATCTGCACGGCAGCAAGCTCACGCGCGCGACTTCAGAGGTTAACTGGCGCGTTAACAAGCTGTGGCATATTGATCTGCTGGCCGGCTACAGCGGCTACACCCACAAGCTGGATCAACTTGAGGTCCAGGTGCTGCGCGATCTGCACTGCATGTTGGCGTCAATGACGTACAACAAGGAGAGCAACGAGTTCAGGATCAACGTCGGGATCAAGGCCTTCCCCTCCAACGAGCGGGCTTTCGGCGTAGGTGCCGGCGGCTCGCGCTTTGAAAGCACCTTCGGGCAATACTATTGATGGAGAACTTGGGCATGTCTTGTAATAGAGCGAGACCGCCCGCCCCTGTAGCGCCCTGGCGGCATCCGACAGCGACGCGCTTGCTGGTGTTCGTTCTCGGTTTAGGGCTGCTGACTGGGCTGGGCGAAGCCGCACTTGCCGGCCCAACCGATGATGCCGCCCTTGGCCGACGCCCCTCCAAACAGGCTGTCAGGCAGCAACTCGACGAGATACTTGCCCAGGATCAGTACCACACCGAGCAACAAGGGGAGGCGTGGTGGTTCCGGCCGATGGTGGCGGTCTTGCGCTTCATTGCCAGGCTGCTGGATGGCGTCTTCCGGGCCCGTGATGCGCTCTATGCGGCCTATCCGCTGGTGTACTGGACGGTCGCGGTGCTGCTGGCGGCTCTAGCGCTGGGACTTCTCGTGCACATCTACCTGACCCTGGCCGGCGCTTTCGGCGAGAGGCATACCCGTCGCGGCCCGGGCGGTATTGAGCTGCCGCCTCGTCATTCGCCCGACGATTTGCGCGCCCGGGCCCGACAAGCGGCTGAACGCGGTGATCTCAGACAGGCAATCGTGTACCTTTACCTGGCGATGCTCTTCCATCTCGACCGCCAGGGCCTAATCGTCTTCAGTAGCGCCGACACCAACCGCCAGATCCTGCGCCAGCTCAACAGCAACCGGGAGCTGGTTGCCACTATGGAGCCGCTCACCGGCACCGTTGACGCGATCAGCTACTCAAGCCATATGCCTACAGAGGCCGAGTTCGCTCGCGTCGAGCAGATCTCTGAGGTGGTCATGGCACGATGAGGTCCAGGGCGGATAGTCTCAGAATCGCCTTCTGGCTCCTGATCATGCTGGGCGTGATATGGGCCGGCATCTACCTGGTGCAGCGCAATTTCCAGTCTCCTGACATCAGAAGAGACCACGCGATCAACTGCTACAATCGCTGGGGGACCGCCGCTCTGGGTGAGCTGCTGAACAGGCAGGGCTTGCGGGTGGCGACTTGGCGGCAGCGGCTGACCGGTCTCGGCCGGCAGCACCAGGCGCTGGTGGTACTCTCGCCTTCGCGCCATTTTGCCAGCCGCGAGATCGCGCATCTGCTGGACTGGATTGAGGGCGGTGGCGTGCTGCTGGTTGCCCCCAGCCGCCATACCTTGTTGGGCTCGTTCATAGTCGGCACCGAAACCCTCCCACCCGTCCAGCAGATACTCGGCCCTCTGGGACTGATGGTGCGCCGCGAGGGCGACCTGGCCGGCAAGGCCGTCGGCGCAACGGACAGTCCTCTGCTCAGAGATGTCGCGACACTCTATGTGCCCTCGCATCTACGGCTAGAGACCGCCGGACCCAAGGCCCTGGCCGAGGCTTATCCGGAAGCGGCCGAGAGCGACAGCCTCAAGCAATACCTGCGGCCACAGTTGGAGCCTGAGAGCTTCACTGTCCTGGCCACACGCGCTCATTCCTGCACAGTCGGCATGGTGTCATACGGCAAGGGTTGGGTGCTGATTCTCGGCGAGGCGGATATGCTGGGCAATTATTGGATAAACCAGCAGGACAACGCGGTGCTGGCGCTCAACTTCGCCTACCTGAGCGGCGCGCAGACCGTATATTTCGACGAGTACCATCACGGCCTCACCTTCGTCTCCATCGCCGGCCAGGAGGCTCTAGCCTCGGGCACATGGCGGGTGTTGCTGATGGCGCTGGCGGCGCTGGGCCTTTTCTTCCTGGGGCAGATGGTACGTTTCGGCGCGCCGGTACCGTTACAGCGCCAGACCCGGCGTTCTGCTCGCGAGTTCGTCCGCGCCCTCGCCCAACTCTACATGCAGGCGGGCGCCCGGAACTCTGCCCTGCAGATCATCGGCGGTGCGGTGAAGAGGCAGGTGGCCGCCGCCGCCCGTATTTCCCTGAGCCGCAGCGGACCGGAACCGGACAACTACCGCCTGGCTCAGCGTTGTGCCGAGCTCAATCCCTCTGTAAACGCGGCGACCTTGGGCAGTCTCCTCGACCGTCTGGATGCCGCGGCCCAGCCCGATCAGCGGCTCACTAACGCCGAGTTCGTCCGCCTCAGCCGGGCGGCGACGGCTATGGAAAAGGAGCTCCCCAAACGTGCAACCGACTAACGGCATTACCAGGCAAGTGGCGCAGCAGATAAGCGAGATGCTCTCCCGGGTCATCGCCGGTCAACAGCCGGTCATCGAGCAGATGATCGTGGCGGTGATAGCTCGCGGCCATGCGCTGATCGAGGGCGTACCGGGCACGGCCAAGACCATGCTGGTTAAGGGCCTAGCCATCTGTCTGGGCCGGGACTTCGCCCGCATCCAGCTTACCCCGGACCTGATGCCCTCCGATATTGTGGGCACCTACGTGTTCGATATGGAAAGCTCGACCTTCAACCTGCGGCGGGGGCCGATTTTCACCGACTTCCTCCTGGCCGACGAGATCAACCGCGCGCCGGCCAAGACCCAGTCGGCTCTGCTTGAGGCCATGCAGGAGCGCCAGGTGACCATCGAGGGCAACACGCAAAAGCTCAGCGACGATTTCACCCTCTTCGCCACCCAAAACCCCATCGAGTACGAGGGCACCTATCCGCTGCCCGAGGCCCAGCTTGACCGCTTCAGCCTCAAGATCATCATTGACTATCCTTCGGAGGCAGAGGAGCTTCAGATACTGCGGCAGCACCATCAGGGCTTCGATGATGCGGACCTGGCGGCGGCGGGCCTCGAGCCGATCGTTACGCCGCAGCAGCTTGCCGAATGTCGGCAGCAGGTCCTTGGCGTCGAGGTGACTGACGAGATGATGAAGTACGTGGCGGAGATAACCCGCTCGACGCGAGAGCACGCCTCGTTAGTACTGGGTTGCAGCCCCCGGGCCTCGGCACAGTTGCTCAAGGCGGCCAAGGTCGCGGCGGCCATTCGCGGGCGCGGCTTCATGACACCGGACGATATCAAAGACATTGCTGCTCCGGCGCTGCGTCACCGCCTGCTGCTGCGCCCGGAGGCGGAGATAGACGGCCTGAGCAGTGATGACATCATCAACGAAATCCTGTCCACAGTCCCGATCCCGCGCTGAGGCGACCGTCACTGCCCGCGTCGGGGTCTTGCAGCAGCTCCTAGTCCGGGCCCTCAAGTACGACTACCCGGTCGGCGGCGGCATCGTATTCCTCCGAGCACGTGAATAACACCACCTGACGGCCTGTGGCGATCTGCCTGAGTAGCGCCAGGGCCCTCGCCTTGCGGGCCGCATCGAAGTTCACCAGCGGGTCGTCCAGCAAAATGGGCGGGCCGTCGGTCTCCCACAACAGGCTGGTAAAAGCCAGCCGGCAGGCCAGATAGACCTGCTCTTTGGTGGCGAGGCTGAGTTCATCCTCGGGGCGCACGAAATCAGACTTCTCGCGGGAATACACGACCGGAGCCAGACCGTCGTCAATCTGCACCTGCTCGTAGCGGCCATCGGTGAGGACGGCCAGGTAGTCGTTGATGGTCGGGCCGACGGCGTCAATGGCCCTGTGCATGGTCTGCTGGCGAGCCTCCTCAAGCACCTCAGTGGTCAAGGTGAGGACCTCCTGATACTCGGCGAGGCGGTCAACCCGCTGCTGAGCGGCCGCCACGTGCTCATCAATGCGGACCTCGTCCTCGACATCGGAGCGCGGCTGGGCGAGAACGGCACGAGCATTGCGTAACTCATCATCGAGGCGCGCCACGTCCTGTTCAAGGTCGGCTATCGCAGCTTCGCGGTCGCGAATCTCGGCAGGCGTCATCTCAGCAGCTAGCATCTGCGGATCCGCAAGTAGCTGCTTGAGGGCCATGCGGTCGAGGTTGAGCCGGCTGAGCGTCTCCTGGAGGGCCTTGAGCTCGGTGTCGCCGAGCACGCCGGAGAGCCTGCTGGCGTCTCTCTCGTTCTGGGCCACAAGATTTGCTCGCTGCTCTGCAACCTGCAGGTAGTCCTCGACGGCTGCAATTCCGGCCTGATGTAGCGCAGTGTCAATGGCGTGTTGGTCACGAGCCTGGGTTCCGCGGAGCCTCTCGGCTTGCTCCTCGAGTAGGGCCTGCTGGCCCTCGAGGGCACTGAGACGAGCGTCAAGGTCACGGCGGATACGTCTGGGCGCGCGTAGCAGGATAACGAGGGATACTATCCCCGCAATAACGGCCAGAACGAAAACCGCCCAGGCGACAGTGACGCCGACGAGACCTTGCCACGCCGCAAGCGCGGCGACAACCAGCGAGCTGATCAGACCGATGGTAGCAGCAGGACGCTTGCCGGCTTGGGCGGCGGCTTGGTCGCGTTCCTGGGCCAGGACGCGAGCCTGGTCCGCCAGGGCAGCCATCTGCTTCTCGGATTCGTCGAGCTGGCTTTGCGTGCTGGCTAGCTCACTTCTGCGGGTCTTGAGATGGTCGGCGGCCTTCGCGTCAACGGAGGGTAGTTCGCCAAGCTCGGTTTCGCGCTGGGCGATGGCCGCTTGCAGCTTCTCGGCCTCCTGGATGCGGGCCTGCAGCTCCTCGCATTTGGCCTCAATCTCTTTGGCTTCTTCCTGCTTCTGGCGGCGGTCGCGAACGCGGTTGAGCAGGGCCTTGCGGTCGGCCAGAAGCTGCTTTTTTTTCTCAAACTCGTCGCCATGCGTGGCGATGGTGGTGCGGGCCTCGACGGTGCTGGCTACCTGCTGGTGGATTTCGGCCTGGCGGTCGCGGCTGGCCTCAAGCTCGGCCTGGGCGGCCAGCCACAGCCCCTTCTCTCCCCCTCTACGCCCCTTTCGGAACTTCTGGGTTATCTCCTTGTCCAGTTGCTTGAGGGCGGCTGAGACATCGGCCTCATCATCGCCGCCGGTCATGGTCTGCTGCAGCATGTCCCGCAGATCAGCACCGGCACTCAGGGCGGCCAGGTCCTGCTGCCTGAGACAGGCAGTGGTGACATAGATCGGCTCGGAACCGAGACCCGCGATTTGGGCAAGGGCAGCCTTGACCGGGTCGCGGCCGGAAGTCACAGTGCCAGCCGGCCGCGAGATCAGCAAAGATTCGCCGGAGGCGAAATCGCGAACCAGTTCGTACTCTCCGCCCTGCGCCTGCAGACCGAGCACGATCCGGCACTTGCGGCCCGCCTGCCATGAGTGGAGCAGGTCGTATTTGGCCGCCAAGCTGGTCGGATCGCCGAAGAGACCGGTAAGAATCGCCTGCTGGAAACTGGACTTGCCGGCCTCGTTGGGACCGCGGATGATAGTGAAGCCGGGTGCGAGATCGTAGCTTGCGTCGGCCAGACCCTTGAAGGCGGTAACGCTGAGGCCGGACAACTTCATTCCAGCTCACCACCCTGCAGCAGATGGAGGCCCAAGCGTAGCGCCTCGGAGGCGATGCGCACGGCGTCTTCATCATCCGCCGCCTGGGCCTGCTCGATCCGCTCCTGCATCAGCCGGATGAATCTGCCGGTCACGTACTGGGCGGGATAATCGGCTTCGTCAAAATCGCGAGCGGCGACCGCGGTGTTATCCGTGAGATTGAGCCGATAGAAATCATCGGCCAGCTCCTCGGCAACCGCCTCGGCCTGCAGCCGCACGTCCAGCGGCAACATGCCGACGATCTCGGCGTCAAGCACCAGGTCCTCAGCCGCATACTCGCCCAGCTTGTCGGCCAGATCGGCTGCGGACTGCAGCTCGGCCGCCAGGATCTCGGCCTTCTGCAGGCGCAGAGAGGCGACCGGTGCAGCCTCAACACTGACGCCGGCAGCCGTTAGCTCCACCAGCAGCGGCGCTCCGGGTGGGCCCTGCAGGTTGATCAGCTCAGGAGGGCCACAGTAGCGAGCCACAACACCGCCGGCATCGCAGCTCTGGGCATTGTGGAAATGGCCCAGCGCAAGATAGTCCATGCCCGAGGCGGCAATCTGCTCTGCACTGATACTGGGAGCGTCGGCCCCGTCCCAGTACGGCCGCGGTATCCCCACGTGGAGCATGGCGATGTTGAAAGCGGCCTGAGGATGCGCCGACAGCATTGCCAGCGGCTGAATGTCAAGCTGCTTGAAATCGCATACGAACGGGACGCCGTGGACTGCTGCCTCAAGCTGCTCCAGATAGACGGTTTCACCCTCAGGATTGGTGAACAGATGGAAGCGCTCGCCGAGCTGAGCGAACTCGGGCGCGTGATAGATGCTAGCCTCGCCTAGGCAGTCGTGATTACCGGGGATGAGGCAGATATGCGTCTGGTCAGCAGCGGCAAGGAGGTCCCGGAGGGCAGATATGGCCGCGCTCAGGGTACGCCGGCCGACTCTGTTGGAATCGAACAGGTCGCCGGCAATCAGCACGAGGTCGCAAGCGCGCTCGGCGGCAATCTGCAGCGAATTCGTGAAGGCGCTCTGGAGGCGACGGCGCAAATCATCAGCGCGGTCGCTGAAACCCAGAGCCTTGATCCCAAGATGAATGTCAGCGATATGGAGCAGTCTCAAGGGTGTGCCTCATTCTGGTTACTGGTTCCGCACTGGGAAGCCCCAGCTACGCCAGACACCTGCCTATTATATGCCAGGTAAGCCCACAAGCCAAGGACCTGGCTGTGGAGTGGGCAACAATGCCAACAGCGCCAGATGCAGGAATCCGTCGTGGCGGCGGGGAAGATGAGACCGAAGTGAGAGCCGTGACGAGCAGTTGCAGCATAGCGGTACAGCTAAGGAGGAGGACCGTATGTCGCAGGACAAGCCGGCAAGTGATTTCCGGTATGATACCGGAGAGGCCCGAGTGCCCTGGGCCGCTGTGGGTGAACACCTGGCCAACGAAGACCTGATGCGGATAATCCGGTTCCTGGTGAGGCCACAAGCAGGCAAGGAGGCTGAATATGAAGCCCGGGCCGCCAGTGTAGAAGCGGCGCTGGCGGAGTTGTGGGAGGTGTCCGGGCCGGCGACGAAGCTGTCTCTGGGCGCGACCGTGAGCAAGCTGGAGGCGGAGGCGAAGGAGTTCCTGGGCTGCAAGTACGCCTGCTTCCTGACCAACGCCACAGCCGGCTTCGAGATCGCCCTGAAATACGCCAATATCGGTCCCGGGGATGAGGTAATCGTGCCCGGGATCAGCTTCATCTCCACCATGACCTACGCTCTGCAGTCAGGGGCCAAAGTGGTGTTCGCCGACCTCGATCCCAATACCATCAATATGGACCCGGCGGATGTGGCGCGGAAGGTCACGGATAAGACCAAGGCCATCGTGCCGGTATATATCGGCGGCTATGCTCCCGATATGGATGCGATAATGGAGATCGCCGAGGCCAGAGACATCGTGGTGCTGGCGGATGCGGCGCACGCCTTCGGTGGGAAATACAAGGGCAAAGCGGCGGGTACGGTGGCCCATTTCGGCTCCTATTCCTTCCACGAGGTCAAGAATATCAATGCCCTGGGGGAAGGCGGACTGCTGGTTACCGACCTGGACTTCGGGCAGTACTTCCCCCAGTGCCGGTTCCTGGGGGTTGATATGGCCAAGCAGGTGGAGAACTGGCTCTATGACGTAATCGCGGTGCCGGGCAAGTACGGCCCGTTCGTCGCCGGGAACCATTCCTCAACCGAGATTCAGGCGCTGTGCCTGCTGGGACAAATGCAGAGGTTGCAGGCAGTGATTGACACGCGCCGGGCTAACGCCGAATACCTCAACGAGCGCTTCTCCGAGGTGGAGGGCATCATCCCCGCGCCGCTGGACACCGATGAGATCAAGGGCACGTACCACCTGTACCTGCTGCGGGTGGACCACGAGCTGATCGGGCAGGACGTGCAGGTGCTCAAGCAGAAGCTGGAGGCGCGCGGCGTGGTGCAGATACCGCACTTCGCCCCGCTGTACAAGTACCAGCTCTGCCGGGACCTGGGCTATGACTCCGACGCCATCGCCGCGACCTGCCCCAACACCGAGATGGTGTTCAATCACCAGTTCACCCACCTGCCGCTGTATCCGCTGAGCCAGCAGCAGCTTGAGTATATGGCGGATGCGGTGATCGAGGCGGTTGAGGAGATGAAGGCGGGGAAGTGAGGCGAGCCGAGGCGCGAACCGCAAACCCTCCTAACCCCCTAGCCCCCTTCCCTGGCAGGGAAGGGGGAATCTGAGAGGCATGGAACTAGCACCAACCGACAAGTTGAGTGGCTGCGGGTTACTGCCAGCGAGCAATCGGGTTACTGCGTCACACGAGGCGTAGCCAGGGCTGTGAGGGCACGTTGAAGCTGGCCGCGATCATAGAGGCGCTGCGCTGCCTTGAGCTGCAGCGCCGCTTTGTCGTCAGGAGACTGCTCGGCCTGGGCGATCAGTTGGGCGAAGGCCAGCTCGATGGCGATATCCAGGTAGTAGCGGCGGGCCTCGGTACTTGAGCGCAGGCGCTCGATGTAGGCAAACTGCCGGGGTGTGGCGTTCTCATAGAAATCCAGCGGCCCGGGCGGAAGCTGCACCTGCACGCGGTTGGCGAACTCCGACAATGCCTGCATGAGTGCGGCGCTGTCTGTCACGCGCTCGGCAAGCGCCTGCGGCCAGAAAGTGACAACCTCACTATAGCTGTAGGGGATGACAGTAGATTCCGGCGCGTCAGAGCCAGGCAGGCAATAGGTCCTCGGGCCGGCGACCTCGCGAGTTGGAAGGCCCGAGGCTCTGTAATCTATCGCACGGCGGTCGAAAAAGCCGTCGCTGTCAGTATCCCCGTACTCAATCACCATATCAACGCGCCCGTCGCAGTCGTAGTCAACCGCCAGCGTGCCCACCTCGGCTCCGTAGAGATGCAAGCGGCCATCGCCGGGCCAGTAGTAGAGCTGCATCCTCCCGGAGAAGTCGGCGTCGAGTTCATAACGCTTGTTGAGGCTGCCGCAGTGGGGGCCGCCTTCCTGGGGGAAGCCACGGTAGCGGGCGTTGATGATGCCCTCCCAGCGCTCGTGTTCGGGCGCTCTGGCTGCCACGTTGTGGTCGTTCTCATCCCAGATAAGCAGCGCCCGCGACCAATCCATCTCCCGTACAGTCTGCCGCGCTTTATCCCAGCTCAGGAACTGCCCGGTCGCCTCGCCGGTCCTGGTGGTGAAGGTTGCGCTCGCCTCCGACGGCAAGGGCACCTGCCCCAGACAGGTAATGCCGACATCGTAGTCGTAGAGCTGGCCGGCGGTGGTGTCATTGTCGGCATTGATGCTGAAGCGGGCCGAGCGGATGGTGGTGTCGCTGCCGGAGATACGAACGGTTTCCTCCGCCAAGCCGTCACCGTCGCAGTCGTAGAAGCAGAAGGGGTTCTCCCAGGTGCCGATCCAGCGGCGGTGGTCGCGGCTGCGGCGGAATATGACAAAATAGCTGTCACCGCCGAAGTCGCACTGCCACTGGCAGGTACGCTGGTTGTAGCTGTAGTGGTCCAGGTGATAGAGGCTCAGGGGGCCGACATCGAGGTCGCGCGCCAGCAGCATGACCGGGTCGCGCCCCCAGCAGCTCCAGTGGACGTAGGTCTGCACCATCGTGTCGGCGATACCGTCGCCATCGGTGTCGGAATAGTCAATCGAGCGGTCCAGCAAGCCGTCGGCATCCAAGTCCACGGCCAGGCAGTCATTGACCATATCAGGGCCGGTGGCATCCGGCGTCATGTTGCCATCATCATCAAGCGCGACCACGATAGCGCCCTGATCGCGGTACAGGAGCGCGTGCGTACCGTCGGCGAGGTCACGATAGATGGGCTGATGATCGGGAGCCGACTTCAGTTGGCCGAGAAGGTCGGGGTCCTGTAAAACAAGATGGGCAGGCCCAACTCCCAGGAGAGCAACCTCGGCTAGATGCCTTGCGGTGCGGACATGCTGCCAAGCCTGACCTAGTGGGCCCGTTTGGCGCTGCTCACCGAGGTGAAAGGCCCCGACCTCGACCAGGTGGTAGCTGTCGGACGACAGCGAAGTTGCGGTGAAATCCAGCCGCAGGTGCCCGGCCTCGAGCGGAGCGAATTGGTGCATGCGCCAGCCGGAAACCGGCGTAGTGGACATGTCGGCGACCTGCTGCCAGTGCTCGCCATCGGCGGAAACGCTGACGATGTAGCAGAAGCTGCGCAGCGAGATGTCCAGCAGAATGACCTCAACGGTATCAATGACGGCGGGGCGAGCGAAGGTGATGAGGGTCGGAACCTCCAGATCAGCCCAGGCATAGCCGTGGTGCGGACCGTAGTCCACCACCTCGCCATCAATAACGCAGTTGGGCTGGTCGTGGCTGCCGGAGGCGTTCTGCGGCCCGGAAATGGTCGCACCGTTGGCGGCTGCCGCATAGTTTTCCGGCGGCTGGCAAGCGCCAAGTGTGGCGCTCGTGACCAGGATGATGACCAGGAGAACGGCACACAATAGTTTGGAAAGTAAGCTGTACATATACTCACTCACCGTGAAATGCGGTTTGCCGTGTTGATTGGGATCGCCTCGTATGGACATGCACTCGCGCACAGTATATTATACCCCGTGGGGTGCAAAGACCCCAGGGCAAATATTCCGAAGCCAAGGACAAGGCGCATGAGAAAGCCGACCTATCAGCCGCTTTCGGAAGACGGAGTTGAGGCAATACATGAGGCTTCACTGCGGGTGCTGGCCGAGGTTGGCGTCGAATGCCGGCACCCGGAAGCACTGGCACTGTTCCAGAAGGCAGGGGCGCGGATAGAGGGCGGACGCGTCTATGTGGCTGACCAGACGGTTGACACGGCGCTGGCGGATGCGCCCAAAGAGGTGACCTTGTGCGGGCGAGATGAGAAGCACGACCTGCACCTGGGCGGCACGCGGGTATATATGGGCACGGGCGGCGCGGCGCTGAAGGTCGTGGACCCGGAAACCGATGAGGTGCGCAGCGGCCGGCTTGCGGATATTGCACGACTGGCGCTGCTGGTTGACAATCTCGACTATATTGACTTCTTCGTGCGACCCACCGACCCACAGGATGTGCCGCCTGAGGTCGCCGACGTGAACAAGTACTATGCCTCCGTATCCAACACCACCAAGCACGTGATGTCTGGGGTGAATAGTGTTGCGGGCATGGCGCAGGTGGTAGAGCTGGGCTCGATCATCGCGGGGAACAAGCAGAAGCTGCAACAGCGGCCCTTCATATCGTTCATCTGTTGCTGGATGGTGTCGCCGCTGCGCATTGACTCGCACAGTACGGAGTTGCTGCTGCGTGCCATCGAGCACGACATGCCGGTGGTGATGTCAACAGCGCCGATGGCGGGGACGACCTCGCCGATAACCCTGGCCGGTACGCTGGTGCAGACCAACGCGGAACTGCTTTCGGGCATGGTGCTGGCGCAGGCGACCAGAGCCGGCACGCGAGCGATCTACGGCGCGGTGCCCTCGATGTCGAACCTGCGGGATGGCTCATACCTGGGCGGCGGGCCGGAGTTTGGAATGCTGAATGCGGCTGCAGCCCAAATGGCCCAGTTCTACGGGCTGCCGATATATAACTCCGCCGGCCTGACCGAGAGCAAGTGCAGCGACATCCAGGCCGGCTACGAGAAGGCCTTCTCGGTACTGCAGAGCGCCCTGGCTGGCGCCAACTATATTCATCACTCAGCGGGGATGTTGGAGGCGATGTCAACGATCTCATACGAGCAGTATGTGATTGACAACGAGATCCTGGGCATGGCCAGGCGCTGCCTCGAGGGCATAGATACCAGCGAAGAGGCACTGGCGCTGGCAAGCATCAGGCGGGTCGGTCCGGGCGGCAACTACCTGACCGACGAGCTGACACTGGCCAGGATGCGAAGTGAAATCTACAATCCGACTCTGAGCAATCGAGGCAGCCGGGCAGAATGGGAGGCGGAGGGCAGAACGGATATCGTGGCGGTGGCACGGGCCAAGGCGCTGCACATCATCGCAAGCGCCGAGCCGCCCCGATTTGCCGAGGATGTGGACAGGACAATAAGAGACCGCTTCGCTATCAGGTGTTGAGCGACAAAACCCGCGAAAGCCGCTAAGCCTATGGCCGGCACATAGCCCCTCAGTCACCATAGCGGTTGCGGGGCCAGACGTTGTTGATTGAGCCGGGCGGCCCGTGGGAGAGCCGGTAGAATGGGTGCATCAACAGCAAGCCGCTGGACGAATTGCCGGATGGCGAACTGTTCTAGACACTGTGTGAGGCGCAGGTATTGGCGGAGCGTTGGGGGAAGCAGTACAACAAGCCGCATGCAGAGAGGTCTTTGGGCTAGGGTGCCCGGGGGCGGGGCTGACATCGGTGGCCGGTGTGACTTAGCCGGTGGTACCATCAGTGGGGGGGCAGGTCAACCGGTCGCTGCGTGCTAGGAAAGGAGATTTCTGATGTCATCAGGAGTAAAGCTCGACGCCGCCGAACTCAAGCTGACTCTGGGGAAGGTGACCGCCCGCCTGGTAGAGGGGGCAGGGCTACTGTATGAAGCGGTCGTCCGTACTGCGATGGAGACCACGGACGCTGAGGCCTGCTCACTGTATCTGGAAGACCGCCCACCAGACGGGGGAGAGGCCCAGACTATCTCGATGGTCGCTGGCGCGGGATTCGAGAAGCATCGCGTCGGGAAGGCTTCCTATAGGCGAGGTGAGGGACTGACAGGGACTATCTGGAAAAAAGGTGTTTCCGCCAAGTATGACAGCACGAAAGAAGTGGAGGACCCGGCCAATGGCTGGCAGGGCAAGTTCAACCGATTCGTCAAGGACCAAGAGCCAGCATGGGTTTGCCGCTCCCTCATCGCGGTGCCTTTGTGCATCGGCGAGCATCCGATAGGGCTACTCAAGGTTGAGAACAAGCGGGGGGCCTCCCACTTCAGCAAGGAGGACCAGGCGCTCCTCGAGGTGATCGCCAGTACCATGGCTCTGGCCATCGAGAACAGGCGGCTGTCGGAACAGACATCGCGCAAGACCCTGAGTGCGCTCGACGAGATGTCCGGTATGATCGCGAGTGATCCCGGAAGATGGGCCGCCCTCAATCGGCTCTGTCGCAGCATCGTTCAGACCTGCGTTGAGCTCTTTTCGGCACAGGCGGGATCGCTGTACCTAGAGGAACAGATGGGCAATGGGCAGCCTGCGCGCAGGATCAGAATGGTCGCTGGAGCGGGATATGAGCAGTATCGAATCGGCACGGAATATGAGTTGGGAGAGGGTCTGACAGGGGCGATCTGGCAGGATGGTGCGCCGAGGAAGTTCGATTCGAATGATGAGCTTCGCCAGTCGGGGGTCTGGTCAGGAGCGAATGACGGTATCATCATCAAGAGACAACCTAACTGGGTGTGTTCGTCACTGATCGGTGCCCCACTGAGACTGGGTCATCAGACAATCGGGGTCCTAAAAGTGGAGAACAAGGAACCGGCTCCGACGACCCATTTCAGTGATGAGGAGCTGCAGACGCTACAGATCATTGCCAGCATCGTGGCCCTGGCAGTACAGACGACCTCGCAGATGCGCCGGATCTTCGACCAGGGGATCCGCGCACGAGAAGTCATGCATAGTCTGTATGAGAGAGTTGAGAATATCATCATCAATTTTCGAGATGTGCATGACGCCATCCTCGCGCACCCTGACCAGAGCCCCGAGAGGAGATCAGTGAGACTCCTCAACGTCGTCAGAGAGGCGCTTGATGCAACGAAGAGGCGGGTCAACAGCTACAGAATGGAGAGGGCGCAGCAGCGCAGGGAACTGCTGGACGTTGAGCAGCTAGTAAGGGGGATGGGGGATCGCATTCAGGGAACACTCTTACAGGATGGGATCGGACTGGTACTTGACCAAAGCCCAGATCCCGTTTATGTTCGGGGCGTGCCCTCTCAGCTCGAGGAAGCACTTCACAACCTGATCTGGAATGCAGTGGAGGCCATGGAGGGGCAGACGGAACCTGCTCCGTTGCTTGTCCTAAGGGTCACTGTTGCAGAGGATCAGAGGGGTTGGGTAGAGGTGTCGGTGATTGACAACGGTTGTGGGCTATCACCGGATCAACAGGCGCAGTTCGGTAGGGATGGAAGCATTGCCTCGACCAAAGGGCCGGATAGGGGGTTGGGCGTCAGGCAGGCATATTGGGCGATTGCCTTCGACCACGGTGGTAATCTGGCTGTTTCTTCGCCACCGCGCGGCAGCGACCGCGGCACTGAATTCACAGCCCGTCTGCCGGTGGAACCGACAGGTCTATTCAGGCTCCTGATCATTGACGACAACGAGGACTACGGCGCTGGTATCATCGCAGCGTTTGACGACCGTGAAGACGTCGCAGTCGATCTTGAGCAAACCCCGGACCTTCTCCGCAATCTGCTTGAGGCTGCTGAGAGTGATGCATTGAGGCAACTGTCCGAATACGATTATATCCTTCTCGATGCTCACTTTGAGTCGGGTGAGAGCGGTCTGGATATCTACCGCCATCTGCAAGCGCAGGGTTCTCAGCTCACCGAGAAGATACTTGTCATATCGGCAGACCCTACGGACGCGGGAGACGTGAGGGTTTACGACAAGATCAGCATTCGCGCGTCTATTTCGGACGTAGTGAATAACCTGCGCACCGGGAGGAGGCCTCAGTGAGAATCCTGATTGTGGACGACGATCCCGACTACTATGGCACATTCAAGCAGCAACTGAACACAGTCTTCCCAGACGCCACCGTGGAGCACTCGGAGGATGGCATTGAGGCGGAGCAACTGCTGCGCGCTTCAGCAGAGGGCCACTACAGCATTATGATCCTGGACGAGTGCATGGGGGGTGGGGAGCAAAACGGGTCTGCGCTACTGAGGAGGCTGCACGATTCGCCGCTGCAGTATGAGGTGCCGGTCATCTTCATCACCAGCTTCTATAATGAGCTTCCGGCAGCCCAGATCGCGAGCTACGGAGAGTCAATTCGGCTCTTCCTTGAGAAGGCCCCCGGACCGGGCTGTCCTCTGATCAATGCTGTGCTGCTGGTGGCAGAGCAAAGCGCAGACATCATGAAGTTCCACCCCAACGAGCTGTTTGGTGAGCCCTTCATCCAGATGGTTCTGAGCGAAGTATCAGAACACATCATTAAAGACCCCCAGGCCGGGTATATAGGGTTGGAACAACAGAGACAGATAGGCGCGCTGATTCGGGCGTATCTCACCAGCCTGCAGATGCGTGAGCGCTGGGATGGCGATCAGGTTTTAGATCTCACGGTTTTCCTCACACAGAGCCTGTGCGGCGTGTTCAATCTAGGTGATGATCTGACGAACCTGCTACGACGCTTCATAAGCCTCGAGGAGGTTCTTTACAGCATCCCGCAGTACCGTGACCACATCTTCCACCAGATCAAGGTGTTCCTTCTCGGCTTCTGTCTGCTGAATCAGATGAACCGGCAGCAGATGCTAGGAGCCACCGTGCTGGCATCGGAAAGTGGTATGAAACTGTGGTTTCTCACTTCTGCGTTTCACGACGTCGGATACCCGATCGAGAAAATGCAGGGATGGCTGGATCGTTTCATAAGGGGTGTTCTGGTTTCGCCTGCAGCACCTGGTGGGGTAGGCGGCGGTCCCCTCATACCAATTAGCTGTGAGTGGGGGGCTCTCCTAGGACGGGATTACCACTGGGTACACCTGCTGAGGGTAGTCGAGGAGGTAGCGGATCTGTACGCGCAAGGCGCCGAGAACGCCGAGGAGCTACGGAGAAGGGCAGAAGCCAATCTCGGAACTGAGCTGTGCCGCCTAGCCATATGTGCGCCGGACCATGGCCTCTACAGCTCGCTTATCCTGCAAAACCTCCTTCGTATCCGCCAACTGACAGATGCTGAGATGGATCCCGTGGCCACAGCAGTGGCGCTGCACAATATGGAAGCGGCAGAAGCTGTAAGTGGGGCTATTGGGAGGAAGCTTACGTTCAGCAGGTACCCGCTCGCGTTCCTACTTGCCTACTGCGACATCGCGCAGGAATGGGGCCGAGCCCGTCTGCTGTCATCCGGGCCCAGGTATGACAGCCCGTTCGGCTACAATGTCTTTGACAATCCTGACAGCTCTCTGCTTGATGACACGGGAGTAGTATCGGTGGATTTGCGCTATGTTCGCGATTTCGCCCCTCAGGAAGAAGTTCAGTGGCGCAACGATACGTTTAGTCAGTGGATCAAACCTGCCTCCGCAATCTGGGGCGTTGACAATGGGGGCACGCCCCCCACCGATTTCCACATCAACTACTGGTATGGTAACACACATGCTGGCCGACGAGAGCTGGCCAAGTTGACGTTCTGAAACGCGGTAATCCCCCAACTGCTCTGGGTGGGCCGGTGAACGTGTCGGGCGTGGCTGCGAGCACTCCTGAGCATAGGGCTGAGGGGGCCGCCCGCTGGATCATCAGCCGAGTCTGGTGTGGTATCATGCTCTGTCAGCATTGTGGCCCCTGGTCATGGCAGTAACCAGCCCGCTTGGCAAAAACCCCACAACGAATGCTGCGAGGCCGAGGCAAAGGGACATGAGAAAGGCCAGCCAGCGCTCGCGTTGGGGAACGGGTCCGACAGCAGATGTTGGGCCGCGGGAGGCCCGCAAGCCATTGAGTTGGCGCAAGAGAAGGGAAATTAAGATGAGAACACCATTGGGCATTGCCTGGGTAATCCTGGGAGGGATCGTGATGAGCATGTCGGTGAATGCGGATTGGAGACCGGCGCCGGAGATGTTCCCGTGGGCCAATCCGGGAGCCGTCCGCTGGGCCATCAATTACCGAGCCATGAACGAAGCGCACGTCCAAGCCCTGCTCGACGCGCACTTCAACCTGATTCAGGGCGGGAGCTTCAAAGGCGAGGCGATGCGGATGGCTACGGAAGCCGGATGCCACCGGATGGCCTATATCTGCAGTCGCACGATCTACCACGAGCAGCTTTTCCCCGAGCATCCGGAGCTGCGGGACGCGGCCATCCTGACACCCGAGGGCGACTACAAAGTCATCTACAACAACCCGGCCCGCTACGCGGGATGCTACAACCGCCCGGCGTGGCTGGCGTATATCAAGAGCCGGATGGACGTGCTAGCGGAGACGGGGCTGGACTGTATCTTCTTCGACAATCCCATGACTTGGGAGTGCCACTGCCCTACGTGCCAGCGGCTGTTCCGGGAGTACTCGAAAGAGAAGACCGGGCTCGAGCAGGAGCTGGGAGCCGAGGGGACCTCGAAGGAGTTGGAGCGCTGGTTCACGCTGGATACCGCGCTGAAGTTCTTCACCGAGCTGCGAGAATACGCCCACCAACGCGACAAGCCAATGTTCATCGTGGCCAACAATCTGACGTACTGGCTGGTGGATAAAGCCGTTACCGATGGAGTATTCTCGGAGGCCGGCGGTCAGGCACCGTTCGGACGCGATATTGCGACATACAAGATCGGCCTGGCAGCCAGCCACGGCAAGCCGACGGGGATACTGACCTATATCCCGACAGCAGTGAAGATGGTGCGCGGAGAGAAGAAGTACTCAGGGCCCTCCGCACGGGAGCGGTGGTATGGGGCACCGGTTGCGGAGGAATGTGAGGCCGGCTGCGCGATGGGTTTGGCCCTGGGAGGCAACTATCTGTCGAACTTCAGCCTGGGCATGGAGCGCCATATCCTGGATTTCACCAGCCCCGAGGATAAGCGGATGCTGGCGGCCTATGCGAAGTATGCGGAGTTCGCCGAGCACTGGGCGAAGCTCTACGCCGGACAGCAGCCCGGCAGCCGCATCGGAGTGCTGTTCGATTTGACCGAGGGACCGCGGCTTGGGGATATCCTGGGAACGCGCACCAGGCCGACAAATAGCCTGCTGTGGTATCTGCAGAGTCAGGGCGTACCGGCGGATGTCATCGTCAATAGCGATCTGACAAATGACGGGATAGACGCATTCGGGGCGATTGTCATCGCAGGAGCGGCGATGCTCTCGACTGCGGAGATGCGCAGCTTGCGGGCCTTTGTCGAAAGCGGCGGGACACTGGTGCTAGCCGGGGCGATCAGTATTCGGGACCGCTGCGAGCCTGCCGCGGCCGGCCGGTCGCTTGCGGAGTTTCTGCCTGGGTGTGTGGATACCGAGGCGGTGGTGCAGGAGTTCGCGGCGCTGGATTTGGAGCTGGAGGGGTATGAGCTCGAGACCGGGCGGATCAAGTGCCCGCAAGCAGGTACGGCTACCCTGACCTTTGGCGGGCCGGCGGGACGTTGGAACATCTCGGTACAGTATCTGGACGAAAGCGACGGGCAGTCGGAGTTCGAACTGCTGGTCAACGGCGAGGCTGTGCAGTCGTGGACGGCAGATGCGGATGACGATGCCTGGCACACGATCTCCTGCAAGGCGGTGGCACTAGAGGCGAATGACAAGGTGGCGATACGCGCCAGGCACGGCGAGGGTGAATACGCGCGACTGCGGGCGGTTACCCTACGGGCCGTGCCGCCGGAGGGCAGCGTGTTCGAACGCCCTCTAGGGCAGGGCAAGGTGATCCAGTTGGCCGGACTCGTTGAGGCGGCGCTGCCCGAGCAGCAAGCAGTGGCGATCAAGGCGCTGGCGGCCTGCCTGCCGGTCCGGGGGCACTGGCCCGATACGGCACTGGTCAACCTGCTGTGGCAGCCAGAGCCCGGGGTGCTGGGGGTGCATATCGTGAATCTAGATTATCAGTACGGGGCGGACTACGTGCTGGAAGCGATTACCCCGACGCCGGAGCTGAAGCTGAAGGTGCAGGATGCGGAATTGAGGGTGGCGCGGCTGATCTCGCCCGAGGGTGAGGCGCAAGCGCTGGCGATCTCCGAAGGTATGGTCACCGTGCCGCCTGTGAAGAACTACGCAGTGGTGCTGCTGGCGGCAGATGTGGAGAAACTTGGGGGATTGGGAGGCTAGCGGGTGTTAGGCGATGGGGTACTCGAAAGCCGCTGAGTTCGTGATAGCGCTGTCGTACGACGCGCTTGATGAGCAGGTCAAGCAACGCCTGCCTCTGTGTGTTCTGGATGGGCTGGGGGCGGCGATTGCCGGGACCCGGACACCAGCAAGCAGGATTGCAGCCGAGTTCGTGAAGCGCCAGTTCAAGGTAGGCCCGGCCAGCCTGCTGCACGATGGGACTGGAATCTCACTAACCGGCGCGACGCTGGCTAATGCGGTGACGGCAAATGCCCTAGACGCTGATGACGGATACCGGCTAGCCAAAGGGCACCCCGGGGCGTTTCTAATCATGCCGGGGCTGAACTGCTGCCAGGCGCTTGAGGTCAGCGGTGAGGAGCTACTGGGCGCAATCGCAGCAGGCTACGAAGTGGCAATGCGGGCCGCGGTCGTGACCCATGACTGCTATCATCACTACCACGCCTCCGGCTCCTGGGGCGCGACCGGCACAACGGCCCTGGCCGGCAAGCTGCTCGGCCTCGATGCCAGGCAGCTAGACTGGGCCTTGGGGCTTGCGGAGTATCATGCGGCGCTCTCCCCCATCGCGAGGTGCCTGACCACGCCGGCGATGACCAAGGACGTAATCGGCTGGGGAGCACACGCGGGGATGGGCGCGGCGCTGCTGGCGCAGGACGGCTTCACCGGCAACCCGTCGCTTTTCTCTGATGCTGATTACAGGGAGGTTTACGAGGACTTCGGCCAGAGATGGCGGCTCTTGGAGCTTTACTTCAAGCCGTACACCTGCTGCCGCTGGGCGCAGCCGGGAGTTGACGGCGTGATTAAGGTGATGGCCGAGCATAAGCTGGAGGCCGGCGACATCGAGCATATCGAGTTGCGCTGTTTTGCCGAGGCGGCGGCGCTCTCGCGGCAGTTACCGACCAATACCGAAGAAGCGCAGTATAGCATCACATGGCCGCCGGCAGCCGCGGCGGTCTGCGGGACTGTCGGGCCGGAGCAGATCCTGCCGCCGGCCTTTGATAATCCTGAGATCAGACGGATTGCGCAAAGCATCGTGATAACGGTTGATGAGCAGATTCAGGCGCGGTTCCCTGGAGAGTGTCTGAGCGAAGTCGTGACCCACACGAAGGATGGACATCAGTACCGTTCAGGCTTGATGCCGGCACGCGGAGATGCTGATAATCCCCCGACTGAAGCGGAATTGAGAGAGAAGTTCGTGGGGCTGGTGGAGCCGGTGCTAGGGCGCGAGACAGCCGACGAGCTGGTTGAGCTGATCAAGAGTGTCGCGGCACCAGAGGGCCCCAGGAAGCTCTGGGAGACACTGGCCCCGGCGCTGAAAAGAGACCGAGAGGCGAACTGAGATGTCGGGACTACCCGGCGGGCAGTACCGGCCATTTGCAGATGAAGAAGTTGAGAAGATCATTCAAGGCGCATTCAGAATACTCTCCGAGGCGGGCGTGCAGGTCAATACCGCCACCGGCCGCGCGGCCCTCGGTGATGCCGGAGCCGAAGTGGACGGTGCATTGGTGAAGATCCCCGAGCAAGTGGGACGTGAGCTGCTGGAGCGGGCTCCGTCAGAGGTGACGCTGTACAGCCGCGACGGCTCGCGCGACTGCCGCCTGGCCGACCAGCAGGTGCACCTCGGCACCGGCGGCACGGCGCTGTATGTTATTGACCCCGAAACCGATGCACACCGGCCCTCGACTAACAAGGATGTCGCCTGGTGCGCGCGAGTCTGTGATGCCCTCGACCACCTGGACATCTTCACCATCAACGTCTTCCCTAACGAGATAGAAAACCGCGACGAGATTGACGCCAACCGCTTTTTCTGGGCGCTGCGCAATACCAGTAAGCACATCATGGGCGGGATATACTCGATTAGGGGCCTGCGCGAGGCAATCGCGATGGCGCAAACTGTCGCCGGCGGGCCGGAGAAACTGCGGCAGCGCCCCTTCGTCTCGTTCATCACTCTGGTAATCTCACCGCTGAAGATAGATGACACCTACGGCGAGATGACGTGCATCTGCGCAGAAGAGGAGCTGCCGGTAGTGGTGCCGACCGAGCCGCTGTGTGGGACGACCTCGCCGGTGACGATGGCCGGCAATGTGCTGATGCACGTAACGGAGACGATCGCGGGTGTGATGATGGTGCAGGCCGTGAAACCGGGAGCACCGGCAATCTGTGGCAGCGTCGGCTCGATTGCCGACATGCGCACCATCCAGCACCTGTCCGGGCCGATCGAGCGGGCAATGGTTAATGCCGGCGTCGCCCAGGTAACGCAGGCGCTCCAGCTCCCGCTCTACTCGACGGCGGGGACCTCCGACGCCAAAACCGTGGACGCCCAGGCGGCTTACGAGGCGGCGCTAAGCAATATGCTGGTAATGATGGCGGGAGCGCATTACATCCACGACGCAGCCGGCTTGATGGACTTCGACCTGACTGTGGCTTATGAGAAGATGGTCATGGATAATGAAGTAATCGGGATGGTCGGACGGATGATGCAGGGGATCGAGGTCAATGAAGATACGCTGGCGGTTGACCTGATCTGCGAGCAGGGCCCAGGCAAAAACTATATGGCGACCGAGCATACCGTTGAGTACATGCGCAAGGAGTTTTTCGAGCCGGTGCTGGCAGACCGGAGGCCGCGGGCGGAGTGGAGCGCCGAGGGGAAACCAGATGCGACGCAGCGGGCGCGGCAAATTGCTCTCGACATCATCCGCAACCACAAGCCCAACGGTATTGATGATGAGACCGCCGAGGACCTAATCAGGCAATATCCGCATATCCGCCAGTCCCAGGAAACCTGACGGACAAGCAGGATTCGGCCACGGAGGCGCGAATCTTTATTAGGTACCTAGGCTGCCGGGCGCGTTCGGTATAATCTGCCCGACCAGTTGCCAGTGGCAGCTACAACATTTCGGAGGACAACGATGGAATACGAAATCAGAGGCACCGTGATGCAGTCGGTGGAAGTCAAGTTGCAGGCCGGTGAGACGATCTATACCGAATCCGGCGGCATGGCGTGGATGAGCGATGGTATCGGCATGGATACCAACATGAAAGGCGGGCTGCTGGGTGGCCTCAAGCGGATGGTCAGCGGGGAGTCGCTGTTTCTCACCGACTACACCTGCAATGCGGCCAGCGGCTTTATCGTGTTTGCTCCGGAAGTGCCGGGCAAGATCATTCCGCTGGAACTGAAGGATGGAGAGAGCGTGATCCTGCAGCGGGATGCCTTCATGTGCGCCGAGAGCAGCGTGACCCTCGAGATGCACATGCACAAGCGGCTGGGTGCAGCCCTGTTCGGCGGTGAGGGCCTGTTTCTGCAGAAGGTCACGGGCCCGGGGCTGGCCTTCTGCGAGATTGACGGGGAGGTCGTCCAGTACGAGTTGCAGGCCGGCCAGACGCTCAAAGTGGACCCCGGACATGTGGCGATGTTCGACCCGACCGTCAATTTCGACATCAGCACCGTGCCGGGGATCAAGAATATGTTCCTGGGCGGCGAGGGTATCTTCCTGGCGACCCTCAGCGGGCCGGGCCGGGTCTGGCTGCAGAGCATGCCGCTGCCTAATCTGGCGCAACGCATCATACCGTTTCTGCCCAAGTCGAGTGACTAGCCCGCAAATAACGGAGTCGGGCTGGAAGCCCGACCCACGGGAATATGTTAAGGAGAAGTGCGGTGAAAGCCGGAATCTGTAGCATCATCTGGAAAGAACGTATGGACATATTCGATGTGGTAGCCACGGCGGCGAAAGTTGGGGCCGCAGGCATCGAGGTCTGGGGCCAGCCCCCACACATACCCGATCCTACCGACCTGAAGCATGTGGCAAGGCTTCGCGAAGCTATGGAGGCTAAGGGCTTGGCCGCGCCGCAATTCGGCTCATACGTGTATGCGGGCAATGAGAACTTCCTGACGGATATGCAGCAGGCATTGGCGATAACGGCCGGGTTGGGTGCGGAGGCGTGTCGCACCTGGGCCGGGCCCGGTGATTCCCAAGTCCTGGATGCCGAGCAATGGGCGGCCACGGTGGCAGACCTCAAAGAAGCCTGTACAATGGCCTCTGACATGGGCTTGCTGATAACTCTGGAGCGGCACGGCGGTACGGCGACCAACACTCTGTGGGGCTGCCAGCGGGTGATTGACGAGGTTGACAGCCCCGCGCTGAAAATCAATTACCAAGTCGCCAACACCGGTACGGATACCATCGCCGAGGAGATACGCATCCTCGGCCCGCACATACTCAACTGCCATGCGACCAACTCGCGCCAAGTCGAGGGGACGCGCTTCATGACCCGGCTGGCGGATGGCGATATTGACTGGGCCAGCCTGATAGAGAACCTGAAGGCGGCCGGCAATGACGGCTTCATTGAGATAGAGTTTGTGCGCCGAGGTACTGAGCAGATCTCGCTGGAGCAGACCGAAAGCGAACTGGCCGCCGATCTAGCCTTCCTCAAAGAGTGTATCGGCGCTTGAGGCGCCCAACGCGAGTGGCTGCTTCATGTCCGGGCAATCACTGCCTTAGGTTCAGGTCCACCGATCCCCCTCGCCCCCTTGCTGGTTCACTGACAGTCCTTACGCCTGTCCTGCTGGGGGCTGCTTGTAGGGATCGCTACTAGCACCGGAGCCTCCTGGAAAGCGGGCGGCACAGGCAGGGTCGTACGCCGTCGGCCAAGGGCTTGACAGTGTTGCAGACATTGCATAGCATAGTTCGAGCCAGATTCGCCCGAATCTGACCGCAGCTAGCATTCCGAAATCGGTGCCCCACAGGCTGCCGGAAAATGCGAGGTGAATATGCAGAACCGCTCAGAACCGTCAACGCGTCGTAGCCACGTGCCTGTAGGTGGCGCCAGGCGCAAGCGCAGCAACCCTAAGGCTCTGCTAGTGGTAATCGGGATACCGGTGGTAGTGGCGGCAGTCGGCGTCGCGGCTGTGGTACTGTGGCTGCAAGCCGGGCCCCAGGTGAGCGATATCGAGCCGCGCCTGCCCGAGAGTGTACGGGCGCCGGCTCGGCTCACCCCTGCGCCGGGTGATGTCGGCCCGGGGCCGGCCCAACCGGCTGCCGGGGCGCGCACTACCGGCCCAAGCTCGGCCAACAGAACCACGACGACCAATTCCAGCCCGGCCGCGTCCGCCGGTGCAACCGTTCCGTCCTTACCGGGTGCCTGGCCGCGCTTCCGAGGCCCCAACCTCGATGCCATCAGCCCCGAGCGCATCGCGCTAGCCGGTAGCTGGAGCAGTGGGGGCCCCAAGAAGCTGTGGTCCAAGGGGCTCGGGGAGGGCTATGCCGGGCCGGCGGTGCTCAACAGCCGGGTCTATCTGCTCGACTATGACCAGGCCAACCGCGCCGATAAGCTGCTGTGCCTTGCGCTGGCCGATGGCAGCGAAATCTGGTCCCAAGCCTACCCGGTTGAGGTCAAGCGCAACCACGGGATGTCGCGCACGGTGCCGACCGTGACCGACAAGTATGTGGTCAGCCTGGGGCCGAAGTGTCATGTGATGTGCTGCGATGCGGTGACCGGAAGCGTGCGCTGGAAAATTGACCTGGTCAGCCGGTACGGGACCAAGGTGCCGCCGTGGTATGCCGGTCAATGCCCGCTGATTGACGGTAGCAGCGTGATTCTAGCACCGGGCGGGAGCGCTCTGATGGTCGCCGTCGGTCTGGCCACCGGCCAGGAAATCTGGAAAACGCCCAACCCTCACGGCTGGCGGATGACCCATTCGTCAATCATGCCGATGACCTTCGCCGGCAAGGAGATGTACGTCTATCCGGCCAGCGGCGGGGTGGTAGGGGTCTCGGCCAAGGACGGCTCGATCCTCTGGGAGGTCCCCGAATGGAGGGTCAATACCGCCAATGTGCCCAGCCCGCTGCCGATCGGCGATGGCCGCATCTTCCTGTGCGGCGGCTACGGCGCGGGTGCTATGATGCTGCGTCTCAAGAGCGCCGGCGGCAAGATCACGCCTTCAATCCAATATCGCCTGAAACCGCAGGTTTTCGGCTCGCACCAACAGACTCCGATACTGTACAATAACCATATCTACGGCGTGATACCGAGTAAGGAGCTTGCCTGCATTGACCTCAGCGGCAAGACGCTCTGGACCAGCGGCACCAGCCGCTTCGGGATCAATGCGTACATGATCGCCGACGGGAAGATCTACGTGATGAGCGATGCCGGTGAGCTGGTGATGGCCGAAGCCAGTCCCAGCGGCTACCACGAGCTTGGCAGAGCCAAGATCCTCGGCGGTGCCGAGCCGTGGGGACCGTTGGCAATCGCCGGCGGACGGCTGCTGGCCCGCGACCTGACCAGCATGGTCTGTCTGGATGTGAAGGCGAACTGAGATGAAGCCCCGGCTCCGGCCCGCATCAAACCGTCTTGTCCTCAGCTCGGCCGCCAAGGCCGGTCTGGTCCTGGTCGCGCTAGTGCTGGCGACCACCAGCGGCTGCAAGCAACCGAGCCGCTCAGAAATCCGCTGCGAGACAGCCGACGCCCTCCAGCAGCAAAGTGACGACATGCGCTCGCTGCGAGAAGTTGACCCCAGCCTGGTCAAGTACGAGCAGATTGACGTAATCGAGACCGGTCTGCAGGAGCCGCGAGGGATCGCCGTTCAAGGTGGCCCACACCCAGCCCTGTACGTAGTCGGCGACCGAAGGCTCCGCGTCTTCGATGACACTGGCTTCTGTGGGTACGATCATCAGTTCCCCGAGGCTGTCTATGCGATGGCACTTGCCGATGACGGCTGCAGCTACATCGGGTTTCGCAAACGGATAGCCGCGTATAACTACCGCCCGCAACTACAATCACAGTGGACGCTGCCGGGAGAGGATGCCTATCTGACTTGCCTCGCGGTGTCGGGCGCAGAGGTCTGGGCTGCCGACGCCGGCAACCGCATGGTGTTGCACTACACCAAGTCCGGCGAGCTGCTGGGTAAGATCGGTGAGCCGGACGAAAGCAGTGACACCGCCCAATTCATCGTCCCCAGTCCCCACTTTGATGTCTTGCTGAAGGGGGAGGACGAGCTACTGATCACCAACCCGGGCCGGCGACGGGTGGAGACCTACAACAAAGACGGCGAACTGCAATCATACTGGGGCAAGGCTGCGCAGAACCTAGCAGGCTTCTGCGGCTGCTGTAACCCCACCGATATCGCCGTTCTGCCGGATGGGAGAGTGGTAACGGCGGAGAAGGGCCTGCCACGGGTCAAGGTCTATAGCCCTGACGGCAAGTTCGACTGCGTAGTCGCCACTCCGGATGACTTCTCAGCCAGAGCGGTGGGATTGGACCTGGCCGTCAGCGCTGATGGCCGGGTATTCGTGCTGGAGCCGGCTGCGGCAGTCGTGCACGTTTTCGCCGAGAAAACGCAGAAAGGCGCGGAACAGGGATAATGCCCGAAGCAGACAGGAAGATGACTAGGCGCGAATTCCTGCGCGAAATCGGCAGGTACGGGATGGGGTTGCTGCTCGGCGGCGGCATCGCTATGCTGCTAAATCGGGATCGGGAAAAGTGCATCAACCAGGGCCTCTGCCGAGGCTGCTCCAGGTTCGAGGGCTGCCACCTGCCCCAGGCGATGTCGGCTAAAGAGGCAATGGCGAGGAAAGAAGATAATGTCTGATGAGCCGCGCAAGCTGACCAGACGCGAGTTGTTGGTCGAGGCCGTGCGGGGCGTCGGCCTGTTGGCCGCAAGCGCGCTGCTAGGCGGATTGGTGTCGCGCACCCAGGCTCAAGAAACCGTGTGGCAGATCGACCCGGACAAGTGCACGCAGTGCGGCAGGTGCGCGACCGCGTGTGTGCTGAACCCCTCAGCGGTCAAGTCTGTCCATGAATACGCCATGTGCGGCTATTGCGAGCTGTGCTTCGGCTATCTGGCGGACCAGCGCCCCGACGACAGCGAGGCGGCGGAAAATCAGCGCTGCCCGACTGGTGCTATTCGCCGCAGCTTCGTGGAGGACCCCTACTACCAGTACGTGATTGATGAATCCAAGTGCATCGGCTGCGGTGTGTGTGTGAAGGGGTGCCAGACGTTCGGCAATGGCTCGCTGATTCTGCAGATTCGCCATGACCGGTGCCTCAACTGCAACCAGTGCGCGATCGCCGACGTCTGCCCGTCCAACGCGATATCCCGGGTGCCGGCTGACAAGCCCTACCTGTTGCGGGCCAAAGGCTAGGAGCCCTATGCAGAGGATTGCTTGCCTGCTGCTGTTGCTTTGCCCATCGGTGGCAGCCTTCGCGATCGAGAGATTCCCGCCGCCGGAGTTCTCTCAAGGCTACCAGTTCCCCCAGGTCACAACTCCGGGGCCCCGCGAGGAGCTTTTTTCATATATTGACATCGGCGTGCTGTTTGCAGCCCTGGCTCTGGCCGCGTATCTGGTCCTGAAGAAGCGGTCGCGGCGGGACCTGGTAGTGCTGGTGATATTCTCGCTGCTCTACTTCGGCTTCTACCGCCACGGCTGCATCTGTTCCATCGGTGCGATGCAGAATGTGGCCCTGGCGCTGTGGAACCACGATTACGCCTTACCGGTTACCGCCGGGGCCTTTTTCCTGCTGCCCCTGCTGTTCGCGCTGCTCTTCGGGCGCATCTTCTGTGCCGGGGTATGTCCGCTCGGGGCGGTGCAGGAAGTGGTGCTGCTGCGGCCGGTGAAGGTGCCGTTGTGGCTCGACAATGCCCTCGGAACGGTGCCGTACCTGTACCTGGGAGCAGCGGTGCTTTTTGCCGCGACCGGCAGTGCCTTCATCATCTGCCGCTACGACCCCTTCGTGCTCTTTTTCAGGATGGGCGGGAGTGTGGGGATGTTGGCCTTCAGTGTGGCCATGCTGCTTCTGGCCACGGTTGTGGGCCGGCCCTATTGCCGCTATCTATGTCCCTACGGTGCTCTGCTGCGCTTGTTGTCGCCGTTCGCCAAGTGGCAGGTGAAGATCAGCCCGGGCGAGTGTCCTGTTTGCCACTTGTGCGCCGAGGCCTGTCCTTACGGGGCCATCAAGCCGCCGACACCGACAGTCGGCACAGTCAGCCGCAAGGCAGGCAAGGCGCGGCTGGCGGTGCTGCTGGCGCTGCTGCCGGTGCTGGTGCTGGCCGGTGCCGGCCTGGTGCGTCTAGGTAGCCCGCTGCTGGCCCAGGTTCATGCCAAGGTACGGCTGGCCGACCGCCTGTGGCTGGAAGAACAGGGGCGGGTCGAAGGGCGCACCGACGCCACCGAGGCCTTTTTCATCCAGGGGCTGCCCAACATGCACGCCTACCGCGAGGCCGCCGCCGTCAAGCAGCGCTTTGACACCGGCTCCTGGATCCTGGGTGCATGGATCGGCCTGGTGCTGGGGCTGAGAATGATCGCGATGTCGGTCCGCCGCCACAACCCGGAGTACCGGGCCGACCCGGCGGCCTGTCTGGCCTGCGCCCGCTGCTATAGCTCATGCCCGGTGCAGCGCGATAGCGAGCAAGCCGCGGGAGCCGGGCAAACACCTAGCCACGACCAGGCAGACGCGAACCTCGGTACGGAGGAGCCGCGATGACACCAGCGCCTGTGCCGCAGGCCGATGATGGCAAATCCGATGTCATATACTACCAGGCAGCGCTGACTACGGCAGCCGTGGCCTTCGTCTTCTGCCTGGTGGTACTGGGCCTGCTGGTGGTCAACTTCGTCCAGGCACGGCGCGCCGACCCCACTAAACCGGCGCAACTGGAGATGCTGAAAAGTGAGCTGGTCAAGCAGCCCGAGAACGCCCAGTTGCGCCGGCAAGTTCGCGCTCTGGACCTGGAAATCCGCAATACTTATTTCCGGACCCGCACCCGGGCCATCCAGGGCATCTACCTCTTGGCTGGGGGCCTGGTAATCCTGCTGGTGGCGCTGCATTTTGTGGGCCGCTATCGGGCCAGGGCTCCCGCTCCCAGCCCGGAACGTGCCGGCGCCTCATGGGTGGAAGCCGCTCTGGGCCGGCGTTCCGTAGCCATTCTGGGCCTGGTGATGGCGGGCTTCCTGATAACCATGGCGATGCTGGCTCGCCATGACATTTCCTCCGAATACGTCAAGGCCGCACAGCAGGCCGGCTTCCAAGACACCGGGGAGAAACCTCTGGACAGCGCGCTGCCTGCAGCCGACCAAGCCGGTCAAGTTGCTGCTCCGGAAAGCCAGCCGCCGGCACCCGGGCCTGCCGGACCTGCGGGCCCACCCGGTCCCGCCGGACGTCCCGGGCCGCCGGGACCGCCAGGCCCTCCCGGAGAGCCCGGACCGCCGGGGGAGGCAACGCCGGCTCAGCCCGACGCTGACGATACGCAGAAGCCTACCTTAGCCCAGCAGAAGCCGCAACCCACTGATTCCGCAGGCTCCGCCGACATGGAGGGCACGTACCCGACCGCGGAGCAGATCGCCAAGAACTGGCCAGTGTTCCGCGGGCCGCGTGCAGGTCAGGCCGTGACCACCGACTTCCCGACCCGGTGGGATAGCTCCAAAGGCCAAGGCATCCTCTGGAAAGCAGCTATACCGCTGCCGGGTAATAGCTCGCCAATATACTGGGAGGGACGCCTGTTCGTCAGCGGTGCCGATGAGAAGCGGCGCGGGGTGTACTGCCTGGACGCCGCCAGCGGGGAGATGCGCTGGAAGCAGCAGGTGAAGATCAAGGCCAGCGCCGACAAGAAGCCGCCCGAGGTCGGTGATCAAACCGGCTTCGCCGCCCCGACGATGGCCTGCGACGGCCGGCGGGTGTTCGCGATCTTCGCCAACGGCGACATTGCGGCCTTCGATCTCAAGGGCAAGCCGGTGTGGGCCAAGGCCCTGAGCACGCCGGATAATGTCTATGGGCATGCCTCCTCCTTGATCACCTATCGCAATCTGATCATCATCCAATTTGACCAGGGCTATGATCCTCAGGCTGGCCAGTCGGCTCTGCTGGGGCTGGACGCGGCCACCGGCAAGACGGTGTGGCGCACCCAGCGACCGGTTCCCAACTCCTGGGCCAGCCCGATCCTGATCAACACCGGCCAACGGAACGAAATCATCACTTGTGCCGACCCCTTCGTCATTGCCTACGACCCCATCACCGGCAAGGAGCTGTGGCGCACGGAATGTCTCAGCAATGACATCGGCCCTACTCCCACCTATGCCGGCGGGCTGGTCTTCGCCTGTAATGACATCGCCGGCCTGTTCGCCATCCGCCCGCCTGAATCGGGCAAAGGGGAGGCAGGCAAGATCGTCTGGTCCGCCGCTGAGAATATGCCCGATACCACCAGCCCGGCCAGCAACGGCGAACTCGTCTTTGTCGCCGCCAGCTACGGCTTCGTCACCTGCTATGACGCCAAGGACGGAACCAAGCTCTGGGAGCACGACCTGGCTGCCGCCTTCAGCTCGTCGCCGATGATTGTGGGCGATTATGTCTATCTGGCGGATGAAAAGGGCGTGACGCACATCTTCCAGGCGGCACGCCGGTTCAAGCTAGTCGGGACGGGTAAGCTCAGCGAGCCGATCTACGCAACACCGGCCTTCGTCGGTGGCAAGATCTACATCCGAGGCGATAAGAACCTCTACTGCATAGGCAACCCAGAAGCGGAACAATGAGCGGCAGCCATGTCAACACCCACAGTAAATAGCGAGACGACACCAAGCCCACAGCCGGCCCGGCATGAACCGCCCGGCAGTGAGGCCGGTGCCGGTGAGCCACAGGAGCTAGACCTTACCTTCGTTGACCGGGCAGTGGCGGAACTGGGGAGCGGGCCTGAAATCGTTATCCCGCTGCTGCAGGCCCTGCAGAAGCATTACCGCTACCTGCCACCGGAGGCTCTTCGGCGGGTGTGCGAGATTACCCAGATCAGCCCCGCCACAATTGTCGGAGTCGCCACTTTCTATGCCCAGTTCCGCCATAGTCCCGTCGGCCGGCACCTGATCAGCGTCTGCCACGGCACCGCCTGTCACGTGAAAGGCGCTGGACACGTAACCGATGCTCTGCACCGCCACCTCGGCCTCAGCGAAGAGACCGATACCACCGATGACGGGCTGTTTACCCTGCAGCGGGTACACTGCCTGGGCTGTTGCACCCTGGCTCCGGTGGTTCAGATAGACGGCGTCACCTATGGCCACCTGGCTGTTGACGGGGTGGCGGGGATACTGGAAGATTTCCTCGAGCTGCACCGGCGCGGCGTACTGGACCAGCAGCCCGTGGCGGAGGAGACGGCAAGCGACGGCCTGGCTGAAATCCGGATCGCCCTCGACTCCTGCTGCATTGCCGCCGGCACCAAGGACGTGGCTGCGGCGATGGAGGAAGCCATCCGCGAAAACGGCGCGCCTGCCGTCATCAAGCCGGTGGGGTGTGTGGGGATGTGTCACCAGGCCCCGATGGTGGAGATTTTGGTGCCGGGCGAGGCCCCGGCGGTATATGCGAAGGTCCAGCCTGCCGATGCCAAGGCGATCCTGCGCCGCCATCTCGGCCCCAACGGCTTGCTGGGCATGATCAGATCGGCAATCAGCCAGGGCCTTGACTGTCTGCTGACCGACGAGACCTGGGAGCCGGTCACCAGGTACGCCCTGGACGCGCGGGATGCGCCTGTCTGTGCCTTCCTCGGCCCGCAGCAGCACCTGGCTACCGAGCTGTACGGCAGCGCCGATCCCTTGAACCTGGACGACTACCTGGCCCACGACGGCTTCCAGGCCCTGCGCAAGTGCCTCAGCGAGCTGCCGGCGGATCAGCTCATCGAGGCCATCACCCGCTCCGGACTGCGCGGTCGCGGCGGTGCCGGCTTCTCCACCGGCCGCAAGTGGCAGCTTGTCCGTCAGGCCCCCGGCGATACCAAGTATGTCATCTGCAATGGGGACGAGGGCGACCCGGGCGCTTTCATGGACCGGATGCTGCTGGAATCGTACCCTTTCAGAGTTTTGGAGGGCCTCGCCCTCGCGGCCTATGCAGTGGGCGCGCGCGCAGCGGTTCTCTACATCCGCGCCGAGTATGGCATGGCCGTGGAGCGCATTCGGGAAGCCATCGAGATCTGCCAGGAGCAGGAGCTGCTGGGAGACAATATCTTCGGCAGCAATTTCAGCCTGCATCTGAGCATCATGGAGGGTGCCGGCGCCTTCGTCTGTGGCGAGGAGACCGCCCTGATAGCCTCGCTCGAGGGCCGTCGCGGCTCGCCCCGGCTGCGTCCTCCCTATCCCGCCGACAGCGGCTTGTGGGGCCGGCCAACCTGCGTCAACAACGTCGAGACCCTGGCGCTGGTGCCGTGGATTATCCGCAACGGTCCCGAGGCCTTCGCCGCCCTGGGCTCCCAACACAGCAATGGCACCAAGGTCTTCTCTTTAGCAGGGAAAGTCAAGCGCGGCGGGCTGATCGAGGTACCGATGGGCATAACCATCCGTGAAATAGTGGAGGAGATCGGCGGCGGCGTCGCGGAGGGCCGGCGCTTCAAGGCGGTGCAGATCGGCGGCCCCTCCGGCGGCTGCATCCCGGCCGAGCTGGCCGATACGCCGGTGGACTACGAGGCGCTCACCGGGGCCGGCACCATCATGGGCTCCGGCGGCCTGGTGGTCATGGACGACAACGACTGCATGCTCAATGTCGCCCGCTATTTCCTGGAGTTCACCCAGCGCGAATCGTGCGGCAGGTGCACGCCCTGTCGCGTCGGTACTCGCCGGATGCTGGACCTGCTCGAGGGCCTCTGCACCGGTCACGGCAAGGCCGGCGACCTGGAGAAGCTGCAAGAGCTGGCGATGATGGTCAAGACCACCAGCCTCTGCGGCCTGGGGCAGACCGCTCCCAATCCGGTCTTGACCACCTTACGCTATTTCCGGGAGGAATATGAGGCCCATCTGCAGGGCAAGTGCCCGGCAGGCAAATGCAAGGAACTTATCACCTACCGCATCACCGAGGACTGCATCGGCTGCACCAAATGCGCCCAGCACTGCCCGGCGGAGGCCATCGCGCTGGCGCCCTACCGGCAGCACGAAATTGACCCCGAGAAATGTATCCGCTGCTGCACCTGCCGACAAGTCTGTCCCGCCGATGCGGTGGTGGTCGAGTAGGCCGGGCCGGGAGCAGACAGCCGGCTTTCGCACAAGCATACTGCACATGCCGAAACTTACCATAGATGGCCGCGAAGTTGAGGTCGAGGACGGCGCCACGGTCCTCGATGCCGCGCAGCAGCTCGGCATTGAGATCCCTACCCTCTGCTTCAATCCCGATTACCAGCCACAAGCCTCGTGCATGACCTGTGCCGTGAGGGTCAATGGCTCCGTTACGCTGGTGCCCGCATGTGCCACCAAGGTGGAAGAGGGCATGGAGGTGGAAAGCGAGACCGAGGAGGTCAAGGCCGCTCGTCGCACCGCCCTGGAACTGCTGTTGGGAGACCATCTCGGCGACTGCCTCGGCCCGTGCCAGAGCATCTGTCCGGCGCACATGGACATCCCGACGATGATCCGGCTGATTGCCGCAGGGCACGTGGAAGAGGCAGTCGCGACCGTCAAGCAGCATATCCCGATACCCGCGATCCTGGGCCGCATCTGCCCCGAGCTTTGCGAGAAGGGCTGCCGGCGCGGCGACCTGGACAGCCCTGTCGCCATCCGCCTGCTGAAGCGGTATGTGGGTGACTATGACCTCGCCGCCGAGCAGCCCTATGTGCCCCAGTGCCGGCCATTGACCGGCAAGCAAGTGGCCATAGTCGGAGCCGGCCCGGCGGGGCTTTCAGCAGCCTATTACCTGCGCCGGGCGGGTTATGCTTGCACCGTCTGCGACGACCACGAGCAGCCGGGAGGGAGGCTGCGCTACGGTGTGCCCCAGCAGGCGCTTCCCCGCACGGTACTGGAGGCCGAGGTCCACAGCATCGTCCGACTCGGCCTGGAATTGCGGCTTGGCACGCGGGTCGGTCGCGATCTTGACATGGAGGAGCTGTCTCGCGAGTTCGACGCTGTGCTCATAGCCGGTGGCGAGATGCCCGAAGAAACAGCCGGCGAACTCGGCCTGTTCATGGCCGAGAAGGATCTGCAGGCGCACCGGACTACCCAGATGACCGCCAGGCCCGGCGTATTCGTCGCCGGCTCGGCACTGTCACCCTCCCGACACGCGGTCCGTGCCGTGAGCAGTGGCCGAACTGCGGCTGCGGCGATCAGCCAGTACCTGGCCGGAGAGCCGATAAACGGCCCGGAGCGGCCCTATAGCGTGCGCATGGGCCGCCTCGATGAGCCGGAAATGGCTAGCTTCGCGGCGGGCGCGGCTAGCCATGCTCGGCTGGCGCCCGCCGGCGGCGAGGCAATCGGCTTCACAGACGAGGAGGCGCGCGCCGAGGCCCAGCGCTGCCTGCACTGCGAATGCTCCAGTCTGGATGACTGCAAGCTCCGCCGGTGGGCCATGCGCTACCAGGCCAGTCCGACGCGCTACCGGGGGCAGCGTCGCAGCTTCCGGCGAGATACCACCCATCCGACTCTCATCTACGAGCCGGGCAAGTGTATCGCGTGCGGTCTGTGCGTCCAGATCGCCGAGAGCGCCCGCGAGCGGCTCGGCTTGACCTTCATCGGCCGCGGTTTCGAGGTGGTCGTCGGTGTGCCCTTCGATGAGCCGCTGGCCGCCGGGCTGGAAAAGGTGGCCCGCGAATGTGCCGAGGCCTGCCCCACCGGTGCCTTGACGTTGCGGGTCGCAAGTGCCGGCGAGGACACCGATGAAATCGAGCCGGTCCAGCCCGACCAGCCCGGCACCGGCGCGCGCGTCACAGGCGACGGCAGCGGAATGAACCACTGAGGGTTTCAGGCTGTCCAAGGAGCTATGATGACGGGTTCAGGAGATACTCTCGTCCTGCAGGAAATCGTCAAGCGCTTCCCGGCTGACGAGGGTACGGAGCTTACCGTACTCAATGGCGTCTCGGGCACGGTGGAGGCCGGCGAGACCGTGGCTATCGTCGGCCCCTCGGGGTCGGGCAAGAGCACCCTGCTCAACATCATAGGTGCGCTCGATAAACCCACCTCCGGAAAGGTGCGCCTCGGCGACACCGAGGTGACCGAGTTGCAGGGCCAGGCGCTGGCCTCTTTCCGGGCAGTGCGCGTCGGCTTTGTCTTCCAGGATCATCACCTGCTCCCCCAGCTCACTGCCGTGGAGAACGTCCTGCTGCCGAATCTCGCACGCGGCGGGGATGATGAAGCCGAAGCGCGGGCCCGGGCGCTGCTTGAGCGGATCGGACTTGGCGAGCGCCAGGACGCCTTCCCGGCTCAGTTGTCCGGAGGCGAGCGCCAGCGCGTGGCCCTGGCTAGAGCCTTGATCAATGGTGCCAAGCTGCTGCTGTGTGACGAGCCGACCGGCAACCTCGACCGCCAGACCGGAGCCGGCGTCGTCTCGCTGCTGCTCCAACTCGCCAGCCAGCAGGGCGTCACCGTGCTGACGGTTACCCACAACGTGGAGCAGGCGGCGCACTTCAGCCGCTGCTTGCAGTTGCGTGACGGGAAACTGTCGCCGATTACCACTCCCCAGCTTGAGGGTGGCTTGCAGTGAGCCTCGCCAGATTGGTCCTGCGCAGCCTAGCCTACTACTGGACAACCGGCGTCGTGGTTGTCTTCGGATTGGCCGTCGCCACCGCCGTCATCACCGGCTCGTTGGTCATCGGCGATTCGGTAACCGGCAGCCTGCGAGATACCGCCCTGTCTCGGTTGGGTAGTATTGACCAGGCGCTGGTGGCTCGCGGACATTTTCGGGAGCAACTGGCGGCGGATTTGATGGGCGAGCCGGCGGTCTCGGCGGCTGTTGAGTGCATCTCCCCAATGCTTTCCTCCCACGGCGCGGCTCGCCAGCCTGAGACCCAGGCGGTTGTGCCCGAGGTCGCCGTGCTGGGTGTTGACACCGAGTTCTGGAGTTTCTACGACGGCGCAGCGCCACAGCTATCAGGCCGTGAATGTGCAGTCAACGCCGCCCTGGCTCGCGACCTGAGCCTGACCGAGGGCGATTACCTATTGATGACCACACACCGGCAGAGCGCCATCTCCTCCGACACGCTGTTTGCCCGCCGTGGCAAGCAGGACACTGCGCCCTCGATGCGACTGCGGGTGAAGTCGGTGCTGCCTGGGGGTGGGGCCGGCGATTTCCGCCTGGATGCCCAGAGCAGCACTCCGCGCAATGTCTTCATCTCTCGCCAGTGGCTGGCGTCCCGTCTCGACAAGCCGGGCCTGGTCAATGTCCTGCTCTCGGCCTCAAAGCCCCAGGCACGGAAGCGGGCCGCCGAGGCGCTGACCTCCGCCCTGGCCGGAAGCTGCACCCTCGCCGACCACCGCCTCAAGCTGGTCGCCAATTCGCAGCGCAACTACCTATCCCTGACAAGCGACGCCACGGTGCTGACTGCCGCGCAAGTCCGAGCCGCCCGCCAAGCCGCCGAGGCTTGCCACGCCCAAAGCGGGATCGCCTCGGTCTATCTGGCGAACGATATCCATAAAGGCTATGCGCCGCCGCTGCCCAGCATCTCCTATGCCATGATCGCCGGCCTGGAGCCGCTGGCACCGTTCGCTTTCGCAGCCGGCGGCGATACTCGGCCGGGCGAGGGCGAGGTCTGGGTCAACACCTGGGCAGCCCGGGACTTGGACGCCGATGTCGGCGACGAACTGGTCCTCATCTACATGATCCCGACCGCGGACGGCACCTACCCGACGGAGAACATCGGGCTGACTGTCAGCGCAATAGTCGAGCTGGCCGGACCCGCCGCTGACCGGGGCCTGGTCCCGGATTTCGAGGGCATCACCGATGCCGCTCATGTCGGCGAATGGGAGCCACCCTTCCCGGTTGATTTGAGCCGTGTGACCGAGCGCGACGAGCAATATTGGGACAAGTACCGCGCCACTCCCAAGGCCTTCGTCAGCCTCGCCACGGTGCGAGCCATGTGGCAAAGCGGCCCCCAGGGCGAAAGCGCCGATTGGGTGACCTCGGTGCGCGTCGTGCCGCCTGCGGGCACCGGTCTGGCGGCGCTGCACGCGGCCTTCACCACCGCCCTGCTCCACGGGATTCGGCCCGGACAGTCGGGCCTGGCCTTCCGTCCGGTGCGCGAACTGGCGCTGGAGGCCTCCCGTGGCACCGCCGATTTCGGCCAGCTTTTCCTCGGGCTGAGCATGTTCCTGGTGCTGTCGGGAGTGGGACTGGGCGGGATGCTGCTGCGCCTCTCAGTGGACCGACGCGCCTCGGAGGTGGGGATCATGCTCGCCATCGGCATATCCCTGAAGCTGGTTGGCCGGGCGCTTTTCGCCGAGGGTGCAATTCTGACCGTGCTGGGGACGCTGCTAGGCGTTCCGGCCGGTTTACTTTACGCGGCGGGCATCATCAGCGCCCTGGGCAACTGGTGGAGCGGGGCTATGGGCGGCGTGACTTCTCTGTGGCTGCATTTCACTCCCACAAGCCTGCTGATAGGTGCAGCCTCCGGCCTGGTGCTGGGACTTCTTACAGTAGTCTGGAGCACCCGTCGGCTGGGGCGGCTGCGGGTGTTGGAACTGCTCGCAGGGCAGCAGGCCCTCGCGGTCGCGCCGGCCCGTCCGCGCCAGAGACTTGCAGCGGTCTCTCTGGTGGCCCTGCTGGTGATCGCAGCGGCGCTTGGTCTGCTTGCGGTTGGCAGCGATGCGCTGCCCTCCCAGGCGGCCTTCTTCGCCATCGGTGTGGCGTTGCTGCTGGCGGCACTACTGGCTGGGCATCTGATCCTGGCTCGGGCGGTGCGGATAAGCCCGGCCAGCCGTTCGCTACTGCGACTGGCGCTGCGCAATGCCGCAGCCGGCAGCAGCCGGAGCCTGCTGGTAATCGGTCTGTTGGCCGCCGCCAGCTTTGTGATCGTCGCGGTCGCGGCCAACACGCGCGACTATGCCCGCATGGATGTCACGCGCAAGTACTCGGGCACCGGCGGATTCTCACTGCTGGCGACCTCTTCGGTGCCGCTGAGTTTCAGCCTGAGCAGTCCGGCCGGACGCGCCAACCTGGGATTCTCACCTGAGGATGAGGCGGCCTTTGAGGGCGTGCAGGTCGTGTCATTTCTAGCCAGCCCGGGGGAGGACATCAGTTGCCTCAATATCGCCAAGCCCACCTACCCGCGAGTGCTGGGAGTCGGCGAGGCGATGATTCAGCGAGGCGGCTTCTCCGCGATCGGCCGCAACGGCTCCCTCGAGGTGTGGGCATCGCTGAACAAGCCTGCGGAGGACGGGGCAATCCCGGCCCTGGGCGACGCCGCCAGCGTGCAGTGGACGCTCCATTCGGGGCTCGGACAGACCTATGAGATGCCCGCCGCCGATGGTGAGCCGGTCAAGCTGCGCTTCGTGGGGGTCCTGCCTGACAGCATCTTCCAGCGGGAACTGCTGGTATCCGAGGCCAACTTCCGCCGGCTCTTCCCCACAATTACTTCACCCAGCTATTTCCTGATTGATACACCTCCTGGCCGCGAGCACCAAGTCGCCGCAGTGCTGCGCAAGCACCTCGGTGAGATGGGCCTGCAAGTGCGCACCACCCGCGAAGTGCTCAACGACTTCATGCAGGTGCAGAATACCTACCTGGCGATGTTTCTGGCCCTGGGCAGCCTGGGACTGCTCTTGGGCACCATCGGTCTGGTGACAGTGCTGCTGCGTAGCGCCCTGGAGCGCCGGGGCGAGCTGGCTCTGATGCTGGCAACCGGCTTCTACCGCCCCCGACTGGCGCGCCTGCTGCTGATCGAGAACGGCGGCCTACTGCTGGCCGGGTTGGCCTGCGGGACCGTCAGCGCGTTGGTGGCCGTGGCGCCTCATCTGGTTTCCGCCGAGGCGCGAGTGAACTGGCAGGTTCTGATCAGCGTCTTATTGGGTATATTACTATTCGGGCTAGTAAGTTGCTTGATTGCCGTGCACAGCGTGGTACGCGGCACGGTGATCTCGGCTTTGAGACAAGAGTAGGGATGCCCATGATGCGGGTGCCGACGACCCGATGGTATATGCTGCTCAGGATCGCGGTGCTGGGGCTTTGCTGTGCCCTCGCGGCTGTGGTGCTTGCCTTGCCGGCGGCAGCGGACTGGCCGTGCTTCCGGGGCGGCCCTGAGATGACGGGCGTTGCTGAATTGCCCTTCACTGACAGTCCCCGGCTGCTGTGGACCTACGAAACCGGCTCTTCAGTCGAATCCACCGCCGCCATCGTCGCCGATACCGTCTATGTCGGCACCATGACCCACGCCCTGCTGGCTCTGCGGCTGGCCGACGGCAGGCTGAAGTGGAAGTTCCTGGCCCGCGCTGCCATCAGCGCCGCGCCCTGCGTCGTCGGCAATACCGTGTATTGCGGAGACGAGGGCGGCACCTTCTATGCGGTCAATGCCACCAACGGCCGCCAGGTATGGAAGCTCACCACCGGCGACCAGATCAAGTCCTCAGCCACTCCGGCGCCGGGCGCCGTGTTGGTAGGCTCTTACGACAATCACCTGTACAAGCTCGACCTGGCCACCGGTCGCAAGCTCTGGAGCTTCAAGTCCGATGCTCAGGTGCACTGCGCGCCCTGTGTGGTCTCCGGCCTGGCCGTGATCGCCGGCTGCGACGGGATGGTACGCATGATTGATCTCCGGACCGGCAGGCAACAGGCCGCTGCCGACCTCAGCGCTAACTTCGCGACCGCGCCGGCTTACGGTTCCGGGGCGGTGTTCGTCGGCAGCATGAATGGCGAGTATGCCTCGGTCCGGCTCAGCGACGCCAAGATCCTGTGGCAGGCTGTGGCTAGGAAGAACGGTGGAGCCAGTTACGCCTCCGCCGCCGTGCGAGGTGATGCCGTTATCTTCGCTTCCCGTAACAACACCGTCTTCCGCCTCGACCGCGCCAGTGGAAGCACCAGATGGGTCTTCAACGCCGGCGATGCAGTGGATTCATCGCCGGTAATCGCCGGCAATCGGGTTTTCTTTGGCTGCGATGACGGCAATATCTACGCGCTCGACCTGGCTAGCGGACGGCAGGTCTGGCAATTCAGTGCGGGGGCGGCGGTCACAGCTTCCCCGGCCATCGCTCACCGGCGGCTGGTAATCGGCAGCACCGATGGCGCGATCTACTGCTTCGGACGTTAACCGGCGTATGTACTTAGCGATAACGACGGCAACCTGGAACAGCAGAGGTGCTTTATGATGCGCGCCGCTAACTCGCTGCTCGCAATGCTCTTGCTTTCATTGAGTCTCTGTACCTGGGCCGAGGATTGGCCTGCCTTCATGGGGCCGAACACCAACGGTACTGCGCCCGATACCGGGATCAACAAGAACTGGTCGCAGAAGCCGCCACAAGTGCTGTGGAAGGTGCCGCTGGGCGATAATGGCTACGCGGGCCCCTCAGTCGCCGATGGCAAAGTTTTCATCATTGACCACGCCGGCGACCAGGATATTGTCAGAGCCCTCAGTCTGGAGACGGGCGAGGAGGTCTGGCGCTTTCCCTATGCCGATACCAGCAAGCACTACTACGGCTTCGCCCGCGCTACGCCGGTCTTTTGCGAGAACCGCCTATATACGCTCAGCCGCCTGGGGCTCTTGCACTGCCTCAACGCCCAGACCGGCGAGAAGCTCTGGTTGCGCAATATTCGGACCGAGTTCAACGGCAGCCGCCCCAAATGGGACTACGCCGCGTCGCCGCTGGTGGATGGCGACAAGCTGATCGTCTGCCCCGGCGGCCCCAATGCCGGCGTCGCTGCTCTCAACAGGCGCACCGGCGAGACCATCTGGACCGGCGGCGGCAGCGAGGTCCCCGGCTATGCCACGCCGGTAATCGCTACGCTCCAGGGCCGCAAGCAGTATGTCGTCTTCACCAGCGCCAGCCTGATCGGCGTTGACGCCGCCGGCGGTCAGTTGCTCTGGCGCGTCCCCTGGAAGACCGGCTCCGACGTCAATGCCGCCATGCCGATTGTCGGCGGGAACTTCATCTTCATCACCAGCGGCTACAAGCACGGCTGCGGCTTGATCGAGATCACCCCCCAAGGCCCGGTCGTGCACTGGACCAATACGCTCATCACCTCCCACTTCAGCTCGCCGATCTACTACGGCTACGTCTATGGCACCGGCGATAGCGGGCGTCTGGTCTGTCTGCATTCCGGTCAAGGTGTCGCGATGTGGCAGCAGCCCGGCTTCACCAAGGGCGGCATGGTCGGTGTGGACGGCGTCATCATCGTCATGGATGATAGGAACGGGGATGTGGTGATGTTCAAGGCCTCGCCCGACAGCTACCAGGAGTTGGGGCGCATCAGGCCGCTCGGCGGTCAGAGTTGGACCGCTCCCATCATCGCCCACGGCAAGCTCATTGTTCGCAACAAGCAAGCCCTCGCCTGTCTCGATCTGATGTAAGTGATCATACCACTGGGCGCAGCCGCTGGGCGCTTGATGTGGGGCCTGACTGTGCCGCTGGTCATGGACTGCCTTTTAGGATTCGGGGAGGAGAAGATGAGGCTTTCCCGGAGAGGCAGTTCGGAGAGGTTAGACAGGGGACAGTCCCTAAAGGGACAGTCCCCATTTTGGGTCTTGGAACAGCTTCCAGATGAGCAAGGTTGGCGGACTATTCCCGAGGCTATCCTGAGCCGGCGGCCTCATTCCCCGTCAGCCAGTCTGTCAGCAGCTTTGCCACTGCCTGGCGCAAGGGGCTTTCGGCAGGCAGTTCGGTCAGCGGGCGGCCGGCGGCGTCGAGGGCAGCCAGTTGCTCATCTTCAGGCAAACAGGCGGCGATCTCCAGGTTCAGCTCCTCGGCGGCTGCCATCAGCGTCTCCGCCGGTTCGCCGCGAACCCGGTTCAGCACGACCTTTGCGTCTCCCACACTGGTATGCAGCTCTTCCACCAGGTCGAGTGCGCGACGAGCAGTCTGCAGCCCTCGCACCGTCGGGTCCGAAAGCACCAGCATCAGGTCCAGACTGCCGCCCGCAGTGCGCCGGCTGAGATGCTCAAGCCCCGCCTCGCAGTCAACAACGATCCCCTTATAGTTTCCGCCCATCCGCTTAAGCACGTTGCGCAGAATCTCGTTGGCATAGCAGTAGCAGCCCGGACCTTCGGGACGGCCCATAGCGATCAGGTCAAACCCCTCGCCCTCCACCAGCGACTGGTGAATGCGCATCTCAAACAGCTCTGTAGTTGACATCCCCGCCTGGGTTGAATTCACCTGCTCGCTGGTCCACTCCCGCACGGCACCAATCGTCTCGTCCGCAGACACCCCGAGAGCCGCGTCAAGATTAAGGTTGGGATCGGCATCCACCACCAGCAGCGGCCGCCAGTCGTGCTCGACCAGAGCCAGCACAGACAGTGCGGTGACCGCGGTCTTACCTACCCCACCCTTGCCAGTAACGGCGATAGTAATGGCCATTGATTCTCGCCTCTTTGTCCTGGGGTGCGCAATTCTGCTAGCTACGAGATTTGCCTCGGGAGCAATACGGCTCAGAGCTTCTGGGCGTATGTCCGGTACTCGATCACCGGCTCGAAGCCGCACTTTTCATAGACTTTTCGCGCCGCCGCATGGCCCTCATTCAGCCCCGTACCTACACAGGCATACTCCATCCCCGCCTCGCGGAAGACCTCCAGCACCTTCTCCACCTGCATGGTGCCAATGCCCTTGCCTCGGGCCTCATGCGCGACGCCGTTGAAGTGAATGGTCCCCACCTTGCGCGCCGCGGACATGGTGTAGGTGATAAAGCCGACCAGCTCCCCGTCCAGTTCGGTGACCAGCAGGTTGTCCAGCTCGTCCCAGATGCGGCTGAGGGCTTTGGGCACCAGCCAGCGGTCCCAGCGCTCGTCGCCGACCGTACCGTACTTCTCCTCCAGCACCCAATCGCCGCCGATCGCCCAGATCTGCTCGATAATCTGCTGGATGCGTCCCATATCCGCCGGCGTCCCGGCCCTGATCACGATACTCATCTTGTCACTCCCGCAACGACCTCGGGCTGGTCTAGAACACTGAGACAGCACCGCCCCTATCCGCCAGGGCGGTCTTCGGCCTTCAGCTTCGCGATGAAGGCGGCGAGGTCCTGGGGACCGACATCGCCCGCTTCACGGTCGCGGACGGCAACCTGGCCCTGCTGCTGCTCCCGATCGCCGACCACAAGCATATAAGGGTATTTCTGCAGCTCGGCGTTGCGGATCTTGGCGCTCAAGGTCGCGGCACCGGTATCGGCCTCGACGCGGAAGCCCTCTGCGCTCAGCCGCTCCACGACCTCGGCGGCATAGTCGAGATTCCTATCAGTAATCGGCAGCACGACGACCTGCACCGGCGCCAGCCACACCGGGAAGGCGCCGCCGTAGTTCTCGATGATGATGCCTAAAAAGCGCTCAATACCGGCCAGCACCACGCGATGGATCATCACCGGGCGATGCTCCTGGCCGTCCTCACCGACATAGGTCAGATCAAAGCGCTCCGGCTGGGTGAAATCGCACTGGATGGTGGGGCACTGCCAGAGCCGGCCGATGGCGTCTTTGACCTTGATGTCAATCTTGGGGCCGTAGAAGGCGCCGCCACCCTCGTCAACGTCATACTCGATGTTGTGGGCGTGCAAGGCCTCAATGAGAGCCTGGGTCCCCCGCTCCCACTGCTCATCGGTGCCCACGGATTTTTCGGGCCGAGTTGACAGATACACCTCGTACTCGTCGAAGCCGAAGACACCCAGCATATAGGTGGCGAAGTCAATGACGCCGATGATCTCGTCCTGAAGCTGCTGGGGCGTGCAGAAAATGTGGGCGTCGTCCTGGGTGAAGCCGCGCACGCGCATCAGCCCGTGCAGCACGCCGCTGCGTTCGTGGCGATAGACGGTGCCGAGCTCGAAGTACCGAATCGGCAAGTCGCGGTAGGAGCGGGTGTGCGAGCCATAGATCAGCAGGTGGCCCGGGCAGTTCATCGGCTTGATCCCGTAGGACTGGCCCTCGATGTCGGTATAGTACATCGGGTAACCCTGCTGGGCGTGGCCGGAGGTATGCCAGATGTCGGCCTTGATCAAATGCGGCGTTCTGAGCAGTTGGTAGCCGCGCTTGAGATGCTCCCGCACCGAGAAATCGGTAACGAGCTGCCGCAGCATCGCCCCCTTGGGGTGATAGTACGGCAGGCCGGCACCGGCCTCCTCAAAGAAGGTAAACAGCTCCAGCTCGCGCCCCAGCACCCGGTGATCCCGACGCTTGGCCTCCTCCATGCGGTCCAGGTACTCCTGCAGCAACTTCTTATCGGGGAAGGATATCCCGTAGATGCGCTGCAGCATCGGGTTGAGCTCGGTGCCGCGCCAATAGGCACCGGCCACGGAGATGAGCTTGAAGGCCTTGATCCGGCCGGTGGAGGGCAGGTGCGGGCCCCGGCACATGTCAATGAAATCGCCGTGAGTGTACTGGGTCACTACCACACTCTCAAAGAGTTCGGCGTTGGCGTCCATGAACTCGTCAACGGTGGCCTGACCGCGCGGCGGCTCCTGGTCGCTCTCGGCGGCCACGATGTCCGCCACCAGCTCCACCTTATAGCGGTTGTCGCGGCCCTCCCAGTACTCAACCGCCTGCGCAGCCGTCATCTCGGCGCAGGTGAAGACCACATCCTGAGCGATGATGCCAGCCATCTCGGCCTCGATCTGCTCCAGGTCCTCTTCATTGAAGGGCCGGTCCATGTGGAAGTCGTAGTAAAAGCCTTCCTCGATGGCCGGGCCGATGGTCAGTTTGGCCTGCGGGAAGACGCGCAGCACCGCATCCGCCATCACGTGAGCGGTGGAATGCCAATAGACCGCCTTGCCCTCGGGATCGTCAAAGGTGAGAATGGCGAACTCGGCATCCTGCTGCAGCGGCTTCTGCAAATCGGTGATCTGCCCGTCAACCTTGGCGGCGAGGGCGGCCTTAGCCAGCCCAGGGCCGATCTGTTCGGCAACCTCCAGGGGGGTAGTCCCCTGCGGCACCTTCATCTCAGAATTGTCGGGCAGAACCAGTGTTAGCTCGCTCATGGGACTACCTCCTTCCGTGCTGATTGGTGGATACCCGGCCACCGTCGCGTCGTACGACATCGT
>CAYMIN010000034.1:0-20747 GCA_964390495.1 uncultured Armatimonadia bacterium
TCCCCAACTAGCCCCAAAGCAGCAGCGTCATCCTTGCCTGTCGCGGCTTGTGGCAACGGCGTGGACAGCCAGGGATGGCTGTCCTCCAGGTTTGAAGGGGCGGGCGCACGTACGCCACAGGCGTGGGTAAGGCCCCCAAACATCCCCCATTCGGCCTCTCCTGACGGCAACGGCTGGGCCGGATTCTCGGCCTTCGACAAGCTCAGGCCTCGGATGCGGCCCCTGCCAAAGACTGAAGGATAACGGCTGGGCCAGCCTTGCAGGCCTCGGCAAGCTCGGCCTGCTGCGACAGGCCCCTCCAACGGCAACGGCTGGGCCGGTTTCGCTGCGCTCAGCCGGCCCCTCCGCAAGGCACAAGGAGAATAGGGAGTATCAGGCGGAGGTCAGTCGCGCTTGAGGCCGCAGGCCAGTAGCACCGCATACTCGCGCTTGATGCCGAAATGGTCCGTCTCCGTCTCAGTCGCCGACTCAATCAGCGCCACGTGGAAATGATGCTCCAGCTCGTAATGGAGCTCGTCCTCGGAATAGAAGTGCATAAGCTGGCCCGGGAGTAGCTCGAAAGTGTCCGGCTCGACCTCGCGACCGCGACCATAGCGCTCGTCATGCACCGAAAGTACGGTGACTACCGCCACGCCGCCGGGGCGGAGGTGCTTGGTCAGCAGCCGCAGGACGCGCTGGCGCTCGCGGAAGGCAAACAGGTGGAGAATGTTGGGCGCGAAAACGCCGTCGAACTTGCCCATGTCGCGGGTCGGCAGCGAAGGGTCGTCAACCAGGTAGCGAATGGTGAGGTCGGAGCGAAGGTCCCTGGTGGCAGCCATGCGGACGGCCAGCCCCATCAGGTCGAACGCCGTGACCGAGAAGCCGGCGGCCGCCAGATAGCGGGAATAACGGCCGGTACCGCAGCCGGGATGCAGCACCGAATAAGCCCCGGCCTGAGTCAGAACCCTGGTCACAGCCGCCAGCACCTCGTCTTCCGGCTCCTCAACGGCCTGCTGAGTATCCTGCTGCTCCTGGTCGGGTCCTTCAACGGGCACTTTCATCAGATTTCGTTCCTAGACGAGTGGAATCAAAGTAGAGACCAGGGCCGCGTTGCTGTCTGAGACCGTCAGCGCCGCAGCCCTAGCGCTAATGCCGCTCCAGATATGGCCGACTGGTCTATTATACTACTAGCGCGACGGGCTATCAAACTGGCTCGATGTCTTGCTGTTTAAGCGCGACCTGACCTGCCGGAATGTGAGCGGCGCGGCGATAGTGTCGCAGGCAGGTATGAGCTGCCGCATCGGCGAATTGTAGTCTGCGAATGAAGTTCGCCATAGCGACCATGATCTCCTGCGGGCCGGTGAAATAAACATGCAGACAGTTGAGCTCACAGTGGAGTTGAAGATACCTGACGTGACAGCCCTGACCGCGGCCTCGGCGCTGCGGCGTCGGCTCGGATATGGAGATGTGCTGATGGAGCTGCACCGGGCCGACTACTACCGCCTGAGCCTGGCAGCCGACAGCGAGCAGCAGGCGCTGGAGCTAGCCGAGGAGCTGGCGGAGAATACCAACCTGTTCGTCAACCCGAATAAGCATCGCTACCAGGTGGCGGCAGGAGTACATAACGCCGCGACCGTCGCGGGCGACGGCGTCTGGACCGTCAAGGTGCTGGTAAGCGCCCCGGAAAGCGGTGCGGGGGAGGCGATCCTGAGCGCACTGCAGGGGCGGCTGGGCTACCGGGATCAGGTTAGCGCGGTGGTGGCCGGGGATCTGTGGACCCTGGTGCTGCAGGCGGATAGTAAGGAGCAGGCCGAGGCTATCGCCCAAGAGATCGCGGTGACCGAGTCGCGCGGCGAAGGCCTGCTGCTGAATCCGCACTATCAGGAATATGAGATGTGGTGAGGTGGTAACGGCCTCAGGTTGCCCTTCGATGTTGCTCAGGGCAGCCCGAGCTACGCGTTTGATGAGCTGTTTTGCATCATGTGAAGGTGTCTGTGGGACATGACACTGGCGGCTTGCTAGCGGCGAGGGGTCAAGGGATGAGCGGTAGCGAGATGCGGCCGGCGCTGAGCAGGCTTATGAAGCTGAAGAGGTTGGCATGAACACACGCTGGCAAAGAGCAATTCGCTGGCTGCACCCGGGCTTGCGGGTGAAGCGCTGGCTGGTGCTGACACTGGTGGGCGTGGCCCTGGCGGCGATCGGTGTGGTGCTGGTGCTGAACCTGTTCGCCTATGAGCTGACGGTTTACAGCGGCGGCCCGCTCGGTGCCAGCATCTTGGGTACGGCTGTGATTGTGCTGGGATTGCTCCTGATAGCGGTGTCGCTGCGACAGGTGGTCAGGTCGGTGGCGACGGCGCTGCTGCCTGATGAGAACCAACTGGTAGATGTGATGTTGATGCGGCGGCGCAGGGCGATGGGGCCGCTGGTTGTGACCGTGGGCGGCGGCACCGGGCTTTCGTATCTGCTGCGGGGTCTGAAAAAGCGCACCTCCAACCTGACGGCAATCGCGACGGTGTCGGACGATGGCGGCAGTTCGGGCCGGCTGACGCGGGAGATGTCTATTTTGAATCTGCCGCCGGGCGATATCCGCAACTGCCTGGTGGCACTGGCCGATGAGGAGCCGCTGATGACCCAGCTTCTGCAGTACCGCTTCAATGGCACCAGCGGGGGCTTGGAGGGGCACAGTCTCGGGAACCTGCTGATCGCGGCGCTGACCGACATCACCGGCGACTTCGAGCTGGCCGTGAAGGAGACCAGCCGGGTTCTGGCGATCCGCGGGCGGGTATTGCCGCCGACTTTGCAGCAGGTTGAGCTGTGCGCGCGGACAGTCAGCGGGGCCGAGGTGCGCGGGGAGACTAACATCGTTGCCTGTCCCGAGCCGATAGATTACGTGTACCTGGACCCACCGGCGCCGCCTGCCGTGCCCGATGTGCTGGAGGCAATCGCGGATGCGCGGATTGTGGTCATCGGCCCGGGCAGCACCTATACCAGCGTGATCCCCAACCTGCTGGTACGGGGAGTGGCGGAGGCGCTGGAGCATACGTCGGCGATGCGTATCTTTGTGTGTAACGTAATGACCCAGCCGGGTGAGACGGATAATTTCAAGGCCTCCGACCACGTGGCGACGATTGAGAGGCATGTTGAGGCGCCGGTGTTTGACTATGTACTGGTCAACACGCGGCGTCCGGATAAGGCGATTCTGGAGCGGTATAGTGCAACGGGTGCGCAGTTCGTGGAGCCGGATGTGGCGGTGATTGCGCGGATGGGCTACATTCCGGTAGGAGGGGCGCTGCTGTCGGACGATGACTTTGCGCGCCACGATCCGAACAAGCTGTCAGATGCGATTATGCGGCTGGCGGCGGAGGAGGCGAAAACAGGGTTGTAAAAGGGCGTAGAATGTAGTATAAAGGAATGTATAATGACATATTCTTTCCCCAGGTTATTGAAGCCATGGGATTGTGAAGTACATAAGAAACTATCGGAAATAGCAGTGCATGCCTGAATCTGATTCGTCGCGCTAGGAGGATAAGACTGTGGGTGTGAAGATCGGTATCAATGGTTTTGGTCGCATCGGTCGTCAAGTGTTCAAGGCTATCTATGAGAATTACGCCGGCGAAGTGGAGCTGGTGGCGGTAAATGACCTAACGGATGACGCGACGCTGGCGCATCTGCTCAAACATGACAGTGTGTATGGGCGCTTCGATGCCGAGATTGCCGACGGCGATAACGCCATCGTGGTCAACGGCACGGAGATCAGGAGTCTGGAGGAGCGGGACCCGGCAAAGTTGCCCTGGGGGGCTCTGGGCGTTGATGTAGTGCTGGAGTCAACCGGCTTTTTCCGCGAGGTCGAAAACGATCCGGAGGCGGACGCGTATAAGAAATCGGCCTACCAGCACATTGATGCGGGGGCGAAGAAGGTCATCATCTCCGCGCCGGCCAGTGGCAAGGCCGATTACCTGGTGACGCTGGTTCTGGGCGTCAATGCGGAGGTCTATGATCCGGCCAAGCATAGCCTGATCTCCAACGCCTCGTGCACGACCAACTCGCTGGCCCCGATGTGCAAGGTGCTGCACGAGAGCTTCGGCATCACTAACGGCATCATGACCACGGTGCATAGCTACACCTCCGACCAGAACCTGATGGACGGGCCGCACAAGGACCTGCGGCGGGCACGACACGCGGCAGAGAATATCGTGCCCACCACCACCGGCGCGGCCTCGGCCATCGGTGTGGTAATTCCCGACCTGGATGGGAGACTGGACGGCATCGCTTTGCGCGTGCCTACGCCGACCGGCTCGGTGACCGACCTAGTGGTCAATGTCGAGAAGTCCACCAGCAAGGCGGAGGTCAACGCCGCCTTCAAGGCCGCCGCCGAGGGCGACCTGGCCGGCTACCTGGAATACAGCGAAGAGCCGATCGTGCGCACCGATATCGTCGGGGACCCGGCCTCGTGTATCTTCGATTCGGAGTTCACCAAGGTGATTGACGGGACGCTGGTGAAGGTGCTGGGCTGGTATGATAACGAATGGGGCTACTCGATGCGCACTGCCGAGCTGCTGAAGATGATCGGCGAGAGCGTGTAGGGCCAACGGCAGCCCTCACCCTAGCCCTCTCCCATAGGGAGAGGGGATAACAGCAACGGCGCGGGCGCATGCCATGCGCCCCTACAACGGCATGAAGAACCACGGCAAAGGCAGGTGGGCCAGTCTCTCAGCGCACCAGACGGCCGTGCGCTCCTCAGCCGGCACAATGAGAATAGATGGCAAGTACGGCGGCGGGCGCTCGAAAGTCCGCCGCCGTTGAGTAAGTGAGAGCCCTAGAAGCTGCTTCAGAACCTAGTTTTTGAGAAGTCGCGGCCTGGTAAAGCCCTGCTAGCGATAGTCAGGGGACAGTCCCCCATTCCGAGGTTCTGAAACCGCTTCTAGACGTATGAGGAACAGGTGAATAATCATGCACAAGGCTACAGTCAAGGACCGCGATATAAGCGGCAAGACGGCGCTGGTGCGAGTTGACTTCAATGTGCCGCTCAAAGAGGGCCGGATCGAGGACGATACGCGCATCCGGGCGTCGCTGCCCACCATTGAGTATCTGCTGGAGCGCGATTGCAGGGTCATTTTGTGTGCGCACCTGGGTCGCCCGGATGGGAAAATCGTGCCGGAGCTGAGCCTGGCCCCGTGCGCCGACCGGCTGCGGCAATCGCTCAGCGAGTCGCTGGGCCGAGAGGCACGAGTGGAATTCGTGGATGACTGTATCGGTGAGAAAGTGGCGGAGAAGGCCGAAGAGATTGCGGCCGGTGAAGTGCTGCTGCTGGAAAACACCCGCTTCTACTGCGCTGAGACCTCGAAGAACCAAGACGAGATGCTGGAGTTTGCCGAGAAGCTGGCCGCTCCGGCGGAGCTGTTCGTCAATGATGCCTTCGGTGCCTGCCATCGCAACCACGCCTCGACCTACGGAGTAACCCGGTATCTAAGCCCGTGTGTAGCCGGGTTGCTGGTCGAGAAGGAGATCGAGCAACTAAGTCGGATTCTGGCCGCGCCTCAGGAAGGCTTTGTGGTCGTGCTAGGCGGGGCCAAGGTCGAGGACAAGATCGGGGTAATCAAGGCGCTGCTGCCCAAGTGTGAGAAGATGCTGATCGGTGGGGCGATGTCATGGGCGTTTTTCAAGGCGAAGGGCCGGGAAGTGGGGCTGTCTCTGTGCGAGCCGGAGAGTGTGGAGGCGGCCGAGGATGTGCTTGCCAGCATGGGTAGTGACTTGGAGAAATTGGTGCTGCCGGTGGATGTGTACATGCAGAACGTCGCCGGCGACCATCAGATAGAGCACGTGGCTGCCGACGCCATCAAGCCGGGCTGGGATGCTCTGGACATCGGGGAGCAGACGCGCCGGAGCTATGCCGCGATCGTGCTGGAGGCCGCCACCGTGTTCTGGAATGGGCCGATGGGTAAGTTCGAGGACAAGCCGTTTGATGGCGGGACTCTGGCCGTGGCGAAGGCGATGGGCGAATGTCCGGGCTTCAATGTGGTCGGCGGCGGTGACTCGGTGTCGGCCGTGACGCATATGAAAGTGGCGGAGGCCATAGACCACATCTCGACGGGCGGTGGGGCGTCGCTGGAGTTCCTCGAAGATGGCTCGCTCTCGGCGGTTGAGGCGCTGGATGACAACTAGGGCTGGGCGGCTGGTCGGGAGGCAACTCGGCGGTTGCCGGCGCCGGGAACCCGTGCTATCCTAACAATCGTGTTGGCCCAGATTGCCGGCCGGACAGGGTGAGGTCCTATGTGCAATACAGCCGCCTACGTCGGCTCGCAACGCGCTGCGCCGATTCTGCTCGGCCTCATCGAAGCGCAGGAAGGCCTGTGGGGCGGGCACTACACCGGACTGGCGACTATCCACGCAGGCAAGCTCTACCACGCCAAGGTCATCGGCGATACCGCGCAACTGCGCGAGGCCACCGATGCCGAAAACTTCCCCGGCACCGTCGGTATCGTCCACAGCCGCACGCCCAGCGGTGGCGATGTCGAATGGGGCCAGCCGTTCGTGGCCGGCGAGGAGGCGGTGGCTTACCTGGCTCAGGGCGCGATGGGCTACTGGAAGGACGAGACCGATACCGAGCTGATGGCGCGGCTGCTGGTGGAGGCCGGTCACAGCTTCCGCTCCAGTTCGGACAGCTCCATCGGGTCTTACCCCCAGCTTCCCGACGGCACCTGGACGCATACCAGCGAGGTGATGGCGCACTGGATCGCCGTGCATCTGGCCGAGAGCGGCGACCCCGAGCAGGCGATCCGCCAGGCCTTCAGCGATTGGCCGGCTGAGATCATGGGCCTGTACCTTACGCTTGCCGAGCCGGGTACGGTCTATGGGGCGCGCTGGAATCAGCCGATATGTGTAGGGCGCGATAATAGCGGGAGCTACCTTGCCAGCAGCCCGATGGCCTTCCCGCATGACTGCGCCTGGCAGACCTGGGTGCCGCCGTGCTCGGTCATCGCCGTGACCGCCGAGGCGCTGCGGATCACGCCGCTGGGCCCGCCGGAGGAGGCGCTGGCTGATGACATAGACCGGGGCGAGGCGCGCGCGGCGGTTCTGGAGCAGTTGGCAGAGGGGGAGAGCAAGACGGCGCCCGAGCTTCACCATGCGGTCAAGGCTCTCTCGCAGTGCGAGGCCAGGATCGTTAGTTGCGACCCGCTCTACCAGGTGCTGACCGACCTGGAAGGCGAGGGCCTGATTACGCACGAAATCGCCCGCGTCAAAGGCTCGGCAGAGGGTCTGACCGCCCCCCAATTTCGCTTCCACCTGACTACCTGAACCAGGCGTTTTTTACTTCACGTAGCGGTCAAGCCACGTTCTCAGCGATTGTGCGCCACCCACCCACTGGTATTGCGCCACAATCTGGCCGTCCCGGAACAGAATGACAGTCGGCACGATGCGCACCACATACGTGCTTGAGGCCTCCACGCAGTCTGCCAGATTCGCCTGGGCGAACTTGACGCGGCCCTGGTAGTCTCGTGCCACGGTCCTGAACACCGGAGCCAGCGCCGTGCACCGGTCCGAGGCCTCCGACATGAACGCTACCAGCACCGGCCCGTCTGCTGCCAGCACCTCCGCAGCGAAGTTGTCATCATTCAACGTCGGCTGCGGAGCGACGGTCAGGCCTTCCGGTGCCACGAGGCCCTCCGGGTTCAGGTCCGGGATTTCCTGAAGCCACTTCGCATGTCCGTCCACGTAGGCATAGCAGTTGCCGCCCTCATGCCGTCCCGGATCGCAGACTGCCTCCCGGCCGCCGGCCACGTTTCTGATCCCCACATGGGAGTCGAAGAGCAGCACCATTTCCGACGGTTTCTGCAGTTCCGCGACCTTCACCCCGCTCAGCACCGCATTCATCGCATACCCGCACTCCAGTTCCGGCGCCGCCGGGCACTTGAATACCGCCTGATTCTGCAGATACGGCATCAACTCATCCACCCACCTGTCCGCATCCGGTAGCTTGCCGTCATGGTCCTGCACGTACATCATCACACCCGTTGCGATTTGCTTCAGGTTACTCAGGCAGCTCTGCGTCTGCGTACGAGGCCTTGCCTGTGCTCTTACCTGTCCCATATTCTCTATGAGGGCGCGGAAACGCTCGGGCATCCGCTCAACGGTCGGCTTCAGGTCCACCTTCCATTTCCCGTCCTGCCGCCGCATTATCAGCGGAAACGTTTCCGGCTCGATCAGCACCTCGGCGTTGTCTCCCTCGAGCTTCGCCGGGCCCTCCGGCACCTTCGCGAGCATCGTCGAGAACACCAGCAGCATCTGCGCGATCTCCATCTTCTGTTTCTCTTTCGGGTCATCGGGCAGGATCATAAGCTCCGCAAGTAGCTGTTCCGGATTCCTCCCCTGAGCATTGCCGGTAATCATATCCTCAAAGAACTCCTGCGACCGCACCACCGTCTGTACCGGGCCCTCTTGTTCAGGCTGTGCAACACCAGACGCTAGCAGCAAGCCGACAGCCGCCAGGCTCAGCATCACTGTCAGTAGAGATCTCATCATATTCCCTCCTCACGTCTGCTCGGACATGCCTCCAGCCGATTATACTGTATTGCTTATGTGTGTCACCAGACGACATATTTGTCTATCGGCTCTCGATTTGGGCCTGGCGCTTCGCTCTCTTTCCCAGCCTTGCTCCCCCGCCTTACCCGGTGCTATACTCACCTAGGCACGCGACTTTTGCATAACTCGCAACCCACCACGGGGGACGACAGTGGCGCAACAGGTTCTCTTACCCGACCGAGAAAATCACTCTGAGGCACCGCTAGGCCGCGAGGCGCTGATTGCCGGGATTACCTATTACGGCATTCTGGCCGCGCTGCCGCATATCAGCGGCGTGCCGCCGGCAATCGGTATCATCATCGGCACGGTGCTGTTTCTGCTGCTGTCGCTGGTGGTGATTCGCAACATCGCCCTGTGGCGGATCAAGCCGCTGCACGAGTTCTTCCTGCTGGCCTACCCGCTGGCGGGATGGTATTCGGTAACGCTGTGGGCGCAGCAGTACCGGCACCTGGCCCCCTTTATCTCGCCGCTGGAATCGCTGCTGTTTCTGGTGAGTTGCGCGTTTCTGGGCCGACTGCTCTCGCGCCTGGTCCGCGAGGTCAACATGCTGGTGCCGATCGCGATTGCGCTGGTGTTGGTGGACATCTTCACGGTCTTCTTCGGGCCGACGGGGAAGGCTCTGGACAAGGTCCCGGAGCTGGTGGGCAGGCTGTCCATCGGCTTGCCGGCGGTGGGTTCGGCGGCCGGTCCGGAAGGCGCTAAGGGCTTTGCCTTCATCGCTTCGGCAGGTCTGGGTGATTTCATCTTCCTGGCCCTGTTCTTTGCGGCTACCTGGCGCTATGGGTTGCGTCTCAACAGGACCTTCTGGTATATCTTTGTGCTGGTTGCGGTCGCGATGCTGGGGTCGCTGGCTTTGCCCTTGCTGCCGGGAGTGCCGCTGCTGCCGTTTATCTCCGTGGGCTTCCTAGTCGCCAATACGGGCCGGTTTACCCTGACCCAGCAGGAGAAGCTCTATCTGCTGATCGCGGTGCTCTTCATCGGGGCGTTGATCGGGCTGGGGGTTGTGCTGATGTCACGGCTGGCATCGTGACTTGGCTCCTCTAAGCCGGGAGTCGCCCTGCGGGTAAGGCAAGGTGAGTGCCGGGCAGGTGGTGGTGCGGAGTTTGGGAAAGTAGTGGGTGGCTCAGTTGAGGTGGCAACGTGGTACTCAGGGGACAGTCCCTAAAGGGACAGTCCCCCATGCCGGGTCTTGGGACAGTTCTGAGAGGAGGTCTTTCCATGCGAGCGGTTCGGCGGATTACAGCCCTAGCGGCCCTGATGCTGATCGGCGCGGCGGGGCTGAGCACGGCGCAGCAGCCGGAATTCGCGCCGCTGCTGTACATCGGCTTCAATGATAGCGCCGAGGCGGTGGCGCAGGGTGTGGAGATGACAGTAAGCGGGGATGATTCGGTCAAGTATGTCGAGGGCAAATCCGGTAAGGCCGCCGACTTTCTGGAGAGTGGCTGTGTGGAATATCGCGGCCTGCCGCCGTTCGACCTCAAGTCCGGCACTATGGAGCTGTGGATCAAGCCGGCGCATGACTACCAGGAGATGGAGGACCACTACTACCTGCAGTTTTTGAAGGAGGACGGGACCGCCGGCATCGAGATCAAGTTCTACCATGTGGAATGCTCGGCGCAAGTGACAATGTGGTCGCCCGGCAAGCGGCACCGGCGCTATGGCTGGGGATGGGCGCAGGATACCTGGCGACATATCGCCGTCGCTTGGGATACCGCAGACCCGGAGACGTCGGGGCTGAAACTGTACCTCAACGGCGTTGAGTCGGGCTACCCGCAGGGCTATCAGGCGATTGAGATGCCGGAGTTCCTGAGGATCGGCTGCAAATCGCCGGAGGAGGGCCTGTTCGCCAAGGCGTTGATTGATGAGGTGGTGGTCTATAGCCGGGCCCTGACGCGGGGCCAGGTGCAGACACTGTGCGAGAACGGCGACAAGGCGCTGGAGCAGAGGGTCGCGGCGGTGCAGCAGCGGATCGCGCAGGATGAGGCCAGAGAGGCAGAACAGACCGACCTGCTCTTCAACCATAGGAAGCTCGCAATGCTCCACGGTCGCTTCCAGTCGCTGCTGAATTGGCCCGAGAGTGTGTTCGAGAGGCTGCGTCTGCCGGTGCCCGATAAGGTCCATGAGACCGAGCTGGCCACGACCGACCTCAGCCAGTATGATGCGCTGTTCGTTGGTGGTGGCGGCGGCCTGCGCCTCGACGAGGTCAACGCGGAGGCGCTGCGCAAGTACGTGGCGGCGGGCGGGGGCTATGTCGGGATCTGCGGCGGGGCTGTCAGTGCAGCCAACTACGGGCTGATCGAGGCGGAGCGGTACAACTTCGGGGTGCGCGGACGGGTCTGGACGAAGCTGAAGGAGCACCCGGTTACCGAGGGCTTCGACATCCCCCGCAAGCTGCTGTTCCCGCACGCCAGCGGACCGCTGTTCGTCATCAAGGAGGGCTCCCAGGAGGTGCCGGTGGTCACCTTCGATGTGGGTAAGGAGCCGCTGCCGACGTTCGTCAACGTAATCGCCAAGCAGTACGGCGAGGGGCGGGTGGTTGTGTTCAGCGGGCACCCCGAGGGCTCTGCGGAGACGCAGCGGATGGTGCGCAATGCGCTGATGTGGGTGGCGAAGATCACGGGCATGGAGGAGCCGGCCGCGGTGCAGGAATGAGGGCGCTGCGTACTTGCTGAAGCCTTGACACATGCACCCATTCCGACGCAAGATTGAGTGTTTTCACAGATAATCGGCACGGCTAAACGGCGGGCCTCACCCTAGCCCTCTCCCGCAAAGCGGGAGAGGGGACAACGGCAAAAGGGCAACGGCTGTCGGGCTAGAAAGCCCGATCTACGCGCTAGAAGATAGAGGCGTTGTCTTTAGGCTGGTCCGCCGGAGACGTTGCCTTTCGGAGGGTCAAAAGGGCAACGGCTGTCGGGCTAGAAAGCCCGACCTACGCGCTAGAAGATAGAGGCGTTGTCTTTGGGCTGGTTCGCCGGAGACGTTGCCTTTCGGAGGGTCAAAAGGGCAACGGCTGTCGGGCTAGAAAGCCCGACCTACGCGCTAGAAGATAGAGGCGTTGTCTTTGGGCTGGTTCGCCGGAGACGTTGCCTTTCGGAGGGTCAAAAGGGCAACGGCTGTCGGGCTAGAAAGCCCGACCTACGCGGGACAATGGCTGGGTCGGATTCTCGGCCTTCGACAAGCTCAGGCCTCGTATGCGGCCCCTCCGAAAGACTTAAAGATAGCGGCTGGGCCAGCCTTGCCCACTTCGTATAGCGAAGTGGGCTGCGACAGGCCCCTCCATCACGACTAACGACATTTCAGTCTCAGAGTATAGCCTGAATTGCCCAAAATCTGCATAACTACAGTGGAAGACCGCCTTCGCTAAGGCTAGGGCGGCTCAAATGGCGAGTAGTCCCGAACTACGCGACAAGGTGATTAGGGAGTTTTGAGAGTGGCAGAATTCTACGACTTTGCAGCCATCGAGCGCAAATGGCAGGCCTACTGGGCCGACAAGGCGCTCTTCAAGACCGATAACGACGCCCCGGGGGAGAAGTTCTACCTGCTGGTGATGTTCCCGTACCCGTCCGGCAAGCTCCATATGGGGCATGTCCGCAACTATATCATCGCCGATGTAATCGCGCGGCAGAAGTCCATGCGCGGCTACAATGTCCTGCACCCGATGGGCTGGGACGCCTTCGGACTGCCTGCCGAAAATGCCGCCATCGAAAACCAAATCCACCCCAATGACTGGACTCAGCGCTGCATCGAGGAGATGAAGGAGCAGTTCGACGACCTCGGCATCACCTACGACTGGAGCCGGGAGATCAATGCCTCGCAGCCTGACTACTATAAGTGGACCCAGTGGCTGTTTCTGCAGATGTATCACAACGGTCTGGCATATATGGGCGAGGCCACGGTCAACTGGTGCCCCTCGTGCGCGACGGTGCTGGCTAACGAGGAGCTGGATGGCGATACTTGCGAGCGCTGTGGGACGCAGGTCGAGCCGCGTCAGGTGCCGGGGCAGTGGTTCTTCAGGATAACCGATTTCGCCGATGACCTGCTGGACGATTTGAAGCTGCTGGACCGGTGGCCGGCGTCGGTGCGGACTCAGCAGGAGAACTGGATCGGGCGCTCCGAGGGCGTCCGGTTCTCCCTGGAGATAGATGGCTGCGACCGGCGGATGGAGGTCTTCACCACCCGCATTGACACGGTCTATGGGGTGACCTTCATGGTGCTGGCTCCGGAGCACCCGCTGGTGGCGGAGCTGACCCGGGGCACCGCTTACGAGGCGCCGGTGCGGGAGTTCGTCAAGCAGGCGGTGCGCCAGGACGAGATCGAGCGCATGGCGGTGGACACCGAGAAGCGGGGGATCTTCACGGGCGCGTATGCGGTCCATCCGCTGACCGGCGAGCGCGTCCCGGTCTGGGTCGCCAACTATGTGCTGATGGGGTATGGGACCGGCGCGATCATGGCCGTGCCGGCTCACGATCAGCGCGACTTCGAATTCGCCCGCAAGTACGACCTGCCGGTACGCGTGGTGATTCAGCCGGAGGGCGCGAGCTTCGATGGCGAGACCATGGAGCAGTCCTTCGAGGCCGTGGGTATGCAGGTCAACTCGGAGGAGTTCGACGGGCTGCCTTGCACCGAAGCCGCCGCGCAGATAGCCGACCGCATGGAGGCCGAGAGTGTCGGGCACCGGGACATCAACTACCGGCTGCTGGACTGGCTGATCTCGCGGCAGCGTTACTGGGGCGCGCCGATCCCGATTATTCACTGCGACGAGTGCGGGGTCGTGCCGGTGCCCTATGAGGACCTGCCGGTGCTGCTGCCGACCGACGCCGAGTTCAAGCCGACCGGGGAGTCACCGCTGGCCCGCCACGCAGACTTCGTCAACACGACCTGCCCGCAATGCGGCCGGCCGGCCAAGCGGGAAACCGATACCATGACCACGTATGTCTGCTCCTCGTGGTACTACCTGCGCTACGTCAACCCGCACGCGGATGAGGAGCCGTTCGTCAAGGCCGAGGTGGCCCGCTGGCTGCCGGTTGACCACTACATCGGCGGTGTCGAGCACGCCGTACGCCATCTGCTCTACGCTCGCTTCGTCACCAAGGTGCTGCACAAGCTGGGATATCTGGATTTCGTCGAACCGTTCTCGGAGCTGTTCACCCAGGGGATGATCTGCAGCCGCACGCCGGACGGCAAGCTGGAGAAGATGAGCAAGTCGAAGGGCAATGCGGTGCCGGCTGATGAGATCATCGCGAAGTACGGCGCGGATACCGCCCGCACCTTCGTGCTGTTCGTCGGGCCGCCGGACCAGGACGCGGAATGGAGTGACGAGGGCGTCGCCGGCATCCACCGCTTCCTGAGCCGCGTCTGGCGGGTAGTGGCCGGCAATCTTGACCGCTATGAAGCCGCCTGGGCCGCTAGCCTCAGCGGCGACCTGAGCGAGCCGCAGCGGGCGATCCGTCGCAAGACCCATCAGACCATCGCCAAAGTCACCGGCGACATTGACCGGATGCACTTCAACACCGCCGTCAGCGCGATCATGGAGCTGACCAACGAACTGACAGCCTTTGCCGAGCGGATGGGCGCTGATGACGCCGCCGATCGCGCGGTGTTCTCCGAGGCCGCCGAGCGCCTGGTGGCACTGCTTTCACCGTTCGCCCCGCATGTATGTGATGAGCTGTGGGAACGGATGGGGCACGAGCCGAGCCTGTTCGGCTCACAGTGGCCAGAGGCGGATATGGCCCTGGCCGCCGAGGAACAGGTCGAGATCGTCATCCAGGTCAACGGCAAGGTGCGCGACCGGCTGCAAGTGGCGGCCGGCTCTGATATGGAAGAGGTCGCCGAGACGGCCCAGCAATCCGAGCAGGTCCGGAAGCACCTCGCGGGGAAGCAAGTCCGTAAGGTCATCACCGTGCCTGACAAGCTCGTCAACATCGTCGCAAGTTGATGCGCAACACTGTCGGGCTGATAAGACGCTGCTTTTGGTATGCAGGGGACAGTCCCTGAAGGGACAGTCCCCCGGCGCGGGTTCTGAGACAGCTTTCAGTCTGCAGGTGGGAGAGACCTTGGGACTAACCAGAGCTCAAAAGCTGGTCATGCTGGTGGGGCTGCTGGCGCTGCTGGCCGGTGTGTTCATCATGAGCCTGAAAAGCCCGCGCGGCAGCGGCCAAGCAGCCGAGCTGCTGATCGAGCAACAGCCGCCGCCCGAGATCGTGGTGCATATTGTCGGTGAGGTCAAGCAGCCCGGCCTTTACCACCTGACCGCCGGTGACCGCATCGCTGATGCGATCAAAGCGGCAGGTGGATTCGCTGAAGATGCTGATGTCGCCACGGTGAATCTGGCAGCGGTGCTGGATGACGGCCAGCAGATTACGGTCGGCAAGCTGGTGGGTGAGAGCCCGGCGCCTGGAGCGGAACAGCCTGTCGAGATACCCGAGCCGCCGCAGCCGGGGCCGCAAACTGAGCCGGCGACCGGTGCCGGTGCATCTGAACCGCTGCTCCCAGCCGAGGCCCAAGGCCAGCAAGGTCTGCCATCTCCGGGCCTCCACCCCGGCCGGAAGATCAGCCTCAACCGCGCGCAACCGCAAGAGCTTGAGCTACTGCCGGGCATCGGGCCGCAACTTGCCAAGAACATCTGCTATTACCGGCACGAGCACAGCGGCTTCAGGAGTGTGGAGGAGCTGCTGGAGGTTAAGGGCATCGGCCGGGAGACGCTGGCGCAGATCAAGCCGTACCTTACCCTCTAGGCCCATGACATCGGCCAACGAGCTACCAGTACCAGACGGGTCCCCGGAGGCTGCAGGCGGCGGCCTCTGGCGAGCTCTGGCAAACAGGCCGCTGCTACTTGCCGCCATCAGCGTAATCGCAGGCATTGTGTGGGCCGATTGGGCCAGTCCTGAGCCTGTGACAGTCGCGCTGCTGGCGGTAGTAGCCGTCGGCCTGGTAGTCCTCGAGATTGTGATGAAGCTGCCGCGGCCCGGGGTATTCCTGTGGCTGGCCGCGGCCCTCGTCGGTGCCGCCCTCCACGCCTATCACATCACGCCCGGCCGCTGTGACCCCGTGTACCTTGCCGAGCGCGGGCCACTGACGCTGAGCGGCAGTATCTCCCGCATCATCCACCAGAGCGAGTTCTACCAGCGCGTCGAAATTGACGTACATGGTGCCGAGCTGGAGGGCGTCAGCATAAGCGCCGCGGGCAAGCTGCTGTGCAGTCTGCCGCCGGAGCCGATGGTTGCTGCGGGCGAGACGGTGCTGCTGAAAGAGGTAATGGTCTGGTCACCGGTGGGGGTTACCAGCCCGGGTCAGTACGATGAAAAGCGCGCCCTGGCCCGTCGCGGCATTCACGCCATCGGCAGAGCCGCAGACTTGACGGTCGTCAGCCGGCGGCCGGTGTTGCGCGTAGCGCTGGATACAGTCGTGGCCAGGATCCGCACGCATGTGGTCGGGGTCTTGCGCGCGGCGATGCCGGGGACCGACAAGCAACTCTACGCGGATTTGCTCGCGGGCATGGTCTTTGGCATGTACAATGTGCAGTTGCCGGAGGAGATCGTTGGCAGCTTCCGGCGCAGCGGCACCGTACACCTGATGGTGGTCTCCGGCGCGCACGTGAGCCTGATCGCGACCGTGATCATCTTCCTGGTCCACGGCCTGCGGGTGCGGCTGCCGGTGTGGATGATTGCGGTCCTGGTGCCCCCGTTGCTGCTCTATGCGCTGGTGGCGGGCCTGCGGGCTTCGGTCATGCGCAGCCTGGCGATGGTCATCTTGCTGCTGGTAAGTATGGTCACGGGGCGGCGGTATGACTTCTGGACGGCGCTGAGTATCGCGGCGCTGGTGCTGTGCCTCGCCGACACCGCCGCACCGTTTTCCGTCGGGGTGCAGTTGACCTTCGCCGCCGTCATCGGGGTCGTCGGGTTCTGGCCTCACCAGCAGCGGAGGGGCCAGTCACTTGGTTCAAGGGCGCGCGCCCACCTGGTATCCCTGGCGGCGGCGACCTTGGGGGCATGGCTGCTGACTGCGCCGATTATCGCCTACCATTTCAACATGCTGATACTGGTGGGCATAGTGGCTAACCTGATCGCCGTGCCGCTGCGTGCGGCGATACTCTATGCCGGCCTGATCGCGGTGCTGGTGGGATCGGTGTGGCTGCCGCTGGCGATTCTGCCCTGCGCAATCGGGCGTGTATTTGGAGCTTTGACGCTGTGGGTGGTGCAAGGCTTTGCGGCTATGCCCGGGTCGGCGATAGGCGTCTGGCATATGCCGCCGGCGGCAGTCGCGGCCTGGTATATAGCGGCGGGAGTGATGTGGTGGCTGCTGTACGGGAAAGTCTTGCGCCCAGCGGCCGCGGAGGCCCAATTACGGCGCCGGCAGTGGGCTGCTGTAGGGGTATTGGCCCTGGGCGGAGTTGTTTTCTTCGCGGCGGCGCTGTGGGCCAGGAGCCCGCAGCAGTTGCGCGTGACGGTGCTCGCCGTCGGTCAGGGCAACTGTAACCTCATCAGCGACAGCGCCGGCCATCACGTGGTGTTCGATGCCGGGACCGGCCTGTCCAGCCCGCGCGCCTACCATCAAGTCGGGCGCAGAGTAATCATACCGTATCTTGCCCATCGCGGGATCCGTCACCTGGATGCCCTGATCATGTCCCACGGGGACACCGATCACTGCAGCGGCATGGCCGATATTATGGATGAGGTTTCGGTGGGGCGGTTCGTCACCAATGGGCTGACGACGGCCGCACAGGAGGCGGCCAGCCGGGCGCTGCAGACCGCGCGTGGGCTCGGGGTGGGCGAAGTTACCGTCGGCGCCGGTACCAAGCTGGAGCTGGCCGAGGGCGCGGAATTGAGCGTGCTGCATCCCTCGCAGATTGCGCCGGGCAATAGCAGTGAGGCGATCAATAACAACAGCATCGCTTTGCGTCTGAGTTACGGCGATGTCAGCATCCTGTTCCCGGCGGACCTGGAAGGGGAAGGCGAACGGACCCTGGTGAGATGGGCGCGAGCCAACGGCGTGCCGCTCCGCAGCACCGTCCTGTTGCTGTCTCACCACGGGCGGAAGGCCAGCAGCACAGCGGAGTTTTTGGATGCAGTCAGGCCGCAGTTGGCGATAGTCAGCGGGGCCTCGAAGCGGTATATGCCGGCTCATCCGGAGGTTGTTCGGCGGCTGCAGATGCGCGGGATTCCGCTGCTCTCGACCGATCTGATGGGCACGGTGGATATTGTCACCGATGGGCGACGGCTGTGGATCAGCACCTTTGGTGGACGCTATTCGCGAGAGCGCGAGACGCTGCGATGGCAGGCGAGGACCGCGCCGAGGAACTGCTCGGGACCGGCCCAGGCGGCGGCGCTGATGCCGAGGTGCGAGGAGATTGAGTGGGCCAGGCGACTGGCAAGCTGAGCGCGCGCCTCAGGGTCCAGCTCGTGGCGCCGCTCCAGGAACCGCTCTGCCGCTTCGGCCTGCGGTGCGGTCAGCCTGCGGATGTGAGCCATCAGCTCCGCATCGGCGGGAGTTGGCGCGCGCTGATAGTGAGCCGACGAGGCGGGCGCTGGTGCAGTTGCTGTGGGCATCTCGGCGGCGCGCTCCTTGACTACCACGGTGCCGGCGGCGTAGTCGCCAAGGCGCTTGGAGCGGCCGCTTAGCCATACCGAGATGATGCCGACGCAGTAGTTGGCAGGCAGCGCGTCCACGATGCGCACGAGGTTGCGGATGATACTGTCCCAGAGATTGATGGGGGTGCCGTCATCGCGGATAACGCGCAGGCCGGCCATGCGCTTGCCGAGGCTCTGGCCGTTGGTGAGCATCTCCAGCACGACCCAGTAGGCGATGAAGCCGACCAGGCCGCCGGCGCCGATCAGCAACATGGCGACCAGGTCCAGAGGATTCCCACTGCCAGACAGAGAAAGCAGATTGAACAGATAGATGCCGGCGATGACGAGCAGTACCACGATAAGGAATTGCACGATAGTGTCAACCAGGCAGGCGATGATGCGCGAGCCGAGGCCGGCCAGCTCGTACTCGATTTCCACGTACTCGGGCGTCTGAACGACGATGGTTTCGTGCCGCATGGTAATCCGGAGGCGCGCCGGTGCTGAGCTTCGTACAAAGGCACAAGGCAACCTGGGAGCGGCTGGAGGCACTGCTGGAGCGGTGCCGGTCGGTCGCCGGCGTGTCCGCGCTGAATGGTGCGGAACTGCGCGAACTCGGCTCCCTGTACCGCCAAACCGCCTCGCATCTGGCAGTTGCCAGGACCCGGGAGTATGACCCGGAGACGGTCGCCTACCTGAACCAGTTGATGGGCCGCGCCCACGGCATCATCCACGGCCGACGCCACGAGCGAGGCGTGCGCCTGGGGTACTTCTTCGGCGTCGAAGTGCCGGCTACCTTCAAGCGATGCTGGCGGTACTTTGCGGTCTGCAGCGCGGTACTGCTGGTGGGTGGCCTCATCGCCGGCTGGGCCACGGGACAAAACCCCGGCTGGGCCGAGGTGTTCATGCCGCCGGGCTTCCGCGCCCATGTGGAGGACTTCCTGGAGGCCGAGCAGGCGCCCGGGAAGTACTTCGAGGGTGTCGCCGAGTCCGGCGGCGGCCCCAGCTTCGCCGGGTACCTGATGATGCACAATATCAATGTCGCCCTCGTCTGCTTCGTGTCGGGCGTGACCTTTGGCATCGGGACACTGTATTGGCTGGCCAGCAATGCCCTGATGCTCGGCGCCTTTTTAGGACTCGGGATCTACCAGGGCAAGCTGATGACGGTGGGCGCGGTAGTAGTGCCGCACGGGGTCATCGAGATTTCGGCGATTCTGCTGGCGGCGGCGGCCGGACTGCGGTTCGGGTACGGGCTGGTCAATCCGGGCGATCTGCTGCGCCGCGATGCGCTGCTGATCGGGGCGCATGAGGCGGTCCGCCTGGTCGCCGCGACGCTGCCGGTGTTCGTGTTAGCCGCGCTGATCGAGGGCCTGATCAGCCCGCTGGCCAGCGGCTCGCTGGCGACCAACCTGGTGCGCTATGCCATCGGCATCATCACCGGCGTGGGGTTGTACCTGTATCTGCTGCGGGGCGACCGCCTGTTTGGCCGCTATTTCCCGACAATCGGGGAGGACCCCGACCGGCTCTTTGAGGAATCTCCCTGACCGGCGGTCACACCGTACACCAACTGCCCGGTTGCAGCCACGGCTTGGCAGTGGGTACCCGGCTCGGCGGGGTCCTGCGGAAGAGAAGAACAACGGCAATGGCAACGGCCTCGGGCTGGAAGCTGAGAATGCTGTCGCATTCTCACCTGCCCTTCGACAAGCTCAGGGCAGGCCGAGCCACGCGTCGGAGGTTAGTTGGCTGAATACGGCAAACAGATACGTCCCTAAAGGGACAGTCCCCCATCGTGGGGTTTTGAAACAGCTTCTAGTTCCGCCGGCGGTGACGTTGCGCTGCTCGGGAGTGATGCAGCTAAGGGCCGCTGATGACAAGTTGCCTCAGCAGGCGAACTGTGCTATACTCGGCCTGCTCAATCGGTGGCCTGCGTGGCTGCCGTCAGTGGCAGAATAGGTCGGCGACCCGCACAATCATGGCGTGAAGGCGGCGTCGGCGGCCTTAGAGCCATTCCTGCTCCGTGTGTCGCGGCCACGGAGCCATTGTGACCACAGGAAGGGGACCTAGGAATTGTCGAACGAGGCAAGGCTTTATGAGGCGATGTATATCCTGGACGTAAGTCGGGAGGAGCAAGAACAAGAGGAAGCAATCGCGGCCGTGGAGCGCACCATTGCCGAAGGCGGCGCCGAGGTCGAGAACACGGTGGTCTTCGGGCGGCGGAGCCTGGCTTACGAGATCAACGGCCGCAATGAGGGTCTCTACATGCTCACCTACTTCCGGGGCGACGGGGGAGCTGTCACAGCTCTGCAGAATGAGTTCGCCGTGATCGAGACGATCCTGCGCGGGTCAATCGTTGTCGCCACCCCCGAAGCAATCTATCAGGAGCCGGAGGAAGTTGAGGAGGAGGCTGAAGAGAGCGCCGAGGAAGCCGTAGCAGAAGCCCCCGAAGCCGACGCTGATAGCGAGACCGAGGCTGCCGAAGAGCCGGCTGAGGAAGAGACCGAAGAGCCGGCTGAGGAAGAGACCGAGGAGCCGGCTGAGGAAGAGACCGAGGAGCCGGCTGAGGAAGAGACCGAAGAGCCGGCTGAGGAAGAGACCGAGGAGCCGGCTGAGGAAGAGACCGAGGAG
>CAYMIN010000034.1:20847-45779 GCA_964390495.1 uncultured Armatimonadia bacterium
CGAAGAGCCGGCTGAGGAAGAGACCGAGGAGCCGGCTGAGGAAGAGACCGAGGAGGCGGCTGCTGAAGAGGCCGAAGAAACGCCTGAGGCAGAGCAGCCCGAGTAGCAGAGGCGCAGCGGGATGAGTTCTACGATACCGGCAATCAGTCCAACGCCAGCCACAAAGCGGCGCAGTTCGAGGTCGGCCTTCGGCTCTGCGACAGGCTCAGCGCAGGCAGGACTGTGAGCTTGGCGAACGGGAAGCTGAGAACGCGATAGCCGAGCACAACGGCTGTCAGGCTGGAAAGCCTGACCCACGCGTAATAGAGCAAAAGCCTGACCCACGCGTACTAAAGTAAAAGCCTGAGCCAGGCGTTTTGTGGACTATTCGGACTAGCAGCCATTTCAAGACCTGGTTTTTCAGGACTCGCAAGGCGGTAAAACGCTGCTTCTGGCATCCAGGGGACAGTCCCTAAAGGAACAGTCCCCCACTCCGGGGTTTTGAAACAGCTTCCAGAGGTTGCCGCGAGATGGAAAGGTGGAACGCCAAATGATCAATAGCGTGGTGCTGGTAGGTCGCTTGGGCAACGATCCGGAGATGCGCTATGCCTCCAGTGGGACCCCGATCACCAATTTCAGAGTCGCGGTCAATCGCCCGCCGAGAGGCGGTAGTGATGAACAGGAGACCGACTGGCTGAACGTGGTCTGCTTCGGCAAGACCGCGGAGTTTGTGGCCCAGTATCTGGATAAGGGCGCGCTGGTGGGGCTCGAGGGCCGAGTGCAATCGCGGACCTGGGAAGGTCAGGACGGCAAGCGGCGATACGAAGTGGAAATCAATGCCTTCAGAGTGCAGGCCTTGGAGACCCGACAGGAGGCCGAGCGTCGCCGCAGCGCGCAGCCGTCGCGACCGGAACCGGAGGCAGAGGCCGCGCCCCCGCCTGAAGCCTTCGATGATGTGGACGAGCAAGACGACCCCTTCGCCGACCAGTAAGAGGCGGTAACGCAGATGTCTCCTGCCACCCTACCGGCGGCTCTTGGCATTGATGTCGGTGGCACGACCTGTGCCGTGTGCCTGATTGATGCCGACGGCGGCCTGATCGCCGATGTATCGCGCCCGACCCCTGAGGCGGACAGCGCCGAGGCGCTGCTGGCAGCGTTCGCCGAGACGGCCCGGGAAGTGATGGGGAGAGCGGCCGGGTATGAGCCGGTCGGTCTGGGCATTGGGGTGCCGGGAACGGTCAGCCCTGACGAGAGAGCGGCGCGTGACTGCCCCAACCTGACTATCCTCAACGGGGTGCGCGTGCCGGAGTTCTTCGAGCGGCGCATGGGTATGCCGGTGTGGATGCAGAATGATGCCTATTGCGCGACCCTGGCCGAGCTGCGCTATGGGGCCGGCCGGGATTATGCGAATGTCTTACTGGTCACTCTGGGCACTGGCGTGGGCGGTGGTATCGCACTGGACAACAAGGTACGGCGCGGGCCGCGGCAGATTATGGGGGAGATCGGTCACATGATCCTGGACCTCAACGGCCCGCCCTGCAATTGCGGCACGGTAGGGTGCGCCGAGGCGTTCGTGGGCAAGCAGGCAATCATCAATCGGGCGCTGTGCAAGCTCGCAGCGTATCCGGATTCGGCTCTGGCACAATATGCGGCGGCTGACCGGGACGCCGTCACCCCCAAGCTGATTGCGGACCTGGCCCGACAAGGTGATGAGATGTGTCTGAGCGTGATGTCCGACATCGGGCTGTATATCGGCCAGACGCTGTGCAACGCGATCGTGATGTGCGACCCGGATATTATCTTGCTGGGGGGCGGTATCGCCGGGGCCGGCGAGGTGCTGTTTGACCCAGTACGGCGCACGGTGAGAGAGCGGACCCCAATCAGCGGCTTCGACCCGGCGAAGGTCCTGCCGTGCGCGCTTGGCACTAAGGCCGGGGCGGTAGGTGCGGCGGCGTTGGTGTGGGAGCACTCACAGGCCGAGCAGTAGGCAAGCTGTCCGGCAACTGACGCATGGGTACGGTTCCAGCCCGACACTCTCGTGCAGGATCGCCATATTCCTACGATGTCAGATCGGCAGCAAAGCCCCATCAATGTGGCCAGCAGCTATTCGCTAGTTGAACTGCTGGAGCGTACCGAGGGATTTTCACGGGCGCAAGCGGCCCTGAGGGCGAACTCATCCCTGTGTTTGCAGGGTCTCAGCGGCGGCGGGAAATCCACCTTGTGTGGTGCCTGGCTGCAGGACGTTACCCGCCCCTGTGCGATCATCACCTACAACGAAGAGCGGGCGCAGCAGCTTGCCGACGACCTCTCGGGCTTGCTGGATAATGGTAGCCAGGACCGTTTGAGACGGCGGGTGTTGTGCTTCCCCTCGACTGCTTCGGCCCTATACGACGGCGTCACTCCCGACCCGGAAACGGTGGCCGACCGGCTGCTTTGCCTAGAACGGCTTGCCGCCGGCGAGGCGGTAGTTGTGGTAGCCAGCGTGATGTCGGCCGTGACGCTGACGATGCCCGGGGCGGAGTTTATCGCCAACCGGCTGCAGCTAGAGCTAGGCGCTGGGTGCAACCGCGATGAGATGGCCTATCAGTTGGCGGACCTGGGCTACGAGCGGGTGGACTTGATTGATGATGTGGGGCAGTACTCGGTGCGCGGCGGGATTATAGATGTGTCGCCTCCGGCGCTGGAGTTCCCGGTGCGGATCGAGCTGATGGGCGATGAGATTGACAGCGTCCGGCTGTTCGAGCCGACCACCCAACGTTCGCTAGGGAGTATTGAGAGCGTCGGGATCGGGCCGGCGGGTGAGGTGCTACTGAATAAAGGGGCGGTACAGAGGGCGCTGCCGCAGATCAAGCTGGCGTTTCGGCGCGAACTAGATGTGCTCAATGAGGCGGGCAAGGCGCGGGAGGCCGGGCACCTGAAGGAGCGGATGGAACAGGACCTGGCGGATTTGGAGAATCTGCGCCCGACACCCAGCCTGGTTCACTACCTGCCATATCTCTACGAGGACCAGCGCGAGACCTTCCTGGACTATTTGCCGACGGCTGCACCGCTAGTGATTGATGAGCCGGTGCGGATCAAGGCCGCCGCCGAGCAGTTTGAGACCGATGTGCTCGATGCGCACCGCCGGGGTGTGAAGCTGGGTCGCCACCTGCGGCTGCCGGAGACGGCATGTCTGGGTTTTGCGCAGTTTCGCGGCAGGTATTTGTCCGGCAGGCGGCCGCTGATATACCTCAACATGCTGCAGCGTCAGGTGCCGTGGGATGAGCAAGTGGCTACGGTGAGCCTGTCAACGCCGCCGACCGAGACCTTCGGCGGGCGCTTCGAGCTATTGATCGAGGGCTTGACGCAATGGCAGCAGGACGGCTTCTGCGTGCTGGTGTGTGGGCAGGATACCGATAAGGCCGTTGAGATCCTCAGCTCCCGTGGACTGAGCGGTGTGCGGGTGGCTGCCGGCCTCGACGATCTGCAGATGGGCGCGGTCAATGTCCTCGGCCAGGACCTGACCAGCGGCTTTTCGATGCCGGAGGCGAAGCTGGTGGCCTTGACGGCCAAGGAGATCTACGGCTGGCGGAAGCTGCAGCGGCCGGAGGGCAGCGCCTACCGCCGGGGCTTCTCTCTGACCAGCCTGCGCGAGATCGAAGAGGGCGACTACGTGGTGCACATCAACCACGGTATCGGCGTCTATCAAGGGCTGGCGAAACAGACTATTGACGAGCTAGAGCGGGATTACCTGGTGATCGCCTACGCGGGCGAGGACCGGCTCTATGTGCCGGTGACGCAACTCGATCGCATCCAGAAGTATATCGGCTCCGAGGGCGGCCAGGTGACCGTCAGCGCGCTGCAAGGCAGCTCGTGGCAGACGACCAAGCGCAAGGCGAAGAAGTCCACGCAACTGCTGGCGCGCGAGTTGCTGAAGCTGTATCGGGAGCGCGAGCAAACCCCGGGCTATAGCTTCGAGGCAGATAGCGCCTGGCTCAAGGAGCTGGAGACGACGTTTCAGTTCGAGGAGACGCCGGATCAACTGCGGGCGATCGCCGAGGTCAAGCGGGATATGGAGCAGGCTAGGCCGGCCGACCGGCTAATCTGCGGGGATGTCGGCTTCGGCAAGACCGAAGTGGCGATCCGGGCGGCCTTCAAGGCGGTGCTTGCGGGCAAGCAGGTGGCGGTGCTGGTGCCGACCACCGTCCTGGCCCACCAGCATTTCAATACCTTCCGCGAGCGGCTGTCGCGCTACCCGGTGGAGGTGGCGATGCTGAGCCGCTTCCGCAGCACCCAGGAGCAGCGGCGGATCATCAGCCGGCTCAAGGAGGGCGCGATTGACATCGTCATCGGGACCCATCGGCTGCTGGGGTCGGATGTGGCTTTTGCGGAGTTGGGGCTGTTGGTGATTGATGAGGAGCAGCGCTTCGGGGTGCGGCAGAAGGAGCGGCTGAAGAAGCTGAAGGCCTCGGTGGACTGCCTGACAATGACGGCCACGCCGATTCCGCGCACCCTCAATATGTCGCTTTCCGGTATCCGCGAGATTTCGCTGATAAATGATCCGCCGGCAGGCCGCAGAGCGATCCGGACTTTCGTGCGCGAGCAGGATGATGCACTGATTAGCGAGGCGGTGCGGCGCGAGATTAATCGGGGCGGGCAGGTCTATTACGTGCACAATCGGGTGCGGTCAATCGCTCACGCCGCCGCGCGGCTGCAGCGGCTGGTGCCGGAAGCGCGGGTGGCGGTGGCGCACGGGCAGATGGAAGAGGGCGACCTGGAACAGGTGATGCTGGCCTTCTATGCCGAGCAATTCGATGTGCTGGTGTGCACCACGATCATCGAGAACGGCCTGGATGTGGCCAACGCCAATACGCTGATAGTTGATGATGCCGACCGTCTGGGGCTGGCGCAGCTTTATCAGTTGCGGGGCCGAGTAGGGCGGTCGAGCCGGCAGGCCTATGCCTATCTGCTGTATCGCTACCCGGAGCGGCTGACGGAACAGGCCGAGGACCGGCTGAAGGCGATCGAGGAATTCAGCGAGCTGGGCAGTGGCTTCAAGATAGCGTTGCGGGACCTGGAGATTCGCGGTGCAGGCGATATTCTGGGCCGCGAACAGAGCGGCTATATGTCGGCGGTGGGCCTGGACCTGTACTGTCAGATGCTGGCGGATGCAGTCAGTACTTTGAAGGGCGAGAACGGTAAATCCGCGGAAGGCGGCGCGACCATTGAGCTGCCGATTGAGACGGTCATACCCGCCGCGTATGTGCCGGGGGAGCGGCAGCGGATCGAGCTGTACCGGCGGCTGGCGAATGTCAGGGATGAAACCGAGCTTGGGGAGCTGGCCAGAGAGACCCGCGACCGCTATGGAAAGCCGCCGAAAGCGCTACGAAACCTTGTAACCGTGGCACGGATTAAGTTAAAGTGTAGGCAAGCAGCGGTTGTGGATATCGCGACTGCCAAGGGTGAAGTGACAGTTCGGCTGGACCCGGAGCACAGGCTGACGGCGCGCGAGCGGGAGGTGCTGGAGGCCCTGTATGTTCCCAGCCGTCGGCAGGCGCGCCAGGGAGCGAAGGCCGCCCTGCCCCGGATAGTGTTCCGCGAGCAGCAGATCTGCCTCGGCTATAACAAGCGCGACCCGCAAGCGCTGATACCGGTACTGGATGATTTGCTGCAGCGGCTGGCGGACCGGCGACACGCAGCCGCTGATGAGCGCAAGGTGACAGAAAAAGAGATAGCAGCGAAGGCCTCTAATGACTGAAGATATCAGCCGCGAGAAACCAGACGCCGGCGAGCTTGATGGCAGGGCCCCTAAGCCGGCTGCGGTAGGGGTGTCATTCGGGCGAGGTAGCAAGGTTTACTACTTCAGGCCTAATGGTGCGGAGGTCGCGCCGGGCGACCACGTGCTGGTGCATACCGAGAAGGGTGTGGATATCGCGGAGGTGGTGAAGCTCGTCCTGGATTCGGCGGAGTTGGATAACGAAGCGGGATTGAAGCCGGTGGTGCGGAAGGCCAGCGCGGATGATTTGGAGTACGAGCAGCAGTTGCACCAAAGGGAGAAAATGGCCCTGCGCACCTGCGAGCGCAAGATCGCCGAGTACGGTTTGCCGATGAAGCTGATTGATGCCGACTACACTTTCGATCGCCGATGCCTGGTGTTCTTTTTCAGCTCGGACGGGCGGGTTGATTTCCGGGAGCTGGTGCGGGAGCTGGCGAAGATATTCAAGACGCGTATCGAGCTGCGGCAGATCGGGGTCCGGGATGAGGCGAAGATGCTGGGCGGGGTCGGGCCGTGCGGACGGCCGCTGTGCTGCCAGACCTTCCTGCGGAGCTTTGAGCCGGTCGGAATCAAGGTGGCCAAGGACCAGGGCCTGTCGCTGAACCCGACCAAGATCAGCGGGGTGTGCGACCGGCTGATGTGCTGCCTGCGCTACGAGCAAGAGCTGTATCAGGAATTGCGCAGCCAGATGCCGGCCGAGGGGCAGATAGTGGATACGCCGCAGGGCCGGGGCGAAGTTGTCGAGGTACAGGTTCTGGCTAATGAGGTTGTGGTCCAGATTGATGATGAAACCCGCATCACAGTTGCGACCAGCGAGGTCAAGCACCAGCGCCGCTCCAGGCAGCGGAGGGCCCGACACTAGAGGCAGGTAGTAAGTATGGCAGCCGAGGGCAGTGAAAAAACGGCCTTCTACATCACGACCCCGATCTACTATGTCAGCGGCAAGCCGCATATCGGCAGCGCCTACACGACAATCGCGGCAGACGTACTGGCGAGATACCACAAGCTGCGTGGGGAGCAGGTGATGTTTGCCACCGGCACCGACGAGCACGGTCAGAAGGTGCTGCGAGAGGCCGCGGAGGCGGGCAAGTCGCCGCAGGATTTCGCCGACGGGTTGGTCGGGGAATACCAGCGGGCCTGGGAGCGGCTGCACATCAACTATACGCGCTTTATCCGCACCACCGAGCCGCAACATGTGGCGACGGTGCGGGGGGTTTTCGAGCAGCTTCTGGCCCAGGATGACATCTACAGGTCGGAATACACCGGCTGGTACTGCGTGCCGTGCGAGACGTATCTGTTGGAGTCGGAGTTGCAGGAGGGCAACTGCCCGGACTGTGGGCGGCCGGTCGAGCAGGTCTCGGAGGAGGCGTACTTTTTCCGCACCAGCAAGTACGCGGATGAGCTGGTGCGCTACATCGAGGAGCATGAGGAGTTCATCGGCCCGGAAAGTCGGCGCAACGAGGTGCTGGCCTTTGTCAAAACCGGTCTGCAGGACGCCTGCGTCAGCCGCAGCCGCACGGACTGGGATATTCCCGTGCCTGATGATCCGGATCAGTCCATCTATGTGTGGCTGGATGCGCTGACCAATTACCTGACCGTGGCCGGCTATGGCGAGGACGAGGCTCAGTTTGGGGCGGTGTGGCCGCCGGATGTGCAGTTGCTGGGCAAGGATATCCTGACGCGGTTTCACGCGACCCTGTGGCCGGCGATGCTGATGGCGCTGGAGGTGGCGCTTCCGGAGCGGCTGTTCGCGCACGGCTGGTGGAGTGACGCGACCGGGCAGAAGATGAGTAAATCGAAGGCGAATGTTGTTGATCCCTTCGAGGTCATAGACAAGCTGGTGGAGTACTCAGGCGTGCGCACCGCCTTTGCGGTTGACACGGTGCGCTACTATCTGCTGCGGGAAGTGCCTTTCGGGCTGGACGGCAGCTTCTCGCTCACGGGGCTGTTGCAGCGGTTCAATGCGGACCTGGCCAACGATCTGGGGAATCTGCTGAATCGGAGCCTGCCGCTGGTGGAGCGGTACGTGGACAGTCGCATACCGGATGCGGGTCCGGGCTCAGGAGCGCTGGTCAAGGCGATCAACCGGGCCGGGGAGTTGGTGGACCAACACCTGCAGCGGGTCAATTTCCGGGATGCCTTGACAGCGATTTGGGAGCTAATCGGCCGCTGCAATAAGTTCATTGATGAGCGCGAGCCGTGGACTCTGCACAAGCAGGGCAAGCGCGTGGAGCTGGACGCGGTGCTCTATGACGTACTAGACTGCATCCGCGTCATCGCTATCCTGATTGAGCCGTTCATGCCGCGAGTGGCCGAGGAGATTTGGCAGCAGCTCGGCCTCACGGACAGCGGCGTGCAGCGGAGCTGGTCGGAGGTAGCGGCGGAACGACTGCAGTCTGATACGACGATCAACCGGGGGGCGCCGATATTCCCGCGCATAGACCTGGAGCGGGTGGCGGCGAAGCTAGGAAGCGAGGAGAAGCCGGTGGAGACGGGGAAGCCGGATGAGCAGGCGGCGGCGCAGGGGGAGCGGATGGACCGGATATCGTTTGAGGATTTCAGCAAACTTGACTTGCGGATCGGCAAGGTTCTGGAGGCTAGCCGGGTGCCCGATGCCGACAAGCTGCTGGTGCTGCAGATTGATGTAGGTGAGCAGCAGCCGCGACAGGTGGTGGCGGGCCTGGCCGAGCATTTCAATCCGCGACAGTTGCTAGGGCGGACGGTGGTGCTGGTGGCGAATCTGGAGCCGGCGACGATTCATGGCACCGAGTCCAACGGCATGATTCTGGCGGCGGGTGAGAAACAGCCGCTGGCCTTGGTGACTACCGACGCGGAGGTCAAGCCCGGCGAAAAGGTGCGCTAGAAGCGGTTTCAAAACCTACTTTCTCAGGACTCGCGGGGTGGTAAAACGCTGTTTCTGCTACGCAGGGGACAGGCCCTAAAGGGACAGTCCCCCATTCCGGGGTTTTGAGACAGCTTCTAGCCTCCAAACATGACAATTGCATAGGAAAGGGGATAGCCCCCTTTCCGGGACGCGCCAAGGGCATCTATCCGTTTTTCTGTGGGGAGAAAGGGTCTGTCGGCTTTTTCCCGATGATGGAAGCGAGCGAAGGCGTGGAGACAACCAAGCGCCCCAAGCTGTTCTGGCCAATCGCGGTGACCGCTGCTGCTATCGGCGGGATCACGGTATTGGTGCACTTTGCGGGCACCGACAGCATCGCGGTACACCTGTACTACCTGCCGATAATGTACGCGGCATATTCCTTCGGGGACTATGGCGCCATCTGCGTGTCACTTCTGAGCACGCTGTTGTGCGGCCCGTGGATGGCGGCGCGCTACGAAGAATTGGGCAAGGCGGTAATGCAAACACCCGCCGATATGATCGTGCGGATGTGCACCTTTTATGTGGTCGGCCTGGCGGCCTCGCGGGCCTCTCTGGAGCTGAAGCGCAGGGCCAGCGAATCGCGTCGCCTCTACGAGGTGGCGCGCAGTATCACCAGCACGCTGCGGGTCAGCGAGGTGCTGGAGCTAATCGCCGAGAGCGCCATGAAAGTTATGGACGCCAAGGGCTGCGGGATCAGGCTGCTGGACGAACAGACCGATGAGTTGGTGCCGGTGGCGATGTCGGGGCTGAGTGAGGAGTACTGGCAGAAGGGGAAGGTGGTGGGCGCGGCCAGTCCCGTCAACGGTCGGGCCCTGGCCGGAGAGGCCGTGCAGATTCTGGACGTGACCGCAGAGGATGGCTTCCAGTATCCCGAAGCAGCCAGGGCAGAGGGGCTGAGTTCGGTGCTGACGGTGCCGCTGCGGGCCAAGAACGGGGCGCGTGGGGTAATCCGGGTCTATGCCAAACGCAGGCGGCGGTTCAGCGCGGCGGATATCGCGCTGTTGACCACCTTCGCCGACCAGGCCGCAGTCGCGATCGAAAACGCGGAGCTTTATGAGGACATTCGCCGCAACTACTATGAGACCGTCAGGGCGCTGACGACCGCGGTCGAGGCTAAGGATGCGGCGACTTATAAGCACTCGGAGCGGGTGACGGAGCTGGCGGACAGGCTGGCGCAGGCTTTGGGGATGGACGAAGAGGAACGGGAGATGCTGCGGTTCGGCACGATCCTGCACGACATCGGTAAGATCGGCGTGCATGAAGAGGCCATGGAAGCCAGAGATGGCCAGACCACCGAGCAGGTGTTTTACCAGATGCACCCGCTCATCGGGGTGAGCATCCTGCAGCCGATCGGTTTTTTGCAGCCGGCGCTGGCGATTGTCAAGTACCATCACGAGCGCTGGGACGGTGGCGGCTTCCCCGAGGGCCTGTCCGGGAAGGACATTCCGCTTGCCGCCCGGCTGGTGGCCGTTGCCGATGCCTTTGACCGGGTGCAGAAGGGTGACGGCGGGGCGGGCAAGACACTCGCCACCAGAGACGCCCTGATGGAGATCGTCTCCCGGGCCGGCACCGCGTTCGATCCTGAAATCGTCGGCAAGTTCCACCGGATGATGCTCAGTAGCCCTGATGGCGATGCCGCAGCCTCCCCTGACCAAGACGCCGGCGCTGCGGCTGAAAGCTCCGGCGAACCTCCCAGCGATGATGACACCGCCCCCGTAGAGAGCAATGAATAGGGCAAGCTTGGTCCTTGGGCTGATGGCGCTGGTTTATGTGACGGTCATCAGCGCGGGCCGGTGTGCCGCCGCAGCCGGTCAGGACAATGGCGGCCCCGACTGGCGCGACCTCTATCTGCGCTGGCAGACCGGGAGCCTCGGAGCGCAATTCGCCAGCGCCGATTTCGCCGAGCAATTCGGCGGCCCCTACTGGTACACCGTGAATTTGCAGGGCCAGCGCGCCGGCTATCTGCGCTGGCAGGCGATGAGTGTCAGCAGCGAGGCGGGCGCGCGGCTGCGGATCGAGGAATGCTCCAAAGTGGGCTTTGCCATTGACGGGCGCGCTCAGCAGATGGTCGGCCGTCAGGTGACCAGCTACGACGAGAAGCTGCGGCCCGCAAGGATCGAGCTGTGGCAGAATCTGATGGGCCGAGCATCGGAGACCACCGTGGTGGCCGCGGCCGACAAGCTGCATATAACGGTGGAGCAGCCGGACGGTACCCATAGCCGAGAGGTAGCGCGTCCTGACGATTTCGGCTCCGAGTTTTTGGTGATGTTCGCGGCGGCGGCCGGCGAGATCGGCCCCGGCTGGCAGGTCGTATTCAGCGGCTTCGATCCCTACATCGGCCAGCTCGACACCTACACCGTCAGCTTCCAGCGGCGGGAAGAGACCGCAGCAGGCACCCGGACGCTGCTGCACACGCGCATGGCGAAGATGGGCATCACCGTGGAGACGTGGCTGGGGCCGGAGGGCAGCATCGTGCGCCAGAGCCTGCCCGAACTGATGGGGCTGGAGGTCGTCAGGGCCACTGAAGAGGAGGCGTTGGCGGAGATCGTCGGTCCGGCCTTAAGCAGCGGCATCAGCGTGGGCCTGCCGCCGCGTGACCCGCACCGGAGCGAGCAGGTCAGTCTGATTGCCTCGACGGCGGCGGGCAGTGTCACGGAGCTGATCCCGGCCAGCGACCGGCAGCAGGTAATCGCCCGTCCTGATGGTAGTGCCGAAGTCATCACCGGCGCACAGCCGCCACCCACGCAGGTGGTGCAGTTACCAATATCGGATCCCGACCTTGTCTCATATCTGGAGCCTAATGAGATAACCCAGAGCGACAGCGAGACGATCCGCAAGCTGGCACAGAGCATAATCGGTCAGGAGCGGGATGCGTGGAAATGCGCCAGGGCGCTGCTGGACTGGGTCCACCATCACCTGCGGAGGGTCAAGAGCGAGCCGCGGCCAATTTCGGCTCTGGAGGTGCTGCAGCAGGGCGAAGGTGACTGCAGCGAGCACGCGGTGCTGCTGGCAGCGCTGGCCAAGGCGGTGGGGATCCCCCCGCGCATAGTCATCGGCCTGGTCTATACCAACGGTGCCTACGGCTACCACGAGTGGAATGAGCTATATGTCGGCGAATGGGTGCAAATGGACCCCTCGTGGGGACGCTACACCATCGGAGCCGGGCATGTGCGGCTGGCGAGCGGACCGGCGGCCCGGGAAGCGATGCTCAACAATAATCTGGCGGCAGGGCGGACCATCGGCACCCTGTTTCTGAAGTTCAATCCGCAGCAACCTGAAGACCGCAACTGAGATGAGGCAATGGGAGTGCTAGAAGAGGTCAAGGGCAAGCGTGTGGCAGTGCTGGCAGGCGGGCAGTCGGGCGAACGGGAAGTGTCATTCCGCTCCGGCGGCGGCGTGTTACAGGTGCTGCAAGCGGCCGGAATTGATGCGGTCATAGTGGACCCGGAGCCGAACCTGGCCGGGCAGTTGCTGGAGATCGGCGCGGAGGTGGTCTTCAACGCGCTGCACGGCGGTGCCGGGGAGAACGGCACCATTCAAGGCGTGCTCGAGATGCTGGGGCTTCCTTACACCGGCTGCGGCGTGCTGGCCAGCGCGCTGACGATGGATAAGCCGCTGACGCAAGCGGTGTTGCGCGATCGGGGCTTGCCCGTACCGGACCATGTGGTAATCTCACCCGCCACCGCTAGCTCGGAGCTGGAGGCCGCGATCCGGCGGCTGGGAGTGCCAGTGGTAGCCAAGCCGGCATGTGAGGGCTCGAGCCTGGGTGTGACGATATGCAAGAGCGAAGAGGAGGCGCTTGAGGTCGCCGGTGAGCTAGTCCGGGAGTATGGCCGCAGCTTGCTAGAGAAGTTCACCGACGGCACCGAGATTACCGTGGGGGTGCTGGGCTGGCATGAGCGGACGCGGCCGCTGCCGGTGCTGGAGCTGGTGCCGCACAAGGAGTTCTACGATTACGAGGCCAAGTACACCAAGGGCCTGACCGACCTGATCTGCCCGGCGCGCATCTCCGAACAGCACACCGGCGAGGCGCAACAGCTTGCCCTGGAAGCCCATCAGGTGACCGGATGCCACGGTATCAGCCGCTGTGATATGCACCTCGATAGCAGTGGGCAGATCTGGATCCACGACATCAACAGCATGCCCGGGCTGACCGAGACCTCCGACGTTCCCCACGAGGCGGAAGCGCTGGGGATGAGCTACCAAGAGCTGGTGCTGGAGATACTAGCCAGCGCCTTCCACAGATGAGCTAGCCCCGTTAGACAAATTTTCCTGTGCTGGTAGTGGCCACTAAGGGCCTAGTGAATCCCGCGACAGCCTTGCTGCGCAGAGCAGGGCAGACCTGCCCTCTGGCGGACCTCTGCTTTTTGTGCGGGAATAGAGGATTTCGCTAGTGATGCGGTGAAATAACCCTTCCTATACTATAGGAAGATGCGGGAAGGGACATAGGCGATGGGTCTAATCGGAGACATCCAGAGGTGCGTTGATCTGCAGGTTCCGGAGGAGCTGCCGGTATTCTGCTTGAGCCAGGAGTTTGACGCCAAGTACTGCGGGCTGACATACGCCGAATACATCGCGACTCCGGAAAACATCATCCAGACCCAACTCGAGGTCATGGACAAGTTCGGGTGGGACTGGGCCTGGCTGCATGTTGACGATACCTTGGAGTTCGAGGCTCTGGGTGTCGGAGTCAAGGCCGGAGAGAATATCGTGCCGGCGACCTGCGACTATCTGCCCTTTGATGCCAAGACGCTGGGGCGTCTGAGGGTGCCGAACCCGCAGACTTCGGCACGGATGCCGCTGCTGCTGGAGGCCATCGCCGGGCTGCGCGAGGCCTGCGGCGACCAAAAGTGCATCACGGGTCGGGTCGCGGCCCCCTTCTCGGCAGTGACGTTGACCTTCGGTATCCAAGAGACGATGTTCAAATTGATTGATGACCCCGAGCTGGTCGAGGACGCGCTCAAGTTCGCCGAGGAGCAGGCGATTTCATGGGGTCTGGCCCAGATTGACGCCGGTGCCCACGCGCTGTGGTATGGCGACTGCAACGCCTCCACCCACATGATATCGCCGAGACAGTTTGAGCAGTGGGCGCTGGAGCCGTGCAAGCGGGTGGGCGAGGTGTTCAAGGCGGCCGGGGCGTTTACCTTCCTGCACAATTCCGAAGAGCAAATAGCCGGGCTGCGGCTGCAGGCGCTGACGGAGCCGAGTGTGCTCAGCCCGGGACCGGGACTGGATATGGCGGAGGTGCGGAAGGAGCTCGGCGGGCAGATCGCCTTGATGGGCAATGTGGACCCCATCGGGCTGCTCACGGAAGGCACGGCCTCCCAGGTCGCCGGCGAGACCGACCGGCTGGTGCGGATGATGGGTAATGGCGGGATGATCCTCAACAGCGGGGAGTGCGTGCCCCGGGAGGCGAAAGCGCCTAACATGCACACCATGAGCGACACCGGCCGCAAGGTCTGGGGCCTGGTCTGCGGGAGGCGATAGGTTGCTGTAGGTGGCATTGGCAAATTGGGTATGATTTGGGCTCGCCATTTGTTGCGGGCCCTTTTGTGTACCGCCTAGGCGGTATATCCACTCATGCAAAAACTTTTCGATATGTGGTAGAATCGGAGAGTATAACACGCGGACATCGGTTGGGAGATAAGAGATATGCTCGAAAATCTCGTTATGCGCCAAGTGCTGCCGCCGCTGATATTCGCGGTGGCAATGCTGGTGCTGTTTTGGTACCTCATCATGCGGCCCGCCAAGCAGCGCCAAGATAGGCATCAGCAACTCATAGAGTCGCTGGAGAACGGTGATAAGGTGATCACCGCCGGCGGGATCTACGGTACCGTGGTGCGGGTGCTGGACAAAACGGTGCAACTGAAGATCGCCGACGGTGTCGTTGTCACCATGGACCGGCGGGCGGTGCGCCGACGGCAAACCGAGGAGGCAGGCTAGGTGGCTTACTTAGCGATCGCCATAGCAGGCGCGGCGCTGATCGCAGCCGCTGCGGCGCTGGTATTGGCCTGGCAGGCAAAGCAGCTCAGCGCTCCCGAGCGGCTTGAGCAGTTGGAGGCCCTGATTACCCAACAAGCGCCCTCGGAGATACTGACCCGAGTTGAAGTCGACCTGGCGCAACTGCACGATCAGGTTGACGGCCTCGAAGAATTCGCCCAGGAGATCAACCGGCGGCTGGATACGGCGGTGCAACGGGTCGGGCTGTCGCGCTTCAACAGCAGCGAAGAGATCGGCGGGGAGCTGAGCTTTGCGCTGACGCTGCTGGATGCCCGCAACCATGGGATGATAATCACGGCGCTCACCGACCATCGGGGTACCCGCGCGTTCATCCGGGGCATCGTCAGCGGCGAGCCGCAGCACCCGCTGTTGGGCTATGAGAAGACCTCGTTACAGCAAGCCCTGAAGGCCTAGAAAACTGGCCGAAAGCCGCCAATATCGCCACGACGACGCGATAGGCATTGTCCCAGCGGTGCCTGAAACAGGCGTAGCGCCATCGCCTTCCCGGGCAAAACACTTTCCGGCCAGGTTGCTTGCCCACGTTATTCACGAGCGGATTGCCCGAATTTGCGAAATGGTTCACCCATGGTCTTCATGGGAGCACAGCGCGTGGTTGATGACTATCGCCAAAATTACACACTATAATTCCCGTAGGCCAGGCTTTCCAGCCTGGCGGCAAACCTAGTCGCAAAGGCGTCGGGCTGGAAAGCCCGACCTACGGGGTGGTGGGCAATCCGGGCTATGAGGTTAGCCAGGCCCTAAAAACAGGCCGAAGTTTTTTGCCGGAGGCCGCACCCACCGCTGTGCAGTGGGTCCCGGAACCGGCTTCTTCTCAAAAAAGCGGGTACCCCGCACGCCGTTCCCTGGGCAGTCCGGCCTAAAGGAGCCCCGCCTTGCAGCAGGATATTGACGCCTTTCTGAAATACCTAGTCGCCGATGCCGGGCTGGCAGAGAATACGGTGGTCGCCTACCGGCGGGACCTGCGCGATTTTGCCAACTTCCTGCGCGGGGCCGGCCAGGACAGCATCCGCACCGCCACGCGCCAGCAGGTGATTGACTACCTCGGCCATCTGCGCAAGCTGGGGCTGAAGCGCAGTACCGTGGCCCGCAAGCTAACGGCGGTACGGCAGATCTACAAGTTTCTGCTGCGGGAGGAGCTCACCGACAGCGATCCGACCGCCAATGTTGACGGCCCGCGCCTGTCCAAGCGGCTGCCTGAAGTGCTTTCGGAGGAGCAGTGCCTGCGGCTGCTACAGGCCCCGGATACCGGTACGCCCGAGGGCCTGCGCGATGCGGCGATGATTACGCTGCTCTATGCCACCGGTCTGCGCGTTTCGGAGCTGGTCAAGCTCGACGGACATGCGCTCAACGCCGAGGAGCAGCTTGTGCGGGTCAAGGGCAAGGGCGGCAAGGAGCGGCTGGTGCCGGTAGCGCCCGCCGCGCTGGAGCTGGTGAGCCGCTACCTGAGCACCGCTAGGGCCGAATTCGACAAGCACGGCAACACCAGCGCGATATTCCTGACTCGCCTGGGCCGGCCCTTCAGCCGGGGCGGGTTCTGGAAGATGCTGAAGAAGTATGCCGCCGCCGCCGGCCTGCCGCAGACACTTTCCCCGCATACGCTGCGCCACAGCTTCGCCACTCACCTGCTGCATGGTGGGGCGGACCTGCGCGCCATCCAGGAGATGCTGGGGCACTCCAGCCTGTCGGTGACCGAGACCTATACGCATGTTTCCGACCTGCACAAGCAGCAGGTCTATCAGGAATCGCATCCGCGCGCGCAAGGCTCGCAAGCGGACGACAGAGATGAGGAAGCGCCATCATGATCGGGCTATCCGTCGAAACTCTGCGCAATCTGGCCGCGCTGGAGTTAGTCCAGCTTGCGGAAGAAGACCGCGACACCTCCTCGGCACAGGCGCTGTACGATCAGGCGGCCTGCGCCAGCGAGCCGGAGGCCCTGAATTTGCTAAATGAGTTTTGGATAGCGGCCCTGAAAGCGCCGGTGGACGCTGACTCCTTTTACGTCGAGCCTACAGCATGGGAGGAGCTAGTCCGCCGGTGTCCCGAGCTGGCGGCAGAACCGGCGGCGCTGCCTGAGCCGGCCGGGTTGCAGGGCCGTATTTACGGAGCGTGGTTGGGCCGCTGTGCCGGCTGCATGTTGGGCAAGCCGGTGGAGGGCCGGTCAAGAGCCGAGATCGCGGACCTGCTGGAGGTGGCCGGCGAGTACCCGCTGCAGGACTATTTCCCGGTCATCGAGGACACCTGCGGCATTGCCTACAGACCGCCAAGCGATCCCTGCTTGCGAGGGAATATAACGTGTGGGGCGCGGGACGATGACACCGACTATACGATTCTGGGGCTGCATCTGGTGAAGACCTACGGGCTGGAGCTGACGTCGGTGGAGGTGGGGAAGGAGTGGCTGCTGCGGCTGCCGTATCACAAGACCTATACCGCCGAGCGAGCCGCGTATCGGAATCTGGTGATGGAGGTTTCGCCCGGACAGACGGCCGTGATGTGGAATCCGTATCGCGAGTGGATCGGGGCGCAGATTCGGGCCGATGCTTTCGGCTACGTCTGCCCGGGATGGCCGTCTCAAGCAGCTCGCCTGGCTTACCAGGACGCCTCGCTGTCGCATGTGAAAAACGGCATCTACGGGGAGATGTTCTTCGCCGCGATGCTGGCCGAGAGCCTCGTCAGTGAATACGGGGAGATTGGCGCGGTCATCGAGCGGGCGCTGCAGGTAGTGCCCGGCGAATCGCGCTTCGCCGAAATGTCGCGTGATGTCGTGGCCTGGTGCCGCCAGGACGCCTCGTGGGAAGACACCTGGGAGCGGATAAATGCCACCTACGGCCGCTATCACCGAGTGCACACGATCAACAATGCCGCGTTGGTGCTGATGGGGCTGCTGCACAGTCAGGGCGACTTCGGGCGGGCGATTTGTATTGCGGTGATGGGCGGCTGGGATACGGACTGCAACGGGGCGACCGCCGGCTCGGTAATGGGCGCCTTGCTGGGAGCCGAACAGCTAGCGGAGAGGTGGGTCGCCCCCCTCAACGACACGCTGCACAGCGCCCTCGACGGCTACAATATCAACTCCATCAGAGATTTGGCCGCCCAGACCACGGAGCTGGCGCTGGAACTGCGGCGGCAGTCAGCCTAGCGAAAGCTGCTGGTGAGCCGCGCGGTTTGGGCGTCTCAGCAATTATCGCGTAGCTCGGCCTGAGCGTGGCCCCCTTCTTGCTACGCTCAAGTGAGAATGCGTAAACATTCTCAGCTTCCAGCCCGAGGTCGTTTGGCTCGAACTCCCCAACTCAATATCTTCCAATTGCTCTGGCACGCTACCGAAGCCCTCTAAGGGATAAAGGTATTTCAGGGACACGACACTAGAATCAAGGCAATCACGGGGTGACGATGGCCCGGAGCATGTCGCCTGCACGGTCCATCGCCGCTTGCATGGCCTGCGGGGCTTGGTCGAGTGGGAACTCGCGCACCGGATAGTTCTCGGCATGGAGCTTGCGTGCGGCCACCATCGCCACACAGTCCTCCAAGGTGTCGCGCGAGCGGCGGGAGAATTGGACGGTCAACTCCTTGCGGCGCGGCACACGGGCCGAGAAAACTTGCTCGTCAGGCTCCGGTATGCCGACGATTACGGCCTTGCCGGCAGGGCGCACCAGGGACAAGGTCTCGGCGAAGGCGGTGGGGCCACCGGAGGCTTCAAAGGCCAGTGGGGGATGGGTATTGTCGGCCGCGAAGAGGTCCTGGAGTTCGGCGGCGGAGCTATAGACCTGAGCCCCGAGGCTTGCCGGGAAGGCCTGCCTGCCGGGCAGCAGCTCGGCAACGTATATGTGACGGGCGCCGCAGAGCTTGCAGACATCCAGGACCGCGATGCCGATGGCTCCGGCACCGAGGATGGCAACATCATCACCTTGGGCCAGCCCCGATAGACGCACCGCATGAAGGCCGACCCCCAGAGGTTCCACCAGCGCGCCGGCGTTGTAGCTGACGTTATCGGGCAGCTTGCAGAGCGAGGCGGCGGGCACCGCGATATACTCAGCCATCGCACCGTTAGTGTCGGGGAAGCTGGGGAAGATGACATTGCGGCAGAGGTTGGTCAGGCCTTGGCGGCACATGTCGCACTGCCCGCAGTGCCAGCTTGGCTCGCAGGCCACGCGGTCCCCGACGGCCAAGCCGGTCACGCCGGGTCCAAGTTCAGCCACGTCGCCGGAGAACTCGTGGCCGAGAATCAGGGGCCCGGAGGGATAGACGCCGCTGCTGTGGCCGTCGTGGAAGATGTGGATGTCGGAGGCGCAGATGGCTACCGCACGGACGGCGAGCAGCACCTGGCCGGGCCCGGGTGTGGGCGTATCGGTCTCGACCACGCGCATTTCATCGGGTGCGAACATGAAGGCCGCTTGCATCAATCATCACCCTCAGCAGGATGGGTAGGAGTTGGTTGATTTGCTTCGGGCGCGCGGGGTGAAGGCTTGGGCGTCGTCGGCTGGAGAGTTGCCGGGCCGGTGGGCGGCGTCTCCTCCTCGGTGGGCTGCTCCGGCTTCTCTTCGGGTTTCTTGGTGCCGACGCGGACTAGCTTGGTCTGAGCGCCGTACACATCGGTATGCAGGACCTCGCGGGCGATTTCCCGGCCGTCCTGCTTGACTACCCGGGTGAGGGTGACACGGGTGCCGTTGCGGCCCGGTTTTTCAACCTCCTGCTTGCCTTCCTCCAGCTCGGGGTCGGGGACCTCCTTGACAGCGAAGCCGATGGAGGAGACACCGCTGCGGAGCAGTTCGACCTCGAAGCGGTCTTTGCTGTTGCCGATGATCTTGGCGTGCAGGCGCGCGCCTTCGGCATAGCCGATGATGAGGATCGGGTATTTGAGCGTGTTAGTGAATTTGAGATCAATCTGGCCGTAATAAACCGTAGCATCTCTGCCGGAGGGTGTGTAGTCAACGGGCCGGGAGTGGTGATGGCGCTCCGTGACTTTGAGGTTGGCCAGTAAGGCGGCGTTATAGAGAGTGCTGGCGACCTGGCAGACGCCGCCGCCGATGGAGGGGACGACCTCGCCCTGGAGGAAGATGGGAGCGCTCTTATATCCGTGCTCGGTGAGGCGGGGGCCGACGGTCTCGTTGAGCGAGAACTGCTCGCCGGGCTGCAGAATCGTGTTGTTGACAATGCCCATAGCCAGCTCGAGATTGTGGGTGCGCTGGACGCGGCCGGGATTGAAGGGCGTGCTGTAGCTGGAGAGCACGGTGTCGAAGTTTGCCACCATATCGTCAGTGATGGCCGGCTGCTCGGTATTGATCACCAGGTCCACGACGGCCAGACGCGGGTCGGTGAGTTGCGCGGCCAGATGCGCCTGACTGGCATCAACGTCAAGACGCCTCCCGACCTCGCCGGGCTCGATGTGCACCTTGTCGCCCTCGACCTGCACAATCGCATCTTTCGGCTTGCAGTTGACTTCCTCGGTAAGAGCGACCAGAGCGCTGCGCAGTACGACCTCATCAATATTGCAGGTCACCGCCACGTCCAGGCCGGTCCTGCGGAGCCGCAGATGGGTAGCCACTTGCTGCCAGATGCCGCCTTCACGGCCGATGCGGTAGGCCTCAGCCGCGGCGCGTTCGAGCTGCAGTCTGGCCCCCAACTCTTCGGGAGATAGGAAGGCACTGTCTGCGCCGGCGCTGTCAGCGCTAGCGGTGCTGTCATCAGGGTCGGCGCTGTCGTCGTCCGCGGCGGCAGGGGGAGCCGTTCCGTACCTGAGCTCGATCTGCTCGGGGAGTGTCGGGACCCACTTGGTATGGAGCTTTTCCACTGCCTGGCTGCGCGACAGGCCGCCGACATCAACGCCGGCGATGGTGACGCCCTCGGCGATTTGCTGGCCCATGGCGAAAGACCGGGCCGACACGATGACTGTAATCCCAGCGACAATGATGAGGACAACTATGACTGCAAGTGCAATCAGCAGTCCCTTCATTAGCTTCTGTTTCTTCGCCGCATCCATTGCTCTATCAGTACCTCGGAACTGAGTTCATCAGGGATGTAAGCTGCTTGCGCCGGCGGCGCGGCAGCTTGGCCGGCAGGTTCGGTTTCGGTCTGGGCACCGCACTCGACTTCCGGCTTGTACTCGGGCAGGTGCAGGTGCTTCTCGAGCCGCTCCAGGCGTTGCTCGATGGGGGCGACGCCGCGGGCGATCCGGTCATGCCGGAAATCGTACACGGGCTCACCCCGGCGGCGTACTACGAAGGCCTTGTAGCCGACCACGGTAGTGTACTCCGGGACCGGGTCCACCACCACCGCGCCGGCACCGATCACGGAGCCGCGGCCGATAGTGATCGAGCCCAGCACCTGGGCGTGGGCACCGATGGTGACATTCTCGCAGAGTGTGGGGTGGCGCTTGCCGACCTCCTTGCCGGTGCCGCCGAGGGTGACGCCCTGAAACAGCGTGCAGCCGTCGGCAATCTCGCTGGTCTCACCGATAACGGTGCCGGTGCCATGATCTATGAAAAAGCCGCTGCCGATCTTGGCCCCCGGGTGGATCTCGATGCCGGTGAGGAACTTGGCCACCTGCGAGTTGAAGCGGGCCCACAGCCGGAAGCCGGCGCGCCACAGGCGGTGATTGATGCGGTGGGCGATGATGGCGTGGAGGCCGGAGTAGCAGAGGACGATTTCCAGGATGCTGCGGGCAGCCGGGTCACGTTCCCTGGTCGCCTGGATATCTTGGCAGATCTGCTTGAGCAACAAGACACTCACCTCGGCTTATGGCGCGCGGGACAACGGTTGGGCCGGATGGGGACCCCAAACGTCCCCCATTCGGCCCCTCCGCGGCGTTGCGGCCTATTCGAGCTTGGTATGGCGGGCACGCATCTCCTCAATACTCGTGCCCAGTGCCTTCATCAGTTTCAAGACAATGTCATCGCCCAAGACCAGCAGGCACTGCTCGAAAAGTGAGCCTGGTGGCTGGTAGAACTGATCACCGCCGCTGATTTTGGTCAGCGGCCAGGGGATCTCGACGACGAGGTCACTGGCCTGCGGGATCGGTCCCTGCGGGTTGGCTGTGATGGTGCAGGTCTTTGCGCCGCGGTCCTTAGCGGCTTCGACAATCGCCAGGGTGGTCTTGGTGACACCGGAGCCGCTGCCGGCGATCAAGAGGTCGTCGGCCACAATCGCCGGAGTACTGGTCTCCCCGACGACGTACGCATTGAGGCCGAGATGGACCAGGCGCATGGCGAAGGCCTGGAGCATCATTAGGCTGCGACCGGTCCCGGCGATGAAGATGGTGTCGGCCTCCAAGATCGCCTCAACCAGTGCGTTGACCTCGGCGGTCTTGATACGGGAACACAGACTGGCGATCTGCCCGGGTATCACGGAGCGCAGGAATTCGTCATCAGAGGTAGTGTTGTCCGACTTTGCTTGGTTTTCCGGTTTCATGGTTTTCTCCCGTGGTTGAGCTTCGCGGGTACCGGCGCGCCGCTCGGACTTGCAGCCCGAGGCCGCCCCCGTCGCCGCAGACTACTTCGGCTCGGTGACGATCACAGTCGCGGTGTCAATGTCGAGCAACTGCGCGGCCACCTGCCGCACCTGTTCGGTGGTTACCGGCTCAATATTTTCGGCATACTGCAGGTAGTTGTCAAATCCCAGCTTGTATAGCTCGTCCAGGGCAATCGTCTGGGCGCGGTCGAGATTGCTCTGAATGGAGAGCTGATGGGCGGCGATGGCCATGCTCTTGCCCCGAGCCAGCTCCTCGGCACTCGGGCCTGCGGTGGCCAGTTCAGCTATGACTTTCTCGATTGTGGCCCGGGTCTCGGCGACCTTTTGCGGCTGGGTGGCGGCGTAGATGATGTAGTGGCCGGTGTCAATACCTGGCATCGCGTAGGCCCACGTGGCATAGACCAACTCAGCGCCGCGCAGGGCATCATGCAGGCGGCCGCCGGGCACCGGCATACCCGCCAGCACCGCCGTCATCACGTCGCGCGCATAGCGGTGCTCGCACGTAATCGTCGGGCCTGGGAAGCCGTACACGATTATCGCCTGCTCTTGGTCGCGCGGGACCGTTTTCACGGTGCCTTGGTGCTGCGGCGGCTCCTGGGCAATCGGCGGAGGCATGATCTCCCCGATAGCAAAGTCAGCGAACTGCGCCGCGACCAGTTCCGTCGCCTCGGCAGCCTCGACATCACCCAGAATCGCCAGGACCATACCATTGGGCCGAGCGTAACGGCTGTGGAACTGCACAAGCTGCTCGCGGCTCAAGGCGGCGACGGTCGCGGCGGTGCCCATCTGCGGCATCCGATAGGGATGCGTCTGGTATAGATGCGAGGCCAGCAGATCAAAAGCAACAGCGTTCACGTCATCGCTGCGAGCGCTGATGGCAGCCAGCGTCAACTGCCGCTGGCGCTCGAACTGCTGGGGCGGGAAGCTGGGATGCATGAGGCAGTCGGCAAATATCTCCAGCACCGCCGGGAGGCTATCACTGGTGCATTGGGCCTGCAGGCCGAAGGTATTGCGGCCCGAAAACGGTGCCAACACCGCGGCCATCTCGTCTATAGATGTCGCAATCTCCTGATCTGTTCGGTTGTCCGTGCCCCGGGTCAGCATCGCGGCCATCAGATTGCTCAGGCCGTTGGTGCCGTCGGTCTCATAGCGCACGCCGCCCTTGAAGCCGGCCAGCAGCGAGACCGTGGGGCTGTGATGCGCCTCCTGCACGAGCACCAGGAGGCCGTTAGCGAGCCGGCGGCTGACGATTTGGCCGGAGCCGGCAAGCTGCTCTGCGGTCTGACCGGCCGTTGTCGCGGCGACGGCCGGCGGCCCCAGAACGGCGGTGTTGAGCTGCTCGGGGCGGAAGTACGCGGCGGCCACGCGTCTGACATCGGCGGCAGTGACCCGGCGGATACTGTCAACGTAGAGGCGGCTGAAATCGGCATCGCCGGCGCTCACCAGGTCGCTTCCGAGCACCGTGGCCCGGCCCTCGATGGTCTCCTGAGCGTAGATGATTTCGGCGGCTTTCTGGGCGATGACTTTGTGCAGCTCATCCGCCGGCAGGTCTGCGGAAACCAGCCGGGCCACCTCTGCGGCGATTGCGGCTTCGGCCGCCGCCAGGTTCGCGGGCTCCAGCACGGCGCTGATGCCGAAGATGCCCGCATCATACGCCGGTGTGTAGGAGAATGCCGAGATGCTGTCCACCAGCCCCAACTCATCGCGCAGCTTCGCTACCAGCCGGCTGCTCTCTCCGTGGCCGAGGGCGAAGGCGGCCACATCAAGCGGGTAGAGATCGGGGCTGAAGAGGTCCACGGTGGGCCAGCCGATGAAAAGATAAACGCGGCTGAGGCCCTCGTCAGTCTGCACTCGCCGCCGGGGCGCAACCTGCTCCGGCTCAATCGGCAAGGCAGCCCGCCACGTCGCGGCCTGCGGCTCCCGGCCCAGGAGCTCCTTGAGGTAGGCCATGACATCTTCGCCATCGAAGTCGCCGACAACTGCTACGACGACATTGTCGGGCTTGTAGGTGGCGTTGTGGAAGGCGACCAGATCGGCGCGCTGCAGCAGGTCGAATTGCTGCTCGTAGCCGATAATGCGGCATCTGGCCGGATGCACCGTGAAGACCGTCTGGGCGAACATATTCCATATTCGCCGGCTCGGCTCATCGTCGCCCATAGCGATCTCGCGCTTGATGATCCCCCGCTGGGTCTTGACCGCCTCGACCGGGAAGCTGGGATGAAAGACATAGTCCGCCAGCAGCTCGGCGGCGCGCTTGACGTACTCGGCTGCGGTGGTGAGGTAGTAGCAGGTATGGTCGGAGCTGGTGTAGGCATTGCAGTCATTGCCCAGGGCTTCCTTGAGGTCGTCAATCTGCTCTTTGGTGCGCGTGGGTGTGCCCTCGCTGACACAGTGCTCGACAAAGTGGCTGATACCGGCGCCGAGATACTCGCCCTCATAAACGCTGCCGACTTTGACATAGAAGCGGACCGCCGCCACCGGTGCGCTGTGGTTCTCCTCTACGGCGATAGTGATGCCGTTGGGGAGCACCGCGACCTGCGCTGCGTAAGTCGCGGCGGTACTCACAAGCATAAGCATGGCAAAGCCGGCTGCCCACAATTGGCGCATTAGTTTACACCTCCGGCCCAGTAATAAACTATCGTAACGCAGGTCTATCATCGCATAGCTCTATCATCGCGTAGGTCGGGCTTCCAGCCCGACACCAGACTATGCTGTTAAGTTGAACCCTAATGATAGGGCCTATAGCGATTTCTGGCAATACAGATAACACCGGCGGGCTGAGCTAGTACCATACATGGGTTACAGTTGAGCAGTGGTTGTGCCGTTGTCGTA
>CAYMIN010000035.1:0-44440 GCA_964390495.1 uncultured Armatimonadia bacterium
ATGCCCCCGGAGATAACCAGGGCTGACCAAATGCCACATATCAATCGGCCTCTAGCCATAAGAGCCCAGCTTCAGTCGGCTTGCTCTGCCTGCAGCTTGCGGGCCTTGAGGGCGACCCACAACTCGGCAACTGCCAGCAAGGGCAGAAGCAGCAGGACAACCTGCTCGGGCGAGCTACACTGCTTCAAGCCCTCCGGAACCGCTGCGACAAGCATCGGGAAGCATAATATCCAGGCTAGAGCCCACCACAGCCACGTGCGGCCACTTAGGATCAACTCCCGCCACAGCAGCACAACCATAGTCAGCATCAAGACGAGCCCCAGCCCTATCGCCGCCAGCGGCACCCAGACGGTCAAGCGTAACTGCCACAGTGGCCAGGGCCAGTGCACCGCCACCACCACCACACCGGCCAGCGCAAGCAACCCGCCAATGAGCACCAGCACCACCCACGCTGCAGACGCGCGGCGCCATAATGCAGCGCCCCCATGTTCCGGGGCATTGCCTGAAACACGTCTCTCCCTGTGCGGCGCCGGTATGCCTGTCATGACAAGCCATATCTGGGAGCCTACTATCACCACGATACCGAGCGCGGCGGCCAGTGCTGTAGCCGAATCCTCAGTCCGGCCTATCCATGGTGGATCTAGCATAAAGAATGTGACCAACCCTGCCCCCAGCAGCGCCCAACTCCCTGCCCACAACCATCCCCATTTGCGGCGCGTCAGCATCAGCAGCCATAGCAACAATACGCCCAGACACCACTCCAGCACGAAGCGAGTGTGGCCAGCCGCCCAGTAATGCCAGTCTGAAATATAGGAAGAGGGACCGCTCCAAGGGGCGAGGTTCGCCCAGCAGTAGGCGCTAAGTGGAGGGCCTATGCTGAGTGCTAGCCCCACTATCGCCGTCAGACGCCATGTCCAGTCCTGACGATTCCAGACTGCCAACTTGATTGCCCTCATTTTACCCGTTCACATTTGCAGATGAAGATTTCGCTGAACTCGTGACTATAGACCGGATAGGGCTGCGCGGCGCCGGTGTAAACCTCTGCGGCCCAAAAGATGACGGCGGGAACCTCGGTGTATAGCCCGATTCCCACGCGGCGAGGCAGGCGGAGCGTCTTGGCGGGATCGTCGAAGTCGAATCTGGCGCTCTCAGCTGTTACCTCGAAGTAAAGCTGCCACGCCATTCTCATGGGCCCCTGCGGGCCGCGGGGCGCGACGCGCGCCGATACCGCAAAGTGCCCCAAGACAAGTCCCACGTCCACATGTTGCGCATAGGGCCCCCACTCATCGGGCATTTCCACCTTTCCCAGAGTCTTCGGCTGAGGATTGGAGAAAGGCTGGGTGCAGGCGTACCGCTTGGCCTCCGTTCGCCATTTGGTGAACACGTCTTGCACCTCCGGGATATCCATCATAAGGGCCTTGACCTCGGAGAATGGGATTCTCACGATATCGGTATTGACAGGTTCGACGTTCAGGTACTTCGCGTAGGCCTCGGCCGAATGATGCCACCCCATCTCTCGGAAGTACGATACCAGCATCTGCACGAATGGCCTGAACAGCTCGTTATACTCAGAGCGGCTGATGTATGGTAGTTGCCTTCTCGCCAGCCAATACTCCCATATTCTCACAGCGCACGCGTGCAGTTCCTGTTTCCGCCGCTCGAACTCCTGCCAGTCCATGGCTTGCCGGGAACGCCCGAGGACCTTGATAGGATCACGCAGGTCGCGTGCCACCTGCATGGTGGGTTCCTGTACGCGCTCGAAACTCTCCCGGGCTAGCCAGTTCAGGCGGTCAAGCTCAGGGCTTGAGCCAGTCATCACGGACCCCGGCATGCCGGCCAGTTGGCTGTCAGCGGGGCCGCCCTGAGCAACGTTCACACCCACATCGGCGTCGCTTAGCGGACTGTGGTAGTCAATGCCGGGCTGGGTCTCCACGTTTTCGTCTATTCTACCAGAGAAGGCCGCACACTTGCCAGTCCGGGCATCCGGCCAGCCCCAGTCGTTTGCTTGTGCACCCATAGGTCTCTCCTATCCCAAACCCCTGGCCCCCTTCCCGGGTTCCCGTAACGGCCTCGGGCTGGAAGCCCGAGCTACGCGTGAATCGGTGCGGGAAGGGCGAACAAAACAGAGGCGCGGGTCAAGCTAGCGTGATCGGGGGCGTCTCACCATCGGTGCTGCCCAGCGCAATGAACCCGATGTTTTCCCTGATGCGGCGGGAATGCGAGGCGGGTAGGCCGAGCCGATCTCGGGTGTAGAGCACACGCGGGAGGGTCAGGGAAGCGGTGTTGGCGCCGCGTTGCAGAGTGATCGTCAAAGCAGCCTCCTCACCCTCAGCAAAATCGGCATAGACCGCATTGTCCACGAAGTCGCGGCTCAAGCTCCCGCGCACCCGGCAGCCGGCGGTGTTGTAAAGCTGCAGCGGCTCGCCACTGGCCGCCAGACGCATCCCGTCCGCACAGTTCTCCACCATGTTGTCTAGCGTAATGCTGATGCTCTCGCAGTTGACATCCTCAGCCGGCGCGCCGCCGCCCGTAGCCAGCTCCACATCGGCCTCCTGGTAGATATAAGGCGCGCTGGTCGGCATCACCGGGTTGGCGCTGGTGCCGGCCTCGAGGTGCAGGGCCGCTACGTCAAGCGTGCAAGTCACCGGGCCGGCCTTCACGAAGCTGAAGGTGGCACTGCGGACCTTGGCGTCAGTCAGCTTCTTGATCTCGTTGACACAGTCAATCACCAGCGAGGCCCACTTGCCCTGATTGTAGCTGTCGCGGTCCTGAATCCATGACAGCAGGTTAGTCACGACACCGGGGATCACCGGCACGATGACGCGGCCCTCGGCCCACTCGCCGGTGCTGAGGTACTTGTTCTCGTACTGATTGGTATCGGCCATGTCGAGGGTTATGTAGTTTTTCTGCAGCGCGATGCTCTCCTGGGCATCGGTTACCGGCAGCCAGGTGTCGGGCGTGGTGAAGCTGCCTTTTTGGGTCTGAATGGAGAATCCGAAACTTCCGTCCTGCGCTAGTGCTACGGCCATCTATGACACCACCTTAATCAATAGTGTTTGAAATCCTGGTATTCTGTGCTAAACTATCCGTCAGCGCCCTGCGATAGGGGCGAAATGAGCATAGGCCAAACGCTGGAAAGGAAGAGTGGCATGGCAAAGCGAAGCGGTTTCACCCTAATCGAGTTACTTGTCGTGATCGCGATTATCGCGATTCTGGCGGCGATTCTCTTCCCGGTCTTCGCCAGGGCCCGCGAGAAGGCGCGGCAGTCATCGTGCCTCAGCAATGTCAAGCAGTTGCTGCTGGGGCTGACGCAGTACATCCAGGACTATGACGAGGTATTTCCCCACTGGCGCAACCCCTTCAACCCTTCAGGCAGCCGCTACTGGCACGAAATCACGCAGCCCTATGTAAAGAACTGGCAGGTTTTCACGTGTCCGAGTGACGCTGAGCAGTCAATCGGCTATGGCTATAACTGCGATTACATCGGCTACGGGTCCTCAACCAGCATCAGTAGCGACCACAAGCTGGCCGAGGTCAAGTCGCCGGCTCAGACGGTATGGATAATGGACTGCCACTCGGCCTGCGCCTACAAGCCGGCGCGGTGGGTGCCAGATCGAACAGACTCCCTGTACCTCTACTACGTGGAGGATGCCAGCCGACACAACGGCGGCTCGAACGTCGGGTTCGTTGACGGACACGCCAAGTGGATGCTTTGCGATGCCCTGCTGATGGACGACTCGATCTGGGACCGGGAGTAGGCCCGAGGGCAGAGCTGCGGCGGTGCCGGCCTCGGGCTGGAAGCCGGACCCACGCCTTTGGCGTGGGTGCCCACGCGAGGGTGTTTGGGAGAGGGAGCAACGGCAACGGCGCCTAACCCCCTAGCCCCCTTCCCTACCAGGGAAGGGGGAATCGAAGGGGGATAGGTAGCCGTCAGAAAAGCCCGAGCTACGCGCCTTGGGAAGGTAGCCGCAGGCCTCCCATGTGCAAGCCCCTTCACTGTTGCCCTGGTATCGCTTATTTTAAGAAAACCGCGAATCTTAAAATCACGCCCAAACCTCCGCGCGGCGGGCTAAGACCTCGATCCGCACCACCCGCAACGGTAGCTCCCTAGCCCGTAGCTTCGCCTCGGCCTCCGGACTCGGTTCGAACTCCACCACCTGACTGTGATAGCACGTCCCCCCTAAATACGGGTCGGACATGATCAGATTGAACAGCCCGGCGGCCTCGTCAATCGCCGCCATATCGGCCTCGACGCCCTCTTGATAGCGGTCCAGATAATAGACCTGGAAAGTGTATTCCTGCTGATAGGAGCGGTTCGTGCCGGCATTGGACGGCTGCTCCATCACCGCCGGCTCGATCACCACCGCCGGCAGCTTCAGACGCAACGGCGTCGGCAAAGCCTCCGGGCGACCGATAGTTATCCACTTGACCTCAGGCCGCAGACTTTCAGCAAGCTGCAGACGCGCCTGGGCCGCTACCGTGTACTCCCCGGCGACCGCCGAAGCGAGCTTGATCCGGGTCAAGCCCAGCACCTCGGCAACCGTATGAGTCTCCTGCTGCTCCGAGCTATCGGCCAGCACCACCGTATCGCCGGGCGCAAACAGGCAACTGCTGCTGACGGCTACCGTATCGGTGCCGTCGGTATCCTCGGTAAGGGCCGCAGCGCCCTGGCACACCAGCCGCAAGGCCCGCGCGATCTCGTCATAATGCAACATGTCCGCCAATGTGAGAACCCCTCTCTGAACGGCAATACGGATTGTTTAGGGGATAGCCAGGGGGAAACTTTTTTGGAAAAAAGTTTCCCCCTGGACCCCCTTCAAAAAACTTTTGATATACATCGGGTAACAGTGGGTGATTACAGGTTTTTGCAGAAGATCGGTACGCGGCAACTTGATGCGCGGCGCAATTTTACATATAATGCTACGTAGAAAAGAGCTTCCTGAAATGAGGGAATAACTTGAGAATCCACACGATCACCGAGCTGTCGCGCCGCGCCCCGCACATTGCGCGAGAGGCCGAGAACGGAGAAGTCTGCATCATCAGCCGCCACGGTAAACCCGTCGCCCTGATAACCCCGATCAGCGACGAGATGCTGGAAGAGCTGCAACTGCGGATGAGCCTCAAGGAAGGCGAGCCGCTGTGGGAGGCCCTCCAGGAAGCCGCAGCGGCGCAAGCCGGCAAGGCCAAGCTCAAAGCTGCCAAGCAATTCGCGAAGGAGCGGGAGCTTGGCGATTGAGGTCGTAGTCACCAGGCGCTTCGAAGCCGACTTCGACCGGCTGCAGAAGTCCTACCCCCGCATCGGCGAGCCGGTGCTGGAGCTGATGCGGCGACTGCAAGCCGGACAACGCCCCGGACAGCGCCTGAGCCTGTCCGATTACTCACGAAAAGCGGCTCGGCGCTTCCAGCAGCTAGCCGGCCAGCTCTACAAAGTGCGCCTACCGGCTCCCTCCCTGGCACGCGGCAAAAGCGGCGGTCATCGGGCCATCTATCTGTGGCAAGCAGAAAAGTCCCAGTGTATCCTGCTGACCCTATATACCAAGGCGGAAATTGCGGATTTGAGCGCCGCCGAGCTGGCAGCCCTGCTGCAGGAATTGAGCGAATGACTATAAGTTTTGGAGGAGCCGGGTACCCACTCCCAAGGAGTGGGTGAAGAGAACGTTTTCCAAAAAGTTCTCCCCCAGGTCCGTTGCTCAGATAGCTATCTCATTCAGCGCCAGCTCCACGTGGTGATCCAGCCCCGGCCAGGAACGCACGTAAAGCACCTCAAAGCGCCTGATTGAGACCGCCGGCTCCTGTTCGGCATGGTCGTGCTGCAGCTCGGCGGCCAGCATCAGTGCTTCTGCCGAGGTTTCGGCTACCGTCGCCTGCTCTCTGGCAGTGTCGGAGCCGATCTCGACCAGGCCGCCGGCCGCAAACAGCGTGGCCTCAGAGACCGGTACCTCAGTGGCGCCGGCCTCAACCGCCTCGGTCAGATAAGTCTCCGAAACCTTCCAGACCAGCAGATCGCCGACCTCAATCTGCGTAGCCTCGGCTTCCATACCGAGGTCGTCGGCGAGCGGTTTCACAAAGCCGTAGTGCGAGACCTGGGTCTGCTCGCCGAGGAGGCTCTGATAGCGGCGGTCGCGGGCGGGCATGATCCTGGCGGGCAGGTCGGCGACATAGCGCTGGTATTGCGGAGCCGCCAGGCCGCCTTCGAAGCCGACCTCGGCAATGCAGCGGTCGAGGGCGGCGGATTGGTCAAGTAAGCTGGCAAAAGCTGGGTCTTGCACGTTATTCTCCCTTCTGGCAAGGTAGGAGGGGACGACCTACCTAACCCCCTAGCCCCCTTTTCTAGCAGGGAAGGGGGAATGGGGGATAGGTAGCCGTTAGAAAGCCTGCCCTACGCGAGCGGGCGGCATGGTAGCAGGCCCCTCCGAACAGTAACCACGTTGGTGATCGCCGTCGCCTCACACGCTCGCCATCTGCATCGCCCGGTACTTGTGGATCGTCTCCCTGGCCGAACTGAGCAGGCGGACGATCTCGCCGCCATAGCGGCCCTCCATGTTGTAGCGCACCGTATAGTCGCCAATACTCAGCGCCTGGACGGCCTGCGCTTCGGCGCTCAGCTCCGAGATGAGCTGGGCGGCCACCAGCTTGGCCTGGGCTATAGCAATGTCGCCGGGAGGCAGCTCATAGCCCCAGTCCAGGGCGATCACGATGTTCTGCACGCCGGCGACGAAGCTCTGCACCGAGGCGCCGGGGATCAGCTTGAGGCTGTTGGCCGAGGGGTAGTAGCGCCACTGGTTAGCGGCTAAGGCGGTCCCGTTGATCGTGACGCCGGTCAGGTCGGCGGGGGGATAGACCCCCGCCTCGGTGAGGCAGAGCACGCGGGTGCCGGAGCCGTCCAGAGCGATCTCGTCAGCTTCGTGATAGAAGAAATCGCGGCCGGCCGCGGTGTCCACCGCCCGCCTGGTGGGGTCGAGCAGTTGGCTGATGCGGTCGCTGAGGGCCGCCTGCCCGCCCCAATCACTGACATCATAGGCCGACAGCAGCGCCAGCACGTCCTGAACCGTACAGTAAGAATCAAGCGCTCCGGTTGCAAAAGCACCTTCGGCTACCATTCTTCAGACCACACTCCTTCTGAGTTGCGAACGCGGACTTTCCAGAAGTACGTCGTCAGCTCGTCGAGGGCCGCGCCGGCGTATGAGACCTCGGCCTCGGAGCTTTCAATCGGGCCGCTATCCCACAGGTCGCCGGTGTTGGCGTCGAGCAGTTGCTGTGAGGAGGCTACCAGGATGTGATAGGCCGACTGCGGCAAGCCGGCGGGGTCGGAGTAGTCCCAGGCGAACTCGGGGGTCGGATCGGTCACACCGGCGGGATTGGTCTTGCCCTCGACGGTGGGATTGGCGGCGCTGGGGCGCTGCTGTTCTGCGGCGGTCGGGACCTCCCAGGCGTAGAGGCGCGGGCCGGCGTCCTCCGCGCTGTCGCGGTCGAGATAGAAGCGCAGGCGCAGGTGGGCCTGGGTCAGGTCCTGGAGGCGCGCCCCGTTCCAGGTGATGCGGTCCTGGAGGCTGTCGGCGATGTCGTCGCAATCCTCCGCCCCGTATCCGGGCACGACCTGCTCGTCCTCACAGTCAATCACCTCCACGCGGATGGTGCCTTGCTGGGGGTCGGCGTTGAGATAGAGGTCCTCCCAGCCGTCCTGAGGCTGCGCGATGGCCGGTGACTCGATATATCCGGCGGTCGCGCCGGCGGCCAGGTCGTAGTAGGTCTCGCGATTGAACTTGATGTAGGCGTAGTTGAAAAAGCCGGCGCCGCCGTAGCAGTAGATGCGATAGTCGCCGATGCGGAAGGTGCAGCGGGGAGCGAGGTCAGTCGGCTCGCCGGGCAACTCGCCGCCCGTGATGAAATAGCGCGTGAGCTGGCGGAAATGCCGATTGTCCTCACCCGTCCACAGGCGCAGCGCGCCGCCGTAGAACTCGACCAGCAGGCACATGTTGTCCGGCCCGTTGGCATAGGGCTGGAGCGTGTGGACGCGCCCGGCCGGCAAGGGTGACAGCATATTGCCGTGGGGGAGAGGCTGGAAGGACTTGAGGTCCGGGCTGGTGAGCCCCAGTAGCGGCCGCACATTAGTGCCGATATCGTCGCCCACCAGTATGGTCTTGCCGCGCGCGTAAGCGATGAAGCGCTCGGCGGGCTCGGTGGCATACTGGTTATAGAAAAAGTTCCACTCGGCATCGCGGTTGCCCCACAGGTCTATGCCGCCATACTCGGGAGGCAGCTTATCTACACCGCCGGTGCCCGGAGCTATCGGGTTGTGCGGCCAGTAGTGCTGGTCGTAGCAGAAGGACCAGCGGTCGGCGGCACCGTGCAGCACGCGGGTGAGGTAGTGGTCGGGGTTGAGCTCGCTGCCGGCATATACCATCGCCCAGGCCCCGTCGGGCAGGCCGAAGACCCAGACCGCGCCGACGGTCTCCTCCACGCCCCAGCCCGAGTCGCTGCGGGCGGTGGGCTTGAGGTCCGCAATCGCCATGAACGGGTTGCTCTTGCCCGCGGGCGGCGTCTCATCGCTCCAGGTCAAGCGGCTGCCATCAAAGCCGGCGGTGAGATAGCCGAGCTTGCCGTTGCCCGAGGCGTCGGCGCCTTTGACTAAGGCGACGACGTGTTCGGGATCATCGCTGGGTTGGGGAGAGACGATCGCCGACAGCTCGCAAGAGTCCCGCCAGGTGCCGGCAGCTCGCAGATCGGCGGCGGCTTGAGCGGGATCGGGATACTTGGTGGGGCTTTGGACGTGCCATTCCACCCCCTCGGCCCGCCAGATGCGGGTGCTCAGGGCGGTCTTGGGGTCCAGTACCATGAAGTTGTCGCAGGGCGCACAGGCGCGGCCATAGCGGCCGGTGGCTGCAGGCAGAAGCTGGTAGTTACCGGGGCCGTCCAGCTCGATACTCTCCAGCCGGATCTCGGCGCTATAGCCTTCGTAAGGCCCGAAGTTGCCGTTTTTGCCGAACATCATGCCGGCCTGGGCGCTGCCATTGGCGCGCTGTTTGGTGAACTGCATAAACGCCGTTCGGCCCCGATTGTAGCGCACCACCCGCATGTCGTTGGTGTCGTCATACTGGCACTCCAGCTCGACCCACGGCCGGTCTTCACCATACTCCTCCCAGAGCCAGGCCTCCATACTCTGCTGCTCGATGATCGCGGTGCCGTAGGGGCAGAGCCGGCCGCGAAAGTCAACCACGCACAAGCTATCAGCGGCGGGCACCTCGGCCAGAGCGCCTTCGATGGTGATGAACTTGGCGGTGCCATCATAGGCGCTTACCTTCAGGCGCGCCGGCGCGCAGTTGCCGGTGATGACCGAAAGCTCGGCACCGACCCAGTAGTCGTCGGTTTCAGCGCCCAGATTGGTCTTGAAGCTCGAAGCGGTGTTCTCGACATCGGCAACCACCGCGAACTGGTCGCCGGTGCCCCAGGAGCCGAAGAGGCCGCCGTGCATGCCGCCGTTGTAGTACAGCAGCGGCCCGAGACAGGTCCAGTACTGCTTGGGGTTGCCGGCATCGGGCATGTTGGCGCGCATTCGCAGGGTAAAGGGCGGGCTGAGGTCGCCCGGCTCCAGCCATTCCCAGAGCCAGCCGCGGCCCTCGCCATAGATGCTGGAGGGGGCCTGACTGATCAGCAGACAGGCGCAATCCTCCTCATTAACCACGCTGGTATAGGCGCCGATACCATGACCGACGAAGGTCTCGAGCACCGCATCGAGGGGCAAGCGGTCATCGGCGCTGAGGTCCTGGCGGGGCATCCCTAGAGGCAGCAGCAGCTTGCGGCCCTTGTAAGGCGAGCCGTCATCAATCAGCGCGAACTGGTCGTAGTCTTCCGCGGCCACGTCCCAGTAGGCGGTGGCATCTCCGGAGGCGACCGCGGCATCGTAGCCGCCATCGAAGCCGGCCCAGAACAGCAGCGAACCGGCACAGTCCTCGGGATCGGGCACCCGCCGGCGGGCATTGCGCAGGGCCAGGAAGCTGTCAGCCGAGCCCCGCCGCGCCTGGTGCTGCTGCTGAGTCATCACCCCGTTGTGGATGATCAAGTTGTCTATGCAGCAGCCCACGTTGGTGGTGTCGGCCTTGCCACCCACATAGAACTTATAGGGCGTTCCCAGCGGGGCATCGGCATTGGTCAGCGGCGCGTCCTCGGAGCGGTCGTTGACGTACAGATGCAGCACTCCGGCCCCCGGAGTGGTGAAATCCCAGGTGATGGTAATCAGCCACCATTCGCGGGTGAACTCGGCGCCCAGGTTCGAGACCCGCACGCCCTTGGTCACGCCACCGGAGGTGACGACGAAATCAATATGGCCGGCGGCATGGGCCGTCCAGGCGAGCCGCGCGTAGTTATTGTCATCAATCTCCAGCTTCCAGAGGTGGTTATTGGTGCTGACTGCGGCCCAGGGGTGATACCAGAACGACAGGGCGCCCTTGTCACCCTCTGAAAACTCGATGTTGCCGGGAGCCAGATAGTGCAGCCCCGGTGATCTAACCCACAAGAACTGTTTACGCATGAAGAACCTCCTCAAGAGTTTGCACGGGCAACGGCGGCCCTCACCCTAACCCTCTCCCGGGGGGAGAGGGGACAACGACAACGGCCGGGGACTCGGGCTTGAAGCCCGAGCCACGCGTCAATAGTTGGGCAAGCCCAAGCCGGGCGACAACCGCTGCGGGCAGCGGGAGGGGATAGGTAACAAGCTAATCTAGAGCCGTAGGATGACTAGCCCCCATTATTCATGAATGCGTAGGTCGGGCATCTCTAGGTTGCATTGTTCGCGAAGGCGTAGGTCGGGCTTTCTAGCCCGACGCCGTTACCAGTCACGGACCAGCCAGGCTAGAAAGCCTGGCCTACGTGGGGTTGCACTGTGTCATTTTCGAGATATTCTAGGAAAGGGCGCTGTGCGGCTGGCAATGGCCTTTGCCGGCAGTTTCGCCTCATCTGCGATGGTCTTCGTGAATCGTGCGGGCTAGTTGGCCTTGCTTCACTTCTTATCGGGAAAGTCTCTATAATCGCGGTGGTGGGGGAGTGATGTAACTGGGAACATACCTGGTTGATACCCGGGAATCGCGGGTTCAAGTCCCGCCTCCTCCACCACATTCCCCGCAGCTAACAAGGGTGGCAAATCACAGAATAGTCGCAAAAAAAATCGTGAAATAACCCTACAATACGGTTTACAAGACCGGCAGCACGACCTATAATACATGTACCGGGTATCAACCAAGGGTGTTGTTCCTACGGGACGGACCCCGCGTATTAGCACGGGAGGGCGGACTTAGAGCCGCCCTTTTGTGCCGTCTGGTGACAGCCCCGCCGCTGCCTAACCCCCTAGCCCCCTTCCCGCACCCACTGCTGCGCAGCGGGTACCCGGAAGGGGGAATCAAAGGGGGATAGGTGGAGGGGTACTGTCCCCCCTTGCGCGCCAGGAAACACCCTCTAGCCCCGGCATTGCTGCAAGGCTAGCTCCACAACCGCTTCCGGCGCGATGGCGCGCAGACAGCGCGGATGCTCCCGGCCCGCGACGACACGCTCAGAGCTATCCCCAGAACCGCCCTTCAGACAGACTGGCCGGTCATTGCAGGGCCGACAGCCGACCTCCCGATTGCCGCTGATAGTCCGGCACAACGGATAGCCGGCCACCCGCAGCGCCGGATCAATCGGGCCGAAGATGCCGACCGCGGGCGTCGCTAGCGCCGCAGCCAGATGCAGCAGGCCGCTGTCGGGGGCGATCAGACAGGCGCACTGCTCAATCAGCGCTGCCGTGGCGCGGATACCCAGACTTCCCGTCAGGTTCCTGGCTGCGAGCGGCCCGTCGCCTGACCTACCGACAGGCGAGACGCCTATCCTACCTATCGAGGTCTCGCGGCGGTCTCCCAGCAGCAAGACCTCAAAGCCGCTGTGAAGTAGTTGGTCCACAACGATGCGCAGATGGGACCGAGGATAAGTGCGCAGCGGGCAACTGGCCCGGAGCTGCACGGCGATGCTCGGGCGCTCACCCAGCAGCCGCCTGGCCCAGCGGCGCTCCTGCTCGGCCACCAGATAGTGCGGCAGCGGTGAGGCCAGCCTCACTCCGGCGGCTCTGGCGAAGATCTCGTGACGCGGGCACTCGCCGGCCAGTTTCGAGGTCTCAGCCAGCCAGTTGAAATCCAGCCACGCCGCAAAGCGGTCGGCCAGGTAATCAGTACCCAGAGCGTGGCAGGCCTGCAAGCCCGCCAGGCCGTACAGCAGCGGCACATAGCGGGCCAGAGTGGCGAACTCGACATGCTTGCCGGCGGCGATCAGCGCCCGTAAAGTCGGCGTGACCATCAGCACATCGCCCAGGCCCATGTTGCGGATCACCAGGAGCTTGTCGGCGTCTCTCAGCAGCGCAGGGCGAAGCGGACGCCAGCCCTCCCGCAGATAGCGGCGCACCTCCCAGGTCTGCACCGTTTGCTCCTGCCCGTGCTTACGCAGGCGGCGATAGAGCGCGGGCGGGCGGAGCTGGAACTTGTCCCCGTGAGCCTCCAGCAGGTAGATGTAGTCAGCAACCGTGTCCAGCGTCACCGGCTGGTGCGGCTCAATCGGCCTGCCGTGGAGGCACCGGGCGGCCCGAAAGGAGTTGCCGTGGCGTAGGATTGCTTGCATCTGGCGAGTATTCACTTTCCGGTGCGAGGGAATCCGGGAGAATAGGTGCCTGCAAGAAACCGAAAAGCCGCCGTTGACAAGCGGCAGGTGATTGCCTAAACTTTGACGAAAGGTGACTCAGTCGCTGACAAAATGAGCGGAAGGTGGTGGCAAGATGAAACGCGGTTTCACCCTCATCGAGTTACTGGTGGTAATAGCCATAATCGCAATTCTGGCGGCGATCCTGTTTCCGGTATTCGCCCGGGCCCGCGAGAAGGCGCGGCAGACCTCGTGCCTCAGCAACCTCAAGCAGCTCGGCCTGGCCTTCCTGCAGTACGCCCAGGACTACGACGAGTGCTTCCCGATGCTGCGCATCTACTACATTGATGCAGGTGGAACTACCCGGACGCTCTATTACCCGTGGGCGCTGGAGCCGTATCACCGCAATTGGGACCTGTGGGCCTGCCCCAGCCGCGACAAGACCGACGGGCCGGGCCAGTACGGGCTGCCCTGCTCGATCTACAAGCAGACGCGGATGAATAGCATTGATGGGGAGAACAGCCCCATCTGCCCCTACGGACGGCCGGTCAAACACGCCGAGCTGAAGACGCCGGCCGAGACGCCGCTTTTGGCCGAGTGCGCCTCGATCTGGCGCGATAATCCCTCCTACGCCAAGGACACCACCGGCTCCTACCGCGCGATGCCCTACGAGATGTCGGCATGGCGCGGCGGCTGGGGCCACTATGCGGCACCGCACAACGACAACCGCAACATCCTCTGCTGCGACGGCCACGCCAAGTGCTACGCCTGGCAGGCCGAGGCGGGTCTGCGGCTGTGGTCCACGTGCCCGTTTTTGGATAGCGGGTAGGGGCCCAGGCATCTTGCTTGCCTATGGCTTTGGCCCAACCCCGACAGGCAAGGATGCCTGTCGTCCAGGAAAAGGTTGTTTGTAGGGGCGCAGGCATGCGCCCCTACAGTTTGGTATCCTCGTCGTAAGGAGGGGCCGGCTGAGCGTAGCGAAACCGGCCCGTTAACGGCAGCCCTCACCCTAACCCTCTCCCAAGGGGAGAGGGGATAACGGCGCCTAACCCCCTAGCCCCCTTCCCACACCCGCGCTCTGCGCGGGTACCCGGAAGGGGGAATGGGCGATAGGTAAAAGGGGACAGTCGCCCCTGGGTAGGCCAATAACCTCGGGCTAGAAAGCCCGAGCTACGCGAGGGTATTTGGGAGAGGCACGGCAACGCCAACGCCCGCCTAACCCATCCAACCATCCTAACCCCCTGTCCCCCTTCCGGGTACCCGCTGCGAAGCAGTGGGTGCGGGAAGGGGGAAGCAAAGGGGGATAGGGGGATCCGTCTAGCCGCCGACGGCGACGTTGACCGCTAGTACCACCGCATCGTCGGCCTCGAACTCCACCGCCACCCGCGTGGTCACCGCGTAGATGTTGACACCCCGCAGCACGTCCTTGTCCTTCTCGATGCGGATGTCGCGGTGAATCCCGAAAATCAGATTCTCACGCGGTGTCAGGAAGCAGTAGCTCAGCTCCGGGCCGGCCTCGTATCCCAAAATCCCCTCGCAGTTGGTGGGAATTTGCGACACCGAGACCACCGGCACGCCCATGTACGGGGGCACCTGCCCGGACAGCAGCGACTCGTCGCCGGCAGCACTGCCGCGATCGGCGAAGGTGTCATGCCAATCCTGAGCCGCCGTCGGAGCGCAGTAGTAGCGCAGGTCGGCGTAGTTGCGCTTGTACTTGTCCGGCAAGGCCCGGAACATCATGCCCAGGCCGGACTTGTCCAGCGTAGCGCCCTCCAGGTCAACCACATTGCCCTCATCGGCCAGCACGCGCCAGCCGTCCAGGCCCTTGAGGTAGTCATCGGACGAGCCGGTGTCGCCCTGGATCGCCAACTCCTCCAGGTCGGTCGCGGTCTGCTTGGCCATCACCCGAATCACGGTGTCTTCGAGGTTGTCGCCGGCGATGCTGTCTTCCATAGCCTCGAAGGTGATCTCAAACGGGGTGATGATGTCAGTGGCCGTCAGCGTGACCTTGGCGAAGCTGGGGGTACTGAGGGTCTCGGGAGCCACCCCTTCGCTCTTGAGCTGGCTGACCCGTCCGCTGGTGGCGATCTTGTCCAGCTCAGCCACAGCCGAGCGCATCCGCACCACCCGCGCCTGCTTCAGCATCACTGACTGATCTACCACCATGTCCGTGAACTTGTTGAACTGCTCGGTATTGAGAAGCCCTCCAGAGGCGAGGGCGTCGGTATCAACGGTCTTTTCCAAAAGCTCCTCTGTATTCAATCAAAGCACTCCTTTCCAGGTTACGTGTTGGTCGTTCGTTGATTTGGTCTGTCCGGGTATGGCCTGAGGCCGCCCGGGAGTTACGTCTTGCGGCGCCTCGGGCGGTGAGACCTCGAGGTCCTGACTGAGCTGGTCCACCGCCGCGCTGAGGCTGTCAACCTGCTTCTGCAGGCGGTCGAGGAGAGCGGCGGGGTCGTGGTCAGATGATTGTGGGCCGGGTACATGTTCCTCTAGCCCCTTAGCCTCATTCACTCCTAGGGACTGGGTATCGGCTCTGGCTTGGTCCCTCACCCCTGACCCCTCTCCCTGGGGGAGAGGGGAATCAAAGGGGTGAGAGGATATAGAGTCTGTAGCCTCGGTCCTGCCTTGCTGCTGGGTGCCGCCGAAGGGCCATATCTTCTGGCAGGCCTCGACGATCGTCTTGCCCAGCCGAGTAAAGATGGCTTCATCGGGGACCGCTTCGCCGGTCACCGCTTCGGGTAGCGCGGATGAATCGCCCGTACTCTCAGCAACGGGCATCTCCTCCAGGACCGCCTCGGCGGCCTTGGCCATCGCGGTCAGATACGTGTCCGGATTGGCGGCCTGCGTGGGCCGGCACACGGCGATATGGTCGAGCACCACGTCATCTATGTACTTGACCTGCCGGCCGGCTTCGGTGTCGAAGTCCCAGTGCGCTTTGAGTACGCGCCCGCCCACACTAAGGCCGTACTGCTTGCCGAGCTTGAGCCGCTCGTACAGGCGCGCGGCCTCCGGGTTGCCGGGCTCCAGATAGCCGGCGACGCGGAACTGGTCGTTGTCCACCCAGCACTTCTCGACAATGCCGAGCTCCTGTAGGACGCCGGCGCTATGCGAGGGCAGCAGATCAATGCCGGTGTACTGCTGCATCTTCTCGATAGCTGTCGAAGTCAGCCGCTCGGCCTGGCGGTCGAGGCTGGTGGAGGCGGCCACGCCCTCAAAGCGCAGCGCCCCCTCGCCGTCCTGCCAGGTCTTGAGCAGCGGTATGGTCAGGCTAAACTGCCCATGATTTTGCATAGATTCACCTCCAGTGGATTGCTAGAAAAAACGACGGAGTCGGACTGGAACCGCAGTCATGCGGCTTTCGAGGGGTTGAAGCTATACGCTGGGGTCGTTGGTCGTGATGGAGGGGCCTGGCGCAGAAAGCTGCGCGGAGCGGAGCTTTCAAGGCTGGCCCAGCCGTTGGGCGTTTGGCCGTGCACATTTCGGGGAAACAGCGTTGTGCGCGGGCCGGCCTCCTTGCGGCTCGGCAAGCTCGCCGCAACTCGACACGGCCCCTCCAACGGCTATCGAGTCGGGCTGAAAGCCCGACCCACGAGGTTATTGTTGTGATGGCAGATTCACCGGTCCGTCACATCTAGTATGGAAGCTGTATGGAAAGGCCCTCTATTCTTCCGGTTCTGCCCCTTCGCTGTCGTCCTGATCGCTGTCGTCTCGCTCCAGCGGCAGCAGGCCCTGCTGGGCGCGGATCTCGTTCACCGTCCAGGCCCCAATCTCACTGTAAATCCTCGCCACCTCCGCCTCCTGTAACGCCTCCGTCAAGTCCATCTCCCGGAACCTAAACTGCCAGTCGCCAATCCCCATCTCGTTGCGAATCATGGAGTTGATCCGAAACTCCACGCGCCGCTGCTCGGGCCGTACCACCTGCTCCCGAAAGGTCTTATCCTGATCCGTGGCATTGGCGCGGTTGGAATCCTCGATGATCGTGACCTTCGCCGGCGGCACCCGATGCACCATCAGCACCTCGTCGCGATTCTGCCGGTGATACTCGATGAAGCCGGCCTCCTCGTTGGAGTTGACCGTCAGCGGCTCGATGCGGACCTTGGCATCGGTGCCCGGCGCCTCTAAAACCAGCGTCTTATGGGCCTGGCCCTTGATCTCGCTCTCCATGTAGTGCTGGATCTGGTTGAGCAGGCCCTCGGAGAGCCGCGCGCCCTCGACGATGATCGCCAGGCGGGGCACGGCATTGTGCTCGAAGAAATCAAGATTGTACTCGCAGGCGGCCTTGTCACCCAGCATCGCCGAAAGCGCCGGGATAATGTCCGGCACGCCGTAGTAACTGGACTGGGGGGTGTACTTGTAGAGCTGCAGCAGCTCGTTCTGCACCAGCCCGCTCTGCTCGTCAATGCGCTCCTCGGAGCCGAGTGCGCGGAAGTGGCGCTTGCGGCCCTCGCGGACCTGGACATAGCCGTTATGATCGGCCCGCACCCGGATCGTCACCGCCGGCACGTGATAGAAGCCGTCAATCTCGCCCCGGCTGTTACGGGTGAGCTCGAGGTAGCCGTTGCCCAGACACTCCACATCGGTCCAGACCGCGCGCATGATCTCGGTGAAGGTCATGTCCGGGTTGCAGTTGGCGAAGAGATGCTCGACAAGCTGCAGGTTGGCTTCCGCGGCCTGAGTTTCATCACCCACCGGCACAAAGCGGTAGCCGAGGCCGACGATGTTGGTGACCTTGGCGTCAACGCAGGCTTTGTGGGCCGGATTGGTCTCGTACAGCGAGGCCAGGGCCTCGAGGTTGTAAGGCGGCTCGATGACTTCGCCGGCGGCATAGGCCTGCTTCCAGGCGGCTTCGGCGAGCTGCTGGGACTTGCCGGGCTCCGCCCCGACCATCGCCTTGGCGATGGTGGGGGGCTGGGTCGAGCCGACGATATGAGCTTTCATCAGGACTTCTGGCATTTGGCAATCCTCCTGACCTGCACTTGTGCAGGTGCCCGCGTTTCGCGCGGGTATCCGAGCGGGCAAAGCAGGTGCACCCGCGCCAGACCCACTTGACCCACTCCTGCGGAGTGGGTGTCCGAGTGGGTACCGCTGGGCAGCCGATAAGGCCGAGGGTGCGGGCGAACCTATAAAGGGAAAAGCCCCCCACAAGCGCGGGAGGCCGGGATACGGCTGGAAGGCCTAGAAGCAATTTCAAAGCCTGGTTGTCCGACACTTGCAGCGTGGTGAGCCGCTACCTAGCCAGGGGACAGTCCCTTAAAGGGCAGTCCCCCTATACTCGCCACGTACCGCTCTAACCTTCCTGGACGACAGGCTTCCTAGCCTGTCGAGGCCTCTGTGAAGGGCACCGGCATGGACAGGCAGGGGCACCCGTGCGCAGCATGGGTCACCTGTCCTCCAGGATAGAGTTTCTGGTGGGGAGTTGTTAGCTACTGCCTTGCCTGTTCGCTCCTCTAACGCCCCAACCTGAGCAGTTACGCGCCATAATGGGAATCTAGTTGCAGCGAAGCGCGAGCTGATTTCCGGCCATTTCGCGCAGTAGTTGAGATGGAAGGCGTCACACCACATGCCCGTGGAGGAGGCCGGTGGCGGTGGCCAGCAGCGCCTCCGAGACCGCCCCCGCTACCGCGTCCGTCACGTCCTTGCTGCCGCCCCGAGGATGATCCACCTTCTGCTCGCGGATCACCTCCAACTGCGACGCCTCCTCGAAAAACGGCGCGTAGTGGTAGAGCTTCAGCCGACCCTCCTGAGCCAGCTCCTTCAGCATCTGGTAGCGCGAGAGGTCGCGGTCCACCGAGACCGTCTTCACCGCAAAGCCCCGACGGCGCAGAATCTGCTGGCTGTCGGCGCTCTGGAAGCCGTCATAGCTGACGCCGGCGATGTTGAAGCCGCGCTCGCGCAGGGCGATGATGAACTCGCGGACGTGGGCCAGGTTGACCTCCCCGCCCGGCGGCGGCATCAAGCGCGTCATCAGCTCGACCGTAATGACAGTGACCGGCTCGGCGGAGCAGTTGGAGGACTCTGCGGCCAGGCGAGACGCCTGTCCTACTGACGGCGGCGAAGAGGCGTGCGAAGCGGGAGCAGAGGGGGCAGACCGCCTCACCCCCGCCCCCTCTCCTTCGCTGCGCTGCAGGAGAGGGGAGAGAGGCCTGAGCTGCTCCGTCGAAAAAGTTTCTTGAAGGGGGTCCAGGGGGAAAGTTCTTGGCAAAGAAGTTCCCCCCTGGTCGGCTACCGCCATCGCGATGCCGCAGGCGTCGTGGCGCAGGCCTAAGTCCACGTGCACATACCGCGGGCGCGTATCGCCCCGCGCCTGGAACCAGTCCTGGAGCTGCAGGTGCTCGTCAATCACCGGATGGCGCAAGCGATCATTGCAGGCCGCATACAACGGCTGCATATCCGCAAACAGGCCATGATATGCGCTCTGCGGTACCGCGGCCAAGTCGCGCATGGCGCGGTCGGGATCGCGCTGGAAGTCATCATAGTACTCGGTCGGGATGCGGCGGCCCTGGTGCAGGAAGCTAGGGCCAGCGAAACGGTCCGGCGGCTTGACCTCCCACACCGCCCGGCGCGAGGCGAAGATGCGCGGATTGCTCTCGGCCTCCTTGAGCTTGGTCTCGATGAAGTCGCTGGTGTGCTTGGGCGAGGAGACCATCAGCAGCAGCCCCCGGTTGCCGAAGCGCGACTTGATGCGCCGCTGCAGGGAGGTGTAGATCTCGTCGGCGCTCTGCCGGCGACCGTCCTGGGTCTCCATCAGCCATGCCGCCTCGTCAATCACCGCCGCGAGTACGTTATAGCCCAGCACATAGGTGTCGCTGGAGTTGCCGGCGGCGATGCGCAGGTTCTTATTGAAGTCCAGCCCGTCCTGCCGCTCGCCCTCCAGCTTGCAGTTAGTGCGGAACCAGGGCGAGCGCTTGACCAGTTGGTAGATGTCGGAGAAGATGACACTACGCACCTGGCGGGAGCTGGGGCCCATGATGACTAAGGCGATCGGACTGCCGGGGGAGAGGCGGAAATGCTGCTGGGGATCGCGCAGGCACAGGACCAGATAAGCCATATAGAGGATCGCGAGGCTGGCCAGGTACGACTTGCCGGAGCCGATGCCCCAGCACAGCACCACTTCGTCGTATGCGCCCGAAGCCTCCCGAGGCGTCTCACCGAAGATCCGCTGCAAGGTCGCCAGGACCTCGGGATAGACATCTTCGGCCAGGTCGAGGTACAGCGGGCTGCGGACGAACTCGGTGATGCCGGCGGGGGGCTGAGCATACTCTTCCAGCAGCGCCGCCCATTCCTCATCCCAATTCGCCAACCGCTGCGAAGCTAGTTCCAGTTGCCGCCGCAGCTTGGCGTATCGCGTCTTTGGTTTTTTGCCGCTCTTGTGCTTGCTCAAATCTGCTGATAATCTCCTCTAGGCCCAGTTCGCCATTGGAGCCATCAGGCGACTGGTCGGAATCATCCTGTCGCTCAGCCTGCACCTCCACCAGCATCTGCATCAGCTTGAGGTACTTGTCCACCAGCTCGACATCGGTCTTCTCCTGCCAGTCGCTGTTAATCAGGCGCTCCTCGAGGCGCCGGGCCATGGCGTTGATGCGCTCGTAGATGTCGCAGCTAAGCAGCCCGTAGAGCCGCTGGGGCAGCCCGCGGTCGGCCACCTGGCGGATGCGCTGGGCGGCCTGGCGCTGATAGGCCCGCAGCCGGGACTCATCGGCGACAATGCCCTGCTCGCGCAGTAGCTCCTGGGCCTGTTGCAGGGTCGGTACTGCGGCCAGGGCGGCGTAGATATATATCTTGTCAAGCCAATCGGTCGCGCCTTGGGACAATCGGTTTCACCTCCGGCTGGGCTAAAGCAGCGGGAGGGAACTTTTTTCAGAAAGTTCCCCCCCGGCCCCCTTCAAAAACTGCATAAACTGGTATAATAGGGCCACTATGACAGATAAAGATAAGCCCGATGATGATGTCCTGAATATCGAACTCGAGGACCTCGACGAGGACGCGGAGCCGCCAGCCAGTAGGGGATACCCGGCAACGCCCGGCGGCGATGACGATGCCCTGGTAATCGAGGTCGAGGACCTGGACGAGGAGCCGCAGCCGGCCGGCTATCCCGCTGCGGCCGGCGACTATCCGGCGGTGCAACCGGGCAGCGGCTATGACATGTACGCCAAGGCCAAGAAGAACCCGGTGGCGGCGATCTTCGGCAACCTGATGCTGCAGATGTTCATCGCCGGCCTGATCGGTGGGGCGCTGGCGGGCCTGCTCAATGAGCTTTGGTACGAGCGGGCCGAGGGCGCGATCGGCACCTACACGGTGGTGATGATCTTCACCGCCGTCGCCGGCGGGCTGATCGGCGCCGCCTTAGGTGCTACCGACGGCCTGCTCACCGGCGTGTACGCGAAGATGGGGAAAGAGGCGGGGCTGGGGCTGCTCGTCGGTGCCGCCGGCGGAGCCCTGGCCGGCCTCGTCGCCCAGTTCGCCTTCGCTCTGATCGGGCCGGACCTGAGTCAACTGACGCTGAAACTGATCCTGGCCCGCACCATCGGCTGGGCCCTGGCCGGCATGGGTATCGGCCTGGCCCAGGGCGTCCGCTACTTCAACTTCAACCGCATCCTCAACGGCCTCGTCGGCGGCGCCGTCGGTGGCTTTGTCGGCGGGCTGTTGTTCGACCCCATCACCGTCGTCACCGGCGGAGGCGCGGCCAGCCGCATCCTCGGCCTGGCGGTGATCGGAGCCGTCACCGGCGCGGCGATCGGGCTACTGGAGGAGGTGCGCAAGGAGGCCTGGTTCACCATCGTCGAGGGGCCGCTGACCGGCAAGGAGTTCATCCTCTACAAGCAGACCACCAGCATCGGGTCGGCGGGCTACTGCGACATCCCGCTGCTCAAGGACCCGCACGTAGCGCCACAACACGCACAGATTCAGCAGTCGGGCAATGCCTTCATGCTGATCAGTCTGGCGGGGGCGGAGGCGGTGCTGGTCAACGGGCAGCCGACGGCGCGGCATTCGCTCAACAGCGGGGACCTGGTGCACATCGGCGCAACGGCGTTCTTCTACCAGGACCGGGCGGTGGAAGCAAACCAATATACGCAATAACAGCCGAGCCAGCGAGGGCTTGTCTTGAAAGGCTCTTTGTCCAACAAGCGCACGCCCACATAAGCGCCCACATCGGAGGTCCTGCTGATGAGGATTGGTCTGTTCGTGGACGGTAGCAACATGTTCTACGCGCAAAAAGGCACCTGGCAAATAGACTTCGCCCGGGTTTACGACCACTTCTCGAGCTTTGGCGAGATTACCGAAGCTTACTACGTCACTGGGTCCCCACCATACTCACAAACAGAGCAGATAGAGAAGAACCGGGGTTTCTACACCTACCTTACCAATAGTGGCTATACCGTCATCACGAAGGAAGTCAAAATTATCAAGGGCGACGATGGGCAAGATAACTACAAAGCTGACCTGGACGTTGAAATGACGATGTCCATTATGGCCGGAATGGGGAACTACGACACCGCGATCTTGATGACCGGGGACAGCGATTTCGCGCCCTTAGTGGACCATTTGAGGGCTAACGGAAAGCAAGTGTGGTGTGTTGCAAGGAGAGATATGGTGAGCTACGAAATGCGCAATAGCGCCAACCGGTTCATCGAGCTTGACGAATTGAGGGGGAGCGTGAGGCGGTTGGACAGTAAGTCATAGCAGGCGCAAAAAAGCATACGGACCGCTAAGCGGTCCGTATGCTGTGTTCATTGTAGGCTCGTCATAGGTATGGCTCGAGCCTCTTATTGTAGGCCCCTTATAATCTTTTCTGGGGCCAACTATTGCAGTTGAGCAGCCAAGTACTAGGATACCCGTTTCGCACTTTCGGTAAACAGCAGCACTACTAGACGATAGTATAATGGTAACTGCATATCATGCTGGTGTCAAGGCTTAACTGAGCCTCTTCGCCAAGCTATAGATCAAGGCATATCCCCGCTATTGATATTCATCGGCACTAGGAAATGTCTTCTTGATGGATTCCGCTCAGTCGAGGTAATCATCCGAGGGGCCGCCGGTGCTGCTATAGAAGAGCTCGGTGAGGTCGGCCGCGTCCTCGATGTGTACCAGACCGTTGCGGATTTCGTCGCGACAGAGCCTCCGCAGCACCGTTCTCGCCTGACGGCGCACGCATGTAGCCACGAAGGCCTGCGGGTGCGCTACCGTTGCGATCACGGGTATCGCCTCCAGCACGAGCAGACGCACCTCCTGAGCCACGTCCTGCCAGCCACAACTGCTGGGCTTGAGTTTTTGCCACTCGAGGTAGGACGCGCGGCGGATTAGCATATCCCACTTGAGGATGAAGTCGAGGGCTGGGGCCGCGGCTGATCTGGTGTGATTCATTTTCATTGCCTCTCACTAGTAGAGTCGACACAACGAGCGCGTTTTACAATGTGCGCCACAAAGATTTCACAAATTTCTTTGTAAATCCCGGATTTCGAGGGCAAGCATGACAACAGCATTCCCCAGGAGGACAGGTGACCCGCTTCGCGGGTACCCCGCCTGTCCAGGCCGATGGCAGGGGTCGCGACAGGCGGATGCCTGTCGTCCAGGTTCTAGGCCGTGAGGATAACGGCAGGCCTCACCCCCTACCCCTCTCCCACACAGGGAGAGGGGCAACGACAACGGCACCTAACCCCCTAACCCCCTTCCCTGGTAGGGAAGGGGGAATCGAAGGGGGATAGGTCGGCTCCGCAAGGCTCAACGACAACGGCACCTACCCCCCAGCCCATCCCGACACGGGCTATCCATTACCCAAACCTAGGGCCTCAAGGTTTTCTGCCGTTGTCGTACTGGAGGGGCCGTGTCGAAGGACGATTTCGCGCAGCGAAAGCGACCTGAGGCCGGCCCGCGCACTGCCATCAGGCCGCGTAAGAATGACGCCGTTGCTGCCAGCACCTGCCCAGGACTGCCGATCGGCAAGTTGACATAAGTGACATTATAAGCTATTGCCAACCACTAGCCCGCGCGCCAGACCAGGACCTCCCTCGCCTCGCGCCCCAGAATCGCCTCCCGGAAGGTCATCACCGGCCGCGGTGCCACGCGCGGCCCACCCTTAGCTAGCAGGACCTCAAGCAGCACCTCCGGCAGCCGCTCCAGCGCCGCGCCGACCGCCTGCTGCGAACAGCCTAACCGGGCGCTGATTTCCGCCTGGCTGTAATCCGCCCAGTAGCGCAGATAAAACAGCACCCGCGCCCGCGCCGGCAACTGCCGCACCGCCCGCTCCAGGTCCCACTGGCTGGTGAGCAGGCTGAAGCGCGCCGGATATGACCATACGTTGCTCGCCGACCGCACCTTGCGCAACCAGTTGGAGCCCACAAACCCGGCCCGGGTCAGCTCGTACAGCTCGGCGTAGTCCTCCAGGCATCTGCGGACCTTGTCCAGCGTCCAAGGACCTGCTCCCGATTCGTTCATGCCAATCTCCCTTCGAACAGATGTTCCCAGATGCCGATTCTACCCACCTAGCCGCAAACTAACCTTCCAGTAACCGGGAAGCTAGCCACATACTCCGTACAAGATGGTCCAGGCCGCCAAGCAATGTCAGTTGCGGGAACTTAGTGCGCCGGAGTGAAGGGCTACGCGGTGCGAAGCAAAAAAGACCGAAGCGGGAGGTGCGCTCCGCGCTTCGGCCTGTGGGTCTTGCCCAGGTGCCGATGAACTGGCTTGTCCGGATGAGGTCAGGGGAGGGGGACAGTCCCCCAGGTCCAGGAGGGCGCTAGTACTCACTTGAGTAACTACACGCAATAATGGCTTCCTGGAGGGCAGGCATCCTTGCCTGCCCAGGCCGACGAGGTGCTTTCGCGGAGTTGCGCGAGTCAGTACTAGCTACTGAATAGAATGTGCTTGACCGAGATCTGGGCGATCCTGTCGTCGCCGCGCATCGTGACGGTGACCTTGCCGCCGGCTTTGCGGACCGCGCGGACGATGCGGATCAGCTCGCGCTCTTCGTCACGGAGGCCCTCGCCGGGCGGATAGCTGGGGCTGGCGGTGGCGGTCTGCTGGGCGGCTGCCATAAGGCTGGCTCCTCGTGCACGGCGGCAGACTGGAAGTCTGCCCCACGGGTGTAAGGGTCCGGAGTTGCGCCTGTCCTACCTATCCCCCGTTCCCCCTTCCCTGGCAGGGAAGGGGGGCAGGGGGGTTAGGCAGTCAGCGGGCGCGAGGCATAGTATCTCGATTACTAGAGTCTTTGGAAAGGGGGTTTGGGGGAAGACTTTTCTGCAGAAAAGTTTTCCCCCAAGACGTTGCCGTCAGCGTTCGTTCGCCGGCTAGCCGCTAAGCCGGCCGTGGGGTAAGCTCTATTGCTCCGGCGCGAAGAACTCGATGGTCTCCGGGGCGTGGGTGCGTAGGAGGGTCTCGACTTCCTCAAACACGCGGGCGCGGAGCCGCTGGTAGCGCATCAGGGCGGCTTCCTCGGAGATGTCCAAGCGGGCGGCGATATCGGCGAAGGGAATGCGGTGATAGAAGCGGGCGCAGAAGAGCCAGGCCACCGGCGGATCGAGCTGGGCGATGACCTGGTGGAGGGTCTCGTGAACCTGCGCGGCGCGGCGGAGTTGCTCGAGGCGAATGACTGCCGCCGCCGGATCGGCATCTTCAGCCGCCGGCTCCTGGCCGCCGGCGACTAATTCCGCGAGGGGAACTGGTGAAAGACTTTGGCCGTGCTTGTTGGCATGGTCAATGTGGAGGTTTCGCAGGATGCGATCAACCCAGGCCTTGACGCCGGCGTGAGTGCGGATGCGCACTTGGTTAACACAGCGGTAAGCCTTCTCAAAACATGCCAGGATTTGGTCTTCTTCTTCGGGGGTGAGGTTGGGGTTCTGCAGCCGTGAAGCGAGCTCTTGACTAACAATGGCGCGCAGGGTTGTCTCCATCGCACAATTCACGGCGGGGGGGCCTCCTATTATTGGGTACTATAATAGACGCCGCAATTCCATCAACCTAACGCGCCGCCGGACAATTAGCCGCCGCCCGTTGAGTCGGTTTGCCGCAGGCCGCAAGCGACTACCCGGGGCCGCTCAGTTGTCGGCCGCATCCGGCGATCCGCAGTTGCCCTCCGTTCGCGGATAAACCAGACGGGCCACCACCTGCAGCGCTACGTGCAGGGCGGCCTGGCGGGAGGCCGGCTCGTCCTGACCGGCTGCCAGATATTTCGCCTTGGTCAAGGCATAGGCCTGCTCACTCCATCGTTGAATATCGTTGTCGCTCGCCGGCGAGGCTGGTTGGGCCGCAAGCTCTGCCAGCACCAAGTCACAACACTGTTCCTGCAGGTCGAGTGTTGTGCTTCGCCGTGCCCGGGAGGCCGGCATTCTAATCGCCCCTTTGTCCTTTGTGTAGTGAACGCTGCTGCGCCTATTGCTTCTCCCCCGGTCATACTGTGAATCGTTCTGCGTCTCGAAAGGTTGTTCGTCTCCCTGCTTATATAGACACCTTTGGAGGTGAAAGCCAACGCCTTATCTCAAGATTTCTGGAGTTTATGTCAATATATTGTCAGGTTTTGGCGGCCCTTACCCTAGCCCCCTCTCACCCACGCCTGCGGCGTGGGTACCCGGGAGAGGGGACAACAGCAAGACCGCAACAGCGGCACAAAGCGGCCTGCCAGGCAGGATTCTCGAAAGCTCGCAGCGAAGTTGTCCGCAAATGCCATGCCCGCGAAAGGACCCGCCGCAAATGCACCCCTGGAGCTTCGTCCACATCACCGATATTCACGTCGGCTCGCCGAAATCGTTCCGCTTCCGGCCCTCCTGTAACGAGAACTGGGACACCGCTCGCCGGCAAATCATCGAAATCAACCCCGAGCTGCTGCTGGTCGGCGGCGATGTCGCCCGCGACGGCACCCTCCACCGCTATGAGCTGGAGGCCGTCAAGCAGGACCTCGAGGCCCTGCCCTGCCCCTACCACGTCGTCCCCGGCAATATGGACACCGGCAACAAACATACCGAGGTCCAGGGCCCCAACAATGACCGCGACGACCTGGCGCTGAACCTGACCTCCGCCAACCTCCAGCACTGGGAGGCGGTCTTCGGCCCGGCGCAGTGGAGCTTCGTGCATAAGAATGTCCGCTTCTCCGGCTTCTGCGATATGACCCTCGGCTCCGGCCTGCCCGAAGAGCAGCCGCTGTGGGAATGGCTGGAAGCCGTCGCCGCCCTGCCGCGCTCCCAGTACCATGTCTGGATGATGCACTCGGCGCTGTTCGTGGATGACCTGCATGAGCCCAACTGGGATATCAGCGACCCCGCAGGCTACCGCAACTGGTATTTCGCCATTGACGAGCCGCAACGCAGCCGCCTGATGCAGGTGTTCAAGGCCAGCGGGGCGAATCTGGTCCTCAGCGGCCACGTCCACTGCCGCAAGACCCACTTCGCCGAGGGCATCCGCTTTGACATCGGGCCCTCAACAGCCTTCCCGCAGTGGGGCGACCGCTGGCCCGACGGCGACGATACCCTGGGCTTTCTGAAATACGACATAGGCGACGGTGGCATCGAGTGCAACTTCGTGCCCTTGCGCGAAGTCTCCCAACGCAAAGACGGCTACGGTCCGGGCGGCCACCCTCTGCCCCACCTGCGCGACTACTCCATCGCCTGGGAACCCGGCGGCGAGCCGACAGTGTAAAGGCAACGGTCTGGGGGGAAACTTTTTGGAAAAAGTTCTCCCTCACCCACTCCTTCGGAGTGGGTACCCGCCCCTCTCAAAAACTTTGATTAAAGGGGAATCACAAGATAGAGGGGCGAATCAGCTACCTGGAACGGGACCACGGGAGCACACAAGGATCTTTTGCGTACCTGCGCCAAAGCCCTGGGTGAGCCGTGCCTGTCCAAATTACCAGTCGGAGGACGGTGAGCTTGATGAAGGCAACGATACGAGCGGCTGTTTTAGCAATGATCTGCTGCAGCCTGCTGGCGACCGCAGCAGCGACTTGGTCCGACCAACCAGCCCAATCACCGCAGGCTGTCAATATGCTCTACGCCCAGCCACCCCGTGCCGCTACCAGCGTAGATGACGCCGCGCTTGCGGCCCTCGTGCCACCAGGTTGGGCCATCACCGATAAGCTGGCCTGCCAGCTCGACGGCCAGGGCCCTAGCGAGCTAGCCGTAGTCATGTGCGCCGAGGACCCGGCTCAGGCCGGCAGCGAATGGTGGCTGCGCTACAACGGCCCCTCCAAGGTGCTGATCCTCAACGCGCAAGCGCCCGGCGCCGAACCCCTGGCCGAGTTTTACTTCCGCGGCTGCGCCCCGCCACCTAGCGCCGAATATTCTCTGCCCGCCGCGATGTTCACCGAGGACCTCAACGGCGACGGCCTCGTCGAGCTGCTGGTGCGCACCCAGGAATATGCCGGCGGCTCCGGCGGCTGGGTCCACACCAACCTGATCAAGTGGTACCTCGGCGCATATAAACACGCCGGCGAGTTCGGCGTCGAGGAGCTGGGCGGGCTGTACTTCCTGGACCTGCACGAGCGCACCCCCGGCCGCGAAGTCGTAGCCATGCACTTCATCTGGGAGGAGGGCGAGGCCCACTTCGAGCCCCACCGCTACCGGGCACATATGTTCGGCTGGGCCAACGGCTACTATGTGGTGATCGGGGACCTGGATACCAAGTCCAAGTACGACAGTCCCGACGCCGCCTTCGCCAACCTGCGCAAGTACCTGTGGAAGAAGTGAGACCAAGCCGGCCGGCAACGGCGGCCCTCACCCTAGCCCTCTCCCAGAGGGAGAGGAAACAACGACAACGGCAACGACCAGGACTGTGGGGACAATGCAGTGCGGCCCGCCAACGGCGTTCTGTGGCATGGCACCGGAGGCCCTGAATGAATACTCCCAAAATCGTCGCGACGCGCACCCTCTCCGTTCTGTCCCCCGAACTGGCCGAGGCCGTCCGCACTATGCGGATGCGCCATGCCATGTTCGAGACCGACTGCTTCCGCACCGTTGACGACCAGGGCCCCCGCAGCGTGCCCAGTGAGATCCCTCGAATCAAAGTCCGCCGCCACCGGGTCTATACCGGCGCGGGCGAGGCCGGCACCTACAACCACCACTCGCAGCTCGCCAGGTTCCAGGGCCGCTACTACTTCGCCTGGTCCAATAGCGAGGTCTATGAGGACTACCCCGGCCAGAGCACCATGCTGGCGGTCTCGGATACGGGCGAGCAGTGGTCGCAGGCGCGCTGCGTGGTCCCGGGGGATTTCGCCGGCGGCCTGCTGCGCTGGACCACCGGTCTCTACGCCGATGAGGTTCGGCTCTACCTGTTCGGAGTCGCCCATTACGCCACCCTGGATGCCACCGTGCCGGGGATGCGGCGGTTCGAATGGGGGCGCTCGCGGCTGGATCTGCACGTCAGCAGCGATGGCGAGAACTGGGAGGCCCATGAAGGCATCGCGGGAGATAAGACCTTCATCTTCGAGGCGCCGCGCCTGACTCAGCAGGGCCGGCTGCTGTGCGGCGGGACCCAGGATGGGCAGCCGGTCGCTCTGTTCTTCGACCCGGAAGACCTGACCGCCCCGCCACAGACCGTGCGCATGCCACAGCCGGAAGCCACCGCCGATTTCCCCTACGGAGAGACGAGCTGGTATCAGAACTCCGAGGGGCTGATCGTGATGTGGTTCCGCGATGAGGCCCAGTCGCTGCGGCTGTTCGCGGCTATCAGCGAGGACGGTGGGCTGAGCTGGTCGCCGCCGCTGCTGAGCGACTTTCCCGATTCGATGTCGCGGGTGCGGGCCGGCAGCCTCCCCGACGGCCGCTGCTACCTGATCGGCAACGCCTACCCGAAGCTGCTGGACCGCTCCAAGCTGATGTGCGCTATCAGCGATGACGGGCTCGTCTTCGACCGCATGTACATCCTGCTCGATGATCCGACGGCCCAGCGGGCCTTTGGGCTGCTCAAGACCCACGGCTATCAGTATCCGGTGACCCTGGCCGAGGCGGACCGCCTGCTGCTCGGCTATTCGGTGAACAAAGAGGACATCGAGTTCGGCGTGGTCAAGACTGAGGGGCTGTAGGTGAAGGCGGCGCCGGCGCAGCCAACGGCGGCCCTCAGCCTGGCCGGAACAAGCCCAAATCGTCACCACCAAGCCGCCGGTCCAGCATCGCCTCAAAGGCCCATCAGCCGGATCGCATTGCCCGAGGCGATCTTGTCCCAGGCCTCCGCGGAAAGCAACTGCTCCTCCCGCAGCCGCTTCATCAGGTCCACAATCGGCGCCTCCGCGCCCTTGGCGTAGCGCGAGCAACTGTCGGTGCCGAACATCAGCTTGTCCTGGAACCGGTCCAGAAACTCCAGACCGAACTGCTCGTCGCGGGTGATGGCATTGTAGCCGCTGCCGGCGGAGAGGTCGGCCCAGAGATTATCGTACTGCTCCATCAGCCGGGGCACCGCGCCGCCCGGCACCACCGGCCCCTGGGGATAGCCGGCGCGCTGGCCCTCCGGCACCTCCTTGGAGATTTCCGCCCAGAAAGTCGGCCCATGCCCCACCAGCACCGTATCCGGGCACTCCTGCAGAGCCTGCTCCAGGCGCGGCAGACCGTAGTCATCCCGCAGCCCGTAGTGGTTGACGCTGTCGTTCATGTCAAAGGTGATCGGCAGGCCGAACTCCCCCACCTGGCGGAACAGATTGAGGCAGCGCGGGTCGTCGAAGTACATCTTGGGCAGCATCTCCCCCATCCCCTTGCAGCCGCGGGCGACGTACTCCTCCAGCCGGTAGCTGAAATCCATCTCCGGAGAGTTGAGCCCGAAGCGCGGATCAATCAGGCAGAACGGAATCAGCCGGTCCGGGTACTTGGAGCACGCCGCGATCACGTCTTCGGTGTCCGATTCGAGGTAATGGGCCTCGGGATGCTCGCTGAGGCCATGGACGCAGGACTTGTCAATGCCCCAGATGTCCATTTTGTTGACGAGGTCGTTGACATCAAGGGCCTCGCTGCGTTCGGTGCCGAGACGGCCGATATGCGCGTGGACGTCAATTAACATGTTCCTGCCCCTCTCTTCGTTACTGAACTCAGTCTGACTCTCATGTCTCTGTTATTCTTGCTGCTCAGCCCGGATTACTTTCGCGCGCTTCTGTGCCTCTTCGGCCTCGCCGTGCCTACCGATGTCCTCATAAAGCAGTGCTATGTTGTCAATAACGATTGCCACACGCCGATGCTTTTGCTGAAGGTCTATTTCAGCTAGTTCTTCAGCTATTGCCAGTGCGCGCTTGTACAGAGGCTCCGCTTCTGAATACTTGCCCTCATGATGACAACGTAACGCTAGATTGTTGAGCTGTTGCACACGCCAGATCAGGTCTTTCCAGAGTTCGGACCACGACTCATCTATCTCCCGTGCCCGCTTGTGCAAAGGCTCCGCTTCGGAATACTTGCCTTGCCGATCATAGAGTGCCGCCAGCTTCTTGAAGAGGGTCGCAGAATACTCGTCGCGTGGTCCAAGCGCTTTTTCGCATGTCTTGAGTGCGCGCTTGTAGCAACGCTCGGCCTTCGCGTACTTGCCCTGGGTTCTATAGAGTTCGGCCAGATGTGTCAAGTCAACTCCAAGGGGCCGACAATCGCTGAATATTCTCTGATTGCGCCGGTCTATAGCTAAAACACGTTTGTACAGAACCTCGGCCTCCGGATAGGCGCCGCGGCTCTCATAAACCTGAGCCAGACCTCTGAGCGAAGCCAAAAGGGAAAAATCACACAGTTCGCCGCGTTTCTCAGCTACAAACACGGCGTGCCTATACAAAGCCTCAGCCTCCACATAGCGGCCCTGAGCATGGTAGAGGCGGGCCAGACACCTCACGTCATCTGCAATGTCGAAGTCGGGATTAGCTTTCCATGCGCCATACGCTTCCTCATGTATTGCCAGTGCCCGCTTGTACAAACCCTCCGCTTCGGCATACTTGCCCTCGGCATGATAGACATGCGCGACAATCTGCAAGCACACTGCGAGACCCGGATCTTCTGGCTCAAAAGCCTTCTCGTAAATTGTCAGCGCCCGCTTGAGCAAAGGGGCCGCATCCGAGTACTTACCTTGAGCTCTATAGAGTTGCCCCAGAAAGGCCAGCAAGCTTGCCACACGGCGATCCTCTAGCCCATAGGTCTCTTCCGCGAGCCTCAAGGCCTGCTCGATTACTATCTGTGCGTCTGAATAGTGTCCTTTCTCATAAAGCGCAAAACCGAGAGCACTTAGCTCCAGCCGTAGATTCTCCCCGGTGTCTGCCATTGATGTGAGGCTCCTTTGATTCTAGTGCCTGGGGACGCGGGCAAAAATGTCTCCCTACTTCAGCCCTGTAACAGTACGATTCCCCACTCTCCGGCCTCTATCGTTCCGGGTAAGGCAAACCAGCAAGCCGCAAACACTGTCTAGCCTTGCACTATCTGCGCCGCCCACTCGATGAACCTCTCGGCCTGCAGCATGATCCTGGCTACAACCTGGGGGCTGAGGGCCTCGCCGCGGTACTGCGCCGCGTTCTTTTGGTGGATGAGGTCGGCCAACTGGCGGACCTTCCTGGCCGCTTCTTCTTCCCAGCGCGTACCTCGGCAAGCCTCTTCGAGAAGGCGCACTGCCTCCGTATGAGACGTACCGCTGGGCTGCTGCTGGATGAGAAACAGGCAGATGGCGTCATTGGCGGCTATCGCGGCCAGAATCGCATTGCTGGCGGCCTGGTTGCCGTGCTCCTGATCGTTAACAGCTTCGGCCACCTCGAGGAAGTTGCGAGCGTCCTTCAGACGGCCTGCCCATGTTGCCATTTGCGCCTCAGTCTAGGCACCGACGTGCCCCGCAGGGTGATGCCGTCAGTCACGATATTCTGCCAAAGCTCGTGGCCCGCCTCCTCCCACGCCTCGAGATCGCCCAGATCCGCTACATGCCAGGAAAGCGCCAGCAAATGCTGCCGGGCAAGCTGCAGACAGATGTCAGCAAGGCGTTGTTCGAGGCGTCGGCTTTTCTCGGGCACCACGATCAGCAGATCGGTGTCGCTACCGGGCTTGGCTTGGTGACGGGCCTCGCTGCCGAACAGCACAATTGATAGGGCTTCAGGGACGGCCCGCATGAGTGCCTCCATCGCCTTGTCGTAGCGCGTCGCTTCGGCCCTGAATAGCGCCTGGAGGGCACGCACCAACGGCACATCGTCAGCGCCCATCTCATAGCTAGTCACCCGGCCTTGATCGCGCCCGATCACGACGCCTGAGGCCGCCAATTCCCGTAGCAGCCGCGAGGTATGGCCCGCATCCCAGCCCGCGCGCCTAGATATTTCTCTGCCATTGAGAGGCCCACTTGCGGAACACAAGACCCGCAAGATGCCGACCTTTGCCTGTGAAGAAAAGATGTCATCGAGCGGATTTCGCAACCACATCAGGCCTCACCTCCCCGCCGATTGTTGTATTATTGCATCATATGCTGTGTTAATGCAATATAAAATATTGGCAATGCTTTGTCAATACCCTCTGAAAGGCTCAACGGCAAGAGTCCCTAACCCCCTAGCCCCCTTCCGGGTACCCGCTGCGCAGCAGTGGGTGCGGGAAGGGGGAATCAGAGGGGGATAGGTAGGCGAAGGAAGCCCGACCCACGCGAGTATGTTTGAGATGGCAATGGCAACGGCGCGGGCGCATGCCATGCGCGCCTACAAGGTCCAGGTCAGGCCTGCTGCCGGCGCTCCCAGAGCTTCCGGCAGTGGCGGAAGTTGGCGTCGGCGATCATCTGCCCCAGCGCCGGCGTCGAAATCACACTCACAATCGGCGTCGCCTCGTAGCCGCCGCGCCGGAAGGCCTCAAGTGTCGGAATGTAGCCCACATGATCGTTGGCCAGCTCGGCCACGAAGGTGTACGGGTGCGGCGACCAGCGCTTGATCTCCAAGCCCCACTCCACGAACAGCTCGCCCGGCGCCGAGCACAAGACCACATCACCGATCCGCAGCGCCTGCACCTCGCGCGGGATAATCTCCTCGGGATCGTAATCATCTATGACGTCCAATAACCGCTGGTGGAAGCCGCTGGGCTTGGGTCCGGAGGCCGCCTTGGCCTCGGCCACCGCCTTCTCGACCACGTCGTCGAGTGGATACTTGGGCACCTGCAGAATCTCCTGGGCCGCATCCACCGTGGTATCCTGGCTGGGCAGAGCCTTCTCGGCGATGCAGAGGGCTTTGCCGCCCAAGGCCCGGCCCACCTGCCGCGACTTCTCGACGCCCTTGGTCGGCCAGGGGCGCTCCAGCAGATAGGGCACGTGATTGATATTGCCGCACGCGCCCTGCACGTACAGCATGATCGTGTCCTGCCCATAGACGCCGCGCACCAGCTCGGTCATCACCGCCGGGAAGTCGGCCGAGATCAGATTCCCGCCGGTCACGTCAATGTGCAGCGAGTAGTTGCAGAGCATCGCGAAGGGGTCGGCGCCCGGCTCGGCGCAGAACTTGACCACGCCCAGCTCGGGATCGGTCGGTCCGGCCGGGCCGACCACCTCCCCACCCTCGCCGTGGACGCCGAACTGCTCGGTGCCGTCGCGGTAGCGGAAGCGGCGGTTGAAAGCCAGGCCCTCCTCCCACTCGCTGCCTAGCGACATCACGGCTTCGCGGCGGTTTGCGGCCGCCTCGATGGCCGCATCAGCGATCAGCCCGGGCAGCGTGGCGATCCAGTCCTCATTGCGGGCGATCGGCCGGTTGGGGCGGAGCTCCGGGCCGGTATGGGTATGGGTCGAGCATATCATCACCCGCTCGCCCGGTATTCCGGTGGCGGCCTCAATCTGCTGGCGCGCGGCGCTGCTGATCTCGGCGGTCATGGCGACCAGGTCGCAGGCCACAATCGCCACGGCCTCTGCCCCCTCGCCGGCAACCAGCGCTTTTGCCTTCAGGTCCGAGATGACGCCCTCGGACACGCGCGGGTGGAAATAGCCGGCCAACTCCGTACCGAGCGGCGGCGTGATAACAGTCTCAGCGGCTCCGACCAGCATCGTCTCTGACATGGTGAGCTCCTTCGGGTTGACTGAAATGTCACATCAGCTTGTGCGTGGCACAGTGCGATTAGGACTGCGGCTGTGCAGCAATGGATTTCGCCACAGTGAGGCTTTGGCCCTGCGACAAAAAGCCCTCCGCACCAATTCTGCGGAGGGCCAATCAACTGACGCAGGCGCGACTGGTTTCGCCGTACGCCCCTACAGCAACTCCAGCCGGCTAGGGTTACTCAACATTGCACCACAGACGGGTATTCTGAATGACATTGCTGTCCTTCATCCACTTGGCATGCCCGTCCACAAAGCCGATGTTGGTGCCCTCATTGTGGCGGAAGGCGACATTATTGGGCGTACAGACGCACGCGCCAGGCCAGCAGTTGATCGGGATATGGTCGTAGCCGGACATGCCGCACATGATTAGGTAGAGTTCGGAGGGATGATAGACCTTGGCCAGCGCGCGGGCGGCCTCGTACATCATCGAGGCATAGGTGTTACTGCAGGTGCACCCGTAGCCGACCGAGTAGTTGGTATCACTGGGACACGTAAAGACCTGGGTGTTCTTGACATAGGGCGCTACGAGCGTATTCCAGCCCGACCAGCTATGCGTGGGGTTGCTGCGGTGCCGCGACATCGGCAGACTTTCGTCATAGTCCTGGGTGTACATGTTGATGGACAGCACCAGTTGCTTGACATTGCTGAGGCAACTGCTTTGCCGCGCCTTCTCGCGGGCCCGGGCGAAGACCGGAAACAGAATCGCCGCCAGGATCGCGATGATGGCAATGACCACCAATAACTCAATCAGAGTGAACCCTCTATGCATGGGACTTCCCCTCCTATCCAAGTCATTCTCACTATCCCGCAGCACCAAGCTGCCGCAAGAGGCTATATCAGATTATAGTTGCGCGAAGCACAGGTGTCAAGGCAGGCGCCGCCGCGAGGTGTCAACTAGCAGCATAGAAAAGCCAGGGGACTGTCCCCCGATCGCAAACCCGGCGCGCCTCTGGTGCAAGGTGCGTGGGCTCTAGGCGGAACAAGATGCCCCGTGGTGCAAGTTTTGCCTTGACAAGGCCGGGCGCGGGTAGCATAATAGCTAAAACGTTTTACTTCGCCGCATACGCCTGATACACGCGGGTGCAGGCCATGGGCACAATCCACGAAGTCGCGCAACTAGCCGGCGTCTCTCCGACCACCGTCTCCATCGTCCTGAACAACAAACCGGGGACCAGTATCCCCGAGGCCACCCGCCGGCGCGTCGCCGAGGCCGCCGCCGCCGTCGGCTATCGTCCTAATCCCTACGCCCGCGCGCTGGTAGGGGCCAAGGCCCCGCTCATCAAGCTCATCTACCGCCCCCACGAGATGTACATAGGCAACCTCAAGGGCAGCAGCCTGCTGACCGCCTTGGGCGCTCTCGACCGCGAGATCCTCACCACCGACATCATCGCCGAGGAGCCGCCCGAGACGGTTACCGAGGCGCTGCTGTGGGGCGCGCCGGAAGCAGTAGTGTTCCAGTGGGTCTCCCGCGCCGATGCCCTGGCGCCGGTCTGCATCGCGCTTCACCACCACGGCGTTCACTGCCTCATCGCCGACTGCTGGGAGCTGCCCGGGCCGGACGTGCCCTGTGACGCAATCAGTGTGGACCGGCAAGCCGGCGTGGCTCTGGGAGTCGAGCACCTGCTGCAGAGGGGCCACCGCCACATCGGGCTGCTGGCGGTCACTACCCAGCACGGGCGTCGCGAGGGCTACGAGGCGGCGCTGAGCCGCCACGGTATCGCCCAGCACTATCCGGCCGAGTTCGAGGTCCACCAGCCGCTCGCGGGCCGCACTCGCGAATCGGCGGTAGCGATCGGCGCACGATCAGCGGCGGCTGAGCTGCTCGACGCCAATCCGCAGATTAGCGCGCTGATGTGCGGTTCCGATATGGCCGCGCTGGGGGCGATGCGCGCGATTGCCAGCCGCGAGCTGAAGATCCCCGATGACGTGGCCCTGGTCGGCTTCCACGGCGAGCCGTGGACCGAGCTTTTGCCGGTGCCGCTGACCACGGTGGCCGAGCCGGTGGCCGAGATCTGCCGCCTGGCCACCGATTGCCTCAGTGCCCGCCTGGCCGGCGATACGCAGCCGTGGCACCGGGCACGCATCATCCCCGATCTGATCGTCCGTAGCTCAACTAAGGAGGGAGTACCATGCGCAGAGGCTTCACACTGATTGAGCTCTTGGTCGTAATCGCGATCATCGCGATCCTGGCGGCGATCCTATTCCCGGTCTTCGCCCGCGCTCGCGAGAAGGCCCGGCAGACCTCCTGCCTCAGCAACATGAAGCAACTGGGGCTGGGCCTGAGTATGTATGTCGCCGATTACGATGACACGATGGTCCCGTACTGCACGACGCCGCCGGGTACCAGCGTGACCTGGCCGAAGCTGATCCTGCCCTATGTCAAGAACTATGCGGTCTATGACTGTCCCAGCCAGCTTACCAGCGGCCGCTTCGACGGCGAGTCGTCGTACAGTGTCAGCTACGGCGGCAACGTCTTCGCTTTGACCTATCCGGGGGCGTGGTTATGGTCGCTGGCCGATTTCGCCGCGCCGGCCGAGACCTGCATGTTGGGCGACAGTTGCCGCGCGCACCCCACCGACCCCGACGCCTGGGACTACGGGAATCACTACCTGGTGCAACTGCACCCGCTGGCTACTAGCTCCAAGAACCGGGGCAAGTGGGCCTGCCGGCATAATCTGGGGGCCAACTGCGCCTTCGCCGACGGGCACGCCAAGTGGGTGGCCTTGTCCAACATCCCGCAGATCGCCGCCACCTCCATTTTCTGGTACCCGCAGACATGAGGGACGGCCTCGGGCTGGAAAGCCCGAGCTACGCGATGGTGGTTGTATGGGCGCAGCGGGTACCCCGAAGGGGGGTAGGGAGTTAGACGGCCTCGGGCTGGAAAGCCCGAGCTACGCGATGGTGGTTGTATGGGCGCAGCGGGTACCCCGAAGGGGGGTAGGGAGTTACACGGCCTCGGGCTGGAAAGCCCGAGCTACGCGATGGTGGTTGTATGGGCGCAGTGGGTACCCGCTGCGCAGCAGTGGGTGCGGGAAGGGGGAATCAAAGGGGAATAGGTCGGCGAAGGATACCTGCACCACGCGAGGGCGTGGTGGGAGTGCGGTGGACCCTATAAGAGTCTTTGGGAAGGGGTCCAGGGGGAACACTTTCTGCAGAAAGGGTTCTCCCTGGTGCAGAAAGGGTTCCCCCTGGCAGAAAGGGTGCCCCCTGGCGGTGAGTTCTGACAACGGAGGCCCTGAGACTATGCTGAAGATACCACGCATACCGCCGGTGACATCTGCGGCGCTAATCCTGATGGCGGTGATGGCCATGACCGGCTCCCTGCAGGCGCAGGAGCAGCAGTCCTTCAATACTCACCTGTTTACCGATCTCGGCACCGCCGTCAAGCGCAACTCGCTATACAATCACGCGCTGGGGGTTGATGCCGAGGGCCGGGAGCGTTACTTCCAGGCCTACAAGGGCGATCCCTGGATCCTGCTGTCCATTGACCCCCTGACCGGCGCGGCCGAGCAGTACACCGCACCGCGCGTCGGCAACCCCTGGGGCATCGTCTTCGCCTCCAACCACAAGCTCTATATCTCCACCGGCGGCAGCGGCGATGATGAGGTGTACTGCTTCGATCCGGCGCGCAAGGTTTTGGAGTTTTTGGGCCGGCCCACTGATACCGAACAGGTCGTGTGGACGCTGGTCGAGGCCGATGACGGTCACCTTTACGGCGGCACTTATCCCAACTCCAAGCTGATCTCGCTAGACCTGGCGACACACGAGCTGTGCGATCTGGGGCGCATGTCGCCGACGCAGAAGTACGTCCGCAGCCTCGACACCGAGGGGCCGTATGTGTACTGCAACTGCGGGCCGAGCCGCGCCGAGGTCTGGGCCTACGACACCCGCAGCGGCGAGAAGACCGAGATCCTGCCCGAGCGGCTGCGGTCGCATCTGCGCTACGGTATCGCCCAGCAGCGGGCCGACGGGCATGTGTATATCGCCGTCGCGGATGAGGTGCTGCGCGTCAAGGGCCTGGAGTTGGAGCCGGTGGAGGTGCTGCCGCCGGCGCTGGTGCAGAACCACCAGGGCCGGGCCGACCGCATGATTTTGAGGATGCGTGACGGCACCCTGATTACCGCCGACTACCAGTCCGGCATCGAGCTGCGTTACTTCATTCAGCCTCCCGACCAGGAGCGCCGGCCCGTGGCCTTCGAATACGAGGGCACCAAGACCGCGCTGTGGGCGCTGGAGGCGGGGCCCGATGGCAAGATCTACGGCACCACCCGCAGCCCGATCACGCTCTTTGCGGTTGACCCCGCCAGCGATGAGATCACCGTTCTAGGTGACCCCATCGGCGCCAATGGGCAGGTGTATAGCTGGGTCTGGCACCAGGGCAAGCTCTATATGGCCGCCTACTCGGGCGGCCGCCTGACCGTCTGGGACCCGGCGCGGCCCTGGCAATTCGGCAGCGCCCCCGACAGCAACCCCCGCTATCTCGGCAGCGCCCATATTGGCCGTCCCGCTAGCCTGATTGTCGCCCCCGACGGTGAGCACCTGCTGGCCGGCGGCGTCCCCGGCTACGGTGCCTTCGGCGGTGTCATCACCATCATCGAGCCGCAAGAGCCGCAGATCGAGGTGCTGGAGGGGCTGCTGGGCACCCAGAGCGTCGCCGCGATGGTCGCGGTGCCGGATACCAACTTAGTCTGCATCGGCACCACCTGGCACGGCGGCTCGGCCTCCGAAGCCCCCATCAGCGACCCGCGCCTGCTGCTCTGGGACTTCACCACCCGGGAAATAATCTGCGAGACCGTGCCGGTGGCCGGCGAGGACAGTATCGTCCAGATGGTGATGCAGGGCGGGCGCATCTACGCAGCCACCGAGGGCACCGGCCATCTCATCGTCTTCGATCCCTACCAGCAACAGGTGCTGCACACCGCGCCGCTGGAGCACGGTTCCTGCTGCCTGTTCGGGATGCGCTATAACCCCGCCGACGGCATGCTCTACGCGCTCTCCGGCGACAGCGTGGTGCGGATAGACCCGGCGACCTACGCGGTGGAGTTATTGGGGACGTATCCGGGGCTTGACTGGGGCATGGGGCTGGCCGGCGAGCACATCTATATGTACTCAGGCAGCAGCCTGATCAAGTTCACCATCCCCTAACCAGGAGAGAACCCACTTTCTGCCAGGGGGAACCCTTTCTGCAGAAAGGGTTCCCCCTGGACCCCTTCCCAAAGACTCTTGCCCAGTCCACCACACCCCCACCACCCCTACTTGTCCAAGACCGCGACAGGCTAGGAAGACCAGAAGCTGTTGTAGGGGCGCATCGGGTACCCACGCCGAAGGCGTGGGTGCGCCCGAACTTTCCTTCCGCGTGGGGCGGGCTTTCTAGCCCGCCGTCGCTGCCGTTGTCCCCTCTCCCCTTGGGAGAGGGCTAGGGTGAGGGTCGCCGTTATAGGGGTGCATCTGGTACCCAGGGGACAGTCCCCTATTCGAGGTTCCGAAACAGCTTCTAGTCGCTCGTCGCCGGTGCTCTGTCGCCAAGAACACCGCCCGCCTCGGCTGCAGTAATCCCTAAGGCAGGTGGCACTTTGCCCGGTGCGGAATTGACTACTTGAGCCACCGCAACTCCAAGACAACTGCCCCCTCGGGAGGGACTAGCAATGGCACTGGAAAAGATGCCGGATGTCTGGCACCACGAGCAGGTCGAAATCTGCGGCCCCGATATTGACCACCCCTGCACCACCGGCGGGGCCACCATCCGCCGCAAGGACGGCCGCATTCTGCTGCTCTATTCCGGCCCGGTCAATCCGCATGGCAAAGCGCCCGGCACCTGTCGCGGCTATGCCCGCACCTCCGCCGATGAGTGCCGGACCTGGTCGGAAGAGCGCGAGATCATCCACCACCCCGAATGTCAGGCCGGCACCGGCCCGCTGGTGCGCGACCACGACGGCGTGCTCTGGACCTTCTACATCGGCTTCTACGCCTCGGTATGGAGCGACGGTCAGCCCGACATGGAGCAAAGCCGCAGCGACATGTGGGCCGCCCGCAGCTTCGATGAGGGTGAAACCTGGGTTGACAATCAGATGATCTTCCGGGGCTACACCGGCGCCAGTAATGACGCTAAGGTCTCCACCTCCGGCCACCTCATCGTGCCCTTCAGCTACCTGGTGCCGGACCCGGGCCGCCTGGTGAGCGTCTGTGTGGTATCAGGCGACGGCGGGGCCACCTGGCAGCTCGGTGAGGCCATAGACATCGGCCAGCACGGCGACCACGCCGGCGCCCTCGAGCCGGTGGTGATGGAGCTACGGGACGGCCGGCTCTGGATGCTGATCCGCACCAACCTGGGCCATTTCCTGCAGGCCTTCTCCGAGGATAACGGCCTGACGTGGTCCGAGCCGACCCCGACGCAGATCGTCAGCCCCAGCGCGCCGTGCCATATCATCCGCCTGACCAGCGGCCGGCTGGCGATCATCTGGAACAACTTCGGCGAGACCAGTACCGATGTTCGCCGCAGCGCGCTGTCCATGGCGCTTTCCGAGGACGAGGGCCGGAGCTGGACCGAGCCGGTGGTGTGCGTGCGCGCGCTGGAGCAGGAATATCCGCAGGTCTCGTACCCGTTCCTCTACGAGGCCAACCCGGGCGAGATGTTGGTCGGCTTCAACCACGTGATGCGGAGCTGGAACCGCGTGCAGGCGAAGCTCTTCCGGATCCGGGAGAAAACGTTGCTGTAGGCGCTGAGCATGCCGATACCGAGCACCGATAGCGGGATGGCGACCACGGCGGTGGCGCCGGCGGGTTTCGCCGAGCAGGCTGGTCCGCCGCCCTAGCCATTGGCAGTCACACAACTAGCCGACATTGGCCTTGACCGCCCGTTCTATAGCGGGGCGCACGGTATGCGCCCGCATAGCATTCCTCGTATGGGCCGGATTTTCCCCTTCGACCGTTCGACAGGCCACTTTAAGGACCATCTCCCAAGCGATCTTGAGCAAATCTTGAGCAAAAGTACTTGACATAAGAATATAAGGATATATCCTTATACTAACTCGCAGCCCTGCCTGCTGCAAAAATCCCTACCAAACAACCATCAGCAAAGGAGGTGCTCAGGCCCAGAGTTTCCGCTCCCGTTCCACCGCTCTCAGCCACGAATGCTCGTACCCAACACACATTACCAAGGAGTGACCAAGAGTGAATACAACCCCTAAATCCACCGGCTTCACCCTCATCGAATTGCTCGTGGTGATCGCGATTATTGCGATCCTCGCGGCAATTCTCTTCCCCGTCTTCGCTCAGGCCCAGGCCAAAGCCCGCAGCGTGAGCTGCCTCAGCAACGAGAAGCAAATCGGCCTGGCCTTGATGATGTATGCTCAGGACTACGACGACACCCTCCCCAGTTCGTATTACTACAAAAACGGCGCCACCAGCGCGGGTGGCTATGTGCACTGGACCGGCCTCACCGTGCCCTACGTCAAGAACGAGGGCGTCTTCGTATGCCCCCAGCATGCCGTCAAAGGCTGGGCTCCGACCTGCTTCATTCCCGGCCAGATCAACCCGCCACCGCCTCCCGGACAGGATCCCTTGTACGAACTGGAGGACTCGCAGGCGCCCCGCCTCACCTACGTCGCCAATGAGATGCTGATACCGCGCAAAAAGTACGCCTCGGTCCCGCAAGATACGGTAGCTCTCGGCGCGATTGACAGCCCTGCCGGCACGATCATGGTCACCGAGTACAGCGACATCCTAGCCTGCCTCATTGACAGCTCGCCGACCGGCGGCGACGCGATCAAAACCCACCGGCCGACCAATGGTGTCAAGTACGCCGGCGGCGGTGTGTATGACGGTGAGGCCTATGGCGGCGAGCAGATCTGCGCTCTGACCCCAGCAGAAGCCCGCGCGGCAATCGCCGCCGCCATCGCAAACGGCTACTGTAAGGGCCAGCATCACATCGCCTATATGGCCCCCGATATACACAGCGGCGGCTCCAACTATATCTTCGCCGACGGGCACGCCAAGTGGTTGAAGCTCGACACAACTCTCAACCCCAACAACTTCATGTGGGGGAAAAGGGCCTATCCATGCGCGGGCGCGCCACCGATCTATGACCCATCAGGCGGTACACCTGTGCAATAGCGTAAAGCCACCAGCCGTACCATCCTTCCCTCCCACCCGGGGGCAACGCAAGTTGCCCCCGCTTTTTTTGCCAACCGCTTCGGCTCTACCAAAAGCCAACGAACAACAGCGCGGGCCCATGGCAATCCTCCCGTGGGTCGGCCTTGCGAGCCGTAGTTTCAGCGAAGCTGGGGCTTCCACTGTAGTTATGCAGATTTTGGCCAACTGAAGTTATAGCTGGCCTCGTTAGCTCGCATTATTCATGAATGCCTGGGGCGGGCATCTCTAGCTTGCATTGTTCACGAAGGCGTAGGTCGGGCTTTCTAGCCCGACGCCGTTACCAGTCACGGACCAGCCAGGCTAGAAAGCCTGGCCTACGTGGGGTTGCACTGTGTCATTTTCGAGATATTCTAGGAAAGGGCGCTGTGCGGCTGGCAATGGCCTTTACCGGCAGTTTCGCCTCATCTGCGATGGTCTTCGTGAATAGTGCGGGCTAGCTTCCGCCGAGAATCCGGCCCAGCCGTTGGGTGTTTGGCCGTGCCGAGTTCGGGCTGCTGCGCAGCGGGTACCCGGAAGGGGGTTAGGTCTGCCTTTGGGCCCCGCACTGCAGAAGCTGGAAACCGGTGGCGCGGTCCTCGACCCGCCTCGCCTCGAGGTCGGTAATCTCGATCAGAATGACCTCCAGAATCTGCCAGGTGACGATACCCTCGCGGATGCAGCCGGTGATCGTGTGCGGAACCGCAGCCTCGGTGCCGCGACGGCCACAGGCGGCGTGCATGTGCAGCACCGGCCGGCCTTGCTCATCGGGGAAAAGCGTCCCGACCGCCGCGACCTCATGCGCGCCGGACAGAGCGGCCAGCATCGGCGTCACCGGCAGCGTGTTACCGTCCTCCGGCCCGACTACCAGCTTGCTACCCGCCTCGGCCCCGCCGACCATGATCGCCAGTCCGGACTGGACGCCCTGCTGGGCCGCAAAGCTCTCCAGGGTCGCAGGCATCGGCTCCCCGTGCTCCAGACGGACGGCAAAAACGCGCCCGATCCGGCCCTCGCTGTATTGCATGGTCGGCTGCCTCCCGTAGCAACAGGTTATACTTTCAGTATTCTGCGTGGTTTCAGCAAATGTTGAAACCTACTGTATTAGTGAAACCCTACAATCCGAAGGGCATTCTACAGGTACTGCCGTGTCGCCCGGATGCCACCAGCCGCATGCCTGTAAGGATTGCCAGTAGGTCACAGCAGCCCGGCTATCGGTGTTCGTAGCACGCATCGGGTACCCAGCGGCACCCACTCCAAAGCAGTAGGGCAGGCGTGAGTGCACCCCCGAAGACCTGGAGGACAGGCATCCCTGCCTGTCCATGCCCTTGCCACAAGCCGCGACAGGCTAGGAAGCCCGTCGTCCAGGGAGCTGTTGTGTTGCAGCGCCCATCGGGCAGCCGTTGGTAATACTGGCGTCTCGCCTGTGCAGAGCCGTGCCTAGTTGCCCCCGCCGCAGCAGACGACACACCCCATCTTACCGACAATCTTTACGCCCGCCGTGCCCGCCCCGGCTACAGCAGCCCCAGGCCTCGGTAGAAATCGGCCAGTTGCTCCAGCTCCGCGTCGCTGAGGCTGTAATACGGATTCCTGCGCCAGCGCTCCGCCACACCAAATAGCTCCAGCGTACCATGTACGCCGGCATCGAAGCCGCCAGTCAGGCCCCCTATGTAATCAAACAGAGGCA
>CAYMIN010000036.1:0-42386 GCA_964390495.1 uncultured Armatimonadia bacterium
TGGTGGAGCCGAGGGGAATCGAACCCCTGACCTCTTGAATGCCATTCAAGCGCTCTCCCGGCTGAGCTACGGCCCCACGCAATTACCATTATAGCAGCCAGCTCCACGCGCGGTCAAGATCGCAACGCCGACCTACCCGCCTCGGCTGGTTGACAACCGAAAAGGCGTCTGTTATACTGCCGGCGAGTTATTGCGCATGGCTGACAGCCATTACTCGTTAGCCGTACTATTGGCCGCTGGTTGCGACGGAGGGCCGCTCCCACCATGGCAAAGACAATTCTGGTAGTTGATGACGAGCGCCACATTGTCCGTCTGGTTGAGGTCAACCTGGCGCGCGCGGGCTACGACGTGGTAAGTGCCTATGACGGCGTGGAAGCGCTTGAGAAGGTTGAGGAAAGCATACCGGACATGATCGTCCTCGACGTGATGATGCCGCGCATGGACGGTTTTGAGGTTCTCAAGAAGCTGCAGGCCGACCCCAAGTACAAAGACATTCCGGTCATCATGCTAACCGCCAAGGCCCAGGATGCCGACATCTTCAAGGGTTGGCAGTCGGGTGTCAGTTCGTATCTGACCAAGCCCTTCAACCCCAAGGAGCTGCTGGTGTTCGTCCAGCGCATCTTCCAGAGCATGGATGAGCCGCCTCCGAAGGGCGACGACGACGAGGGCTCCAAAGTCTGGGAGCTCTGACACCCAGTCGCTAGCCACCCAGCCGTAATCAAACGCCCGGACATTGTGTTCGGGCATTTGTGTGTCACTAGTCGCGCTGAGCGGCCACCTCTATCCCGAATAATTCACAAGACGCGTAGCTCGGCCTGAGCGTGGGTAAGTTCTCAGCTTCCAGCCCGAGGTCGTTACTTAATCACACACTGTGCTATTCTATGCCATTCAGCAACAACGCCCGTAAATGCCCACAGACTGCCTGTCTGTCCAATTCTGCCAAGTGCCGCATCTCATTCAGGAGCAATCCGAGCTAGGCCGCAAGCCTTCACAATCTAGCTGTTCCGCGATGATTCCTTACCATCTCAAGGTCTGAGTACTATGACACAGGAAAACAAAGGGTGCGCAGTCAATCCCTGGATCATGCTGGGAGCCGGCTTGCTTGCTGCCGGCCTCGCCGCTGGGGCGGTGATCCTGTGGCAGAATCAGCCCAGCCACAAGGCGCGACGCCTAGTCGCCAAGTCCGAGCGCCTCATCGGCGAGATCGGGGCCGCGTTGGACAAGCTCAAAGACCAAGCCGCCGCTCAAGCTGACGGGTAGCAGCCATGGACTTGTCGGAAATCGGCGAATTCGGCCTGATCCAGCGAATCAGGCAGATTATCGGCACTGAGACCCCGCCGCTGATCAAGGGCATTGGCGATGATGCCGCCGTCATTGCTTCCCAGCGCGGCGCGGCCATACTTGTGACTACCGATGCCATGGTTGAGGGCCGCCATTTCCTGCGCCGCTGGATGCCTTCCCGCCAAATCGGCTTCCGTGCCGCAGCCGCCGCCCTCAGCGACATCGCCGCAATGGGCGGAGCCGCCGACGCTATCCTCTGCACCTTATCTCTTCCTCCCACCGGTACTGTCGAGGAGGCCGAGGGCCTGGTCGGCGGGATTCAGGCCGTAGCCGGTCGCTTCGGTGTGTCTCTGGCCGGTGGCGATATTGTTGCCGCTGACGGCCCGCTGCTGATTGACATAGTGGTAGTCGGCCATGCCCAGCGCGACAATCTGTGGCTGCGCGAAAACGCCCGCGTCGGTGACCGCGTGCTGGTGACCGGTGCTCTGGGCAATCCCGCCGCCGCCATCGCTCTGCTTGGTTCTCGCCACTCCGGCCGCCGCGCTGACTTCCCCCAGCTTATGCAGAGCCTGACCGCGCCAGTGCCCCGCCTCGAGCTGGCTGCAGCTCTGGCTCCTCTGGGCAAAGTCCACGCCGCCATTGACATCAGTGACGGCCTGTTGCAGGATGCCGGCCATATCGCCACCGCCTCCGGTGTGGCGCTACAGTTGCAGGCCTCGGAGCTCCCCGTTGCCGGCCAATTGCTCGACTGCGCCGACCTGATCGGTGCCGACCCGCTATCCTGGGCGGCGGCCGGAGGCGAGGACTTCGAGCTGTTGCTCACCGCCTCCGCCGCAGACGTGACCGACTTGCAGGCCGCCGCGCGCGAGCTAGCGGTATCTCTCAGCGACATCGGCGCAGTGACCGCCGGCTCCGACGCTCACCTCTTGGCTGACGACGGGCAGGAGATTCCTCTGGTGACTGCCGGCTGGGACCACTTTCGCGGCGCCTAGCCCGGATAGTTTGAAAATCGCGTGGCTCGGGCTTCCAGCCCGAGTCTGCCGTTGCCTTGCGGAGGGGCCGCATACGAGGCCTGAGCTTGCCGAAGGCCGAGAATCCGGCCCAGCCGTTACCAGAATCTGCATAACCGCAGTTCCAGCCCGAGGTGGTTGCGCCACCTGAGGCATCTGGTTCATGAGCAATCCAAGTTAGAACACTGTGGCACCATCCATGCAACACGCAATTGGAGGGAACTGCTTTGTCAGACAAACTCACTGTGGACAGATCGGTAGAACTCTACCAGCGGGCCTGTGAGCTGATTCCCGGCGGCTCGCAGACCAACAGCAAGCGCGCGACCGCCTTTGCGCCCGGCGTGTGGCCGATATACTTCGATAGCGCCAAAGGCTGCCGCATCACTGATATTGATGGCAACAGCTACATTGATTACGTCCTGGCGCTGGGGCCGATCACGCTCGGCTACTGCTACGAGCCGATGGACCAGGCGATCCGGGCCCAGCTTAGTAAGGGCATCATCGCCGGCCTGCTCAGCCCGCTGGAAGTCGAAGTGGTGGAGAAGGTCTGCGAGATAATCCCCTGCGCGCAGATGGTACGCTTCCTCAAGGGCGGGGCTGAGGCTACTTCGGCTGCGGCCCGCATCGCTCGCGGCTACACCGGCAAGGAGGTCATCCTCAACAGCGGCTATCGCGGCTGGTCGGATGTCTGGGCCGCGCAGGCGGGCAATCCCGGCGTGCCCCGGGCCTTCGAGGCCAGCATCGAGGGCTTCCCCCGCGATGACCTCAATGCTCTGGAGGACCTGCTCAACAAGCACCGGAACAATGTCGCGATGATCGCCTTGGATGTGGCCGGCGGCACCGCTGCGCCCCGCGAGGTAGTCGCGGGCATCCGCCGATTGGCCGACGCGCACGAGGCCGTGCTGATGTTCGACGAAATCGTTTCCGGCTTCCGCATGGCCCCCGGCGGCGGCCAGGAGTACTATGGCGTCACCCCCGACCTGGCGGTCTTTGCCAAGGGTGTCGCCAACGGCATGCCGCTGGGCGTAGTCTGCGGCAAGCGCGAGGTCATGGCAGCCGCCAAGGACCTCATCATCTCCGTCACTTACGGCGGCGAGGCGCTGTCGTTGGCGGCGGCCTCGGTCTGTCTGGACATCTACCAAAACGAGCCGGTTCAGGAGCACATGTGGCGGCAGGGCGACAAGCTGCGCCAGGGCTTCGAGGCTGCGGCCACCGCCAATGGCGTCCCCTTCAAGTGCTACGGGCCCTCGGTAATGCACAGCATGAAGTTCGAGTACGAGGACGCCGAACTGAATGGCAAGGTGTGGACACTTTTCTTGCAGGAGACGGCTAGACGTGGTGTGCTGATCCGCCGCGGCGGCCTGCTGTTCATCACCTACTCCCACGATGATGCAGCCGTCGAGCAGACCCTCGCCGCCGTAGCCGAGACCATGCCGCTCATCGCCGAGGCGGTTGCGGCCGGCGACGTGGACGCTCTCCTACTCGGCGGCGAGGTCGAGGAGAGCTTCCGCAGCTTCGCTTAGCCTGCATAACTCACAAGCCGCCTAGCTCGGCCTTGTCTGACTATTGTCGCGTAGCTCGGGATTCCACTGTAGCTATGCAGATTTCTGATGCGTGCTCCGCGGCCCGGTGATGGTAGGCGCTGGTGCTGTGACGAGTCTTGGGCCGGATGGTCTGACTTTGCTGCCGCAAAGCTCAGCCCATGCGGCCCCTCCGAACGGCAAAAGAACTGTCAAGCCTTCAGACGTTGCCTTGCGGAGGGGCCGCATACGAGGCCTGAGCTTGTCGAAGGCCGAGAATCCGGCCCAGCCGTTAGCACAATTTGCATAGCTACTGTTCCAGCCCGAGGTCCTTACAAACCTAATGGCTAGCTTACCCAAATTCGCCGTCATCGCCGATGCCCATATATACCGTACTGCCGGTATTCAGGACCAGCACCTGCAAATGGCCCTGACCAAAGCCGCCGGAGCCGATTTCCTGGTCCTGGCCGGCGATCTGGTCGAAGACGGCCACCGCCTCTCCTATGAGAACCTCTCCGGCATCATGGCGCAAAGCCCCCTGCCGTGGTTCCCGCTGTTGGGCAACAAGGAAATCAGCCAGAACTCCACCCAACGCTACCGGTCCTACTTCGGACGCCCCTACTATACGGTCGAGCGTTCCGGCTACCGGCTTATCGTGCTGGGCCTGCACAATTTCAGCATCAGTCCCGGCCAGATGCGCTGGCTGCACCGCGTCCTGCAGGATACCGCCCCGCACCACAACACCATCATCTTCGGCCATCACTACCTCGAGTACTTCCCGCAGACCACCCGCGAGAGGTTCGTCAATCTCTGCGAAATGTTTCACGTGAAACATTTTGTCACCGCCCATGCCCATAAGCCCCGGCTCACCCAGTACGGCCCCCTGACCGAGCACCTGGTGCAGGCCATTGACCCTGACAAGGCCCTCCAGTCAGTGCCCGGCTTCACGCTGATGCAGTTGCAGGGCGAGCACCTCCAGACCGACTTCGTGCCGGTCACCATCCCCGCCGCCCAGGTGCAGGTGCATCTGCTCGACCAGCTCGGCCTGGCTCCTGCCGGTGACTGGGGCCCGCCTCAGCGGCTTGCCGACCTCTGCGCCGGTGGCAACTTCAGGTCCTACCAGTTGCGCATCGGCAGGCCCGACAGCTTCCGCAAGCTGGTTGCCGAGGCCGAGATCGCCCGCAGTCACGGCCTGCAGCTAGTCGGCCATCTACCCGGCCCCGACTTCGACGCCGGCGGCCATCTGCGCAACCAGGCGGATATGGTAGCGGCCACCGACTTCTGCCATCGAGAGCAGGCGGCGCTACTGATCCTGCATCCCCCCAAGCTGCCGGCTGATGTCATCTGCGATCCCTACGGCCGGCTCAATACCAACAGACCGGTGGTACCGAGGATTATTGAGCAATACGCGGAGTTGGTCGGCTACATGGAGGGATTGGGCCTGCCGGTGGCCCTGGAGAACAACTCTTCCAAACAGCGGCGCACAACCTTCGGTGGACTGCCCTCGCACCTCACGAGTCTGGCCAGTCCGCTGCGCGAGCGCGGTCTTAGTCCCGGCTTTTGCTTCGACATCGGCCACGCCAAGGCGAGCGTGGCTCAGGCGCAGGTATCCGAATGGATGGCCGCGCTTGGGGGCGATTTGCTGGCCCTGCACCTGCACACCGGCGATCCGGCCACCCGCACGACTCACGAGGCGATTGAGGAGCTTTTCGCGACGACGCGCTGGTACGGCTTAGCCGCCGCGCTGGCCTACCGGCAGCTCGATATCCCCTGCCTTTTGGAAGTCCGCACACCCGAAGCCGCCGTGGAATCCGTCGAAGCCCTGCGTGAGTTGCCGGAGACGTGTGCCTCTGAGGGTTAACCCGAATAGTTCACAGAACGCGTAGCTCGCCCTGAGCGTGGTGCCCTTTCTACCACTCTCAGGCGAGAGCTTCCAGCCCGGGGTTATTGCTCCTCAACGGCGGGCAGGTTATCGGCGTCTATTTGCGTCAGCGCCACCGTGTAGCCGGACTTGTCGTTGGCCGGGAAATAGAACCCGATGCGCGCCGGCTCGCCGGTCAGCAAGCTGGCTTTGATCCTGCGGTTCTCGACGATTTTCTTATCTAGGTAGACGTCCAGGTCCTCGGGAACGGTGCGGACCTGGACATAATCCCCCTTCACTGCCAGCTTGAGGCTGCAGCTTTCCCCGGCCCACTTGGCGGCCTCGGCCACGCTGAGGGCCCGCGTATAGTCCCCGGTCGGGCCGAAGGTGGTCCGCGGCTCCTGTCGGAGGTCCTCCTGCTTGTGGATGGTGATCTGCACGTGGCGGTTGGCGGCGGCTACCAGATTGCCGTCCAGCACCAGCACCTTGACCGCCAGGCCTTCCTCGAGGGGTGGCAACTCAACGACGGAGGCCGGCTGGGGTTCGGTCGGCTCGCCCTCGGCCACCTGCTGGGCCGGAGCCAGCAGGCAGGAGCGCAGTAGCAGCCCGACAACAATCAGCAGTATGGCCGCCACTGCTCCTAGCAGCGGCTTGAGGCGCTGGAGGTCGAGTTCGCCGACCCCACGCGTTCGGGTCATCGCAGCGGGGTATAGCTCCTCGGTTATCTCCTGAGGCGTGGGCGGAGTTGCGGCGGCTGTGCCCCGCTCCAGATGGCCAAACTCCAGACACGCTACCGTCACATTATCGGGCGTATCCAGCTCGACGGCCTTGCGCACCAACGCCTCGCAGCCTTCCTGGAGCGTCGCGGCGGCCCGCAGCGTCCTCTCGATCTCGTCGGGGCCCATGACCTCGGTCAGCCCATCGGAGCAGACCAGATAGATGCAGTCCGGCTCCAGCGGAATTGCGAGCATATCGGGAGCCACATCGTCCTCGAACCCCAGCGTGCGGGTCACCTGGCTGCGCAGGGGCGAGCGCGCGGCTTGCTCCTCGGTCATCCGCGCCTCGCGCACCTGCCTGGCGACCCACGAGTGATCCTGGGTTATCTGGTGGATGCCGGAGGCGTTGATCAGGTAGCCGCGACTGTCGCCGATATGGGCCACCAGGGCGGTATCCTGGGTCAGGCCGACCAGGGTCAGGGTGGTCCCCATGTCGTGCTGCGAGGTCTCGGCCTGCGCCTGCTGGTAGATGCGCAGGTTGGCCAGTTGCACGGCTCGGGCCATCGCCTCCGCCGGCTGGGCATCCCTCAGCTCTGCCACCAGTGGCGAGCTATCGGCGGTGCCAAGCGTCAGCACCTCGCTGACGGTTTCCATAGCGATGCGACTGGCCACATCGCCGGCCGCGTGTCCACCCAGGCCGTCGGCTACTCCTATCAGGGCTTCGAACCCCCACAGGTTCTGCTCGCCTGCCAGCCGTAGCGTCAGGGCCTGGTCCTGGTTGGTGCGGCGCGGGCCGGTCGCCGTGCTGCTGGCGACGGCTAGATTGGAATCTGCATCTGACATTCGCATCTCACCTGATTCGAGCGTGCGGCTGCTGCGGTTCAGAGCCGGCCTCAGCGGTCCAGCCCGACGCAGCAGGGCACCACATACTTGTCCCCGACATTGACCAGATACTTGTAGCCGGCATCGTAGTTATCAGGATCCTGGAAGCCCCAAATAACGGTGATGTCGCCGGTTGAGATGCCCTCGGGTGTCACTTGCTTGATGTCATAGGTTGTGTCTATCGGCACATCGTTTTGGAAATGGATGGCCTGACCGACCAGATTGGCGTCCTGGGGCAGCGGCGGGTCCAGAGCCACCAGGTTGCTGGCCGCGTCGGAGGCGTCAATATCGGTGACTGTGCCCTCATAGGCAGGCTGGTCGGCGGCTAGCTCGACATCACCATGCCTGAGCAGTGTCGCGTTACTCATGCGCATCAGCTTGACCTCACCGTTAACCAGCCTGAGCATGCCGAACTGCCCGTTGAATTCGATGCCGCCCTCGACTTTTACGTGCGTCCGCTCCTCGCAGCTTATCAGGATGTCGGTGGCCCCGTCCACCAATTCCACTGCTACCGCGGCGACGGCGTTGGGATCGGCGTCATGCTCCACCTGCAGCAGTCGCACCTGACGGATGAACGGCGTCGCGTCATACGGCTCCAGCACGGTCACAAACTGGCTCTCCAGCTCTTCACCCAGGCGGCTCTGCAGCAGATAGCGCAGCCGGCGCGGGTTGCCGCGCTTATTCTGCGGCGGATCCCCACTGGCCAGCGCCACCTCATCACACGGCGTCAGCGCATGCAGGCGCAGGTGTGGCTCTTTACCTTCTTTGATGCGCCCGCGCAGGTCCTCGGCTTTCCAGTCAACCGTATAGTAGCCGCTCACCGGCTGCTGAGTTCGCTCCACGTCATACAGATAGGTGAAGCCGCTGGTCCTATAGAAGTCGGCCAGCTCGCCCTCCAGGGTGGCGAACTTCACCTCGGGACTGGCGAAGGTGCCGGTCGGCTGCTTGGTCAACTGGATGCCGCTGACGGTGGCCGTCTCAGCCGGGCCGTGGTAGGAGAGGCGGTGGTTCTTCCCGCCGCGGGCGCGGAAGACATCGAACACATAGCTGTCAATCTCCGAGATGTCCACCAGCGCCACGGTGCGCCGGTAAGTCTGCAGTTCGCTGTAGGCGTGGGGGGAAGCCACATCCATGACGCGCAACGGCGGCTGGACGGCAAACAGGTTGATCTGGCCGCCGGCGCTGCTCCTGGCCCTGTGATCATTTACCAGCAAGGTGTTATGGCTGACGGTATTGGAAGTCCACGCGCCCCGCTTGGGCCATCCGCCGGTGTACTCGGGGTAGCCGAGTTCGGGAAGCATATCGAGGTTCTTGGCGTAAAGGCCGATATTGAGGTTGTCGGCGTGGGAGTGGCCTTTGGCGTAACCGTAGTGTATCCACAAGGCGCGGCCGTCTTGAGGCTGCTCGGTCTGCATGTAAGCCTGGCCGTAGCGCCCCAGATGATCGCACTTGAGCTTGAACGGCTCGGCCTGCGCAACGCTGGCGATCTCGTTAGCCAGGGCGTCGGGGTCCTCTTCGAAGATGTCGTCGGCTGTCCGCAGGCGCGCCGCATTCTCCCCGGCATAGCGCCACGCTAAAGCGGCCATGTGCGGGTCCCTGAAAAGCCGGTAGCCCTTGGCGAAGGTCTGGGCATTACCCAGGCGGCCCCAGGTGCCCGTCGCTCCACTGTCACCGATACAAGGGAAAACCGCGTCCAGACACATCAGGCGCGGCTCAACGTAGAAGCACTGCTTGAGCTTAGGGTACTCGGCGACCAGGTTATGCTTCTGATAGTCGGGATAGATCTGCAGCAGGTCGGCAAAGCCTTGGGCGCGGCGCGTCCAACCGAGGCCGTAGCCGCCACATTCGCGTCCCATGCCGTCGCGGTCAATACCCTCGACGAAGAACCAGGGCAGCGGCTCCTGCCAGGTTGCGCCCCACACCTCTGACGCGGGATCGAAGAGGGCGTCGAGCCACTTCTCGGTTTCCTGCGGGCGATCGAGCGCGCAGGCCCCCAGTGCTATGGTGACATGCGTGCCTCCCATATTCGGGGCGATGCGGCCATCCTGACACGATATCAGGACCTCTTTGACCAGATGGTCCTCAATATGGCGGCAGATGGCCTCAATGCTGTCCTTTTCTCCCAGCTTGAACTGCTGCGCCTGCGTTGAGCAAAATGCGACCAGCTCGTCCTGCTGCTGTAGCCCGTCCCAGATGTAATCATAGGCGCGCACTAGGCTCTGCCCCATGCCCGCCTCCCAGATACGTCCCAAAATCCGCCCCCTGCCGGAGCCGCCGTGGGAATGCTCGAAGCCCATCTCCGACAGGGGCTTGAAGTCCATGTCGGGATAGACATCCGCGATGCGGTCCAGCAGCACGCCGGCCTTGTGCGCGTACTTCGGGTCGGAGGTAAGCGTGTAAGCGTGCGCGAGCGCCCCGAGCATGCGCCGAATGTTCGACCAATGCACCCAGGAGTTGTAGTAGGCGATGAAGCGGTGCTTGACACCCTTTTCGTCAAGCATCCCGTAGCCGTCATCTACATAAACCTTGTGCAGCGGGTCATTGGGGTCGGGATGTTCGGCATTGAATAGCAGCGACTGGTCCCCCAGCTCGCGGTGGAAGCAGCCGTGTTCGTCCAGGGCGCTCTGATAAAATGCCCAGAAATCGTTCTTGGGATAGACCTCGCCGCAGTTGGGGCACTTGAGCTTCCAGGGACCGGCGGCCTTCCACGGATAGTTCCCATGGGGGAAAATCTCGTTGCCGCAGTTGGGGCAGCCGGCCTCTTTGTTGGTGTGGATATCGCGGGGCAGCCACTGGGAAGTCACCATCTCCCAGAGCTCCTCATCGGGTATTTCCAGGTAGGGCGCGGCTCCTGCTATGGCGCTTTGCTGCTGGTTGGCGGCCCAATCGAACTTCTCCACATTGGCCAGCACATTGGCCCGCATCTCTGCGGTGATTATCCTACTGCACTGCTTGGCACAGACATCTGAGCCGCTAGAAAGAAGTAACATGCCAATAAGCAGACTGACCACGGTTTTCTCAATCATCGCTAATCCTTCTCGCCAACGTTATTGTTACACCGGAGAGTATTTCGTCGCCGGCGCGTGATGACCTGCCGCTTGTCGATCTGGAACAGTAGTTAGGCGAATTCTGGGCAACTTAAGCTATACGCCGGCGGCGTGGCGTGGTTAGTCGTAATGGAGGGGCCTGTCGCAGGCTGTTTCGCAGGACGAAACAGCCAAGGCTGGCCCAGCCGTTGTCGTTAGCCATTTGGGCGCGGAGAGTTCGTTAGGATAGCATCTTGCGCGGGCCGGCCTGCTTGCGGTTCGGCAAGCTCACCGCAACTCGACGCGGCTTTTCCACACAACAAAAACGCCAGCAAAGGCCCCGCCAGCACAATAGCAAAGGGCCGGACATCAGCCCGGCCCTTCCCTATTCCTACCCTTACTGCTGCGGGGTCACTTCTTCACTGTAGTGAAGATGGTGTATCTGCCCCGCTGCACCAGCAGCAGCACGGTATCGCGCTTGCTCGCGTTGATTAGCTTCTGCGCCTGCTCGACCGAGGCGACGGCCTTCTGATTGACGGCCAGGATCAGATCGCCGGCCTGCAGCGGCATTCGGCTCTGAATCTTCTGCTCATCCGTCCTGGTGATGACTATGCCCTTGGCGTTGTCGGCAAGCTCCATGCTAGCGCGCAGTTCAGCGGTCAGGTCGCTCGCCCAGATGCCGGCCAGAATCTCCACATCGCCCTCTACACCGGGCAGGCCCAAGGGCGCTTTAGCCACGTCCTTGCGCGCCTCGGCGATCCTGACCGTGAGGGTTTTGTGCTCGCCGCCGGTAATGATCTCGATTGCCACCTCGGTCCCCGGCGCGGTGGTGCCGATTACTGACCTCAGGGCATTGGGAGTGTCAACGGCTTTACCGTTCACCTTGAGTATCACGTCGCCTACCTTGAGACCGGCTGCCTGGGCCGGGCTATCGTCCTCAACACTGGAGATCACTACACCCTTGGTGTTCTCCAGCCCGAATTGCTCGGCCAGTTCGGCGTCAATATCCTGGATTCCCACGCCGAGCCAGCCGCGCACCAGCTCACCGTGCTTGACCAGGCTATCCATCACTCGCCGCGCCAGGTTGGTCGGTATGGCAAACCCGACCCCTTGGTAGCCGCGAGTGTAGGTGGCGATGGCGGTGTTGATGCCCACCAGTTCACCTTTGAGGTTGATCAACGCCCCGCCGGAATTGCCCGGATTGATGGCCGCATCGGTCTGAATGAAGTCCTCGTAGCCGGTCTCTCCGGTTATCCCCAGGTCGGTGCGGTCCTTGGCGCTGATGATACCCATGGTTACGGTATTGCCCAAGCCGAACGGGCTGCCGATTGCCAGCACGATCTCGCCGACCTCGGCCTTGTCCGAGTCGGCCATCGCCAGCACCGGCAGGTCGTCGGCCTTGATCTTGAGCACCGCCAGCTCACTGGCCTCATCCGTACCGACGACTTCGGCTTTCATAACCCGCTCGTCATACAGATGAATCTCGATCTCGTCAGCGTCGGCGATGACATGATTGTTGGTCAGGATATAGCCGTCCTGGCTGACGATGACGCCGGAGCCTAGGCCGCGCTGGCTGTACTCCCGCTCTTGGTCAGGCATATTCCCGAAAAAGCGCCGGAACCAGGGATCGTCGAAGAAGGGGCCGGGGAACGAGCGGAATTTGACCGTTTTCGTCGAGGCTACCGCAACTACGCTCGGCATGGCCTGCTTGGCCGCCGCTGTAATCGCACTCTGGTCAATCACCTGCGCGGAGGCCGGGGAGGCCGTGGTTACCTGCACTCCGGCATCGTTGGCCCGTTCGAGGCCGTATAGAATCCATCCCCCGGCCAGAATGCCGAATATCACGGCAGCCGCACATACGCGCAAGCATCTGCTACTACGCACAAATCTCATCGGAACTTCCCATCCTTTCGCGGATGCTGGAACTCGTCCTGCAAATCATGACTGTAATGACGTTCAAGCTCGCGAAAAGTTCCCCTGTGGCTGAGCGACATGCAGAGGCGCGGGTGCGGGATAGTGGGGCCGGTACAAAAGGGCCATCATTGGGTAGCCGTGCAGTACTGGTACCACCCCTGAAGCTGGCTTGCCCAGCGCTTCTAGGCGTCTTCTTCACTTACCTGCTTGGCCAGAGCTGGGTTCGGCTGCAATTTCTCTGCCTCCACGTCTGCCCCGTTGAGGCGCAGCAGGCTCCCCTCAGCGACGGCGGCAAAGGCGACCTGGCCGTTCTGCACCGATATGACCGCGACCGCCGCATCGGTCTGCAAGCGCCCGGCCGGCGTATCCATCTCAATCTCAGCCGGCTCAAGCTGGCTTACAACCAGATCGGTGCCCGACGTTGTCTCTATCGCCACCAATACCACATTATCGCGCTGCGCGTCGGGCACGGCCAAGCGGAACGCCGACTTGACCAGCCCCGCCTCCGGCTGGTGCGCCTCATAGACGGTGCCAAAGGCCGAGACCCCTGCGTCCGGCTGGTGACGACGCACAATATAGGGAATGGTTACACCCTTGTCGGTATTGCGGTGGTCCCGCTGGCCCCAGCCGTCGCCGAGGTAGGTCACCTCGCCTCGCTGCCCGCAGTGATGCGCCGAAAACGCCAAATCCTCGGCCATCTGCCAGGTCGCACGCCAACTGTCGGGACTGTACGCGGACTTGACATTCTCCAGGTCCAGCTTCCGCTTGAGGCTAAACTCGAGAGTGTGCTGGGTCCACTCATCCCCGACCGGAACGGAGCCGAGGCCTAGATGGTGCCGGTCGCCGGCGCTGGTGGGATCGCTGCGCCACATCACAAAGCTAATACTGCAGGCGGCGGCCTGGCCGCGAATCCAGAAGCTGACCTTGCCGCTAACACCATCGGGCATTTCCAGCGCCTGCGGCCCCGTGTAGCCGTTGGTATCGCCCTGGATCAGCGCCTGGTTGATGTCCTCGCCACCTGTTATCTTCATGTAGGCACAGTGCTGGTCGGTGCGGCCCGGCGAGGCCGCGCCCCATTCGGCCTTACCCGAACCGGCGTAGCGGTTCCAGTTCACCGGCTTACCCGTCTGCTCATCTATCTCCGTCACCGACGGGTTGGCCGCTATCTCCGTGCCGTTCTCAAGCGCTATGCTGACATCGTCAACATATATCTCATCGCTCTGGCCGGTTACATGGAAGCGCAGCCCGCAGCGCATCCGCGGCCGGTCCGCAGCCACCACATCGCCCTCCTGCAGCTCGATATCGCTGACTGCGTACTCGCTATGCGGCCCGTGATAGACCAAATCGCGTGAGCCCTCGGCGCGGAGGCGAAACAGGTCCACAATGTAAGAGTTCTCCGGCGCGTGGTCAATCTGCACCACGCTGCGGCGGTAGATGTCGGCCTTGTCGTAGGCGGTCGAGGCGGCCTCCATAACCTTGACCCTCTCGCCGGTATGGAAAAGCTGGAACACTCCGCCCCGACCTTTGGTTTTCTGGCTGGTCAGGTCCACCATACCGGTATTATGAGAAAAGGTCCGCCGCGTCATGCCCGCCATCGGGTGGTCCCACAGGTAGCCCAGGTCGGTCAGCAGCTCGTGGCCGTCCTTCCAGTAGTAGAGATTGAGGCTGTCAACATGGTGATGACCGCCGTAGTGAGTGGCGGACAGCAGCGCCAGGGACCTGCGCCCGTGCTCACCGCTGCGCACCTGCCCGAGGCACAGTATCGGGAAGAAGTTGTCCTCAAAGTGCAGTGGCGGCGCGGGCTTTTCTTCCAGGCCGGGCTCACGGAAGAAGAGCGCGGTCTCGGCATCGCCTTTACTGAGGTCGTCGCCGGCATAGGCCTTGAGCAGCGCCAGATACTGACCGTTGTCGGGGTAGTTGTCGGCTATAAGCTCGGCAAAGCGGCTGCCTAGGGCGCTGGTGCGGTATGAATCGGCGTACGGAGGGTATTTCAAATCGCCTTGCAAGCCCTCGAACATGCGCTGCCACACCAGTCTGTACATGCCCTCGTACAGATTCAGATCGGCGATCCGCTGCCCGTTTTCATCCACATACCCGGGCGGGTCGGAATAGCCCCGTATCGCCTGAGCCAGCGAGTAGATCCCGTGCAGGCTCATCAGGGCGTAGGCAGGCGACTCCGGCGTGCAACCGTCGGCCAAGAACCAGTCCTCCATCGTCAGCTTCCAGCCCTCCAGGCCGAAGCGGACGAAGCCGGGATGGGCCAGCGATATTCCCACCTTGGCCACGGCGATGCGGTTACCGACCGACTTGTTATTGATGCGCTTCTCCCCGATCAGGTGTACGCAGCTTTCCAGCAGCAGGTCGCGCTCGATCTTGATCCGTTCCGCCTCGCTGTAAAGTGGCGAACCATCGGCGCGCTTGGCCTTGTAGGTGAACTCATAGGCCTGCAGCATCATCCCTGTGAAGTAGCCTTCCTGGCCGCCGCCGCCGGCCCGACAGCCGGCCCAGTATCCCGCATAGAGCTTGCGGTCCGGCTGATTCGGCGGATATACCAGCTCGTCGCTGGGTAAGTCGTTAATGCTGAGACCGGCCAGATGCGGGTCGCAGTCAGCGATTTCTCCATAGGTCGAAACCAGCAGCCAGTGGGGATAGACCTCGGCGAAACGCAGCAGCAGCTTGCGCGTAGCCTCGGCGTATTCCACCTTCTCAGTCAGCGCATAGGCCAGAGCGAAGCGGTAGGCCATGCTTTTGCACCAATTCACCTTGTAGTAGTTGACCATGCCGCTGAAGCTGGGGCGATAGTGCCCATAGCCCCACTGCCTGAAAGTCTCGCCGCCGTAGAAGCTGAACTTCTGGCCCTTGCCGGCCTCGGATTGGCATTCCAGCGTAATCGTCTCGGGGTATTGCTCATTCGGGAAAACGGTGCCGCAGACCTGGCATTTGACGTGGTCGGGGTCGTCCAGCGACCAGCTCCAGGCACCCCCGGGGTGGCGCGGCAGGTCCTGATCACGGCACGCCGGACACTGATAGCACCTGAGCACCGTCTGCTGGGTGATCATCTCCTCAAGAAACTCGTCCGTGATCCTGGCCAAATGGGGCGCGACCGTTTCTTCGGCGGAAGTGGCCAGTCTCCGGGCCCATTCGTAGCGCTTGATATTCTCCCGCGCATTCTCCAGGTCCTGGGCGTTGATATACCCGGCCGGATGCTCTACGGTGCCGCGGTAGTTCTCCCAAACCGACCAGTCCATCAGCGGCTCATCCTCGACGGGACCGCCCTTTGCCGAATTGCTCATGACTATTGCGCCTCCGATCATCAAACAGATCAGCACCTGCCAACGCATCGTGCAACCTCCTGCAATTGTGATAGGGGCCGCTTCTCACTCGGCAGACCAGGAGCAGTTGCTCGGTATCGTGAACCGCAACTCACCGGAAATGCCCCAATTCGGGAAGTATTGCAGCTTGACATAGCCTTCCTCAACCGTCATCCCCGGCAGGCGATCAATCTGGATAATGCTGGTATCGTTGGGCCCGCGCCTGATTGTCTCGATGAAGAAGCCGCGGGTCGAGCCGTCACCGTCTTCGGTCAGCAGCAACCGGCCCCGCAGCCGGCTGTCAGTGGGCACACCCGCAGTGGTGACAAAGGCATTGATCTCATCGCCCCGGTCGGTGCTCAGCGTCCCCACGATTGTGCCGCCGTGTGCCCGGTCGCTCTCTATGCTCATCTCTCCGGCCTGCAGCCAGTGCCCGTCAACCATATATGCCTGCGTGTACTCGCCGCCGGCCTGCACCGCGTAGGCGAAATGGCCGGTGAAATCAAGGCCGCTGCAGGTCAAGCGCCTGTCGTCATCGAGCTGAGACAGCAGCAGATCGGTGCGGTCGGCAAGCTCCACCGCGACAGCTACGGCCATGTCGGAGCCGGTGGTGAGCGGCACCAGTCTCGCGGCTTTCACCTTGGGTGCCTCGGTATATGGCTCATGGACTGCGACGAAGACGTTTTCGGGACCGGGCCGGCGCACATCCAGGAACTGCGCCGTCCCCTCGCGGCGCATCGCCGGCGCCTCGCCGACGATGACTTCGGTATTCGCGGCCCCCAGCATGATGGTGCGCACTTTCTGGCCGCTATCCGCCACGAAAGTGACAGTCCATTGCTCATCCGTGGACGCTGATCTCAGGTTCTCAATCCATTCGTGCAGCTTGCCCTCGCGTGGCTGCAGGCTGAGCGAGGTATCAACACTGTACTCGTTCTGCAGCGGCCCGTGCAGCATCCAGTCATGCGTGGCGCCGCCGCGCACGCGGAAAATGTCAACCAGATAGACATCCGCGCCGGAGCTCTGCACTAGGCCCAGGGTGCGGCGGTAAAGCTGGCAAATCTCGGCCGGATACGACCGCTGTCCGTCGGCCTCGATTACCTGCAGCCCGTTGGGCCCATCGGTGTCAAACAGCCGCAACTGCCCGTCGGTCAGGCACGTTCCATGCTTGACGGTCTTGCGCGCCCAGTCGAAATCCTCAACCTCCACCTCATCAATCTCGGTGAAGGTGCGCTGCGGAGCGCTGCTGCGGTGAAGCTGGCTCTGCTCGTCTATGACTAGCGTGTTGTGGCCGGCGGTGGCGGCACCCCAGCCACGGTGCCCGTGGGCATGGTAGTCGGTCTCGGAGATTATCTCCATGTTCTTGGCCCAGAGGAAGAAGTTGAGGCAGTCGCGGTGCTCGTGGCCATAGACGCCGGAGAAGTTCAGCCGCGCCTGCACCTGCTCTTCGCCGCGGCCCTGGCCGAGCACGGCATGGCCTACCCAGGTCATCAGGACCGCCTCGGATTGCTCCGGCTTATACTCGTCAAGTACGCCGTAGCAGTCCCACCGGTCGGTCGTGTTGGACTCCCAGTGAGTGTCATTGAGCGCCGCATAGTGGCCGTTGGGAAGCACCATCTTCTGCATCGCCCGGGCGGCCTTTTCCAGAAAGGGTCGCCAGCGGGCGCGGAAATCGGCATTGTCAAAGCGGGTCCCATCAACCGGGTCCACGTAGCCGGGCGGGTCCGAATAGGCCTCGAGTTGCGGCATCATCCCGTAGGTGGCCCAGCGCCCCGTGATCATCTGATGATAGCTGGGGGTACACTCATGCCAGAAGCCGCTGGGGAAGTACGATATCTTCATCAACCCGTCGCCGAAGCGAACCGCCCGGTGCACCAGCTCCGGGTCCCCCAGCACCTGCCCCCATGTCAGCATCCCCAGTTGGCGGTTGGCTTCAGTGTTGCCATACGCTAGCGGGTAGCGGTCATCTATGGAGAGATTGTAGTAGAGCAACTCCTTCTCCAGGTGCAGCTTCATGTCCGCAATACCCAGCTCCTGGCCCAGCCTCTCCATCTGCCCGCTTTGGTAGATCTGGTCGTAGGCCAGAACCAGCGGCGCTGACTGGTGCAGGTCGTAAGGGTGCCACGAGGACCACATGCCCGCATAGCGCGGCGGCATCAGCCAGCCCCAGGCCGGCTCCATATAGTCATGCGGCCGCAGCTCCTTGCTGATGCGGTCGTGCCAGCCCCAGTGCTGCAGCACCTCGGAGAAGCGGTGCAGGATCGCCGCCGCTTTGTAGGCATATTTGTCCTCCCCGGTCTCACCGTACTTCTGGGCCAGCACCTTCAGCACCCCGCGCATCTTCAGATTGTCGCCTGAGCGGCACTCCACATCATCAATATGGGACCGCAGCTCTTCGTTGGACATGTCCACCCAGTCCTCAGCCTGCTCGGAGGTGCGCACGAGACTCCACACGCTATGGTCCCAGGCATAGACCGGGTGCTGGACATTGTACTTGCGGCAGCGCGGCAGCTCTTCATCAGCCGCTTGCGCCCATGCTGCAACACCCACGATTGCCGCGGCTACTATCACGCCCAAATTTCTTGCGCCCATGGTGGGCTTCACTGTGTCTGCCTTTCTAGTGTGAGATGAAACCGCCGGCCTGCCACGTCGCCGACGAATCTACCGAGGCGGTAGATACCGCTGATATTGGGGAGCTCCCGCTGCCCAATGACGATATCGAGGCCGTCTGCCTCATCCACCCTCGCCTCGTACACCGCGCCCTCGTAGGTGACGCGGAAGCCGTCTGTCAGCCGCTCGATCTCCGAGCTGCCCATGCCGTCGGTCACCAGCAGGGGCACGACGAATTCGCACAGCTCTCCCTCCTCGACCTCCGGGACGATGGTCAGCCCCTCCGGGATTAGCTCATAGGTCTCGACGATCGCCTCTGCGCCGGTCAGGTCCCCGCTGTAACGCAGCGCAAAGGCGACGCGCTCCGGCGTCTCGGCGATCACGGTCAGTTCGGCTGAGTATATCCCTCGGCAATACTTCGAGTCGGCCATTCCCGCCAGCGGCCTGTCTTTCAGGCCCCATTTCACTACCGGTCCAATGGCGGCGTATTCGGGCGCGGCCTCGATTGACATCTGCACCGCCGGCTCAGCGGGAATTGACATGGACAGCGCCGTCTCCGGGCGCACTCCCTGCCTATGCAAGCGCCCCAGGCCGGTGGCATCATGTCCGCTCTGGCCCCTATTGTCTATCTCGATGTGATATGGCCCGCAGGTGGCAAAGGTGCGATGGAAACTCGGCCAGAGCTGAAACACGTATCCTCCCATGTCTGTGGGTGTCGGGGCCTCGGGAATCTCCTCATCGGCAAGCTGGTAGGCGGTGCCCAGGATGCTGGCAGTCAGCAGGGCGTAGCCGGCGTAAGGGCTGCCGTCATAGCCGGCATCGCCATGGCGCTGCTGCGCGTCGAAGCGGTTCTTGATGATGAAGGCGGGCTCATAGTCCATGATCCAGGAAGCGACCGAAGTTGCCGCCAGGTGCGCCGCGCGCTTGAAGGCTCCCGCATACTCGGGCCGTTCGTTCCCGTAGCGCCGGGCCTCCATCTCGCAGACCGTCGCCGCCATCGCCTCCATGATGTGGTACTGGTTACTGCGGCCGCCGTAGGGCATTTGGCCGGTAACGGAGGTGTAAAGAAGTTGTGCCAAAGCGCCTCGGCGGGTCGCCTCATCAATCCATGGCAGATGCCTGCCCCGATAACCGAAATGGGTCAACATGCCAAGCTGCTGGCGGTCGGTAAGGTCATAGGTCATGGGGTCATTGGGATCGCGATACATCCCCCAGGGGTTGATGAGCTTGAACTGATTGTCCAGCACCGCGTCAATGGCATCGCGCGAATCGGCCAGGCCGGCGTAGGTCTTGATCTGCTCACCGCACACGCCGTAGATCGGGAAGTTGCTGTCATGCCAGTCGCGCCAGCTTGGATACCGGGCCCACGGATCGAAGCTGCCGAGCTGCTCGCCCCAGCGGCGGTGTCTATCCGGGTCCACCTTGCCTTCCAGGGCGCAGTAGGCGTACATCAGCTCTTTGGTGTAGAACTCCGGCCCGGTGAACGGCCCACCCGGCGGCCTCTCTCCGGCCATAATCTCGCAGCAGTAGTCCATGCTCAGAGCGCAGGCCTCCACTAGGTCCTCACAGCGTCCGCCCCCGATGCAGCCGGCCAAGGCTCCGACGAAGCGCGCGCTGATGGTCGAGGTCTCGCGCCCCATCACCGGCGAGATGATGGCGCCTTCCTGATTCTGCCAGCCCAGGGCCTGCCCCACGATAGGCTCGGCCAGGTCCAGATAGAACTCCCGGTCTGCGCCGGTCGGCGTGAACTCCACGCCCGAACACAAGTCCGAGAAGATCCCTTCTATCTTCTTTTCCAGGGGAAACGGCGGAAGCTGCAACTTATCGCCGGACATCCGGTCTCACCTCATTCGACCATCTGGCCTGTACTACCCGTTTGCCCTGTACTGCGCACATAATGCCCGGGGTACGATCGGCCCGAACGCATGACGGCTTGCGGAACCGAGTCCACAAGTGAATCATCCCTCGGTGGTGGCCGACGCTGGCCGCGTTCACCCGAGGGATTAGTCTTCCCCATGCGCCGCGCTCTTTCCTGCCGTGCTACCGGCAGGTTACTGCGCGCCTCTTTTGGCCAGTACCACGCCAACAGTGCGCAGCAGTATCTGTAGGTCCAGGCCGAAGGAGAGGTTGCGGATGTAGTACAGATCATAGCGCAGCTTCTGAATTACATCCTCAGTGTTGCTGTCGTACTTGTGGTTGACCTGCGCCCAGCCGGTGATGCCGGGGCGAACAATCAGGCGTTTCTCATAGAGGGGGATATCCTGCTTCAGCCTGTCAACAATCTCCGGCCGCTCCGGGCGCGGCCCGATTAGGGACATATTGCCCCTCAACACCTGCACAAGTTGGGGCAGCTCATCCAGCCGCATCATCCGCAAGAACCTACCGATGCCGGTAATCCGAGGATCATCCTTGGTGGCCCACACCGGGCCGGTATCCTTCTCGGCATTGGGCACCATGGTGCGCAGCTTGGTGAGGGCAAAGTGTTGACCGTCCTTGCCGACGCGCGTCTGGTGGTAGAGCACCGGTCCCGGAGACAGCAGCTTTATCAACAGCGCACAGAGCCCGACCATGAGCCCGGCCAGCGGCAGCAGCAGTATCGTTATCACCACATCCAGAACCCGCTTCAGTCGCGTGGCGTACTTGTTGTACCGCACCGTTTCCAGACTCGCCAGCCAGTCCGGTCCGACATTGAATACCGCTGCCTGCTGCGTCAAGGCCTCGTATCCCACCTCGAAACGCATTACCTGAATCCCGACGGCGTCACAATGCGCCAGGCAGCGCGCTACCTCATCGCTGAAGGGGCCGGCCCGCGAGATAATCAGCGTGTTGATCAACCGCTGCAGCAGCACCCCGGGGCATTCGTTCAGACCGGCAATCACCGGCAGGCCCTCAATCTCTTCCGGATCCTGAGCCTCCTCATCGGTCAGCACCACGCCAACCAGACAATAGCTGGACGCCTCGCCGTTGGTGGCCAGGTGCTTGATTACTTGCCGCGCGCTGTGTACGGTGCCCACGATCGCCACCCGCTTGGTGATCAGTTCCTCGGCAACCACAGCCGCTGCCACCGCCCGCGTCATGGCGTACAAGAGCGCCGCCACCATATATGCCACTACATAGAACAGCCGCAGGCCCAGCCAGTCTGGACTAATCAGGAAGGTTACCGCAATCGCCGCCAGGGTCCCAATGAACAGAGCCGCATAGGATTCCAGCAACCGCATCAGCAGGGGTCGAGCCGTGAGGGTATAAAGCTGATTGATAAAGGTCACTGCCACCCAGCAAGCAACCAAGACCATCACATGCGGCACCAGCGCCGGACGCGTCTCGGCCATGCCCACTTGCCCGACCAGGTAGTCTGCCAGTAGCAGCGCGCCCGCGCCCAAGACCACATCTGCGCCCAGCAGCCAAATCTGGTAATGCAGCCTCCGCCGGTCGAGGTGCCCGCCGTGCGCCGATACCGCCTGCAGCCAGTCCGCCTCGGCGCTGCCACGCACTCCGTTATTGCCGTTGTATTCCGGTACCGCCTTGGTCTTGCCTGGAAGAACCATATCGTTCTCTTCGCCGCCGGTGGATGATTCTCCTCTGTTGATTGGCAACAACCGCCCCAGCCACAGCCCTGTAACAGAGCCTTTACATCTTCGTTCTGCCGGGCCTTTTCACCTGCTCCCCAACCGCAGTAATTTCCCTGCCGCAGTTTCGACCGGGCCTTGAACCATTCAGGCTTCATCCGGATTACCAGCAGGCCTGTGACATCACCAGCGCGAAGCAGCAGCTACGAACACCGCACTACTGCCCACGGAGGATTTGCGACTATGCCTCAGGGACGGGTTCGCGATTTCGGCATAACCATCGGCCGCCTACCCAGCGGCCCTCACAATGCCATCACCGATGTCCCCGGAGTGCTTGTCGGCCATGTCACGGTCTGTCAGGGAGATGCGGTGCGCACCGGCGTGACGGCCCTCTTGCCGCACGAGCGCAACCTCTTCGCGGAGCCGGTCCCGGCAGCCACCCACGTCATCAACGGCTTCGGCAAGAGCCTCGGTCTGCCCCAGATCGCCGAGCTGGGCGTCATCGAGACGCCCATCTGCTTGACTAGCACGCTCAACATCTGGCGCGTCGCCGATGCTATGGTGGATTACCTGGCCGCCCGCAATCCTGGCGCGTATTCCTTCAACATCGTCTGCGGGGAGTGCAATGACGGGTATCTCAATGACGCGGTAGGCCGCCACGTGACTGCGGCTCATGTACACGCAGCGCTGGAGAATGCAGCAGCCGGGCCGGTTGCCGAAGGCTGCGTCGGTGCCGGCATGGGGATGCGGGGATTCGGCTACAAAGCGGGAATTGGCACCAGCTCGAGGCTGATCCGCCTCGAGGGCGCCGAACACACCGTGGGAGTTCTAGTTCTGACTAACACCGGCGAGCCCCTGGAGCTGCGGATAGACGGCCTGCCGGTCGGCCGCTGGCTGCACCAAGCTCCGCCGCAGTCCCAGGAGCTCGGCTCAATCATGATCATCGTTGCCACTGATGCCAAGTTGGACCCTCGCCAGTTGCAGCGACTGGCCAAGCGCGCGACCTTCGGCCTGGCACGAGCCGGCGGCACTGCCGGTCATGGCAGCGGCGACTTCGTCATCGCCTTTGCCGTCCCGCCTCGGGAGGCACCGCCTATTCCCGAAGCCCGGATAACCCATCTATTCCTGCCGGTGATCGAGGCTGTCGAGGAGGCCATCATCAACTCGCTATTCACCGCTGAAACGGTCACGGGCCGCGACGGCCATAAGGCTGAAGCTTTGCCGGTCGAGCGCGTTGTCGAGCTGCTTCGGCAACACTCGCACTCGGCCGGCGGTCACTAGCCGCCGCTGGGGCTTCCCTGCTGCCTAGACATACCCCAGTTGCTGGGCTGTCGCGATCACCTGCTCGGCGGCCTCTGCGGCGCTTAGCGCGGTGGTGTTGACATGCACCTCCGGGTTATCCGGAGGCTCAAAGGGCATGTGCCAGCCGGCGATGTCACTAATCTCGCCCCGCTCGGCGCGAGCGTATAGGCCCTTCGGGTCCCGCTGCTTGCAGCTTTCCAGCGGGCACTCCACCATCACCTCGATGAAGTGCGGGCACCATTCGCGCGCCCGGTCGCGGTACTTCCGCAGCGGCGAGACCGCGGCCACCAGCACGTTCACACCATACTTCGACAGCATCTGCGCCATCCAGGCCAGCCGCTTGGTATTCTCGTCGCGCGCTTCCTCGGTATAGCCCAGATTTGGGCTTAGATTCGCCCGCACGGCATCGGCGTCGAGGTTCTCCACCGGCAGGCCCATTTCCACCAGCCGCGCTTGTACCAACGAGGCTATGGTTGACTTGCCGGCCGCGGGCACTCCCGTAAGCCAGATGACTGCACCATGATTCTGTTCTCCAGAGCGCTTGTCACACATAGTTCGCTTTCCACCAATCTAATAAATCTTGTTGCCTTCCATCTCGGCAGGTATTGGTACATCCAGCAGTTCCAGCACTGTCGGTGCCACGTCCATCAACTGCAGCCCCTCACGCCGGCCGGTTTCGGTCCGGCCCGGCGCGACACTGACGTAGATGCCGTGATAGTCATGCACGCCATCATCAGGGCCGATTTCGGTCTCGAATGAGTGGATCGTCTCATTGCCGAGGTCCTGGCCGGCCCGCCAGTACAGATCGTCGAAATAGACGAGCAGGTCCGGGGCATCGTCCACATACGGCCCGCTGTAAAGCTCCTGCGGCTTATGGACCACGGTCTGCATTGGCCGGCCCTGGTCGTCCGGGATGGATTTCAGAGCGGCGCTGAGTTCCTCCCGCTCGGCCTCGTAGCGCTCGGGCGCGATTATCCCTTGCGGTTCCCGGCCGGCGACATTCATGAAGATGCGGCTGTAGTAACCGCCCCAGGCCCAGGCTCTGGTACGCGACCAGTCAACCAACTCCTCGCTGAAACGCGTCAGGCCCGACACCGGTTGCTTCAGCGTCAGATAGCCCTGCTGTATCAGCCAGTCGTTGACATTGAGCGACCCATCCATCCGCTTGGCCCCGTGGTCGGACACTACCATCACGGCCGCGTCCTCGCCGGCAAGCTCAATTAGCCTGCCCAACTGCTCATCCAGCTTCCGGTAGTAGTCCTTGATCGCGTTCTCGAAGGGATTACCCGGCTGGTACTTGCGATGCGCCGGGTCGTGGTACTTCCAGAAACCGTGCTGGATGCGATCCGAACCCATATAGACCATTGCGAACAGGTCCCACGGCTCCTTGGTCAGCAGATGCTGAGCGGCCAGGAAGCGTTTGTCGGTAATCCGATGAATCTGCTCCAGCAACTCCGCCTTGTTCTCGGTGCGGAAGTTGTCACAGTCAATCTCATATCCGCCCGTGACGCTATCGAGTTCTTCCGCCACCCCGGGCGGGTAGGTGTATTCACTGTCCGTGCTGGGCGTCAGGAAGCTGGAGACCATGATCCCGTTGAGCGGCCGCACTGGAAAGGTCTGCGGCACATTGAACACACAGCAGCGCTTCCCTGCGCCGGAGAGTATGTCCCAGACCCGAGGCACCCGCACCGCTGCCGAGGTCGCTATCCATTTGCCCTCGTACTCGCCCACCTTGCGGTTGCGGAAGCCATAAAAGCCCAGGGCTCCGGGGTTACGCGAGCTGTACATCGAGGTCCACGCCGGCACCGTAATCGGCGGGTCGCTACTGCGCAGCGGACCGTAGGTGCCGGCGCCTACCAGCTTGGCGACATTGGGCATCCCCGCCAGCCATTCCTCTGAGAACACCTGCGTCGGCGCGCAATCCCAGCCGATTATCACCACGCGTTTTGTCTCAGCCATATAATCACATCCAAACTCAGCCAAAGTCGTATCAGAGTGACCGCTGCTACTCCACGAAAACCTCATCAAACCCCAATATACACTCCAGCACCTCGGGCCGCATCACCTGCTCCGGAACGGTATCCCGGTTCATAATAGCTTTCCGGATCTCGGTCCCGGAGAAGGAAATGTACTGGTCCTGGTGCGGGCACATCCGGTCGCTGGATACCGCATTGCACTTGGTGCAGTACCCGAAATCGCCGGCGATGGTAAACGGTACGATATCTAGATCGGGGAAGTCCTTGAATATCTCAATGGCGTCTTCTTCACCATAATAGGGCTTGCCATCCGGGTCGCTGACACCGGCGTGGTCGCGCCCGATGATGATGCCGGTGCAGCCGTAGTTCTTGCGCATGATCGCGTGCAGGATGGCTTCCTTGGGGCCGCCGTAGCGCATCTCGGTGGGCAGGATATTGAGCAGGACATGGTTGCGGGCATAGTAGTTGTCCAGCAGCGTTCGGTAAGCGGCGATGATGACCTCGTCGCGGAAATCGCCCGACTTCTTCTTCCCTACCAGCGGCTGAATCAACAGTCCGTCGGTGAAGCCCAGTACCGACTTCTGCAAGAATTCATGCCCGATATGCGGCACATTGCGCGTCTGGAAGGCGATGACACTTTCCCAGCCCTTGGCCTCGAATACCTGGCGCGTCTCGGCTGGAAACAGGTTGATATCGGCGAACGGTCCCCGGTCGTTGTCAATCACCAAGATATCGCCGCCGACCAGCCAATCCCCCCGGCTGTACATCCCCGCAACACCCGGATGGCGTTGGTCGTTGGTACCGAAGAAGGCCCGGGTCGCCGTCTGCTTGTCCCAGTCATAAACCTCGGCGACCTTCAGTACCGCCAGCGCCTCATCCTGGCCCTGACGACACAGCGCCACTTCCTGTCCGGGGGCGACGCTATCTCTCTCCGGCACGTCGAGGATGATCGGTATCGTCCAAATCGTCCCATTACCCATCCGGTCGTTGGCCACGATGCTGTCGAAGTCATCCTTGCCGACAAAGCCGGTCAGCGGGCTGAAGACACCCCGGGCGATATTCTGCACATCGCTGGCCAGCACGTCGGAGATGGTCAGCCTCTCCAGCGCCCCAGCCCGCGCCGTGGTTTCACTAAGCTCATCACCGCTGAGTACCTGATTCACCAGTATGCCGCCATGAGGTTGGATCATTGTGGCTGCTCTCTCGCTTTCTATGCTTCTATGCTTAACTTGCCGGGCACTCCGCTCATACTCCTATAGGAGTGCCCACGAAGAGTATCACAGTTCCCAAGCCCTGTCAATATCCGCCGTCGCTTTTCCCGGCCTTGGCCTGCCGCGCAGGTTCTGGCAGCTTGGCGGCGAATATGAGGCTGCTGGGTACCTCAACCGCCTGGGGCAATCTGAAGGGAAATTCCGGCATGAAGCACACTCGCTGCGGAGTGTATTGCCTTCTGCTGCTAATCCTGGTTACGGCGGCCTATGCCCAGGCTCCGGAGCCGCGCGTTTATCTGCTGGCCACCAGCAGCCGCGAGGTTGTTGTGACACTGCCGGAGGCTGGTGACAACGCTGTAGTCCTCAAGGAGGCCGGTGCCGGCAAGTCCGTCCACCAGCTAGCCGCCAAGCGCGGTCGTGTTGAGATCACCGCCCAGCAGATGCAATCCGGCCGCGGCTGGCTCGTCATTAACCCCGACCCCCAGGTGGACTACAGCGACAACGAACCGCCGCGATTGGTCGAATTGACCGCCGACGGCCGCCAGCTCGAGTACACTCCAGACCTTGATCTCGCCGCAGTAGCTCCGCAGACGCTGCGACTCATTTTCGAGGACCAAAGCCCGCTGCAGCCCTTCGAGTTGGCTCTGGGCGCTTCACCTCTCCCTGTTGACGCCGCTGGTATCACCGTCGAGAAGCTGAACCGGAGCCGCACTGCTCTGACGCTGGACCTCAACAGCCTCGGCGCTCAGGCCGGCCTTAAGGCGCTTGGCGAGGCGGACTATCCGCTGGCGTTGCAGGTGCGGGCCCGGGACAGTGCCCTCAATGACGGAGTATCGGTCGTGGGCATCATGCTGGGCGACATCGCGCCTCCGACCGATAGGGCCGTATTCTTGATGGACCTCAAGCCCGTAGCGCTTGCGGCCTACGGCGGGATGCGCACCACGCCCAGAGATGCCGACAAGCCGGGCTGGTATCTCAAGGGCCGGCATTTTGCCAGATCATTTGTCACCATTCCTCATCGAGACACTACGCCCGCCGAACTCGTCTATGAGTTGACGCCATATCCGGACCATCGCATCTTCAGAGCGATTGTTGGCATCGCCGACTCGGCGGGGTCGGACGGTAGTGTCACCTTCGAGGTGCACGTAGCTGGCGCAGACGGCGCATGGCGCAAGCTGCACGCGACCGGAGTGTTAAAGGCCGGCGGCGAGGTCAAGGCCCTCTGCCTTGATCTCGGCGCGGCCCAGCAGCTCAAGCTGGTGGTTACAGCCTGTGGCAGCTATTCCAACGATGCCGCGGTCTGGGCCAACCCCCGCCTCGAAGCCGCAGCGAAGTAGTTGTGCCGAACCTACAATCAGGGCGCACGCACGGGGCGCGCAGGAGGTTTTGACGATGGAGAAAGCGGCATTGCAGATGGGATTGGTGTTGTTACTGGCGCTGGTGGCGGGGGCTAGCTACGCCAAGACCAGCGGCCCCAACTACTACACACCCGAGCAGACTCAACTGGCCCGCCAGCGCGTCAGTTCGGAGGACTGGGCCCGCAGCCACGTCGAGAGCCTCAAGAGCCGCGTCGCCTACCTCATGGAGCTGAGCGACGAGGAGCTGTGGGGCTTCATCCCGCCGGCGCAACTCACCCGCGCCACTTTCCTCTGGCGCGGACAGGGCGGCTTCCCCGGCTGCCCGATATGCGGCAAGCAGATCTTCAAAGTCGGCGGCGGCTTCTATCCCTGGAAATACGACCGCGAGCATCCCTGGAAGGTGCAGTGTCCCTCCTGTGGCACCTGGTTCCCCACCAATGACTTCGCAACCTACTACACCAACGACATGCAGGGCCAGTGCGACATGTCGGGCGATTTCCCCGACGACGGCAGCGGTTGGAAAGACGAAAACGGGCTGTTGCACTATTTCGTCGGCCACTGGTGCCAGCACCAGCGCTGGGCCGACGTCATCCGCGCAATCGGTGACCTGGGCGAGCTTTTCCTGCTTACCGAAGATGCAACCTATGCCCGCGCGGGAGCCATTCTCCTGAGCAGGTTCGCCACAGTCTATCCCGACATGGACTACCCCAAGCAGAGCAACTACAGCGCTGACGGTCGGGTCCTGCCCTGGTGCTGGGAGAACACCAGCGTAGTCATGCCCGTCGCCATCGCCTATGATAGCCTCTGGCCCTACATGCACGCCACTGCAGACCAAGGCCTGCTGGCCTTCCTCAAGTCCAGAGGCTTCACCGATATGTGCGCGCATGTTGATAGGGGCTTTCTGCAGGACGTGGCCGACAAGATGATGACTACCGACCACTACATCTCCAACGAGGGCGACCACCAGCGGGCCTTTGCAATAGTGGCGCTGGTCTGGGGCGACAATGATCCTGCTCACGGTATCACCACAGACCAGATGCTGGACTGGCTGATTGATGGCCGCGGCTCGATGGACACTCTCATCTGGAACGGCATCTACCCCGACGGCCATCCCAACGAAGCCTCTCCCGGCTATTCCTCAGCCGTCGCCGCCAAGTCCTGGGAGATAGCCGACTATCTCACCCACGCCGGTCATAATCTCTTTGACAATCCGCGTTTCCCCGTCTCTGCGCATATCTGGCTCGATCTGACCATCTGCGGCAAGCAGCAGCCGGCCATCGGCGATTACGGTAGCATCTTCGGCGGTGGCCGGGCCGGCTGGAGCGCTGAGCTATTTCGTGCGGCCTGGGAGCGCTATCATGATCCCCGCTTTGCCAAGGCTCTCGTTGCCATCGGCAATCCGAGGCCGAGTCTCTACCAGACCGACATCCGCGACCAGATCGCGGCAACCGCAGCCGCCTATGACAAACCCCTAGTCGCCGGCACCAGAAACCTCTCGCAGTTCGGCTGCGCGATCCTCGAAAGCCATGCCGAAGAGCCCAACCAGCGCGGCCTCAGCCTTTACTACGGCTCGGCGGCCGGCGGCCACGGCCACTATGATCGGCTCAATATCGAGCTTTACGCCCACGGCCACAGCCTCATGCCCGACCTCGGCTATCCCGACCAGTGGGGCGCAAAGGCCCAGCATTTCCATGGAAACAGCACGGCTCACTATGTGGTGCAGATAGACGAGCGCGGCCAGACGAATAAGGAGCGCGGCCGGCTCAAGTTCGTCGCCGACCTCGCTGAGGTGCAGGTGGTCGAGGCCTCCGCCGAGCGTACCTACCCCGACCTCGCCGACACCTACCGCCGCACTACCGCCCTGGTGGACCTGTCAGCGACCGATTTCTACGTCTGCGACATCTTCCGCGTCAAGGGCGGCAGCCGGCACGACTGGCTGTTCCACGGCCCACCTTATCAAGGCTTCAGCATCGAGGGTGTGAATCTGTCGGAGCCGCGCGCAGGCACTCTCGCCGGCCCGGATGTCGAGCTCGGCGCAATCCCCGAAGGCTACCAGCGCAGCGGCTACCAGTGGTTACATTCCGTGCAGTCAGGTCGGCCCGCCGGCGAGTGGAGCGTCAGCTATTCGCAGGCCGATGATCCGCAGCTCAGAATGACGATGCTGCCCGGCGCGGCTAGTGAGATATTCGTCGGCCGGTTCGACAGCCCCAATATCAAAAGCGACCTCATGCCCGACACACTGCCTTGGGTCGTAGCCCGCAATCAAGCCGACGACGCCTCTTGCTTTACCAGCATCATCAGGGCCCTACCGGGCCAGGACTGCGTCGAGAAGATCGAGCCCTTGCCGCTCTCGGACAATGCCGCGCAGGCCGTGGCCGTCCGGGTCACAACCGCCGATTACGTGGACACCCTCTACAGCTCCCTGGATGGCGAGGCGGAGCTGGCCGTCGGCGATGACCTCAAGGCCGCCGCGCGCTTCGTTCTGCTCCGCCGCGACCGGCGCGGCAATCTGGTATCGGTCCATACCGTCGGCTGTAACCGCCTCACCGCGCCGGATTTGGCGCTTCAGGGCCAAGGCCGATACCAGGGCACTGTCACCGCTGTTGATCCCGATACCAACACCGTCACCGTCGCAGGCCTGCCTTTCAGCAGTGCTCTGGTCGGCCAGAGCGTAATCTTCGCCAATGACCTGCACGAGACCAACTTCCAGGTCGAGGCAGTCTCGCAGACCGGCGGCCAAGTCACGCTGAGCCTGGGCTATGTCTCGCCGCTGATCGGCCACGGCACTGTTCTCAGCGTGGATGATGAAACCGGCGTCATGCTCACCGATACCACCTTCCGCAACTACGGCTCCCACGATATCTGGGCCAAGGGCTTCGACCCCAAGCTCGAGGGCATGTATCTGGTCAATGCCGACCGCAGCCGGCATTTCCTCATCAACGACTGCCAACTTTTCCCGGACGTAGCCAAGGACTGGTGGCAGCCCGAGGCCGAGCACGGTAGCTTCAACCTCGTCGGCGAGAAGAAGCTCAGCGAGGCATTCAGGCCGGGCGACGACTGGTACGTGCAGGCGCTCTGGCCCGGCGATGCCGCCTGGCTGGAGTCTGCGATGATGCTGCAAGTGCACCAGCCCCGTATCTATAGGCTCATCACGCCGGCGGACCATGTCATTTTGCGACTGCCCGACGCCACGGGGAAGGCCATCTATAAGGCCGTCGGCGAGCCCCAGGGAGCGTACCAGATTGAGGTACAGGACGGCCGCGTCGAGCTCGATGCCAAGGTCCTGCGCAGCGGCCAGGGCTGGGTGGTTCTCAACCCCGATCCCAACGTGGACTACGACGATACCGATCCCCCGAGATTGGTCCGGATCAGCGCCGACGGCCACCAGACCGAATACCAGGAAAGCATGGACCTCGCCGCGCTGGATGCCCGTAAGCTGCAGCTAGTCATCGAGGATGCCAGCCGCCTGGAGCCGTTCGAGATTACTCTGGCCGGTCTGCCGCTGTCGGCGCGCGGTCCCGGCATCTCGGTGGAGAAGCTGAGCAAGACCCGCACCGCCCTGACCCTGGAGCCGCAAGCCCTGGCGGCACAGGCGATGACCGAGGAAATCGCCTATCCGCCCCTGCTGAAGATCGCGGTGCGCGACCGCGCCTTGAACCCGGAGCCATGCCGTCTCAGCCTCACTCTAGGCAATCTGGCGGCCGCTGCTGAGGGCGCTGTGTTCCTCAGCGACCTCGAGCCGCTGTCGGCGAGGTGTCATGCCGGGCTCATACGCGACCAGAACTATGCCAGGCAGCCGGGAGTAACGCTGCGCGGGACGCATTTCGCCAAATCACTGATGACTCATGCCTTGAAGGACGGGCCCGCCGAAGTCATCTACGACCTGACGCCATACCCGAATCATCGGCTCTTCAGGGCCATCGTGGGGGTGGATGATGAAACCGGCACCCTCGGCAGCGTGACCTTCGAGGTCCACGTGGACGCACCCGACGGCGGCTGGCGCAAGCTCCATGCCACGGGGATGCTGGCAGGCGGCGGCGAGGTCAAGGCCCTTACCATTGACCTCGGCCAGGCGGAGAAGTTGCGTTTACTGGTCACCGATGCGGGCGACAGTCACGGCTCGGACCACGCGGTCTGGGCCAACGCCCGCCTGGAGGCGAGGCAGTAGCCTTCACTCATATTCCGCTGCGTCTGTGGTGTAGGCGTGGCAGCACTTGCCCTTGAGCAGCCCGCAAGCCTTGCTTGTCGCCCTTGCGCGGCGACCTCACATAGCATATAGATAGCTGCGACAGACTATTCCTTTCTTCGCCGCGTACTACTCGCGGCCCGGCCTGCTGCTCATCCACCAATACCTCTGCATACCTGTCTCCTTTTGCCTCCCACGGGCGCGGTGTGCTATAATTCTTCTTCAAGTCGCGATCCCAGTCACGCGTCCGGCGTGCAGGAACGGAAAGACAGATGCGGCGTCTGCTAGTGCTAGGTGTTCTGGTATCGGCTGCGGTGATGGCTGCTCAGCTTGCCGCTGCCCAGGACGCTGCACAGCCGGTGCTGACGGTCCATATCCACGGCGACAGTACGGTCTATGACGAGGCTTCCGGCCGCACCGAGGTCACCGGCAACGTCCGCATCCTGGCCTACACCAACGACCCCGACAGCCCGCGGCTGGCGGTTGCCGCCGACACTGTAAGCTATGATATGCGCGGGCAGGTACTGGACGCTCATGGCTCCATCATGATGCGCACCGACCAGGCCGCCTTCCGCGGTCAGGACCTGCACTTTGATCTGGGCGCTGACGCGATGCGCTTGACGCAGGCCGCGGTCAGCGTTGACTTTCCCAGCGAAGACGGCCGGACCTTGCGCGGCTACTTTTTCGGCGATGAGATCAAGTCCGAGGGGCCATCCCAGTTCGTCATCGTCAATGGTATGGTCACACCCTGTGATTCGCCGCACCGACCGGATGTAGGCGCAGGGGCCTCGCGGCTTGTCTTCAACTCGACGACCGGCAAGACCACCATATATCGCGGCAAGCTCCACCTGCTCGGTGTCCCGATCCCGCTACTGCCGAAGTTCAGCTTCAAGATTGGCCTTGGCGCTGCCGGGGACGAGGGGTTCGGCTTTCCGATCCCCGGCTATTCCGACTACGATGGTCTGTACCTGCCATTTCAGTACGAGTTCACCGGCCCTGACAACCCCTGGCGGGGCACGATCCGGGCGCGCGTGGCGACCCGCAGCCACTTCCGAGGTGCTGTCAGCCTCGTCCGCAGCGAGCCCCAATCCGACTTGGGCATCCATGCCAGCCGCCAGGACCAAATGACCGATGACATCACCCGTCGTCTCGCCCTCAGCAGGCTGCCGGAGCTGACTTACGTCAGGCATTTCGGCCCTGGCAGCCCCGAGAGCGACTGGCGGACCGGCATCAGTCTGGGCCGCTTCCATGAGCGCGACAGCGATCCTGATACCGGGGTCCGTTCCGACCAGCGGATTTCGCTGTGGGCTGATTATCTCGCCAATCCCGACCAGAAACGGAAAGGGGATGGTAACTGGTGGGGCGCAAGTCTCACGCAGAACTTCTACGACCGCGGAACTCGTTTCCGTGATCTCAGCGTTGAGGCAGGTATAGCGGGACAGCTCGCCGACGACCTCAGTGCCTCCCTGGCCTGGACGCGTCACCATGTGGATGGTCAGTCTCCTTTCCTATTTGATGACGTGGACATCGTCTCCGAGGCGTATGCAACGCTGGGTTGGCGAATCAGCCATCGTTGGGCCTTTCACAGCGATGGCCGCTATGATTTGCGGCGGTCCTCGCTGCGCGACTACGGCCTGGAGTTGAGCCGACGCAGCCGTTACCTGACGTGGTCGCTGGGTTACGACTTCTCCGACAAGAGCATGGGTTTACGGGTGGACATCAACGGCCTTACGGGGGGCACCGAGCCGCCCGCTAGCGAGCCAGTGGTGAGCGAGGCCGAGGTCCAGTTCACTCCGGAGTGGGTCCGCGGGGACGCCACCGCCGATACCGACTGATCCTGCTGCCGTTGCCCTCCCAAACACCGTCGCGTGGGGCGGGCTTTCTAGCCCTCCAGCCGTTGCCGTTCTCCCCCTCCCGTCTCGGGAGGGGGCTGGGGGGTAGGTGCCATTGCCACTGAAGCAACCAAGTCAAGCAGTTACCCTAGGTGTTGACATCTCTTATGGCTTTCGTTTGGCAAGCGCTAAAACGTCTAGTTGACCCTAACGAGCGCGAGGTTGCCAGGTTGGCTCACCGAGCCAACCAGGTACTGGCGCTGGAGGACGACTTCAGGGACCTCTCCGACGAGCAGCTTCGGGCTATGACTGCCCAGTTCAGAGAGCGCCTGGCCGCCGGCGAGCCCCTTGACGAGCTGCTTCCTGAGGCTTTCGCAGCGGTCCGCGAGGCCGCTGACAGGACCCTGGGCGAGCGTCCCTTCAAGGTCCAGACGATGGGTGCTGTCGCTTTACACCTCGGTATGGTCGCCGAGATGAAGACTGGTGAGGGCAAGACCCTGACCGCGACCATGCCGCTCTATCTCAATGCTCTGCCCGCACGCGGCGCTCATCTGGTCACCACCAACGATTTCTTGGTCCGCTGGCAGGCCGAATGGATGGGACGCATCTACGAGGCCCTGGGTATGAGTGTCGGCTATATTCAGCACAATATGACCGCCAATGAACGCCGCGCCATGTACCGCAAGGACATAACCTATATCGAGAATAGCGAGCTGGGCTTTGATTACCTGCGCGACAACATGGCGACCAGTCCCGCCCAGCTCACCCAGCGAGAGCTTTACTATGCCATTGTGGACGAAGCCGACTCGATTCTGATTGACGAGGCTCGCACTCCCCTGATCATTTCCGGCGCAGCCAGCTCCGGCGGCGCCGACTACAACTTCTTCAATGCCCTGGTTGACAGAATGATCCGCGCCAACGATGATGATGACCCCTTCTTCATCTATGACAAGAAGGAGCATCAGGCCTCTCTCACCGAGGCCGGCATGATCTGGGTCGAGGAGCAGATGGACATGAAGGATAGCTCCCTGGTGGACCCCGAGAATGTCGAGATCGCTCAACTTGTGGACAACGCCCTCAAAGCCCATTTCCTCTACGATAAAGATGACGAGTACGTGGTGATGGAGGGCGAGGTTGTCATAGTTGATGAGCTGACCGGCCATCTGCAACCCGGTCGCCGCTATTCCGACGGTCTGCACCAGGCCATCGAGGCCAAGGAACACGTCTATGCCCCGCGAGTGCGACAGACGGTGGCGTCAATCACCTACCAGAACTTCTTCCGCCTCTATGACAAGCTCGCCGGCATGACCGGCACCGCCAAGTCCGAGGAACCCGAGTTCGTCAGCGTCTATGGCGCGCGCGTCGTCATCATCCCCACCAACAAGCCGGTCGTCCGCGTTGATCACCCCGATGTCATCTACAAGACTCAGGAAGCCAAGTACCGCGGCATTGTCAACGAGATTATCAACATGCACATCCGCCAGCAGCCGACGCTGGTCGGCACTCGCTCCGTGGATGTCTCCGAGCACATCGGCCAGCGCCTCGAGGGCACCCGCTTGCGCGCTCATGCCCTGGTCCAGGTCCTGCTGGTTGAGGTACTCAACAGCAAAGGCCTCAGCAAGGACCGACGCGAGGCCTGGCTGCAGTTGTTGCGCCGGCCCATCGCCGATCTCACCGGACAGGCCGCCCATCTCAAGCGCAAGAGCAAGGATGACGAAGTCCAGCTCAGTGACATCATCGAGGGCCTTGACCTCGAACCCGATATCCTGGCTGATGCCAATCTCGACCGCCTGCTATTCATCGTCGGCGCAATTGACGAGAGCACCGACGCTCAGACTGTCGCCGGCTTCCGCGACCGCCTCCGCAACATGCTCTCCGAGGGCATGACCCCCGGCGATGACCAGCACGAAAGTCAGCTCAATCTGCTCAACGCCAAGCGCCACGAGCAGGAGGGCCGCATCATCGCCCAGGCGGGCCGTCCCGGCATGGTCACCGTCGCCACCAACATGGCCGGCCGCGGTGTGGACATCGTTCTCGGCGGCCGCGACCCCGAAACCGACAGCGCCATCCCCGAGATGTACCAGGCCGTCAAGCGCGTCGGCGGCCTGCATGTCCTCGGCACCGAGCGCCACGAAAGCCGCCGCATTGATAACCAGTTGCGGGGCCGCTCCGGCCGCCAGGGCGATCCCGGCTCCTCACGCTTTTTTGTCTCGCTAGAAGACGAACTGATGAAGTTCTTCGGTACCGATCGCGTCGCGATCCTGACGGCCCAGTGGCCGGAGGAAGAGCCAGTTGCCCACAACTTCATCTCCAGAACTCTCCAGAGCGCCCAGCACAAGGTTGAAATGCGCAACATGGGCATCCGCAAGAACACCCTCAAGTACGATGATGTCATGAATACCCAGCGCTCGGTCATCTACCAGCAGCGGCGCCGCGTGCTGGACGGCGAGAACGTTCATGCCACGATCCAGACCATGATCCGCCGCACCGCCGAGGACGCAGTGGCCCAGTACGCCGATCCCAACCGGCCGTCCGACGAGTGGCACCTCGAAGCCATGTACCAGCGGCTCTGCCGTGTCATCGCGGTCCCCCCGGAGGCTGACGAGGACGCTGAGGTCGAGGCCCGCGCCAGTGGCCTGTCGCTCAAGCTGGCCGAGCGCCATCTTATCAACCTGACCGAACAGAGCGAGGACCTCGCCGCCTATCTCCAGGAACTGACGGAGGAGCATGCCGAACTCAGCCGCTCCATGGACCGCAAGCGCGCCCAGCGTGTCCGCCGCGAGACGGTCCAGGAGCACATCGCCGCCATCCTCGCCCGCTTCTCTCGCGATGGTCAAGCCGTGCCCGTCTCGCGCTTGATAGATGTCGCCCGAGCCATCGGCGCCAGATACCCCGCGGCCCTCGACGAGCTGGCCCTATCCGGCCTCTACGCTCTCCCCCCGCAGGAGCTGCAGCAGCTCATTCCCGCCCTCGCCTGCGAGGTTTATTCCGAGCGCGAGTTCGCCCTAATTGACACTCGCATCATCCAGGGTACCCAGCGTCTTGCCGCTCCCAACATTTCCCGCCAAGACTGGGACCTACCCGCTCTTGAGGGCTTCCTCTTCGGCGCCATTCACGATCTGCGCCCGCGCCTGGCCCTCGAGCGCCTCCAGGCCCTGACGCTAGAGCAAGACGCCCAGACATGGCTCCTGCAGCGCGCCCAAGCCGCCTACCAAGAGCTTGAGGACCTCCCCCACAAGGCCGAGCAGGAGCAGATGGCCCTGCGAGATGGTACGCTCGGTGCAGTCTTCGATGCTCCCGCGCTGGAGCCGGAAGTATTGCAGCAACGCCTCGCCACAATTGCCGCCGAGCACGGCAACGAAGCCGCCGAGCTCCATCGCTGGAACCTCCCCGGCGTGGTCTATGCCCTGCTGGCCGACTGCCCGGGCCTGATTGCCAGGCTGGCCGACGAGCAGTTGCAGGCGATGGCTGCTTCCGGCTCAAGTCTCGAGGCCGCGCTGATGGACTTTGTGCGTCAGGAGCCGCCGGCGGGCGCCGGCGTAATCGGTTACCGTGAGTTCCGCCGTCGCGAGCGCAGTTGGCTGCTGGCGGCGGTTGACAAGTGCTGGATGGACCATCTCCTGGACATTGACGACCTGCGCGAGGGCATTCATCTGCGCGCCCATGCCCAGCGCGATCCCCTCGTCGAGTACCAGCGTGAGGCCTCGGCCCTCTTTGAGCGGATGATGGGCATCATCGCCCGCCGCGTCACCCAGTACGCCTTCAGCGCCACCGAGGCCATCGCGGATACCGGCACCCAGGTTCGCGATCTCCAGGCCACTCAGCAGGCGCTCCAGATGACCGATGGCGTCGAGGAAATTGCCTCGGAGATGCCGGAAACTCGCCCCACCCGCACATACGTCGCCGACAAGGAGCCGGGGCGCAACGATCCTTGCCCCTGCGGCAGTGGCAAGAAGTATAAAAAGTGCTGCATGCTCAAGAAGCAACACTGAGTCCACACTTGCGCTCGCTATCTTGGGAGTTTTTGGGGAAGGGTCCAGGGAAAGCGCTTTTTCCAAAAAAAGGTTTCCCGGGTGAACTATTGCCGGCAGTAGTTGTCTAAGAATCTAGGGAAGGAACATCTCACGATGCTACTGGAACTGCGAACACAGCTAGACCGGGCTCTTGATGAGCTTGCCGAAATGGGGAATCGTCTTTGACTTAGCCGCCCGCAGAGAGACGCTGGCGGCGATGCAGGACAAGACCCAGCAGGCGGGCTTCTGGGACGATCCCGAGGCCGCCCAGGAGCACATGAAGAAGATATCTAATCTCCAACGCTTCATCGCGCCGTGGGACGATTTACAGAGCACTCTGCAGGACCTGCGCGTGTTGGCCGATCTGGCCATCGAGGAAGACGAAGCCGACCTGGAAGAAGAGATAGACGCCGGCTTCAGGGCTGCCGCAAAGGCCCTCGATGACCTCAAGTTGGAACTGCTGTTCGGGGACGCGTACGATGACAACTCGGCGATTCTTTCCGTCAATGCCGGCGCCGGCGGCACGGAGGCCTGTGACTGGGCCGACATGCTGCTGCGTATGTACCAGCGCTTTGCCGAGGCCAAGGGCTACGAATTCACGGTAGTCTCGGCGGTGGACGGTGATGCCGCCGGCATCCGCAACGCCACGGCCACGGTGCAGGGCTTTCGCGCCTATGGCCGGCTCAAGGCGGAGGTGGGAGTGCATCGCCTGGTCAGGCTCTCGCCCTTTGATGCCTCCAAGCGACGCCACACCAGCTTCGCCTCGGTTGACGTGATACCGCAAATCGAGGATGATGAGGACACAATCGAGGTCCTCGCTGAGGACCTCCGCATTGACACATACCATGCCAGCGGCGCGGGCGGCCAGCATGTCAACAAAACCGATTCGGCGGTGCGCATCACCCATCTACCCACCGGGATCACGGTGCAGTGTCAGAATGAGCGCAGCCAGCACGCCAACCGCCGCACCGCCATGCAGCTTCTCATCTCACGCCTGCACGAGCAGGAGCGCCGCAAACGCGAAGCAGAGCTGGCTGCTCTCCGTGGCGAGCGCAAGGAGATTGATTTCGGCAGTCAGATCCGCTCTTACGTACTGCAGCCCTACACGATGGTCAAGGACCATCGCACGAATCTCGAAGTCGCCCAGGTGCATGCCGTCCTTGACGGAGACCTCGACGACTTCATCGCTGCGTATTTACAAATGAAGCTTTCAGAGGGTGACTATGATGAACGCGAAGAGAACTAGCCTACTACTGGCTACTCTGGCCCTGCTCGCTCTGGGCACGGTGGCGGCGGCCGCTACCCTTGCCACCGGGCCGATCTCATGCCAGGACGCCGGCAAGCAGGAGACCGGCTTCGGCGATCTCTTGGCGGATGCGCTGCGGTCTGCCTCCGGTGCCGATATTGGCTTTGTCGCCGCCGTTTCCTGCAAGCCGGACACGATACCGGCCGGACCGGTGACTCAAGACCAGCTTGCCGCCATGCTGCAGAATCCCGGCGAGGTCTGGGCCGTCTCCAAGCTCACCGGCGCACAGGTGCAGGCCGCCATCGAGAAGAGCCTTTCCCGCCTGCCCGGTACCAACAACGGCTTCTTGCAGGTCGCGGGCCTCAAGGTCACCTTTGATCCTGACGGCCAACGCAACAGCCGCGTCATCTCTATTATTGTCGGCCCGGCGCCCCTTGATCCCGACCAGCAGTACCGCGTGGTGATGCCGCTGTCGCTGGCTAAGGGTGGCTCCGGCTATTTCACGATCTTTGACGCCTCCAAGATCGAGGGCGAGCCCAGCGCCCAGTCATTGCTGCAGACCCTAACGGCCTTCGTGTCTGCCCAGCGCTCCCTTACCTACCTCGGCACTGGCCGCCTCATTGCCCAGTAAGCCGCCGGCTGATCAGTCGGGTTCCAGGCTGAGCTGTCCGCCGTGCCGCACGCTCAGATACAGCGGGTCGGTACTCAGCGTCACCTTGGCGCGCCCGGCCGGCGAGCTCAGCGGCCATTCGGCTCCCCCGATATCCACCTTGCTGGCACCGTAAAGATCCCCTGACAGCATTACCGAGCGGCTGCCGCGCTCCGCCCAGGCAACCACCGTGTCCCGGTACTCGCCGGCAAAACGCACGCACCGCACCCCCTCCGTGACCTCACCACCGATGAACTCCTTGCCGCCGACCTGGACGCACATATTCCACAACGCCGCCCAGCACTCAGTCGCCGCCCCGGTAGCATCCAGCATCGCCGTTTCTCCGGCATCTTGCCAGAAAGCCACATCATATTCTCCGCCCAACGCCTCCAGGGCTTGTCTGACCATCAGCGCATCAGCCGCGATCTCGGTGCGCCGCTGATCACCGGCAGCCGGAGCCAGCGGCAACAGCCAGTTCCCGACCTCCGCAGAATCCGGCACATACAACGCCTCGTAGGCCGACTCCAATTCGGCCTGCGTTGGATTCTCTCCCGCCTCGGCAGGGCTGGAGACGGTCTCAGTCTCTCCGGTCGGCTCAGTCTCGGCTGCTGGCCACAAGCCCGGCTCCGCCCGATCCGTTCCGGCGTCGGGAAGCAGTTTATCCGCCTCGGCACGAGCCGCCTTAATCCCGGCCACGGACCCAACCGGTGCCATGATCAGGCTGGCCACCTTGCCGGGCCTCGCCTCCTGAAGCCTCCTGATCAGGTCGGCAATCGCGCCCATCTGCGCGTAGCTGTCGGCGGCCGCAAGCAACTTCGGCGGCACCCCCAACACATAGGCGTCGGCGTAGCTGCCCAGCGCCGCGTTGACGGCCTCGAAAAAGCCGGTGAAGTCTGCGGCGCTAAGCACGTCATCAGCGCCGAAGCGGAGCTGCACGGCAAACTGGACACCACTGCTAGCGGCCTGCTCGGCTAGCTCGCGCAACTGCCGCAAGCGCGCCCGAAATCTATGCGAGCCGGGATCGCGGCTGTATTGCAGCGGCACCGCAACCCAGCCCGCCCCGGCGCTAGCGGCGGCCAACACCTGTTCAGCGCTGCTGCCATCGAGCGCGACGCCGAATTGCGGGCTCTTGGCGTCCTGCGGCGTTGCCGGCGAGACAACGAAGGGGTACTCCCCGTAGGCGAAGCTGCGCGAGCCGTCGGTAGCCTCGGCCCTCACGATTAGCTTGTAGGCGCCGTTGTACTTGAGCCTGGCGCCGGCCGGGAACAGGGCGACGGCCCGCGGTCCCACGGCCATTTGCCGCTTCTCATAGCTGAGCGCAACACCGGCCCGGTTGACGAACTTCAAATGGGTCACCATTTCGGTGATCTGATCAATCTGATTGGGCACTCGTATAAACAGGCTGACCTTTTCCGCCTCGGAGAAGATCTTGAACTTCTGGCGCGCGCTGACTGCGGGCAGATGCGGGTCGGCCACCAGGGAGGGTCGGCTGAAGCTCAGTTCGCTCTCAAAACCACCGGGCACGAGCACCGTCAGCCGACCGTAACCACTTGCCGGCAGCTTCTGGACCGCAGGCACCAGCGCCGTCAGCCGCTCTTGATCCGGTCGCAGCGGCAAAATCTGATGGTGATAGACCTTCGGCCGGTCCGGAGCGAGGACCAGCAGCACCACCCGGGCGACCTCGGCCCCGGCCTGAGCACCTTCGGCGGCGCAAGCGCAATCCAGTGACAGCACGTGTGGCACCGAGATATCCATCCGTTCGAGTTCGGCGCTCCAGCCGGCTGCGGCCTGACCGCCCATCAAGCTCAGGGCTGGGCGCGTCCCCGACCGCCAGCCCAACTGCTCGTCAGCGCCGAAGCCGAACCATCCCCTGGGCGAATAGCCGCCGATGAAGCCGGGATTGGGGACCAGGTTCGCAGGCGGCGGTGGTATCGGTATCTCCTCCGGCTTTTTGTCCTCGTCATCCTCTTCAGGCTTCGGTCTCGGGGGCAGGGGGATTTCATGGTCCTCAAATCTGAGGTTATCGAACACGCCCTGGGCGTCATCGCTGAGCGCCTCGCAGTAGGCCCGCGCGTAGGCGAATTCGTCGGCCTGGAAATCTTCAGGCGGCTGGTAGGTGATAGAAAACTCGGTCCAGTCGTCAGCCGGCTGCAGCTCGCTGGTCTCCGCCTTCACCAGCGGCTCGCCCAGCAGGCCGACGACCTCGATGCCGACGCCTATCCCGGACCCACGGTAATAGCCCCTCAAGATGACGGCTTCACGCCCCCGCAGCACCATGCCGCTGTTGGAGATCAGCCGGTCGCCGCTCAAAACGCGCGGGCCTGTGGCTGCCGACCGGCGGCCCTCGTAGCCCTGATGGCCTTTGAAGCTCCATTGCCCGTCTGCATCCCAACCTGCCGCGCTGAACTGCTCGGCGCGCTCGAAGTCGCCATTGATGGGCACCGGCACGGCCCACGCCAGGGCGCAGTTGAGAGCGACACTCAACAAGGCTAGGGGCAATCGTCTCATGTGAGCCGTTCCGTAGGCACAGATAGTAGTTGCGCATCAGGCGCTGGAGAAGAGCACATCAATAGCCCGCCCGTGGGTCGGGCTCCTTTATCTTGTCCGTGGGTCGGGCTTTCCAGCCCGACGCCGTAGCCGTTGTTGTTGCCTTTCGGAGGGGCCGCATACGAGGCCTGAGCTTCTCGAAGGCCGAGAATCCGGCCCAGCCGTTGCCGTTGTTCCCTCTCCCCTTGGGAGAGGGCTAGGGTGAGGGCCGCCGTTGCTCTTGGCGTGCCCATCCCCAACACCCTCGCGTGGGGCGGGCTTTCCAGCCCGACGCCGTTGCTGTTGTTGTTGCCTCCCGGAGGGGCCGCATACGAGGCCTGAGCTTCTCGAAGGCCGAGAATCCGGCCCAGCCGTTGCCGTTGTTCCCTCTCC
>CAYMIN010000037.1:0-31764 GCA_964390495.1 uncultured Armatimonadia bacterium
CATCCCTGCCTGTCGCGGCTTGTGGCAACGGCATGGACAGGCAGGGGTAGCCGTATTGACCGGCCACAGACCAGAGTTTTGGCTAAGCACAGTGCAAGCCCAGGCACGCCCCAAACGGTGATTGCCAAATACGCGGAACAAGTAAGCTCGCTATCCACAATTGGCGACACAGCCCCTCCCCGCTTAGCACTCCCCATCATAGAGTGCTAATTAGCTCTTGCGTCTTGACGCATTTTGCGCTATGATTAGGCCCGCTCGACACAGACTGCTTACAGCCACTCTTGCTTCCGCGATGCGGAGGCTTGACTTTCACTAAGGAGGTGCAATACGTGGCACTCAGGATTCTGGGCGATAGAGTTATGATCAAGGTTGACGAGGCGCCGGAGACCGAGGGCGGCATTCTGCTGCCTGAAACTGCGCAGGAGAAACCTCAGCGCGGCACCATTGTAGTAGTCGGCGAAGGCACACGCACAGAAGATGGCGAGCTGATCCCCTCCGACCTGCAGGAGGGGGATGTGGTCATCTTCGCCAAGTACGGCGGCACCGACATCACCGACGAGGGCGAAGACTACAAGATACTCGAAACCAGCCAGATCTACGCCAAAGTCGTCTGAGCCGACGCCGGCCCTGCGGCATCCACCTGCTTGTCGCCCGGGCCCACCCGCCGCAGGCGTGGCTCAGGGCTCCGGTTCGACCGTTCGACAAGCTCACGGTGCTGCCCGCCCTGCGTGTCCGCCATGGCTTTGGCGGAGGCGGGAGTGAAGTCGCAGGTAGCAACCTCGCAGGGCAACCCGACGCCCCATCCGTGTAGGACGCGAGTACTCTTAGAAAAGGAGACCCAAAGCTCATGGCTGCGAAAACCATTCTGTACGATGAAGCGGCGCGCAGAGCGCTGGAACGTGGCGCTAACAAAGTCGCCAATGCCGTCAAAGTCACCCTCGGGCCTTCCGGACGCAACGTGCTGCTTGACAAGTCCTTCGGCCCACCCGCCATCACCAAAGACGGTGTAACAGTGGCTAAGGAGATCGAGCTAGAGGACCACCTGGAGAACACCGGCGCGCAGCTGCTGCGCGAAGTTGCCTCCAAGACCAATGACGACGCCGGCGACGGTACCACCACCGCCACAGTGCTGGCCCAGGCTATGCTCGGGGCAGGTCTGAAGGCCGTCACGGCAGGCGCCAACCCCATGTTCGTCAAGCGCGGGATTGACAAGGCCGTCGCGGCTGCCGTCGAAGCCCTGCGCGAAATGGCCACCCAAGTCTCTACTGAAGAAGACATGCGCAACGTCGCCGCCATCGCCGGCAACAGCGAGGCCATCGGTGACGTGGTTTCCGAGGCGATGCAGGAAGTCGGCAAAGACGGTGTTATCACCGTCGAGGAATCCAAAAGCCTCGACACCACCCTCAAGCTCGTCGAGGGCCTGCAGTTCGACAAGGGCTACCTGTCGCCCTACATGGTCACCAATCCCGAGAAGATGGAGGCCGTGCTCGAGGACCCGCTGATTCTCATCTACGAGAAGAAGATCAGTGCGGTGGCCGACCTGGTAGCGGTGCTGGAGAAGGTCGTGCAGGCGGGGCGAGCCCTGCTAATCATCGCCGAGGATGTTGAGGGCGAGGCTCTCGCCACGCTGGTCGTTAACAAGCTGCGTGGCGCTCTGCAGGCCGTCGCGGTCAAGGCCCCGGGCTTTGGCGACCGCCGCAAGGCCACGCTCGAGGACATCGCCATCGTCACCAACGGCACCTTCATCAGCGAAGAGCTGGGCATCACGCTGGACAATGTCGAGGTGGAGATGCTGGGGCAGGCCGAGCGCGTCACCGTGACCGCCGACGATACCACCATCATCGAGGGCGCTGCCTCCCAGGACGCCATCCGCGCCCGCATCAACCAGCTCCGCGCCGAGATCGAGCGGACCGACTCCAATTACGACCGCGAGAAGCTCGAAGAGCGCCTGGCCAAGCTCTCCGGCGGCGTGGCGGTCATCGAGGTCGGCGCGGCCACCGAGACCGAGCTCAAGGAGAAGCAGCACCGCTTTGAGGATGCCCTGTCGGCAACCCGAGCAGCAGTCCAGGAAGGCGTCATCGCCGGTGGCGGCTCCTCTTTGGTGGCGGCAATCCCCAGCCTCGACGCCATCGCGGCCGAGGGCGATGAAGCCATCGGCGTCGAAATCGTTCGCCGGGCCCTCAGCGCCCCGCTACGGCAAATCGCCGACAACGCCGGCCATGAGGGCTCCCTGATCGTCCGCGACGTGGCCAGCTCCAAGAAGGACCACGGCTTTAATGCCCGCACCGGCCAGATCGAGAACTTGGTCAAGAGCGGCATCATTGACCCGCTGCTGGTCACCCGCTACGCGCTGGAAAATGCCGGCTCCATCGCCGGAATGATCCTGACCACCGAGAGCCTCATCGCTGAAGCCGAAGAGAAGGAAGATGAAGACGAAGGCGACTAGGCGGCACACGTCATTAGGCGGCTGAATCAGACCGGGACGGGCAGCTTGCCCGTCCCTTCCTTTTTCCATCGAGTCGGACAGGAGGCCCGACCCACGGGCAGGTTGGGGATGGCCCCGCTAACGGCCAGCCCTCACCCTAGCCCTCTCCCAAGGGGAGAGGGGACAACGGCAACGGCTAACCTACCACGAGAGTTAATCTGCATCTAGCCCGCTGCCACCGGCCTTCTTCAACCTATCAGCATTTGCGAAAAAATCCTCCGCCGCAACCCCAAAACCCGCTACGGCGAAATTAGGCCTATCAGCACCCCCGCGATTCAGCGCTGTCGGCTGAAGCATTTCTGGACCGCTCGGCCAGCCGAATGTACAAGGAGGACTAACATTAGAGGCGGCGAAGAATCACCTCATTCGCACCCAGTGTTGCCGAGAGGAATGGTGCAAATGGACCCCCGATATATCGCCAAGCTGCGGCTCCCCGACTTCTGGCCGACCGACGAGGCGGGCATCCAGGCGCACCTGGCGGCGGTGCCTGCCCAACGGCTGGTGAAGTACGGGACTTCGGCCGGCGGCCGGGACCTCTATCTGGTCAAGAGCCACAATCCCGGCCGACCGCGGCTATGGGTCATCGGCGGCACCCACGGCCACGAGCCGGGCACGGTGGCCGCATGTCTCAACCTGCTCCATATCCTCGACCACGGCGAGGACCTCAAAGGCGAGGCATGGCCGGAGATTGCGGCATTGGCCGAGGAGCTGGATATCACCGTGGTGCCGGTCTTCAACCCGGATGGCCGTGCCCGCTGCCCCGACAGCTTGGTCGGCTGGCCCACCGGCGGCCTCGCGGGCCTGGCCCAATCATGGCGCAAAGACCGCAGCGTTGTCACCATCGAGGAGGCCGTTGCCAACGGCATCAATCCCGATGAGGTCATCTTCCTGGGCGGGCGCTTCAATGATGACGGCTTCCTCGCCAACCGGCCCGTGGATGTCAACACCACCCTGTTCGTCGAGTTTCAGCAGTTGCTTGCCTATATGGAAGACGAGCCGCCGGAATGCTACCTTGACCTGCACGCTTGCGGCTCGAATTTCTTTTGCATGAACCGCGGTTTCTCTGAGCCATATCGCGAGAAGCTGCGCAGAATCAATGCCGCCACCGCCGCAGGTGTCAAGGCCCTGGGCCACCAGTACTCGGACAAGATTTACGGCGACACCGAGACAAGCGGGATCATGGGCAATGTGCGAATGCTTTACGTGCATTTCGGGACCCTGGCGTTTCCCTACGAGGGCCGCAGCGGCTATCTGGACATGCTGCCGTGGTGTGACGAGGCCGACATCGTGGACGACTATCTGATCGCGGTGCGCGAGACCATACGCTTGGGCGTCGCGGAGGGGTATGTTCCATGAGAGTGGGCGCTGCAAGGCTGCGAACAAAGCAAAAACTGAGCCCTGAAGAGGGCTCAGTTTGATTCTGCGTAAGCGACAGATGGGAGCTAGTCCTCGTCGTCGTCATCATCACCGATAAAGAGGTCCGTGAGGCTGTCGGTGGTGGTGTCCTCGAGAGCAGTGCCCCCAGCGGGTTCCGTATCCGTGGTTGCCTCTTCAGCCTTGGCCCCCTCCGCAGGCTCAGCACCTGGGGCTTCAGCCTCTTCGGCGGAGGCGGACGGCTCGGCTGCGGCGTTCTCGGCAGTTGCCTCGGCGGCCTCCGGCTCAGCCTCGGCGTAGGGGTCCTCAACCGTGCGCCCCAGAACCTGCTCGACGGTCATGTCGCGCTCGGCAGTGATCTGAGCCGGATTGTACAACATCTGAAGCGCCTTGAAGCAGGCCTGGGCGCGGTTGAATACGTTGCCACTGCCCAGCGATTTGGTGAGGATGTCGCGGATGCCACTGACCTCCAGGATCTGGCGGGTCGCGCCGCCGGCGACGACACCGGTGCCGCGCGAGGCGGGCCGCAGCAGAATCACGGCGCCCCCGACCTTGGCCTTGACCAGATGCGGGATCGTGTAGCCGTCCATGGGGATGCGGATCATCTGCTCCCGGGCTCGCTTGATCGCCTTCTCGATAGCCTCGGGGATCTCGCGCGCCTTGCCAACCCCGAGACCGACACTGCCCTTGCCATTACCGACCGCAGCAACGACACGCACCGAGGACACGCGGCCGCCTTTGACGGTCTTGCGCGTGCGGTCAATGCGCACCACGCGCTCCTCGATGTCATCGCGTTCTTCCTGAATTCGTCTCCTGTAGCTCATACCCAATTGTCCCTCTCATTTATCAATCACATCGGCGACCCGGCAAGCGGCGGCTGCCTCCTATGACAAGGCAGGAAAGGCCCCAATGCCGGGTGACACGTCAATACATAAGAAACCACACGGCTTCCCATCGAAACAGGAAGCCAGCGGGCCTCTACAATAGCACACTGCAGCCAAGAGTGTCAATGTCTGCGAGGGTCGTGGTGACGGCTGGGGCGGAGTCTCGGCGCCTCCGTAAGCAAAGACAGACTCGGGCTGGAAGCTGAGAACTGAGCACGCTTGGCATGCTCAGCTCTCACCTGAGCTCTGGGAACACCACAAAGCTCAGGCCGAGCCACGCGTCGGAGGTTAGTTGGCTGAATACGCTAAACAGATACCCCGAAACGGGAGAGGGGACAACGGCAACGGCTGTCGGGCTGGAAGCCCGACCCACGCGACAAGAAAGGGAAGCCCGACCCACGGCACTTCCGGGACGGGCGAGCCACGCGGTGAGGCAATGGCTGGACCGTAGCAGGCGCGGCTCAGCCCTCAATCTGCGGCCAGGCGGCTGAGTAACCCGACCCCCGCCTCCACCATCTGCTGCTCCGTGCCCGGGGCGCACTTGCCCCAGCGGCATAGCCGAGTCTCGTAGCTGCCCTCCTCAAGCGCGATGTCAGTAGGGCAATAGCCGACAAAGTCATTGGCCAGCTCGATACTCATGGTGCGGGCAAAGGGCGAGCGGGCCTTGATCTGCAGCCCGTAATCAACAAACATCTCGCCCGGGACGCCGACGATGCCCAAATCGCCAAGGCGCAGGGCCATCACCGGCGTAGGTCGCACCAGCGGCTCCTCGGCGACCTTCAACGCCTCCAGGGCATAGACCCACTCGGTTAATTCAAGTTCGTCCCTCTTTTCGTATCTCAGCTTCGCCTCCGCCAACTCTTCGGGAGTGGACTCGCGCCGCCTGAAATCAACCATCTCGGTGGCGGCCCTAAGGACCGGAGCCGGATCGTAGTCCCTAATCTGCTGCCAGGCCCCATAAGCGCGGGCAGCCACCACCTTGCCCACCCGCTCAACCTGGTAATGAGGATGCGGCATCGGCGGCTGCGGACGCGTCCAGTCGCCGTTGTTGATGTCGCCGCAGCAGCCATTGGCCATGATCGCGACGAAATCGCCGCCGGCCATGCGCTGTAAGGCCCGGCTGAAGGCGCCGAAGTAGTTTGCCGAGATCGCCGTGGCCGCCGCGCTGCCGACATAATGCAGCGAGTAGTTGCACAGGGCCGCCAGCGGCCGGTCCTGCTCGCTGATGAAGACGGCGATGGCGACTTCGGGGTCGGTCGGCCCGGCGGGACGTACCCTCTCGGGACTCATGTAGCCGGGGTTCATGCGTACGGTGCCGTCCTGCATGTGCCAGCGGCGGTTGTGGGTCTCCTCCGGGCAACTACCGGAGGCGTGCCCCATACGAGCCGGCTCAAGACGGTTGCAGGCCAGCTTGACCGCGTCACCGACCTTGTCCATCGCCCAAGCGGTGTACTCGGCCTCGTGGGGCAGATGGGCAAGCTCAAGCGTGTTCGGCCCGTAATGAGTGTGTGTGCAGGAGATGAAGATGTTCGCTTGCGGGATGCCGGTCAGCTCGGCGGCCCGGGCCTTGGCAGCATCGAGATAGTGCTGGTAAGTGCCGATGATGTCGCAGACGACCACCGCCAGCGCGGTTTCGTCATTCTGCAGCACTATGGCCTTGGCATAGAGTTCATCGGCCACCTCGTCAGCCTGGCGGTCGCTGAAATAGCCCTGCATGTGAGTTCCGAGCTTAGGGGTGATATTGGCGGTTGCTGCGCCGACATGGAGTTGAGATGGCATCTGGTAACACCTCTGGGTGTTTGCTGTCAGGTGATTACTCGCCCTGTTGGCCTGCAAGGGAAACGCACATGCAGGGACGCGTCTCATCCAGCTTGTTATGGACAGGCAGGGATGCCTGTCCTCCAGGATAGAGTTTTGGGGGCAAGGCTCCACCTGCCAGCTTGTTTATGGGCTTTTCTAACGCCCCAGGCTGAGTAGTTACGTTATCAGGTTACTCGGGCTCGATGCGCTCAAGGGCGAAGATGACCGGCCGGTAGCCGTCGGCACAGGCGACGACGGTCTTGCCGGGCTGGGAGCCGACGAAGTTGCCCCCGCGCGCCAGAGTGACCAGATAGGAGTGGATGTCGTGCCAGGCCCAACTGCAGAAGCCCTGCGGCATGTCGAGGCTCTGGCCGGACACGATAAACTCCTGGCCCTCGCTCAGGCGTTCGCAGGCAGCAATGGCCCCGGTGCCGTACTCGCGGCAGACGTCCTCGATGAGCAGGCGCTTGAGTACCGTGATCTTCACATCGGCGACCATGACGGAGCCTCCTTGACAACGGTCTCGGGCTGGAACTGTAGTTATGCTAACGGCTGGGCCGGATTCTCGGCCTTCGACAAGCTCAGGCCTCGTATGCGGCCCCTCCGAAAAGCAACGTCTGAACGCTTGCCAGCTCTCTTGCCGTTTGGAGGGGCCGCATGGGCTGAGCTTTGCGGAAGCAAAGTCAGACCATCCGACCCAAGACTTGTCACAGCACCGTCGCCTACCACCACAGATGCGCCCAGCACGCATCAGACATCTGCATAAGTACAGCGGAAGCCCGAGCTGCGCGTATTGTGAACTACTCGGGCTAGTGGCTTCCTGATAACTGGTTGAGCACAGCTACGGCGGTGTCCAGCATCTGCTGCTCGGTGCCGGCGGCGGCCTTGGCGCTGCGAGCCAGCCGAGTTTCATAGCTGCCCTCGATAAGCGCCAAATCCGTCGGGCAGTAGCCGATGTAATCATTGGCCAACTCGACCGTCATGGTGCGGGCAAAGGGCGAGCGGTGCTTGATCTGCAGGCCATACTCTACGAAGATCTCGCCGGGCAGCCCGACAATGCCAAGGTCGCCGATGCGCAGGCCCATTATCGGGATCGGCCGCACCAGCGGCTCCTTGTCAACCTCCAATAGCTCATTGGCATAGACCTGCTCGCGGACTTCGTGATCGCCAGGGCTGGCGAGAATCCGGCGGGCCTGCTGGAGCTCTTCGGCGGTGGACTGGCGGCGGGTGAAGTCCATCATTTCAGTGGCCGCGCCGAGGATAGCTTCGGAGCGGAAGTCGCGGATCTGCTGCCAGGCACCGTAGGCCCGCGAGGCAACCACATCAGCCACGCGCTGGAGCTGATAGTATGGATGGGAATGCTCGGGCGCAGGCTTGGCGAAATCGCAGTTGTTGATGTCGCCACAGCAGCCGTTCGCCATAATGGCAACGAAGTCACTGCCGGCCATGCGCTGCAGGGCCTGTGAGAAGGCGGCAAAATAATCGGCGGAGATGGCGGTGCCACTGCCGCCGCCGACATAGTGCAGGGAATAGTTGGTGAGGGCGGCAATCGGGCTGGAATCGGCGTCAATGAAGACCGCCACGGCCACCTCAGGGTCGGTAGGGCCGGCAGGACGCACCAGGTCGGGATTCTGATAGCCCGGATTCATCTTCACCGTACCGTCCTGCATGTGCCAGCGGCGGTTGTGGGTCTCCTCCGGGCAACTACCGGAGGCGTGCCCCATGCGCGCAGGCCGGAGGCGGTTGTAGGCCAGCTTCACCGCATCACCAGCCTTCTCCATCGCCCAGGACATGTACGGCTCGTCACGCGGAGCTCCCAACAGCCCCGTAGTAGCCGCGCCGGTGTGAGTGTGAGTGCATGAGATGAAGATGCTCTCGACCGGAATGCCGGTGAGGTCGGAGGCGCGCTGCTTGGCAACAGCCAGGTCCTCCTGCAGCGCCACGATCAGGTCCAAGACAACGATGGCTAAGGCGGTGTCGTCATTCTGCACCACGATCGCCTTGGAGTGGAGCTCATCGTGGACATCATCGGCCAGCCGGTCGCTGAAATAGCCGGCCATGTGGGTGCCCAGCTTGGGAGTGAGGTTGCTGGTTGCGGCGCCAACATGCAGTGCTGAGGCCATTGCCTGTTCCCCTTCCGGGCCGAGTGATTGCCCTTGCGGCCCACGGGAGTTTCGCCGGCAGGATGCCGAGCACCTGCAGGCCCAGCCGGGTACAGAAACAGGTATCCCCAGCCGAGCGCAGAAATGGAGCGCTGGCGCGCAACTAGTCAAACCCCCTGGAGGGGAGAGGCCGTGGGTGGTGCTGGAAAACGCCGACAATATACCGATTGCTGAACTGGGCCACGATGCGCTGCGTGGTGTGCTATAATAGCGGTTACGTGTGGCTCTCTCGAGGTGTATTCTGGAGGTAGATTGCCTTGAATTGGACTTGGAAGATAAGCGGCCTGGTGGGCCTGTTAGGTCTTGCTGCCGGAGTGTTTTCGTCATTGCTGGGCATCGGGGCCGGGATTATCGTGGTGCCGGCCCTGAGCCTGGCCTGGGACAAAATCTATGACACGCCGCAACAGCTCGCGCAAGGTACGGCGCTGGCGCTGATGGTGCCGATGGCGCTAGCCGGGACCTTGAGCTATCACTTCAGCGCCGATGCCACTAACTGGAGGGTAGCCGTGCCGATAGCGGTTTATGCGTTGCTGGGAGCGCTGGTGGTGTTGGGCGTGCCGCTGCTGTTCGCACATCAAATTGGCTATACCGACCTGCTGGGCCACGTCAACTGGCACACGGTGGCGATCATGTCGTTGACCGCGATCCTGGGGGTGGTGTGGCTGGGGGCGCCGCTGGCGAATTCGTTGCCGACGGAGACCTTGCGCAAACTGTTTGGAGTGCTGGCTATCATAGTGGGGATCCGCATGATGGGCTGGCACACGGTGATTACCGCGCTGTTTGCGGGCGGGTCGCGTGGGTAGGCAGAGCGCCGCCAGGGAACGGCAGCCCTCACTCTAGCCCCCTCCCAAGGGGAGAGGGGACAACAGCAAAACGACAACGGCTGTCGGGCTAGAAAGGCCGAGCCACGCGAGGATGCTTCAGAAGCTAGGCTCGCGCAGAGGCCGCGCCTAAAGCCATGTTGAAGTAGTCGCGTACAGTGCCGCAAGACTCGTAAAATGGTGAAATGACGATGACAGTGAGAGCCTGTGTGACCGCAGTATTAGTGCTAGGGATGGTGGCGTGCGGCTGGGAGCGGCCGCTGGCGAAGACCGGCAGTCAGATCGTGACCGCCGAGATGCGCGCCAATGCGCTGGGGAATGTCGAGCAGTATGAGTGGGCCAAGGCGCAGCAGCAACGCGCGATCAATGAGGCCAAGAAATATGTGGAAATGTCGGATGAAGAGCTATGGCGGATGGTGCCGAGCCAGTGGGTGCCGCGCAACTGCGGCATCCACCAGACCGCAGGCTGCCCCAACTGTGGTGAGGAGATTTTCAAGGTCAAAGCCGTAGGCTATAGCCGCTATGCCTACAACAGCCAAGAGCACCCCTGGAAACTACAGTGCAAGAACTGCAAGACCTGGTTCCCCGCTAATGACTACGGCGCATATTACCCGTCAGGGCTGGATGAGCGCGGCGAATTCGACCCGGAAAAGGCCGATAAGAGCCTGCTTTTCAATCCGGAGCACCCGGACGCGAATGATCCCGACCACATGAAATGGGTGGATGACGGCTTCGGGCTGAAATACGGCGAGGACACGCTGACATTCATCGCCCACTACACCTACTGGCTGTGGTGCGAGGTCAGCGGCGCAGCCGAGAAGCTGGCAAGGGCTTACGCCCTCACCAGCGACCCGCTTTACGCGCACAAGGCGGCGATTCTGGTGGACCGCTTCGCCGACATCTACCCGAATATTGATTACTCGTTCGTAGCCAGGAGCGGCTTCGGGATATCCGATGGCGGCAGCCACAAGGGGATGATCCTGGGCCGAATCTGGGAGACGAGCACGGCCGCCCACCTCTCCTATGCTTACGATGTCATCTACGAGCAACTTCTCAAGGACCAGGAGCTGGTGGAGTTCTGCGCGCGGATGAGGCAAGAGTACCCGGGCCTGGATGAGAAGCCGGACACCAAAGCCATCGCGAGTCACATTGAGGATAATCTGATTACGCTCTTCTGCGAGGCGGTAGTTGACGAGAATATCAAAGGCAATGTCGGTATGCACCAGAGAAGCATGGCGATGGCTGCGATCGCCCTGGACCGGCCGGAGGCGACCGAGCGGTACCTCGACTGGTTGTTTGAGCCTGACGGCGGGATGATCCCGACCATCGTGGTGGACCTGGTTGACCGGGATGGGCCCTCCTATGAGGCTTCTACGAGCTATTCGCTGAGTCCGCGCAGTCTGTATCCGGTGGCTGATCTGCTGCGGGCCTATGACGGCTACACCAAGCACGATCTGTACCGCGATTACCCGAAGATGAAGCAGATCTTTATGGCGACCAAGGCCTTCCGCTGCCTGGATCAGGTCAATCCCAAGATCGGCGATTCGGGCAAGTATATGAACTGGAATCTGGCCCTGCAGTCAGTTCCAATGCTGATCAGCGGATTTCGCGCCTATGGCACTGAAGATGTCGCCCACGAGCTGTGGCGGTCAGCAGGATACGATCCGGCGAAACTGCAGGAGCAAGTGGACATCTTCGACAAGGAGCCGCAGAAACTGATTGACGACCTGATGGCGCTGAAGCCGGAAATGCCCATCGAGTTGGAGAGCGTCAATCATCCCGGCTACGGTCTGGCGATACTGCAAAGCTCCGAGGGGGCTGAGAACGACAGCACCCAGGGCCGATGCGCCTGTCTGTGGTACGGTCGCATGGGTGGGCACGCCCACGCCGACCGCCTGAATATGCACATATTCGCCAAGCATGTGGTGATGAACCCCGACCTGGCCTATCCGGAATACACCGGTGCTTGGCCGAAGCGGCATTCCTGGACGAATCACACGATGAGCCACAATACCGTCTTGGTCAATGACCGCAGACAGAGCAGCAACTGGAGCGGCAAGACCAAGCTGTTCGTGGGCGGGGATCTGGCCCGCATCGCCATCGTTGACAGCAGCACGCCGCCGCTGTACGAGGGTGTGACAACCTACCGGCGCGCCCTGAGCCTGATTGATGTTTCAGAGGACGATAGCTACATTGTGGACGTATTCTGGGTGCGCGGCGGCAGCAATCACCGGATGGTCAACAATGGTGCCAGCCGTGGAGTTACGTATGAGAATCTGGCGCTGGAGAAGCAGCCCACCGGGACCTTCGCCGGGCCGGACATCGAGTTCGCCGCGAAGCTGAACGAGCCGGAGGCGCACTACCAGTATCCAAACGCTCCCGAAGGCTGCGCTGCGTTTTCATATCTGCGCGAAGTCGAGCGCGGTAATGCCACAGCCGATAGCTGCTGGATAGACTGGGACATCGTCTATAAGACCAACCAGATGGACGAGGGCCGGGACCCGCACCTGCGGATGTACTGCCTCTCCCCCGTTGACGAGATTGCCGTCGCCATCGGTGAGCCGCCGCACCACCGCTACTGGGACGACTACATGCCCTGGGTGATCCGCAGCCGCTTGGGCGAGGACCTCGAGAGCCAGTTCGTGACCGTGCTCGAACCCTACGAACCCAGGCCGTTTATCCGCTCCGCCCGGCCCCGCAGACTCCACAACTATGATGGCGAAGGCTTCGCCGCTGCCGTCCAGGTGGATCTCAAAGACGGCCGCACTGACATCGTCATCATCGCGGAGGAGCCGTGTCATGTCGAAGCCGCCGGCCTCAAACTCGACGGGCAGATGGCCTTCATCCGCCTGCGTGACCGCAAGGTCGAGGCGGCCAAGCTGGTGCGAGGTACCAGCCTGACCTACGGGGATTACAAGCTGGAGGCGGACCGGGGCGAACTGAAAGGCCGGCTCACCGGCTTCGATGTCTCCGACTGGAAAGACAATCTGCTCAAGGTCGAGCCCTCGGTGCTGCCCGAGGGCGTGGCCGCCGACGATTTGATCGGCCAGTACATCATCGTGAAGAACTCCGAGCGTTCGTGTGGGTGCTACCTCATCAAGGATATCCGCGAGAACGGGACCGTTATTTCGCTGGGTGATAAGACCTTGGTGGAGCGCTTCGTGGATAGAAACGATTACTCCAAGGGCGTTGTCTATAACGTGGCGGAGGGCGACGAGTTCACCATACCGCTGAGCGTCAGCTTCAAGCCACAAGTGCCGTAGTAGCGGGTACCAGACGACCGGCGTATCTTGCGATAGGACGCCGAATCGTGCTATACTGTGCCCCGTAGTCCAGGTTATGCTCACGATATATCGCGGCCATAGAAGTGGGCCGCCAGCGAGCTCCCACCCAGGAGTGTATTCAATGAAGACCGATATCCATCCGGAGTATGTGGAGTGCACGGTCACCTGCGCGTGCGGTGAAACGTTCCAGACGCGCTCCACCAAGTCGGAGATCAAAGTTGATGTGTGCAGCAAATGCCACCCGTTCTTCACGGGCACGCAGAAGATCGTGGATACCGAGGGCCGGGTCGAGCGATTCATCAAGCGCTACGGGCTGCAAGAGCGCTACGCCGACTACACCGACGACTCCAAATCCGACGCGCAATAGCTGCCACCACAGCACCTGGCTCCATATCAACCCAGGCCGCCGCTGGCCTGGGTAATTAGCTGCTGAAGTTGGACTGCAAATGAGCGATAACGACCACTTCTACGGCGGGCAGGCGATCATCGAGGGTGTGATGATGCGGGGGACGGACGCCTGGGTCGCTGCGGTACGGCGGCGCGACGGGACCGTGGTGCTGACCCGCCAGCCGGTCAGTGACTTCGCCGAGAAGCATAAGTGGGCGAAATGGCCCCTGGTGCGCGGCAATATTGCGCTGGTTGAAGCGCTCTCGCTGGGGATACGCTCGCTGATTTACTCCTTCAACGTGCTGGCCGAAGAGGAAGCCGAAAGCCTCGGGACTGACCAGGAGCCAAAGACGCAGGCCAGCAGCGGCTGGCTGGTGTGGCTGAGTATCATTCCGGCGTTGGCGCTGGGGATCGGCCTGTTCGTACTGCTGCCGGCGTGGGTGCCGGACTGGCTGCACGCCGAAACGATGGGGCCGGTCGGCAAGAACCTGATCGAGGCAGTCGCCCGCATCTTGGCAATCATCGGCTACATCGCGGCGGTCTCGTTGATGCCGGACGTGCGACGGGTATTTGAGTACCACGGTGCCGAACATGCCACGATCAACTGCCTGGAGGCGGGCGAGCCGGTGCGCGCGCAGAACTGCAGCAAGTTCAGCCCGTTACATCCGCGCTGCGGGACCAGCTTCCTGCTGCTGTTTGTAGTGGTGAAGCTGCTGCTGAATGTGCCGCTAGGCTGGCCGGACCTGTGGCTGCGGCTGTCGTTGCGGCTGGCGATGGTGTTGCCGGCGGCGGCGATATCGTATGAGATTCTGCGTTATGGCGGTCGCAGGCGCGATTCGTGGCTGGGCCAGCTACTGGCCGCGCCGGGTAAGCTGCTGCAGAGACTGACTACCCGCCGGCCCGATCAGCAGCAGTTGGAGACCGCGATCTACGCACTGGCTGCTCTGGCCGAGGAGGTGGAGCTGCCGGCGGATGTCGTCGCGCCTAAATATGCCAACATGGACGGCAAGATTACGGACGAGACGCATCCGACAGAGATAGCAGGGGAAGAAGAGACGGTTTGAGCGACAATGGACTTCAAAGCCGCCTTGGACAAGTTGCGCGAGGAATTACGCGAGGTAGAAAAAAGCCTCAGCGATCCGGCAGTGCTCGGCAAGCAGAACCGCTTCCGGGAGCTGTCGGTGCGCCATGCCGAATTGCAGCCGGTGATCGAGACCTATCACCGCTACTTGGAGGCCGAAGGCCAAGTGCATGAGGCCGATGAGCTGCTGGCGGAAACCGACAGCGAGGAGATGCGGGAGTTTCTGCAAGCCGAACGCGAGACGGCCGCAACCGGCATGGCCGAGCTGGAGGAAGAGCTGACCCGGATGCTGGTGCCCAAGGACCCGGCGGATACCAAGAATGCGGTTGTGGAGATTCGCGCAGGTACCGGCGGCGACGAGGCCGGACTTTTCGCCGGCGATCTGTTCGACATGTATAGCCGCTATGCGGAACTAAAGGGCTGGACGACGGCGGTGGTGGCTGATACGCCCTCCGATATGGGCGGCTATAAGGAGATCGTGTTCACGGTGGCGGGCAAGGGCGCTTACGGGGCGCTGCGTCACGAAAGCGGCGTGCACCGGGTTCAGCGCGTTCCGGAGACCGAATCCCAGGGGCGCATCCACACTTCGGCGGCCACGGTTGCAGTGCTGCCGGAAGCGGAGGACATAGACCTGGAGATTGACGCCTCGGACCTGGAGTTCGATACCTTCCGCGCCGGCGGCCCGGGCGGGCAGCACATGCAGAAAAATGACACCGCCGTGCGCGTGACCCATAAGACTACCGGCATCTCGGTCGCTTGTACCAACGAGCGCTCGCAACGGCAGAACCGCGACAAGGCGCTGCAGATTCTGCGCTCCAAGCTGTATGAGGCCGAGCTCCGGAAGCAGCAGCAGGAGATCGCCGAGTCGCGCAAGTCGCAGATCAAGTCGGGCGACCGCAGCGAGAAGATCCGCACCTACAACTTTCCCCAGGACCGCCTCACCGACCATCGCATCGGCCTGACGCTGCACAACCTGCCGGCGCTGCTCTCAGGGGAGATTGACGACCTGATAGAGGCGCTGGCCGAGGCCCGTTACCAGGAACGCCTGGCCGCCCAGGCCACTGTGAGTGAATAAGCCGCGAGTGTAGGGCGATGAAGGCACTCCGCTCTGAGGCCGCCATACCGATCACGAGCCTGCTGAAAGCTACGGCAGAGGCCCTGGCAGCGGCGGGCATTGCAGCCTGCGAGTTCGAAGCAAAGGTGCTCCTGGCGCACGTGCTCGACACCAGCCCCGGACGCCTCGCAGCCGCCGACCACGAGGTTTCACCCCTTGATGCTCGCAGCCTCAATCATCTGGTGGCCCTGCGCAGCCGGCACATGCCGCTGAACTACGTGCTGCGCAGCGCCGAGTTCATGGGCCTGAGATTCCGCAGCGAGGCACGGGCGCTGTCGCCACGTCCGGAGACCGAACTACTGGCGGAAATCGTCATCGAGCGCATGCACCAAGGCGGCTCGGTCAGTGGGCTGTTGGTGGATGTGGGCTGCGGCTGCGGTGTCCTGGGACTGTCCGTAATCCACCAGTTCCCGAATCTGACACTGCTGGGCAGTGACATAGCGGTGGCGGCGCTGCAGCTTTATGCGGAAAACGCGGGACTGCTGGGCCTGGCCGAGCGGGCCCATGCAATCGCCGGTAGCTATCTTGACTGGCTGGGTGCAGAGGGCGCGCAGGCAGTGCGCTACTTGCTCAGTAACCCGCCGTACGTCCGCCCGGCTGATTATGAGGCCCTGCAGCCGGAGATCGTGCGCTACGAGCCGCGCGTGGCGCTGGTAAGTCCCAGCCGCGACGGGCTCGGGGCGTACCGTGAGATCGCTGCCCGGCTGCCGGATCTGGCCGGTCTGCGGCTGGCCGGCTTCGAGATCGGCTACGACCAGGCACAGGTGGCCGCCATCTTGCGCCAAGCCCGACCTGACATGCAGTGGACTGTGCATGAGGACTACGCGGGGCAGCCGCGCGTTGTTATTGGGGAAGCCAATGGGTAGGATACTGCGGCTCGACGAGATCAGCAGCGACCAGGCTACCGCGCAGGCGGTCGCGGCTCTGTGCTGCGGCGAACTGGTCATCCTGCCCACCGATACCGTCTATGGCCTGGCCGGAAATGTTTCACGTGAAACCTCGCTGCGGATATTCGAGCTGAAGGGCCGCAACTACGACAAGCCCCTGCCGGTGCTGGTAAGCGGCCTGGAGCAGTTGCAGCAGGTGGCCCGGGAGGTGGCGCCGGCCGTGGCAGCGCTGGCCGAGCGGTTTTGGCCCGGGCCGCTGACTGTAGTGGTCCGGAAAGCCGACGACCTGCCGCCGGAAGTCACAGCCGGGCGTGAAACCGTGGGGGTACGGGTGCCGGACCAGGCCCTGACGCTGGCGCTGCTGGAGGCCTACGGTAGCCCAATCGTGGCTACCAGCGCCAATGTGTCAGGCGCGCCCGCCGCAGCCAGTATCGAGCAGGTGGCCCGGGAGCTGATTGCGGCAGTAGCAGTGGCCCTGGACGCCGGCCCGTGTCCGGTGCAGCAGGCCTCAACGGTGCTGGACTTGACGGTCAGCCCGCCGGCGATCTTGCGCCCCGGCCCGATCACGGAAGGCGAGCTTGGCGAGACTTTGCGCACGGAGGTCCAGGCAGCGTATAATGGACATGAGGCCGCCGATTGCTCCGAGTGAGGGAGCATGGGGATGCGGCCAGGAACCTCCAGCAGGGAGGGTCTGCGATGAAAATCGGGCTATTGGGGCTGCCGGGGAGCGGTAAGAGCACCTGCTTCCGTGCGGTGACCGGCAAATCACAGGAAGCACAACTGGGTGATGACATCGCCGTGGTGCGGGTGCCGGAGCCGCGCCTGGATACCGTCGCCGAGATCTACGACTCGGCCAAGGCCACGCCTCCGGAGCTGACTATCGTTGACCTGACCGCTCTGCAGCAGGGGGAAGATGTCGCCAGCCGCCAGACCCACCTCAGCGCCGTAGCCGGTGACGCCGACGCCTTCGCGCTGATCATTCAGGCCTTCGGCACCATCAACCACAGCGCCGGCCCGCTCGATCCCCACAACGACCTGGAAGTCCTGCTGCTGGAGTTGTGCCTGACCGACCTGGAGGTAATCGGCGGGCGCCTCGAGCGGCTGCAGGACGGCAGTGTCGCCAAGCGCGACCGCAGCCAGTACGAGATAGATGTGCTGCAGAAGTGCCATGATCACCTGGAACAGAGTGGTCTGATGCTGCAATTGGGGCTGGAGCCGGAGGCGGAGAAGCTGCTGCGGGGATTCGGTCTGCTGACCATGCGCCCGATGCTGGTGGTATTCAATGTCGGGGAGGAGGATCTCGGCGCCGAGAAGGCTGCCCCGGCAATCGAGTACGCGCACAGCCTCGGGCTGCCGCATCTGGCTTTCTGTGCCGCGCTGGAGGAGGAGATAGCGCAACTGCCGCCGGATGAGCGGGAGGAATTCCTGAGCGACTTCGGGCTGCAAGAAGCCGGGCGCGAGCGGCTGATCCAGGCGGCCTATGGTACTCTGGATGTGATCACCTTCTTCACAGCCGCTGACAAGGAAGCGCGGGCATGGACGGCGCGGGCCGGCACCAACGCGCAGGAGGCGGCGGGCAAGATCCATACCGATATGGGCGAGCACTTCGTCCGCGCCGAGGTGATTCCCTACAGCGCGCTGGCCGAACGCGGCTCGGTGGCAGAATGCCGCAAGCACGGCGACTGGGCGCTGCACGGGGCCGACTACATCGTGCAGGATGGGGATATCCTGTTCATTAGATTCACGCACTAGACGCGGTTTCGGAACCTGGTTGTTCAGGACTCGCGGGCTGGTAAAACGCTGTTTCTGCTACCCAGGGCACAGTCCCCCATTTGAGGTTTTGAGACAGCCGCTAGCCAACCGGATGCTGTCGGCCCGGCAAGGGACAAGCCACGATTATGCAAGCCCCCTGAGTTGCCTCGATCCATGTCTTGCAGCCTCTGTTGTCGTTCAGTCCTCGGGTGTGTGAACCCATACCATTCTCGCTGTTGGTCTTGAGGACGATTCCAGACGGGCGGGTAGAGGGCTATTGACAGAGTGTTATAAGAGTGCTATAACACTCTCCCCAGGCACAAACAGCTATCACCGGGTGAGAATGGATGAGTGTTATAGAGAGCATCCCGCCGCATGTCCGCGAGCGCGCCAAGCGTATAGCCCCAGTATTCTGGATCGCGATGGCTACGCTGATGTTGCTGTCGGCTGTGTTTGTGACGCTGTTCGGCCGCGGCTTGAGCATTCATTTTGCGGAGGGCAGTGTGTGGGGAATTGTTGTTGCGGGGTTCCTGCTGTCTTTCATGGCGGAGTATGTGGACAGCTCGTTGGGGATGGGATACGGCACCAGCCTGACTCCGATGCTACTGTTGCTGGGGTTCCCTTCCATTCAGGTGGTACCGGCAGTGCTTCTGCAGGAGCTGATCTCGGGGGTCCTGGCCGCGGTCGGGCACCACTCCGTGGGCAATGCCGACCTGAGACCCGGCAAGCCGGCGCTACGGGTGGGAGTACTGCTGGGAGGCTGTGGTCTGGTGGGCGCAGGGATCGCGGCCACCGTCGCGTTGAATCTGCCCGAGAGTACGGTCAAGGTCGTGACCGGCATCATCGTCATGTCAATGGGCCTGGTGGTTATCGGAGCCGGGAGGTTCCGGCTGAAGTTCTCCTGGTCGCGGGCCGGGGTACTCGGGTTGGTCGCTGCTGCGAACAAGGGCTTCATGGGCGGCGGCTACGGCCCGATCGTAACTGCGGGCCAGGTGGTGGGCGGCATTGATACGCGCTCGGCGATCGCCATTACCTCGCTGTCGGAAGCTTGCACTTGTGCCGGCGGTCTGACAGCCTACTGGGTCGGCGGGACCGGCATCTATTGGCCGCTGGCCGGAGGTATGATACTCGGCGGGGCGTTGGCTGCGGGATTGGCCGCGATCACGGTCCGCGCCTTGCCGACATCGAAGCTTACCATCGGCGTGGCGGCGGGGTGCTTGGTCCTAGGCCTATTGACACTGCTGCGAACGTTTTTGGGTTGAGATCTCGCCTGCGGATTTCAGGCTGCAACCCCGTTACCTCTCCTCGGGCCGCGCCAACCTCCTGATTTGGCTTGGCTTCTTGGTGTCGGTGTTTCGGTACTGCAGGCGCTCTCAAAACCTAGTTTCCCAGGACTCGTGAGCTGGTAGGAGGCTGCTCCTGTACCGGGGTGACAGTCCCTAAAGGGACAGTCCCCCTTTTTGGCGTTTTGCGACAGCTTGTAGGCGGTGCAGCCCACTGGGCGCAATCAATTGCGCCCCTACAACGGCGGCCCTCACCCTAGGCATCTCCCAACAGAGAGGCAATAACCCCTAACGGCACGGGCGCATGCCATGTGCCCCTACAACGGCAACGGCGCAGGTACCCATGCGCTCCGACAACACATCACCTCCCTGGAGGACAGGCTTCCTAGCCTGTCCATGCCGTTGGCAGAGGTCGCGACAGGCAACCTTCGGCAAGCTCAGGTCAGTCGGATGCCTGTCGTCCAAGCTCTAGAAACGCGTCCACAACCCAGTTTTTCAGGACGCGCGAACTGGTAAGACGCTGCTTTTGGTACCCAGGGGACAGTCCCTAAAGGGACAGTCCCCCTTTCGGGGTTTTGGGACAACTTCTGGGAAGGATAGTCCCGGCGGCTTGGGGAATTGAGTTGAAGTACAGTGCATGGTAATGCCGGCCCCGAAGGGGAGTTGCCGAGATGACAATTCGCAGCCGGACGCCGACGCGGATTGATTTCGCCGGCGGGACCACGGACCTGGCCGCCTTCGCCTCAAGAGAAGGCGGTGCGGTGATTAATGCGGCCATCAACCGCTATGCCTACTGCACGCTGGCGCCGACCGCTGAGCCGGGCGTGCGGATCGTCTCGCAGGACCTGGGCCAGTTCGTGGAAGCGGCCGACATCAGAGACCTGGAATATGACGGCAACCTCGACCTGCTCAAGGCGGCGGTGCGGCAGATGCAACTGGCGGGCGGCTTGCAGATATCGGTGCGTTGTGACGCGCCGCCGGGCTCGGGTACCGGCTCCTCGGCCTCGGTGGGGGTGGCGCTGCTGGGGATACTGGACTATCTGCGCGCCTTCGGCCAGAGCCACGAGCGGACCAAGCTGAGCCGCTTCGAGATCGCCGACATGGCGTGTGAGCTGGAGCTGCTGGAGCTGCATATCGTCGGCGGCAAGCAGGACCAGTTCGCCGCGGCCCTGGGTGGGTTCAACTACATGGAGTTCTATGAAGAGGGCAAGGTAGCCATCGAGCCGGTAGCGATCCCCGACCGGTTGCGCTTTGACCTGGAAAAGCACCTGATTCTGTGCTACACCGGCCAGTCGCGCCTCTCCGGTGATACCAATGACCGCATGATCAGCGCCTATGAGGCCGGCGAGCCGGTGGTCTGCGAGGCCCTGAGAACGGTCAAGCGGGTGGCTCAGGAGGTCTATCGGGCGTTTTTGGCCGCAGATACCGAGTGGTTTGGGGAGCTTTTGTTGGAGGAGTGGGAGGCGCGTGAAAAGCTGGCGCCGGGGGTAGTGACGGAGATGATGCAGGAGATGAAACAGCAGGCGCTAGGTGCCGGGGCGGTGGGCGCAAAGGTCTGCGGAGCCGGCGGCGGAGGCTGCCTGCTATTCCTGGCGGCTGCCGACCAGGAGGCACAGGTGCGGCGCGCGCTGGAGGAAATGGGCGGTCACATACTCGACTTCTCATTCGACTTTTCCGGCCTCAGAGTGTGGGAATCACAGTGACCGACAAACCGACAGAGCCGACCGCAGCGCGACCGCGGCCAAGCTGGCAGGAGCCGGTGGTTATCGCCCTGGCAATTGTGCTGCTGACGATCGTGTACTACCACGGTCGCCCCAACACGCTGCCGGCTGAAGTAAACCTGTTCACCTGGAAAAATACCACCTTTTACCTCCCTACCCATTGGCACCGGGGCCTGTTCAAGGCGCTGGGACTGCACAGTACGCACCAGCAGAAGCTGTTCAACTGGTTCGGTGTGAACTTCCTGCTGCTGTTTTGCGTGCCGGCACTGGTGATCCGGCTGGGCTTCAAGCGGCGGCTGGCGGAGTTCGGCTGGCAATGGGGCGCCGGTCAAGTCTGGGGGAAATACTTCCTCGGCTTTCTGGTAGTGGTCGTGCCGGTAGTGATAGTCTCCTCGCGGTGGCCGAGCTTCCAGGACTACTACTCAAGCCAGTTGTGGGCCGGGCAGAGTCTTGGGGCCTTCGTGTTGTTCGCGGCCGGCTGGCTGGTCTATTTCTTCGCCTGGGAGTTCTTCTTCCGGGGATTTCTGCTGTTCGGCCTGGCCCGCAGCCTGGGGCAGCTCGCTATCTTCATCCAGATGGTCCCCTTCGTGATGATGCACTTCCGGAAGCCGGAGATGGAGAGCTATGCCGCAATTATCGCCGGTATCGCCTTGGGCTTGATGGCCTACCGGGGGAAATCGTGGGTGGGCTGCTGGCTGCTGCACTGGGTAATCGCCGTGGTGATGTACACGGCTGTAATAGCTTTAGCCTGACCCCTATTCTTCGGCGTCTGTTTCTCCGAAGACTTCGGCTTCGAAGCGCTCGATGAGCACATCGCCGCGCCAGGCGTCTTCAGGCAGGCCCGCCTTCAGGCATGTGTGACACAGAAATTCCTCGCGGTCCCAGCCCCATTCCCCAGGCACCTGCGGCAACAGCAAGCCCCGCTGCATGCCGCTACTGATGATCAGCCCGTCGCGGCCCACCTGGATTTCCTCAATGTCTGTGACCTCCATGAGCGGCGACATCACCGATATTTCAATCGTCAACTCGTCAATCTCATCGGGCTGGACCGGTGGGAACCTGTAATCCTGCAGGGCAGCCGCCTTGGCCATCTCCTTGACCGTTTCGATCAGCGGCAGCACGCCCTCGATATGGCCGATGCAGCCGCGCAACTCGCCGCGCTTCCGCAAGGTGACAAAAGCGCCCTGCGCCCTGAGCAGGTCGGGGTCCTTGGTGCGGGTACGGGGCGGCCCAGCGCCCGCGACCGCGGCCTTGATTGACTGCCGGGCTACGGCGAGCAGTTTGGCTCTCTGTTTATCGTCTAGCATGATGCCAGCTCCCTTTCGCAGGCAACGACCTCGGGCAGGATGCCCGAGCTACGCGTTTTGTGATTTATTCGGGCTGAGTTGCCTTTGGCTTCTGGTGAATCAGGATGTACTGGTGGTGAATGTTGGAGACGAACCCGTAAGGGATGCCGAAGGGATAAAGGTTCTTGCTGTCCTGCAGCAGTATGGTAATGCCCTTGAGAGGTAGGCCCTGCTCCTCGATTACGGTCGCGACATCGGCGTGGTACATGTGGAACTTGGGGCCGTGGCGAAAGTCGGAAACGATGCAGGCCAGGTACTTGCGGGGCTTTAGAGCCGCAACACATTTGGCGAATACCTGGCCAAGGCTCTCGAGGAAGGCCTGGTAATCCTGGATATTGCCGAGGTCGGCCTCATGCTCGCTGTACTTAGTCGGCAGGTCTTTGTCAACGCGTTCGGCTTGGGCCTTCATGCCGGCCTGCTTGCCCAGGATGCTCCAGTAAGGGGGACTGGTCACCACGAAGTCGAGGCTGGCCGGGGGGATTTCGTCCAGCTTCTGTCTGGCATCGCCGGCAAGCACCTGCTGCTGGGGTCCGGCTCCGGCCTGCTGCAGCCGGCGGCGGGTCACCTGCACCCATTGCTCGGCCAGCTCGATGCCGATGCCGCGACGCTTAGCATTGTGACAGGCGATAAGCGTCGAGCCGCTGCCGACGAAGGGGTCGAGCACGGTTTCGCCCTGCTTGGTAAAAAGCCGGATGAGGCGCTCGATGTCGCGCTCCGAGAAGGTCGCGGGATGCAACAGCTTGAGCTCTTCGCGGGGAGGGGCGATACTGTAGAGCGTACTGGGGGCAAGCTGAGCGAGCATCGCCTCGGCCTGCTGTTCCCCATAGCTGTCCAGCACCCACTGAGACAGCTCGAGGCGGCGCTGCTGCGTCCAGGCCGTGTCGCCGTCGCCCTGGGCATGCCAGAAGCTCTTGGTCTCCTGGAGCCATTGGCGGTTGGTGAGGTCGTTGAGTTTGTTCTTCCTGCTCATAGCGTCACCTGCGAGATGCCCGCAACGACCTCGGGCCGAGCCACGCGTTTTGTGAATTATTCGGAATAGAGGTGCAGCGGTCACGGGAATCTTAGCACGTTTCTCGCCATCGCCGCAAATAGGAAGGAACCGAGCGAGCCATTGGGGAAATGTAGTAGTGAGCTAGGGCGCGAAGCGCGCGATTAGCCCCCCAAGACTTATAGTCCTGGCCGATATAGTCAGCATGGGGATAGACTGATGGCTGAATCAGAGAACGGCGCAGCAGTCGAGGGCGCGGATGAGGAAGGCGGAGACCGGCAGCGCGCCTCGGCTCAGCACTCTAATCTCCATACCGTACTGGCGAACCTGCCCTATACCGTGATGGTCTTACTGGGCGCGAGCATTGTTGGCATGGCGCTAGAAGGCTCCGGCTCAGCCTGGATCGCCGCGGGCGCCTACGTTGTGTACGGGGTGGCCGGGGCCTTCTGGATCATTGTTTTCCTGTGCCCATATTGCCGGAGCTACGGGCAGAGGTCATGTCCGTGCGGGTATGGGAGGGCATCGGCGAGGCTGCGCCCTAAAGGCGATACGCGGCTTTTCGGGCAGAAGTTCAGACAGCATATACCAGTGATCGTGCCCTTGTGGCTGATTCCTGTGGTGGTCGGGGCAGTGCGGATCTTGAGCTGCTTCTCCTGGCTGCTCGCCGTGCTCTTAGGGGTATTCGTGCTGGAGGCTTTCGTGCTTCTACCCCTGCTATCGAGTCAGCACGGCTGCAGCTCCTGCCCGCAACGGGGAGTCTGCCCCTGGATGGCTAGGCGATTGCGGAAACCTTCAGTCGCTGCGCGATATAACAGCGGAGGTGACGATTAGTGGCAGACACCGCCGGCAACCCCTCAAGTCGCGTGACGGCCCTCTGGGCGGTCCTGTGGCTGGTCGCCGTATCCGTCATCGGCATCACGGCAAGTGCAATCCTGTATAACTATCAGCTCGTGGACACCCAGCCGACGGCTCGCCTCACCGGGATGCTGCTGATTGGGGAGGTGCTGCTGTACTTCATCGTGCTGATGGTTCCGGCCGAGGGGATCGTGCCGCCGGGGCGCACGCTGCTGGTGGTGCTGCTGGCAATGGGCGGACGCGCCGCGATGGCGATGGGTGCGGCCGAAGTCGGCATACTGACCGGCTCCGAGGCCGGCTTTGAGAAGCTGTGGCTGGACTTCTACACCGGCTTCTGGCTGGCGGCGCTGGTGCAGATGCTGATGGTAGCGCTGTATCTTTGGCTGGTACGGTCGGGGCTGGAAGTGTCACGACCAGAGGCCCGGGCGCCGCAACCGCAGCCGCCGGCGGAGCGGGACTATGCCAGCGAATTCCGCATCCCCGTGCCGCCGACGGATCAGGACACCAGGCAGCGTCAGGCCGAGCTGTTGAGCGCATTGATGGAGAACCCCGAAGCGCCGGTCGAAGAGGCTGATGAAACCGCCGAACAGCTACCGTCCGAGCCCGCTGTCGAAGCGGCCACTCCAACCGAGGAGGCGCCCGCAAGCGAGCATGAGCCAGCCGACGACCGCCCGGCCGAGGCCGTGGCGGCTGATACCGAGGCTGTAGCCCAGGCCGAGGAGCCGTCCGAAATACCGCTCGGTCCCGAACCTGAGGTCACTCAGCCGGAACCCGCTCAAGCCCGGCCCGATCAGATGGCCATGGACCTGTCCGAGGCGCAGGCGGCCGAGAAAGCTAAGGAAGAACCGGGCGAATCAACCGATTCCTTACCGCCAACTCCCGCTGTGCCGGCTGATGAGCAGGAAGAGTCCCCGAGAGCAGAAGTGGAGCGGCAGCCGCCTATTGCTCCGGGTGCGGGGCTGAGCTCCGCGCAAGATATGGCGCTGCAGACGGCGGCAGCAAGCGTAATGGGATCCGGAGCCGTCGAAACAGCAGTCGCCGCCAGCGGTCGCAGCTACGCTGTGGTCGGGCCGACCCCGCTGCCGACGTACCCGGAGCTTCTCACTAAGCTGGATGAGCTGTCCAGCGCACTAATGGCGGCGACCAAGGCAGTCCATTCCGGCAGCTTCAGGACGCTGGTGCTGATGACCGATGAGGGGACGCTGGTGGGCGCCGCTTCGCGCGATGGTGCAAGCCAGATCCTGATTCGCGGCGGCGCAGAGGCAAAGCTGGGGCAGTTGAGCCTACTGGCCCGTCGCGCCAGGGAGGCGGCGGCCAACCTCGATTTGGGCAACGAGTGCAGGTCGGCGGCAATGGAGCCGACTGCGCTACCGGCTGACGAGGCCCAGAGCCGGCAAGCCTCCGAGCGGGCCGGGCAACCGGTCGCCGCCTTCACCGGCAAGGCAGTCGGCGTACTTACCACCGCCAGCGGCGCTGATGCGGCGGTGCTAGCCGGGGCGGCTGAGTGCGTCTATCAGGCGGCCGCGGCGGTGGCTGAAGCGATGGGACTGGGAACGGTTGAGCGGCTGCTGGTCGAGGGCGAAGGCGCCGGGCTGGTGGTAGGGCGCTGCGATGCCGCCAGGTTGCTTGTGATTGCGGCCGAGGCGACGGCCAAGATGGGTGCCGCCAACGTCGCCTTGGCGCGGCTGGGCGAGGCTCTGCGAGGCGAGGCGTGATGTACAACCCGGGTCGCAAAGCCGCTCTCCCTGCCGTGCTGTTAGTCGGCCTATTCGTGATCCTGCTGGCGGCTATGCTCAACCAGGGCGCAACACTTGCGCGCCAGCCGGTTCCCACGGCGGTTCATGTGGGCCTGGCGGCGGCTTACCTGATTACCGCGCTGCTGGTGACCGGCGCCGAGATCGCCCGGGCGCTGATTGTCTTGCCGGCGATGCTGGCTACTCAGGCCCTGGTGGCGCTGGGGATGGGTGAGGTGTATGCGGCCATGTCCGGCGGTGGTCTGGATCTAGCCGCCGGCTTCGTATATGCGCTTGCCGGTTACCTCCCCGGGCTGCTGCTCCAGTCGGCGGTGGGGTTTTTGATGGCTCCGGTAGCCGCAGCGTGGTGGGGCGGTGCGGAGGCGGAAGTGCGGCGCAAGCGGCTGCCACGGGTATCCCCTATCCGTGATGCCGAAAGTCTCCAGGAGCTCCTCAATAGCATCTGCGAGTGGCCGGAGGTGGCCGGTGTCGCGGTATGTGAGGGCGCGCAGGCCTGGGGTGCCGGCATCTGGCGCAGGGACCCCCAGGCGGCGTGCCAGCGGGCGGGCTTGATGCTGGCCTGCACCGGCAAGGCGTCAGAGCTGTTGATACTGGGAGAGGCTGCGCTGGGTGTGTATGTTCGGAAGGACCGGATTGTGGCGGTCTCGCTGAGCGACACGTCGCAGCGGCATATCGCCCAAGCAATCGGCCGGAGCTTGTGTCGGATCGGCGATATTGCCAGATTCTCCGGCCCCGGTAACGCAGCTTCCGGTACGGCGGACGACTGAAGGGATGCAAATGCCGCGTGAGATAATCATAGCACCATCGCTGCTCTGCGCTGATTTTGCCCGTCTGGGTGAGGAAGTGCGCGCGTTGGAAGCTGCCGGTTGTGAGTGGCTGCACTTTGACTGCATGGACGGGCACTTCACCGACCAGGTGACCTATGGGCAGATGGTCGCCGAGGCGCTGCGCGGCCTAACCAAGTGCTTTTTCGACTGCCATCTGATGTTCACCAATCCCGAGAAGCACCTAGAACTGTTCGCCGAGGCCGGCGCTGACGCTATCTCGGTGCATTACGAGGTAACGGACGATGCGGCGGGATTGCTTGAGCGGATTCGCCGGCTCGGCTGCAAATCCAACCTGGCGGTCAACCCGGCTACGCCGATTGCGCAAATCGAGCCGCTGCTGGAACACTGCGATATCGTGATGATAATGGGCGTGGTGCCTGGCTATGCGGGCCAGAGCTTCATTCCGGAAAGTACCGAGCGGATCGCCGAGCTGCGGAGCATGATTGATGCCGGTGGGTACGAGACGCTGATTGAGTTCGACGGCGGGCTCAATGCCGATACCGCCGCAGAGATAATCAGCGCCGGTGCGGAGGTGCTGGTGTCCGGCTCATTCCTGTTCAACCACTCCGACGGCTACGCGGGGGCAGTGAAGTTTCTGCGCGAGGTGGCCGCCGGCGTGGGCTAGGCGGAGCTTCCATAGCAGCGTGTCAGTGCCGGAGAAGGAAGTAAGCCCGAGAATGGAGAAGTCTTGGTGAGAATGCATAGTCAGTTGCTGATGAGACTATCAGCACTTTGAGGAGGTGGCTCAAATGCTCAATATCGCGCTTGTCGGGGCAGGCACAATGGGCCAAATGCACGCAGCCAACTACAGCGCAATCGAGGGTTGCCGGGTAGCCAAGGTCTATGACGTTGTCTCGGAGGCGGCCGAGACTGCAGCGGCAGCTCTCGGCGCCCAGGCCATATCCGATGTCGCCGAAGCCTACGCCGAGGACATTGACATCGTGGCCGTGACCTGCCCGACGCCACAACACGCCGAGTACTGCTGCCGGGCCGCCGGTGCCGGCAAGCACATCTTCTGTGAAAAGCCGCTGGCCCGCACCATGCAGCAAGGCGAAGAGATCGTCAAGGCGGTCAGCGATGCCGACGTCATCATGATGGTGGGGCATGTGGTAAGGTTCTTCCCCGAATACGCCACCGCCACCGAGCTGGTGCAGAAAGGCAGCATCGGCGATGTGGGGATGATCAGGACGACGCGGATGAACACCATGCCGCAAGGGTCCGCAGGCTGGTTCCAGAACTACGAGCTAAGCGGCGGGGTGACGCTGGATATGATCATTCACGACTTCGACTGGCTGCTCTGGACGTTCGGCGAGCCGCAAACGGTCTATTCCCGCAGTCTGTACCAGCACATGCCGACGCTCGACTACAGCCTGACCTCGATCCGGTTCGCGAGCGGCGCGATCGCACATGTCGAGGGCTCGTGGGCGGACCTGAGCAGCTTTCGCACCAGTTTCGAGATCGCCGGCAGCAACGGCCTGATCGAGCACGACAGCACCGAGAATGCCACTCTGACGGTGCAGCAGCGCCAGGCCGAGCAGGGACTGGCGGCGGTGCAGGTGCCGTCAAGTCCGGCCAAATCGCCATACCTGATCGAGGACGAGCTATTCATCGAGGCCGTCGCGAAGGGCGGCCAGGCCCCGATCTCCGTAGAGGACGCGTGCGAATCGCTGCGGCTAGCCCTTGCGGCCTGCGAATCTGCGGAGACCGGCAAAGTCATCAACCTGTAAGCGACTGCGCCCACAGTCGCATATCGGAGGCGAGGCAAATGTCTGTGAATATAGGGATGATCAGCTTTGCGCACATGCACGCGGCCAGCTACGCCACTTCGGTAAACGCCAACCCGCAGGCTAATCTGGTCGGGATAGCGGACGCCGACGCCGAGCGCGGCCGCAAGATGGCCGAGCGGTTTGAGAGCAGGTATTTCGAAAGCGATGAGGCGCTCCTGGACGCTGATATTGAAGCGGTGATTATCTGTACCGAGAACGTGGCCCACAGGGAAAAGGCCCTGCTGGCTGCGGAGGCCGGCAAGCACGTGCTGTGTGAAAAGCCGATAAGCATCTCGGTCGCCGACGCCCAGGCCATGATTGAGGCCTGTGAGAGCGCGGGTGTGCAACTGATGACCGCCTTCCCTTGCCGCTATGGTCCGGCGTATGTCGAGGCGAAGCAGATGGTAGAGGCGGGCGAACTGGGCGAGATCCTGGCGATTAAGGGGACCAACCGCGGGCGCAATCCCGGGGGCTGGTTCGTCGAGCCGGAACTCTCCGGCGGTGGGGCCACGATTGACCACACCGTCCACATCGTTGACCTGATGCGCGACGTGACCGGCGACGAGGTCGCCAGCGTATATTGCGAAATGGACCGATTCTTCAACCCCGAGCTCGACTGCGATGACGCCGGCCTGATCACCATGGACTTCAGCGGTGGCTGCATCGCCACGCTCGACTGCTCCTGGTCGCGCCCGCCGCACTACCCGATCTGGGGCGATGCCACCATGTGCATCATCGGCAGCGGCGGCAACGTCTGGGTGGACCTGGTCTCGGAGAAGCTGAACCTGTACCAGAACGACAAATCCAGCTACACCTGGGTCGGCTACGGGGAGAGTATGGACTATGCGCTGATTGCGGACTTCTGCCGCTGCATCGAGGCCGGCGGGCCTGTGCCGATCACCGGCTACGACGGGCTGAAGGCGGTGGAAGTGGCCCTGGCGGCCTATGAAGCGGCGGAGACCGGAGCCAAAGTGAGCCTGGCAAGTTAAGCGCAATAGCCTCAAGAACAGCTAACAAGGCAATGCAACGGCCTCGTACCATGGCGTAGCTCGGGCCGACAGCCTGAGTTCTCCGGAGGAAGCACATGCGCATTGGCTATCTGACCCAGTACTCTGAAGCCGAAATCGCGTTCGCTAAGGCCGCCGGCTTCGGCAGCATCCAACTGCTGATCTGGCCCGGCTATCCGCTCGACCCCACCGTAACCAGCGATGACGAAATCCTCCGCGCCAAAGAGCAGTACGCCGAGGCCGGCATCGAGGTCTCGGCAATCGGCTACTACCCCAACCACCTCGACCCGGACGAGGCTGCGGCTAGGCAGAATCACGAGTACTTCAAGAGGCTTTTCGATGTCGCTGAGAAGATGGAGGTCGGGATCGTCGGCAGCTTCGCCGGCCGCAACCCGGAGCTCGATATCGCCGACAATATCCCGCTGTTTAGGCAGGTCTGGACCGATACCGCCCAGGAGGCCGAAGACCGCGGGCTGAAAATCGCCTTCGAGAACTGCCCGATGTTCCATTACCACCCCTTCCGCGGGACCAATATCGCCTATTGCCCGCGGGCCTGGGACTTGATGTTCGAGGCGGTACCCTCCCCCGCTCTGGGTTTGGAGTATGACCCCTCCCACCTGGTCTGCCTGCTTATTGATCACCTGCAGGTGATATTCGACTATGGGGAGCGGATCTACCACGTGCACGCCAAGGACGCGGAGGTGGTGTGGCGGAATGTGAGGCGCAATGGCATCCTGGAGCCTGAGGCCGTCCGCCACCGCACGCCCGGCATGGGTGTGGTGAAGTGGCACGAGGTGATCTCGGCGCTGGTCGAGGTGGGCTACAGCAGCAACCTCGACATCGAGGGCCGCCATGACCCGGTCTATAGGAACGAGCGCGAAAACGAGGGATTGGTCATCAGCCTGCAGCATCTGCAGCAGTTCGTCAAGCCGGAGTGGGTTCGGGACTAAGCCGCCCTCACCCCTAGCCCCTCTCCCAGTGGGAGAGGGGAACCAAAGGCGTACAGCAGACAGCGCAAGTCCGAGATGCGAGCAATACTGGTCTGGTCTGCCTCAAGCCTGGAACTGAGGCAGAAGCGGGGCTTTGATATGCCACTCGGCACGGGCCTCCCAGTAATCTAGTGTGGATGATGAGGACGTGAGAGCAGATGGATAAATGGGAATACACTGAGGCAAGCAGCCTTGACGAGATTTCCGCGATGGGATCAGACGGCTGGGAGGCGGTCGGCGCCCTGGCCAACGGCAACATCCTGATGAAGCGGCCAGGGCCGACGCTGCGTGACGAACTGACGCGGGCCGGAGTCGAGGCCTTCTTTGCCGCCGGAGCCCAGGAGATGGGCGAACCGGAGGGCGGTAGCAAGCTGCTCAACCCGGAGCTGGCCTACATCGTGCGCAACCTCGGCCATACCGACATGATGGTGATCTCCGATATGGGCTTCCCGATGCCGGATCTGGAGTATAACCTCGACCTGGCACTCATGCCCGGTGTGCCGACCGTGCCCGAGGTGCTGGAGGCCATCTCAACCGACTTCAGCTTCGACCGTATCATCATCGCGGCGGAGGCCCATGAGGCCGTGCCCGAGCGGGTGTCGGAGTTGCGGTCCGCCTATGAGGGCGTCCTGCTCAAGGATTGCGAGAGCCATGTGGCCTTCAAACATATGGCCGCCCGCTGCAAAGCCGGTGTGCGCACCGGCGACACGACGCCGTTCGGCAACGTAATTCTCGTGTGTGGGTAATCACCATTGTTCGTTGTCGCAACAGACTCGGGCTGGAAGCCCGAGCTACGCGATAGCAGCGGTTGGGCCGGATGGGGCCCCAAACGTCCCCCATTCGGCCCCTCTATCACGGCTAGCGACACCGCTGGCGATCCATCACGACACCATCCACAAGGGGAGACAATCATGGCTCCGCAAAGCGAAGTTGCCAGATTGCCTAATGTGATATACATCCTGACCGACGACCAGGGCCCGTGGGCGGCCGGCTGCTACGGCAACCACGAGATTCGCACGCCGAATATTGACCGGCTGGCCGCAAGCGGGGTGCGTTTCAGCAACTTCTTCGTCGCCACCCCGGTCTGCTCGCCAAGCCGGGCTACCTATCTGACCGGGCGCATCTCCTCCCAACACGGCATTCACGACTGGATACCCCGCGACGAGAACTCGCGCGACTGGATCGGGAGCGAAGTCG
>CAYMIN010000038.1:0-26178 GCA_964390495.1 uncultured Armatimonadia bacterium
CACCTACAACACTACTGCCAAACCCAAAGTGTAAACTATGTTTGACAACGGTACACCGGCGCGCTTGTGACCGAGTTGACAAGCCAATCGCTGTATGACATCAGTGGCTATGACTATGCTGCGCAGTGCCCGTGCATGATCGCCGCCTCGCCCGAGTACCACAAGCTGCTGATGGAGCATGTAAGGCCCACTGCATAAAGCCCGTCTTCGTGAGGCGGCTGGTTCCACAAGCAGGAGGGACACTGTAAGGACAAAGGCTCTATCTCCTTTTAGGCATGGATCACCACGAATTAGCACAAGACATCCTAAGCAGAGCGACAGGGCTTGAAGCCCTGGTGACGATTGCGGCGAGCGTAGGCTTCCTCGCCCTGTTGGGCTTTCTGTCGCTGCGCGCGCTCAGGCAGTTGCCCGACTTCGAGCACAAAGCAGATATGGTGTGGGGCGCCAAGTGGTACTGGACTGTGTTGCTGGCCATCTGTGGCGCAGTTTACGGTGTGCTGTGCTATGGCCTGACGGCGACACCTTACTCGCTCACTACGGTGATGACAACACCCGTTCTGTTATCCGTGCTGTTGTGGTTGTCCACACGGTACCTGGAGCACCAGAGCACCGGCGCTTTCTTCTGCATGAGCCTGTTCAATGCGCGAGTGCGGGGGAAGCAGTTTGACTTTGACGAGTGGCAGGAAAGCCAGCGGCAATCACCCAGAAAGCAACGCATTACCCGAGCCATTGTCACGGTCGTCCATGTCGTAATCGCGGGATTCTATCTGTACATTGTGCTTTCATTCTGCTATCCGCTGGACTGTTCACTGGCCGAAATCCACCGCGTTGACACATTCGGTCAGCATGTTAAGGTGCAACTGCACTCCGAACGCATAGAGGAATTCCACGCATATGCGCCAGTCCTCGATGTGAGACATCTGTTCTCAACAGGCGCCGGGCAGCAGGCCTGGCTATCATTGAGCGAAATACTGGGCCTGAGGACCAAGGCACCCGGGCTGCCTGACCGAAATCTCGACTACTACCACATCTTCATCAAAGTAAAGCCCGGGACCAGGCAAGCCGAGGCTGAGGGCCTGCTCGCGCGCACACAACAGGCACTAAGCGACGCAGGTGAGGAGAACTACTGGCGGATTATCGTCTGGAGCCGCGACAGGGCGGTGTCGGCGCGGGGCGTGTGGCCCTAAGGGCGGACAAGGCCACGGGCTAATGTTGGGGAGGAATTGAGATATCCGGGCAGGAAGCTAACGACAGCCACGAATCTACAGGTCGCATCCCAATCATCGGAGCTGTGGCGGAAACCAACTCCGCCGACGGGATTTTCACGCACCTCCCCGGCTCAATAAGGAGAGAGCAACAATGCCAGCAAAGACAAACCCCGGTCCTGGAGCTACCTGCCTCGGAGTGCTCAAGCATCCGGCCACCGGTATCCGCATACCCGAGCTTTTCCTGCCCGGCATCCTGGCCGCCTACAAGCAGCGCAAGGTAGCCGGTGAGCTGATGCTGTCATTTGGGCGGGAGACCGCCCCGGAAAAGATAATCAAGGCCAAGCCGGGCGTTTGGGAGATAACTCGCGGCCATACCGGCACCTCGATCAAGCAGTACATGACCCTGGGGGCCCGTGAGGCGACCAAGGCCGGCGTTACCGTGGAGATCGAGGCTGACCACCTGATCGTCATCGGCTCGTCCACGGCGGCAGTGCAGCGCATCGCCGGCTACCATGCTGAGTCCCATATCAGCCCGCAGCAACTGCAGAAGTCGCTGGAGTACAACCGGATGGCGGTTGACGAGGCGGCGGCGACCGGTGTGGTCGGCTGCTTCACCACCGACACCTCGGACCTCTTCTGGCTGGAGGCCGACCGACTCAGTCCCGAGCGGGTGCGGCGCCTTTTCGCCGAGCGCTTCAAACCCGCGGCGGCCAGGAAGCTGCTGGGACGCTACCGCAACAAGCGCCAGTTCCGCGCCCCGGGCGGCAAGACCGTCAGTGTGACCATCAGCCGCCTGCAGGCCATGCGCCTGGCGCTCAAGTTCCAGGACAGCCTCAAGATCAATGCCGAAATCTACCGCTACTGCAAGCGCAAGCTGGGCCGCAAGCCGTTCAGCTTCGAGATCTCCCTGGACGAGACCGCCGCCATGACCAGCCCGCGCGAGACGCGGTTCTATCTGACCGAGTGGCGGGCGCTGGGTCTGCCCTGTCACTACTTCGCGCCCAACATCGGTTTCGAGAAGCGCGCTGACTATAAGGGTGATATGGCGAAGCTGGAGCAGCGCACGCGCCGACATCATGCCATCGCCCAGGGCGTGTCCGGTGCCCTGCTTTCCATCCATTCCGGCTCAGGCACTACGCCTTACAGCGGCAAGGGCAAGGGTACCTATGAGGCGATCCTGGCTGCCACCGGAGGCGAGGTGAAGTACAAGATCAGCGGCGTGTACTATGAGTTGCTGCTGGAGATGTTGGCTGCTCAGCCGCCGCGCAGTGAGGCCCGCAGACTATACAACCGGATATTCGACGCGGTGCTGCGGCTCGTGCGCAGGCAGGTCAAGCAGGGCGGCCCGCTGGCCCAACCGCTGCTAGTCAAACAGCTCAGCACATACGACAGGCAGATTGCCAGGAATCCGCAGAGAAAGCGCGATCCCCGGGCCGATTTCTTCCGCTTCAACTCCTATCTGGCTCTCAACATGCGTGATGAGCAGGGCCAACGCTACTTCCGCGAGGCCCTGGTCAAGTATGTGAAGAGCGACCGGGCGTTTCGTGCTGAGTTCGACGCACAGGTCAAGGCGCTGACCCTGCGGCTGATTGACGGAATGGACTTCGCGGACAACCTGTAGGCTTTTCTGTGGGAGGCCTTGATGGCCGCCACAATCGTGGTCCTGGGTGACATCAATCAGGATTTCGTGATGTCGGCGGAGCGGATGCCGGAGCCGGGCGAGACCGTGCTCGGCTCCGACCTGCAGTTCGTGGCCGGCGGCAAGGGCGCTAATCAGGCCGTCACCGCCGCACGGCTGGGTGCCGAGGTGACGATGATCGGGCGGGTCGGCGAGGATGCCTTCGGACCGCTGCTGCTGGACAACCTCAAGCGCGAGGGCATCAGCACAGAGTATGTCATCAGCGACCGGCAGACTGCCACCGGAGCGGCGTTCATCGCGCTGGCACCCTCAGGAGAAAACTCGATTGTGGCGGTGCCCGGCGCCAATTTCGCAGTCACAGCCGAGCAGGTGCAGGTGGCCTCCGCGGCCATTGCTCAAGCGAACCTTGCCTTGGCCCAGTTCGCGGTGCCACTAGCAGCGGTCGAGGTGCTGATTGAGATCGCGACTGCGGCCGCCACCGCAGTCCAGCTCGACCCGGCACCGGTTCGCGACCGGCTGCCCGCTAACTTCGGCCGGGCCTTCTCGGCGGTTCCCAACGAGACTGAAGTTGAGCTGATTACCGGTCTGCCGGTGCAATCTCCGGAGGCCGCAGCCAGGGCCGCGGGCGAACTGCGCAAGCTGGGCCTGAAGCTGGGAGTGGTCAAACTCGGGGCCAAGGGCTGTGTGGTGCAAACGGACGAGGGCACCTGGCATGTGCCGGGCTTCGCGGTTGAGGTGGTTGATACCACGGGCGCGGGCGACGCCTTTGCCGCCGGTTTGGCGGTGGCGCTGGCGGAGGGCTCTGGCCCGGTAGATGCCGCTACCTTTGCCAATGCCTGCGGGGCCTTGGCCTGCACGGTGCTCGGCGCTCAGACCAGTCTGCCACAGCGGACAGCCGTAGATGCCTTCCTCGATGAGCGGGGCCTGCCGGCAGTAGCGAAGCTAGACGATTGAGCAAGCCGCCGCAAATGTCTCGGCCGCGTCCTCACCGCTCGTAGGGCTCCAGCTTGCTGTCCACGAAGTGCTTCTGGAAGACCGGGTAGTTGGGCAGGCCTTCGGGCAATTCCAGCGCCGCACCCGAGATCAGCGGCAGGGCGTACTCGATGAACTCATCGGTTACGCCGTTCTGCTCCTGGTTGATCCATGCCTCCGGTACTTCCTTGGTCTCGTCGGCCACGCTCATCAATGAGGTGGTCTCGGTCTCGAACTCGAAGGGGTCGTTACTCAGCCGCTGGATAGTGATCATGATGTCAGTTTCGCCGGCCATGGCGCGGTTGACGGCATCCTGGCCGACCGCATAGGCCTCCTCATTATCCACCTTCGACATGCAGGGGCTGAAGGCGCGCTGCAGGTTGCCGAGCTTGTCGAAGCGGCAGCGCACCCCGATGGACTCCTCGACCATTTCGGCCAAGGCCTCGGCGACGCCGCCGAGCCGCGCATGACCGAACTCATCGAGCTTCTCCGAGACGGTGGTAACATCACTTTCGCCGAAGTTGAAGCCCTCCGACACCGCCACCACCAGATAGCCGTACTCGTCGTAGATGTCCTGGCAATCGGCCAGGAACCTATCGGGGTCCACGGTGACTTCCGGCAGATAGACCAGATGCGGGGCCATCCACTCCTCGACGCGTCCGCACTGGGTCGCACCGGTCAGCCAGCCGGCGTGGCGGCCCATCACCTCAACCACCTCAGCGTTGCCGAAGGCCAGGGCATCGCGAGCGGCGCACTGTACCGCCCATGCCGCATAGCGACCGGCGCTGCCGAAGCCGGGGCAGTTGTCGGTTATCACCAAGTCGTTGTCAATGGTCTTGGGGATCCCGATTACTTGCATATCCCAGTCGCTGCCCTTGGCCAGCTCGGAAATCAGGTGGCAAGTGAGCTGGGAGTCGTTGCCGCCGTTGTAGAAGAAATAGCGGATGTCGTGCGCCTTGAAGACCTCCATGCAGCGCTCCAGGTCCTGCTCGGTCGGCTTGAGCCGGCAGCTTCCCAGCGCCGCCGAAGGTGTATAGCGCATCCGGCGAATCAGATCATCGTCCTCGCGGAACAGGTCAATCATCTGCTCATTGAGCACACCGGTGAGGCCGCAGACAGCGCCGAAGAAGCGGCTGATCTCCGAGTGCTTTTCGGCGGCCTCAATCGCCCCGACCAAAGAGGCGTTGATCACGATAGTGGGGCCACCGGACTGGCCGATTAACGCATTGCCTTGCAGAGACATCGAGAGTCACCCTCCCGTACCGACACTACGTTGTTTCACACGCCCTTGATTTCCGTCGCCGGCGAGTATAGCACAATTGGGGACGCGCTGCCAAATGCGACAGGGCCGCAGCACACCGGCTGTGGCCCTGAATACTAGAATGCTTATGGAGGCGGCAACCGGACTCGAACCGGTGAATAGCGGTTTTGCAGACCGCTGCCTTAGCCTCTTGGCTATGCCGCCGGAGAAGAGATGGAGCGGGAGACGAGGATCGAACTCGCGACCTTCACCTTGGCAAGGTGGCGCTCTACCAACTGAGCTACTCCCGCTCTAACAAACGGAACAGGTATTCCCCACACCCAAGGGTTATCTGATTTGGAGCGGGAAACGGGGTTCGAACCCGCGACCCTCAGCTTGGGAAGCTGATGCTCTACCGACTGAGCTATTCCCGCTTCTGGTGGTGGGCGGTAGAGGACTCGAACCTCTGACATCTTCTGCGTGAGAGAAGCGCTCTTCCGACTGAGCTAACCGCCCTTGATGCTGTCAAGGTTGGTGCCGAGGGCGGGACTCGAACCCGCACAACCGATTAGGTCACTAGCCCCTCAAGCTAGCGTGTCTGCCAATTCCACCACCTCGGCGCGTGACGATAATTATACCTCTCGACCCGCCGTTTGTCAAACTCCTAGTGGCCCCCGGTGGCGCGTTGCCTCACGTATCAAACACCACTTGGGTACGTAGGCCAGCGCGGGTATGCTCGATCTTCAGATTATGGTACGTCACGGCCTTGACCAGCCCAAGCACCCACGCTTCAGCCGCAGCCATTTCCACGACGCCGATGCTGAGCCGCACCGCGCTCCCCTCCTGTGACACCAGCCGCGCCGTAATCGGCATCAGCCCCTCATCTTCGGTCAAATACAGGATTTCAGAGAGCGCGTCATGCAGTAACACTTCGGGGCTTGCAGCGCTTACGGAGACCTCGACTTCAGAGGTTGGGGCTAACTCCTCGGCCTCCACCAGCAGCGCGATAAGGCCGCGGGCAGCTTGCACGATCAGTTCCCCGAGGTCCGGAGCCCAGACCTCGATGGCCTTGTCGGCGGTATGGTCAATTGTGCGGTAGCCCGCGGGCATTGGCTCGCTCACAGCGGCAGCGTCACCCCGACGCCCTGTTCGACAGCGCGGGTGTAGGCCAGGTGCGCCGCAACCGCATCATCAACCGGGATGCCGCCAAGAATTGACATGGTGCGCTCCTGGGGCGTCTCGCGGCCGGGTTTGTCGCCGGCAACGATCTCGCCCAGCTCGGCGTAGGGCTGCGGCAGGTCCTTCAGCCGCTCACTCGAGCGGAAGCTGTCGAACTTCTCGTAGTCATCAGTCACCAGCTTGTCAACCTGCATGGCGAGCTCAACTTCCCAGGCACCGAACAGGTCCACCGGCACCGCCATCGCCCCGGCCTTGAGCCACTCCTGCTTGAGGAAGGGCGTCGCGCCGGTGGAGCCGGCGGTTACCACTACGTCCGCCTCCTCAACCGCCGCCTGCGGGCTGCCGACCGGTGTGACCGTGAAATCGTACTGGCGGCGGCTCTCCTCGACGAAGGCCTCCAGCGCCGCGTCGAATATATCGTAGCAGCGCAGCTCGGCAAGCTCCGGGTAGCAAGTGTGCATAGCGCTCAAGTTACTGCGGCCCTCGACGCCACAACCGATCACGGCACCGATTGCCGCCTGGCTGGGCCCCAGGTACTTCATCGCCACGCCGCTGGCTGCACCGGTGCGCATGGCCGTGACCCAGCCCGCGTCCATGACTGACATCGGCAAGCTGGTGTCCGGATCGTTGAGTATGACCAGGCCGGTGTGCAGCGGCAGACCGCGCTGGCGGTTGCCGGTGGCCCAGCCCAGCCATTTGATCGCTGCGGCGTCCATGCCGCCGACATAGGCCGCCATGGACATCATCCCGGCCTCGCCGCCTCGCGGTGTGATGAAGGCCTTGGAGGTCATCTGCGTCTCCCCCATAGCCTTGCGCCGGAAGCCCTCTTCCACAACCTCCATGACTTCCGCCATCGTGATCTTGAGGCTCTCGAGGTCCGCCCGGCTCAGATACTTGAGAGTCACGTTGCTCATCATCCTTTCCCAGCCAGCGAATGACGACAGGCTTCTTATATCACATTCCGGTTGCCAAGGGAAAGGGAGGTGTATTCATCCACAAGAACGAACTTGTGTCGAGAAGCTTGGGAACCAGCCTTTTGGGCTATCAGCATCCGACAGGAGCGATGGAGCGTGACCAATCAGGAGCAATTCCCCGAATGCCGGGCCTTGACCAAGGGCCCTAAGTACCACTATTTCGGGTATTATGACAAGTTTCCCTATGATTTCAGCGGCAGGTACCTGCTGGCGCTGGAAGTGGACTTCATGGACCGGCCGCCGACACCCGATGATAAGGCCCGTATCGGCCTGGTGGACCTCGCAGGCGACGGCGAGTTCGAGCCGCTGGCCGAAACCTACGCCTGGAACTGGCAGCAGGGCACCCATCTGCAATGGCTGGCGACTGCCCCCGACCGCGAGATCATCTACAACATCCGCGAAGGCGACAAGTATGTGGCCTGTATCCACGACGTAAAAAGCGACGAAAAGCGCACCTTGCCGCGACCGATCTATGCGGTGAGTCGCAGCGGCAAGCAGGCGGTGTCAGTCAACTTCTCGCGCATTCATGCCTGCCGGCCCGGCTACGGTTATAATGGCATCCCCGACCCCTGGGCTGATGAGCTTCATCCAGATGAAGACGGCATCTACCGGATGGACCTGCAGACCGGCGCCACCGAGCTCATCATTTCCATCGCCCAAGCCGCCGCCATCGAGCCTGACGATACCATGGAAGCCGGCAAGCACTGGTTCAATCACCTGCAGTTCTCCACCGATGATTCGCGCTTCCTGTGCTTGCACCGCTGGCACCGCACCTTGCCTGACGGCCGGCGCTCGCATTTCACGCGCATGTTGACTGCCAATCCCGACGGCTCGGAGCTCTATCTGCTCAACAAGGACGATATGACCTCGCACTTCGACTGGAAGAGCGGCAACGAGATTCTGGCCTGGGCGCGGCAGTTCGACATCGGTGATTACTACTTCCTCTTCACCGACCAGACTCACGAGATAACAATCGTCGGCGAAGACGTGCTCACCTGCGACGGCCACTGCTCGTATTCGCCTGACGGGCGCTTCATTCTCACCGATACTTACCCGCAGGGGGAGCAGCACCTGCGCACCCTGATACTCTACAACAACGAGACCGGACAACGCACCGACATCGGGCGGTTCTATTCCCCGCCGGAGCTGCAGGGCGAGATCCGCTGCGATTTGCATCCGCGCTGGAGTCGGGATGGCACCAAGGTCTGCTTTGACTCGATGCACGAGGGGCCCAGACAGATTTACGAGATTGATGTTTCGGGTATTGTCTCGGCTTAGTTGGAATGCGATGCAGGTATTCGCCCCACCAGGCGGCGAATACTACCAACGATATCGCCGGGCAACGGCAAGCCTGGGAAGGGATGGGAGGAAGCATTATGAGATCCTCAGAGAGCACTCTGGCACTGGTATCAGTGCTGTTGGTCGGTTTGGCTTTCGGCGGCCTGGCCCAGCTCGCGGTGGCTCAGGACCAGCCGCCGACAGAGCCGGAGCCGCCGCCGGTGGCCGTGCGCGTCAATTCCGCCGAAATCACCCTGGATCAAGTCGAGGCGTCGCTGCCGCAAGCTTTCACCGGACCGGCGCTGAAGCGCCTGATTGACCGCGAGCTCGTCCGCCAGGAGGCAGCCAGGCTCAATGTCGCGGTGACCGAGGAACAGATCGCGGCTCATATCGCGGCCGCCGACACCCAGATGCCGGCTGTGCGCCGCGCCGGCCGCCGCGGCCTCAGCGTTGAGGCGCTCAAGGCCCAGATGCGCTACGAGGCGCTCCTGGGCGTCCTAATCAGCAACTTCCGTACCAGGCTGATCGCGCAGGAGGCCGAGGCCTACTACGAGGCCAACAAGTCCAAGTTCCCCGCCGGCCCCCAGGTCCATATTCATGAATTGGTCACCACCGATATCAAGCAAGCCTACGTCGCCACCGAACGGATCAAGAGCGGCGAGGAGTTCGCCACCGTCGCCGCCGAGCTCTCGATGGAGAACCAGGAAGCCGGCGGCGATCTGGGATGGATGGCCGTTGAGGACTACCACCTGGCCGACGAGCTGGCTACGATGGGCAGCGGCGAGGTCAGTACACCGATTGCCAAAGGCGACAAGTACTACATCGTTTACGTCAGAGCCAGGGCTGATGACAGATCGGCTACTTTCGAGGAGGTTCAGGACGGGCTTTTCGCCCTGTTCGCCGGTACCCCCAGGATGAACTTTTCCGAGGAGGAGTATCTGGAACTGCTGGCCCGCCGCGCCAATATCCAGGTAACTCACCCGCCGCTACAGTACCTCAACGCCTACTACAATGACCTCAAGCGCATCCGCGTCTGCGTCGGCGGCAAGGAGCTGAAGCCAGCTATACCGGTCACCCGGCTCGAGTCCGGTCATCTGCTGCTGCCCCTCAAACCGGTACTGCAGCAGATGGACGCGACCTTGAGTTGGGTGCAGCAGACCCAGTCGCTGATAGCGCGCAACAAGCTGGGCAAGGTGCAGGTGACCGTCGGCTCCAAGCTGGCTCAAGTCGGCCTGACCGAGGTCAGCGAGGTTGAGATGAGCGAGGCCCCGCAGTTGCGCGAAGGCGTGCTCTTCGGCTCGCCGCGAGTGATCATCGAGGCCCTGGGCGGCAGTGTCACCTGGGACGGTGTCTGCAACTCACTGGAGATTACCGCACCGACGCCTCCCGAAGATACCGCCGGTGGGCTGCAAGTGGAATCCTAGACCCGAGATATCCAACTAGGCACGAGCAGGGCGGCGACGATTGCCGCTCTGCTCTGTTTATGGCCGCCGCTGATGCCGGCTCCGGCTGGCAGGTAATTGAGAACCAGCAGAGAAACAATCAATGACCAGTCGCCGCCGGCCCGTTCCCCACACCTGCCTAGGTTCAGGAGCCAGCCTTGCCCGACCCGCCGCCCGTCAATCTGTCCGATCAGGTCCTCAAGGTACTTCACGAACGCCCGGAGGAGTGTGCTTACTGGACCCTGACGCGGGCGCAGAAGCTGGTGCTGGCGGCCGGGCTTATCACCATCACCGCCCTGGCACTGTTGCGCGGCCACCTGCTGCTGCTGGTACTCAATGGGCTGGCGATCCTCTTCTATATCGCCCACTCCATCTACAAGTTCTGGCTGGTCTGGCGCTCCCTGGAGCATAAGCGCGAGCTTGCCTACACGCCTCAGGAGCTGGCAGCCCTAGACGAGCGCCGGCTTCCCACCTATACTATCCTGGTCCCACTTTACCGTGAGGCCGAGGTCCTCCCCAACCTGGTGGCATGTCTGTCCAAGCTGGATTACCCGACCGATAAGCTGGAGATCATGTTGCTGATCGAGGCCGATGACCCGGAAACCAGACAGGCCTGCGAGGCTCTGCAACTGCCGGCGCATTTCCGCCCGATTATCGTCCCCCACAGTGAGCCAAAGACCAAGCCCAAGGCCTGCAACTACGGCCTTTACGCCTCGGACAGCGACCTGCTGGTTATCTACGACGCCGAGGACCGCCCCGAGCCGGACCAGTTGAAGAAGGCTGTCGCCGCTTTCGCCGACCTGCCCGATGAGGTCATCTGCCTGCAGGCCAAGCTCAACTACTACAATCAGCGCCATAATCTCCTGACCCGGTGGTTTACCTCCGAGTACTCGGTGTGGTTCGACCTGTTTTTGCCGGGCCTGACCTCCGCCCAAGCCCCGATCCCGCTGGGTGGGACCTCGAATCATTTCAAGGCTCAGCCCCTCAAGGCCCTCGGCGGCTGGGACCCCTTCAATGTCACCGAGGACTGCGATCTGGGCATCCGCATGCACAAGCACGGCTACTACACCACCATGATCGACTCCACAACCTGGGAAGAGGCCAATGGTGAGCTGTTGTCCTGGATCCGCCAGCGCTCCCGCTGGGTGAAGGGCTACCTGCAGACCTATCTGGTGCACATGCGCCGCCCGCTGCAGCTACTGCGCCAGCTCGGCTTCGGCAGCTTCTTCGCCTTCCAGATGGTCATCGGCGGCTCGCTGCTGTGCTTCTTCCTCAACCCCATCTATTGGCTGATGACCGCAGTGTGGTTCACGATGCAGCCGGAACTCATCTCCGCGATCTTCCCGCCGGTGATTTTCGCCCTCGGCACCTTCTGCCTCTTCATCGGCAATTTCGTCTTCGTCTATCTGGCGGTGGCGGGCTGCGCCAATCGCGGCTACTATGACCTGGTCAAACACGCGGTGCTGACGCCGGCCTACTGGCTGCTGATGAGCATCGGAGCCTACAAGGCCCTCGTGCAGCTAATCCATCGGCCCCACTATTGGGAGAAGACGGACCACGGCCAGTTCGGAGGAGGTGCGCCGGTTGGCTGAGGCGGATCGCCAGCCCAGGCCGGCTATGCCCTGGCCCCGGATCGAGGCTCTGGGCATCTTCGTCTTGACCTACTGCCTGGTGCAGCGGGTGGGTCTGACCGCGCTGGTCATGCACCAACTGGTCAACTGGGACGGCTTGTCGGCGCTGGCTCACGCGGCCGATGTGCTGTATCGGGAGCCGGCCATCAATCTCGCCCTAGTCGGCTTTGTGGAGCCGCCGGCGCCGGCCTTACTCTACCTGCCTCTGGCCGGGCTGTTCCCTGCTCTGGCCCAGAGCGGCTTTGCCACGGTCATCTTCGGAGGCGTGCTTTTGGGCCTGTGCGCGCTTCTGCTCAATGCGCTGGGGCAACGGCTGGGCTTACCGTGGTGGCTGCGCTACCCGCTGACTGCCATAGTGGTATTGCATCCCGTGTCCCTGAGCTATGCAGCCCTGGGCTCACCGCTGGTGCTGCTGCTCTTTGCCGTTCTGGGGATGACCAAGAGCCTAGCGGCCTGGGGCGAAGAGCAGCATCTGCGCGACCTGATCGGCTGTTCGCTATATGCCACCGTGGCGGTACTGACGCGCTATGAGGCGGCCTTCCTGGTGGCTGCGGCGGCCCTCTACATCGCCGCCCGCTGCGCCCTCAGCGGCGCGGACCGCTACAGCCGCGTGGAGGGCACACTGATTACCTTCCTGCTGCCGATAGTCTATTTCGGCGGCCTCTGGATCGGCGCCAACTGGCTGATTATGGGCGATCCGTGGCACTCGCTGACGGCCACCTTCTCCGGCACCGCGATTGCGCCCGCAGATTGGTCATCGGCGGTGCTGCTGCTGCCCTTACTCGTCTTCCCGCTCGCTTATGCCCTGGCCTACCACGAGTTGCGACTGCTCGGGCCGTGGCGCGGAGGGGCTGCAGCAGCGTTGCTGATGGTCGCCGCCATCGCCATGCCGCTGCTCTGGCCCCGCCTCTACACCAGCCTCGGCCCCGCAGGCTCGTGGTGGTCGCCGCTGGCAAGTGTCAGCGTTACCGTGCTGGCGGCCACTCTGGTCCTGGCAATGGTAATCGCCGCCAGGTATCTCAACGAACCCCTAAACAGCAAGCCAAGGCAGCGGCCTCTGGCCGGCACTCTGCTTTTGGCTGTCGCTGCTGTCGTAGTCCTGGTCCCGATGCGGCAGATGGGGGTCGGCTTGCCGGCCAGTACGCCCGATGCCTTGAAGGGCTATGTCGCCTTCGCCCATTCCGCGGTGGCCGAACAGGAGGCAGCTCCCCGCGTCGCTTTCGAGGTCCATAGGGGCCGCCAGGTGGTTATCGCCGGCTGGCCGGGCTTCGCCATAGCGCTGTTTTCCGGAGAATCCGGCCGGATCACTGTGCTCCCACAGGTCAGGCCCGATGCAGAAGTCGCCCAGGCCTTGCGCCCCGGCGACTTGCTGGTACTATTCGCAGCCAGACATCAATGGGAGGATGCACTGGGGGATTACACAACTAAACCGGAGTGGATCGCCGGACAGTGGCAGGGCCTGCGGATCATTAAACTAGCTAGGCCGTAGCCCTGGTGATATTGAGGCTGTCCAGGTCCGTGGTTCCCACTCCCGCCTCCGCAGCCAGCATGATGTGCGAAACCTCCTGTGGGCTCTTACCCAGCAGCCCGCAGCAGTAGCTGTCGGTGGCGACCATATCGGTGCTGACAATGATCTCCCCGGGCCGCTCAACCTGGCCGGGACCCTTCGGCCCCCTGGTAAGCAGCACCCGCGAGGCATCAACCACATTCAGCGTCGGCTGCAGACCCGTGGCGGCGTCGGCGATGCACTGGTGCAGGCCGGTGCGGTGGTAGGTGCCGCGGTTCCATACCGAGCCCATCTGATTCTTCAGCGTGACCGTCACGACACCGCTGCCATGAACTTTGACCACCGGCATATTGATATAGACGGTGGCTTCCATGATCTCGGTGATGACGGCATCGGATTTGAGCTTGGTAGCGTTGGGATACTCCACAGGTGTGTACATCTGCTCGCTGGCGGGGCAAATCAGCGGTACATTGTGGTCGGCGCAGACCCGTTTGGCCCCGCTCAATTCAAAGCTCACCTCGGCGGAATCGCAGGGGTGCTCGACCACAACCAACTCCGCCGGGCCGATCTTCTGCAGCTCCTCCAGTACCGCCGCCAGCACCGCCGGATGCGTGTTCGCGGCCTGTTCCGGAGTGCGCGACCATGCCAGATTGGGCTTGAGCACCACCTTATCATCCTTGCCCACAAACTGCTCCAGCCCACCATAAGCCTCCAGAGCCGCCCGCGTAGTGTCGCCGATATCGTCGCCCTTGGCTACAGCGATGTCGCATGGCGGTGTAACCGGCTTCTGCTTGATACCGGGGCTTGAGCCGACGCCCGGGGCCGAGCCGGAGCCACCGGCCGCGGCCTCCGCAGCAACCGCCCTGGTCGAGCCCGGCTGCCGCGCGCAACCCGGGAATAGCTTGTTGACACCCAGGCCGGCCAGTCCTAACAGACAGGCTTTGACAAATTCGCGTCTGGTCATACCCATTCACTCCTTCCAGAACACGACGCAGCCCGCGCCCTGCGCTCGCCTCGCGCTTTCTTTCCTGAATCATGTGCGCCGAAATGAAGGTAATCAGCGCAAGCCGGTGAATACTAGTTATTACACCCGTCTATACTGTATAACTTCTGTACCGGTGCTTTGGGTTCCTGCAAGCCGAACCCAATCCGGTATAGCGTGTACCGTCAGGACACGCATCAGAGCATTCGGAGGTGTCGTTGATGAGTATCAAGTGGGGAGTAATCGGTGCCGGTGGCATCGCCGACCGCAGGACCATACCAGAGGGCATTATCGGCGCCGAGAAGGCCGAGCTGGTCGCGGTTCAGGACATAGACGCCCAGCGTATTGAGGAGGTAGCTGCCAAGTATGGCGTAGCCAAGTACACCACGGAGTACGACCTGCTCAATGACGACAACGTGGAGGCTGTCTATATCGCCACTCCCAACCAGCTCCACCACGGCCAGGTGCTGGCGGCGGCCGCCGCCGGCAAGGACGTGCTCTGCGAAAAGCCTTTGGCCCTCACGCTGGCCGACTGCGAAGAGATGGTCGCGGCCTGCCAGGACGCCGGCGTCAAGCTCGGCATCAACTTCATGATGCGCTTCCACGCCTGTCACACCGCGATTAAGGACCTGATCGAGGCCGGCGATTTGGGCACTCCGGTCATGGGCCGCGCCGAGCTGACCTGCTGGTATCCGCCGATCCCCGGCGCCTTCCGCCAGGACCCGGCTCTGGGTGGCGGCGGCGCCTTTGCCGACATGGGTAATCACTGCGTTGACCTGCTGGAGATGTTCTTCGGTCGCACCGAGCGAGTAAGCTGCTTCATCGGCAACCTGGTGCAGGATTACCCCGCTGAGGACACGGCGGTAGCGCTGCTGGAGTTCCAAAGCGGTGCCAAGGGCATAGTTGACGCGCTTTTCAATGTCCCGGATGCCGCGGCCCGCAATGCCCTCGAAGTCTATGGCTCCAAGGGTTCGGTGGTCGCCTTCGGCACCATCGGCCAGGCATCGGGCGGCTCGATAACCACGGTCCTGGAAACCGGCGACAAGCAATATGACGCCGCCCAGGCCCGCGACGAGGACCCCTCACAGATCATCGAGCCGGAGCCGGTCAATATCTACGCCGCCCACATCAACGCCTTCTGCGACGCCATCGAGAACGATACTGTGCCGCCGATTAGCGGCGAGGACGGCATCTGGAGCCACAAGGTCATCGAGGCCTGCTACAAATCCGCCCAGACCGGCGCAGCCGTGGATATAGAGTAACGCAACTTCGTGATTTGATGTCGCATGCGCAAAAAGGAGCGTGACACATGCCTACTGCAGTAACCTTTGGTGAGATCATGCTGCGGCTCAAGCCGCCCGAGTTCTTACGCTTCGTCCAGACTAATCTCCTCGAGGCCACCTATGGCGGCGGTGAGGCCAATGTTGCCGTCAGCCTGGCCAACTACGGCGTCGAAGCCCGCTTCGTCACCGCCCTGCCCGACAACCCTATCGGTGACGCCTGCCGCAACTCCCTGCGCCAATTCGGGGTGGATACCGGCCACATCGTTCGTCAGGGCGAGCGCCTAGGTATCTATTTCCTGGAAGCCGGCGCGGTTCAGCGGCCCTCCCAGGTAATCTACGACCGCGCCAATTCGGCCATTTCCCAAATCAAGCCCGGCGACATCGACTGGGAGGCCGCCTTCGCCGGCGCCGACTGGTTCCACTGGACCGGCATCACTCCCGCTATCTCCGAGGGAGCGGCTGCCGTGGTCAAGGAAGCTCTGGAAGTCGCCAAGGCCAAGGGCCTCACAGTCTCGGCTGACCTCAACTACCGCAAGAAGCTCTGGAATTGGGGCAAGGCGGCCGGCGAGGTCATGCCGGAGCTGGTCGAGTACATAGACGTAGCGGTCGGCAATGAGGAGGACGCCGACAAGGTCTTCGGCATCGCCGCGCCCGGAGCGGATGTCGAGGGCGGCAAAGTCGAGGCCGACGCCTACCGCTATGTCGGCGAAAAGCTGATGGAGCGCTTCCCCAACCTCGGCACCGTGTGCATCACCCTGCGCGGCAGTCTCAGCGCCTCCCACAATACCTGGAGCGGCGTGCTCTACGACGGAACCGAGATGTATGTAGGCCCGGAATATGACATCACCCACATCGTGGATCGCGTCGGCGGCGGCGACAGCTTCGCCGGTGGCATGATTTACGCGATGCTTGCCGGCAAGAGCCCCCAGGAAGTTGTGGACTTCGCGGTCTCGGCAAGCTGCCTCAAGCACTCCATCTGCGGCGATCCCAACATGGTAAGTGTGGCCGAGGTGGAGCATCTGATGAAGTCCGGTGGCTCGGGCCGCGTGCAGCGCTAGCTACTACCCGGAATCGCCATACAAAGGAGACCTGGCCCAGGTCTCCTTTTTTTGTGTCATAGCCCTGGACGAATTGCAGGCCTCAGACGGATGGCGAAAGAAACCTAGCGCACAACCCACGGCCAGAACTTCGCATATTCAGGAGGCTAGGCGCAATGACAGTTCAGCCGTGGCGCATTTTGCTAGTCCCGGCATCGCATTTCGATCTCGGCTGCTGCGGCCCAATCAGCGAAACACTTTAGGCCGGCGAGGCAGTAAAAGGCAGCTTGCCGCTCGATTCTGGTGCAGCTCCCACGGAGGACTAAAGATGAGCGAGGTACAGATTGACCGGTCGCAGATTAAGCTAGTCAAGCCTATCAAGCTCCCTGGCGAGGTATCAGACCTCTGGAAGGAGCTGTACCTGGAGCCTATCTATCGCTGGCTGCCGGTCGTTGACGAGGTTTACCAGAAGTGGCCCGAGCGCCCCAATGCCGGCCACTTCTACGGCGGCAGCTACTGGTACGGTCACGAAACCGCGTATCCGACACTGGTCCTTGCCGTCGCCTATCGCGCCGCTCAGGCCTGGGGACAGACCGGCGCGATCCCCACCGACCGGCTCCTGCAGCAGGCCATCGGCGGCATCCGGTATCTCGGCTTCACTCACATGTCCGGCCCGGAGGATTGCGTGCGCGCGGAAGGCCCCAACCCGCACTGCTCGCTGCGTAAATGGGGCGAAGCCAGCACCGAGATAGACCCTCTGGTTGATGCCTTCTTTATGTCCACCCAGACCAGCGGCAGCATCGCCGCGATGGGTGTGGCCGCGTGGCTGTTGTGGGACAAGCTGGATGATGAGACCAGACAGCTTGTCATCAATACCGCGCAGTGGTATGCCGACCGCTGGTGTGACGAGCAGCCGCATGTAGGCACCTACTCCAATACCCAGACCGAGGAGAACGGCTGGACCGCCCAGGGCCTGGACTTCGCCGCCTGCTTGCTCCACGGCCACCCCCATGCGGAGCAGTGGCGGCAGGCGGCTGACCGCTGGATCGCCAACATCTGCGTAACGCCATACGACTGCCGCCGCAATGCCTCGGAGCTACAGGGCCGGCCGGTCAGCGATTGGACCGTCGGCGCGACCACCCACCCCGATTTCACCGCCGAGAATCACGACTTCGTTCACCCCAATTACATGAGCAGCGGCGTGGTCTATGCGGGCAAGCTGATCCTATTTCATCATTTAGCAGGCCTCGAGGTACCGGAGGTCCTGTACTTCAATCGCCAGCCCCTTTACAACACCGTCAAGGCGATGGCGGAAGACGACGGCGCGCTGACCTCGCTGCAGAGTCAGGACTGGTGGTATCTCACCCACTACGGCAATCTCAGCATTCACGCTACCGTGAACGTGCTGCTTCATGACCCCCATGCGGCTTACCTGGAGCGAACCTGCGGACGCAGGGCCAAGCAGATTATGAACAGCCTGCCCGGCGGGCACATCTACACTCAAAGTCCTGACGCCTACCGTATCAACGCTTTCCAGTCAATGCGCACCGCCGAGCGGGGCTCGATGGCGGCCTATGCGCACTCTCTCCTGCTGCACTGGATGCTCGGCGACGGTGCGGAACCGTGCACCCGCGCCGCGTTCAAGCAGTATCAGCAGGGGGTCAAAGTCTTCCCGCACGGCGGCTTCGTGGTCAGAAACGGTGCCGCCACCAAAGCCAGCTTCTCATGGCGCAACCGGCCTGTGGTACTGGTGCAACCCGCTGCCGGCTCCTGGCTGGTCACACCCCACCGCTACAGCCTCTCCGGCTCCTACACCTGCGACCCCGAATGGGCCGGCGGAACCAGGAAACGCTCTTACAACGTTCAGGAAGACGGCGCAGCCTTTGCCGCTATCGCCAGGCTCGAAAGGCAAGGCGGGCGGCTGTTACAGGACCTCGCCCTGCTGGTGCCTGATGATAATGTCGCCTTCTTCTTCGACCACACCACAGCGACTGAGCCGGTAACCGTATCGCTGCAGCGCTCCGGCGAAATCGGCGTCCGCAATGAGAGCTATTCGGAGCTGGGAGAGCTCGCGCCCGGCAAACGTACCCTCTACACCCAGGGCTGCGAATTCACCGCTGTCTCCGGCCTCTCCGAGCACGATGAGTGGTTCCGCTCTGACGCGACTGCGTGGGCCAACCTCGACAATGCCATCGGCTACCTCGTCTTCGGCTCCAAGGGCCTGGCCTACCAGGCCAAGCACGTCTATCCCCGCTACACGGGCATGGAGGATTTCCTGATACTCTCCTGCTATGAAAAGCCGCGCGACTACCAGCCCGAGGAGGTAGTCTCCCATCTCGCCATAGCCATCTACCCCAATCAGACCGCCGAGGCCACCCGGAGCCAACTCGGCCTGGTCCTCCGTACCGTAAGCGACGGCCCGGTGGACGCGCTTTTGACACCGGAGCACCTGGCGCTTATCAATACCGCCGATGCGCCGGTGACATGCAGCTTGCAGTTCGATCCACCTGACTGGGAGATGCTGCCGGTGCCGGAGGGCTGCACGGTTACGTGGGATGGGGCCCTGGGGTGCGCACTGGCTCTGGGCAAGTACTGCGCGGAGTTGCGCGGATGCCGCCTGCAGGTAGCAAGCTCGGTTCACTGGGAAGCCACCGCAACCGCCGGCGGGCGACGCTACTTGAAGCTGCTGGGCGCAGAGCCGGCCCAGGTCGAGGTGGCTGTGGATGGGAAGAAACGCACAGTCAGCCTCGAACCCGGGCAGATCGTGGAGCTCTAGGCCGCTTTGCTGCTAAGGCTCCCTGGCCACTTACTTGGCTCGCGTGGCCGGCTACCAGCGGTTCAGCGCCAGATCGCCACCTTCGGTCCTGGCCTGATTCGAGAACTCCTGGAAGCGGAACCGCTCGGTCAGCTCATCGAGCTTGGCGATATCTTCGTCCTCGATCTCGATGTCGAACAGCTCATACATCGGAGTGAAGTGCTCGGGCCGGCTGCCCCCGATAATCGGAGTGGTGATATAGTCCTTGGCCAAGATCCACTTGAGAGCCAACTGGTTCATGCCGATGCCGTACTTATCCGCCATCGCCGCCACTTCATCCAGTACACCGAAGACCTCGTCGGTCAGCGTCTCTTGCATCCCCTTCATCTTGGCGAGGCGACTACCCTCGGGAGGCTGTTCACCGCGCTTGTACTTGCCGGTCAGAATGCCCCCACACAGCGGCCCGTAGGTCATCAGGGCGATGTTGAAGCGCTTGCAGAAATGCACCGTTTCGTTCTCGATGACGCGGTCCAGCAGATTGTAGCGCACCTGCATCGAGGTAATCGGCTCCCAGTCGTGCAGAGCCGCCAGCCCCAGATAGTGGGCCACCTGCCAGGCATAGTGATTGGCTACACCGACGTAGCGCACCTTGCCCTGCTTGATGAGGGTGTCGAGTGTTGAGAGCGTCTCCTCGACCGGCGTATCGGGGTCCGGATGGTGAAGCTGGTACAGGTCAATGTAGTCCATATCCAGGCGGCGCAGGCTGTCCTCAACCGCTCGCATCAGGTGGAAGCGCGAGCATCCGCCTCCGGCCGGCCAATCGTACATCCTCACCCAGAACTTGGTGGCCACTACCACGCCATCGCGGCGGCCCTTGAGCGCCTTGCCCAGCATCACCTCACCCTCACCCCTTCCATAGCCATCGGCGGTGTCGAAGAAGTTGATGCCATTGTCTAACGCCTCATGCACACTGCCGATGGCCGCCTTCTCATCCACCTTTTGGAAGAAGTTCATCGCCCCCCAACATAGTTTGGAGACCTGCAGCCCTGAATTGCCGTACTGTACGTATTCCATCACTGCACTTCCTTTCATACCATTGTCTGGATCCGGCGCAGAACCTACTGCCGCCAGCCGCCACTGACAGACTTCGGCGCAAGGTCCACAATACCTGCCCGTGCCGCGCTACGACCGCGAGTGGCCCGCTGGCCCCCGATGCAGGGATACCAGGCCCTCACGGCGAAATAAGCAGCGTTGCGACCAATGCGACGTTGAGGAGGAAAACCCGTGCCCTCGCTCGACAAGCTGTTGAGTGTAACCTCGATACTCCTGCTACTGGGAGGGAGCCTAGCCATGGCACAGACACGCTATCACGCCGTAACACTGGTGGACCGCAACAACCCCGTACCGGCGGAGTGGCTGCAGAAGGCGGGCATTGACTATGTCTATACCGGCGGCTCGCTCAAGCTGGAATCAGGACCTGATGGCAAGCCGCGCATCCCTGAAGGCCACCGCGCCGGATGGGAGAGGCTGGAAAAGGAGTACGCCGGCACCGGCATCAAAGTGCTGATCATGGGCCAGTACTACACCAACAATCCCGAGGCCACCGACGCCATGGATGTTGACGGCTACAAGATTGACATGGCCTGCCTGCACCAGGATAAGTTCTATGAGTGGATGCGCGAGGTGATAATCGCTCAGGCCCAGGCTTACAGCGAGTTCGATGTCTTCGGCGGCTTCATGTTCGATGACGGGGTGCAGACGCGGGTGGACTGCTGCTACTGCGACACCTGCCGGCGTCTGTTCAAGGAGCAATATGGTAAGGAGCCGCCGCCCTTTGAGGTCCACAAAGGCACCGGCGTGGTGGCCGATGATGATGCTCTGCTGCAGTGGGAGCAGTTCCAGCGCCAAGGCTTTGAACGCTACGTGGAGGCGCAAGCGGAGGCGGCGCGCTCGGTCTCTCAGGACCTGCTGCTGGTCACCATCCCCTCGGATTCGTTCTACTATGGCCGGCTGCTCAACGCCAACCTCAACCGCGCCGACCTGCGGCGCGATTCGGGAGCGCTGATTCAGCGCATCGAGCGCACCCAGGTCAAGAACTGGTACCTGTACCAGGCTTTCCCCTTCCCTCGGCTGCCGGAAGCCGACGAAGAGGGCCTGCAGTTCTGGGGGGTCGGCTGCCACATCAGTGCCAACTCTCCCAAGCTGATCCTGAGCACCGAAGGCCCCTTCCTGCAGCACTATTCACGGATGCAGATGATGAGCCCCGACGAGATTGAGCAGATGACTAAAATCACCGTCACTGAGGGTGCGAACGCGATCTGCTACTGGCAGTCCGGCGCCTACACGGCATATTACCCCGAAGGCTACGACGGCATGGCCGCCGCCCATAGCGACATCCTCAGAGTGCAGGCTATGCTGCCGGCCCGCGAGCCGTATCCGGCTCAGGTGGGCCTGCTCTACTCCACCACCACCGAGGTCATGGAGCAGCCGTGGCAGACCAATCTCAACGAGCGCTGGGTACATCTGCACAGCTTCGAAGGTACCGCCTTTGCACTGATGCGCGGCAATGTGCCGTACCGCATAGTCATGGAGGACGAAATCGCTACCGGTACTCTGGAGGGGCTCAAGGCGCTGATTGTGCCGGCGGCTCGGTTCCTTTGCACCAGCGCCCACCAAGCCATTGAGCAGGCCGTCGCCGGCGGCCTCCAGGTCTATATCGCCGGTGAGTGCCCGAGCCTCAGCGGCGGCCAGACCGTCAACTATGATGTTACCTACTGGCACCGCCATATCCAGGCCGGCTATCGCCAGATCAAGTACCTCAACAACCAGTATGCCGAGGCCGAGAAGGAGCTGCTGCCACTGGTCCGCGAGCAGGTCGCCGCTCCGGTGACGGTCTCATCGCGCATGGGCATCAGCCGGCTCTATCAGGTGGACGACGGCCTGGTGCTGATGATCGCCAACTGGGACCTGGAGCAGAGCACCAAGGCAACACTGGCGGCGCCCCAGGCCTACAGCGTGGTTGACATGCTGAGTGGCGAGCAAGTGGGCAATCTCGGGGCGGATGGGGATTTGGCGGTGAGAGTTCCGGCAGCGGGCTGGCGGATCCTGGAACTGCGCTAGCCCACCCAGATTCGGTTTTCAGCAATAGCATGGCAAATGCCCCCGCTAGCCTCGGCGGGGGCATACTGTCGTACGCAGCCCTCCGCTAGCCCCCGCTGGTCGCATCCACTGAGACCAGATTCGACACTGTCACCGTGTCGCCGGGCCCATAGTCATAGATAACGACGCGCGGAATGCCGTCACCATCCTTGTCCACGAACTCGGCGGCGAGCTGCTGTTGCGGCGCGTCGGGATGCTGGTTGCGGTCCAGGTAGATGGCCTTCCCACCGGTCACACCGCTGGTCTTATAGAGCGCCGCGGCGTCCTCGTTCGCCACCGTCTTGCCGTGATAGTACAGCCAGCGCCCGAAGATGAGGTGGGCGCCGCAGTTGACAGTACCGTCCGCTACGGATTCGACCGGCCCCTCCCCGATCCGGGGATCCCACTCAAGGGTAAGCTCGACGCCCGCGCCGGTGGTCTCAGCCGCCACAATCAGGTGCGAGCAGTCGTTGCCGGAATCGTTGGTGATCCGCAGATGGCGACCGACCAATAGTTCCGGCGCTGCGGCCGGCTGCACTACAATCTTGCGCCGGGCGAAGTCGGCCGAGACTATCTTGCCCGTAAACGAGGGCGCGTCCGCTTGAATGCGCGCCTCGCCCTTAGCCAGATAGCTGCCATTGACCAAGAAGGCCTTCTGCATCTGCCCGTTGACCTCCGACCACACCCCGAAGGCGCCGCTCATGCTCAGGCCGTCAGCGGTGCTGACAGGTATGGTCGGATCGTGACACTGGATGATGGTATCCACCCGGTCGCCGCAAACCACCTGAAAGGCCACCGGCGGCTGGTCGCTGTCGTCGGCGCTGGTCACCTCCAGGCGGCGTATTGCGGAGATAGTCGGCTCGCCCTCGTAGGCCTCGATGACCGTGATGAAACGGCTGCTGGCCGGCTCCTGCTCCGCGCTGTGGTGCTGGATGGCGAATTGCAGCTCGTAGGGCTTGCCTCCGCCCGGTGGCTTGCCCTTGCCCAGGCCCACTTCCGTCACCTGCGGCTGCAGGTCATGCATGCGCAAGTGCAGGTCCGGGTAGTTCTCCAGCGCCCACTCAATCTGCCAGACGGCGTCACCGGTGCCGCGCCGGACATCGTAGATGTAGGGGAGGGCCGCAAGATAGGGGTTCGCCTTCGTCCAGTCCTGGCCCTCACCGTATTTCACCTCCGGCCCGGCCAGCGTACCGGTCGGCTGGGAGGTAAGCTCGAGGCCGCTGACGGTTGCCTCACCGCGCGGGCCGTGGAAGCCCAGGTAATGGTCGGTCCCGCCGCGCAGCCGGAACACGCTGACGGCGTATGAGGCCTCCTCGTTGACATCCACCAGCGCGATAGTGCGCGCCATTATCGGCCCGGGCACCATCTCGTAGAGCTGCGGGGCCGCCACCGACTTATACGAGCGAGCGGAAGCGCAGGCCAGCTTGGCCCAGCCGCCGTCGGCGAAGAGCTCAAGCCGGCCGCCGCCGATGCGCGTGATGTCGCCGCTTTCGCCGACAATTCTGGCTCCGTAATGGGTCAGACGGTTGCCCTCCCATACGCCACGGAAGGTCCAGCTATGCGGATAGCCGAGCTCGGGCAGCAGTACGCGCTGCTTGGCCTCCAAGCCGATAGTCAGCAGATCATCGTGGCGGTGGCCGTAACATTCGCCCCATCGCACCCAGAAGGTGCGCTGGTCGAGGCCCTCGCCGCTGCGCAGGATGGCGTGGCCGTAGCCGTCGAGGAAGTTGCTTTTCAGCCCCAAGTCTGCGCCCTCGCGCTCGACAATCTCCGTCACCTTGGCGCGCAAGTCTTCGTCCTGCAACTGAGCAATCGGGGCATTGACCTCGCGGTCCCACAGCGCCCTGGCGAAGTTGATGTCCTCGGGAAACTTGGCGAAGACCGGGATGAAATCCGCTTGTCCCAGTGAGGAACCGGGTCTGAGGGGTAACGGCTCAGTTGAGGCAACATCACCGGCATCGCCGACCATGGCACAGGTCCGACCGATCAGGCTGTATTGGATGTTGAAGTCGTACATCTGCTTGTACTTGGGGTCTTCAGTCAGCAGCGGGAAGGGCGCATCGCGGTAGGTATCGGAGTTCAGCTCGACGATGCGGTTGAGAACATCGGCAACTTCCTGGGTGCGCACGTAATGGCCCCGATTGTATCCCGGCGATTCAAAGGCGGACCCATCTATGAAGAACTCGTTGGTGAGGAAGTGGCGCATGCCGCCCCCGCGATTGAAGGTCCAGTCCACCAGGTCGTAGGAGCGCGAGGTGTTAAGCGCTAAAGCTGCGTTCATCGCGGCATGTTGCGCCTGCGGGTGATTGCCGATGAGCGTTGTGTCAATGCAGCCTTGAGCTACTACGCGCAAATAGCCGGTCTCGATGAAGTTGCGCACATCTGCCATGGTCTGGATGTCGGGATGGTGGTTCTGCTGCAGGAACTTCAGCAGGTCGGGGTCCTCCTGCGCGAAATAGTCCCAGAGGTAATCGAGGGCTTCAGCGAAGTTGGGAATGATCGGGCACTCCCAGTTGTGCTCGATATAGAACCAGGTATTGGCCATGCGCAGATTGGTCTGCGGTATGATCTTACCGCTCCAGACGGCGCTGCGCATGTAGGCTTTGCGCTGGTTGATGTTGAGGGCCAAGTTGAGATACTGCTCGGCGATGCGGAAGAGCATCAGCGCGGCGGTGTGTCCGATCCGGCGGTCGCCGGTGCGGGCGTAGCCGGCGGCATAGCGGAAGGCACTAGGATAGTATTGGGCGCGGTAGTACAACTGGGTGTAATAGGCCACAAAGGAGTAGGGATCGCCGGTTGCGTCTAGGTAGGCCCAGCCGTCGTCGGGGTACTCGCCGCTGGTCATGTCACCATTGGCGAAGTCATTGTCGGGAAACCAGCGGCCACATTCCGGACACTGCACCTGGTAAGGATGATTCTCGTAATCGAGTTTCCACGGATAGAAAGGCGAGCGGCCCTCAAAGATCTTGCGTCCGCAAATCGGGCAGCCCTTGGGCTGGTAGTACTGGACGAATACCGCGCGGGGTATGGTGGTTTCGGGCAGCCGGTAGAATATCTCCCGGTCATCCGGCAGGCTGGCAGCGATGGTTTCGCCCTCTTGGGTGTGACCCTCTCGGCCCTCGCGCAGCGCCGCCAGCGTCGCCTGCGGGACGAAGCTGGTGTCGCTCTTGTGGGCGTCCTCGCCGTCCATCGGGAAGATGCGCGGCAGGGCCAAACCTTCGAACTCAAACTTCGCCGGCTCCGTCACTTCGGCCCAGGCCAGCACCTGCACCGGCACCGCCAGCTCATAGTCTCCCGACTTGAAGGTGATTTCACCGGCCGCCAGCGACTCTAGGGCACGGAAGTAGAAGCGCTGGGTGCTGTCACCGGCCTGATGCGGCCAGCGGTCGAAAAGCTCCAAAGCCTGCGGATAGCTGACCTCCAGCTTGCCGCAGTCCGCCGGTGTCTGGATCATGATCCGCGTCTGCTGCCCGGCCAGCCAGAACATCGGCTTCTGGATGCACTTGAGCTCCCCATCGGCGCCCGCTGTAACAGCCAGCAACGCCGCCATCACGACTATCCCGATTGTCCAGGCGTCTCTCAACATCTTCCTGACCTCCCTGGCCTCTGCGAAATCCGAGTGGTCGCTTGACAACCTCTAGATACACTTTGCCGTCCGGCACCCAATTCCCTTTCGCGACACGCCGAGCATGTCCTGCAACCAAGCGTTAAGTGAAGGCTACGCCCTTCAGCACCCGCTTTGCTGGAAGGGCAAAAGTGCTTCAGTTGCCAGCAACTAAACTAGCCCGCACTATTCACGAAGACCGTCGCAGATGAGGCGAAACTGCCGGCAAAGGCCATTGCCGGCCGCACAGCGTGCTTTCCTAAAATATCTCGAAAATGACACAGTGCAACCCCACGTAGGCCAGGCTTT
>CAYMIN010000039.1:0-25584 GCA_964390495.1 uncultured Armatimonadia bacterium
CATCCTTGCCTGTCGAGGCTACGGACAGGCTGGGAAGCCTGTCCTCCTGGGGCTTTTGTGGTGGCTTGGAGCGGATTCGTCACGCAACCCACCGGAGCTAGCTACTAGACGACAAGCACCCGCTTGCACTTCTCCCCTCCCAAGTCTCCTGGACGACAGGCATCCTTGCCTGTCGAGGCTACGGACAGGCTGGGAAGCCTGTCCTCCTGGGGCTTCCCGGGCCGTTATGCAACATAAGGACTGCTGTCAGGTTGCGGGAGCCGCGGCCGTCAAGTGCTATTCGGCTTGCACTATACTGGCCGCTAGCGGGATGACGAAAGTGTTGACACCCTCGATCTCGCGGCGCGGGAAATAGACCTCCTTGGTCTTGCCCCCCTCTAGTCTCAGGCCGTGGTCGTAGCTGACCACGATCAGCCGCCGGCCGTCCTGCGTGAGGACGCGCTCGATCTCATAGCCGTGCGTGTAGCCGTTGCCGTGGGTCACGATCATCCATGCGCCGCGCAGCACCTCACCCACCGGCAGCTCGGCAGCGGTCACGAAGGCATCGTGCGCGTCACCGTCGGCTTGGCGCAATGCGCCCGCAATCTCGCCCCGGTACGCGCCGCGCTCGGTGCTGAAATGCCACTGCCCGCAGAGCAGCTCCTCACCCTCGAACAGCCACATCGCGGTGGTCTTGCCGGCTTGCCGGCGCGCTATCCCCAGCCGGCCCCGGAGGCTGACACCATCGGCGCTGATACGCTCGGAATAAGGCGGCTCGTCGAGCGTGCTGATGATGGTGTCAACCGTATCGCCGTGGGTCACGCGCAGCGCCACTACACCTTCGGCGGGGGGTTGTACTGCCAGCGGCTCCACGGAGTCAATGAAAGTGCGCTCGCTGAAGGGCTCCTCGATAGCCACGAAGCTGGTTTCCAGGGGAGCTTCGCCGCGCCGCCGCACTACCAGTTGCGGCATCCAGTAGTCGAAGGCCTTGCGGGTGTCGTTGCCGGCCTTGCGCGGCGTCGGACTTTGCCCCAGATAGACCTCCACCGCTCCGCCGGTGAGCAAATGCGCGCGGACGCCCTTGTGCGGCTCATCTACGTAGCGGAAGGTAGTGCGGATCAGGCCGTCGCTAGTGCCCTCCTGCACCTGGCGAATGCAGCCCCAGACATTGTAATCGGACTGCTCGTCGCGGGGCTCGACCCACTCCTCGCCCGCCTCCAGCATGTTTTCACGGGTACCGGTAAACTTGACATTGCTGTCTGCGGTCATCTCGTGATTGCCGCTGCCGTGGAGCAACCAGTCATGGATACTGCCGCCTTTGACGCGGAAGATATCCAGCACATAGGCATCCTCGTCGGAGACCGGCACGATCGCCAACATGCGCCGGTACATCTCCACACCCTCGAGCTTGCGGTAGCCGCGTTCGCCCTGTGCCTCGGCCATTGCCACCCCGTTGGCGTCCGGGAAGAAGGCCAACAGGTCGCAGTCGCCGCCGGTCTGGTTCTGCCGGTCAACCGCCACCAGGTTGTGACTGATGGTAGAGGAGCACCAGCGCCGCGCCTGGGTGTGGTTATAGCCTAAATCACACAGCATTTCCCGGCCCTTGGCGAACAGTGTCAGATTGAGGTTATCTAGATGCGAGTGGCCGTAAGCGCCGGAGAAGTGCAGTTGGGCCTGCATCTGGTGTGGGCCTTCGCCGCGCCCGAGTGAAGCATGCCCATAGCCGGGGGTAATGGTAGAAACGGTCTTGACGCGGGGCTGGGAGCGCTGCTCATTCGGCCACGTGTCGTGAATCGGCGAGGAGCAACCGTTGGGGAAATCTAGCACCGAGGGCGCGCGCAAGGCCCTGGCTATAAAGGGATTATCCTGCTCCGGCTGCAGATTGTCGAACCGCTCGCCGTATTCTTCATCAAAATACCCAGGCGGGTCCGAATAGCCCGCCAACTCCCTGAAATCCGCCACAATCCGGCTGATGGTCTGGTAGTGGTATGAGGGGGCCTCGCGCCACATCCCATCATAGAAGCAGCCGCCGTAGAGTATCTCCAGCATCCAGTGGTAGGCCCAGTGGACGTAGTGCGGCTCATTGATGACCTGGCCGATGCGAACGGTGCGCATCAGGTAGCTGGGCGCGATGTTGTCGGTGAAGTCGTCCCAGGTGTTGATATACTCCCAGGTGGCCTTGAGGAAGTCGGTCTCGAACTGCTCGCGCACATCGTAGCCTCGGACTGCCGACAGCTTGTCCAGCTCATCGCTGGCGTAGATGAGGTCGTAGGCGGCGATGACGGTGTCTTCGGGGATTTCGCTTTCCATCCACCGACCCCACTTGCCGCCGGCACGCGGCCAGGGCGGCTCCTGCTTGGCCGGGAAGTGGAAGGCCGTAATCCACTGGTACATGGCCGGGTAGTGCGGGTAAAGCTGGGCGATGCGGTCCAGGATCAGAGCCGCCTTCCGCGCATATTCCCCCTTGCCTGTCGCCGCGTAAGCCAGGGCCAGGTTGTGGGCCTGCTGCAGTATCCAGCCGCGCTTGAACATCATGATATGAGCCCGGAAGAACATATTCACATTCTTCTTGGGCTCGTGGTAGTAGCGGTAGCTGAACGGCTCCCCCAAGGAATTAACGCCCTCGATCACTTGATCGTCGGGGTACTTGTCATTGGGGAACACCATCCCGCAATATTTGCAGGTCAGCTCCTCAGGCCGGTCAATATCCCAGGTGAAGGTGCCGCTATAGGAGCCGCCGTAGCAGTTCGGGCACTGGATGAATACCCGCATCGGCCGGTCGGGAACATAGGAGAGCATCTCCTCCTCATCCATCGCCATGACGCGCTCGACGGCCTTTTCGTAGTCGGCAGCCCTGGCCGGATCAACGCTGTGCTGCAGCACCGGGTGCTTGATGCCGACCGCCTGCCCGGCACCCAGCGCCGGTAGAGCGACCGCCCCGATCATCACACCGACTGCCAGCAAATGAACGAGGTTGTAGCCGCTGCAACTTGCCATCTTTATCAGTCCCTTGGGATGATTTGCCTGCTTGCCTGGCGGGATCGGGTGGCGCCTCTTATCCTGCCTTGGTCATGGTGACGGCCAGGGGGATATAGAAGCTGTTTTGGCCCTCGATCTCCCGCCGGGGGTAGAACACCTCGCGGGTCATCCCCTCCTCGATCCTCAGCCCGTGGTCGTCGGTGAGCACTATCACCGATTTACCGGCCTGGTCTTCTACCCGGTCTATCTCGTAGCCGTGTGTGTAGCAGTTGCCGTGGGTGACGATCATCCACACCCCGTGCAGCGCACTACCTGCCGGCAACTTGGCCTCGGTGGCGAAGCTATCAGCCTCCGCGCCGTCTGCTTTGCGGGTGGCGCTGATTATGTCTCCGGTATAGGGACCTGCATCAGTGCTCAGCGACCAGCCGTCGCCGGCCAGGGCCGCACCGTCGAGCAGCCAGGCCCCGACCGTCTCACCATTGTGCTGCCGAATCATCCCCAGCTTGCCGCTGATAGTGACGCCATCGGCCGTCACCCGCTGCGGGTACGGCGGCTCGTCGAGGGTGCTGATGATGGTGTCAACCGTATCACCGTGGGTGACGCGCAGGGCGGTTGCACCCTCCGCCTCAGGTACAAGCGGGACGGCCTCCACCTTGTCTATGAATGTCTTGCCTGAGAAGGGCTCTGCGACGGCGACGAAGGTATTCGCCAGAGGTGCTTCGCCGGTCCGACGGGCGATGAGCTGTGGCATCCAGTAGTCCCACGCCTTGGCGCTGTCGGCTTTAGCCTGCCGGATCGAGGGGCTGCGGCCAAGGCAGACTTCTGTATCGCCACTACCCAACAGGTGCACTCGCACGCCCTTGTCCGGTTCGTCAACATAGGTAAAGGTTGTCACCATATCGCCGTCGGTCTTGCCCTCGGCTACCTCCCTGATTACACCGTACGAGGGAAAGCTCGAGCCCTCGGTCTTCGGCTCCACCCACTGCTCGTCTGCTTCCATCATGTTCTCGCGCCCGGGCGTCAGCTCGAGGCTGCATTGTGCCGTCATGTCGTGGTTAGCGCTGCCGTGCAGCAGCCAATCGTGCGTGGAGCCGCCCCTGACCCGGAAGATGTCCACAACATAGGCATCCGCATCAGACACCGGCACCAGCACCAACATGCGGCGGTACATATCCAGGCCCTCGATCTTGCGGTAGCCGGACTTGCCGTCAGCTTCCACCATTGATACGCCGTTGGCATCGGGGAAGAAGGCCAGTAAGTTGCAGTCGCCACCCGCCTGATTCTGTCGGTCAACCGCCACCAGGTTGTGGCCGATGGTGCAGACCGACCAGTGCCGCAGTTTAGTGTGGGTGTAGCCGATATCGCAGAGCATCTCCCGCTCTTTGGCGAACAGCGTCAGATTGAGGTTATCTAGATGCGAGTGGCCGTAAGCGCCGGAGAAGTGCAATTGGACCTGCATCTGGTCGGGACCCATGCCCCGTCCCAGCGAGGCGTGACCGTAGCCGGGGCAGATCGTCGAGACGGTCTCGGTCAGGGGTTTGGCCCGGCTGGTGTTGGCCCAGGTGTCGTGGATCGGGCTGACGCGCCCATTGGGAAAGCCGACTATCGCCGGCGCGTTCTTGGCCTTGGCGAAGAAGGCGATGTCTGTGTCCGGGTCGAGGTTGTCGAAACGCTTGCCCGTCTCCTCATTGACATAGCCGGGCGGGTCGCTATAGCCGCGCATGTCGTTAAAGGCCGTGGTCAGTCCGCTCATCACCTGATAGTGGTACGACGGCGCTTCATGCCACATGCCATCATAGAAGCAGCCGCCTATCAGTATCTCAAGCAGCCACCTATACGCCCAGTGCACCCAACTCGGCTCGTTGATTACCCGTCCGATCCGGGCGGCCGCTGTCAGATAAAACGGCGAAATATTGTTGTCGTGGCGTTCGAAGGTGTTAATATACTCGTATGTCGCTTTGAAGAAGTCGTTCTCCAGCTTTTCGCGCACGTCGTAGCCACGGACCTGGCTCAGCTTATCGAATTCCTCGCTGTCGTACACCAGGTCGTAACACTCGCCCACGCCTGACGGCACCTCGTCCCATGCCCAGCGTCCCCATCTGCCGCCGGCTGCCGAGTAGGGCGGATTCTGGGAGGCCGGAAAGGCGAAAGTAGTAATCCACTGCCGCATCATCGGGTAGTGGGGATAGACCTGCGCCACCCGGTCCAAAATCAGCACCGCCCGCCGCGCGTATTCTTCTTTCCCCGTGGCCTGGTAAGCCTTGCCCAGGGCGCGGCATTGGCCCATTATCCAGCCGCGCTTGAACATCAGGATATGTCCGGGGATGAATATCTGCAGGTCACCCCGCGTCTTGTCCTGGTGATAGTGGTAGGTGACCGTCTCGCCCAGGGCATTCTCCCCCTCGATAACCTGGTCACATGGGTACTGCTCATTTGGGAAGACCATGCCACAGTACTTGCATTGCAGCTCCTCGGGCCGGTCTATGCTCCAACTATATATCCCCGAGCCCTGCGAGCCGCCATGACAGTTGGGGCAATAGCAGAAGCGCACGAACGGCTTCTCCGGCACATACGACAGCATCTCCGCCTCGCTCATCGCCATGACCCGCGCGACCGCAGCTTCGTAGGCGGCCGCATTGTCCGGATTGATACCGTGTTCCAGCACCGGGTGCTTGATGCCGACGGCCTGCCCGGCGCCGCGTCCGGGCGCTGCCGACATCATCACCAGCATCACCGTCAGCGCCAGCAAATAGGCGGCCCCATCGGTTGTGCACGATGACATGGTTCCTACCCTTTCCGGTTCTCCCTTGATTGTTCTACGCTACTTGCCGCCCGCATCAGTCCAGCCGCGCCACTGTCGCCGCCAGCGGAATCACGAAGCTGTTGGCCCCCTCGATGCTCCGTTGCGGATAGAAGACCTCCTGAGTCTGCTCGCCATCTAGCTTCAGCCCATGATCCATGCTCAGCACAATTACGGTCTTGCCCCCGGCCTTTGCCACGCGCTCGATCGGGTAGCCGTGGGTGAAGCCGTTGCCGTGAGTCACCACCATCCACACCCCGTGCAGCGCCTGCCCCTCAGGTAGTTGCGCGTCGGTGATGAAGGCATCCTCGTCGGCGCCGTCGGCTTTGCGCGTGGCGGCCTGGATCCGGCCCTCGTAGCGGTCCTTCTCAGATTTCACTACCCAGTCGCCGGCGGCCAAGCTTGTGCCCTCAAACAGCCAGGCCCCGCTTGTGCGGCCATTTACCTGGCGCACCACTCCCAGGCGACCCCGAATAGCGATGCCGTCCGCGGTCTTGCGCTCCGGATACGGCGACTCATCCAGCGTGCTGATGATGGTATCAACCGTAGTGCCGTGTCTCACCTGCAGGGCGACTGCATTTTCGTCTGCCGGAGTGAGCTGAAGCGGCTCGCTGCTATCAATGAAGCTATCGCCACGAAACGGCTCTTCGACCGCCACAAAGATGCTATGCAGCGGCTGGTCAGCGGCGGCCTGGCGACGCACCACCAACTGCGGCATCCAGAAGTCGAAGATCTTGGTGTTATCGCCTCTGCTGCCGACGCCCGCGCGCCGTATTGACGGACTCCTGCCCAGAAACACCCGCGCCGCGGCATTGCCCAGAACGTGCGTGCGCACCGACGTATCCGGCGCGTCGCTGTAGGTGAAGGTCACATTGAAGGTGTCCTCGGTGTCGCCGAAGCTCATCTCGCGCATCACGCTGTAGCCGCGACACCCGGCCTGGGGATTGTCCCGGTCGCTGTCAGGCGGCTCGCTGAGGTCCTCGCGGGTGCCGGTCAGCGCAAGGCTGCAAGTTGCGGTCATGTCCTCGTCGGCGCTGCCGTGCAGGAGCCAATCGTGTACCGCGCCGCCGCGGGTGCGGAACAGGTCCACGACATAGGCGTCCGCCTCGGACACCGGCACCAGCACCAACATGCGCCGGTACATGCTCACCTGCTCCAGGCTATGGTATCCCCGCAGCCCGTCGGCCTCGACCATCGCGATACCGTTGACATCCGGGAAATAGCTCAGCAGGTCGCCATCGGTGACGCCGCCGGCCTGTTCCTTGCGGTCCACCACCACCAGATTGTGCGCGGGAGTGAGCGCCGGCCACCAGCGGATCCGCGTCCACGTGTAGCCGATGTCCGACAGCATCTCCCGCTCCTTGGCAAACAGCGTCAGGTTGAGGTTATCGTAGTGCGAGTGCCCGTGATGGCCGGAGAAGTGCAGTTGCGCCTGCATCTGGTGGGCGCCGCTGCCCCGGCCCAGCGAGGCGTGACCGAAGCCCGGCAGAATCGTCGAGACGGTCGTCACACGAGGCTTCGAGCGCCGTTCGTTGGCCCAAGTATCATGCACCGGTGTCGAGCAGCCGTTGGGAAAGTCAACCACCTCCGGCGCATGTTGCACCTTCTCCCAGAATGGCACCGCCGCCACCGCCTCCAAGTTGTCGAAGCGGGTGCCGTCCTCTTCATCCACATACCCGGGCGGGTCCGAATAGCCTTCCAGGTACGCAAACGACCTGCGCAATCCTCCCATCGTCATGTAGTGGTAAGACGGCGATTCGTGCCACATCCCGTCATAGAAGCAGCCGGCATTGACGTTCTTCACCAGCCACCGGAAGGCCCAGTGCACGTAGGCCGGCTCGCCGATAACCATGCCGATCCGGGCCACACTGCCGAGATATGCCGCGTAGTTGTTGATATGCGTCGGGTAGGCCTGGACCGCGGCGATGGTGTCGCGCACGAAGTCGTTTTCGAACCGCTCGCGCACGTTGTAGCCGCGTTCCTGCGAGAGCTTGTCCCACCACTCGCTGTCATAGACAAGATCATAGGTGCGAACCGTATTGAAGGGTACCTCATTCGAGGGGCTGTGCCATCCCCATTTCCCGGCCGACCAGTTGTACGGCGGCTGCTGTCTGTCCCAGATGCGGAAGTAGCGATTCTGGTTGCTGCCGTGAATCGCCACAACATAGTGCGGATAGACGTTGGCGATCTTGTCCAGAACCAGCACCACCCGCCGGGCATACTCCGCCTTGCCGGTGGCACTATAGGCCATGCCGAGGTTGTATAGCTCCTCCAGGAGCCAGCGACGCTTGCGCTCGGCGATATAGGCGCTGAAGCAGTGATAGTAATCCATTTCCTGGTTATACCACGCCTTGTAGCGCACCGTCTCGCCGAGGCTGTTCTTGCCCTCCATGATGTCCTTCTCGGGCCATTTCTCATTCGGATAGATCAGCGTCCCGCAGATCGTGCAGCTCAACTGCTCCGGCTGATCCGCCGACCACTTGATGTTATTGCTGTCTATGCCCTTGTAGCAGTTCGGGCAGCGCACGAAGGTCGCCCCGCGCTGCTCGGGCATCCATGACAGCATCTCCGCCTCGCCCATCGCCATGACCCGCGTGACGGCCTTCTCATACTGGGCCGCCCGAGCCGGATCAACCCCATGATCCAGCACCGGGTGCTTAGCCCCGAAAGCCTGGCCCGCACCGAAGCCCGCAGAAGCACCAACCAACACCACCGCCACTGCAACTTGCAGCAGATAACTCATACCATCAATTGTGTGAAACGACATCCGTATCACCATCTCCTGAGTTCCGGCTGATCGGCCCGAAACGTGGTCCGCCCGCTTCTCACTGCCCCTTGACCACCGCTGCCACCAGCGGGATCACGAAGCTGTTGGTGCCCTCGATCTTGCGCCGAGGAAAATAGACCTCCTCAGTTACATTGCCGTCTAGCCTCAGCCCATGGTCGTCGGTTAGTATCACCACGGCCTTGCCGTCTTGATTCTCCACGCGGTCTATTTCGTAGCCGTGGGTGTAGCCGTTGCCGTGAGTAACGATCATCCAGACACCGTGCAGCACCTGACCGCCGGGGAGCTCGGCCTCGGTGACGAAGGCATCATGTCCCGCCCCATCGGCCTGGCGCATTGCGGCTTCGATCTGACCCTCATAGCGGCCCTTTTCAGAATCCACTACCCAGCCGCCGCCGGTCAGCTTCTCGCCCTCAAATAGCCACGCGCCGGTGGTCTTGCCATTCACCCTACGCACTACTCCCAGCTTGCCGTTGAAGGCGACACCGTCGGCGCTGACACGCTCCGGATAGGGCGGCTCGTCGAGGGTGCTGATGATGGTGTCCACCGTGTCGCCGCAAGTGACACGCAGCGCGACCGCGCCATCATCGGCTGGCTCGAGCGCCACCCGCTCCACGCTCCTGATAAACGACCTGCCTGAGTACGGCTCCTCGACCGCTGCGAAGACACTGGCAAGGGGTGCTTCGGCTTGCCGGCGCACCAGCAACTGCGGCATCCAGAAGTCGTAAGCTTTGCGCATGTCGCCCTGGGTGCCGAACCCCATTCTGCGCACTGAGGGAGCCCGCCCCAGCCACACCTCGCTAGACTGGTCATTGAGCATGTGGATACGCACGCCCCGGCTGGGGTCCTCGACGTACTTGAACTCCACGCTGAAGTCGCCTTCCGTCTCCGCGTTTGCCACATCGCGAACCATTCCGTACGCGTTGAAGCGAGAGCCCTCGATGGTAGGCTCCTGCCACTCCTCGCCCTCTTCCAGCATCCACTTGCGGCTTCCCGACAGCGCCAGGCTGCACGTGGCTGTGCTATCTTCGTCGGCGTCGCCGTGGAGCGCCCACTCGTGCATCGCGCCGCCGCGCACGCGGAAGATATCCACCACATAGGCGTCCGCATCCGACACCGGAATCATCACCAGCATCCGCCGGTACGTATCCAGGCCCTCGACCTTGGCGTAGGCGCGCCGACCGTCGGCCTCCACCACCGACACGCCGCCGGCGTCAGGGAAGAACCACAGCAGGTCACCGTCCGAGTTGCCGCCGTTCTGATCCTGGCGGTCTATTACGACGGTATTGTGCGCTGGCGTGCACAACGTCCAGTAGCGCATCTGGGTCCAGGTATAGCCGAGGTCCGGCAGCAGCTCCCGGCCCTTGGCCCAGAGTGTCAGGTTGAGATTATCCAGATGGGTGTGGCCGTAGCCGCCGGAGAAGTGCAGTTGGGCCTGCATTTGGTCATTGACGGTGCCGCGCCCCAGTGAGGCATGTCCGTACCCGGGCAGGATTGTCGAGACCGTCTGGGCGCGTGGTGCGCCATGCTTGGAGCCTGCCCAACTGTCGTGGATCGGCGACACACAGCCGTTGGGAAAGCCGACTATCGCCGGCGCGTGAATGCACTTGGCCCAGAACGGCACCTGGGTGTCGGGGTCGAAATCGTCAAAGCGCGTCCCGTCTAGCTCGTCCACATAGCCGGGTGGGTCGGTATGACCTCTGACAGTGTCGAAGGCGGCCCGAATGCCGCCGATAGTCATGTAGTGATAGGAGGGGGCCTCGTGCCACATGCCGTCGTAGAAGAAGCCCTCATCCAGATTCTGCTTCATCCAGGCGAAGGCGCGGTGCACATAGGCCGGCTCGTTGATGACGCGGCCGAGTATCGCAGCGCCGGCAATATCATAGCCCACCACGTTGCTGACGTGGTAGGGGCTGACGGCGATGACCTTGAACGTCTCTCTGAAAAAGTCGTTTTCCAGCTTCTCCCTCACATCATAGCCGCGCTCTGCGGATAATTTGTCGAACGCCTCGCTCTCACAGACCAGGTCGTAAGCTGTGACTAGCGGCTTGGGTATTTCGTTGTGGAAGCATCCCCATTTGCCGGAATCCCAGGCATATGGCATTTCCTGGCTTTCGCGGAACCTGAACCTCCGGCACCCATTCTGCATCACCGGATAGTGGGGATAGACCTGGGCGAACTTGTCTAGAACCAGAGCCACCCGTGCAGCATATTCCTCCTTGCCGGTGGCGTGGTAAGCTCTGCCCAAAGCGATCAACTGGCTCATCAGCCAGTCACGCTTGTGGGACCACAAGTGGGTGCTGAAGAAATGGGGTATGTCCTTCTCCTCGTTGAGGTAGTAGGGGAAGCTGATCTCCTCGCCGAGCTTGTTCTTGCCGGTCATCACGTGGTCCTCGGGGTACTTGTCGTTGGGATAGACGACTTCCCCGCAGAACCGGCATTTGAGCTCGTCGGGCTTATCAATGCTCCAGATGAAGATATTGTTGCCCTCGACGCCGCCGTAGCAGTTAGGGCACTCGCAAAACCTCGTGTATGCGTAGGGAGGGACGAAGGCGAGTAGCTCCTCATCACTCATCGCCATGACGCGCGCGACGGCCTGTTCGTAGCCCGCTGCATTGTTCTTATTAATCTTGTAGTCGAACACCGGATGCTTGACGCCCAGCGTCTGCACGGCACCGCAGGCAGTCCCTACCACACTCACCAGCGCAATGATTACGGCGAGTATGCTCGCCACGTTGCCTAAACCGGCCTCAAATGTGTTCACCATGCCTCACGTCCTTCTCCGTTCTCTCTCAACTCCGACTGAGTGTGCTTATGGCCCGTCAGTGATTCACCACTGCCGCAGCCAGCGGGATGACGAAGCCGTTGGTGCCCTCGATCTCCCGCTGGGGAAAGTATATTTCCGTAGTCTTGTTACCCTCGATCCTCAAGCCGTGGTCCATGCCTAGCACGATGACGCTCTTGTTCCCTTGCTTCTCAATCCGCTCTATCGGGTAGCCGTGGGTGTAGCCGTTGCCGTGGGTAACGATCATCCAGACGCCCCGGAGCATCTCACCTGCAGGCAGATTAGCCTCGGTGATGAAGCTGTCCTGCTCGGCACCCTCAGCCTTCCGCGTAGCGGCCTGGATTTCGCCGCTGCAGGCCGCCTGCTCCGATGTAATCCTGCCATCTTTCGCGGCGAGCTCTTCCCCCTCGAAGAGCCACATGCCGATGATATTGCCTGCCTGCTGCCGGACTATCCCCAGTCGGCCCTGGAGGCTGAAGCCGTCTGCGGTTGCTCGCTTGGGGTATGGCGCTGCATCCAGCGTGCTGATGATGGTATCCGTCACCTCTCCATGACTGACGCGCAGCGCCACCACACCATCGTCACTCGGCGCGACTGCCAGCGATGCGACACTGTCAATGAAGGTTTCGCCGGCGAACGGCTCGGCCACTGCCGCGAAGGTGCTGACCAGCCCAGCTTCGGCCCGCCGCCGGAGGACAAGCTGCGGCATCCAGTAGTCGAGGGCCTTGCTGTCCTCGTTCTTGGCCCGTCTTACTGACGGACTCCGCCCCAGATGCACCTCAGTTGCCTGCTCACCGAGCACGTGGATGCGGATGCCCCTATCCGGCTCTTCTGCGTACCTGAAGGTTGTCACCACGCTCTCATCGGTCGTGGCCTCAGCCACTTCCCGGATAGCGCCGTAGGGATTGAAAGAGGTTCTCTCGCTGACCGGCTCTTCCCACTGTTCCCCGGCTTCGAGCATGTTCTCGCGGCCGGTTTCAAGCTGGATGCTACAGGTGGCCGCCATATCATGGTCCGCATCCCCGTGCAGCAGCCAGTCGTGCACCGTGCCGCCCTTGGTCCGAAATATGTCCACCACGTAAGCGTCCTCATCGGACACCGGTATCAGCACCAGCATCCGGCGGTATCTTTCGACGCCCGCGATGCTGTGGTAGCCGCGCTTGCCGTCCGCTGCGGTGACACTGATGCCTTCGGTCTCCGGGAAGTACCATAGCAGGTCGCCGGCCGAGCCATTCCCGCCGCCGTCCTGCCCCTGCCGATTGATGGCGACCAGGTTATGACTGATGGTGCCGCTGTTCCAGCCGCGCGCGCGGGTGTGCGTATAGCCCAAATCGGACACCATCTCCCGCTCTTTGGCCCAGATAATGATGTTGAGATTATCGAGGTGGGAATGACCGTAAGCGCCGGAGAAGTGCAACTGGGCCTGCATCTGGTTTGGCCCTTCACCACGCCCCAAGGAGGCATGGCCGTAGCCCGGGCAGATCGTCGAAACGGTCCGCTCACGGGGCTGGGAGCGCCGCTCACCAGGCCAGGTATCGTGGATCGTGCTGGAGCAACCGTTAGGGAAATCCAGCACCGAGGGCGCATTGTACGCCCTCACTATGAATGGCAGCTCATCTTCCGGGACCAGATTGTCAAACCGCGTGCCGTCAACTTCATCCAGGTATCCCTCGGGATCCGAATAGCCCTTCAGATTGCCGAAGGCGATCCTGAAATCGCCCAGAATCTGGTAGTGGTAGGAGGGTGCCAGATTCAGCATCCCGTCATAGAAGCAGCGCTGGTGGGCCATATGCCGGAGCCAGCCGAACGACCAGTGCACCATGCGCGGCTCGTTGATAACCCGCCCGATTACACCGGCCCGTCGCAGATTCCGCGTGGCAAGCTGTCCGCCCTCGGTCAGCGGCGGTGTGTTATTCGCCTCGAATATGGCCTTGAAGAAGTCATTTTCTAGCTTCTCTCGCACATCATAGCCGCGCTCTTCCGACAGCTTATCGAACTCGTCGCTGTCATAGACCAGGTCATAGCACAACGCGGGGTCGCCGGGCAGCTCGCCAGCCGTCCAGCGCCCCCAGCGCCCGCCGTTACTCGGATATGGCGGAGCCTGGGAGGCGGCAAAATCGAACGACCGGATCCACTGCTTCACCACCGGATAGTGGGGATAGACCTGAGCGATGCGGTCCAGGATCAGCGCCGCCCGCCGTGCATACTCCGGCTTTTCGGTGGCTTGATAGGCCTTCCCCAACTCTAAGCAGCGGGCCACAATCCAGTTCCGCTTGTGGTAGAGGATGTGCGCACCGAAAAACTCCCGCAAGTCGTCATATTTCTGATCCTGGTGATAGCGATAGCTGATGGTTTCGCCGAGTGCGTTTTTACCCTCCAGAATCTGGTCGTCGGGATACTGCTCGTTGGGGAACACCATGCCGCAGTACCGGCACTTCAGCTCCTCGGGCCTGTCCACACTCCACGAAAAGACCCCATTGCCCTGCGAGCCACCGTGGCAATTAGGGCAGTAGCAAAACACCAGCACCGGCTTCTCGGGGACGAAGGCAAGCATCTCATCTTCGCTCATCGCCATGATTTGCGCGACGGCTTTCTCATATTGCGCCGCCTTCGCCGCATCAATGCCGTAGTCCAGCACCGGATGCTTGATACCCAGAGCTCGCCCGGCACCCACCGCCGGTACCGCCACCACCAGCGCATATACCACGATCAAATGAAGAATACCAAACCCATAGCAGTTGCACATGTCTATGGCTCCTCAACCTTACTAGCGCGGGGCACAGGCTTTCCAGCCTGTGCCCCGTGCCCCATGATCATTCCGTCTTCGCCACCGTCACGGCCAGCGGGATGACGAAGCTGTTGCTGCCCTCGATCTCCCGGCGCGGGAAGTAGATTTCCGTCGTCTTATCGCCCTCAATCCGCAGCCCGTGGTCATCAGTCAGCACGCTTACCGTCTTGCCATCCTGCTTCTCGACCCGGTCTATCTCGTAGCCGTGGGTGTAGCCATTCCCATGCGTGACTATCATCCACATGCCGTGCAGTGCGCTGCCCATCGGCAGTTGTGCATCGCTGATGAAGGCATCGTACTCCGCGCCTTCCAGCTTGCGCGTGGCGGCCTCTATTCGGCCCGTATAGCAGCTCTTCTCGGAAGCTATTCGCCAATCCTGGGCGGCCAGTTCTTCGCCCTCAAACAGCCACATGGCGGTGGTCTTGCCGTTTACCTGGCGCACAATTCCCAGCCGCCCCTTAATCCTGATACCATCGCCGGTGGCACGTTCCGGGTATGGCGGCCCATCGAGGGTGCTGATGATGGTGTCAGCTTTATCTCCATGGGTCACGCGCAGGGCCACTGCCGTGTCCTGCGGCGGGGTCAGTGCCAGCGCCTCGATGCTGCTGATAAACGGCTCCCCGGAGTATGGCTCCTCAATGGCGGCGAAGGTACTGGTCTGTTCTGCGGCTCGGCGGCGCACAATAAGCTGCGGCATCCAGTAGTCATAGGCCTGGTTACTCTCGCGCCCGGCCTTCCGTATCGAGGGGCTGCGGCCCAGGTAAACTTCGCTCGCCTCGGCGCCTAGCAGATGCACCCGGACGCCCTTGTCGGGCTCGTCAACATAGGCGAAGCTCGTAACCACATCGCCGTCGGTCTGGCCTGCAGCCACTTCACGGATGACACCGTAGGGGTTGAAGCGGGAGCCCTCGCTGCGGGGCTCCTGCCATTGCTCGCCCGGCTCCAGCATATTCTCGCGACTGCCGCTAAGCTGCGCATTGCACTCTGCGGTCATCTCGTGGTCGGCGCTGCCGTGCAGCAGCCAGTCGTGGACCGTTCCACCCCTAACGCGGAAGACGTCCACCACATAGGCATCCTCGTCGGACACCGGTACTGCCACCAACATCCGCCGGTACATGTCCAGGCCCTCGATGTTGGCGTAGGCGCGCTTGCCGTCTGCCTCCACCATCGCCACACCGTTGCTGTCGGGGAAGAAGGCGAGCAGATCACCGTCGGAGTGGCTGTAGGTCTGCGGGGTGCGGTCAACCGCCACCAGATTGTGGCCGGCGGTAGTAACCGCCCAGCTGCGCAGCTTAGTGTGGGTATAGCCGATGTCACAGAGCATTTCGCGCTCTTTGGCGAACAGGGTCAGGTTGAGGTTGTCCAGGTGCGCATGGCCGTAGCCACCGGAGAAGTGCAGTTGCGCCTGCATCTGGTGCGGCCCCTCGCCACGCCCCAGAGAGGCATGACCGTAGCCGGGTAAGATGGTGGACACCGTTGCCCTTCGCGGCAGGGAGCGCCGTTCCCCGGGCCAGGTATCGTGGACGGGAGTGGAGCAGCCGTTAGGGAAATCCACCACCGACGGCGCCTGCACACACTTGGCCAAAAACGGCACCACCTCTTCAGGAACCAGGTCGTCAAAGCGCGTGCCGTCAACTTCGTCAACATAGCCGGCAGGATCCGAATAGCCCCTCACGGTGCTGAAGGCCGAGCGCAGGCCCCCCATCGTCATGTAGTGGTAGGAGGGCGCCTCGTGCCACATCCCGTCATAGAAAAAGCCCTCATCAACGTTTTGCTTCATCCAGCCGAAGGCCCGATGGACGTAGGCCGGCTCGTTGATGACCCGCCCGAGTACCGCAACACCGGTCACATCATAGCCCACCACGTTGCCCACATGGTACTTACTGGCGGCGGCAGCCTCATAGGTCACTTTCAAGAAATCGTTCTCCAGCTTCTCGCGCACGTCGTAGCCCCGCTTTTCTGACAGCTTGTCGAATTCCTCGCTCTCATACACCAGATCATAGGCCCGGATCACGGACTTGGGGATCTCGTTGTGAAAATTCCCCCATCTGCCCGCATTCCAGGCGAACGGTGGCTCCTGGGATTTGGCGAACTGGAAGCTGGTGATCGGGTGCTGCATCACCGGATAGTGCGGATAGACCTGGGCGGTGCGGTCCAGGATCAGCACTGCGCGTCGCGCGTACTCCTCGTTGCCGGTGGCGTGGTAGGCTGTCGCCAGGGCGTTGCACTGGGCCATAATCCAGGAGCGCTTGTGCATCAGGATGTGCGCGCGGATGAAGATCGTCAGGTCGTCGCGCTGTCGGTCCTGGTGGTAGCGGTACGTGATGGTCTCCCCCAGCGCGTTCTTGCCCTCCAGTATCTGGTCGTCCGGATACTGGTCATTGGGAAAGACCATGCCACAGTACTTGCATTTCAGCTCCTCGGGGCGGTCAATGCTCCATTCATATATCCCTGAGCCCTGGGAGCCACCGTGGCAGTTGGGGCAGTAGCAAAACCGACAGAACGGCTTCTCTGGGACGTAGGAAAGCATTTCCTCATCGCTCATCGCCATGACGCGCGCGACGGCCTGCTCGTACTCGGCCGCCCTTGCCGGGTCAATCCTATAGTCCAGCACCGGGTGCTTGACCTCTCCGGATTGCCCGGCAGCCCAAGCCGGCAGGCCCACCAGTATCACCACTGCAATCACCGCACTGATACCACCCAAGCCAGTTGCGCTGTTGTGCAACATCTTGGTCACTCCTCCAGGTGCTGGACCGCGCTCCTGCTTCAGCCTGGCGTACCGCGCACTACTCCAAGCGCGTGACAGTCAAAGCCGCGGGCGCTGCTTGTACTCCGCGCACCTACTAAGTTGCCCCTACCCGGCCCGTTCACCTGCCGGCTTGACGATTCAACCACCGTGCCTGTGGGCATTATCGCCAGGCTGGGGGCGGGCTTAGGCAGGGAGTTGGGCCCAGGTTCTCGAACTATCCAACACATCTCAATACGACGGGAGCTGACCAATCATGACGGCCAACACCAAGCCGCGTATCGGGCTACTCGGCCTGATGCTGCAACTCTACGATGCATCCAATCCCGAGCTGCGCCCCAATCAGGAGCAGTTCGCCGGCCAACTGGTCGCTAAGCTGGCCGAGTTCGCCGAGGTCACTTTTACCGGCATCGTCAATACCCGTACCGGTGTGCAGCAGGCGATGGCCGCCTTCGCCGCCGCTGAGGTTGATCTCATTGTTGTCGTCCACTTCTCCTACTCCCCCAGCCTGATCGCCATGCAAGCGCTGATGCACGCAAGCCGCCCGGTGGTGCTCTTCAACACCCAACGCAAGCGCGGCCTCGGCGACGACTTCTCGTACCAGGATGTGCTGGAGAATCACGGCATGCACGGCCAGCAGGACCTCGCCAACGTGTTGGTGCGGGCCGGTCGCAGCTTCGGTGTGGTCACCGGCTACTGGGAGGATGAAGCGACACTACGGGAGTTGGCCGAGTGGGCGCAGGCTGCCGTGGCTGCCCGCCGCATGCGAGCAGCCGAAATCGGCCTGATCGGCTATCCCTTCCAGGACATGGGCGATTTCGGGGTGGATGAGACCGCCTTCATGCAGCAGATCGGCTGCCACGTTCAGCACCTCGGCCTCGACGAGTTGGCCGAGGCCGTCCAGCAAGCTCCGGAGACGGACTTGCATGCAATCGTTGCCTCCGACCGCGAGCAATTCGACATTTCGCCGGAGCTAGCGGAACAGGAGCATCTGGAGTCAGCCCGGGCCGAGTGGGCCCTGCGCCAGGTTGTTGCGCAACGCGGCCTCGATGCCCTGGCGATTCATTATGAGGTTCTCGGCGCCGATCCCCGCTTCCCTGCGCTACCTTTTGCCGGGGTTACCAAGCTGATTACCGAGGGGATCGGCTTCGGAGGGGAGGGTGACATCACCTCCGCCGCCGCCGTCACCGCCATGCACTACCTCACCGGCATGAGCACTTTCACCGAGATGTTCTGCATGGATTTCGACGACGGGGCGATTCTGATGTCGCATTTCGCCGAGGGCAACTTGCATTTCGCTTCTGGCAAGCCGGAGCTTATTCGTCGCGAGGGCTGGGTCGGAAGCGGCGGCGTATCCAGCTCGATTGCGTTCAATTTCGCCCCGGGGCCGGTCACGATGGTCAATCTCACAGTTGGCGCCGGCGGTCGGCCCAAGCTCATCGCCACTACCGCCGAGGTGCTCGATTATGCCCTGCCCGAGGGTTCGACGCCACACTGCAAGCTCCGCCCCAACTGCGAGCTCAGGGTTTTCCTCGATGCCTATCTTTACTATGGCGGCTCTCACCATGTCGCTTTAGTGAGGGGCGACGAATTGCCACTCCTCGACAAATTCGCCGCGGTAATGGAGCTGGAGCTGTTCATAATCTGACCCTGAGCAGAGCAGCAGGGCCAAAACTAGGCTATAATGTGGATGTCTAACAGGTACGGGAGGTGAGACAATGAACCGGAAAATGGCCACCCTGCAGGCGCATTTAGAGGGCACGGCCGTACGAGGCGGTGGCATCTCGCTCTCGCAGCTTGCGGCTTTCGCCAGTGATCTACAGAACGCGCTGTTCCGGGTTGCCATGATAATAGAGGGCCATACTACCAGTGTCAAAAGTGGCCCTACGCCCGCCCACATCGTTGACAGTTGCACACTGGAATTGGCCGGTATCGGCGCCGCTAGCACGGTTCTGGATATGCGACTAAGAGAGCCCCAGCAAGCAGAAGAGCCATCGCTCTTCCAGCATGAGAACCTCGGCGAAGAGGCCCTGGAAAAGCTGTTCGGCGGCATCCGACTCCTGAAGGATCACTCCGCACAGCTTCCTCCGGGATACGACAGGGGCGTTCTATCCGCATTGCGAGACACCGGCAGAATCCTTGACGCAGGAGTGGAGAGCATAGACTTCGAGCTTCGGACACGCAAGCTCACTACGAGAGTAGGCTTCAATGCTCCCGTTCGCGACTACATCTCTGCACGTATTCAGCAGCCCGCCCAGAACCGGCGAACGCTGGAGGGGCGTCTGCTCATGGGCGACTTCAAAGAAACCGGCTACCGCTGTCGCGTACATCCGCCTGGGGGCTCCCCGGTCCCCTGCACATTTGATGAAACCCTCTGCGACGCTGTGCACAGTGCGCTGCGTAAGCAGGTGCGCGTATTGGGTGAAGCTACAGAAAAGGGCGGTAAGATAACGAATCTCGACATTGTCGATATTGAGATAGTGGAGAAAGAGACGACCTCGACAGGTGGCGACCTGCTGGGCTTTGAGGAGGCGATTGACATCCACCAACTCGCGGCCAGGCAAGGAGTCGCGCCTTTTACCGATCTCGATGCGCTTTCGGGCGATTTCTGGCCACAAGATGAGAGCGCTGACGACTTCGTGGCCGCAGTTCGACAGTGGCGCCGAGACCAGCAACAGGATAGGCCGAAGTTATGAACGATGCAGTTGTCCTCGATACGGATGTAGTATCCTATATACTCAAGAAAGATACTCGGGCTCAGTTGTATATCCCGCATCTTACAGGCAAGATTGTCGTCGTTTCGTTCATGACCCTGGCAGAGCTATATAGATGGGCCGAGGAACGGCACTGGGGAGAACACCGTAAGCAACAAATGGAGCAGCACGTTCGCAACTTCGTCCTCTTTGGGTTCAACCGCGATCTGTGTCGCACGTGGGCCCAAGTGATGGCCCGCACAAGACGCAACGGACGACAGCTCTCCTGTGCTGACGGCTGGATAGCGGCAACCGCAATTCTGTATGACCTGCCGCTACTAACACACAACAGGCGCGATTTCCAGCACGTTCCCGGCCTACGCCTTGCGAGCGAGGAGCCACCGGAGCCGACCCTCAATGGCAGTCACTAGCGACTACTGCACCCGCTTGCGGGCAGGAAGATGGACCGACAGAAGCCTGACGAAGAGCGCATCTCGCGCCGTGAGTTCCTGAGACGGGTCGGCTGTCTCGGCCTGGCGGTCTTGCTGCCTGGCTCGCTCGGCTACTCATTCGTCGAACCCCACTGGCTGCGGGTTGACCGCTGTCGGGTCAAGATACCGGGCCTGCCACCCGCCTTCACCAATCTGCGCATCGTCCAGCTTACCGACCTGCATCACGGCCCCTGGATTGACCTTGACCACATCAATACGGCCATCGGCATGGCGCTGGACCTCGCCCCTGACCTGATCCTGGTCACCGGCGACAACGTCCACCGCAGCCCCAAGTACATCGAGCCGGTCTATCAAGCCTTGTCTGTCCTGGAAGCGCCGCTAGGGGTTTTCGGGGTACTGGGCAACCATGACCAGTGGGAGGACGAGGACCTGGTCAAGACGCGACGGTTGATGCGCCGCGCCGGCATCGTTGAGCTGACCAACGCCAGGGCGTGGCTGCAGCGGCAGGGGCAGTACCTCTGCCTGGCCGGCGTCGGCGACCTCTGGACCGACCAGCAGCACCTCGACCGGGCGCTGTCAGGTGTGCCCCAGGGCGCCACGGTCATTCTCATGTCTCACAATCCCGACTACAATGAGCAGATGAACGACCCGCGCGTCAAGCTGATGGTCGCCGGCCACACCCACGGCGGCCAGGTGGTCCTGCCGCTTCTGGGGCCGCTGGTACTTCCCTCCAAGTACGGACACAAGTACGCGGGCGGACTTGTCCGCGATGGCTCGAAGCAGGTCTATGTCTCACGCGGCGTGGGGATGGCGGTCTTGCCCGTGCGTTTCGGCTGCCGCCCCGAAGTCAGCCTTCTGACCCTCGTGCCGGCATAGGCACCCCGGATGGCGGCGTCGGTCTCAGGCGCTGAACCCGTCTCGACTATGGCGCTTGCTCGCGCAGGTAGTCCATCGCTTTGGGCAGTTCCTCGAAGGGGTCGCCGGGGATCGCGCACTCGAACCCCATATAGTACTCATAGCCGATCTCGTCGAGGGCGGCCAGACCCGGACGGAAGTCGGTGTGGCCGTAGCCGGGCAGCCAGCGCTGGCTGTCGGCCAGGTGTACGTTCTTGAGGTACTTGGCCGCCGCACGGATGCTCTCATCGAAATGCGCGTCCTCGATGTGCATGTGGAAGAAGTCGGCCATCATCGAGATCCCCGGCTTGCCAACGTCCTCGCAGATGCTTACCCCGTCCTGCAGCGTGCAGGGCCACCACTGCTCGTAGCGGTTGAGCGGCTCGATAATGACATCGGCGCCAACTGCCTGGCAGTGGTCGGCCAGCTCGGTGAGGATGCTGTTGAGCACGGCCCGTTCCAGCTCCGCCTGGCTCATGAACGGGGACAGATCGGGGATGCGCGGCAGGTTCTGCATCTTCGTGACAATCAGCGGCACGACGATGACCCCGACGCCGCCGACCTCGCCGCAGAAGCTCAGGGCCTCCTTGATGCTCTGGATACAGCGGTCGCGCTCCTCCGGGCGAGGGTCGAGGATATTGAGGTGCTTCGAGGAGGCGATGTTAGGTACGATGCCGGTGGCGCGGGAGGCCTCGAGAACGGCTTCCAGAAGCTGTTCGGTCGGCGGGCTGGTGATCTCGATGCCGGCAAAGCCCATTTGCTTGAGGTTCTCGAACTTCTCGGCGATACTGCTGCCGGGTGCCATACCCTCGCGGATTGAGAATTTGAACTCCATGTCTCTTCCTCCTGAACTAGATCTCTTCTGCTAGATGGTAATTTCCTGCACACGGACGGCTTCACCTCCTGCCAGTTAAGCAACTCTAATACAGGATCGGGCAGGTCTTTCGCCGTGGCAGGGCGAAATCGTCTATACGGGCAATCTGGAGACAGAATGGAAGCGAAGTTGGATGAGACAGCACACGCCGGCCCTCGATCAGCTTGTGGAAATGTCGCTGTGGCTGGCCGAGCCGCAACGCGAATACGTCATACTCGGCGAAGGCAATACTTCCGCCCAAGCGGATGAGACCAGCTTCTGGGTGAAGGCCAGCGGCGCTAAGCTGGTCGAAAGCACGCCCCAGAGCTTCGTGCAGGTCTGCGGCGAGCCGCTGCTGGCGCTGCTTGACGGCCCGGACCTGAGCGATGAGAAGATCAAGCAGGCCCTGGCCGCCGCTTGTGTCGAGCCGGGACCGCTGCGTCCCTCGGTCGAGACCGTGCTGCACGCGCTGCTGCTGGCCTATCCGCAGGTCCGCTTCGTCGGCCATACCCACCCCACCGCGGTCAATAGCATCCTGTGCTCGGATAACTGGCAGGAGCTTTTCGCCGCACGGCTGTTTCCTGACGAGATCGTCGTCTGTGGTGAGGAGTATGTGCTGGTGCCTTACACCGACCCGGGCCTGCCTCTGGCTAAAGCCGTGCATCGCCGGGTGGCCGAGTACGCCGACCGCACCGGTCAGCCGCCACGCACGATACTGCTTCAGAATCATGGCCTGATCGCAGCAGGCCAGACGCCGGCGATGGTACAGAACATCACCGCGATGCTGGATAAGACCGCGCGGATCATACTCGGCGCCTGTGCCGCCGGCGGCGTGCATGCTCTGAGCGCGGAAGATGTCAGCCGCCTAGCCACACGACCCGATGAAGAGTACCGGCAGAAGGGGCTGGATGAGAGGTAAGGGGCCGCCCCTCCGTACGGCAAGGGCAAGCTTTCCTAACCCCCTACCCCCCTTCCCTGGTGGGGAAGGGGGAATCAAAGGGGCATAGGATTGAGAACCCCGACCTCCCGGCATATACCCGAGATGCCCGAGCCGTAGGACAATCAGTCAGGAGTAGAAGGGATAACCATGTTTGAGTCATTTGAGCAATACCGCTCGGGGCATCAAGATCTGCCCGAGAAGCAGCTTGTGTGGTATCTGTATGGCGTCGGCCTGGAGGCGCTGGGCAAAGACAAGACCCCGCAGCAGGCCGACATCCCCGCGCCAGGTCCCGACCAGTTGCTGGCCCGGGTTGACGCGGCGGGGCTGTGCTTTTCCGATACCAAGATAATCAAACTCGGCGGTGACCATCCCCGCCTCTATGGCCGCGATCTGGCCAACGACCCGATCATCCTGGGCCACGAGGTCTCCCTGACCATCATCGCCGTGGGCGAGAACCGCCGCGAGCACTACCACATCGGCGACCGCTTTGTCGTCCAGGCCGACATCTACTTCAACGGCGTCAATCTGGCTTTCGGGTATATGTTGCCCGGGGGGCTTGAGCAATACGTACTAATCGGGCAGGAGATTCTCGATGGCGACGACGGCTGCTATCTTTTGCCCGTAAAGCCGGAGACCGGCTATGCCGAGGCCGCGCTGGCCGAGCCCTGGGCCTGTGTGGTGCGGGCCTATCGCGAGGTCCGCCGCAGCGACCTCAAGCCCGGCGGCGCAGTCTGGCTCATCGGCACCCCGGGAGCCGAGCAGCAGGATTATCGCCTCGCCAGCTTTGAGTATGCCAGCGTACCCCGCCAGGTCGTGATGACCGAAGTGCCCGAAAAGATCGCCGAGCAGGTCCGGAGTATCGCCGGCGGCGCGGGCGTCAAGCTCACCACTACCCCCGCCTTCAGCGAGATCAACCCAGCCGAGCTGGTGGACAGCTACACCGACGGCAAGGGCTTTGACGATGTTTTCGTGCTGGGCAGCGGCAGTCCGGAAGCCGTCGAGGCCGCCGACCGCTCGCTGGCGAAGGGTGGCCGGCTCAATCTCGTCACCGACCAGCCGCTCTCCAGGCCCGTCAGCCTCGACGTCGGCCGCATCCACTATGATGGCACCTACTATGCCGGTGCCAGCCCCAGCGACCCGCTGGCGGCCTACCGCAAGGTCCGGCCGCTGCATCTACAGCCCGGCGGCAAGGCCTGGATCGTCGGCGGTGCCGGCCCAATGGGGCAGATGCACCTGCAACTGGCCCTGGAGAGCAGCAGCCGGCCGGCCCAAGTCCTGGTGACCGATATTGACGACGACCGCCTGGCTATCACCGCAGCCCGTTTCGGCGACACCGCCGCAGAAAACGGTGTCGAGATGCTCACTCTCAACCCAACCACGATAAGTCCGGAGCAGCTCGATGCCCGGCTCCGTGAGATCGCACCCCAGGGCTTCGACGACATCGTGATGATGGTCGCCGCGCCGCAACTGATCTCCGCCGCGGCACCCTATCTGGCCGACAATGCGATGCTCAATGTCTTTGCCGGCATCGCCCGGGGCACGACCGCCGAAATAGATGCCACTGCCATTGCGCTCAGGGGCGTACGCTTCGTCGGCTCCAGCGGCTCCGGGATTGAGGACCTCGCCCAGACCATTCAGATGACCGAGACTGCTGAGCTTTCACCCAATCGCGCGGTGGCCGGCATCGGCGGCATGGACGCGGCCTGGGACGGCATGGAGGCGGTGCGCGACGGCACCTTCTCCGGCAAGATCGTCATCTATCCGCAGATCCCCAATCTCCCGCTGACCACGCTGGAGGACCTCGGCGAGGTGTTGCCCGACGTCGTCGCCAAGCTCGGACCGGCCTTGCAGTGGACCCGAGACGCCGAAGCCGCCCTGATCAGTCACTTCCTGGTGGAGGACTAGCCATGTCGGATCATGCCAAGACACTGAACGGCAAGACCGCCCTGGTGACCGGTGCCGCGCAAGGCCTCGGCCGGGCTTTGGCCGAACGGTTGGCCCAGGCCGGCGCGGATGTAGTTATGCTGGATTTGCAAGCGGAGGAAGTTGCCGATGCCGCCTCCGAAATCGCCGCAAACTGCGGGGTGCGCGCCCTCGGCCTGGTCGCCGATATCACTAATGAGCAGCAGGTCCGCGCCGCCTTCGACCAAGCCATTGAAGACTTCGGCAAGCTCGATATCGTGGTATCCAATGCCGGTATCCTGATCTCAGGCGACATAACTGAGTTCGACGCCGCAAAATGGCGCGCGGTCATCGAGGTCAACCTAATCGGCTATATGCTAGTGGGCAAGTATGCAGCCCGGGCGATGATCCCACGCGGCGCCGGCGTCATCGTGCAGATCAACAGCAAGTCGGGCAAGACCGGCAGCTACAAGAACTCCGCGTATGCGGCCAGCAAGTTCGGCGGCATCGGCTTGACCCAGAGTCTGGCCCTGGAGCTGGCCGAGCACAATATCCGCGTCAATGCCATCTGCCCGGGGAACTTGCTGGACTCACCGCTGTGGGTTGACAGTCTCTATGCACAATATGCCGAGCGGTGGGGAAAGACCGAGGATGAAGTGCGACAGATGTATGTTGACAAGGTGCCGCTGAAACGGGGCTGCACCTATGACGATGTGGCCGACGCGCTGCTGTTTCTCTGCAGCGATGAGGCCTCCTACATCACCGGCCAGGCGCTCAATGTTGACGGCGGCCAGACGATGCACTGAGCAGACATTCCGAACCGAAGGAAGCCAACTATGGAGATCTCCGAACAAGCTAAGCAGCTACATGCCAAAGCCATCATCTATGATGGTCACAATGACTCTTTCATCGAACATTGGGCCCGCAGGGAGCCGATGGAGATTGTCGGCGAGTGGCCGGAGTACCATGTGGACCTGCCCCGCCTGCG
>CAYMIN010000040.1:0-21563 GCA_964390495.1 uncultured Armatimonadia bacterium
CAGGGATGCCTGTCGTCCAGGGAAACTACAATTGGTGCCGCGTGGGTTGGGCTTTCCAGCCCAACAGTCGTTGCTGTTGTCGTTTTGTTGTTGTCCCTCTCCCGCGTGCGGGAGAGAGCTAGGGTGAGGGCCGCCGTTGTAGCGGCGCTGCCGCTTGACAAGGGTTCGTGTGGACTGGTATCTTGGTAGATGGTAGGCACAAGGTTGCTGAGTTGCGCACAGTTGGGCGATGGCCGGAACCACAAGCCTGAGCGCGGCCGGTGGTGCTTACCGGCGGCCTTGGCGTGGCTAGGCGAAAAAGGAGCGAAAGGAACCCGCAAGCGGTGCATAAAGCTGCCCGGGAGAAATGGGGAAACTAACATTGCAGTCTGGTGGCTGGGAGGTAGGTAGTGATGCGTCATAGCCCGGCGCCGCCGCTGTCGGCCAGACAACGCGAGATACTCATGGCGGTGGTGCGCGAGCACATCACTACCAAGGCGGCGGTAGGCTCGAAACAGCTCAAAGAGAAGTACGGCTTCAGTGTCAGCACCGCCACCATCCGCAACGAGATGGCTTACCTGGAGGAGGCGTCTTACCTGTACCAGCCGCATACCTCCTCAGGGCGGGTGCCATTAGTGGAGGCCTACCGGCTGTACGTAAACGAAGTGCGCGAAGGCCCCCTGACCGAATTGGGCGAGGCCTGCCGCATCTACGAGAGCGAATGTCGGCGTCTCAAGGGACGGCCGCGGACGCTGATGCGGGCCACTTCCCGTAGCCTGGTGGCGCTGACCGGCTATCCCAGCGTGGTCATGAGTCCCTCGCGCATTCAAGAGGCTTTCGCTGACATATCGGTATCACCGGTCAGCAGCAACAATCTGCTGCTCAGCTACACGACAGACACAGGCAAGCAGGTGCAGCAACTGCTGCGAAGCCCGGAGCCGCTGACAGCCGAGCAGATCGCCAAGCTGAGCCGGGCGCTGCGCAAGATCTACCGCGGCCGGTGCATCGGCGAGTTGGCTACCGTCACGGCGACCGACTTGGCGGCGGCGGTGGCTGACTGCGACCTGCCCGAGGTGCTGCTGCAGGCGCTGCGACAGGCGGTTGAGACGGAAGAGGACCGCGACATCTACGTGGACGGCACCAGCTATATTCTGGGAGAGCCGGGATTTCAGAACCCGCTGAGCTTGCGCGAGTTCATCGAGACCCTCGACCAGCATGCGCTGCTGCGGGAGGCCCTACTTTCGTCGGCCACGGCCTCGGACGTGACTGTGACAATCGGCACTGAGAACCGCATCAAGGGGATCCAGCACGGCAGCATGGTGGCGCGCTCCTACGCCCACAGCGGCCTGCGCGCCGGTAGTGTCGCCGTGCTGGGACCGATGTGCATGGACTACCTCAATGCCATGTCTGTGGTCTCATTTGTCGCTGAGAGTCTGGGTGAGACCCTGGCCAAAAGCGAGGATGCTGCCTGGTAAGCGCGCCGGAGGCTGCCGAGCTAGTGACAGGCGTTGCTAGTATTAGTGGAGGGAAGCGGCGCGCCGGCGTCAGTTGCTTTGACCGGCGCGGCTGTAGTGTATGATAAGAGGAGTTGTAGATGACTAACAAGAACAAAGATAGACCTGTCCCCGTAAGGGTCACGTCAGGGGCCGAGGCAGACGAGGACGCCGTCGGCGAGGTTGCCGAAGCCGAGCAGCAAGCCGAGGAACAAGCGGCTGCGGAGGAGTTGGACTGGCAGGCCAGGTACGCCGAGGAGCATGAGAAGTATCTGCGGGCGCTGGCTGATCTACAGAACTACCGCCGCCGAGCCGCCCAGGAGATGGCGCAGCGGCAGCAGTATGCCAATGAAGCTCTGCTGGCCGAACTGCTGCCGGTCGGCGATAGCTGCGAGCAGGCGCTGGCCAGCATGGGGGGTACTGACGATATCGCGAATGTGGCCAAGGGCATCGAGATGATTCTGGCGCAGCTTCGCGGCTTCTTGAAGCGGCAGGGCGTCGAGCGGATTGACCCGCAAGGCGAGCCCTTCGACCCGGACTTGCACGAAGCGGTCGAGGCCGTGCCGACTGCTGAGGTAGCTGCCAATACCATCATCGCAGTGGAGCAGCCCGGCTACGTTCTACACGACCGGGTGCTGCGGGCGGCGCAAGTCAAGGTGGCTGTCGCCCCCGAGGCGCCTCCTGATTCTCAGGGATAAGGGAAGGGCGGTCCGCGTTCTCTGTCGAAGTGGTGTGAGGCTGAACGCAGGCCGGAAGGGGTGGCGGCGGGAGCTTGACTTGGCCTGAGTGCGATACTATAATGCCCGCAACTTTTTCGACCATGATGTGCCAGACGGTGGCGTGAAGGAGGAGACAGCAATATGCTGAGGCCAAACGTGGAGGAGTACGCGAAAATCCGCGTCGTTGGCATCGGCGGCGGAGGCTCCAATGCGGTGGACCGGATGATTGAGTCCGGACTGATGGGCGTGGAGTATATGGCGATCAACACCGACGCGCAAGTCCTGGACCTGTCGGCGGCGGATAAGAAGCTGCAGATCGGCGAGGAGCTGACCCGAGGCCTGGGCACCGGCGGTGATCCGGAGCTGGGCCGCGCTGCTGCTGAGGAGAGCCATCAGGAGATCCTGATGGCCCTGGATGGCGCAGATATGGTCTTTATCACGTGTGGTATGGGCGGCGGCACCGGCACCGGTGGCGGCCCGATCGTGGCACAGATATCGAAGGGAATGGGCGCGCTCACCGTCGGTGTGGTGACCAGACCCTTCGCCGTCGAGGGCCGCCGGCGAGCCCGAATCGCCGATGATGGTATTGAGGAGCTTAAGGCCAATGTGGACACGCTGATAGTGATCCCCAATGATCGGCTACTGACGCTGGCCGATGAGAGTGTATCACTCCAGGAGGCCTTCCGCCTGGCCGATACCACGCTGCAGCAGGGGGTCAAGGGCATCAGCGAAGTGATTGTGGTTCCGGGTCTGATCAACCTCGACTTCGCCGACGTGCGGGCGGTGATGGCTGACGCCGGTACCGCCATGATGGGTATTGGCGAGTCCTCCGGCGACGATCAGGCTGAGGAAGCGGCCAATGCGGCGATCTCCAGCGTGCTGTTGGAGACCAGCATCGAGGGCGCCAGGGCGGTGCTGCTGAATGTGACCGGCGGGCCGGACATGAGCCTGGCTCAAGTGCACCAAGCCTCCAATATTATCCAGCAAGCCGCCGGCGGTGAGGAGGGCGTGGACCTGACTCTAGGAGCGGTTATTGATGAGGCGATGGAGGGGCAGATGCGGGTTACGGTGCTGGCTACCGGCTTTGATGCCGGGCCCAGACCGCAGCGGGCTACGGCCTCCGCCTCCGCTGAGGAAGAGCCGGCCGAGAGCGCCGTTGCAGCCCCGTCGCTGGCGACTTCAGCACCCTCGGCCTTCGAGCAGGATATGCCCACCTATGACGAAGACGATGTGGACATTCCCGCCTTCCTGCGGCGTAAGGAATAGCGTCAGCGGTCGGCGTAGGCAAACTAGCGAATTACGACAAAGGCCCCGGTAGCCGGGGCCTTTTTGTGAGGGCCAGGGAGTGCGATTTCTTTGGTGTCGCGGGGAAGTAATCGCGATGCCAACGGCGAATTAGCCGCCGGCAGGGAAACTCAAGGCGCGCAGGAGTGAGATGAATTGCGCTTCTTTTTGGGAATTGACGGCGGCGGCTCGAAATGCGATGCGGTGGTGATTGACGAAGCCGGCAGCGTGCGGGGCTGGGGCAAGGCCGGCGCAACCGGCTACACCAGCGAGCAGCAGGCGGAACAGGCGTGCCACCAGGCGCTGGCGGAGGCGCTAGGTGAACTGTCCGTGCGTGAGGTGGAGATGGCTACGCTGTGGATCCGCAATTGCGCCACCGCCTGGCTGGAAGCAAGAGGCATTGTCGTGCATCGGCATCTGGTGTCGGAATGGGATTGTAGCTTCGCTGCTGCGGACAGGAGCTGGGGCGTAGCGGTGCACGCCGGCACCGGTTCGTGGGTGAATGGGCGGACGGAAGACGGCAGGCAGGTTCATATGGGCGGGATGGGGCCGTTCGTCGGCGATGACGGTGGCGGCTGGGATATCGGGCTGCGCGGCATCAAGGCGGCGCTGCGGTCGCGATGGTCACAGCGGATCCACACCAGTCTGGCCGAAGCCGTGCCGCAGGCGCTGGGAGTTGCCGACCTGGGTAAGGCCGTTATCGGGCTGCCGATTACCTCCGGCCAGATTACCCGTGGGCAGGTGGCCTCGGTGGCTCCTGCGGTTATCCAGGAGGCGGCTGCAGGTGACCGCATCGCCCGCGACATCCTGGAGGCGGCGGCCGCTGAGCTGGCCGAGCTCTGCGGCCTGGTGCTTGATGAGCTCGATATCGTCGGCCAGGGCTATCCGCTGATCGGCATAGCCGGGGTGATCCAGGGCTCGCCGCTGTACTGGGAGATACTTCTGGGTAAGATCCTCGAGTATGACGCGACCCTGGTGCCGGAGGTGCCGGCGGTGAGGATGGTTGTCGCTGCCGCCATGCTCGCTATGCAGAGTGCCGGTCTGAGGGTGACTGAGCAGATACGCGAGCGGATCCTCGCTACGCAGACCGCCTTCCCGGCTGCGCGAGTGGTGACGCAGAGCTGACAGGGAGATAGCTTCGCAGGAGGCGATGAGATTGCTGCAGATGGAGTACCTGCAAAGAGTTCGCGAGCTGATTGATGACCTGGAGAGCAAAGCCGCCGCGCAGACCGAGGCCGCCGCCGAGACCATAGTCGAGGCCCTGGTGGCCAGCAATCAGTTCTACATCAGCCCGTTGGGACACGGCAATGACGGCGACCTGCTGCATCGCGCCGGCGGACTGGTTGCGGCCCGGCGCTTCAGCTTCAACCTCGACATCCGCGACGGCGGCGCAAGCGACCGGCCCCGGGAGAAGCCCTATGATACCGGCCTGGAAGCCGCGCGCGTGGCGGTCCGTGGCAGTCGCATGCGGGCGGGCGATTGCATCATTCTCGGCTCGGTGTCGGGCCGCAGCAGCGGTCCCGTGTCGCTGGCCATCGCCGCCGGCGAAATCGGCGCGACGACAATCGGCATCACCTCCTTAGAATACAGCGCCCAGATCGCCGCTAGCCACTCCTCAGGCCAGAAGCTGGACGAGGTCTGTGATATCGTGATTGACAACTGCGTCCCCTACGGCGATGCGGCGCTGGCAGTACCGGGGCTTGCGGAGAAGGCAGTTCCGCTGTCGGGCCTGGCGACCACCATGACCTGCTGGATGATCTGCAGCCAGGTCATCGAGAAGCTGCTCGTGCGGGGCCTGGAGCCGAGCTACTACATCAGCGCCAACCGTCCCGACGGGCCGCAGTTCAATGAGCAGATGGAAGAGCAGTGCAAGCGTCAGGGCTACTAAAGGAGCTGAGAGTATGTCAGCGCAAGCGTATTTCGAGGCGACCGCAGCAGGGCTTGAGCAGCTCAGAGCCGAGCAGTCGGCGAATATCGAGGCCGCCGCCGAGCTACTGGCCGACACCATCCAGGCCGGCCGGGCGATCTTCGCCTTCGGGGCCAGCCACTCGTTCATGCTGCCGATGGAGCTGTGCTACCGCACCGGCGGCCTGATGCTCATCAACCCCATCTACCCGCACGGCATGGACCTGACAGTCAGGCCGCTGCCGATGACCTCGCAGATCGAGCGCATCCCCGACTACGGCCGCGTGCTGCTGGAGAACTCGCCGGCCCGCGCGGGTGATGCCCTGCTGATCGCCTCCACTTCAGGCCGCAACGCGGTGGTCATTGACATGGCCTTGGCCGCCCGGGAGCAACAGATCAAGACCATCGCCATCACCTCCGTGGCGTACAGCAGCAGCGTGCCCAGCCGCCATCCCAGTGGCAAGCGGCTGCTGGAGCTGTGCGACCTCGTGATTGACAACTGCGCGCCGTTGGGTGATGCGGCCGTCGGGGTGCCCGGCGTGGAGCAGAAAACCGGCCCGCTCTCAACGGTGCTGGGGGTGGTGGTGGTGAATGCCATTGCCTGCCAGACGATAGCGAATCTGGTCGAACGCGGTATTGACCCGCCGATCTACATCAGCGCGAACATGCCGGGCGGCGACGAGCACAACGCCCGCCTGCTGGCCGAGAACACAGGGCGGATACACTATATGTAGGCTGACGTTGACGCTTCCACAGTCCCACGATGCCGCCCCTTTTCCTCGCGTAGGTCGGGCTTCCCAGCCCGACGCCGTTGCCCTTCGCCCTCCCGCACCAGACAGCTTCCTTGTTCGATGGCTGGGTTTGTTTCTTCAAGCGCGACCGGCCTTCGTTCCACGCCGGAGCAATGAAGTGCGGGATGCCGTGTATCAGCTCCTCCCCCAGCCATGGGAACAGCAGGACGGCTGCCCCCCTTCGTCAAGCAGATCTGGCAACGGCCCTTGCGCAACGATTGTATATTGGCGATAATATACGGACAGTGGAAAGAAGCCAATACGTGGGATGATCGGAATTCTGATGACTGGACTGCAATGGGTCAAAATGGATTTGCATGTTCATACTTGGGCATCGAAGAAGTGCTTCGACCGCGAACATCGTGGTAGCGACGAAGAGATCGCAGAAGCCGTCGTGCAACATTGCTTGGACCAAGAACTTGCCGCGATCGCCATCACCGACCACAATACTGGCGAAGCTATAGATGTGATGAAGGCAACCGCCAAGGGCACCGACCTTGTGATATTTCCGGGTGTTGAGGTATCCGTGCCCGCGGGCGACGAAAACCCTTACTACCACATCATCGGCATTTTTCCGCGGGATTGGGATTCTGCGAAAATGAGGGACTTACTCGTCAGCCTCAAGTTTAAGGGAGAATATGGCCAGGAAAATGTCTACTGCGGAATGATAGCAATGGATGCTATCAACGAGATCCACGGACAGGGCGGCTTCGCTGTACTCCCCCACCCGGATGGTTCTCAGGGATTCTGTGGCAAGGGACGGGGTAAGCCGCGCGAGGACGTCATGACAAGCGGCTGTGTGAGTGCGGTTGAGCACTCCGAAAGGGTGAAGAAGTTTTACCCCAACATCGCTCAGTATCGGGCTTCCGATGGGGGAGCGCGCCAACACAACGGTGCGCACACAGTCAAGGGGATTGGGACCGAGTACTCTCTGTTCAAGGTTGGCGAGGTCACCTTTGAGGCGCTACGACAGTGCTTCGAGGACCCGCACAGCCGCATAATAGTGGATGCGAAATTGCCGCCCGCTAACTACCCCCGCTTAGACAGTATGAGGCTTACCGGAGGGTTCTTGGACGGCGAGGAGATTGAGTTCCACTCGGGTCTGAACGCGATACTTGGCGGCAAGGGCGTTGGCAAGTCCCTGCTAGTCGAGTTCTTGCGCTTTGCTCTAGATCAGCAACCCAGTGGGTCTCTTCGCGCCCTCGAACCCATTCGTCAAGATCATCAGGGCAAACTGCGCGCCTGCCTGCAAGCTGGCGGCAAGGTCGAGGTGCTATTCAGGGATGCGGCTGGCGTTCGCTATCGCGTGACCAGGGCCTACAATGGAAGTGATAACCCGATAGAAATCGTCAATCTGGAAAGTAATGAGTCATTGGACATCGCGGTAGCGCAGTTGATGCGCCTAGTGGTCTTCAGCCAGCGCGAGGTTGTCCTGACTGTGGAGGACGACACCGCGAGAACACAATGGCTTGACCGCGCTCGGCGGGGTACTGAAGAGGGGCTCCCGGACGAGGCACCATCCGCGGCTTTGGTGGACAATGACTATGAACTCGCTCGTGCGGTGGAAGCTCGGGATGAGATAGCCGAGGCCCAGCAGCATATAGATACATTGAGAGAGCAACTAAAGGGGGTCCGCAGCCGGGTAGATAGCGCGGTGGCTAGGGAAATGAGTGCTGCCAGGAAGAAACAAGCGGCACTTGGCGATATCGCGCAGTTCCACGAGAAGATCACCGACGCGCTCGAGAGCACTATTAGGAAAGTCAGAGAGTTTGCTCTACCTGCGGTTGAGAACCTGGAGGACGAGCAATTGGATGCTGCAGTCGAGATGGCGAAGTCTACGGCAACGTGGGTGATAGATGAGCTCAGCAGACTTAAAGCGCACAATGCTTCGAGGGCGGCTGAACAAGAGGCGATCAAAGCCGCCTTTGAACTTGCCATAAGGGACGTTGAAGCTCGCTATACCCACGAAATGGGCGAGGTGGAAACAGAAGACGCAGAGCTTCGCGTTCAACAGACGGAACTCGAGAAAGAGCTGGCGGCTGCAGAACGGGCTATTGCCGACAAGAAAAAGGCAGCAAACCAACTCACCGTCCTGCTTGACAATCGAGACAGGTTGCTGGACGACTGGGAGCGTGGGTCTCAAGCTGTGTCGGACGCGCGAGAATCGAGATTCAACGAATTGAATGAGGCCGCTGGCGGTCGGCTGCGCGTGGAGTTGCACCGGGCTGCCGACCGACGGGAGTATTCTGAGCGCTTAAGAGGACTGAAGACCGGCTCCCACGCGAAGACCCTCGAAGCAATTGCAGAGAGGGTCTCTATTCGCAGATTCGTCGAGTTGACGATTAAGCGAGACTCCGGAACATTGGCAAGGGAAAGTACCATACCCGAGACCGCGGCGGTTCAAATGATAACAAGCGTCATGGATGATAGGAGAGTCAAGTTGGAGGATTTCCTGGCATGGCAGTATGCGGCTATCCCCCAGGATGTCGCAGATATCACGTACCTGTGCGCCGACGAGGGCGTGTTCAAGTCCCTGGAGAATCTCTCCACAGGGCAGAAGTGCTCTGCTCTCACGATACTCGCCCTCGCCGATGGACGTGAACCGGTGATCATTGACCAGCCGGAGGATTCACTCGATATTAAAGCAGTCTGGGAAGATGTTGTTCAGCCAGTTCGGCAAGAGAAGGAGCGGCGACAGTTCATCTTCACGACTCACAACGCCACGCTTGCGGTTGCGGGCGATTCTGACGCCTACACAGTTCTGGGTGCGGATACGGTCGGCGGGCATGTGAACACAGCCGGGGCGATTGAGTCCCAGACTGTACGCCCAGCGGTGGTTCAGCATCTTGAGGGGGGGCGGGAAGCATACAAGCTTAAGAAGGCGAAATACGGGCCCGACGTCGAATAGGCCGGCGGGACCTTCCATCGCCGGCCTTCCGCCAGAAGGGGAAGCATTGTAAGGCGAGGGAAAGACGCTTGATGTATAGGTTTGTGAACATGCGTCATGATCACGCTGGAGGGAGAACAAAATGGCTTTCGAGTACAAGGATACACCGGGAGATACTGAGTGGTTCGTGCACGACCGGTTCGGGATGTTTATTCACTGGGGAGTGTATGCCGCGGCGGGACGGCATGAATGGGTCAGAATGTACGAGAAAATGACCGATGAGCAATACCAGAAATACTTCGACCACTTCGACCCGGACCTCTACGACCCCACGCAGTGGGCGAAGCTGGCGAAACAAGCCGGCATGAAGTACTTCGTTATCACCAGCAAGCATCATGACGGCTGCTGCCTGTGGGATACGCAGCTCACCGACTGGAAAGTCACCAATACCCCCGCCGGGCGCGACCTGCTTGCGCCGATGGTCGAGGCCTTCCGCAATGAGGGGCTGAAGGTCGGGTTTTACCATTCGCTGCTCGACTGGCACCATCCCGACTATCCGGCGACCAGCCGCCACCCGCAGGGGGATGACGAGGAGTTCATCAAGGCCGCCCAGAGCCGCGATGGCAGCAAGTACGTGGAGTACCTGCACGGGTGCGTGCGGGAGCTGATGACCAACTTCGGGAAGATTGACATCATGTGGTTCGACGGGGGTGAGCACCCGGCCGAGGTCTGGCGGAGTGAGGAACTGATCGCGATGATCCGCGAACTGCAGCCGGGGATCGTCATCAACGACCGCGCGCAGGTGCCGCAGGACATTACCACGCCGGAGCAGGTGCAGCCGGCCGAGCCGTTCCGCGATGAGGACGGCAAGCTGCTGGTGTGGGAGGCGTGCCAGACCTTTTCCGGAAGCTGGGGCTACTACCGCGACCAGCTCGACTGGAAGACGCCGGAGATGATCGTGAGGATGCTGATTGACGGGGTCTCCAAGGGCGGCAACATGCTGTTTAACGTCGGGCCGACGGGCCGCGGTGAGATCGAGCCGCGCGCCGTCGAACGGCTGCAGGCGGTGGGGGAGTGGATGCGGCTGCACGGGCGGTCAATCTACGGCTGCGGGCCGAGTGAGTTCACGCCACCGGCTGACGGCCGCTTCACTCAGAATGCGGCCGGAGATAGGCTGTACCTACACATGTTCTCCTGGCCGTTTAAGCACATTTACTGCCCGGGGCTGGGCGAGAGGGTGACATACGCCCAGCTTCTCAACGACGGCTCGGAGATACAGATTGTTCCGCCGGAGAGGGTATCGCGCAGGCTGCCGGAGGGCGACAAGGAGACCCTGGTGCTGGAGATCCCGGTGCAGAAGCCGCCGGTGGCGGTGCCGGTGATTGAGATGTTTTTGGGGTAGGGGAAGATGCGGCGGAAACGGCGGCCCTCACCCTAGCCATCTCCCGAGGGGAGAGGGGAAAACGGCAACGGCTGGGCCGGATGGGGGCCCCAAACATCCCCCATTCGGCCCCTCCGGAAGGCTAGGACAACGGCAACGGACGGACTCGGGCAGGATGCCCGAGCTACGCGGTCAAAGGCTTGGCGTTGCCTTTCGGCTAGCCCTAGAGTGCCTCGGCCAGGGCCTCCCAGTCGGTTGTGATCTGCGCCATCGGCTGCGATGAGGCGCTGGTGATCGTCTCGCCCCTGACGATGGCCGCGAAATCGGCCTCACCCCCGGCGGCCACTATCATGTCAATGCCGAACTCGCTGCCGGTGGCTTTGCCCTGACCTCGCTGCACCTCCACGCCGAGTGCGTGATCCCCGGGGCTGAGAAGTCCGGTGAGGTCGGCGGAGTAGGCGAACTGAGCCGCCTGCGGCTTGATGACCTCGGTTCCGTCGAGGGTGATGGTCGGCGCCACCCAGTCCCAGCCGGCGAACACGTCTTTGCGTCGCAGGAACCGCAAGCTCAGCCGCGCCTGCCACACCTCGATGTCCGGTATCCGCAGCGTGGGCCGGAAACGGGTTGACATCCAGCGCTGGTCAGCCGCTTGGCCGAGGAAGCCGATCTGCTTGTAGGTGTAGGGCGGATCCGAGTAGTAGATATGGCCGGCCAGGCCCGCCGCGACGGTGCCGCTGCTAACCCCCGCATTGACCTTCTGCAGATAGCCCATCGCCCCGGCCGCCTCGGCTTCCAGCATATCCACCGTCTCAAGGCTGGCGAGCGGCTCGGCACTGCGCACACAGATGGTGCCATCGCTGGTCAAGGTGACGATGTCGGCCTTAGCGCCCATCAGGAAGGTCACCGCCTTGTCGCCGGCGGCGAGGATATTATGGCCGTTGCGGGCCACCTCGGCCTGGAATGGGGCCAGATCAAGGGGCTTGGTGGCGATGCGGTAAGCCAGCGCCGAATTGCAGGCCGCTAGCTGGGTCGGCGGCGTCGTAGGCTTGACCACAGGTGACGTCGGCGGCTTGGCTGGAGTAGTCGAGGCCGGTGCGCCCGGAGTTTCGGGCTTGCCGCCGATCACGATCCGGTCCCCGTCGGCGTAGAACGAGGCGCCGGCGCCGTTGAGCGTGATGACCAAGGTGTCGCCATCCTGCAGCGTGGTCAGCAACTGGAAGATCGCCGCCGCCTGGGCGAAGGTTACCTCGGGAAAGGCCTGGGCTACGGCCGCTTTGGCGGATTCTTCACTGGCCGCCCAGAGCGGTGTGGTGCTCACGAAAAGGCACAGGCAGATGATGGTAAGCCAACCGCGTCGTCTCATAGCGCACAAGTCCTTCCCAGCTCGTGAATTGGCCCGACGGTGTCGCGGCCTTGAGGCAGAAGCAGTCTAGCGGCTCCCCTCATACTATTATCCACGCGGCAGACCATTCCCTTCTCGAATGCAGGAATCGCGCAAGGCCAAGGTCAAGCTAGCGGCGGCGGGGAAATCAGTATGCCACGCCGACACCAAGAGCGTACCACAGAAAGAGACTGCCAATCGGGAGGGAGCTAGGATGGCCTTCGACTACCAGGACACACCGGGGGATACTGAGTGGTTTGTCCACGATCGGTTCGGGATGTTCATTCATTGGGGAGTGTATGCGGCAGCGGGCCGGCATGAATGGGTCAAGAAATACGAGGCGATGACCGACGAGCAGTACCGCCGCTACTTCGACCATTTCGACCCCGACCTCTACGATCCGGCGGAATGGGCCAAGTTAGCCAGAGCAGCGGGGATGAAGTACTTCGTCATCACCACCAAGCACCACGACGGCTGCTGCCTGTGGGATACCGCGCTGACCGACTGGAAGGTCACCAACACGCCGGCGGGTCGCGACCTGATCGGCCCGATGGTCGAGGCCTTCCGCGCCGAGGGCCTCAAAGTCGGCTTTTACCATTCGCTGATTGACTGGACGCACCCGCACTTCACGCTGGACGGCCATCATCCACGCTGCGCCGATGAGGAGTACGTGAGGGCCAACCAGAACCGCGACTGGAGCAAGTATGTCGAGTACCTGCACGGGTGCGTGCGCGAGCTTCTGACCAACTACGGCAAGATCCACTACCTGTTCTTCGACTATTCCTATTCACAGATGGAGGGCCGTGGGCTGCTAGGACCGGGGAAAGGTAAGGACGACTGGCACGCCGAGCAGCTCATCAAGCTGTGCCGCGAACTGCAGCCGGGCATTGTCATCAACGACCGCACCGAGATTCCGCAGGACCTGGTCACACCCGAGCAGGTCCAGCCGGCCGGGCCGCTGCGGGGTCAGGACGGCAAGCTGCTGGTGTGGGAGGCCTGCCAGACCTTCTCCGGAAGCTGGGGCTACTACCGCGACCAGCTCGACTGGAAAAGCCCGGACACGATTGTGAAGATGCTGATTGACGGGGTGGCCAAGGGCGGCAACATGCTGTTTAACGTCGGGCCGACGGGACGCGGGCAGATCGAGCCTAGAGCCGTCGAGCGGCTGCAGGCGGTAGGGGCCTGGATGGGGCTGCACGGGCGGTCCATCTACGGCTGCGGGCCGAGCGAGTTCGCGCCGCCGGCTGATGGCCGCTTTACCCGCAACGCCGCCGAAGATAGGCTCTACCTGCATATGTTCTCCTGGCCCTTCAAGCACATCTACTGCCCGAACCTCGGCAACAGAGTCGAGTACGCGCAACTGCTCAACGACGGCTCGGAAATCCCCATAGCCGAGGCGGAAAAGATGCACCATCGCCTGCCCGAGCATGCCAAGAATACGCTGGTGCTGGAGATTCCGGTGCAGAAGCCGCCGGTGGCGGTACCGGTGATCGAGCTGTTCCTGAGATAGGGCTGGAGGCCGGGGCAACGGCACCCCTCACCCCCTCTGTCCCCTTCTCCCGACGGGAGAGGGGGAAGAACGGCAATGGCTGGGGCAGATGAGGCGAAAGGCAATGGATCGGCGCGAGATTCTGAAGGTGACCAGGGAGATGTATCTGCCATCACCAGGCAGAGGCGTTGCCGCGACTATGGCGACAGCCTACCTGGGCAACGGTCTGCGCCGCATAGAAATGTACGGTGAGGAGTCCTCGAGCGATACCCTCGACCGACATATGGAGAGGTATTCCGAGGACAACGGCAGGACATGGAGCGAATGGACGCCGCGACCGGACCGCAAGTACTGGCAAGGCGATGTCCTGATGGAGCTGTTCGACTTCGCGTGGGGCCATGACCCGGTATCGCGGCGCACCATCCATACCACCCTGCGGCGGCTCTATATCGGCGAAGACAAGACGCTATGGGAAAATATGTACGACCATACCTTCTACCAGCTTTCGGAGGATGAAGGCAGGACGCTGTCGGAGCCGCGGCTGCTGCGCTATGAGCAGGGCCCGGCCTTCGATCCCGATGACTGGGCGAATCCCGAGTACGTGCGCACCAACATCTCCTACGGCGGCTACAACCTCCCGGCGCTGAGCAATGGCACCATCATCAACCCGTTTACCTTCAATGTCCAGCACCCCAATGAGCAGGGCGAAATCGAGACCGTGGCCGGGGTGGCCTGCTGGATCGGGCGATGGAACGAAGCAGCGCAGGACTACGACTGGCAGGTGGGGGAGCATGTGGCTGTGCCGCTGAGTGTGTCCTCGCGCGGGCTGATGGAACCGTTCATCGCCGAGCTGCAGAACGGGGATCTGATGATGGAGATGCGGGGGTCGAATACGGAGGTGACGCCGGGGCGGAAGTGGTACTCGATCTCATGCGACGGCGGCGAGACCTGGACGGCGCCCACCGACCTGTGCTATGACGACGGCGAGCAGTTCTATGCGCCCTCGACCTTCGCCCACATGCTCCGCAGCAGCCGTACGGGGAAGCTGTACTGGGTGGGCAACATCTCGCCGGTGCCGCCGCAGGGCAATTCGCCGCGCTACCCGCTGTATATCGCGGAGATTGACGAGCAGCTCCACGCGCTGAAGCGCGATACGCTGACGGTGATTGATGACCGGGATCCGGAAAACGACTCGGCAGGGCTGCAACTGAGCAATTTCAGCCTGCTGGAGAACCGTGAGACGGAGGATTTCGAGCTGTACCTGACGCGGCTTGGCGAGCGGGCGGAAAGCACCGCCGTGAGCCAGGATTTCTGGACTGCGGATGTGTACCACTACACCCTCCAGCTCCTCCGATAGCCAATAGCGTCCCTCCGGAGCCAAAGGGATATGATGTGCCTCGGAGGAACCTCAATAGAATGGAGCTCCACGAAGCAGCCTAACCGAGGGAGCGTGAGAAACAGATGCCGGAGCCAATTCAAGTAACCGTGTGGAACGAATACCGACATGAGAAAAGCAACGAGGCCATTGCTGAGCTGTACCCCGATGGTATGCACGCGGTGATCGCTGATTACCTGACCGGCAAAGAAGGCATCGGCCAGGTGCGCACTGCCACCCTCGATGAGCCGGACCACGGTCTGAGTGATGAGGTGCTGGAAAGTACCGATGTCTTGACCTGGTGGGGCCATGGCGCGCACGGTGAGGTGCGGGACGAAATCGTCGAGAAGATTCACGCCCGCATTCTCGATGGTATGGGGCTGATTCCGCTGCACTCCTCGCACATGTCGAAGATCTTCAGGAAGCTGATGGGGACCTCATGCCAGCTCAAGTGGCGGGAGATCGGGGAGAAGGAGCGGCTGTGGGTGGTAGCTCCGGGCCACCCGATTGTCGAGGGCATTGGCGAGTACATCGAGCTTCCGCATGTGGAGATGTACGGTGAGCATCACGACTGCCCGGCGCCGGACGAGCTGGTCTTCATAAGCTGGTTTGCCGGCGGGGAGGTCTTCCGCTCCGGAACGTGTTTCTATCGGGGCATGGGTAAGGTTTTCTACTTCCGGCCCGGCCATGAGACGCTGCCGATCTATCACAACGAAGAGATTCTACGAGTGATTTACAACGCGGTGCGCTGGGCGGCGCCGCTAGCGCGTCCGCAGCGGACCTTCGGCAACTACCAGCCGCTGGAGGTCATCTAGGCTGAGTGATTTCTGTAAAACCACGCCAGCGGGTAGATGCGCAGGACGGTCTCGCCAGGCTTCCTGGCAGTGCCGTGGCGCTCGCCTAAAGTCACCGCCGCCTGCGCGCCCTCGTCCGCCTCGATCCAACTGCGGTGATACAGTACCAGCACCTTATCGCCGACGAACCAGGCATTAGCATAGTCGAAGCTGGCAAACCCCTCCGGCAGCGTCCCCAGCTCCGGCAGGGCCACGATCGGCGTAATCGGGTGCTGTGGGGCGATCCGGTCGGTGTCCTCCAGGCCGGCGGTCACCTCCATGGTCTTGAAGTGCTGCCAGCTTGCACCGTTGTCTTGGGAGATGGCACAGGAGAGCCGCCCGCGCCGGTAGCCGCGTCGAATCTCATCCCGCGATACCTGGTTCCATATGCACAGCAGGTCACCCGTGCTGGGGATGCGTCGCAGTCGCGGCGGGGAGTACGAGGCGGCCAAGTCGCTGGGCAGGACCGGCTCCCAGGTCTCGCCGCCGTCCGCGGAGTAGCTTTGCACCAGGCGGCCGACAGTCGAGCGGGCCAGCAACATCACTCGCCCGTCTGAACACTCGGCCACATTTGGCTCATCCACCGCCGTGATACCTCCGCGTCCATTGAGCATACCTTCTGCATCGAACCAGCCCATGAGCTGGCCCTCACAGCGCTGCCAGGTGCGGCCGTCGTCATCCGAATAGCTGACGGCGGCGATGTCAATCTCCGGATAGTGGTAGTGGCCGCTGATCTGCACCCGCAGGCCCTGCCAGTAGCCGTAGCTGCTGGCCTGCTCGCATTCCAGGCCCGGGTGCTGATTATTGCTGAGGCAGATACGGCTCGGCATCAGCAATCGGCCAGTGGCGAGCTGCACCATCGCATCATAGTACGGCCCGCCGAGCAGCTTCATCGGCCACCCGCCGCACCAGCTTCGGCCCTCATCTGCAGATACCGACAGCAGGAACGGATTCCAGTTGTACTGCTCGGTTCCGCGGCCGGCCTCCTGCTTGCCTCGGTGCGCCAGCGCCAGGGCTCCCGACTGCAGCCGCAGGCAAGACAAGTTGCCGGCAGCTCCCATCGCCTCGCAGTTCAGCGGCTGGGGATCGCCCCAGGTCTGCCCTCCGTCGCCGGAGATGAGATAATCGCTGCCGGCTATCAGCATCAGCGTCCCATCATCCAGCTCCACCATTGCAGTGCCCTCGCCTCTGCCCAAACCGCTGTGCTCGACGACGCCTTCCGGTGGGGGCTTGCGGAAGGTCGGCTTTCCGGTGCTAGGCATTCGGTTGTGCCTCCTCGTGCGCGCGTGTACAAGCTCACCCGATTGTCATTGCAGGCGACCTCACTGCGGCCTAGCTTTCTCTGGGGTTGCGCCAATCCCTTCTCAGGCGATGGGCGGAAGGGTTTTGTGCTGCAGGGGGAGGGGAACGGCGTCGGGGCCGCGAAGTCATCAGCAATTCCTCCAGAAGGGTGAACAGGCGATGAAAGCCGTCACAGCCGCGCAGATGCGGGAGATTGACCGCGCAACGATTGAGGACTTCAAGACCCCGGGCCTGGAGCTGATGGAAAACGCGGGCTGCGCCCTGGCCGGTGCTGCCGCCGAGCTGTTGCCCGCCAGCGGCCAAGCCCTGGTAATCGCAGGCAAGGGCAACAACGGCGGTGATGGCTTTGTTGCGGCCCGGCATCTGCTTGAGCGCGGTTTCGATGTGGAAGTCGCGCTACTGACTAAGATCGATGAATTGAACGGAGAGGCCGCGATCAACTGCCGGCGCGCAACTGACCGCGACATCCCCATACACCAGAACCCCTCTGACCGGCAGCTTGCCCGACTGCTCCACGAGGCTGACGTGGTGATTGATGCGATCCTCGGCACCGGTCTCAGCGGCCAAGTCCGCGGTCGGTTGGCCGAGGTCCTGAGGCTACTTGCCGCTCATCAGGGCACAATTGTGGCGGCGGACATTCCGTCGGGGATCAATGCCGACACCGGAGCGCTGCTCGGTGAGGTGCCTCGGGCCGCGATCACGGTCACCTTCGGCCTGGCGAAGCAGGGGCTGTACCTGTATCCCGGGCGCGGCTACTGTGGCGAGATTCGCGTCGCCGAGATCGGTCTGGCCCCGGCCACCATCGAGAATCCTGAGCTCAAGACTTACGTGATCGATGCGGCTCAGGTGGCTGCAGCGCTGCCCGCCCGCGCTCTGGATGCTCACAAGGGGGACTGCGGAAGGGTGCTGGTGATCGCCGGCTCGACGGGCCTGACCGGTGCCGCAGCGATGGCCTCGCTGGCCGCCGCTCGCACCGGTGCGGGCCTGGTTACCCTGGTAATCCCGGCCTCCCTGAATGCCATCCTGGAAACCAAGTGCACCGAGGTGATGACCGCGCCGCTGATGGACCACGGTTGCGGATACCTGCGGCCCCGCAATACCGAGGCGCTTCTTGGTCTCGCGGCTGGAGTCCAGAGTGTCATCATTGGTCCCGGTCTGGGGCGTCAGCAGGCAACCGCCGAAATGGTTCGCGGCCTGGTTGCCCAGCTCGACTGCCCGGTGCTACTCGACGCCGATGGTATCAATGCCTTTGCCGGGCATGTTGATCTGCTGAGTGGCTATTCGGGCCAGTTGGTTGTTACACCCCATCCGGGGGAGCTGTCGCGGCTGACAGGTATGTCAGTTGGCGAGATTCAGGCCGACCGCGTCACCGCCGCCAGAGGCTGGGCCGAGCGCCTTGGTGCGGTGATGGTTCTGAAGGGCGCTGGGACGGTCTGTGCCGCACCCGAGGGCGAGACCTGGATCAACCCGACCGGCAATTCAGGCATGGCCAGCGGCGGCATGGGCGACATCCTCAGCGGCATGATCGGGGCACTGCTGGCCGGCGGTGCGGACAGCTTGCCTGCCGCATACGCCGGGGTGTGGATGCACGGTCGCGCCGCCGACATCGCCGCCGCAGGGATCGGCCCGCGCGGCTACCTGGCAACCGATCTGCTGCAATTGATTCCTGCTGTATATTCCGAGATCTTGTGATCGTGACGGCTCAGGAGGCAGGGCATGTCGGCTCCCGTTTATCCGATGACACATGTCGCCCCAACGCTTGCCGCAATCCTCGACATCCCCACACCGGCGCAGAGCAGCGGCGAGCCGATTGCCGAGATCGTGGCCGACCTCAGCGGCGCGCAAGGCTGTGCGGTAGTGGCCCCCGATGCTCTCGGTATGTATCCGTGGGGCCTGTGGCACCAGGCGATGCCGTTTCTGGAGTCGCTGATTGGCCGGCACCACGTGGTCTTGCAGGCGGTCATGCCGACGATTACGCCGGTCAACTTCACCACCATGATCACCGGCGCGGATCAGTCCGGGCACGGCATCCAGACCAAGGACCAGGACATCGGCTGTGAGACGATATTCGAGGTGCTGGCAGCCCACGGCAAGCAGGGCGCGGCGGTGGGCCAGGAGGGCTGCACGATGGGGGATCTGATTGGCCGGTGGGCGGAGCGCTGCGGCCAAATCGCCAGGAGAGCACCGCGCTATGAGGATGATCTAGTTGCGGATACGCTTCTGGAGGTGGCCGCTGAGGCGACGCCGGAGTTTCTCATCACCCAGCTTGTGACTACAGACGACGTCTTCCACCAGTTCAAGCCGTCATCAGCGCAGGTGGTGCCCTACCTGCAGGCCATGGATGCGCGCCTCAACCGACTGGTGGAAGGGCTTGCCGAGCTTGATTATGCGATAATCATCCTGTCCGACCACGGCCAGCACGATGGGGACGGAGGCGGCACCCATGGCACCGATTGTGACGAGGATAGCCTGGTGCCGTGCACGTGGACGAAATAGCCTCGGCTAATCCCGCTTGCGTCCGAAGATCCCGCCGAAGACGAGCATGGCGATTCCGCTGAGGACCATACCGCCGATGACTATTGGGGTATGGTCTATGATGTGGTGGAGGGTAGTGTGTTCCTCGGTGATTTCGATAACCGCGACCGGTCGTGCACACATACCACCACCACCGCCGGCACCTTCGCCTTGTCCGCCGGCTTCGGCCTTACCGGCTTCACCTTTCTCACCTTTCTGGGTGCCTTTGCCGAAGCCGCCGCCGAAGCCGGCGTGAACGCTGGCGATCGGCACAAAGGTCTTTTCCCCTACCACTATCGGGTCGCCGAAGACACGTTTTACGGTGGCCGCATCCTTGATCGCGCCCAATTCCTTGAGCAGTGCCTCTGCAGACATGCTGTCTTACCTCCTGTCAAACTGCTATTCGAGCGTCTCTATGAGCGCGGCGATGCGGAGTTCGGTAATGCGCACTTGTTGGATGATTTGAGCGGCGGCGATGAAGCGCCGGCCGATTTCGCTGGCTTCCACTTGCTCGGCCTCGCGCGGGACCAGCACGGGGAAGGCCTCCTGGAGCATTCTGGTTTCGGTTTCATACATCGCCGCGATCTGGGAGAGCATTGAGCGGTCAGGCTCCCCGGACAGCGCGGCTGCTTCGAGGCAAAACTGGTATGCCTCGCTGCGGGCTCCTGCCAGGCACTGGCGGGGCTGCAGGCTCCACAGGCCGAGCTGTCTCATGGCCTCCGGGTCTTGCTGCGAGCCGGCCAACTGCAGGTCTTTGGCGAGCTGCTTGAGGCCTCTGACGCCGGGGACCAGCGGGCCGTAGGTGCGCGGGTCATTGACAATGCGGCCGGCGAGCTTGAGGATGGGGACGATCTGGGCGGCCTGGCTCAGCGGCGGTTGGTTCGCGGCTATTGTCACCAGCGGGTAGGTGCCGGTGCTATTGGGATGGCCGGCCGGATACAGCGTCTGCCAGGGACCGGCCCAGTTCATCTTGAGTTGCGCTTCAGTCCAGTGTACCGATCCCAGCGGCGGTAGCAGCAGGTCCAGAGTGTCGCCGCCCTCGATTTCGCTGATTTTCTCTATCAGCGCCCAGACGCCCTGCTGCTCGGTGTCGAGGATCTGCGGCTTCGCCAGCCGCACCGGGGCCATACAGGCCATTTCCTGCTCAATGGCCGTCTTCAGGCGGGCGTAGGCTTCCGGCGGGGATAGGTCGTAGTGGAGTGCGGCGGTCACACCCAGCAGGCGCGCTGCGCCCAGCACCGGATGCTGGTAGTACGGTCGGCATGGCCAGTAGGTAGGCAGTTCGGTGTTATAGACAAAGCAAAAGGCGTCCCCGGATAGCCCGTTGACCCAAGCTCGGCTCAACGGCAGGCCGGTAGCCTGGCGCAGCGCCAGCGTCAGGGTGGGAACGTGGGTGCCGCCATTGCTCGAAAGCCGCACCTCCTGAAACAAGGCACCGTCAAGTCGGCAGTTGGTCATGCTCGCGCCGGCTAGGTTGACGCCGCGCAGCAGGGCCCCGCTGAGATCGGTCCCTGTCATGATAGCATCGGCCAGGCTGCTGTCCTCTATGATCGCGCCGCGCGCTGAGACCTCACTTAGGTTCGCGCCCTGGAGGTTACAGCCGATGAACCGGCAGCCCCGCAAGTCGGCTCCGGGCCACTTGGTGTTTTGCAGTGCCAGAGCCCGGAAATCCATCCCCGGCACCGCGGCCTCTGAGAAGTCATAGCCCGCCAGCGTACTGCTACTGCCGCACAGCTCCTGGAGTTGCTCGCGAGTGGTAGTCTGGGCCATTGCTACTGTGCGGTTCACCATCGCCAGGACTACCGCAGTCAGTAGCAACTGCCGGGTTGCTGTTGTCATTGGCCGGGACACCTTCCCACGCCGGCATTTGCCGTGATAGACATGCTCGGTGCCGTTGCTGGACACCCAAGGCGATTGTAGCGGCGCTTGTACTCGCCTGTCAAGTATTGCTGCCGGCTGCAACGACCTCGGGCTGGAAGCTGAGAACGCTGCGCGTTCTCACCTGATCTGCACTGAGCGCAGGTCAGGCCGAGCTACGCGTTTTTTTGAGTTATCGGGGCTGGTTCAGCCGGGCCGCCGGCTGCGCTTTACACCCGCTGGGGAGTCTGGTATAATACAGCACCCCGGTGGGCGCTTAGTTCAGGGGAAGAACGCTACCTTGACACGGTAGAGGCCGGTGGTTCAAGTCCACCAGCGCCCACCATTTGATAGCACTAGCCGCGGGCCTGAG
>CAYMIN010000041.1:0-20800 GCA_964390495.1 uncultured Armatimonadia bacterium
ACGGCCAGTGAGGACATGCCGGTGTGATAGGTATTGGGATAGAGCAGGCAGACCTGCAGGCGGGCCGGAGCCTTGCGCTCGGCGGCCAGTCGCGTTTCTGCGGCAAGCAGTTGTCGGCTCGCTAGGTCGGCTTGCCGGGCTTGCATGGCCAATCACCGCCCACACTATAGCAGAGCGGCAGATATGGTACAAGGCGCTGAAGCGGGCACGAGGTATGCTAGGGCGAGGGCGTGGAATGACCGCTTGGTGGGATGGAGAACAGGGCGGACAGAAAGAATCTCGGCATCAGGCAGGAGAAAGCAAGGGATTGGTAGAAAGCTACGGTTGCGCAATGCTGTGGGGTGCCCTATAATACGAAGGAAGTCGTGGCGGACGCGGCGAAATGAGTGCGCGTCGGGGAAGATGGCGTAGCGGCCAGGGATTACCAAGCAGCTCGATTCCGAGCGTGGAGAGCATGAGCGATGATTGATGTTGAGAGGATGCTAGCGGCAGCCAGGCCGAGCGAGGATGACGAGATCAGACGGCAGATCGTGCTGCCGTGGCCGGAAGCCTTCCGAATCGCGATGCGCAACGTAACGCTGCGTCTGGGGCGCGCCGCGATCACGGCGACGGGCGTGATTCTGGGCATTGCCTTCCTGGTGTCGGTCTGGACGGCCAACGTGATTGGGGACGTACTGCGTGAGGAGAAGCCGCTTGCCGCGCTGCAGCAGCAGGCTGATGAGGCAGGTACGGAGGGCGCGGTTGCGGTGCTGGACGAAGGCGGGGACGAGGCCGCCGAGCAGAGCCAGGGCGAGGCGCGGCAAGTATGGCTGGTGGTGATGTCGCTTCTGGTCTGCGGCGTGGGTATCACCAACTCGATGCTGATGTCGGTGACCGAGCGGTTCCGGGAGATCGGGACGATGAAGTGCCTGGGGGCGCTGGACGAGTTCATAGTGCGCCTGTTTCTGATCGAGACGGCGGTACTGGGCTTTTTGGGTGCCTTGGTGGGAGCGATTGTCGGCCACCTTATAATGCTTGTCATCTACATGATCAAGGCGGGCCCCTCGATAACTGCGAAGATGGACTGGGGCCAGATGCTGATCTATATCGGCATCGCTTTGGTGATCGGCTGCGTGATATCCCTGATTGCGGCAGTGCCGCCGGCGGTGCGGGCGGCGCGGATGGCCCCGGCGGTAGCGCTGACCACGGAGATCTAGGCGGGCGGTTCGGCGATTATTGTAGGAGGTAGCCTGATGGCGAAGATTGAGTGCCCTAAATGTGGGAAAGTAATTGAGACGACGGGGCTGGTGACGGTATGTCCGGACTGCGGCGCCGATCTTCGCGCGGTGATGGAGGAGCTTGCCCACACCAGTGCGGAGAAACGCAGCGCCGCGTTCGCGCGCGACGAGGGCATGACCACGCACGAGTACATCGTGCGCACCAAGGGCCTGACCAAGATTTATCAGATGGGAGAGGTGGAGGTGCCGGCGCTGCGCGGCGTTGACCTGGACATCAAGCGCGGCGAGTACCTGTCCATCATGGGCCCGTCGGGGTCGGGCAAATCCACACTGTTCAACATGGTCGGCGGGCTGGACAAGCCGACCGAGGGCACCTGCTTCATCGAAGAGGTGGATATGGCTCAGCTAGACGCCTTCGAGCTGGCGTGGCTGCGTTGCCGCAAGATCGGCTACATCTTCCAGACATTCAATTTGATTCCGGTGATGACGGCGATGGAGAATGTGACTTTGCCGATGATATTCGCCGGGATGGGCTCGGATGAGATGCTGGAGCGCGGCGCGATGTTGCTGGATATTGTCGGGCTTGGGGACCGGTTGCACCATAAGCCGTACGAGCTTTCCGGCGGCCAGCAGCAGCGCGTGGCAGTGGCCCGCTCGCTGGCGAACGCCCCGGCTATCATCCTGGCCGACGAGCCGACCGGCAACCTCGACCTGCAGACCGGCAAGGAGATCATCGACCTGCTCAAGCGCCTGAATGCGGAAAGCGAGACGACTGTGATCTCGGCGACGCATGATCTGAAGATGATTGATGTGTCGGACCGGATCGTGCATATTCGTGACGGGCAGATCGAGCGCGTAGATGACCGCGCCGACATAGATATCGAGATCGGTACTATGGAGGGCGAAGAGGAATAAGACACTGCGGGCGGTGCGGCTCTGGCATCTCCAGAGCGGCTGATATGAATGACAAGGCAAGGGCGCGCGGCCGAGGGTTGCGCGTCTTTCGCTAAGTTGCTTGCCGTAGGCGGCTGCGAATCTGAGGGAATAAAGCGCCGATGCTTCGCGTCATGCCAAGGGAAGCGTATCTGAGGTGGCGGCGGCAGACCGAATCTGCAAAATATCCCCACAAGGCGTTGAGTGAGCTGTTTATTGGGTATAAATAAGGCAACAAGCGTGGCGACCCTGGCGGGGCGGGCCGATAACACACTGGTGATGATGAAATGACACGCACGAAGCGCTCAGCCTTTACGTTGATTGAGCTGTTGGTGGTGATAGCGATTATCGCCATTCTGGCAGCGATACTTTTCCCGGTTTTTGCCAGAGCGCGGGCCAAAGCGCGGCAGGCACAGTGCCTGTCGAACCAGAAGCAACTAGGCCTGGCGTTCGCCATGTATGCGGCGGACCATGACAGTTTCCTGCCGTTCTGGGGCTGGGCCACCAGCGGCAGCCCGGACCCGCTGGATGATGTGGACGATGGCGTCTATACCTGGGATACCGTGCTGCTGCCATATACGAAAAACCAGCAGATTCTGATCTGTCCGGATAACAGCTTCAGCCGCACCGCGCGGTCCTACGCAATGGCGCGGTACGTAAGCGGTCAGATGATAGACGCGATGCCGAACCCGGCGGCGACGGTGGTAGTCTTCGACAAGGGCGCGCAGCCACCGGGGGCCTGGGGCGACGCGGCGGGCGAGAACTTCTTCCAGACGCACGGCTATAGCGCCGAAGCCCTTGACACAACCCTGTGGCATAACAACGGCAAGAACTTCCTGTTCTGCGACGGGCACGCCAAATGGCATGGCGAGGGCCAAGGCCCGTTCGCGGCTCTCAACGCCGGTAGCAGTTGCCCGGGCGGGCTGGAGGCGCACGAGCCGGGCCATTGTGAGTTCCCGGGAGTGGAGGACGGCGACTGGCCGGAATAGCCTGGCGCGGCGCCGAAGAAACAGAAGGGGTGAGCGGCCACCTGTGCGGCCGATACCATGAGGCCCAACAGCCGGCAGGGCTTTACGCTGATTGAGCTATTGGTTGTGATCGCGATAATCTCAATATTGGCGGCGATGCTGATGCCAGTATTTGCGCGAGCGCGGGCCAAGGCGCGGCAGTCGTCCTGCCAGTCGAACCAGCATCAACTGGGTGTCGCGATCAAGATGTATGTGGAGGACTATGACGAATTCATGCCGCTGTGGAGTCAAGCCGGCGGCGCTCCCGACGGTAGCGGGCGGCTGCCGGGCTATGCAGGCACCTGGGACGACATCATCCAACCGTATATGAAAAACCGGCAGATCCTAATCTGTCCGGACAATCCTTATGGCACCCAGTTCCGCTCCTACTCAATGCCGCGCTATGTCAGTGGCATCGAGATCGGCAGACTTGCCAATGTGGTCGAAGCCGTAATGCTGATGGAAAAGGGCGGCTACGTGCCGGGGACGTGGGAGGATGCGGCGGCCGAAAACTTCCACCAGTCCACCAGCCAGGTGCCGGATCAGCGCTACTTTCATTTCGACGGGAAGAATTTTCTGTTTTTGGATGGGCATGTTAAGTGGTATAATAAGAGTAGTGGGCCGTTCGCGACGAGCTATCGGGACGGTGGAGAGCCTGGGGATTGCGAGTACCCAGAGTTGCCGCCGGTAGGCGATTGGCCCCCGGCCTGAGGCTATAATGGGTCCATCGGTGTTTCTGAAGGGAGTGTGCCGTGAATGAGGAAGGTTGAGTGTCGCAGAGGTTTCACCCTGATTGAGTTATTGACAGTCATTGCGATTATTGCGCTGCTGGCGGCGGTTCTGTTCCCGGTCTTCAATCGCGCCCGGGCCAAAGGCCACCAGACGACGTGCTTGAGCAATCTCAAACAACTGGGGGAGGCCTTCATGCTGTACATCCAGGACAGCGGCGGGTTCATCCCAACATGGTGTATTATACATAACAATCCGGGTGACGCTCCCTCCAATAACACCCAGCCCGGGTTTCTGACCTGGGATGCGGTGCTGATGCCCTACATCCGCAACAGCGAGATCCTAAAGTGCCAGGGCAACCCGAATTCTCTACACCGAGATGCACGCGCCTACAGCATCGCCCAGTACACGCAGAAGCCGGTAGGTTCGCCGTCCGGCCAGTGGTATCCGCTGCGAGGAGCCTACCAGGACGAGATTCCGGCGCCGACTAGGACAGTGCTGCTTTTCGAGAAGGGGGCCTGGAAGCCGACGGCCTGGGGCGATGCGCTAGGGCAGAACGTGTTCGAGAGCACCAACCACAAGACCACCGAGGCGCCCCCACCCGCAGGCGGCAGTTGGAGCGAAGAGCCGTTCCATTTTGACGGCAAGAATATTCTCTATCTCGACGGTCATGCCAAGTTCGCGGTCAAGACGCAATACCCGTTCAACTATAACTCCGGTCGCTCGGGCGCGCTGACGGGGGATGTCTGGATAGCCGGCCGCTACAAGGACGATGGTACTGGCGGGGATTGGCCCCAGCGGCAATAGTGTCGGGGCCTGACAAGGTGGTGCAAGTTCCAGGGGCGTCGCTGTTGACGGCGCCCCTTTTGCTGCGGGTGCTGAGTGATCTATTGAGTTGAGTGGAAGCAAGTTGCTGAGAACCGGTTCGGCCCGTTGCCCTCACCCCCGGCCCCTCTCCCACAGGGAGAGGGGTGCCCGCAGGGCGGGGTGAGGGGTGTAAGTGCAAAGCGTCAGCATGGTAGCTTCCTGTCAAGCTCTAAAATGGCCTGGATAGAACGCAACCACCCATAGAGCAAACGGAGTGCGGGCAGCTTGTGCGGGGAGGGCTCGGGTCTCCGACGGCGAAATGAGGCGCGCGTACCTGATTACTGTGAAGGCAACAGAGTAGCACGCTCTACTGGAGGCATTTCAATGAGTGTATTGGCAATCAATGGTGGTGAGCCGATTCGGACCGAGGGCTATCCGGGCGTCGGCAGCGCAGCCGGCCGGACGGTCGGGAAGGAGGAAATCGCCAACCTGCAGGAAGTCATCGCCTCGGGCATGATGAATCGCTCGGGCGGTAAGTTCGTGCCGGAGGTGGAAAGCAAGTTCGCCGAACACCTGGGGATGAAGTACTGTGCGGCCTCGACCTCCGGCACTGCGGCGATCCATGTAGCGGTCGGCGCGGTCAACCCCGACCCCGGTGACGAGATCATCACCGGGCCCATCACCGACATCGGCACCGTGATCCCGATCCTGGCACAGAACGCCGTACCGGTATTCGGGGACCTGCGCCGCGATAATATGGGCCTGGACGCCGAGGATGTAGAGCGGCGGATTACCGAGCGGACCAAGGCGATTATTCCGGTCCATCTGGCCGGCAATGCCACCGACATGGACCCGCTCATGGCCTTGGCCGATAAGTATGGTCTGTATGTCATCGAGGACTGCTCGCAGGCCTATGGCACGCTCTACAAGGGGCGGCATGTAGGCACTATCGGGCACCTGGGCACCTTCTCGCTGCAGCAGAGTAAGCACATCACTTGCGGCGATGGCGGGCTGACGGTGACCAATGATGACGCGCTGGGCGACAGGCTCCCGCTGTTTGCGAACAAGGGCTGGCCCAACTACGGCAAGGGCGAGCGGGATTACGTGATGTTCGGAATGAACTATCGCATGACCGAGCTGCAGGCGGCGGTGGTATCGGCGCAGATTGATAAGGTGGACTGGGTCACGGCCCGGCGCGCAGCCATCGGCGACAGGCTCTGCGAGGCGGTCAAGGACTACCCCGGCATCGAGGCGCCGGCGGTGACCGAGGGCGGGCAGCATACCTACTGGTTCCTGGGGCTGTTGGTTGACCAGGAAGCTCTGGGGGTGAGCACCTCGTACCTGGCCGGCGCTCTCGGTAAGGAGGGCGCGCCGGCGAGCGCCCACTATATCGGTGTGCCGATCTTCATGTATGATATGCTGCGCAACAAGCGCATCTATGGGGAGTCGGACTTCCCGTTCAATCTGCAGCCGGAAGGGCAGCAGGTGCGCTACGAAAAGGGCGAAACCCCGGAGACCGAACGGATCCTGGACGACCTGCTGCGCATCGGCGTCAATGAGAACTATACCGACAAGGCTACCGACGATATTATCGCGTGCTTTGAGAAGGTGTTTGACAATCTCGACGAGCTGCGGGAGAGCTTCAAGGCGCAGGCTTGAGGCTTGACACCGGCTCATAAGCATCTGAGGCAGCCGTCTGGTACTTCGCGTAGGCCAGGCTTTCCAGCCTGGCGGAAGGTCAACGGCAAAGGCGTCGGGCTGGAAAGCCCGACCTACGCGCTGAAAGGTTTAGACGTTGCCTTCCGGAGGGGCCGAATACGGAGGCGCGCTGTTCGCGCCGTAGTATCCGGCCCAGCCGTTAGAAGAACCTGCATAACTACAGTAGAAAGCCTGACCCACGCCTCTGGCGTAGGTGCCCACGCGTTGACGAGTAATGCGAGCTAGGTTTCTCGGAGGAATGACATGCCAGACCAACTGAAAGTCGGTGTTGTGGGCTGCGCCGGACGCGGCGGAGCCTTCCTCAATACCTTCAACATCCACCCGAACACGATGCTGCACGCGCTCTGTGATATCAACGAGGCGGGCCTCCAGGAGCGCGGCGCAGAGATGGGCATTGATCGACTCTACACCGACTACGAGCAGATGCTGGCGGAGGCGGAGGTGGACATCGTAATGGTCGGCACGCCGATGCCGCTGCATGCGCCGATGTCGCTAGCGGCCCTGGAGCGCGGTATTCACGTGCTGTCGGAGGTGCCGGCCGCCGTGAGCCTGGCCGAGGCCCGGGCGCTGGTCCAAGCCGCCCAGGCCGGCCGGGCCACCTACATGATGGCCGAGAATTATACCTACATGCGCCCCAACGTGCTGGTGAAGGCGCTGGCGCACCAGGGCCTGTTCGGGGAGATGTACTTCGGTGAGGGCGAGTACCTGCACGAGCTGAAAGGCCTCAATGAGATCACCAAATGGCGGCGTAAGTGGCAGACCGGCATCAACGGCTGCACCTACCCGACGCACAGCCTGGGGCCGGTGCTGCAGTGGATGCAGGACCGGGTCGTCAGCGTGATGTGCGTCGGCAGCGGTCGCCATTACCAGGACCCACGCGGCGATTACTATGAGAACGAAGACAGCATTCTGATGCTGTGCCGCATGAGTAAGGGCGGGCTGGTGAAGATCCGCGTGGACATGCTCTCCGATAGGCCGCACAACATGGTTTACTACTCCCTGCAGGGCACCGATGGCGTCTATGAGGCGGCCCGCGGGCTGAACGATGAGCCTAAGATATGGCTGCGGGAGCTGCATGGTGAGACCCCCGAATGGCATCCGCTCAGCGAGCTGGAGCAGCGGTTCATGCCCGAAATCTGGCGCAATCCGCCGGAAGAGGCGGTCCAAGCCGGGCACGGTGGGGGAGACTACTTCGAGATAATGGACTTCGTCGAGGCGATAATGACGGGGGCGCCTCCGCCTACCGACATCCACGCGGCCATGGATATGACGCTGCCGGGGCTGATTAGTCAAGAGTCGATCTCGCAAAACGGCCTGTGGCTGGAGGTGCCCGACTCGCGGGATTGGTGACGATGACTACAGGCGCGCAAGGAGAGGCTACGGTTGGTAGAAGACCTGCCTGAGGCCCAACTCAAGAGCGGCGAAACCATGCAGATTAGGCGGGTGCTGGCCCCGGATGAGGAATGGGGCGAGGCGCTGCTGCATTTCTTGTACGTGCGCCGGCCCGACCATACCAACAGCAACTGGCACCATAACTGCATCCGCGTGCTGGCGGGCGACTACGCCGAGGTCTCGCACGACGTGTTCTTCGCCGGGCTATTGGCGGGTGAGATCGTCGGCACCTCATGGTATGGCGCGCCCAAAGACACGCTTGATGTCGCGACCTATGGGCGCATCATCACCCGCGAGGACCACCGCCGCAAAGGCATCGCAGCGGCGCTTTGTGCGCTGCCTGTCGAGGAGTTCCGCAGCCTCGGCGGTCAGGCGGTCTATCTGGGCACCGGGCGCACCAATCCGGCGCGGTTCATCTATGAGAAGCTGGGCTTCGAGCACTACAACTATGTCGAGGAGGCCGGCACCATCATGCGGTTGGTCTTCTCAGGGGAGCCGGAGAAGTTCGAGGCGGAATACTACCGCCCCGGCTGTGAGACATACCTTAGGCCGCTGCACGGTGGCGACCTGCCGCGCGTTGAAGTCCTCTATAACCTGCCGCTGTGGGCGGTCAAGGACAGCTCCCAGGGCATCATCTACAGCGTGCCCTGCGAGGGGCAGTTCTTCGACATCCTGACCCAGGTGGAAAAGCCCGGCGAAGGCGGGATGGTGCTGGTGACCGAGCCGGGTGAGCGGCTGATGGGCATGGCCTATACGGCTAAGGCACCGGGCTGGCAGGCGGGCCAGACGCACCTGCGCTACCTGGAGTTCCTGGTGCATCCCAACTATACGGAGCACGGGCGGGAGCTGGTGCTGGGCGTTGAAAAGAGAAGCGCTGCGGAGGTCTTCGTGGCTCGCGTAGCGCAGACCGATGAGGACAAGATCGCCATAGTCGAGCAGGCCGGCTACCGGCAGGTGGGCCGGCTGGCCAAGGCAGTCAGGTCAGAGCAGGCCGCAAGCGACCTGCTGCTCTATCAGAAGATGTGAAATCGCCGCAGGCCCTATACCGCCAACGGCTGACCGGTGTCGAGATTGGTCAGGGTGACCACACCCTCCTCGATACAGGCGCAGGAGGGCACGCGCAGGGCCTCATCCTGGGCCAGCGGGTAGGTGGTCGTTCCGGGATTGATATTTGTCACACTCCCGACGACTGTGAGGCTCGGTACGTGCAGATGGCCGGTGAGCAGGTAGTCAACTCCCCATTTGGCGGCCAGCGGCAGCAGCTCATCAGGGGGCTGGAGATGCCCGTGTGCGGCTAAAAAGCGCTTGCCCTCGATCTGGGCGAAGAGGTATGGCGACTGGATCGGGGCCTCGATGACCAGAGCGTCCACCTCGGAATCACCATTGCCCTTGACCAGCAGTAGGGGGACAGCAACGGCGTTGAGGGCGGCGGCCAGAGCCTTGGGATCATGGCCCGGGCCGGGGTCGAACTTGGGCCCGTGATAGAGCAGGTCGCCGCAATGGAAGATGAGGTCGCAGTCGTGCAGAACTAGCTCCCAGGCACGCTGCCACGCTGCGAAATCCCCGTGAGTGTCAGATACCACGCCGATTCTCATGAGCAAGCCTCCGCTGTATGAGTTGAATTGGTGAGACAGAGCAGCACCGGGGTTAGCCCGCACTATTCACGAAGACCATCGCAGATGAGGCGAAACTGCCGGCAAAGGCCATTGCCAGCCGCACAGCGCCCTTTCCTAGAATATCTCGAAAATGACACAGTGCAACCCCACGTAGGCCAGGCTTTCTAGCCTGGCTGGTCCGTGACTGGTAACGGCGTCGGGCTAGAAAGCCCGACCTACGCCTTCGTGAACAATGCAACCTAGAGATGCCCGACCTAGGCATTCATGAATAATGCGGGTTAGGGTTCGGCGATGCCGTACTCGAGGCGGCTGGAACGGCTGGACTGAACCTGGGTAATGCCGAGTTGGTCCCACAGCGGCGTCCCGTAGCGTTGCTTGATTACCAGCCGGCGGCGGGCGACGCGCAAGGCCTGCTGTAGAGCCTCGGTGGTGACCGTGGCCTTGTCGGCAAGCTCCCTTAGTGGCTTCATGGCCTGGGACCGCGCCACCGGCTCGTGAAACACCGGGTCGAAATAGACCACGTCAAAGCTACCGTCGGCGCAGCTTGGTAGATAGTCATTGTAGTCGGCCTGGAGGACCTCAAGGCGGCGGAGCAACTCGGTGAGCTTGCGGCTAGAATCGTGGTAGGCCGCCAGGCCGTGGATGGTGAGCTGAGCGATGACCGGGACCTTTTCGAGGCCCAGAACCCGGCCCTGGGGACCGGCGACATAAGCGGCGACGATGGCGTCGCTGGCGCGGCCGACGGTGCAATCGAGCAGCTCATCGCCGGGGCCTAGTTGCATGGCGGCGATCATGGGGTCGCCGCGGCCGGTCTCGAGATTGTGAATGCGCGTCTTAGCCATCCCCGGGTGGAAGAAGTACTCCAGGCCGCCGGCCGGCTCGCGATAGACCAGGTGCTGTTTGGTGATGGTGAGGACCCCGTCGGCCCCGTAGCGCTCGCAGAGGTCTGCCAGACTGCCCTGGCGGGCCACGGCGCGAGCACCGAGCCGTTGGGCCCACTCCTCAGCCTGCTGGCGGAGTTGGGCCGAGGGGCGGCGCGAGGTTGTCACGACTATGGTCGGATTCATGCAACACAATGGCGCAGCCACTAGCCGGGCGGCCAATTCATGCGGCGGCCGCCGAGGACGTGGAAATGTAGATGGAAAACCGACTGGCCGGCCTTCTCCCCCTTGTTGGCGACCACGCGATAGCCGTCTTGCTTGATGCCCTTGGCCGCCGCTACCTGATCGCAGACCAGACAGAGATGGCCGAGGAGTTCGGCGTCTGCTTCGTCGGCTTCGGCGAGGCTGGCAATGTGGCGCTTAGGGATGACCAGCACATGCACCGGGGCCTGGGGGTTGAGGTCCTCAAAAGCGACGCAGAGATCGTCTTCATAGACGATGGTGGCGGGAATCTCTTTGCCGGCGATTTTGCAGAATATGCAATCTGACACGCCAAGCACCTCCTGGGTGGGGTAGGTTTGTGGCTGTTTCAGCGGTCCATTGCCATAGTACGGGGCACGCTGTAGCTGTCGCCCGGGTTGACGAGATATTCATATCCGGCCGCGAAATCGGTGTTGTCCTTGAAGCGATGGACGATACTGAGGTCTCCGGTCGAGATACCGTCCGGCGTCAGAGCCTTGATGTCATAGCTGGTATCGAGCGGCAGCTCGTTGCGGAAGTGAATCACTTGCCCGATCAAGGTCTCGTCTTGAGGCAGGGACGGGTCGAGGCTGACCGTATTGTTCATCGGGTCGCCGGCATCAATGGCGGTAACCGTTCCCTCATAGGCTGGCGGATCGGCAGCAAGCTCAACTTCACCGACCTTCAGCAGCGAAGCATTACTCATCCGCATCAGCTTCACGTTCCCGTCCACCAGCCGGATCATGCCGAACTGACCGTTGAACTCGATGCCGCCCTCGACCTTGACGGCGACGCGGTGCTCGCAGCTTATGAGAATGTCGGTAGTGCCGGCGGCCAGCTCCACGGCCACGGCTGCCACCGAGTTGGGATCGGCCTCATGCTCGACCTGCAGCTTGCGGACCTGCTGGATGAAGGGAGTGGTGTCATACGGCTCCAGGACGGTGACGAACTGGCTCTCCATGTTCTCGCCCAGGCGGCTCTGAATGAGATAGCGCAGCCGCCGGGGATTGCCCGCCTTATTCTGCGGCGGATCGCCGGCCGTCGTTGCCACTTCGTCGCTCTCCGACAGCGAATGGAGGCGCAGGTGCGGCTCTTTGCCCTCCGCGATGCGGCCGCGGAGGTCTTCGGCCTGCCAGTCAACTGTAAAGTAGCTGTCCACGGAATCCGCCGAGCGCTCGACATCATAGAGATAGGTGAACCCGCTGGCCTTGTAGAAGTCCGCCTGCTCGCCCTCCAGTGTGGCGAACTCGACCTCGGGATCGGCGAAGGTGCCGGCGGCTTGCTTGACCAGTTGGAGGCCAGTGACGGCGGCCGTCTCTGCAGGCCCGTGGTAGGAGAGCCGGTGGTTGGTGCCGCCGCGGGCGCGGAACACATCGAACACGTAGCTGTCAGTCTCTGAGATGTTCACTAGGGCCAAGGTGCGGCGGTAGGTCTGCATGTCGGGATATGCGGTCAGTGAAGATACGTCCAGGACCCGCAGCGGCGGCTGGACGGCGAACAGCTCGAGCTTGCCGCCCGGACTGTAGCCGGAGGCCCGGTCGCCCACTATTAGGGTGTTGTGGCTGATGGTGTTGGAGGTCCAAGCGCCACGCTTGGGCCAGCCGCCGGTATATTCGGGGTAGCCCAGCTCAGGCAGCATGTCCAGGTTCTTGGCATACAAGCCGATGTTGAGGCAGTCGCGGTGTGAATGTCCCTTGCCGTAGCCGTAGTGCACCCACAGCGCGCAGCCCTCCTCGGGCTGTTCGGTCTGCAACACGGCCTGGCCGTAGCGGCCGGTGTGGTCGGACTTGAGGCGGAACTCGTCGCGCTTGGCGAGGGCGGCGATTTCCTCGGCGACTGCGTCCGGGTCGGCTTCGTAGATATCGGAGCTGGGCAGCCGCAGCTTGGCCGAGTCCTGGCCGGCATAGCGCCAGGCCAAAGCAGCCATACGCGGGTCATGGTAGAGCTTGAAGCCGCGCAGGAAGGTGGCATAAGAAGGGCCCCTTCCCCAAGTCCCGGTTCCGCCGCTGTCACCGATATTGGGTATTCCCGTGTCCAGGCATGACAGGCGCGCCTCGATGAAGAAGGCCTGCTTGAGCTTGGGGTACTCGGCAACGAGGTTGTGGTTGGTATAGTCGGGGTACGCGGCCAGCACTTCGGCCAAGTCAATGAGACTGTTCTTCTGCATCAGCCCATAGCCTCCGCACATGCTGCCCATGCCGTCGCGGTCGAGGCCTTCCACCGCCAGCCAGGGCACCGGATTCTGGTACTTCTCATGCGGGAAGCCGGGATCGAACAGATAGTCCAGCCACTGCTCGGTGACCTCGCCGCGGTCGAGAGCTATTGCCGCGGCCGCCGGATTGCGGATTCTGGCCTTATTGCCGTCAATCCGGCCGTCTTTGTACGAGCGCAACATCTCCAGCAGCAGGTTCTCCTCAAGGTGCTTGATGATCGCCGCCGTACTGCTCTTGTCACCGAGCCGGCACTGCTGCGACTTGGCCGAAGCGAACGCGACCAGCTCCTCATCCGTCACCAGAGCGTCGAAGATCTTGTCATAGGCCCAGGAGAAGCGCCAGACATTGTCATTTTCGCACAGGCAGCCCCAAATGCGGCCGATACCCCAGCCGCCATGGGAGTGCTCGAACCCCAGCTCGTGGAACGGTGCGAAGTCCATGTCCGGATAAACATCAGCGATCCGGTCCAGCAGTACCCCGCACTTGTGCGCGTACCTCGGGTCCGAAGTCAAGGTATATGCCGTTGACAAATGGACGACGTAACTCGCTATCCGCGCCCATTGCACGGAGTTGTTGTAGTAGCCGATGAAGAAGTGGCGGTTGCCGTTCTCGTCCATCATCCCGTAGCCATCGTCCACGTAGAGCTTGTGCAGCGGGTCGTTGAAGTCCGGGTGCTCGGCGTTGAACAGTAGCGACTGATCCCCCAGCTCGCGGTGGAAGAAGCCGTGCTCGTCGAGCGCGGTCTCGTAGAAGGCCCGGAAATCGTTCTTCGGGAAGATCGCCCCGCAGTTCGGGCACTTCAGCTTCCAGTCGCCGCCGTATCGCCACGGGTAATTGCCATACGGTGTAATGCCCTTGCCGCAACTTGGGCATCCCGCTTTCACGTTGGTGTGAATGCCTCGTGGCAGCCACTGCGAGGTGACCAGCTTCCACAGCTCCTCATCACTCATCTCCAGCAAGGGTTTGCAGATCTGGATCTCCTTCTCCTGCTCGGCCTTGGCCCAGTCATACTTCTCCACGTTTGCCAGTGCATTGGCCCGCATCTGGGCCGTGACGAAGCGGCTGCATTCCTTACCGTATGCGGCCACACTGATGGCAGCCACCAGGGCAATGACCAGCAGGCTTGTCGCGAATCCGTTCGACATCGTGATGCCTCCCTGGGTGATTGATTGTCTGCTTGGCAGACGGCACATTCACAGGCTTTTATAGGCAGTGACGGCCTTGTCACAGGCTCAAGACCGTCCGCAAGACCGGCTCCAGACCTCGCGCCATAGCCGAAAAGCCCAGGTCATTGGGATGAGAGCCATCCACCAGACCGATGCGCTCATCAGGCCCCAGCAGGTCATAGCCTTCGACCAGGGTGATGTTCTCATCGCCCCTCTGCTTGCGCTCGGCGACGGCATTGCGGATGACGGTGCGCATGTCGGCGTGACGGGTCGTGCCGCCGAAGACCTCGGCCGTCGAAAAGATCGTGGTGATGCACACAATCGGCGTAGCGGGGCGGTTCCGGCGGATGGTCTGCAGGAACGGCGCATACACTTCTTGCAGATTCTCGGCCGTACCATTGTTCTGGCAGAAGTCCATGACATAGCAGCAGGCGTCAATCTCAGCTACCGCCTCGGCGAGTGCCGTCTCGCCTTTGCCTGCGCCGCTGAAGCCCAGATTGACGAAGTCGAGGTTGAGCGCGGTGCCGACCAGCGCCTGGTAGCTCGCGCCCGGGTGAGTGGCGCACCCGCCCTGAGTAATGGAAGTGCCATAGAATACCACGGGCTTCGGGACGGCAAAGGGCGCGGGAGCTTCGAGGCTTGCGCCCTGATTCACCCCGATGGCTTGCACTGCGACCGGCGCATACAGCCCGAGATGCAAGCAGACTTCGCGCCGCTCGGCGGGCAGGCCTTGGAAGAAGAGCGCCTCTAAATCGGGGTTCTCATCATTGGGATAAACGGGCCGCCAGAACTCACCGTTGACCCATAGGTCAACTCCGAGTTGCCCGACGCGCGGCATGTTGTTCATGTGCGCGAGGCTGGGGTAATGCAGCCGGATACCTAACTCCGTGGCGTCAGTCGCGAAACGGATCCTGCCGCCGCTGGGACTCTGCGACAGGGTCCAGACTGCCTCCGGAACCGTGCCTTGCATCCGGTCCGGGAAACGCACCAGCTCCGGCTTAGTCTCCTCCCACCAAGCAAGGCCATTGACCACAAAGGCGTCATCAGGGAAGTTGATCCAGTTCATATTATTGATGGTGCGGCCTAGCCCGCTGCCTATCTCACCACTTTCCTCAGCAATGAGGCCGGTGCGGACCGGCTTTATTGCCTGTGAGAGATTTGTTGCGCAAGTCTCTGATAGTGCTCTTCGATCCGGTTGCCGGCTCTTCCTACTTCCGGATCCTTTGGACGGACTGCTTGCCGCGCTTCCCCTGAAGCACTTACCCGGCTGTGGCTGCTCACCGCTCCAGACTATAGTGGCAGGGCACGCTGTAGCTGTCAGCCGGATTGACCAGGTACTCGTATCCGGCGCTGAAGTCATTGTTGTTTTTGAAGCCCCGGATGATCGTGATGTCGCCTGTCGAAATGCCCCCGGCGGTGACGGCCTTAATGTCATAGCTCGTATCCAGCGGCAGGTCGTTGTGGAAATGGATGACCTTGCCGACCAGTTCCGGGTCCTGCGGCAACGGCGGGTCGAGGCTGACCGTGTTATTGATCGGGTCGCCGGCGTCTATTGCGGTCACCGTACCCTCATAGGCCGCCACGTCCGCCTTCAACTCCACCTCACCTAGCTTGAGCAGCGTCGCATTGCTCATCCGCATCAGCTTCACTGTGCCGTTGACGAGCCGGATCATCCCCAACTGGCCGTCAAACTCGATCCCCTGCTCCGCTTGCACTTGCGTTCGTTGCTCACAGTTGATGAGTATGTCGGTGGTGCCATCCGCCAGCTCAACCACCACGGCAGCGACTGAGTTGGGGTCGGCCTCGTGCTCGACTTGCAGCTTGCAAACCTGCCTGATGAAGGGTGTGGTGTCATAGGGCTCGAGCACGGTGACGAACTGGCTCTCCATGTTCTCGCCCAGGCGGCTCTGGATCAGACACCGCAGGCACTCTGGATTGTACGTTTTACCAGGTTTAGGCGGCTTACCACTGCCCAGGGCTACTTCGTCACACTCCGTGAGGGCATGCAGCCGCAGGTGTGGCTCATGGCCTTCCGCGACACGTTTAAGCCGGTCCTCAATCTTCCAGTCAACAGTATAGTGATTATCTACCACTCGCGCCGACCGCTCCACATCATACAGATACATGAAGCCGCTGCCCTGGTAGTCCCAGTTGCACGGGCCATCATAGAACTCGCCGAACGCCACGTCCTCTCCGGCGAAGGTTCCACCGGCTTGCTTCAGGAGCTCTACACCATTGACCGTAGCCGCCCCCGCGAGACTGTGGTACAAGAGACGGTGGTTCTCACCCCCGCGCGCCCGAAAGACATCAAAGACGTAGCTGTCGCTATCCGAGATGTCCACCATCGCCACGCTGCGGCGGTACGTCTCCAGCCCTTCGTAGGCTGTCTTGGAACTGACATCCATGACCCGTAGCGGCGGCTGGACAGCAAACAGGTTGATCTTGCCACCCGGGCTGTGCCCTGACATGGTATCATTGGCCATCAGCGTATTGTGGCTGATCGTATGAGAGGTCCAGCCTATACGCTTGGGCCAAGCGCCGGTGTATTCTGGATAGCCCATCTCCGGCAGCATGTCCACATTGTGGGCAAAGAGACCGATGTTTAGAGAGTCGGCGTGTGAATGGCCCAGTCCGTAGCCGTAGTGGATCCACAAAGCGCGTCCGTCTTCGCGCGATTCAGTCTGCAACACCGCCTGACCGTAGCGGCCGAGGTGATCGCACTCCAGTTTGAACTCGTCGGCGTTGGCGACATTGGCGATTTTCGCAATCAGGGCCTCCGGGTTTTCTTCGAAAATATCGTCCGGCAGCCGGAGCCTCTCAACATTCCCACCCGAAAAGTGCCAAGCCAAAACGGCCATTCGAGGATCTTCATATAGCCTGTAGCCGCGGACAAAGGTTTCTGCATTGCCAGCTCGGCCCCATCCACCTACTGCCCCGCCCTGATCGCCAAGTCTGGACATGGCGGCATCTAGGAGGTTGAGTCGCGGCTCGATGAGGAAGCACTGCCTGAGTTTCGGATATTCTGCGACCAGGTTGTGCTTGGTGTAATCCGGGTAAGCGGCGAGGATCTCGGCCAGATCAATGAGACTGTTCTTCTGCATCAGCCCATAGCCTCCGCACATGGCACCCATGCCGTCGCGGTCAAGACCGTCTACGGCCAGTTGCGGCACCGGGTTCTGGTACTTCTCGTGCGGAAAGCCGGGGTCGAACAGGTAGTCCAGCCACTCCTCAGTGATCTCGCCTCGGTCGAGAGCTATCGCTGCAGCCGCTGGGTTGCGGATCCTGGCCTTATTGCCGTCAATCCGACCGTCTTTGTACGAGCGCAGCATTTCCAGGAGCAGGTTCTCCTCAACGTGCCGGCAGATGGCTTCGATGCTGCCCCGGTCGGCGAGCCGGTATCGCGCGGACCTGCCAGCGCAGAACTTCACCAGCTCTCCGTCGCCCTGGATGCCGTCATAAATCTCGTCGTAGGCGTGGGACATGCACCAGACTACATCGTTCTCGCACAGGCAGCCCTCGATGCGGCCCCGGCCCGAGCCGCCATGCGAGTGTGCAAAACCGAGTTTGTGCAATGGCATGAAATCCATTTCTGGATAGACATCGGCGATGCGGTCCAAAAGCACTGCCGCCTTATGGGCATACACTTTGTCACCCGTGAGGGTATAAGCCCGTGATAGAGCCACCAAACCGCCGTAGATTCCCGCTGTTGTTGATTTGTGCGCATGCCAGGAAACGGCCCCGCGCAAGAGGCCCCACTGGACGTAGTAGGCAATCGGAAAATACTTGTTCGCTTTTTCATCCACCATGCCATAGCCATCATCCACATAGATATTATGGAGTGGATCATTAGGATCGGGGTGCTCGGCATTGAACAGCAGTGAGCGGTCGCCCAACTCGCGCCGGAACATCCCATGCTCATCAAGGGCCGTCTTGTAAAAGGCGTAGAAATCGTTTTTGGGATAAACCTCACCACAGGAAGGACACTTAACCTTCCATGGATTGTTCCAGAAATCTACTTTCCAGCTCCCGTAAGCCTCAATTCCTTTGCCGCACTGTGGGCAGCCAATCTCCTTGTGTGAGGACATTACAGAGGCCATAATAGCGGCACGCGGTAGCTCCTGGGACGGTATGAGGGCCCAAAGCTCATCATCGCTCATTTCCATCCACCGCTGTGCTGCCTCGACTGCCTTGCGCTGCTCCTCCGCCGCCCACGCGTACTTGCGCACGTTCAACAGCGCATTGGCCCGCATCTCCGCAGTCACCAACCTGCTGCACTGCTTGGCACGCGCGCCTGATGCGACACAAAGCATAAGCAGACCCATCAGCAAGCTAGCCAAAAGTTTGTCGAACATGTCTATTCCCCCTACGAGCCACCGGGTGCTGGTACTGTTCGGGCTCAAGCTAAGTTCGGCAGGACTGCCACGGAAACCTGCCCGCATGCCCGCTTTGCATACAACAGTGAAGAGGCGAAAAAAGGGCTGCCACGATGTGGCAGCCCTTTGTGTGTCCTAACTATGGCAGCACCTAGAACAGACCGACGATGTTGCCGTCCTCGTCAATGTCCACATCAACGGCGGCAGGTCGTGTCGGCAAGCCGGGCATGGTGCGCATCTCGCCGCAGAGTGGATACAAGAAGCCCGCGCCCAGCGAGGGTCTGATGTCGCGCACCGGCACCGTGAAGCCGCTGGGGCGGCCCTTGATGTCCGGGTCGTGCGTCAGTGAAAGATGGGTCTTGGCCATGCAGATCGGCAGATTGTCATATCCCTGCTTGGTGAACTGGCGAATCTTTGTCTCAGCCAGTGGAGCATATTCCACGCCATCGGCCCCGTAGATCTCAGTGGCGATAGTCTCGATCTTCTCCTTGATGGAGGCTTCAAGCGGATACAGGAACTTGAAGTCATTGCCCTCCTGGCAAACAGCCATCACGGCTCCGGCCAGCTCGGTGCCGCCCGCGCCGCCCTGGCCGTGGACATACGTCTCGACCGCGGCCTTGGCCCCCGCAGCCAGGGCTTCTTCCTTGAGGGCCGCGATCTCAGCGGGCGTGTCGGCGGGGAAGATATTCATGGCAACGACCACCGGCATGCCCATCTTGCCCATGTTCTCGATGTGCTTGGCGAGGTTCTCACAACCCTTGCGCACGGCGGCGACGTTCTCCTTCTCGATTTCCGCTTTCGGCGGCTTGCGTCCGGGCTTGAACTGGAAAGCCCCGCCATGCAGCTTCAGCGCTCTCACAGTGGCGACGATGACCACCGCCGAAGGCTGCATCTGGCCGACGCGGCACTTGATGTTGAGAAACTTCTCGGCCCCGCAGTCGGCCCCGAAACCGGCCTCCGTGACCACATAGTCCGCCAGCTTGAGGGCGATCTTGTCGGCCAGGATGGAGTTGGTGCCGATCGCGATATTGGCGAAGGGGCCGGCGTGGACGAATACCGGCCCACCGTCAACAGCCTGAGCGAGATTGGGCATGATGGCTTGTCGCATCAGTACCGTCATAGCGCCGGCGGCATCGAGGTCCTCGGCAGTGACGGGATTACCGTCGCGATCAGTGGCGACCTGGATGCGGCCGAAGCGCCGGCGCATGTCTTGAATGCTGGTGGTCAGGGCCAGGATCGCCATGACCTCGGAGGCGACGGTGATGTCAAACTGGGACTCGCGGGGCCAGCCGCCGGTACTTCCCCCGAGGCCGATGACGATGTTGCGCAGCGCGACATCGTTCATGTCCACATTGCGGTTCCAGCTTATGGATAGCGGATTGATGTTGAGAGAATTCTTGTGCCAGAGACTGGCGTCGAGCATGGCGGCGAGCAGGTTGTTGGCCGCTCCGACGGCATGGATGTCGCCGGTGAAGTGGAGATTGATCTCGTCCATGGGTAGCACCTGGGCATAGCCGCCGCCGCAAGCTCCGCCCTTGATGCCGAAGGTCGGGCCCATCGAAGGCTCGCGCACGGTACAGATGCCGTTTTGTCCGAGATGACGCAGGGCCTGGCCGAGACCGAGCGTCACCACCGTCTTGCCCTCACCGAGGGGAGTTGGGGTGATGGCGGTGACGAGAATGAGTTTGCCGTCCGGCTCATCGGCAAGCCGGTTTAGCACGGACAGCTCCACCTTTCCCATGTGGTTGCCGTAGAGCCGCAGCTCTTCGGGCAGTATTCCGGCGTCAGCAGCCACCTCCGTGATGTTGCGCAACTCAACCTGCTGGGCAATTTCCAGATCACTAAGCATGTTACTAACCGCCCTTTCTCAAAGCGCGGTCAGGCTCGGAAGCCTGACTGGGCGCCAACGATGAATAGGTTTACTGATACGCAAGGCGTTGCGAGAGCAACGCCTGCCACCCGCACCTCGGCCAAGCGGACGAGGGGGCGTGTCTGAGTAATGGACACTTGCTTCGCAAGCAGCTTCTTTGCTGTCGGCAGTTTCTCCTTCTTGAGCGGGTGCGTTTTTTCGAGGAGCGAACGACTCTGCGAGATGATCGCGTTGGTGCGCCCGCAGTGCCGGCGGCGCACTTTGGGTGAGCCGATTGGGCGAGTCGTCAGATGGGTATAATGGCAGCAGGAGTAGCCGGGCCTCAAGGCAGTTGGCGCGGGTGCCAATATATGTGAAAGGTCGCAGTGTGAGGGCGGCGGGTGGGTAGTGTGATGGGGCTGGGAGTGGGCGGAATGGGAAAATTGGAAAAACAATCTTGACAGCAGGGCAGAGAGGCGTTATACTTAGGGTCTGCAGGGCGTGAACCTTGACAACTGAATAGCGTGAGAAGCCAGAGACTGTACGAGCAATGGATTAAGCTTCGGCTGGGGACAAGAGCTCCAGTGCGGAGAAGAGTTTACAATGGAGAGTTTGATCCTGGCTCAGGACGAACGCTGGCGGCGCGCCTAATGAATGC
>CAYMIN010000042.1:0-18800 GCA_964390495.1 uncultured Armatimonadia bacterium
CTTGGTTTCCTGATGTACATCAGCGACTATGACGGGGTCTATCCTACATACTGGACCAGCGGGTCACCATCGCGGTACTGCTTCCAGAAGATTGCGCCCTATGTCAAGAACCTCCAAGTATTCATCTGCCCCTCCCATGACATATCCCGCTTCGATTGGGACACCTGGACCCAGAATGACGGCTATGCCCTATGGGCTGCCGGCGGTGGCTCCGGGATCGGCTACAACTGCGCTCTCGGTTGCTGGGTGGACTATACCAGCGACCATAAGTGGGACACCGGCATTAGTGACTCCGAGATAGTGAAGCCTGCCGAGTGTATTATGATCGGTGATTGCAGTTACGGCGGCAAGCTCATCTACCCCAGTTCGGATTACTCCTACCTGGCTGCTGTGCATAATGGTGGCGGCAATGCGGCCTTCTGCGATGGGCACGCCAAGTGGTATAGCAAGAATCACAAGATGTTTGAGCAGCAATGCCACAACCCCTATTGGTATCCCTGCCCCAGCCGGATGCCATAGCCGGTGCGTCAATACAGCATGTAAGGTGATAGGGCGCGGGGAGTCTGCGCCCTGTTGCTGTTTCCGGAGAGCCTCACATGAGCGTGTGGGAGAGTGATGAGAATGCAGCGACGGCCCACTCTGGCATTTGCGGTATGCCTGATACTTGGGGGAGTGCTGATTAGCATGGCAGATGCCAAGACCTGCCGCACGTATTATGACGACGAGCGCCTCGCTGTCATGCGTGATAATGTGGAGAAGTATGACTGGGCGCAGAGCTACTTGGAGGGGCTGCTGGCGGGCCGCGGCCAGCCGGAAACGTGGGGCTTCAGCATCGGAGGCCATGCGCTTTCCGTGAAGCGATGGGCGGCCTTTGACGACGAATTCTTCTGGAAGCTGATGCCCACTACCAAGGTGACGATGGTGTACGACCTGGACAAGTACGGCGTCTCACCCAAGCACGGGACTGCGGTACGCAAGGGGCGTGCGTTTTACCATCCGTGGAACTACGATCCGATCAATCACCCCTACAAGATCCAGGATCCGGTTGACGGCACCTGGTACCCCTCGAACGATTTTGCCAGTGGTGACATGACCTCCGGGCCCTATCCCGATGACGGTACCGGCATGATGTGTGAGGGCGAAAGGTACTTCCCGGTTCGCGAGGCTGCCATCGCCACATACCTGGGCTTCGTGACCCCGCTGATGGAGCGGATGTCGCAGGCGTACCTGCTGAGCGGCAACGAGGAGTATGCTCACAAGTGCGCGGTGCTGATGGCGAAGGTCGCCTACGAGTATCCCAACCCGACCGACAAGGCCGATCGCTGCCAGAAGAAGCCGTGGGGGCGCTACTCCGGCCTGGTCACCGACTATATCTGGGAGACCTTCAAGCTCACCTCGATGGCCCTGGCCTATGATGCTCTATATGATTTCATCGGCCAGGACGAAGAATTGGCGGCCCTGCTCAAGGCCAAGGGCCTGCCCGTCGAGACCCCGGCGGATGTGCAGCACTATATCGAGGAAAGTATCCTGCGCATCGGCATGCTTGCCCTGAAAGAGTGTGTGATACGCGGCAACCAGGGCTTCCACCAGCAAACCGGCATGGCGCTGGCTCTGGTCATGGATGACCACGAGAGCACCGACGGTCTCAGCAGCAAGGACATTGTGGACTGGGTGATGTACGGGGAGGGCCAGATGGCCTATATCATGTCCAACTACCTGTTTCGCGATGGCGCGGGTTTTGAAAGCCCCGGCTACAATGAGATCAAGTTCGATTTCATCAGCGCGGCCCGACTATTTGAGCAACTGCGCAAGCATCATCCTGACATCTATCCGCCGGATGCGTACCCCGACATCTGGGCCAACCCGAAGGCGCATGCCATTTTCGACTACTTCCTCGATCTGACCATCCTCAACCGCTTCCTGCCGCCGATCGGCGACAGCGGCGGGGGCACGCTGGTGCCGAAGCACGTCCCAGCGTTCAGTTACTATGCCCACCCACGGCAGCATTACGAATTCGGCTATGAGAAGTACGGCGAGCCCCGCTATGCCCGGGCGTATATGGGGGAAAGTGAGGACCTGCCCAGGGGTAATCCCTTCGAGCGGTACATCGGAGAGGAGCTGCTGGCGGCCGCCAAGCTATCCGCTGCGGAGATCGTGAGGAAGTCGCGCGTGCTCGACGGCTATGGCTTCGCCTATCTGCGCGCGGGCGAGGGTGAGGACGCCCGCTGCCTCTTGCTTAACTACTCCAACCACTTCCAGCATATGCAGCAGGACCGCCTCTGCGTTCTGCTCTACAATCACAACACCGACTGCCTGCCTGACATGGGCTACCCCTTCACCTGGGAGTGCCGGAATACTTGGGACGCCAATCCTTATATGCACAACACGGTGGTGGTTGATGAGACGATGGGGAAGATGTACTGTCCACGCGGGCGCCTAGTGGTCATGGCGGAAGCGGGGCCGCTGCACGTGGCTAGCGCCGCCCATGATCCTTATATGTACGACGAGCAGTACAACCCCGATATGCCCGCGGTGGACCTCTACGAGCGCACCTGCGTAATGGTGGACATCTCCGATACCGAGTATTATCTTGTGGACCTCTTTGTCGTCTCCGGCGGTACCCAGCACGATCAAAGTTGGCACGGCGCCCAATGCCCGATTGACAATCCCCAACTCGACTGGCAGGTCCAAGCTACGGGGACGCTAGCCGGGCCTAATATCGAGCAGTTCGCCCAATGGACCGACAGCCGGGGGCGCGAGCAGACCGGACCGTTCTCATTCCTCACCAACGTCAGCCGCGCTACGGCGGCGGCTCCGGTATGTTTCACGTGGAACATGGGCCTCGACTATGATGCCAAGCTGCGCCTGCACGTGGTCCCCGTTGACGGCCCTGTCGAGCTAGTTCGCAGCAGGGGCCGCTCCCCGGCCCGGCCGCCCGACTGGTCGCTCGAGTACTTGTTCGTGCGCAGAAGCGGGGCTGAGCCTCTCAAGACGCGCTTCCTGACCGTGCTGGACACCAGCCCCGGGCCGCAGCCCACTGTCCAGCAGATAGCCGTCACTGATACTGACCCGCTTACGCTCGCGGTGATGCACTCCGGAGGCATTGACGAAATCGTGCTCAATGTTCCCACGACCGCTGACGGTGTATTCGCACCCCGCAACCTCGGCATCAGTCTCAAACGTGGCGACCGGAGCTGGCAGATCGGCACTGGCCCTGACGCCGAAGCCGACGGCTATCTGCGTGGGAGAATTGCTGCCTGTGATTATCCCGCCAATACCATCGAGGTCGAGGGGCTGGAGGCTGAGGGCTTGGCGGACCGCTTCGTGCGCATCTTCACGGAGAACCGCTCCAGCACCTACCGCATCCGCTCCGCCGAGACGCTTGATGGAGGCCGCGTCCGCCTGCAGCTTGACCAGACCAACATGCTCTTTGAGGCTCTGATATCCGGCTGCGAGGACGGTCGGCTGACCAACGCGGCCGCGCTCTCTACGTGGACGGCTCGCGAAGAAGCAGGCAAGCTGAGGGACTACCGTATCTGGAACCGGGACGCCGTCTTGGTCAGCGAGGACGGCAAGACGGTGCGCAGGATTGACGGAGTGGCCGAGGGCAAGACGATCTACCTGCAAGGCCGGCCTTCCGCCGCCGAGCTTGAGCAGGAGTTCACCGATGCCAACGGCGACGGCCGCATCATTGCTCAGGCCTATGACTATGCCGTCGGCGCCCAGGTCGAAATCGCCGGAGTGACACCTCGCGAGTAATGCGAGACAACGAGCGATGGGGGGGAGACCGGAACAGGAACCGAGAGGCCGTCTCCGATGGCAGCGCCTGGCTCGCCTCTGGGTGAGTGGCGGGCCTGAGATTGACAGCGGCTGGGGAATGGCTCTGCCGCTGAACCGATGGGCGTTTGCGGGGTCGGTGAGTACCGACGGCAATATCGCTTTACAGCTACAGTTCCGCCAGCATCGCCTGAGCCCGCTCGACAACATCCGGGCGATCCTCGGCGGCGGCGGCCTCTTTCAGCAGTATCTTCGCGCGCTGGGTGTTGCCGGACTTCGCCAGGGCGTAGCCCAGATGATACTTCACCGCCGGATTATCCGGCCAGTGCTTATGCACCGCGTCAAGCAGCTTTATCCCCTTGGCATAGTCACCACTGCGCACCCAGGTCCATGCCAGCGTATCAGCATAGGCGTGGTTCTCGGGGTTCTCGCGGAGCGCCTGAGTGGCAAGATCTGTAGCTCTGGACAGTTGCTCGCCGCGGTCGGCAAGTGTCAGGGCCAAGTTGTTGGCCGCCGGTGCCATCTTGGGCCATAGCACCAAGGCTTCTTCATAGGCGGCGATGGCGGCCTCGATATTGCCTACCTGGGAATAGACGCTGCCGGCGACGAACTGCACCATCGGATGGTCAGGGCTGACCTCTTGCGCCTCTTTCGCCGCCTTGACCGCCTCCTCCAGCTTCTTGCTCCTGATCAGGGCGATGATCAGGGCCTGGCGATAGCGGCGTTCTGCCGGTACCAGTTCGATAGCGGTACGGTAGGCGGCTTCCGCTTCCTCCAACTTCGTCAGGGATAGAGCGCTGTCGCCCAGAGCATAGTACAGCGCGGCGTAGTCAGGATGCTGTTTGACCGCTGTTGTCAGCGCCTCGTAGGCTTGCTGGGGTTGATCCTGGACCAGCAGCGTCCGGGCGCGAATCAACTGGGCCTCGCGGGGTCCCCGGAGCTTATCATCGAGCAGTCTCTCGGCCAGCTTCTGCGCCTCAGCAGGTTTCGCCTGGCGCATCCTAACTATCGCCATGCTAATCACCGCGCGCGGGTAGTTGGGGTCCAGCTCCAGCGCCTTTTCCAAAGCCTTGATCATCTCCTCAACATCGCGCGTGAGTGTGTAAGCCTGGGCCAGGCGTTCGTAGGCCTCGGCGGTCGGCGCCTGCTCGACTTGCTGCTTGGCTTGGGCCAGGACTTCCGCCGGACCGTAGTTGTCTGCGATAGCCTGAATGTCGGGGCTTAGCTCGGCCAGGTTCTCCTCCTTGGCGCAGCCGGTGAGTGTGCTCATAAGTAATACCGCCAGCGCAATTGCGGCGAGCATGGCTAGCATCGGGAGGCCTCGACTGATACGACGGCTGCTGTGTCTCAACTTGCCCACTCCTTCACGGGTTCGCAGGTAGAACGGTATTAGATGAACTTGGCCCGGGAAAGCCCTGGAGAGATCGGATGATACCGCCGGGCAACCCGGCACGAGCTTATTATACAACACTGAGCGGCGACAAATTAACCCCCCAGATGAAAATGTCTCGCGATTCTCTGCTTTCGGCACTGGACAGACGCCGCCAAACCTGCTACACTGTGTCGAACGGGTGTTCGCATCATCTGAGGTGCTGTAAGATGGGCAAGAGGACTATTCTACACGCAGATTTAGATGCGTTTTTCGCATCTGTAGAACAGGCGGAGAATCCGCAATACCGCGACCAGCCGGTTATCGTAGGCGGGCTGACGGGCCGAGGCGTAGTCGCGGCCGCCTCCTATGAGGCCCGGCAGTTCGGGGTACACTCGGCGATGCCAATGTGGCAGGCCAGACAGCTTTGCCCCCACGCCGTCTTCGTGCCCGGGCATGGCGAGCTTTACAAACGCTACTCGGACCATACCACACAAATCTTCCTGAGCTATACTCCCCGCGTTGAGCCTGTCTCGATAGATGAAGCCTATCTCGATATTACCGGCACTGAAAAGCTGTTCGGCCCACCGCTTACGGTCGCGCATCAGATCAAACAGAGGATCAAAGAAGACCTCAACATTACCATCTCAATAGGCCTCAGCAGCAACCGCCTGCTGGCCAAAATGGCCTCCGACTGGGACAAGCCTGACGGGCTGATGTGGATACGCGACGGGCAACTGCCGGAGCTGCTTGACGAGCTGCCTGTGGGCGAACTGCCCGGCATCGGCCGGGTGACCCAACAGCGCCTCGAGGGCATGGGCATCAGCAAGATCGGCCAGTTGCGCGGCATTCCCCTGGAGCTTTTGGAGCAAGCCTTCGGCAAGCCGGGACTGCACCTGTACCGGGCTAGCCGCGGCCAGGGCAGTGCCGAGGTGCGAGAATATCAGGACCAGCAGGCTCGCAAGCAGGTCAGTGAGGAGGTAACCCTCCAGCAGGACAGCCGCGATCTAGACTATCTGCGCATGCGGCTGTTGTCTATGGCCGCCAATCTCGCCCGTCATCTGCGGCAACAGCGCTCCTTGGGCAAAACCGTTACCCTCAAGCTGAGGTTTTCCAGCTTCAAGACCATCACCCGCCATACCACCCTCCAGCACCCCACCGATAACTGGCAAATCATATATGAGGCGGCCGACAAGCTGCTGGACAAGCTGGAGCTTGGTGCCCAGCGGGTGCGACTGGTCGGCCTGGGTATCAGCAACCTGAGAAATGGTGCCGGCGTCAGCCAGCTCAGTCTATTCGATGAGGGCCCGCTGCAGGCTCACAGGCTGGACCGGGCGTGCGACGAGATCGTCGAGCGGTTCGGCGATGGCGCTATCACGCAGGCGAGGTTGCTCTAGGGCCGAGGCACACGCCTCACACCTGGTAATCGCGCAGCCAGGTGTGGAGATCGGCAAAGGCTGACGGGGGAGAAGCCCGGAGCTGCATCTGCTCGCCGGTGACCGGGTGGGTAAAGGCAAGCTGGGCGGCGTGGAGAGCCTGGCCGGTCAGCGCCGCAACCAGGCGGTTGAGGTCTTCCGGCCCGGCGCCATCACGCTGCGCATCACCGTAGTCGGCATCGCCGATGACCGGCAGACCAAGATGGGCCATATGGACCCTGATCTGGTGGGTGCGGCCGGTCTGCAGGCTGCAGAGCAGGTAGCTGGCCCGCCGCGTTCTGGGTCTTGCGTTGGGTGGCGTCCACGACCAGCGGTATTGCTCTTCGAGCTGGTAATCGGTGACGGCCTGGCGGCCGCCCGCTTCAAGGACACTCATCAGTGTGCGATGCTGCGGGTGCCGACCGAAGCGAGTAGTGATACGGCCGCGCGCCTCAGCCGGGGCCTCCCAGACCAGCACCTGATAGGTTCGCTTGACCTCACGCTGCTCGATCGCCGCACTCAGCCGGCGGTGTACCTGGTCAGCCTTCGCCACCAGTAGCAGACCCGAGGTGTCGCGGTCGAGACGATGCACTAGGCCGGGGCGGACCTGCCCGCCGGCGGTGCTCAAGCTGTTGCAGTAGCCCGAGAGCGCGTTGACCAGCGTATTCCGCTCATGTCCCGGCCCCGGATGCACGGCCATCGCCGGCGGCTTGTTGACCGCCAGCAGATAATCGTCCTCATAGACAATATCCAGCGGCAGGTCCTGGGCCTCCAGAGGTAATGGCTGCGGCGCGGGAATGGTTATCTCGACGGTCTGGCCGGCCGCTACAGTCGCCGCCGGCTTGCTCGCCTGTCCGTCCAGCGTGAGGTGCCCCTGGTCAATCAGACGCTTCACCAGCGTTCGCGACAGGTCCTCGGCCAGCACAGCCACGCAAGCATCGAGACGCTCGCCGGCCAGTTGTGCCGGTACGCTATAGGTCCGTTTGCCGGGGGTCGAGGTCATTGTATCGCTAGTGTTTATCGTGAGCTGGACGAGGCCGGGTGGCTATGAGGACTGCTGCGGAAAGGACGAAGATGATGATACTGGCAAGCTGCGCCTCAGTCATGAAGAAGCCTTCGGTGAGGTACTTGGCGGTGGCTCCGGCGCGGGTGAACTCCACACCGAAGCGCATCACCGAATACAGCATCAAGTAGCTGACGAAAAGATGCCCCGGCCGCTGCAGCCGAGGCTTGAGATATACCAGCAGCGCGAAGATGAGCAAGCTGAGCGCCGAGGCATAAAGCTGGGTCGGTTGCACCGGCACCCCCGGGTTGGTGCAGGCTCCGCTGGCCGGGAAGGTGACCGCCCAGGGCAGATCAGTGGGCACGCCGTGGCAGCAGCCGTTGAGGAAGCAGCCGATACGTGCGAAGCTGTATCCCAGGGCTAACCCCGCCGCACATTGATCGGTGAGACGGACGAAGCTATAGCCATGGTAGCGGCAGTATAGGTACGCCGCCAGCAGCGCACCGGCTACGCCGCCGTGAAAGGAAAGACCGCCGGACCACACGTCAAACATGCCGGCGATGGTGGCGAAGCGCTGCAAATTGAGCAGCACATACAGTATCCGCGAGCCGACAATGCCCCCGATTAGCGCGGCAAGAGCGACATCTAGCATCGCCGCCGCTTTCAGCTCGCCTTCAGTGGCCGAGTAGGCGCTCCAGAGCGTGCCGGCGGTGAAGGCCACCAGCATCATCACGCCGTAGGCCTTGATGGAAAGCGGGGCGAAGTGGTTGACCAGCAAGAACAGAAGCAGCGCCACGGCCAGCGATACAGCCGCCGAGCCGAGCAGGTCCACCTTGGTGGGCGCTTCAGCCTTGCCGGTCTCCAGCCGCTGCCACAGTAACACGAACGCGAGTGCCGCCAGCCAGACGATGGGGAGTGCCGCCCAGCTCCACGGCCCCAACTCGATCAGCACTGATCGCATTCGTGCTCCTTCCGTCCAGCCCGTGGGCCGGCCTTCAACTGCTCAAACAGGAGATGATAGCCGATCAGCAGGGCGCTGGCTACGATGGCAATATCGGCGACATTGAATACCGGCCAGAAGTGGAAGTCAATGAAATCAACAACGGCTCCGTGGGCCAGACGGTCGTATAGATTGCCGACCGCGCCCCCGAGCAGAAGCGGCAGGCCGAGCCGCAGATAGCCGACCATCCGCCCGGCTCGCAGGCCGCAGAAGAGCAGCGCCACAACCATCAGCGCCGCCAGATATGTGAGCCAGCGGTTCTGGGCGGCCAACAGCCCCCAGGCCGCGCCGGTGTTATGTCGCAGAGTGAAGCTCAGCACCGGCCCCAGGACCCTGAGGTCCTCACCGGGGGCCAAGCCCTCCAGGGCCGCCAGCTTGGTCAGTCGGTCGAGGGCAAAAACAAACAAGGCTATCGCATAGAAGGTGCCGACCGCGCGGGCACCGATAGCCTTGCCAGCCGGGCCGGCACTGTCACCGGCCGTCATCCGGACAGCTCCTTACGGCACTTGGCGCACATCGTCGCGTAGGGGAGGAACTCCAGCCGGGATTTGGGGATGTTTTTCCCGCAACGATCGCAGAGGCCATACGTCCCGTGCTCGATCTTCTCCAGCGCAGTATTGACCGCCGCCAGAATCTCGCGGAAGTTCTCACCGATGGCGGCAACCTGGCCACGCTCGGCAGTGTCACGTGCCGCATCGCCACCCAGCTCGTCGAAATCTCTGGCCGCCACGTCGCGGTTGAGCGGATCGCGCCCGGAAGTGCGGTCCTCCAGCCGCCGGAGGTGTTCCTCCAGCCGCGCCTTCTCCGCCTCAAGGGCTTTCTTGAATTTCTTGGTGTCGAGCTTGCGTTTGCGCGCCATCTATGCGTCCTCCTTGAAAGCACCTGCGTCTGCAGGATACCTCTATTCTCCCTCGGTAAGCTTTCACCTTCCCGGTATCGCGGGCCCGGTTCGGCATGGGCGGGTCGCTGGCGGGTTCGCCCCCACCTTCCTATGCTAGCTGTCAGCGTTGCGCCTGTTGCAGGGCGGCGACCCGCTCGGCACAGCGCGCACACAAGCCCGGGTGGCGCTCGTCGGCATTGACCGACTCAAGTCGCATCCAACAGCGCTCGCACTTGTCGCCGGCATTCTTCTGCGCCGTGATGTACAGGCCCTGGCCGGCGGCTTCAGGCGGTGCTTGCTCAAGCGGCTGCAGTTCCACCAGCGAGACGATCATCAAGGTCTCAAGCCGCCCGAAGCTTTCCAGGAATTGGCGGGTGTCATCATCGGCGTATATGACGAGTCGGGCCTCCAGCGGGTTCTCACATTCCCCGCGCTCTTTGGCTGCCTCCAGCGCCGCCATTGCTTGGCGGCGGAGCTGCATGAAGCGCTCCCAGCGGGCCAAAAGCTCTTTGTCGTAGAGCTGCTCGGTAGGCTGCGGCCAGTCGCAAAGCTGGACGCTGTCGGGAAGTGTTGCGTCACGTCCCCGCATCTGCTGCCACAGCTCCTCGGCGGTGAAGGTGAGCACCGGGGCCATCATCAGCGTCAGGCTCCGCAGGGTCTGCCACAAGGCCGTCTGCGCCGAGCGCCGGTCCTGCGAATCGGGCAGGTCGGTGTAGAGGCGGTCTTTGCAGAGGTTGAGGTAAAAGGCGCTGAGATCGGTGGCGCAGAAGGCATGCACCTCGTGATAGAATAGGTGCAGGTCCCAGTTGTCAAAGGCGCGTGTCATCCGCTCGATCAACCACTGCAGCCGCGCCAGGACCCAGCGGTCGGCCTCCGCCATCTCGGCGTAGGCCACTACATCGGCGTTGGGGTCGAAATCCTGGCAGTTCTGCAGCATGAAGCGGCAAGTGAAGCGAATCTTCTTGTAGGCATCGGCCACCTGCTGGTGAATCTTGTCCGACGAATACATCTTTTGCCGGAAATCCGCATAGGTAAACCACATTCTGAGCACATCAGCGCCGTAGTTGTCATAGATGTCTTCGGGGTTGACCATATTCCCCTTGCTTTTGGACATCTTCTGGCCGGTCTCATCAAGGAAGAAGGCATGGCCGACCACCATCTTGAACGGTGCCGGCTTGCCCATCGCCACCGCGACCCATAGGGAAGTCTGGAACCAGCACTGGTACTGGTCGTCGCCCTCCAGGTAGAGATCAGCGGGTGAGCCGAGATCGGGGTCGGCTTCCAGGACACAGTAGTGGCTCGCCCCGGAGTCGAACCACACCGACATGATGTCCGGCTCTTTGGTGAACTGGTCGCTACCGCACCGGCAGCGGGTGCCCGGCGGCAGCAGGTCTTCGGCACTGCGCTCGAACCAGACATCGGCCCCGTGCTCGGCCACTAAGTCGGCGACATGGAGCATGACCTGCTTGTCAATCAGCGGCTCGCTGCAGCCCTGGCAGTAAAACATCGGGATCGGCACGCCCCAGGTGCGCTGGCGCGAGATGCACCAATCCGGGCGATTCTCAACCATGCCGGCGATCCGCTTTTCGCCCCAGGCCGGCATCCACTCGGCCTTGGCGATTTCGGCCAGCGCCGCCTCGCGCAGCTCGTCAATGTTGATGAACCACTGCTTGGTGGCCCGCCAAATCACCGGCTCGTGACAGCGCCAGCAGTGGGGATACTCGTGCTCGGTGGTGTGGCTGCGCAGCAGCGCTCCGGCGGCCTGCAGTAGTTCTTCCACCGCCTCGTTGTTCTGGTCGCAGACCAGGCCCTCAAGCTCCGGGCCGGACTCGGCGGTGAAGCGCCCGAAGTCGTCCAGCGGGCTGATGACCTCCAGACCATAGGTCAAGGCGGTCGCATAGTCTTCCGGGCCGTGGCCGGGAGCAGTATGCACGCAGCCGGTGCCGGTCGCCAAGTCCACGTAATCGGCCAGCACCACCGGCGAATTGCGCTCGTAGAGCGGATGTCTGGTGAGGATGCCCTCAAGCTGCTTGCCGCTGCGGCGCGCGATGACCTTGCCCTCGGCCAGGCCGCACTCCTTTAGTGTGACCGCCATCAACTCCTCGGCCATCAGCAGATAGCGGCCGCCGGTCTCGACCAGGACGTACTCAGCCGAGGGGTTGACTGCTATGGCGGTATTGCCCGGGATCGTCCAGGGTGTAGTGGTCCAGATCAGCATCTCGGCCTGAGCGCCCTCGGGCAACTCCGGGAAGGCCGTGGCCGAGTCCAGAACCCTGAATGCCACATAGATGGCCGGGGAGGTCTTGGTCTCGTACTCGATCTCGTCCTCGGCCAGCGCCGTCTCGCAGTGATAGCACCAGTACACCGGCCGCAGGCTGCGGGAGAGCAGGCCGCGATCGGCGATCTCGGCGAAGGCCTGGATCTGGCGCGCCTGGTACTGCGGGCTGAGGGTCAGATAGGGATGCTCCCAGTCGCCGCGCACGCCGAGGCGCTTGAACTGCTCGCGCTGGACCTCCACATACCTCAGCGCCAGCTCCCGGCACTTGGCCCGCCACTCCAGCACCGGCACCTCGTGGCGGCTGATACCATGCTCCTTGGTCACGCTCTGCTCGGTCGGCAGCCCCTGGGTGTCCCAGCCCGGCACGTAGGGGCAGTCGAAGCCCCGCATCGTCTTGTACTTGATGCTGATGTCCTTGAGGATCTTGTTGAGGGCCTGCCCCAGGTGGATATCGCCGTTGGCGTAGGGCGGCCCGTCGTGGAGCACGTAGCGGGGCGCACCGGCGCGGAACTCCCGCACGCGGGAGTAGATGTCGAGCTCTTCCCACAGCTTAAGTATCTCAGGTTCCCGCTGAGGCAGATTGGCTCGCAGCGGGAAATCGGTCTTGAGTAGGTTCAGCGTTTCGCGGTAATCCATTCTAGGCTCCTCGGCCGGCCAATTAGCGGTATATGCTATCAGCAGCTTGCCGACAAGTCAAGGTGCCGGCAGGGGTGCGGTGAGCTACTGACGTACATGGGTTACGGTGGGGAACGGCTCAGGGGTGGTTAGTGCTGGCAGCAAAGCGGCTAGCCTTGGTCGGGCTGGCGAGCGGTTATGTCACCGAGGTCAACGGTCTGGCCGGGTTCGGGTCTGATGTCCTGCCAGAAGATAGGGCTACCACCGCCTGGCCGGTAGGCGTGAACAGTGTACCTGAGGCCGCCTATCATGCCGTCGAATGTCCACTTGCCATCGGCATCAGTCTCTGTTGTGTCCCAGAGCCTGGCCCCGCGCTGGTATGCTTCGGGATACGATTCCGCCTTCCGTCGCCACATTCCCTGAGCTTCAAGCCCAATCTCTTGTTTGGCAACCGGCTTGCCCTCTGCATCAAGCAACCTGCCTTGCACCTTGCCGAGAGGTTCGAGCACCATATTTGGCTCAAAGCCCCAATCGGGGTCAATGCCGAAGTCGCCCGCAAACAGAGGCAATTCGGGGTCCATGGCCAGCAGATTCGCCTCGTAAAACCGGCTGCTCAGGCTGCCGGCCTGCTTGTAGGGAAGGCCCGTCAACTCAAACCTGCCAAGCTCATCAGTCCGGGCTTTGGCGCTGCTTGATATGTCCAGCACCAGGCAGTCGGGCTGCAGTACGCGCTCTGCGTCCAGTACTAGACCGCGAATGGTGCGGCCCTTCATGTCAACAGTGGCAGTGCCGATGTCGCGCGTTTCGCCTGGTTCCAGCATCAGTTCATCCGGCCACTGTGTCTGGGGGACATACATCCCAGCATCGCCCAGGATTTGCAGCTTCAGTTCTACATCAGCCGGCAACAGCGCCAGCTCAAAGCGCCCGTTGTCATCGGTGGTCGCTGTCCCAAGCTCCAATAGGGAAAAGGCCGCCCCTTCACGATGCGGCGGCACATGCCGGCACTTTATCTGCACGTTCGCGATGCCCTCGCCATCGGCGGATGCGATGGCGCCGGTGACAACTGCCTCCGGCTGCAGCACCAGGCGCACATCTTCATCAGGATCGCTCGCGACACCCCGTCCGATCAGCTTGCGGTCCACCACTCTGACAGTGAATTCGACTGGAAATTGTGATGGCGGGATGCTCAACTCGAAGTGCCCATCTTTATCAGTGTGGCTCGGCGACACAGAATAGCTGGAGACTCGGACATGAGCGTCCGGCGCTGGTTGCAGGTCAGGATATAGTACCGTGCCTGTCACTTTACGACGCGCCGAAACGAGGAAGTCAATGCCAGTTATGGTCTGGCCGGCGACAACATCTATGAACTGCCGGCTGGGGTTGGGATCTGCGCCGGAGGCCTGGACGTAAACTCTGTTCTTGCCGGGTGGCAAGCGGAATTGGTACTGGCCGTTCTCGTCAGTCCTGGTAGCCTGGCACCAGGCGCCTGACCATGGCCGGGCCGGGCCGTAGAATCCGATAGGCGTCCGCGCGACTGGTTCGCCGGTATCCGCATCGGTCACCGTACCGGTGACCAATCCGCCTTCGATAAGCTGGAAATCAATGTTGTCCAGAAGCTGGCCGGCTTTGCATGTGACCCCCTCGTGGGCCACCGCTGTCCACCCATCAGGCGCATCCAGGCACAGGTTGTAGGCCCCAGGATAGAGTGCCGCTATCCGGTAGCGGCCATCATCATCGGTCAGCGCGCTGCCCCAACCAGAGCCGGATCCCCTGCGCTGTCGCGATCCGACGACCGGTGGTGGGTCCATTGAGCTTTCGTCGGTCTCCTGACAGCCTACGTGCACATCCGGCACTGGCGCTCCACCGCGCGTGACAGTGCCGGTGATGACAGCCTCGAGTGGCAGTACTACCATGAGCTTCCCAGCATCGTCAACAGCTTCAGAGGACCAGCGCATGGTTGCATATCCGGTTGCGCTGATCATGAAGCTGCAACGCCTGCCTGCCGGCAGGCCGCCCAAAGCGAAGGCGCCATCGGTATCGCTCGTTGTCTGGAGCTGGTCTCCACACATAACTCCGCCGAAAACATCGTCCCCGCGCACGTACCCCAGCGAGACGGTGGCCCCCGGGATCGCGGTGCCGGCTTGGTCTCTGATTGCGCCTGCGAGAGGCGCTTCCTCATTGAGCTGGATTTCCAGCCGCTGGTCCCTATCCAGCTCGACACGGCTCCAGCCCAGCCCCAGACCATCCTTCATGGCCGCGACGGTACCAGAGCTGCCCGGCTCGCCTTCGCCGTGTATCTGCAAGGAGAAGCTGCCGTCTGCGGCTGTCGTTGTCTCGGCCGCGATGCGCTGGAACTCAGGCTTGGGGAAAGTCCAATCGGTGAAGACACGCGCTCCTGCGGCGGGCTGGCCGTCGGGCGTCAAGACCGTGCCTGTGATGGTGATGGTCTCTGCTTGGGCCGGTGTACAGAGAAACGTGGCCAGGACCACAGCCGCACCGATCACCCAGTAGCCGATATTCAGGCGGATGGCGAACATGGCAACCCACTCTCACTGTAATGAGTCAGGCTTCGCTACCTACCATGTAAGTGTGTTACTGGGGCTCGTTTTTGTCTATGTGTACCGGGTCAATCGCCTTGGCTGCCTATTCGGTGCCCTGGTCTTGTGCTCGCAACTGCCGGGCGCGCATGAGGTAGCCATAGGTCATGGCACCGGCGGTCGTGCCCAATGCGCCCGACTGCCCCTGGGGATGAGCGCCTATGTACTGGAGCATATATTTCTCGACCAGCGGGTCGAAACGCGCCAGGAAGGTCCAGCGGGGAAGCTGGGGAGTGTACTTGTCATTGGACTTGCGGCCGCCGACAGTGCAGGAGAACTGCCCGTCGCCCAGGTACAGGCCGGCGGTGAAGGTGCGGGCCAGCCGCTGCATGTCGGTGTCATCGCAGGCCGCACCGTGCTCCCAGGCTACGTACATGAAATGGGCGTTGATGGCAGCGTGGGATACATCCTCACCCCTGCCCGGCGGGCCACCGGGCTTAGCGCCGTAGGCCCACACATAGTAGTCGCCGTCCTCCACGTGCGTGAGCTGGGTTTTCATGAAGGCGGCGAGCGCCTCGGCCTTCTGTTTGTATTCCTCTTTGCCGGTAATGTCGTAGAGAGCGAACAGCGCGCGGCCGGGAGCGTTCATCTGATTGTTCGGCGCGACGTTCCCGTTGGGGAAGATGTAGTAGCCCTGGCCTGCCTCGGGTCCGTCGCGCCACTCGGCATCATACTCCTTAATGGCCTCTTCCATCATCGGCACGTACTGAGCGACTTGCTGGGCGTAGGTGGCGGTCGCGTCGCCGCCGGCGCGGACGATGCGGACGAATTCAGCCATCGGGTACAGAATCATGCCGGTATGCACGGCCCAGCAGGTGTACTGTCCCTTCGAGTAGGCGCCGGTGCCCCAGGCCTTCATGACGCGGTTGCGCTGGTAATCCCGGTACTTATCCGGGTCGTTGTACTTGGCCGCCAGGTCGCAGTCGCGCTTGGTGAAGACCTGCTGAATCAGCGCAAACTGCTGGTCGAGGTACTGGGTGTCGCCGGTGGCCTGGTAGAGCAGATTGAGGGTCATCATGCGATATGACATGCCCCAAGACAGCGCGCTGCCGTACCCGACCTGGTCAGAGTCGCCCAAGGTCAGGCTGCCCATGAAGTCAGACAGATACATCTCGCCGAGCTGCTCCAGTGTCGGAGCATTGGCGTTCTGCGCCACGCAACTGGTCAGGAGACTGACGGCAGCCAGTGCAATCGCGATGCGAGTAATAGTAGTCATTGGCTTTACCTCCGGTTCGGGACTGGTCTTCTTGCGGATTTGCTGACGCGGGTTCAGTCGTCGGATTGGCCTGAAGGCGCTTGCAGGACGGCGGTCGGCTCGGGAAGCGCGCACTTGCGAACCCTGATGTCATCCAGGTAGAAGCTGGACCGCAACACCCGGGCACCGACTGAGCCTGCGGCGATTCCCGGAGCGGTAACCGTCACCAATTCCTCGCCGTCCACCACTAACCGCAGCTTGTCACCGCAGGCCTCGAAGCTCCAGTCCTGCCAGGTGGCCGGGCTTTTGGGCACGCCCTCGCCTACTACCTCCCAAGTGCCAGTGTATCTGTAGATCTTGGAGACCGTCCCGTGGGCGAGGCCGGCGGCGTAGAAGTGGCCTTGCTCGTCTATGCCCAGGCAGAGCATCGGATGCTGGGTCTCAGGCGGGCCGGTCTTGGCGCGGGCGCAGATGGCTACATCGGCCAGGCTCAGGTCCTTGACCTTGATGAGGCTGGTAACCGGCTCCGGCTGGCTCAGCTTCAGGAACCTTCCCGTGCCCTCCACCGAGGCGCGGCGCAAGTCCATCTGCTGCGGTCCCGGCTGGTCTTCACCGTAGTAGTACAGGTCCACCTCGCGGGTAGCAGGTGGATTCTGGGCGTCACCGTAGTTCCAGAAGACGCGGAAGTCGCCCCGGCCGTGGTTATATACGGCTTTCACATGGTTGTGGGAGTAGGTGGAGCCGGTGGTAAGGTGCTTGGTATTGACCCACGTCCGGCCGCCGTCGGTTGATTGCCATTCCTCAATCTCGCCGCCGTCTTCGTAGGGCTGAGAGGGTGTAGTCGGCGCATAGACGCGGAAATCGTCGTCGGCCAGGATGACCAGCGCGCCGGCATCATACATGTGATCGCTGCGGGCGATCTGGTGGAAGCTCCACTGCCCCTGGGCATACCTTGCCAGGTACCAGATGCAGTCATAGGTGACGGTGTTGCCGTCAATGAAGAGGATATAGGGGTTGCCGTGGGAGTCGAGCTGGATGTCTTTGAGCCAGACGCCGCGGTCGGGCACATCGGACTCGAAGATCATCTCGCTGGTCGCCTCGGTGATGGGAAGATCATAGGCGCTGCCGTCGCTCTTGCGCCAGGTGATGCCCCCGTCGTCGGAATAGGCATAGAAGACGTGGTAGCGCTGCCACCAGTCGCCTCTGGTCAGCGACCAGGCCATGTGGACCTTGCGCGGATAGGGACCGGTCGCGGCGATGCTGACGCCGTAGCAGCCGTTTTGCGGGAGTGTGGTGATGAAGTCCACGGATTTGGCCCAGGAGACACCACCGTCGGTGGACTTGATGTAGGACTCGGCTGCGTCATGGGTGCCGCCCTTCCTGAACAGCACGGTTATCTCGCCGGGCCTGAGCTGCCAGGGCTGGGGATAGGAGGAGCTGTCGGTGATCGTCGCCATTGGCCTGAACGCCGAGGTGTCATAAGGCCGGACGGACTTCTTGACCAGAGTCGGCGTGCAATGCGAGCCGTGGAAAAGGTAGATGTAGGCGTCCTCGTCAATCAGCATATGAGGGTTCTCGTGGGCGTCCATGTTCGGGTTGGGTCCCACCACGGTAGCTGGCCCCAGCGTCCCGGTGCGGTGATCGTAGTAGCTGACGGTGGGGGAATTGACCTCATTGCCGAAGGCGAAAAAGGTCTTGTCCACCTCCGGGGCGTAAACGGCCATCGGTCGCGTCCAGGCGCAGTAGGTGGCATGAGCGCCGCCATAGACAGTACTGGCACGCGGAGAGACCCGCCGGGTACAGCCACTGATGTGCCACACCCCGCCGACCCGACCGAACTCCTCATCATAGCCGACATAGGAAAAGCTCGGGGTCCCGAGGGCGCTTTCCCATTTGGCGGCCACCGAATCGCCCTCGCAGTCGTCGAAGAACTCGAAGGTGCGCGCCCCATCCGCGGCGGCGGGGGCCTGGGGATTGCCCCAGAAGAGGTAGATTGTCTGGGTCGCGCGGGCCGGAATGTGAGGGACCTTGACCCAGACAACGCCGGTACTGTCGGCCTTGCTGAAGCTCTCGATCCAGTAGTCCAGCAGGGTGGTCTCGTCGCTGTCGGTGAACCTCAGATCGACACCATCATCGGCAGCAGCGGTGAAATCAAACAGCGGCGCGCTGAGGGTGACTTTGACCTGATAGTCGCTGAGCTCGCTTGGCCCTTCCGTGTTATCAATGAGGACGGCTTGCTGGTATTGCCACTTCGAGCTATCCCAAGGCTTGGTCTGGCCCATTTGCGTCTCCCTGGTTGGCAGCGGCGCGCCCACCGCTGCAGCTAGTATTGCCGTGGTGAGGGCAATTGCCGCCATCACAGCGCCTCGTGTGATCTGACAATGGCGGCTCATGATCATGAAACGAGTTTGCAGGTTACAGGTGATCATAAGTCTGCAGACACCGCTCAACATTCTACGCCAGGCGCGTGAATCCCTCCAAGCCCGCGGTTCGCAGAGCTTCCGAGGCTGTGGGCGGCTCAATCTCGGTAGCCGACGCGGCGTCTGGTGAGGCGTGATTCACTGGCTGAGGCGCCGACCGGAAAAAGCAAGCGAAAAATAGGATGTCAGCAAAAAACATGTACCGTTGTCAAACATAGCTTACACTTTGGGTTTGGCAGTAGTGTTGTAGC
>CAYMIN010000043.1:0-18423 GCA_964390495.1 uncultured Armatimonadia bacterium
GACCAATCTGAGGAGTCCCTAATTTCACTAGCCACCAAAAAGCAGCAGCGTCAAGGATGCCTGCCGTCCGGAGGAGCATTATTGCGAGTCGTTACTCAAATGACTGCTGGGCCCTTAGCTCAGCAGGTGCTTCACGAAGCCGTAGGTCTGCCTGGCTCGCGAGGTGATGTCCTGGTAGCCTTCCCCGCCGAGGCACTCGATCAGCACCGGGCCGTGGTCGAAGCCGCCCTCCCGTAGCGCGTCAAATACGCTGACGAAGTCCACGGCGCCCTCGCCTGGCAGCAGTTCGACGCCCTCTTGAGGGCCGCTGCAGTCCTTCACGCAGATGCCGACCACATGGGGGGCGACCAGGCGCGCCTCTGCTACCGGATCGTGGCCCCCGTAGTAGAGCATATTACCCGGGTCGTAGTAGATACCGAAGTTGGGGTGGGCGATGGCCTCGACCGCGGCCAGCAGGTCGGCCCCGTGCATCGAGATGCCGCCGTGCGGCTTCAGGGTCACCGTTACGCCCAGCTCGGCGCCGATGCCAGCGCCCTGGCGCATCACTTCGTAATAGGCCTGACGTCTGGCCTCATCAGCCACGCCGCAGCTCAGGAAGTACTCGGCTCCGACCGCGGCGCATTTCCGCAGCAACATGCCCAGTTCGGCGACCGCGCGGTCAACGCAGTCGGAGAGGTCGAACGTACCCAGCACCGTGCTCATTTGCAGCCCGGCTGCAGCGACGGCATTGTTGACGTAGGCCACCTGGTTGTCGTCGGATTCGCACCCTATCAGCAGCTCGCCCTGCTGCCGCATCAGGCCGGTGTAGGCGAAACCGGCTGCGGCGGTCCCTCGCAGCGCCTCTGCGTAGCTCAACTGATTCCACGGGCGGTTGAAACAGCCTAGTTGATAGGCCATTGGTCTCACTCCTCCGCGACGCTTTTGGTCTTCTGCTTATACCAGTCCCCGAACTCCGGCTCGAACCACTGCTGCGGCTCAGCGGGCAGCATCCGCTGAATGTCCCAGGTCCAAAAGCGGCCGTCCCCGTTCTGCTGGGACAGTGTCGGCGGCAGCACGCTTCGGCTTTACAGGTTGCAGCACCGCTGAACAATTCCGCTGCCGACCCGTGTTCCCCTGCACGGAAACCGGCAAAGCTGACAAAGGGATATTGTAATGCCACCGCGAAATAAGTATGCTATAGTTGTATTCGGCGGCACTCAGCCGAGGCTAGCGGACACGTGCTGGTGAAGGCGGTGCGCTTTGGCGCATCAGCCCGAGGGCGTTGGGGCTGACGCTGCTGCGGGGAGGCTAGCGTATGGACGAGGCAACTATCAAGGCACTCGTGATTGACGACTATCGGGACGATGTTGATCTGCTGCAGGCTACCTTTGCGGAGGCCGGGGCCGAGGATTTCCGGATTACGCACGTCGAACAGCTTGCCGAGGGCCTGGCGCTTCTGGATACTGAGCACTTTGACGTCATCATATTGGAGCTTGACCTGCAAGACAGTAGCGGAATAACCAGTCTTAACCAGACCGTTGCTCGCGCCCCGGACCTGCCGATTGTCGTACTGACCAGGATTGACGATGAGATCATGGCGCTGAATGCGCTGCAGGCAGGCGCGCAGGATTACCTGGTCAAGGGACAGGCTGTCGGCGAGATGTTGGTGCGCTCGATCCGCTACGCCGTGCAGCGCCACCAGGCCCAGTCCCAGCAGCTCCGCGCCGCACGGGAAACACGCAAGGGCCGGGTCTTGAGCTTCATCGGTGCCAAGGGCGGGGTCGGCACCACGACGATCGTCTCCAATGTGGCAGCAGCGCTCGCCGTCAACCACAGCGTTAGTGTTGTGGAACTGCGCTCCGACTATGGCACCCTGGCTCTGCAACTCAACTGCACCTCCGAGCAGACCATCAGTAACCTGCTACGTACTGCACCTGAGCGGCTGGACAAGCGGGAGGTGGAGAAGTGCCTGTTCCCCCTCGACTTCGGCCCTCGCGTAGTCTTCGGCCCTCAGGCCGTAGGTGACTTTCTAGACATCGAGGTTGAGCACGCCAGTGCCATCATCGGGCTCCTGCAGCAGATGTTCCAGTACACTGTCATAGACCTGCCCTGCAATCCCTCGCCGGCCACGCAGCTGGCTTGCCGCGTCAGCGACTATGTCGGGCTGGTGTTGCAGCCGGAGCCATACGGCATCAGGACGGCGCGGCTGAGACTTGAGTTGCTCAGGTCCTGGGACCTCAAGAATGAGAAGATCGGCGCAGTGGCTGTGAGTCTGAGTGCCTCAGCTACTGCCGTAGCATTGACTGCCATTGAGGCTCAGCTTCAATGCCGGATTATCGGGGTAATGGCACCGGCCGCTGAAGCCTGCGCAGCCGCGATGGAACTGGGAGTGCCGTTGGTGCTGCACCAGCCCGAGCAGATAGCCGCCGTCACCCTCGGTGAGATGAGCCAGAGGCTAGCGGCTGAAGAAATCGAGCCGATCCGCTTGTAGCCCCACCAATCATACACCCGCACTTGCCTGCTCCCGACCTAGCCCCCGTCAATTCCCGCTTTGCCGCCAGGGAGAAGAGGTCGGGAATTGTCGCCAATCCGCTCAGAAGGCAGCCGCATTGGACTCACGGCTTGTGTTTCACGATGATAGTTGCGCAGTCTGCAAGGCCGAGGGCGAGCTGATCCGCATCAGCCAGTTCGGTAAGGCCTTGTGCGCGGAATGCTTCCCCGGGTTTATGCAGCGGCGGGTCGAGAGCCTGATGCGGCGTCGGCTGATGTACAGGCGCGGCGACACCATCGGCATTGCGCTCTCCGGCGGCAAAGACAGCAGTGCCCTGGCCCATATCCTGGCTTCACTGCGCGGGCGACTGCGCATCCGCCTCATCGGCCTGCACGTCAACATGGGCCTCGGTGAGTTCTCAAATACCAGCGAGCAGGCCGCCGCCGGCCTCTGCGACCATTTGGGTATCAAGCTGCACGTGGCCGCAGTCGCCGAAGAGGGCGTGCGCATCGAGCCGGTAGGGCAGTTTCGGCAGTGCAGTGTCTGCGGGGCGGTGCGGCGGGCACTGCTGAACCGCCTCACCACCCGCCTCGGTGTCCAGGTTTTAGCCACCGGCCACACCCTCGATGACATCCTCCAGTTCATGCTCAAAGGTATTCTCTCCGGGCGTTTGGAGGCTCCCCGACCGCTGCTGGAGCCGGCTTCGCATCGCCCGCGCAAAATCAAGCCGCTGTATTTCACCCCCCAAGCCGCCACCGAGGTCTATGTTCAACTCCTGGACGTACCTCATACCGACGCTGTGTGCCCCGAATTCGACCCAACCGGCCACCGCTTCAAGGCGGTTTTCGAGTTTCTGGAGGCGGAAGCGCCGATGGGCACCATGCAGTTCGCCCATACCATGCTCAAGGCGATGAAGCCGGCTGAGGCCGAAGAGATGCAGAGGACCTGCGCCATCTGTGGCGAACCTACCAATGCGACTCACTGCCCGATCTGCCGCCTCCGCCGCGCGCAGCAGGGAGAATGAAGCTGTTGCCTCTGAGGTAAACCCCAAATACCACGAGCGAGAATGGGTGGTTCGCCATGTCTGAGAAGTCAACGGTGCCGGAAGCCGTCAACATCGCCTCCCGACTGGAACTGCTGGTAGATGATTACCTGATCCAGTCCCTCAGTGGTGGTGCGCGCCTGCAGTTACACCGACCGGTGCGCCGCGAGATCGTCTTCAACACCGACGCGCCGTGGGAGGGCAACGCCAGCGCCTACCCCTCCATCGTCCGTGCCGACGGCCATTACCGCATCTACTACCACGGCGGTCAGTACTGCAATGGGGGCGCTGCGACGGAAGCGCTCGACAGCCATCCCTGGACCTTGTGTGTAATCGCGAGTGAAGACGGCATTTCCTGGCAGCGGCCCGAGCTAGGGCTGTTCGAGTTCGCAGGCTCCCAGGCCAACAATATCGTCCTGATGCCCGAGGCGGTGGCGGAAGTGGGCGGCGATCCGGCCCATGCCGCGGTGCTGCGGGACGAGAACCCCGATTGCCCGCCCGCTGCCAGGTACAAGATCGTGATGCTGGGCCGCGAGCCGAGCGGCCTGTACCTGCTCAAGTCCGCCGACGGTATCCACTTCTCACTGATGAGCACCGAACCGGTCATCACCGTGGGCGCTTTCGACTCGCAAAACCTAATGTTCTGGGACCCGGTGAGGTCGGAGTATCGCGAGTACCATCGTGGCTTCCGGGACGGTATCCGCGACATCATGACGGCGGTCTCGCCGGATCCGCTGCACTTCCCGGAACCCAAGTGGCTGGACTACCCGGGCGCACCCACGGAGCACCTCTACACCAACCAGATCGCGCCCTACTACCGCGCGCCCCATATCTTCATCGGCTTCCCGACCCGCTACACCGAGCGGGAGTGGGAGCGGCCTCTGTTTGACTTGCCGGGGCTTGATGAGCGGCTGGCGCGGGCCCGCTCTCATCCGCGTTACGGTTCAGCCGTCACCGATGCTCTCTTCATGACCAGCCGCGACGGCCTGAGCTTCAGACGCTGGCCCGAAGCCTTCATCCGCCCCGGTCCCCGAGAGCGCGAGAGCTGGGTATATGGCGACAATTACATGTTCTGGGGGATGATCGAAACCCCCTCGGCCACCGCAGATGCGCCCAATGAGCTGTCTCTGTATGCCTCCGAGGGCTACTGGGAAGGCACCTCCAACAGTGTCCGCCGCTACACGATCCGGGTGGACGGCTTCGTGTCAGCCAACGCCCCGCTGGCGGGCGGGGAGATCGTCACCAAGCCGCTGGTGTTCGAGGGCGGCAATCTCACCCTCAATGCTGAAACCTCCGGGGCCGGGGGCATTCAGGTCGAAATCCAGGAGGCCGACGGCACGCCGATTGCGGGCTACGCCCTGGCCGACTGCCCGGCGATCTGCTGTGACAGCTTGCGCTATGTGGTGCGGTGGAAACAGGTCGGCGGCGATGTCCGACCGCTGGCCGGCAAGCCGGTGCGGCTGCGCTTCGTCCTCAGGGACGCCGACCTGTATGCCTTCCAGTTCGTGCCGTATGCGCCGGAGCCGGCCCGCCCCGATCTGAGCGGGATTGACCTGCCGGCCCAGTGATCAGGGAGTACACCATCGCCACCGAGGAGAGATCAACATGCCCGCGCAACCTGAGAAGATCCCCTTATTGCCGCCGTCGGAGGGTAATCCGCGCAATTCCGAGGGCTCCTTCATTCGGCTGAAGGACCGGCGGCTGCTGTTCGTCTATTCGCATTTCTACGACCACGGTGGCGATCATGGCGCCGCGTATCTGGCCGGACGTTATTCCGCAGACGGCGGGCGCACCTGGGGCGAGAATCTGAAGGTCCTCGACAATGAGGGCGACTGTAACGTGATGTCGGTCAGCTTCCTGCGCATGGCCAATGACGAAGTCGGCCTATTCTACCTGCGCAAGGACCATCAGTTCAGCCTGTGCCGAGGCTTGCTGCGGCGCAGCAGCGACGAGGCGCAGAGCTGGTCCGAGCCGGTGCTGTGCACGCCACGCCGGACCTACAATGTCGTCAACAATGACCGGGTGGTCAGGCTGGCCTCGGGCCGGCTGCTGATGCCGGCCAGCATCCACTATCCGCCGGAAGCGGAGCAAAAGTACCGGCGCGGTTCTGCCACATGCTATATCTCGGATGATGACGGTGTTGTGTGGGAGCAGGCCGCCGGCGAGCTCCAAGCCCCCCAGCAGAGCCAGTCCGGATTACAGGAGCCGTGCGTTATCGAGCTGAAAGACGGCCGGGTGATGATGCTTTGCCGCACCGATATGGGCTGCCATTACCGCTCCTACTCCGAGGATGGCGGCATTACCTGGTCACAAGTCGAGCCGACCGCTCTGGTCACCAGGTGCGTCAGTCCGGCCAGTATCCGGCGTGTCCCCCGGACTGGCGATATCCTTATCGTCTATACGGATCACGGCAGTATGCCGCCGGACGTGCAGGCCAAGCGCACACCGTTGGTTACCGCCATATCCAGAGATGAAGGGGAGACGTGGGAGCATCACAAGGTCCTGGAGGACGATCCCGACGGCTGTTACTGCTATACCGCGATGCACTTCCTGGATGACGAGGACACGGTGGTCTTGGGGTACTGCGCCGGACATTACGCCACCGGCGGACTGAACCTGACGCAGATTACGCGCGTACCGCTGGAGTGGATTTACTCCTGAGCCTCGGTCTGCACGCCCAGGTCGGCCACGGTGAAGACCGGCCTAAAGCGATAGCCGGCCTCCGCGAAGGCCTCGGCTGCGCCCTGGAGCCGATCCACCATCGCCAGGACGATGACGACCTCGGCCCGGCGCTCGTTTTCCACCGCGGCGATGGCCTGCAGTGTTGATCCGCCGGTAGTCACGGTGTCTTCGACCATCGCCACACGCGCGCCTTCAGCAAGTGGGCCCTCCACCTGCTGACCGGTGCCGTGGGCCTTGGGCTCTTTGCGCACCATGAAGGCGTCCAGCTTGCGGCCCAGGGACGCGGCGACTGCCGCAGTGGCACCGGAAATCGGGTCGGCACCGATGGCCATGCCACCCACTGCTTCGACCTCTTCGCCCTTGAGCAGTTCAAGCAGGCAGCGGGCTAGGCAGTAGGCCCCCTCGCCGTCGAGCGTCACTTGCCTGCCGTCAATGTAGTAGCTGCTTTTCTGGCCGGAGGCGAGAGTGAAATCGCCGAACCGCAGCGCCTTCGCGATGATGAGTTCTTTGAGGCGCTGCTGGCACTGCGCGGCGGTCATAGCGGTCAGCTCGGTATTCATGCTAGCTCTCAATCCTGGCCTTGAGCCGGCGTGCCCAGCATCGTTCTGAGCAGTTCGGGTGTCAGCGGGTCGGACAAGATCAGCTCCATGTCCCACCAGGTATAGGGCGCACCGGGCCGGCCGGGAGAGCCCGCGCCGAGCTCAGCGCCCTCCGGCAGCAGCCGCAGCCCGATCATCGCCTCGATGGCAAGCATGGACGCCACCGAATCATCCCAGCGGTCTACCGGCCATTCGCGCGCCTCGATCTGGACATCTATGAGATAGTTCATAGCCGCATCGAAATCGGGTGCGTCCTCCGGCAGATAGCGAAGGAGGAAATCCGTGGTCATCTGGGTCGCGGCGTCCTGGTAGGCGATCGGTTCCATGTCACGGACCTGCCACAAAAAGCGCGCAAAGTCGTTGACTTCGCCGGCCATCTGCAGCAGTCGGTCAAGCTTCTCCTCTAACGGCTCGACGTCGAGGACACACGGCGGCGGCCGCCAGTCAATCTCCAGATTCTGATCCTGATCCAGTATCTCATGCACGGACCGCAGGTCGGCGGCCGCCGCCGTCAGCACCCCGAAGGCAGCATCGGCCTCGGCTTGCCGCACCTGGACCAACACGTCCGTCTGCTGCTCGGTGAGGGGCTGATTCTTGATCAGCGCTTCGTGGATTTTCGCCAGATTCTGGCCCTGAGCGGCCAGAGCGTCGTGCCACTGCTGCCGCTGTCCCTTGTACGCCGTCTGGAGATGGTTAACGATCGGCCGCAGGGCCACGATCTGCTCCACCCCGACATTCAGATCGTTGAACACTGAGAGCATATCCATTGTGTCAGTGAGCTGTTGGAGCTTATGACGGGTGTCGGTAGTCTCGGCCAGACGCCTGGCTGCGGTTTTCAGGTCCGGGCTGGCAAGTCCGTACAGCGGTGGCGGCGGCACTTCGGCTACGGAAAACTGCATCTGGCCGAGCAGCTTGGCGGTCGCCGGCTTGCTCAGTAGCTCATCCAACTGGCCCAAGCTCAGTCTCGGCGGCACTGCCTCAGGGGCCTCGGGCAGCCGCAGCCTGGCAGCGACCTCGTCGGCCAATTCCGGCCGCAAGTCGGCAAACTCGGCATTGCTGACTCGCATCAGACCATCCATCATTCTCAGCAAGGTCCGCGCAATCGGCTGCAAGGCATTATCGGGAAGGTCCAGGGTCACTATAACATGCATGGCCATATCGCGGGCAAAGAGCACGCGGATGGCTCGGTAATCCGCCGGCTCGAGACTGCGGGCGATCTCAAACTGAGACACGACGTATTCCGCCGGTGGGACGATGCCTCGAGCCGCCGCCCGCGCCTCACGCCGCTCGGTCTCTTCAGGCGTCTCCACCAGTCGCTGCTGCTTGGCTGAGAGCAATTCCATCATCTTGTCGGTAGCGCCCATCACCGCCGCATCGCAGGCATGGCGGCTCTGGTCGTACTTGTCCAGGATGGCATCGGCAGCCTCCTGGGGCTTGGCTCCGGCCGGCTTACCCGCAGCCCACGCTGCGATAACTTGCTCCAGGGTCTTGGCGCCGGCCTCGTACTGGGCGTCGAGTTCCTTGATAAAGGCCGCCTTTGCCGCCGCCGCTTCGGTGGCGATCGGCACAATCGCCCGCGCCTGCTCCTGGGTAAGTTGCAGGTAACGGGCCATCAGCAGGATCTCGACCGCCTCATATTCAGACGCGGCGGCCTCCGCGCTGCGTTGGGCCTGAGCGGGTGCACTTCCCACCACCAGGCAAATCGCAACTAGTGCCAAAGCCAGGGCTCTGAGTATCCTCATTGCCTCATCTCGCTTTCTGGTGTTAGCGACGCGCCGGCAAGCGTCATTTTACCACAACTCCGGACCTCTGCACAGTGGAACGCCGCGCTTTGACAATATCGCACCCCTGCATGTATAATCGCTTCCAACACGCTATGGGCGCGAGGGGGCAATTGTCGGTATGGCATTGCAATTTCCAGACCGTCTGGCTGCAGCTACGGCGGCCAGGGATTCGCGAGTCTGCGTGGGCCTCGACCCGCGGCCCGATCTGCTTCCCTCGACCTTCGCCCAGAGCACCGCTAGCCTTGCCGGCGTGACCCGCTTCTGCTGCGGCATTATTGACGCCACCGCCCAGTACGCGGTTTGTGTTAAGCCGCAGGCGGCCCACTTCGAAGCCCTGGCTCCCGAGGGCCTGGCCGCCATGTGGCAGGTCATCGCCTATGCCCGTAAGTGCGGGCTTCTGGTTATCTTAGACGCCAAACGTAGTGATATAGGTTCAACCGCCGAGGCCTACGCGCAGGCCTGCTTCGGCCGGCATCACCAGGGCGCTGTGGCTGCGGTTGATGCGGTGACGGTCAATCCCTATCTGGGCTCCGACGGCGTGGAGCCGTTTATCGAGATGGCGGATCAGGTCGGCGGCGGTGTATTCGTGCTGACCAAGACCTCCAACCCTAGCTCGGGCGAATTGCAGGACCTACAGACGGCCTCAGGCACGATCTATCAGACAGTCGCGCGCCTGGTCAATGGCTGGGGCGCTTCACGGATTGGGGAAACTGGCTATAGCTCCGTCGGCGCAGTGGTCGGGGCCACCTATCCGCAGCAGCTTGGCGAGCTGCGCGAACTGATGCCGCACAGCATCTTCCTGGTGCCGGGCTACGGCGCTCAGGGCGGCGCGGCGGCGGATGTGGCAGGCGCGTTTGATGAAAACGGCCGGGGCGCGGTGGTCAACTCCTCGCGCGGCATCATCTATGCCTACCGCGCGACCGGCGGCGACTACCAGCAAGCCGCTGCCGACGCGGCCCGAACCATGCGGGATGATCTCAATTCGGTGTTGGGATGAGCCGGACTAGTATCTGCTTGTTGTAGGGCGCGGGCCTGTACCGCGCCAGTCGTAAAATGGCGCTGAGATGCGAACGGAAGGTGTCGGTGCACCGCGGGCCGTATGGCTTTCGGAGGGGCCGAATGGGTGGCCTGAGCGAAGCGAAGGACGGGCCCCATCCGGCCCACGCTTGAGGCGCGGCGCAATATTGTGAGTCCGCCGCCGGCAGGCAAGCGTATTCAGGACGTGGGCCGGATAGGGAACCCGAGTTTTGCTGCCGCAAAACCCACCCTGACCCACTCCTGCGGAGTGGGTACCCTGCCCCTCCCAACTGCACCGGCACTGATACACAGATATAGTGATAGGCAAGGAAACCCGACCTACGGGAGTAACGAGGCTGATGGCATGATAGGCGCCCTGTCAATCAAAAATCTGGTCTCCTTCAGCGACCTGTCGGATCAGGACCTGCAACTGCTGCTGGATACCGCCGAGCAGATGGCGGAGGCTATCGGCTTCGGCCAGCCCGTCGAGCCCTCGCCGGTAGCTCCGCTGGACCGCATCCTGGCCACCGCCTTCTACGAGCCGAGCACCCGCACCCGGCTTTCCTTCGAGGCGGCGATGCTGCGGCTCGGCGGGCAGGTGATTGGCTTTGCGGAGGCCGGCTCCTCATCGGCGGCCAAAGACGAATCGGTGGCCGACACCGCCCGCATAGTCAGCGCCTACTGCGATATTTTGGTGATGCGGCACCCGCTGGCGGGCGCGGCCAAGGTCGCCGCCGCCGCTGCCACCGTGCCCTTCATCAATGCCGGTGACGGGCCGCGCGAGCACCCGACCCAGACCCTGACCGACCTATTCTGCATCCGCCGCGAGCTGGGGACGCTTTCCGGGCTGAAGGTGGGCCTATGCGGAGACCTCAAGTACGGCCGCACGGTCCACTCGCTGGCTCCGGTAATGGCGCGGATGGGCAGCGAGATTGTCTGCATCGCGCCGCCGCAGCTAGCCATGCCCGAGCGCTACCTGGCGGAGATCGAGGCGGCATCGGGAGCGCGGCCCGTGGCAACCGACGACCTGGAAGGCAGCCTCGCCGAGCTCGATGTGCTGTACATGACCCGCATCCAGCGCGAGCGGTTCGCTAATCAAGATGAATACGAGCAGGTCGCCGGCATCTATGGCCTGACGCCGGAGATCATGAAGCAGGCGCAAGAGAATATGCGGGTGCTGCATCCGCTGCCGAGGGTTGACGAGATCAGCCCGGCGGTGGATGCCGATCCGCGCGCAGCCTATTTCCGACAGGCGGCCGGCGGCGTGCCGGTGCGGATGGCGCTGATTGCGCTGCTGTTGGGGTTGCCGCAGTTTCAGCCCGCCATGAAGGGCATCGGTCTGGGCAAGCCGCCCAGAAAGGCCGAGCCGCAAGCTGAGGCGATCGCGCCCGCGCCGGAGCCGACAAAGATAACCGGCATGGGCCGCTGCAGGAATGAGAAGTGCATCGCCGGGCCGGAAGGCGACCAATCGCTGGAGCCGGCGTTTCTGGAGACCAGTGACGGACGGCTCATCTGCGCCTACTGTGAAGAGCAGCATCAAACAGAATAGCAGGCCCGCGAGGGCCATAATCTAGGAGGACTTACCATGTGTGGAAACTCAGGAGACTATGTGATACCACTGCAGCAGGCCAAGAAGGTCGCTGTGGCGTATTCCGGCGGCCTCGATTCGGCCCTGGCGCTGAAGATACTGCCCGAGTACTACGGCGCGGAAGAGGTCCTGGCTGTGACCGTCAACGTCGGGCTTTCCGACGATGAACTGAAGCAGTGCGAGGACAAGGCGAATCTGCTCGGCGTGCCCTGGACGCTGATCGAGGCCACCGACGAGTTTGCCGACGACTTCATCAGCAAGGCGATCATGGCCAACTCGGACTATGAGGGCTATCCGGTGGCGACCTCGATGACGCGGCAGCTTATCGCCCGCAAGGTCGCCGAGTTCGCCGTAGCCCAGGGCTGTGACGCCATCTGCGAGGGCTCCACCGGCAAGGGCAATGACCAGTACCGCATGCACAATGTCTTCAACCTCTTCGCACCCGATCTGAAGGTGATCCTGCCGGTTCGGGACTTCAACTGGACCCGCGAGGAGGAAAAGAAGCTGTCGGCGGAATACGGCATCCCCTACAAGGCCGGCATCGGCGATGACCTGACCATGTGGTGCCGCTCGATCGGCTCCGGCGAGGTGGATAACCTCACCATGCGCATCCCCCAGGAGGACTACCTCTGGTACAAGTACCCGGAGAATGCGCCGGACGAGCCGGTCACCATCAGCGTCGAGTTCGAGGCCGGCTTGCCGGTCAACGTGGATGGCAAGACCGATCTGGCCGAGATCATCCACTACCTCAACGACCTGGCCGGCGAGCACGCCATCGGCAAGATTGACATGTTCGAGGACGGCCTCATCGGCCTGAAGTCGCGGGAGGCCTACGAGGCGCCCGCCGCCAAGGTCATCCTGACGCTCCACCGCGACCTGGAGCAGCTTTGCCTGACCAAGGAGCAGGTACAGTACAAGCCCCAAATCGAGCGCCTGTGGGCTTATATGGTCTATCACGGCGGCTGGTATCACCCGGTCACCAAGGACTGCGAGGCCTTCATCGCCTCGAGTCAGTGGGCGGTCAACGGCAAGTACCAGGTGCAGCTCTACAAGGGCAACCTTGACATCACCAGCCGCGAGTCGGATACCGGCCTGTTCGCGCCGGAGCTACGGTCCCTCGCGACTACCGGCTTCGACCAGCGCGACAGCGGCCCGGCGGTGAAAATCCATGGGTTCCAGTACTCAATCCTGGGCCACCGCGGCCTGCCGGAGGACTAATGAGTGAGGATTGTCAACTAACGGCGTTGCAGGGAACCCACTTTTTGGAAAAAGCCGGTTCCCCGCACCCCTCCGCCAAAAACTTTTGTATGGTCCATTGCCGGAGCCGTGTATGAACCTCATTACTGTGCTCTAGGCGGGCTGTTAGAGCATTGCAGGAAGTAGTGCTATGAGCAGCGACGACAAGGATAAGAAATCGGGTAAGCTGTGGGGCGGGCGGTTCGCGGCTGATATGGACGACATCGCTCTGGACTACAGCGAATCAACTGAAGCCGACGCCGAGATGATCGCCGAAGATATCTGGGGCAGCCAGGCCCATGCCATCATGCTTGCTCAATGCCGGATCATTAGCGAGGAGGACCTGCGCAAGATCCTGGAGGGCCTGCGGAAGACCGAGACGGAACACGAACGCGGCCAATTCGAGCTGAAACGCGAGCTCGAAGATGTACACATGAACGTGGAGGCGTATCTACGCGAGGCGGCCGGGCCGGAATTCGCCGGCAAGCTACACACCGCCCGCTCGCGCAACGACCAGGTCGCCGCTGATACGCGGATGCACCTGCGCGCGCGCATCCTGGACGTTCAGACAGGGCTGGCTGTATTGCAGATTGCGCTGCTCAAGCACGCTTCCGATCACCAGGATGCCGTGATGCCGGGCTATACGCACACTCAACACGCCCAGCCGATCTCCGTGGCGTTCTGGCTGACCTCGCATGTGTCGGCCTTGACCCGTGACCAGCGCCGGCTCTCTAACGCCTTTGAGGCCGTCAATCAAAGCCCGCTGGGAGCGGCGGCCCTGGCCGGCACCAGCTTCCCGACAGACCGGGAGCTTGTCGCGGAGTTGCTGGGTTTCGACGGCTGCCACGAGCACGCGCTGGATGCAGTCGGCTCGCGCGACTGGGCCGTCGAGACGTTGGCGGCGCTGGCGATGCTGATGTGCAACCTGTCGCGCCTGGCCGAGGAACTGGTGCTGTTCTCGACCTATGAATATGGCATGGTCGAGATTGGCGACGCCTGGACTTCGGGAAGCTCGATCATGCCGCAGAAGAAAAACCCGTGCATCGCGGAACTCGCGCGGGGCAATACCGGCGCGGTCTATGGCCGGCTGATGGAGATGCTGACTCTGCTGAAGGCGCTGCCCAGCGGCTACAACCGCGACCTGCAGCAGGATAAGCCGCCGCTGTGGCAGGCGCTGAAGCTCGTTGATGACACCATCCACGCCCTGGCTGGCGTAACTCTGGGGCTGGAGTTCAAGACCGAGCGGATGCGGGAGCTGGTAGGCAAGAACTTCGCCACCGCCACCGAGCTTGCCAACTACCTGGTGGCCGAGCGCGGGCTGCCCTTCCGCGACTGCCACGAGATCATCGGGCGGCTGGTCGCCAGCCTCATCGCCGAGGGTAAGACCCTCGATGATCATGAGGACGTGCAGCGGCTGCTGGCGGAACAGGGGCAGGAGCTGGCGGTTGAGGAGCTAGCCTCGGTCTGCGATCCGCAGGCGTGCCTGGCGCGGCAGCGCAGCCTGGGTAGCACCGGGCCGGAGAGTGTCAAGCAGATGCTGGAATCGCTGGCCGAGCAGGTCCAGGCCGATGCCAAGGCAGCTGGCGAGAGACTGGTGCGCCTGGACGAAGCCCATGAGCGCACCAGCGGCATTGTGGACACGATTCTGCAGGGCGGGTCCTTGGCTGACTGTGGGCTCTGAGCCGAACCGCCTTGGGCAGCAATCGTGCTTCCCTTGCTTGTCGCGCAGCCCGAGTCTGCCGCTTAGGAAGCTGAGATGGTATCGCTAGAATGTGAACTGCTGAGCAACGAGCAGGATGCGCCGGGGCATTACGTCATGGCCTTGGCGGCTCCGGAGATCGCGGCGGAGGCCCAGCCGGGCCAGTTCGTGCACGTGCGCACCCCGCGCACCTTCGATCCGCTGCTGCGCCGGCCCTTCTCGATCATGCTGGCCGACCGGGTTCACGGCCATCTGCGGCTGCTGGCGCAAGTCGTCGGTCGCGGCACCGAGATTTTGGTCAATACGCCGGTCGGAGCCAAGCTGGAGCTGCTCGGGCCGCTGGGGACCGGTTTCCCGCTGCCTGGTGGCGATGGTGAGGTGCTGATGGTCGCCGGCGGGGTGGGCGTAGCGCCGCTGATCTTCCTGGCTGACACTCTGCGCGGCTGGGCCCCACCGGTATATATTCGGGGCCTGTTCGGTGCGGCTGACGAGAACATGCTGGTGTGCTGGAATGAATTTGCCGGGCGCTGCGATGAGTTCTATGTCACCACCGAGGACGGCAGTGCGGGCGAAGCGGGCCTGGTAACCGAGGCGCTGGCCCAGCAGCTTGACCGCGGGCAGGCGGCGATTGTTTACACTTGCGGCCCGGTGGCGATGATGGCGGTAGTGGCGCAGATGTGTGCCGAGGCGGGGGTGCCGTGTTACTGCTCCTTCGAACAGCGGATGGGCTGCGGGGTCGGGGCTTGTCTGAGTTGCGCGGTTCAGGCAGCCGGCGGCGGCTACCTGCGGGTGTGCAAGGACGGACCGGTCTTCGCGACCGAGCGGCTGGACTGGGAGGCGATTCTCGGTGACCAGCAATAGCCCGGACCTCGCGGTGCGGATCGGCAGCCTGCGCCTCAAAAACCCGGTGATGACCGCCTCCGGGACCTTCGGCTACGGTCTCGAATATGCCGAGCTTTTTGACATCAGCAAGCTCGGCGCTGTAGTCATCAAGGCTGCTACGTTGGAGCCGCGTGTGGGCAATCCGCCGCCGCGGGTAGTCGAGACGCCGGCGGGGATGCTCAATGCCATCGGCCTGCAGAACCCGGGGGCCGAGGCGGTGATTTCCGAGAAGCTCCCGCGCCTGGCGGAGTATGGCGTGCCGATCATCGTCAACCTTGCCGGCGAGGCGGTTGATGACTATCTTCAGCTTGCGGAGAAGTTCAGCGCCTGCGGGCAGGTCTCCGCCCTGGAGCTGAATATCTCCTGCCCCAATGTCAAACACGGTATGGACTTCGGCACTCACCCCCAGTTAACCGGCGAGCTGGTGAGCAAGGTGCGTGCGGCCAGCGACCTGCCGCTGATTACCAAGCTCTCGCCCAATGTGACCGACATTACGGAAATCGCCGTCGCAGCAGTCGAAGCCGGTAGCGATGCCCTCAGCGTTATCAACACCCTGGTGGGGATGAGCATAGACATCGAGCGACGGCGACCGCTGCTAGGCAATATCACCGGTGGACTTTCCGGACCGGCGATTAAGCCCGTCGCGGTGCGGTGCGTCTGGGAGGTCTATGAGCAGGTGGGAGTGCCGATCATCGGGATGGGCGGGATCATGAACACCCAGGACGCGCTGGAGTTCATCATGGCCGGGGCCTCGGCTATCGCCGTCGGGACCGCCAGCTTCGTCAATCCCACAGCCAGCCTGGAGATCGTCGCAGGCCTCGATGCCTACATGTCCAGCCATAACCTCGCCGATATGGCCCAGCTTGTCGGAACGGCGCACAGTTGGTACGCAGGGGAGCCAGGTCCATGCCGCTGATTGTTGACACTGATTGCCCATATGGTAACGCATCTGACATCGCCGTCAGCGAAACTGAGACCACGCCTGAGGTCTCATTCGCAGCCGACCCGCACGGTGGCCCGGAGTGCCTATGGTTCTGCTTTCGCGTTCAACGGACCGGCCCCGCCGACCAGCCGTGTCCTCAGCAGTTCCGTCTCGTCCTCAAGCACCCGCAGAACATGCTTGGCGCGAGCGATGCGGCGGCCCTGCGTCCGGTTATTAAGCGCCCTGGGAGTGACTGGGAACGTCTTGGCCCGGGTGTCGCGGAGCCATTACCGGACGGTCGCTGCAACATTGTGTGGGAGACAAACCCGCCCGAGCCGTTGCTTGAGGTGGCTTTCTGCTACCCGTATGGGCGCTCAGAACTCGACCTGCTCCTGGCCGAGACGGACGGCTACTGGCATGACGATGTCATCGGCGTCAGTCAGGAGGCCCGGCCCATCATCCGGCTCGCCAACGACTATGGGGAGCCGGATGGTCAGCGACCGGGGGTCTATCTCGTCGCCCGTCAGCATTCAAGCGAAACGCCCGGGTCCTGGGTGCTGGACGGGCTGTTTCGTTACATGGCGTCTCTGGGTGAGGCGGCGCCGCTGGTCTGGGCGGTGCCCCTGACCAATATTGACGGCGTCGAGAACGGCGACTATGGCAAGGACAATTTCCCCTACGATCTGAACCGCGCCTGGGGCGTCGTCCCCATGCGCCATGAGACCCTGGTGATACGGCGAGATCTACTGCGTTGGCGCGAGCGCTGCAAGCCGATGTTGGCTATTGATTTCCATGCGCCGGGCGGCTGTGAGACCTACGGCATATACTGCTTCCGGGGTCAGGGGGCAAACGAATCGGAGGAAGTGCGCACGGCAACGCAGGAGTGGAGTGATATCATCGAGGCGACGCTCGGGGAGCAGTATGCCGCAGACGATTTCTGCCGCATCGCGACCTATGCCTCAAGGTGGGAAACGCCGCGCTTTGCCGAATACTGCGCCGAGACCCTCGCCATACCTGCTCTCTCCACCGAGACGCCGTATGCTATGGTGGGAGACAAGGTACTGGAGGTGCCTGACTACCGCGAGGCCGGCCGTCGGATTGGCCAGGCCATAGTGCAAAAGCTTCAGGAACGTGCCTCGACTTGAAGGAAGCCTGCAAGGATGAAGGCCCTGTTGCCGCCAGTTCGTGTTTCACCCCAGCTTTACGCCAGCTTCGAGCGCCATGCCCGCGAAAGCCTCCAGGCGGTTCGTAACCTGGCCGATGACGGTACTCCGCTGTACTTCCCGGACGGTTCCGGCAACTACCCGGCGCTGTGGACGCGGGATTTCTGCTACATGGTCGAGGGCGCTGGCCGCTTCATCCCTAATGACGAGATTCTGGGCTGCATAGACTACCTGCTGGCCGGCCAGCGCGAGGACGGCGTGGTGCCGGACCGCGTTTATGCCGACGGGCATCCGGTCTATTGCGCGGGGCCGGAGAGCCAGCCGCTCGGCTCCGGCCCGCCGACGGACAATCCCCAGTTTCTCGCCAAGCTCCTGTGCGCCTATGTCAAGCTCAGCGGCGATCATCAGGCCCTGGCGCAGCGCATGGGCGCAATCATGGCTGCGATTGAATCGGTGCCGCTGTCGCGGGAGGCGCTGGTCTTCATTGACCCGAATTCGCCACACTCGGGGTATGGCTTCACCGATTGCATCGCCAAGACCGGCAAGGTCCTGTTCTCGTCCCTACTTTACTGGGAGGCCTGTCAGCGGCTGGGCGCAACCTGTGCCGCGTACGAGTACCACGAGGACGCCCACTACTGGTACGAGCGGGCCGAGGCTATCGGCCCCAACCTGCACGAGTTCGTGGACGAGGAGTACGGCCTTTTTGTCGCCGCCAGCGGAGACTGCAAGCAGCTAGATATCTGGGGCAGTGCCTATGCCGCTGTCATACGGGTAGCCTCGAAGAAACAGGCGCGGAATATCGGGCAGTTCCTCATTGATTTCTACGATGAGTTCGTCTATCACGGCTTTGTGCGGCACCTACTCGCCGGCCAGAACTGGCAGCGGCTGCTGGCTGACATCGAACCCGGCGCGTATCAGAACGGCGGCTACTGGGCCTTACCGGTCGGATGGGTCGCGCAGACGCTAGCGCTGGTGGATGAGGAGATCGCCAGGATGTTGCTGGCCGATGCCGCGGCTGAGTTTGACGAGCATGGGGTCAGTGAGTGGATCTCGCCTAGTGAGCGCCGATTGCAGGCGTATGCTGCCGGCGCTGCGGCGGTACTTGGCTGCCTCCAGCCGGCCAAGGCTCTGGCCTAGCCCGAATAATCCGGACGACGCTTAGCTCGGCCTGGAATGGGGGACTGTCCCCCGGGGCACCAGCAGCAGCGTCTTACCAGTGCTCGAGTCCTAAAAAACTCGGTTTTGCAGCCGCTTCTAGTCATAAAACGCGTAGCTCGGGCTTCCACTGTAGTTATGCAGATTTTGCTCAGAGGCATCCAGCGACCTTGAAGGCCGCCTC
>CAYMIN010000044.1:0-2594 GCA_964390495.1 uncultured Armatimonadia bacterium
CTGAGCTTCTCGAAGGCCGAGAATCCGGCCCAGCCGTTGCCGTTGTTCCCTCTCCTTTTGGGAGGGCTGGGGTGAGGGCTGCCGTAGCCGCCGCAGAGCCTACTCGGACCGACTAGCTTCCGCAATCTGTTGGACAGTCGTCACTGGGAAATTGTTCTCGGAGATGATGCTCTTGAGCGTCTCGCCCGAGGCCATGGTGCCGTCCGGCGCCATCATCTCGCAGATAACCGCTGCCGGGTACACTCCTGCCAGCCGCGCTAGGCCGACTGCGCCCTCGGTATGGCCGGCGCGACCCAAAAGGCCCCTGGCATCTTCGCGCAGAGGCAGCAAGTGCCCCGGACGCGCGAAGTCCTCAACACGAGCCTGCGGATCGGTGAACGCTTTGGCGGTGGCGGCCAAGTCAAATGCCGAAGCGCCCGTGGTGGTGCCGATGGTGTAGTCCACCGGCTCGGCGAAATGCGGCCAGTTTGCCGCGCAGTTGACCGGTTGGATCATCGGTATGCCCAGCTCGGCCAGTCGTTGGCCGGTGACGGCCAGGCAGAACAGGCCTCTGGCAACCGTGGCCATCAGGTTGAGCTTCTCTCCGCTGGCGAACTCGGCGGCCAGGATCAGGTCCGCCTCACCCTCGCGGCTGGGATGGTCCAGCAGCACCACCAGCTCGCCCCTGGCAAAGGCCTCGATCACACGCTCGATTGGGTCGCTAGCAACAGGCGAAGTCATTTCCCTATCCGTTTGTTCCATTCTCATTGCACGCTTTCGACGCTGGCGGCACTGCTTTGCCGAGCCAGGTGCACTCCTGCCAGGGTAATGGCGATGCCGGCCACTTGCAGCAGAGTCGGCATCTCCTTCAGAATCAGGTACGCGGCCACTACTGCAACCAGCGGGACGAAGTACTGAAACAGCATAGTCTGGGAGGCACCGACCCGCTGCACCGCACCGTACCAGACCAAGAAGGCATATACGCCCGCCAGCAGCGAGTACTGCAGGATACACAGCCACGCCACCGGCCCCATCGTCAGCAGCGGCACCGCCAACATCTGACCAAACCCGATCGGGATGATTATAACGGACCCGAGAATGTGGATATAGGCCACGATTTTCATCGGCGAGTACTTCTTCAGCAAGGGCCGCGAAAACACCGCGTAGGAGGCCCACAGAATCGCCGCCGCTATCATCACCAGGTCGCCGACGAGGTGGGTCTCAGACACCGTCGCCGACCCGCCGCTGCCGAATATCACCAGCGCCACGCCCAAGAAGCCGACCAGCACGCCGAACATCCGGGCTGAATCAAACTGCTCGATACGCATAATGATGGAGATTAGAAAGACCCAGATCGGCGCGGTGCTGATCAGCAGGCTGGCCTCCGCCGCCGAAGTCAGCTCGATACCCTTGGCGAACACGAACTGGTAGATGCTGACAGTGATGATCGCGAAGGTGACTAGGTATTTCCAGTCCTCGCGCGCGATCCTGCGGTCCTTTTCCAGAAACAGCAGAATCAGGCCCAGAGCTCCGACCATTATGATGTAGCGGGCCGCGAGCACGGCCGGCACGGTAAAGCCGACCGCATCGCTGTAGAGGATCTTGAGGCAGATGAAGTTGAAGCCCCAGATTACCGGTACGGTCGCTAACCAGGCGTAGATGACGGCGGACTGCTGGGCAGGTTGCGCTGTCGGCTGTGCCTGCCCCTCAGCCGCCCCGATTTCGCTGTCGGTTAAGACTGGCATCAGGATACCTCTGGGAGTGTGCCGGCCAAACCGTACAATTATATGCGCGCCATCGCCCAGCGTCAATCTCGCGGAAGGGACGCGCGCCGAACGTGGCGAAAACTCCCACACCCGAGGAGTGATAACATGGCAAAGATCCAGACGAAATCTGCGTCGTGCTCCTATTTCTATCCCTGGGCGACGGTCATGGTCAGTTGCATCTCCGCCGACGGCAAGCCCAATATCATCACCATCGGCGCTGCCTCGGTCTGCTCATCCAACCCGCCGACCATCGGCATCGCCGTCAAGCCGCAGCGCTATTCCCACGGGCTGATTCAGGCCGCCGGTGACTTCGGCGTCAATATCCCCGGCCCCGAGCAGGTCGAGGCCACCGATTTCTGCGGCACTCATTCGGGCCGCGATTTGGACAAGTTCGCCGCCGCCGGTCTTACTCCCCAGACGCCCTCAATCATCACCTCACCCCTGATTACCGAATGTCCTGTCAGCCTCGAGTGCAAGCTGGTTCAGGTGCTGGGGCTCGGCTCCCACGACTGGATGGTCGGCGAGGTCGTGGCGGCGCATGTTGATGAGGAGCTACTCGACGCAAACGGCCGTTTCAGCCCTGCGCCGGACCGGGCCGTCTTCTGCTTCGGGGGCGATTACCGCCGGGTGGGGCAACAGATCGCCAGGTGGTTCTATACACGCTAGCCCGAACGATTCACCGAATCGGGGACTGTCCCTTTAGGGACTGTCCCCTGAGTACCAGAAGCAGCGTCTTACCAGCCCGCAAGTCCCGGAAAACTAGGTTTTGAAACCACTTCTACCCCGAACGATTCACAAGCCGCGTGGCTCGGCCTGAGCGTGGTGCCTAGCCGTTATCCTCGCGCGGCT
>CAYMIN010000044.1:2694-16402 GCA_964390495.1 uncultured Armatimonadia bacterium
ACAAGCCGCGTGGCTCGGCCTGAGCGTGGTGCCTAGCCGTTATCCTCGCGCGGCTGTGTGCTATCGGCGGGGCGCGGACCAGGCTTGTCACGACTCCCGCCCTCGCTCTCGGGCGGCGGCTTATCGCTTCCGGGCTGCTCCTCTTCCGAGACCTGGATACCGCCGTGGCTGGCCTCGCCGGCTGTGGCCTCGGTACCGCCGTTATCACCGCCGGCCGCATCGCCGCTGGTGCCCGAGCCGGTTCCGCCGCCTGCTGAATCGCCGACCTCTCTGGAGCTGCGCGCCTTGCGGATGGTCACGGTGACTCGTGCCGAGCCGGCGCCGATGACTGATACGCCGCCCGGGACTTGCAGGGGAATCGAGTAGGCGCTGGTGCCCTGCTGCTGGTCCCCGATGTTGACGGGCGCTGTATCAACTGCCTGCACCGCAGCCAGCGCATTTCCCGACCCGCCCAGCGTCACTGTGGTGGGCGAGACATGCACTGCGGCCAGAACCCAGCCCGCGGGCACTCCCACCACATTCGGCCTGATCGGCACTGTCTTGGTGTTGACGCGCTCGATCGGGATGGTCGCCGAGACCTTTTCCGGCTCGATCTTTACATTCCCCACCGGCACGTTGTTCTCGTCCCTTGCCTGCGCCTGGACTTGCCGTTTTACGGTGGCATTGCTGCCGGAGATGTCCACGAAGGCCACAACTGAGGCGACGCGGTGGACGTTGGAGGCGGCGCCGCTGACTGTGACCTCATTGGGCTGAACCTGCCAACCCTTGGCGGCAAAGCCCTCGGCCGGGCGGCCCCGCGTTTGGGCCTGCACCGCCCGCGTGACCGTGGCGATGGTGTCGAGCTCGACCTGTACCCGTTGTCGTTCCATCTCGATGACTTCGAGACCGCCGCGCACCACCTGTACGTTCACCGGCACCCCTTGCGTGCCCACTTTGGTATCGGACACGTCAGCCACCAGCCTGACATACTCAAGCGTCCCTCGCTGAAAGGCAAGCCGCCGCCCCCGCAACGTCACATAGACCTCAGACGGCTCGACCCTCAGTACCTGCATCCCCGCCGGTGGGGCTGAGGTGAAGACGTGGAACTTGGCGCGCTGCTCGATGATCGGGTTAGTCTGGGTGCGCACCGCGCCCCATATCACAATCGCGCCCATTAGTGACAGAATCTTCAAGCTCAGATTGTGTCGCAGTATTGTCATAGTATCCTCGGCCCCGCCCCGGGCTGTCGCCTTGCTCGGCCCCGGCACTCCCCCAGCGACCCAGCCGGCCACGCCGGTTATCTCTTCCAGAAAAGCAGTCGCGATCTTTCCTCCGGAGCCGCGAACAGGTCCATCAGCCGCTCGGCCAGTTCCGCCCGGTCAAGCCGCCGCTCAATCCGACCGTCCACCGCCAGCGACATCGCCCCGGTCTCCTCCGAGACCACCAGACACACCGCATCAGTAGTTTCCGCGATACCCAGCGCCGCCCGATGCCTCATGCCGGTCGCTGTCGAAAGCCCGCGACTTTCCGAATACGGCAGCACGCACGCGGCGGCCACCAGCGTATTACCTCTGATCACTACCGCTCCGTCATGCAGCGGCGATTTCGGATGGAATATCGCTCCCAGCAACTCTGCTGACACGCGCGCATCCAGCGTCTTGCCGGTGCGCGTAACCTCGATCAGGCCGGTTTCCCGCTCGAACACGATCAAGGCCCCGGTGTGCTTTTCCGAAAAGCCGCTCACCGCCTCCATCACTTCATTGATGATAAGCTGCTGATCATGCGGCCCCAACGACGTGTGCGAGAAGCCGCTACCCAAGAAACCGGCTCGCCCCAGTCGCTCCAGAGCCGTCCGCAGCTCCGGCTGGAAGATAACCACTAAAACGATGATGCCCGGAACCAGGATTCTGCTCAGCAGCCAGTTGAAGGTCGGCAGCCACGTGGTAATCGAGACGATGACAACGATGACGATGACGCCCTTAATCAGCGATACTGCGGCACTGCGCCGCACCAGCATCAGCAGCAAATAGACGATGACTGCCACCAGAATGATGTCAATGACATCCAGCACCGTGATGCTGATGAGCAGGTCCCACAGCGATTGTAGCCAGGTCATCATTTGCTCATACCACGCAGTAGTAACGCCAGTATGCAACTAACCGACCGGCTTAGAACCAAGCCTCCGGTCACCCTTACAGGCCCGCCGTCAGACAATTATACGCCCCGATGCCGCCGCAGGTGAGAAAGGTCACGATCGTGCTGGCGATAGTCACCCCGAGTGTCATGCACCCCAGGGCCCGCCAAAACTCCATCCCGAACACCGCCGCCACCACTGCTCCCGTCCATGCCCCCGTAATCGGCAGAGGGATGGCCACAAACAAAGTGACGGCCCACACCCCGTGTTTGTTTACCGCCTCCTGCTTGCTCCGCGCCTTCCTCAGCAGGTGGGCGACGATGCGGCCCAACAGCGGCTTGTCAATCAGCCTCTCGGCCGCCCAGTTGAAGCCCAGGATCACCGGCACCACCGCCAGCACATTGGCTGGTATTGCCAGGGCCAGCGTCTTCCACAGTGGAATCTCCTTCACCAACCCGTACGGTATTCCTCCCCGCACCTCACTTATCGGCAATGCCGAGAGGATCACCACGACGGCTTCGGGCGCAAAGATACGTGAGAGCGTTTCAGCGACGTGCTCGAACAATTAGCTTCTGCCTTTCAGGCCCGGAGGCTGGTCTATTCTGTGGTAGGGGCGCATGGCATGCGCCCGCGCCGTTGTCCCCTCTCCCCTGGGGAGAGGGCTAGGGTGAGGGCTGTGATTATCGTCGTTATGCAGTGGCTAGCCGCCTTGGCCGACGAGCTCCTGCCCACGTACGAGCCCCGATTGACCCCGCTCAACTCCTGTATTATAGTACATACGAACCAAGCTGTGTAGTTATTGCCGGTCTCTTGCCAAAGGTGGCGATGGTAATGCTGGTTATCAAATCACTGACGACGCTGGTGCTGCTATTCGGTTTGGTATTCGCCATCGGGGCAGCGGCCCTCTATGCCGCCGATGCGCCGGTAGAGCTGGCGGTGCTGTTCGCCGTCTTCGTCGCCGCGCTCCAGTATGCCATATCCCCGTTTATTCTCCAGTGGATACTCAAGATCCGCTGGCTGCCGCTGGAGCAGATTGACGCCAAGCAGGCCCGCCACTTGCAGGCGATGTGCGCGGCCCACAACGTCCCCGTCCCCCGTTTCGGCATCATCGAGGACGGTAACCCGAATGCCTTCACCTTCGGCCATTATCCCGGCAATGCGCGTCTGGTGCTCACCCGCGGCCTGCTGGACATCTGCGACGAGCAGGAGGTCCGGGGCGTTATCGCTCACGAACTGGGCCATATCGCGCATTGGGACTTCGTGGTCATGACCATCGCCGCCACCGTGCCGCTGGTGCTGTACATGATCTACCGCTTCGGCATCCGTTCCGGGGGCAGCAACCGCAAGAATGGCGGCGGCGTGCTGTTGGTAGCGCTGGCCGCCTTTGTCGCTTACATTATCAGCCAGTATATCGTGCTGGGCCTGTCGCGGTTGCGCGAGTATTATGCCGACCAGTTCTCAGCCGAGGCCACTCAGGACGCCAACGCCCTGGCGCGCGCTTTAGTCAAAATCGCCTATGGACTGGCCCGAGCCGCCAAAGAGCAGCCGGCCGAGGACCGCGAGACGACCCAAGTCTCCGCAGCCGCAGCCGGCGGCGTGCAGATGCTGGGCATATTCGATGCCAAGTTCGGCGCCTCGATGGCCCTGGCCAGTGCCTCGGGCTACTCGGCGGCCAGTCGCTCCTATTCGCCCGAGGCCGCCGCTCATGCCATGCGCTGGGACGTCTGGAACCCTTGGGCGATCATCTGCGAGCTGAGCTCCTCGCACCCCTTGCCCGCCAAGCGCATCAACGCTTTGGGCAAGCTGGCTTCCCGCCTGGGCCAGATGCCGGCCTATCAGATTCCGCCCTCCGCTCCGGAGAGCTACTGGGACGAGTTCTTCGTGGATGCGCTGTACAACTACCTACCGCTGGTCGGCCTGCTGCTGGGCCTGGCGGCGGCTGTGGGCCTGGGCGTCACTATCGAGGCATGGCCGGCGGCAGCGGGCGCAGCCTTGTTAGGCCTGGGGCTGGGGATGCTGATGAGGCTGCGCTTTTCGTATCCGCTGGGCCGCTTCGCCCAGACCACGGTTGCGGAGTTGGTGCCGCACGTGAAGGTCTCGAAGGTCCGCTGCCTTCCCGCGCTTCTACAGGGCACGATCATCGGCCGCGGCATTCCCGGCCTCTACTGGAGCGAGGACCTGGTCATTCAGGACCACAGCGGCTTCATGCTCATGGATTACCGCCAGCCGCTGGGCTTTCTGGAGTTTTTCTTCGGTCTGTTCCGCGCGGAGAAGTTCGTCGGCCAGGGCGTGACTGTTGAGGGCTGGTATCGCCGCTTCCCGATCCCTTATCTGGAGATTTTCAAGGTTTATCTACCCAGCGGGGAGGTCCACACCTCACACAATCGCGGCGTGGCGAAGGTGGTAGCGATACTGGTGGCGGTCGTTGGCCTACTGCTCTTCCTGGGCGGCCTGCTAGCCCAGGCCGGCGCCCTCTAAAGCGCCTTCGACGCCACGCCTCAGACTTGCCACGCCCTCAGTTCACGCCCGGGCACAAGCGCTTGATGGAGCCTATTACCCCTGCTGCCGTCCTGCTGATTGGGCGGTATTCGCCGGTCTTACTGCTCTGCACCGTGCTCCACCAGCAGCTTGATCGTGGCCTCATCCTGCCGGTGGTAAGCAGCCACTAACGGCCTTGCTCCGCTATTGTCTCTGGCGTTGACATCGGCGCCTGCCTCCAGCAGCGCCCTCACGACCTCCGACTTGCCGTTCACAGCCGCCCAATGCAGTGGCCTCCCACCGGTCTGGTCTTCTTGCTCAAGGCGGCTGGCATCGGCGGTTAGGAACTGGCGGACCTTTGCCACATCTCCAACCGCGGCCGCTTCGTGGATAGTGCGCGCCTCGGCCCCATGCTCCAGCAGCGTCTGCACCGCTTCCACTTGCCCTGAGCGCGCGGCCACGTGCAGCGGCGTGAAGCCCATGAAGCAGACAGCATTGGGATCGGCTCCGGCCTCGAGCAATAGCTCCGCCACTTCCGCGTGTCCCAGGTAGGCAGCGTCGTAAAGCGGAGTATTCTCGTCAGCGTTCCTCACCTCTGCCTTGGCGCCTGCCTCGAGCAGCAGCTTGGTTATGCTGGCGCTGCCTCTCCGTGCGGCAAAGTGCAGGGGCACGTCCCCGCGGGCGACAGCACCGTTGGGGTCCGCACCGCACTGCAGCAGATACTCTACCACATCCAGGTGGCCGTCAGACGCCGCATACACCAGTGGTGTTTTATTCTTCTGGTTGCGGGCATTGACGCTGCCGCCATGTTCTATGGCTTTCTTGACCGCCGCCAATTCGCCCTGAGACGCAGCCTCATGGAGGGAGAGTTCGGGCTGCGATCGCGCTTGGAAGGGCGCGTAACGCATCGCCCATATCAAGACCAGCACCAGGACTACTGCTAGCGCACCGATCAGCAGTGAGGCTCTGGCCTGCGTCTTACGTTCTACTGGCTCCGTCATTGCCATCATATCCTCAGGCCGCATGGTTTCCAAGACGGGTGGCTCGGGCTTGGCAGCCCGACTCTGTTAGCCCGTGGGGCAGGCATCCTGCCTGCCGCCGTTGCCGTTCTGCCGTTGTCCCCTCTCCCTTTGGGGGGTCGGGGTGAGGGCCGCCGTTGCCGTTGGCCCTGTCGTGGTCTTGCGGAGGGGCCGCATACGAGGCGGAAGCGGCAGCTTCCGCCGAGAATCCGGCCCAGCCGTTGCCTTTAGGCCCGGCCATCCCGACCACTAGCACGATTCCACTATTCCCCTTCATCAAGTTTTTGTGAAAGAGGGTGGGGGAACCACTTTTTTCAAAAAGTGGTTCCCCCAAGCTGTCAAACCTCCTCAAACTCCGTCCGGACGATGATTTCGTCTTGCATGGCGGTGGAAAGGTTGGTGAAGTAGTCGGTATAGCCGGCTACGCGGACGACCAGGTCGCGGTGCTCCTCGGGCCGGGCCTGGGCGGCTACCAAGGCCTCCCGGCTGACCACGTTGATCTGTATTTCCATCCCCCCCAGCCGTATGTAGGTCTTGATTAGCTCGGCCAGCTTGGCGCGACTTTCCACGCTTTCCAGAGCTTTTCTGGAGAACTTCAAGTTCAGCACCAGCCCACCCAGCATCGGCGTATGGTCCCAGCGGGTGGTGGACTTGACTGCTGCGGTGGGGCCTTTGCGCTCGCGGCCTTGGGCCGGGCCGGCGCCGTCGGCGAAGGGCAGGCCGGCTTTGCGCCCATCGGGGGTTGCTCCGGTCTCGCTGCCGAGGCGCTCGTGCATCACCCAGCAGAAGAAGCCGGGCTTGAAGCCGCCGCCGAGGACCACGTCATATTTGGCACATTCCGCGGTCACGAAGTCGGCGATGATCACGGCCAGTTCGTCCACTGACGGCTCATCGTTGCCATAGCTGGGCACTTGGGTGAGGCAGCGCTGGCGCAGGTCCTCGCGGCCGGCGAAGTCGGCGGCCAGCACCTCCAGCAACGCCTTCAGCCTTAAGCTGCTTGCCCCAGAGAGCGGGGCCGGGGCTGAGGGGTTGTACACAAACTCCCGGATTACAGCCAGCGAATCCACCAGATTCGCCAGCCCCACGAAGGAGCACTCGATCCAGTTATAGCGGGCGCCGCCGCAGTCCAAATCCTGACCGCGCTCGAGGCAGTCCCGCACGAAAGGTGACAGCAGCGGGAAGTTACGGTGGTGGATGGTACTGATGCGGTTGGCGTTCTGGACGCCGACGGCCTCCTTGATCGCCGCCCCGAGGCGCTCGCGGTACGCGGCCAGCAGCTCCTCGAAGCTGCCGGTCTGCACTTCACCGCCGGCTACCTCCTCCAGTAGGTCGAGCAGGATCTGGCATAGGTTGAAGTAGGGGCTGGCGACCCAGACGTTACTGGCCCCGACCGGGCTGATCTCCACGCAGGTGCTATTCTGGAACTCGCAGGCCTCCTCCGGCGTGACGCCGGCCTTGCGCAGCGCCTGGCTGATGACTTCGTCGTTGAAGATAGCCGGGTTAGCACCGCGCTCGGCCAGGATCTCGCAACCGCAGGCCAGCAACTCCTCGGGTGTATCTTCATTCCAGCAGATGCCGACACTGGGGTAGGAGAGCCCCACATTGCGGATGGACTGCAGGCACATGTACGAGAGTTCGTTGGTGACATCTTCACCGTCCGGGCCGCGACCGGCGACCATCAGCCCGATTGCCAGCCCGCGCGCAACCGTCTCGTTGATCAGGAGGTTGGAGCAGTCGAGCAACTCCTGCGCTTGCTGTGGTGTCAGCGTGCCCTCGGCGAGGTCCTTTTCATAGAAGGGCCACAGCCAGCGGTCCGGGTGACCCGGGCAGATCAGGTGCGCGTGCTGGGCCCAGTGGATCGTGGAGTTGACGAAATGCACCGCCTGCAGTGCCTCGGCATAGGTCCGCGCCGGGTGCGCCGGCACCCGCCGGCAGCGCTCGGCGATCTCCAGCAGTTCCTGTTTGCGCACCGCGTCGGTTTCGCTGGCGGCCAGACGCTCGGCTGCGGCGGCGTGACGCTCGGCATACCGGCACAGGCCCTCCAGCGCGATATCGGCCGCCTCATAGAAGGCGATCTTCTCGGCATGATCCGGGTTAGCCGAGTCCAGTTCAGACCGCCGCTGCTCGATATCCTGTTGCAGGCCGCGGACGCCTTTAGCCAGCAGCTTGGGGATATCAACACTCATATGGCCGGATTGACCGGCGTACTTCGGCTGCGCGGCCAGGAAGCGGTGGGCCTCTGCCAGCCGTTCGACCTCTTCGCCGCTCGGCTCTTCGAGATACGGTCGCCCCACCAGCAGCTCATCGCGACCTACCTGTACTGTGGCATTTTGCAGGATGTTAGCGACGGCTTTACCCCGCCGCCGGATCCAGAAGCGGTCATCGGCGCTTGCCCTCAGCGATTCCGCGCCATACAGATCCGCCTCATAGCTAGTCATGCTGAGGTTTCTTGAGGCCAGCGCCTCGCCGCGATTCAGCGCCACCTCCCGCAGCCTTTGCACCCGCGCCGTGGCCGGATATAATTCCGGTGGTTTCCCACAGTTCGACATTAGATTACACCGCTCATCTGCGCCATTGTTGCATGCACCCAGATTATACACCATCCCCGCCCGCTAATCCTGCTTCTGTGTCTGCCCATATAGATGCGCTCCACTACTCCTCACCGCCTATTTCGGGCTTTCCAGCAATGGTCCTGTAGGTCGGCCCTGGCGAACTTATCCGGTGGCCTAGGCATCTTTCGCCCACCTATCCCCCTTTTGATTCCCCCTTCCCTACCAGGGAAGGGGGTTAGGGGGTTAGGCGCCGTTGCCGCTATCCTTTCTCCCCTAGGGTGAGGGCACCTTGTTCGCGCACCTCGGCCATCCTAGCCGATACCAGGAAGGGACTACCGCTGCGCATACGGAAATGAATCATACGCAGTACCACTGAATAGCCCGACCTATATCATCAAACGCGCAAGCACAACTTCCGCAAGAGGAGGGGTTTTAGATGGCAAAGCTTTTCGGCACCGAGTACACCAAAGATCAACTCCTGCGCCATGTCGGCAGCATGGACCAGGTCGGCGGAGCGCGCAAGGTACGCCTCGATGAGGGCAACGAGCAGGGCTCCGAGGCGATCCTATTCCGCACCGGCACCGGTTTCAGCTTCACCGCGCTGGCCGGGCGTGCCCTGGACATCTCCTCCGCCGACTATTGCGGCCAATCGCTGTGTTGGCGCGCGCCGGTCGGCGACACCGCGGCGGCCTTTTACGAGCCGGACGGTCTCGGCTGGCTGCGCAGCTTTTTCGGCGGACTGGTATGCACCTGTGGCATGTCCTACGCCGGCGCCCCGCATATTGATCCCGACACCGGCGAGGGCTTTCCGACCTATGCCACCGACGCAGCCGGTCGCCTGCAGTGGAGTCCCACTGGCAGTATCGGCCTGCATGGCCGCGTCTCCAACCTCCCCGCCAAGCATCTTTCCCTCAGCGAGTGGTGGGAGGGCGACGATTACTGGATGAGCGTCTATGGCGAGATGCGGGAGGCCGTGCTCTTCGGCACCAATCTGCTGCTCCGCCGCACGGTCAAGGCCAAGCTGGGCGAGAGCAAAATCTGGGTCCATGACGAGGTTCAGAACGAGTCCTTCGCCCCCCAGGAGCACATGTTCCTGTACCACTGCAATTTCGGCTTCCCGGTCATCGCCACCGGCGCCGAGTACCTCATCAACGCCCGCGAGAGTCGGCCGCGCGATGCAGCCGCCGCGCCCCATTTCGACACCTGGGCGCAGTTCCCGGCCCCGATTGCCGGTGTTGAGGAGTGGGTTTACTATCACGATCTGGCCTGTGACGCGGATGACAACGTGTGGGTGGCGATGGCAAATCGTGGCTTTGCCGGCGGTCGCGGTTTCGGGGCCTATCTGAAGTTCAACAAGCGCCAGATGCCGTATTTCATCCAGTGGAAGATGCCGGGGGAGGGCACTTATGTGACGGGCCTGGAGCCGGCCAACTGCTTGGTTGAGGGCCGCGTCAAGGACCGTGACGAGGGCCGGCTGGTGGTACTCGAGCCGGGCGAGGTACGCAGTTACGATCTGGAGATTGGGGTATTAGCGGGCAATGCCGAGATTGACGAGGTTGCGGCGACGATCGCGGCGCTGAGCTGACGAGTCTCCACGGCTTGCCTGCCCTGCGTGTTCGCCGTAGTTTTGGCAAAGCCAGGAGGGGCCGCATGCGAGGCCTGAGCTTGTCGAAGGCCGAGAATCCGGCCCACCCATTGCCTCGCGTGGGTCGGGCTTCCCAGCCCGAGTCCGTGGCCGTGGCCGTTGCCGTTGCTTCTATCCTCGTCTTGCGGAGGGGCCGGCTGAGCGTAGCGAAACCGGCCCCTCCTTACGGCGAGAGCTCCAAACTGCAGCGGCGCACCGAGCACCCGCGCCGCTCTATTTCCCCATCTCCCGCAGCTTCTGCAGGCACCGCTCCACGCATTCCAGCGGCGGGTAGGCGTAGCTTTCCTGCTCCACGATATACCAGCGCGTCGCGCCGGTCGTCTCGCACAGGTCGAAGAGCTCCTCCCAGCGCACCTCGCCTTCACCGATCAGCGCCTTATCATTGGCGGCCGAGTACTCCTTCAGGTGCACCGTCAGCGCCCGACCCGGATACCGCTCCAGGAACGGCACCACATCCGCGCCCCCGTGCAGGGCGTTGCCGGTATCGAGCTGCATCACCACCTCCCGGTCGGTGTTGCCGAAGAAGGTATCCCAGGGCAATTCGCCATCCAGCTCGGTGAACTCGATATGGTGGTTGTGGTAGCCGGTCCACATCTCCAGGGGCCGCACCCGCGCCGAGATCTTGTTGAACAGCTCGGCGGTGCTCAGCCAGGCCTCGCGGCTATCGCGGTATTCCTCCGGCAAGCCCGGGCAGATCAGGTAGGGGTTCCCCAGTGTCTTGTTGAACTCGACGGTTCTCATCAGCTCATCACCCAGCAGCGTCTCAATGCGCAGGTGCGAGCCGCAGCAGATGAGGCCGTTATCATCCAGCAGCCGTCGCAATTCCTCGGCTTGGTAGTCGTAGTAGCCGGCGAACTCGACGCCTTCGTAGCCCATCTTGGCTACTTTTTCCAGGGTCCCTGGCAAGTCTTCGGCGCAGTCATTGCGCACCGAGTACAACTGCAAAGCGATGGGTATCTTAGGCATTGTTCTTCTCCTTTTGCAGCAGGGTATCCGGCCCGCATCTGCCAGGGGCTAGCCTTGTCCTAGTGTCATGTGCCAGACATAACTGCACATAATCCGCATAGCTCACCAAACGCGTGGCTTGAGCTTGCCTGACTATTCTCGCGTGGGGCGGGCTTTCCAGCCCGAGTCCCTGGCCGTTCTCAGCTTCCCTTCACGCCAGCTCGATCTCCTCCGCCAGCCCCAGCTTCACCTGCAGCCAGGTGTAGGCCAGCGCCCGGTTCGGCTCATTGAAGGAATGGGTCTCAGAATGGAAATAGCACGCGAAGTTGCCCTCGGCACCCAGCGCCTTATAGACCCGCTCGACCTGGTAGTAGATTTCGGCGAACGGCTCGAAGATATCGAAGCACGAATCATTGCCCACCGCCGACAGGTTCAGCAGGCATCTGGGCGCGATGCTGGCCATGATTTCGGGAATATCAACCGGAATCGGCCGGCCGCTGATGAAGTACGGCAGCAGCTTGGGAAAGTGCTTGTAGCGCCCCGGCGGGATTCGTGACCAGCCGCCCCGCAGCGGGTCGCACTGCCAGCTTGTGATCCCGCAGCTTGACACCGCGGCCTTGATCCGTTCGTCGGCGGCGGCGATGAACACGGTCCCGTAGCCGCCCAGCGAGTGGCCGAGGCACCCGACATTCTCCTCATCCACCTCCGCCAGCCCGGTCAGCACATCCAGCGCCTGCTTGTGGTCATAGACATCCTTCCCCATCTCCGACCAATCCGGGTGCTTTTCATAGAACTCGGCGGTATTGTACGGCGGGTGGTCCTTGGGCGCGCGCTGACCGGCGCAGAAGTGGTCCGGGGCCATCGTCACCAGCCCGCGCTTGGCCAGGTGCACCGCGATGCCGTTGGAGCCGCCCGGGTGCTCACCCAGGCCCAGGCACGCATCCTTGGCATCCGCCGTGGTCCCGTGGATGCACAGCACCGCCGGCCGCGGGGCCTTGACCCCTTCCGGTATCAGCACCCAGGCCCAGCCCTTGTCATCCGCCTCGATGTCATAGGACACGAGCCGCTGCACGTAGCCTTCTTGCTCAAGCTCCTCCTCGATTTGCGGGTTGGGTGCCGGTCGCTCCGTTGGCCCTTCCCCCATTAGTTCGGTGAACCGCGCCAGCACATCCGCCCGCCATTCTGCCCACTGCTCTTCCGTCACTTTCTGGTAGTCCTCCGGGAAGATGTCCCGGAGCTTCGGTTGATACATTATCCTAACCTCGCTTTCTAAACTCTCGCCCCCTTCTCGCACCCAAGCACCTTCTCCTCCCTATCGCCCTGATTCGCCTGGCAGATTCGCGTCTGCCGGAAAAACCAACTTATCCGGCAGGTTTTCCCTGCCGATGCACGAACTATTCCAGACCCATGCGGTAACCTGTTATCCAAGGAGGCTTTTGCAGTGGCAAAGCTAGCTATCAATGGCGGACCCAAGGCGGTCAACAAGCCGCTCGGCAAGCCCCTGTATGCTGAGTGGCCGGAGATCGGCCAGGAAGAAAAAGATGCCCTCAACGCAGTCCTGGAGTCGCGACGCTGGTGGCGCGGTGCCTACAACGAAGAGACTCTGCAGGACTCATACGTCGTCAAGTTCGAGAACGCCTTCGCCGAGTACCAGGGCGCTGAATACGCGGTCGCCTGCACCAACGGCACTCAGGCCATCGAGCTGGCGCTGAAGGCGGTCGGCATCCAGCCGGGCGATGAGGTCATCGTCCCCTGCTCGACCTTTGTCGCGACCGCAACCGCCTGCATCCTGGTCAACGCCATCCCCATCGTGGTTGACATCGAGCCGGAGACCTATCAGATCGACCCGGCCGCCATCGAGGCGGCCATCACCCCGCGCACTACCGGCATTCTCCCCGTACACAACGGCGGCTTCCCGGCCGACATGGACCGCATCATGGAGATCGCCGACAAGCACGGCCTCTTCGTCATCGAGGATTCGGCCCACGCCCAGGGCACCCTCTATAAAGACCGCGGCTGCGGCACCATCGGCGACTTCGGCACCTTCTCCCTGCAGATGGGCAAGACGCTGACCTGCGGCGAGGGTGGCATCGTCCTGACCAATGACGAGGAGCTGGCGGCCAAGGCCTATTCCTTCCACCACATTGGCCGTTTCGCCGGTCGGCCCTTTTACGAGTTCCACCTGGTCGCCTCCAACCTGCGGATGACCGAGTGGCAGGGCGCGATCTCCTATTGCCAGACACTCAGGCTGCCGGAGCAGACCGAGCGCCGCGACCGGAATGCGCGCTATTTCGAGGCCGGCCTGCGCGAGATTCCGGGCGTGGCCCCGCTGGAGCGCGGCGACCGCTGTACCCGCTGGGGCTTCTACTACTACATGTTCAAGTTCATCTCGGAGCAATTTGAGGGTCTATCGCGCCAGAGATTCTTCGAGGCGATGGCTGCGGAGGGCGTCGGTCTGGGTCAAGGCCACATCCACCCGATCCAGCAAAATCCGTTATTCACGAACCGCAATTTCGGCCCGGTGTGCTGGCCGGAGGGGATTGAGCCGCCGGATTACGCGACGGTGGCGACACCGGTGGCACAGCGGGTGATGGAAGAGGAAATCTGCACCTTAGGCCACGCGACCTTCGCCGACCACGACACGCGGAGTATGGACCTGATCCTCACCGCCATCCGCAAGATACGGGAGAATGTGGGGGAGCTGCTGTAGGTGATCTTCAACGTTGGGGCAAGGGCCCCTTCTCTTGCCGTCGCGTGGCTCGGCCTGAGCTTGCTGCACTGCAGCAGGCTCAGGTGGGAGGGCGCGATAGCGTCCTCCCAGCTTCCAGCCCGAGTCCCTTTCTTGAGGCCTCGCGTGGGTCGGGCTTTCCAGCCCGACACCCGCTGTCGTTATCCTTGTGTCTTTCGGAGGGGCCGCATACGAGGCCTGAGCTTGTCGAAGGCCGAGAATCCGGCC
>CAYMIN010000045.1:0-15956 GCA_964390495.1 uncultured Armatimonadia bacterium
TAGCTCCGGTGGGTTGCGTGACGAATCCGCTCCAAGCCACCACAAAAGCCCAGGAGGACAGGCTTCCTAGCCTGTCCAGGTACTCGCTAGCCAAGCCCATGGGCCACGAGGCGACTAGCTGCAAATGCTGGCAGGAGATTGCCCCCGTCAGGTATAATCTGTACAGTACAAGGGTACGCTAGATGCAGCCAAGCCGATGGTCAAGATGATGCATACTATGTCACACACATCGAGGAAAACGACATCTACGTGGGCCCGGTGACTTTCACCCGCCGCCCCGACGACATCTGCTGGCGCAAAGACGGCTGGCCGAAATACTGAGGCCGGTGTGTTAATGGCATTTATAATGCAGGAATCGGCGCGTGCGTGTGTAAATAGATGATTGTCAGGGGAATACTAGCAACGTATCATCCTATCAATGCGTGTGAGGAGGGGTCTCATGTCACGAAAAGGTTTCACACTCATTGAATTGCTGGTGGTGATCGCGATAATTGCGATCCTGGCGGCGATTCTGTTTCCGGTCTTCGCGCGGGCACGCGAGAAGGCGCGGCAGACAAGCTGTCTCAGCAACACCAAGCAGTTGGGGCTGGGGCACAGTATGTACCTGCAGGACTATGACGATGAGCTGGTGCCGGCCTACATATCGTATGGCAGCGCCGGTTCGGCAATCTGGCCTAACCTGCTGGATCCCTATATCAAGAACGGTCAGGTCTTCTACTGCCCCAGTGCGAGCAAAGGTTTGTATCCCGACTATACATACTGGTTTACGCTGCGGGGCACGACCCACGCTCTCTCCTACGGCATCAACAGAAGCATCTATCTTCGCTACTCCTATTGGGGGGTGAAGTTGTCAGAGATCAAGTACCCGGCGGAGACGCTTATCATCGCCGACTCCGACTGGACCCACGGCCCGGCGGACTATGGCGGCTCCAATTCCTACCGTATCGCTGACAGCTATCATCCCAGCTTTTTTATCCCGGCCCGGCACAATGGCGGTGCCAATCTCGTCTTCGCCGATGGCCACGCCAAGTGGTGGGTGATCAAGATCCGGGACGTGTACACGGGGCCGGTGAAATTCACGTGGGTGCCACAGGACGTCTGCTGGCGTCCCAGCGGCTATCCGAAGTACTAATCGCGCAATTGCCGCGACGGAACAGGTGCGGAGCAAGGGCTTCTGTCGGGGAGGGGCGGCCCGGTCTGTAAGGCAGGATATTGCAGTTGAGCATTGAACTGTAATATGATATACGTTAAGCGTAGCGGCGTGAGTAACTGGAATGGAGATGAGGCTGATGAAGAGGCGCAAAGGTTTTACGCTGATTGAATTGCTGGTGGTGATTGCGATCATCGCGATCCTGGCGGCAATCCTGTTTCCGGTCTTCGCCCGGGCACGGGAGAAGGCGCGGCAAAGCAGTTGTCTCAACAACTGCAAGCAAATCGGCCTGGCGATAATGCAGTACCTCCAGGACTACGACGAGTTCCTCCCCTTCTTCTGCATGACCAACAACGTCAGCGTCCCATGGACCGTGCTGCCGCAGTACAGCTACCGGAATTGGCTGCTGTGGGCTAACCAGATCTACCCCTATGTCAACAATACGCAGGTTTTCGTCTGCCCCAGCCGGCCCGAGGACGCAATGGGTTATTCCTACAATATGAATCTGGGATACTGGGGCAACCACGCTACCCGTACCGGCCCCATCTATGACGGCGTCAGGCTATCCACCATCCCCTACCCGGCCCAGACGTGTATGGTGATTGACCGCAAGTAGCTGGCCGGCCGCACGCTTTGCTGCCAGTCCTGCGCCGGCTGGGAGAGCCCGGCCAGCTCCGTCGAGCCCAATTACGGCATGGTTCACAATAACGGTGTGAACATAGTTCTGGCCGACGGCCATGCCAAGTGGTACAAGGCCGGCACCTTCGGCTGCATCACGCGGGGCGGCACTTACGTGTACTGGGTTCCCTAGAGGGCCTTCAGCAAGCCGAGGCTGCAGGTGCGGGTGGCTGGAGGGTATATCTGACTGAACGAGGTGAGGGCAGATGAGCAAGACCTTGCTGCTGACGCTGGTGATGCTGGGCATGATGTTGGGGCTGCTGGTGGCTCTGGTCCCGAGCTCGGCGCAGGCTCAGGACCTGCCGCCACCGCCGGAGCCGCTCGGCCAGCCGCCGCCCGTGGTGCCTGATGCGGGGCCGGACCAAGCCGCCAGCGGGCCTTCCGCCACGACGATAGCAATCATCGCGGTCGTCGTTGCGGTGATCGCCATCCTTGCCGTGGTGGCTTTGAGGAAGAAGCCGACGCCTGCCGGGCCGGTGGAGTGATGGCCGCTAACGGCTGAGGGGAATGCAGCGGTTAGGCAAACCTAACGCACAACAAAGGGCCACCCCGCTCGGGATGGCCCCTTTTGGTGTAGCGCTGTCGTTGGCGGCCGGCTGGCTATTGCTCGGTCTTGCGGCGCACGGCATTGGTCACCCGCGCCGGCAGCGCCCAGAGGTCTATGAAGCCCTCCGCCTTGCTGGGATCGAAGCTGTCGGCCTCGCCGTAGCTGGCCAGGCCGAAGTCATACAGCGAATACGGCGAGGTGCGGGCAACCGGCTCGGCAGTGCCCTTGTAGAGCTTCACCGTGACCTCGCCCGTGACCGTCTTCTGCGTCTCGGCCATGAAGGCGTCAATCGCCTCCCGTAGCGGTGTGAACCACAGCCCGTAATAGACCAGCTCCGCATAGCGCAGCTCCAGGTAAGGCTTGAAGTGCATCGTCTCGCGGTCCAGGACCAGGCTCTCGAGGTCCTTGTGGGCCGCGAGCAGTATCGTCGCCGCCGGCGCCTCGTAAAGCTCGCGGCTCTTGATACCGACCAGCCGGTTCTCCATCATGTTGACGCGCCCGACCCCGTTGGCGCCGCCGATCTGATTGAGGCTGCTGACCAACTCCGGCCCGGGCATCGGTTGGCCGTCGAGGGCGACCGGTGCTCCGCGCTCGAAGCCGATCTTGACATAGGTCGGCTGGTCGGGTGCCCGCAGCGGGCTGACGGTCCACTCCCAGGCATCCTCAGGTGCTTCCACCGAGGGGTCCTCGATGATGCCACACTCAATCGAGCGGCCCCAGAGGTTGGTATCCACGGAATAGGGGCTGGCCTTGCCTACCGGCACCGGGATGCCGTGCTGGTCGGCGTAGTCTATCTCCTCTTCGCGGGTCATGCCCCACTCGCGGGCGGGCGCGATGCACTTCAACTCCGGAGCCAGGGCTTGGTAGGTGGTCTCGAAGCGCACCTGGTCGTTGCCCTTGCCGGTGCAGCCGTGAGCGACATAGGTTGCGCCTTGCTCCTGGGCGATGCGCACCTGGTGCTGGGCCAGCAGCGGGCGGGCCAGCGCCGTGAAGGCCACGTATTTGCCCTCATACATCAGATTGGCGGCCAGCGCCGGTAGGATGTGGTGGGTGTAGAACTCTTCCACCGCGTCAACCACTATTGCCTCGACAGCGCCGACCTGCTCGCCCTTGCGGCGGATGCCTTCGTAGTCCTTCTCCTCGCCGACATCCACGGCGACGGCGATGACATCAACATCATAGTTCTCAGCGATCCAGCGTATCGCGACGCAGGTATCCAGCCCGCCGGAATACGCCAGGACGCACAGCTCCTTGCCCATCTTCATAGTCTCCTTCACTCATCACCGCGTAGCTCGGCCTGAGCTTTGTTCTTTGGCACAAAGCTCAGGTGCGAACTGAGGAAGCCACTCTTCATCAGTTCGCAGCTTCCAGCCCGAGGTCGTCAAGGCTATATCGTGTTCATAATCTTCGCCAAGCCTCCAGGTCCAGGGCCGTATTATAGCCGATTTGGGCAGATGCTGACAAACCCACACGACGCCGGCAGCCGGCCATGCGCGTCGAAGCAGGTACAATCGGCCTCTCTAGAGAAAATGCAGCAGTCCCAAGCAACGTACTGGTGCGCACCCACCGGTCAGGACAGGGAGCGACCCGGATTGATTGTTGACTGCCACGTTCATCTTTACGGTGAGCGCGAAGAGGTTACCGCAAACACCGACGAGCTACTGAAATACGCCGACCGCCTCGGCATTGAGAAGCTGATTGCCTCGATGGGCCCGCAGCTCTGTCAGCAGCCGGATGCCGAGCGACTGGAGCTGGACAATCAGTACGTCAGCGCGGCAATGGCGCACGCCCCGGACCGGCTTGAGGGTCTAGTCTATGCCAGCCCGGGTCAGGTGGACAAGAGCCTGGAACTTATGGAGCGCTATATCGCGGGCGGCCCGATGAAAGGCGTCAAGCTGTGGGTGTCGCGCAGATGCTCCGAGGCGGCCTGCGACCCGATTGCCGACTACGCCGCCGAGTTGCAGGTGGCGATCCTGCAGCATGCCTTCTTCAAAGTCGGGGGCAACTACCCGGGCGAATCGACCCCTGTAGACTTGGTCGAGCTGGCGGCGCGACACCCGGATGTGGAGTTTTTGATGGCGCACTGCGGGGGCAACTGGGAGCAGGGCATCCGTGCCGTGTGTCACCAACCAAATATCTCAGTTGACCTCTGCGGGGGCGATCCGGAGGCCGGTCAGACCGAGTACGCTGTGGCGCTGCTGGGCGCGGAGCGGGTACTCTACGGCTCGGACGCCTCAGGCCGCAGCTTGGCCTCGCAACTGGCCAAGGTCATCGGCGCGGAGATCAGGGACCAGGACCGCCGCCTGATACTCGGCGACAACGCCGTGAGGATGTTTGGGCTATGATCATAGACTGCAATGCGCATCTGGGCCATTGGCCGTTTCGCTACCTGGAAAACTCGCAGCCGGATAATTTCGTCGCCCTGATGGACCGCTGCGGGGTGACCCAGGCCTGCGTCGCGCCGTTCCAGGGACTGCTCTACGGGGATGTGCGGCCGGCCAACGACTGGCTGATCGAGGCGATCGCGCCACATAGCGATAGGCTCATGCCCCATGCCGCAATCAACCCGAATTCCCCGGATTGGCAGCGCGACCTGGAGGAGGCAATAGCGGGCGGCTTTGTGGGCCTGCGGCTGTATCCGAACTATCACGGCTACGAATTGGGGGATGGCTGCCTCGCCGACCTGATGGCAGCGGCGCAAGCGCATAGCCTTACGGTGAGCATCCATGCCCGCATGTACGACGAGCGGCTGCATCATGCCCGCTGCCTGGTACCGCCGGTAACAGTCACAGAGGCCGGAACCATCGCCCGACGCTTCCCCGAAGTCGCTATCGTGCTCTGCAATATCAAGACGGCCGAGATCAACGCCATCGCCGAGGACCTCGGGTCGCTGCCGAATCTGTACGTGGAGATATCCAACCTCGAAGGCATCGGCGCAGTGGAGAAGCTGGTCGCCGAGATTGGCGCGGGCAGCATCGTCTTCGGGACCCACGCCCCCTATCAGTACATGGAGGCAAGTCTGCTGAAGATGAGGGAATCCGTGCTCGCCGCCGAAGACAGCGCAGCGATTCTCTATAAGAATGCACAGGCGTGGATATAGCAGACGGGACTATTTGTTGGTCTCCGCCTGGTGCAGTTCCTGCTCGCGGTCCTTGCTCAGGTCGGTGCCGGCGAACGCGGCGATAGTGGTGGGTAGTATCAGGTAATAGCGGCTAGTCAGATCAATCGAGATGACGGCCTCTTGCACCTCGAAGGCCAGGATATGTCCGCCACCGGTGCGGGCGATATTCAGGAAGTGCAGATGGTCCCCGACGACGTTTACCCCCTTGGCAAATGGTGGGCAGCGGAAGCCGACGATAGTGCCGGCGACATTGTGGAATTCAAACTCCGGCTGGTGCTTGGTGACCTCGATCAGCGGCGGGTAGGGCTTCTGCTGGCCCGGGACACTGCGCGTCTTCATGTACTTGAAGACCCCGTCCACGCGGATGGCATAGAAGTAGTTGCTGCTGGGCACCAGGCTGTCAATCAGCTTGGTGAGGCCCGCAAAATCGGTGCCAGCCGCCACCGGGGCGTAGTAGTCGGTATCGAAGCAGGTCATGGCGGCGAACGGGGTATGCGTGATGGCTGGGTCAACGCGATAGGCCTTGCCATCGGCCTTGATCTGCCAGATCGCGCCATCGAAGGCGATCATCTCACCATCGAGACCATCGAAGGTGCCGATCCCAAAATCGCCGTACTGGGCAAGCTCTCCGTAAGTCATCTCCCCGTCAAACACGCCATCTAGCAGGGCATCAATGGTGGAGGTCTGCACGAGGATTTCGCGATCAGCCGGCTGAGCCTGCGCCAGCCAGCAAGCAACCGTGACGGCCAGTAAGATCCCGATCAATCGAGGCCAAGCTATCCGCATAATGGTTCTCCTTTCTTGCTTGTGAGCTATGATTATACAGCCGGAGGCGGGCCAGGGGAATAGCTGAGCCGGAAGTCGCCTAGAAGCTGTTTCAGAACCCAAAATGGGGGACTGTCCCCCTCGCTCAGAAGCAGCCGCTCACCAGCTTGCAACTCCTGAGAAGCCAGGCCTTGAGACCGCTGCTAGAGCTCGCCGACGACGTGCATCACGGCGCGGATGTAGCCGGTGGCATAGGCCCGCGCCGCTCGCCGGCTCTCGTCACCCGCCATTGTCGGCACGTGGTCGGGCATCATCATGTGCTGGTACCCGATTTCATGGTACACCTTCATGGCCTCGTACATGTCCACATCGCCGTCGTCTATGAAGCTCTCCTGGAAGCGCGGGACACTGCCGGTGACATTGCGGAAATGGCAGTGGTTGATGCGGTCGCGCTCGCCGAAATGGCGGATGACCGCCAGCACGTCGGTGTCAGTCATCTCGGCGACTGTCCCCTGGCAGATATTGAAGCCGTTGGCGGGGCTGTCCACTTCGGCGACCAGGCGCTTCATGTCATCGAAGCTGCTGAGTACGCGGCCCTCGCCTCCGAGCTCCTTGGTCGGTGGATCGTTGGGGTGCACCGCCATCCGCACTCCGGCTTGCTCGGCCACGGGCATGACCCGCTCCATGAAGTAGATGATATTTGCCCACATCTGCTCGGCACTCATCTCGATAGTGCCTTCAGGCCGTTCGTCTCGGACGAGATCATAGTCGAAGAAGGAGACGAGCGCCCCGCCGCGGCCGGTCTCGTACTGAGGATATGCCCGCCCGCAGACCCGGGTGATATACCAGGTCCACTCCACCACCGGGATGCCGAGGTCTCCGCAGATGCGGACGGTCTCGCAGACGTCCTCGATCTCCCGGTCGCGCAGGGAGGGGTCGCCGATACGGGCGTGCCAGTACTGAGTATTGTGCCGCTGGGGCAGCACAAAGACGTAGAGCTCAAGCTGATACGGTCTCAGGCCCTCCTGGAGCTTGCGGAGTTCGTCGGCCCTGACCACCCCGCGCTCGCCGGGTTCGGTCATCAGCTCCTCACGCCCGTGCAAGGCCAGGTGATGGACGCCGAGCTGCGCGATGAAGTGGTACTCCTCATCCTCAAAGAGATTGAGACGGCTGCCAACTTTCATCCTGCGCTTCCTCTTCTGCGGCTAGAGCTCGCCGACGACGTGCAGCAGGGCGCGGATGTAGGCGATGGCATAGGCGCGGGAGGCCCGGTGGGTCGAATCACCAGCCAGCCTCGGGCAATGGTCGGGAACGAACACGTGCCGGTAGCCGACTTCCTTGTACACCTTCATCGCCTCGTACATATCCACATTGCCGTCATCTATGAAGCTCTCGTCGAAGACCGGCACGGTGCCTTTGACATTGCGGAAGTGGACCATGTTGATTTTGTCGCGCTCGCCGAAATAGCGGATCAGGGCCAGCACATCGGTGCCGGCCTGCTCGGCGATGGTGCCCTGGCAGATGTTGAAGCCGTTGACCGGGCTGTCCACCTCCTCGATCATGCGCTTCATACCCTCGAAGCTGTTGAGGATGCGGGCCTCGCCGGCCAGCCACTCGGTCGGGGGATCGTGCGGGTGCATGGCCAGCAGCACACCGGCCTGCTCGGCGACCGGGCAGATGCGCTCCATGAAGTAGATGATATTGTCCCACATCTCCTCGGGGCCCATGTCCACCGCGTACTCGGGGCGCTTGTCCTTGATCAGGTCATAGTTGAAGCGGGAGACCTGGGCTCCACCGCGGCCCGCAGTATTGGGGCCGGGAATGCGGCCGAAGACATCCGGGATTGACCAGGTCCACTCGACCACCGAGATGCCGCAGTCGCCACAGACCTTGAGAGTCTCACAGACGTTGTCTATCTCCTGGTCGCGCAGGGGATGATCGCCGAAGCGCGCGTGCCAGTACTGCGTGTCGCGGCCCTGGGGCAGCAGGAACATGTAGGTCTCGATCTGGTACGGCTTGAGCATTTTCTGCAGCTTCTTGACCTCGTCGGCCTTGAGCACACCGCACGCGTGCGGCTCGCTCATCGTCGTATCCCACGAGGTGATGCGGACGTGATGCACCCCCAACTGCGCGAGGAACTGACAGTCTTCCTCGGTGACATGACCTATCTGGTCGCCGACCTTCATTATGCAGCATCTCCTAACAGAAGTATTTATGCAGTGTCAAGGAGGGGATCGGCCCCTTCTCGTTAGAGCTCGCCAACTACGTGCAGCAGCGCGCGGATGTAGCCGACGGCATAGGCCACAGTCGCCCGGCGCTGTGGGTCCCCGGCCATGCCCGGGCAGTGGTCGGGTATGAAGCAGTGCCGATACCCGACCGCCTTATACACCTTCATCGCCTCGTACATGTCCACATCGCCGTCATCTATGAAGGCCTCGTCATACACCGGCACCGAGCCCTTGACATTGCGGAAATGGCAGTGGTTGATCTTGCCGCGCTCGCCGAAGTAGCGGATAACCGCCAGCACGTCCACGCCGGCCTGCTCGGACAGGGTCCCCTGGCAGATGTTGAAGCCGTTGACCGGACTGTCCACTTCCTCGATCATGCGCTTCATACCCGCGAAGTTGCTGAGGATGCGGGCCTCGCCGGCCAGCACGGCGGTGGGGGGGTCGTGGTGGTGCATGGCTAGCTGCACGCCCGCCTGCTCGGCCACCGGCACGATGCGTTCCATGAAGTAAATGATATTCTCCCACATCTGCTCCGCGCTCATGTCCACGGCATAGGGGGGCCGCTTGTCCTTGATGAGGTCATAATCGAAGCGGGGGACAGTGGCCCCGCCCCGGGCCACCGGTGCGGCACCAATCCGGCCGAACACATCGGGGATTGACCACGTCCACTCGACCACCGGTACGCCATAGTCGCCACATACGCGGAGAGTCTCGCATACATTCTCGATCTCCAAGTCGGCTTCCGGCGACCTGCCGAAGCGGGCGTGCCAGTATTGGGTATTGGGGCCCTGGGGCAGGAGGAATACGTAGGTTTGGATCTCGTAAGGCTTGAGGGTTTCCTGGAGCTTGCGGAGCGCCTCGGGCTTCATCACGCCGCGCGCGCCCGGCTCGCTCATCAATTCCTTCCACTGGTCGAACTTGACGTAAGGGACGCCCAACTGGGTGAGGAAGCGCAAGTACTCGTCAGAGGTTTCACGCAGACCGACTGCCAGCTTCATTTACTGCATCTCCCGGTGTAGCATTTGCCGCAATGTTGCCGCTCTCTTGTTGCTTGCAGCCGGCGAGTCCTTCTTGCCTGAAAAGTTTTTTCCAGAATCTTGTGACTATTGCGCGGCAGGGCGTAGGATCAACTCACATATGCCGAGGTAGCAGTTCTCCGCCTTAGCGTTCTTGCCGGTTATCTGCAGCTTCAGTTCGTGAGGTCCGGGACCGAGTTCGTGGCTGCCCAGATCAGCGATGCCGCCGCCGGGGTCGAGGCCCGCAAAGTACATGTCAACCGGCTCCCCAATCGGCTCACCGTCCAGATAGGCCTGGAAGATGCCGTAGCCGGAGAATCTGGTATAACGCAACAGCAGGCGGCACTTGCCTTGCAGCGGCGGCTCGAAGCGGTAGGTAAGGAAATCGCCCGGCTCCTGGCTGCGATAGAACATCGTGTCAAGCCCGTCGAGAGGCTTGCTGACTTTGCCGCTGGAAGCGACTATCGGGAGGCTCTCGAAGGCCATGACATATCCGAGGGTGGTAAAGCTGAGACTGTAGTGGGCGAAATTGGCCAGCATGTCGCTGACCTCGACATCGAGAACGTATTCGTCCTCGACCATGCGGTCCTGGTCGGGTCGCAGGGTGATGCGCCACTTGCCCGCCTCAAGGCCGCTAAGTCGGCGGCAGTGCAGGGAAAGCGGCACCACGCCGGCGCGCTGTCCCACCAAGGTCGCCTTGATACTGTCGCCCAGCAGCTTGCCGGTGTCCTCAAAGGTCAAGCCGATCCGCGCGGCCGAGGCCACATAGCCCAACTCCTCGCTGACGCCGAGCTCGCAGCCGTCGGCGCTGATGCCGGTCAACACCGGCGCAGTGGCATCGCGCAGGTCAACGGGCCCGGTAGCCAGGTACAGCCACACCTCCGAGGCCGCCAGTTGCAGCGGGTCGAGATGCACGGTTATGCGGCCCTGGTCGGCGGAATGCGGCAGCGGCTGCCATTGGCCGCCGGGCGTTTTGGCATACACCTGAGGCTGTTTGCTGCTGTTGGCGGGAACCATCACCCGCCCGTCCGGCAAGGTCTTGCCCTTCACGAGGCCCAGTTGCGCTACTTGGCCCCGCAGATGCCAAGTGTCCTCGGTCAACATCGTGAGGCCGGCGGCGGGCACGATGCTGAAGCTGTCGCTGGCTTTGAGAGTGAATATCGGCTCGCCGGCCAGCTCGATGCTTGTCTGCTCGCCGTCGCGCACGATCTCTTCAATGGCATAGGCGCCATCGCAGCGGCCGGCGACCATCATCTGCTGGCCGGCCCATCCCTTGCCGGGCGGGATCTCGCAGTCAACTGTCACCGTGTAGCTCTCCTGGTCCAGCGACACGATCCTACCCTCATATTTCGGGGTGCTGTCGAGGCTGACGGTGCCGTAGGCGATTCTCTCACCGCCCAGCATCCACATCTGCTGAAGCGTCTCGCCATGCAAACTGACCAAGCCCATCCTGCCGGTGAAAGCGATCGCCGGATACTCCGGGACGGTGATCGCGCCGGCCGCCGCCTGGTCGTCAGCGATGATGGCGATGTCCACCAGGTCCCCGGACTTGATCTCCACGGCGCGAACCTGGCCGGCCCGGCTCTTGGCTACCAGTTCACGGGCCTGCAGGTCGGAGCTGCCCTTGAAGGCCTCGATGACCGAGAGGAACATGTTCTGCGGCCCCGGGCGCTGGACCAGGACCTTGTACATGTCTCGCTCGGCAAACGGGGTCGCGCGGTCGCGCAGTCCCGGGGCCTTGGCGTAGATGAGTCTGGTCTGGTCGGCGCCCATCATGTGCAGGCGGGTGCCGAGGTTCGTTTCCGGATCGCTTATCCACTCGGCGACGAACGCAAGCGGCGCATCGGCCGCCTTGACCTGCTTCAGCCAACTGTAGCCGGTACGGGGATCACCGAGGTCTGCCGGATCAAGGTCCTGGTAAGGCAGTAGCGGCGGCTTGAATACCTCGCCGTCGGCGTGGAAGCCGTACTGGTGGTCGCGGCCGCCTTTGACCTCAAAGAGGTCCACCAGATAACGCCTGCCGATACCATGATCCACAAACAGCAGGTAGCGGCGGTAAGTATCCACAATCTCCGGGTACACAGCGGGGCCCGAGGCTATCGTTGCCTGGACATTGTCAACACCGCAGAAGGCCTCCAACTCTCCGGCGGCCCGGGCTTGCGGCTGGCCGTCCACGATGAGGTGATGATGCGCGGCGGTGGACCTGATCCAGGGGTGAAGGGGATGGCCGGCGCCGAGATAGCCGAGGTCGGTGACCAGCTCCTTGCCGAAATCGTAGTAGATGAAATTGAGCCGGTCGGGGTGACCGTGGCCGCTGCCGAAGGGGCCGTAGTCAATCAGCAAGGCCGCATCGCTGGGGCCGTCACCGGTGCGCAAAATCGCCCAGCCCACGTCCGGACGCACGATGCTTTGCGCCGAGGGGGCCAAGGGCTTGACCTGCGAGAAATCGAGGTCCGGCTCGCGGCGGAACAGAGCGTACTCGCCGCCGGTGTCTCCGATATTACCGCCGAAGGCCCAGGCCATCAGCCGCAGATTGTGCTCGGTGGGATACCAGAAGTACTGCTGCTCGGTGCGGGCGCGCGGATACCTGGCCCCCAAAGTCGAATCGTTAGTCGCCGGCAAACAGCCGTCAGGCATCGTCTCGGGAGCGCCGGCAACCAGTATCTTCTGCATCAGCGGGTGCTGGAACAGGTCGAGGCCGTCGTAGCGGTTGGCTTCCTGGTACGCGGGCGGATCGCTGTAGCCGCGCAGGGCCTCCGGCGTCACGTACAAGCGGCCTAGGGTCATGCCCTCGTAGCTTGGACTTGCCTCGTACCAATGACCGTCGCGATAGAAGTAGTCCTCGAGGAAGCCGAGGAAGCCGTCGGGCGGCTCGATCGCCCAGGCGATGACCCTGTGGCCGCCCAGCATCAGACCGGCCAGCGCCCCGGCCGCCATCGCCGTCGGACCGTCGTTGATGCAGCAGCCGCGAGGGCTGGTCTCCGTCATCAGCCGCGCGAACTCGCGGAAGCAGTTCTCCTCAATCGTGACCTTGTCCGCATCGCTATAGACCCCGCTGTTGTAGGTCAGATCGTAGGCGGTCGCGAGCTGGATGAACACACCGGCGTCATGCAGCTTCCAACCCGACAGCTTGCCTGACTGTAGATTGCTGTAGTCCTCGAAAATGCGCCCCCAGTCATGCGGCAGATATTCGGGATACACCTCCGCCAGCCTCAGCAGCACCTTCCTGACCTTCTCGGCATAGGCCATGTCGCCGCTAAGGGCGTAGGCCTTACCCAGGTTGCCTAGACTGCTAAGCCTGCCGATGCGGTGGTAGCGCAGCCGGCCGCTGAGCCGATAGACCGGGCTCTTGGCCGAACCATAGACGGTCGAGGGCGCGCCCTCATAGTAGGGGATAGCCTGCTCGCCGCCGACCGGGTCGGGGAAGGTCTGGACCTTATCCTCGGGGTACTCAGGATTGGGCCAGGTAAAGCCGCAGTTGCGGCAGGTGATCTGCTTGTCATCGCCGCTCCATGCAAAGCGCCAGCCGGCATGGCATTTGGGGCAGTCAACAACGCGAAACGGCGTCAGATCCGGGATCCAGTAGGAGAGCTCTTCATCCGGACAGTCCATCCAGAACCTCGCAGCGGACTTGAAGCCGGCGAGGGTAGCCTGGGCCCAGGCATGCTTGGCGATATTGCGCTTGGCCCGCTCGATGTCGGCCTGCTTATACAGGCCGCAGGGGTGTTTGACATCAGCCGGAGGCCGGGGGGTGCGGTCATACATGGATTTCGCCCCAATGCCGAACTCAATATCATCAAAATAGCCGGTCGCCACGTTGGTCGAGTAGCTGTTGGCATGCAGCGTAATGCTCGCCGTGCCGGTGGGCACCTTGGCCCGCTTGGTCTGGTGGACCCATTTGCCCTTGCCGGAAGAGCCCCACGAGCGGGAGGCATCCTCGGGCCGTTTGCCGTCGGCGGTCCAGAACTCGATATACAGGGACTGGTTATTGCCTGCCTCGCCGTAATACCACCAGCTCACCCACACGTACTTGCCCGCCTCGACCTCGATATGGGGGCTGCGCAGGCCGACGGCGTTGACCGGGTCTTCGTCCACCAGCTTGAGGCTGTATTTGCCGCCGTGGACCTGCTCGCTGGCCAGGCTGACTGTGCGCACCTTGGTGAAATGCGTCCAGTCCCGGGGCAGTGTGCCGGCTGCATCAGGTGTCTCGAAATCCTCGGTGAAAACCGGCGGCACCTCGGTCCCCATCTGGGCCGAGACTGGGGATACGGCTACCAGCGCACACGCAATCATCATCCACAGCCAACGCATCTCGCGGCCTCCCGGAACGGTATTGGCGACGTGCCATGTCCAGTATTCGCCTCAACTCGGCGATGCCCTGCCACGAAAAAGGGCCGGCGCATCAGCGCGCCAGCCCCGGCGGTATTTCGCTAGGAGAGCTCAGTCAGGCCTCAGCCTTTGAGGACGATGTCGGTCGGAGTGATGGCGAGGCTATCAAGCGTAGGCGACAAGGGCACCTCCTCCATATCTAGCAGCGGATTCAGCTTCGCCAGCAGGCTCCTGACCGGACCGGCCGGCAGGGGCACGCCGTTGACGCTGACCCTGGTAGGAATCAGGTTGATCTTACGGTGGTCCGCCACCTCCACCCTCGCCTCCATCAGCAGATTGTGGCCGAAGATGGCCTGGTAGTCGCCGGTGAGGGTCAGCTTGCCGCTGCTTAGGTCCACCTTGGCGTTCTTGATCGGCATATCTTTCATCGCCAAGAGCTTGTTGAGGTTGGCTTCACTTATCTTGGCGTCAATTATCGTGTTCTTGCGCCGTGGCGTCCTGATGTCATTCTTGTAGTACAGCTTGTATAGGTCCACGGTGATATCGAAGGCCTTGATGTACACTGGCGCAACCGTAATGCCCTTGCGGGAAATCGCGTCGGCCTTGAAGACGATAGCCTGGAAGCGACCGGCCTGGGTGAGTTCATCGTTCTGGAACGGCACGACCTTGATCTGGAGGTTACTGCACGCCCATTTCTGCTTGATGATCCTGCCCATCTTATCGGCGATCTTCTCCGGCGTCACCTCTCCGGCGACGGCCAGATTAGCCGCTGCTATGCTCAAGAGGCAGGCTATGACTATCTGGAGTGTGCGTCCGGATTTGGCATGGAACATGATGCGGCCTCCTCAAAATGCTCAGGAAATCTACTACGGCCTGTAGTCTATCACTCCCGCCTGACAATTGCAAGAATTACCAGCACCTCCAACCCGATCCGCCCGGCGCGGATAGCTCGCGTCCCGCTATAACCGCAAATCGCGGCACGTGAATCCGGTGAGGTCTGTTTGGTGACAATCGCGGGGACTGCAAGGACAAATCCTCGCAGTGGCGAAATGTCCCGCAGTCTGTCGGAACCTCAGATAGGGGAGTGAGCCGTCATGGCCATCAAAGTTGGATTCATCGGCTGCGGCAGTATCAACACCGCCCACATGGTCAACATTGCCGCCAATCCCGACGCCGACATCGTTGCCGTCTGCGATATTGACCAAGAGCGCGCGGACAAGGCTGCCGCCGAATACGAGGCGGAGGCCTTCACGGTCTATGAGAGCATGATCGGGGAAGCGGAACTGGACGCGGTCTATGTGGCAGTGCCGCCCTTCGCCCACGAGCAGCAGGAAGCAATGGCCGCTGAGGCCGGACTGCACCTGTTCGTGGAAAAGCCGGTGGCCCTGGATATGGACATCGCCCGGGCCAACGAAGAAGCCATCAAAAAGGCGGGCATTATCGCTACGGCAGGGTTCCAGGACCGCTACCTGGACGTGATGGCCAGAATGAAGCAGGTGCTAGCCGCTAATCAGCCGGGGCTGATGATGGGCTATTGGATGGGCGGCACCCCCTTGGTGTGGTGGTGGCGGGTTAAGGCGAAATCCGGCGGCCAGGCCGTCGAGCAGACCATCCACATCTTCGACGCCGCCCGCTATCTGTTCGGCGAAATCGCCAGCGTCCACGCCGCAGGCTCCCGGGGCTTGATGGCCGAACTGGACAACTATGACATCGAGGATGCCAGCGCGGTGAACCTGCAATTCGCCTCCGGGCTGTGCGGGACGATATTCTCCTCCTGCTTCGCCGCCGCCAACAACAAGAGCGGCATTGACGTGTGGTGCAAGGAAGTGTCGCTCAAGTACTCGGAGCGCCGGTCCCTGAATATCATCCATGGCAACGGCGACGCGGAGTTCATGACGGTGAAGGTTGATCCGCTTGCCGAGATTGACAATACTTTCATCGCTGCGGTCGCGAAGAACGACCAATCGCTGCTGAAAAGCGATTACTCGGACGCCGTCAAGACCTTGGAGGTGGTCCTGGCGGCCAATGAATCTATGGCCAGCGGCGAAGCCGTGAAGCTGGGCTAGGTACTCACCCGCGCAAGTCCGCCGGACAATCCCGTCGGCGTGGGCAGGCAAGGATG
>CAYMIN010000046.1:0-15420 GCA_964390495.1 uncultured Armatimonadia bacterium
GTGGGATCGACGGTGAAGGAGGCGTTCGGAGCGGTGTTTTCACCGTCGCCATTTGTCACCTCAACAGTCCTGGTCGCGGTGTCGAGAAGCCCGCCGGTATCCCTTACCTGCAGCTTGATGGTTTTCTGTCCTATGGAAGTGTACTTGTGTGAAGCGGTCTTAGTTGTCGACCAGCCCGTATCCCACGATCCGTTATTCGTCCAGTCCCAGCGGACTTGTAGTTGGGAGGCTGCATCCTCTGTGTCAGAGCAAGCAGAAGCATCAAAATCGAAGCTTGTGTCAACGGTTCCGGTAGTGGGATCGACGGTGAAGGAGGCGTTCGGAGCGGTGTTTTCACCGTCGCCATTTGCCACCTCAACAGTCCTGGTCGCGGTGTCGAGAAGTCCGCCGGTATCCCTTACCTGCAGCTTGATGGTTACCTGGCCTATGACACCGTATTTGATTTGCTCGTTCTTGTTGTTGGACCACTCCGTATCCCAGGACCCGTTATTGGTGTAATCCCAGCGCACCTGGAGTTGGGGGGTTGAGTCCTGGGCGTCAGAGGAGGCCGAGGCGTCGAGTTGGAACCAAGTGTCAAAGGTCCCGGAAGTAGGGTCGACGGTGAATGAGGCATTGGGGGCAGTGTTACCATCGCCGTTCCGTGTTCCACCTCCGCCACCACAACCCACTATCAGAGAAACGGTTCCCAGCAGTAGCAAAGGCATGAGTTTCGGGTGCTGATAGCTTCTCATCATTTGGCCTCCTGATGGACGCGGCAAGCGCGAGGGCCAGTTCTTCAGGATGTTGGGCACGTGAAATGTATGCGCCGGTTCCCATCTGCAAGCAGCTTACTGGACTGGAGATTTCCGGATTCGTTTCCCTATCCCTTCTTTCCGACAAAAATACTCGTTCCCATCGACAGGTGCCTTGATGTTGGTCATCCACGGGAGTATGTTTCTACAGCAACTCTGTAGGCCGGACTCGTAACCAATTGCCGGCAGCAACCGTTCTCCAGGTGTCCCATCCCCAAACCGCAAGGACAATACGGACGGCAATGGCGTCTGGCAGGATGCCCGACCTACGCGACGATGCGCTGGAGGACGTCTATGCACCATAGCAGAGCGCGGGGGAGGTGGAAGGGGTCGTGACTGCGGCAGTACGGGTCCGCGCGGGCAGGCTCCGGGACGCTCCCGTCGCGCTCCACCCGATAGCGCCATTCACCATACTCAGGCATCGGGAAATACCGAAACGTCCACTCGTGCACCCGGTCGTACCAGTCCAGACACCACTGCTCCCGCGTCTGTTCATAAGCCAGCAGCAAAGCATAGTCGGCCTCATTATGCGGCCACATGGCCTTCAGTTCCTCAGGCGAGGGTGCATTGCCATCAGCATCCAGAATCGTGAACATCCCGCCGTACTCGGCGTCCCAACACGCCTCCATCTGCCAGCGGAGGCGTTCAGCCGCCTGCTCGATGCGGGCCCGCTGGCCCCGGTCGCGGAACATGTGGATCAAGAACCACATCGACTCAATCCCATGCCCCGGGTTGACATGGCGGCCCTCGGGCGTATCGAACTCAGAGCCGTCCAGGACGACATGCTCCAGAATCAGCCGCCGCTGCGGCTTGCAGAAGTGGTCCATGATCTGGAGAGCATGGTCGTAGCCGGCCTGCAGGATCTCGGCATCGTCCACCAGCTTGCCCAGCTCGTGGAAGACGGTGGAAAAGATCATCGAGATACCGTGGGTCTTGGCGTTATCCTGGGGGAGAGCTGCGGGAACGTCCAGGTGCGGTCCGGGAACCTTCATGCGCTCCCGCACAGTTTCGTAGGTGGCAAGCGCCGCCTCAACCGCCCGCTCGTCACCGGTGGCCCTGGCGTATTCGGTCATGCCCATGATCGCGAAGCCGTCGGCATAGATGTTGGCGCTAGGGGCTTTGATGCTGCCATCCCGATGCACCCAGCCGGGCCAGCACCAGCGCTGCTCGCGGCCGATGGGCAGTAGGAACTCGAACACGCGGTTGGCCACGGCGAGCCACTCGTAGCGCGGGCCGATGCGGTTGTAGAGCGCCGAAAACAGGTACAGCCCGCGGCCCTGTGACCACATGAACTTATCCTCGCTGCCGACGGTGCCATCATCCGCCATCGTCTGCAGGATGCCTCCGTACTCGCGGTCGAGAAAGCCGCTGTTCATCCACCACGGCATCACGCGGTCGAGTAGCTCGGCTTCGTAGAAATCGAGGAGCTGAGGTAGGTTCTCGGATGGTCGCATTTGCCGGTCACCTTCTCTAACCGCACAGTTGCGCGGCGCGTGTCAGAAGGGCGTGCCCCCTGCTACTTAGCGGCCAGGCGCTGCAGCACATCCACGCACATCATGAGTGTCCTAGGCAGGTGGAAGCAGGTGTGCATCCCACCGGCCTGCTCCGGCACGCTGCCATCTCGATTGACTGTTTCGCGCCATTCGCCATACTTGCGGACCGGGTAATGCGCAAAGGTCCATTCGTGCACCCGGTCGTACCAGTCCAGGCACCATCGCTCGCCGGAGTGCTCGTAGGCCAGCAGCAGGGCGTACAAGGCCTCACCATGCGGCCAGAAGGACTTCCCGGCGTCGGGGTCGGGCACGCTGCCATCGGCCTCCAGCGCCCCAAACATGCCGCCGAAGTCCGGGTCCCAGGATTTCTCGATATGCCACCTGATACACTCCACGGTCTGGTCAATGCGGCGCTGCTCGCGGCGGTCGCGGAAGATATGCGCCACGAACCACATTGATTCGATGGCATGGCCGGGATTACAGTGCCGGCCCCTCGGAACGTCCAGCTCGGAGCCGTCGAGGGCAAGGTACTCCAGCAGAATCTGCCGGTCCGGTCGCCGGAACTGGTCGAGGATCTGAGCCGCATGATCGTGGGCGGCTTCGAGTATGTCGGCATCATCCAGCAGCTTGCCCAGCTCGTGGAAAACGGTGGCGAAGATCATCGAGATACCGTGGCACTTGGCGATTTCGGCGATATCTTCCGGTGTCGCCAGGTGCGCACCCAGGATGCCCATGCGCTCCTGCACCATCTCATAGGTGGCGAGGGCGGCCTGGATGGCATCCTCGTTACCGGTGGCTCTGGCGTACTCGGTAAGGCCCATGATCGCGAAGCCGTCGGCGTAAATCTGGGCGGGCCCTGCCTTGACGCTGCCGTCGCGGTGCAGCCGCAGGGGCCAGACCCATTGATTCTCGCGGCCGATACGCAAGACGAACTCACAGAGGTGATTGGCGATTTCGAGCCATTCGTGACGCCGCCCGATGCGGTTGTAGAGCGCCGAGAACGTCCACAGAGCGCGGGCCTGCGACCACATGGACTTGTCACCACTGCGCATCGTGCCATCGAGGGCCAAATCGTGGAGGATGCCGCCCGCTTCGCGGTCAATGGCATGGTCCATCCACCATGGCATCACACGGTTCAGTAGCTCAGTTTCGTAGAGCTGCAGGAGCTTGTCGAGGTCCTTACTTGGCACGATTAGCCACCTCCCGGGCAATCGTAGGGTGTCGCTCTTGGCCTAGTTTCCGGCCAGGCGTCGCAGCACATCCACGCACATGATCAAGGCGCGGGGCAGATGAAACGGCTCCTTCCGCGGCTTCTCGTATGGGCCGTCAACGCCCCACGGATGGCTGCCATCCCTCGCCACCTGCCGATGCCATTCGCCATGCTCGGAGACCGGAAAGTGCTGCCACGACCACTCGTGCACGCGGTCGTACCAGTCCAGGCACCACTGCTCGCCGGACGCTTCATAGGCCAGCAGCAAGGCGTAGAGAGCCTCGGTATGCGGCCACATGATCTTGAGACCGTCGGGAGAGACGCGGTCGGTGTCGCCGTCGGCATCTATGGCATGGAACAGGCCGCCGTACTCCGGGTCCCAGGCCGCCTCCACATGCCACTTGATGGCCTCTGCAGCGGTTGCGATGCGGTTCTTTTCATAGCGGTCGCGGAAAATATGGATGCCGAACCACATCGACTCGATAGCATGGCCGGGTATAGCAAAGCGGCCTTCGGGCGGGTCGAGCTCGGAGCCGTCCAGGGCGGTGTATTCGAGCACGAGCTTGCGTTCGGGCTTGAGGAACTGGTCCTGGATAAGGACGGCGTGATCGTGGCCGGCCTGCAGAATCTCGGCATCGTCCAGCAGCTTGCCGAGCTCGTGAAAAACGGTGGAGAAGATCATGGAAATGCCGTGACACTTGCCGATCTGGGCGATACTCTCCGGAGTCGCCAGGTGGGTGCCAAGTGCCTCCATTCGTTTCGGCAGCGTCTCGTAGGTGGCTCGGGCGGCTTCGGTAGCGCGCTTGTCACCGGTGGCCTGGGCGTATTCGGTCAAGCCCATGATCGCAAAGCCGTCGGCATAGACGGCATTGCTAGGGTTCTTGAGGGTGCCGTCGCGATGTACCGACCCCGGCCAGACCCAGCCATTCTCCAGCCCGATGGGGAGCATGAACTCGCAGATGCGATTGGCGACATCCAGCCATTCCCAGCGGCGGCCGATAAGATTGTAGAGCCGCGACCACACAAATAGCGCCCGGCCCAGCGACCAGATGGACTTGTCGTAGCTGGCGATGGTGCCGTCTTCGGCGATGGTCTCGGTGACGCCGCCCTGCTCCCAGTCAATGCCATGCTCCATCCACCAGGGGATCACGTCATCCAAGAGCGCACTTTCGTAAAGCTGCAGGAGTTGCTCCATGTCATCTGAGGGTCTCACCATTTGCCTCCCGTCAAACGCAGTAGCACCGTCTCGTATGGCTGCACCAGGCAACGCAGCAATGCAGTATTGTGACATCGGCAGAGAATTACCTGCATGACGGGGGGTAAAAACCGTGCTGCAGATGTGACTGAAATCAAGGAGAAGGCTCGATCCATGCGACCACTCTAGATCTGGCCGGGAGGCGAGATTACCGTGCTGAATGCGCGCATATGGCTGTACAGCCAGCCGACCTTGCCGAGATCGCGATTGGAGGGGTAGCAGACGTCGCCGCTGGCCCGCGCACCGACGCGCCAGTAGTAGGTGGTGGCCGGCACCAGGCCGGAAGCCGCGTCCGGGACGCTGAAGGTCGCGCTCATTGCACCAAAGCCCGAGCCGCCGTAGAGGTAGTCGCTGACCCAATCGGGATTGCCGCGCCCCTGCGGGTCGGCGGGCCCAAACAGCTCCACGCGGTACACGTCCGCACCCGTGGTAGGCTGCCAGGTGAAACGTACATTGGTCACGCTCTGATTCGCGGCGCCGCTGAGCGGGCTGAATAGGTCCGGCGGGGTGAAAAACGTTATCGGGCCGAAGTGGTTACTGACCTGCGACAGCGCCTGGCCGCTCTCGACCTCGACCTGCAGCACCGGCACTACCGGCGTGGCTTGAGTGGGAGCAGCAGTCACCGGTTGCGCCTGGGCAGTGACTACCGGCGGATTGTAGCCGGGTGGCTGCAGCGGCTCGATGATGCGCCGGACGCAGTAGTAGTACTTCTCACCTGCGACCATCGGGTAGTGGTTGTAAGCTGCCGTTACCGTGGCCTCCTGGATATCCTCGGCGTCCAGGTAATAGTAGGTGAAGCCGGCGTCCTCCACATAGTCCCTGAGATACGGGTCATCACTGTAAATGTTGGAGGGGAGGTCCTGGCCCGGGAATACGTCTATGATGTTATTGGGTATCGGGGGGAAGTAGGGGTTGTCAGCCGCCCGGTAGATGACCCAGCCCTGCGTGGCGTCGCGTTCGGTATTGCTGGTGTGCACATGCAGCAGGACAGTCGGATTAGCGCCACACGTAGCCTGGGAGAGGCCGGAAGTGATAGCCTGAGTAGCGCCACCCGAGCCGTCGCCATCGCCGCCCCCACAACCGCCTATGAGCACAATGAGGCCGAGCAATACCACCAAAACCAGGGGAACTGACGCGCCACGGCTCATAGTGTCACTCCCGGCGGTGCCGGCATTGAGGCAAAACTGGGAAGTTCTAAAGCATTGGACGAATCTGCAGGTGCTGCAGTTCGCCTATACCGATCCCATGAGCTTCGCAGCTTTGTTCTGAGCACCCTGAAGGCGGGTGGCCAGTTTGGGGCCAGGCGCAAGTGGGTATGCTGGAGGTCAAAGGCAGAGGAACTCTGAAAGGTCTGCCGACGTTTACTGACACAGAGGCGAAGCCATTGTAAGCATCCTTCGGTGACACGATCCGCAACAGCAATGAAGGTTAGAGAGATATCCCGCGTACAACATGCGCTAATCGTCGGTCTTGTCGCCGTTTTTCTGGCGGCGGCCTTCTTTCCGCACGCTCACATCGTCTATCCCGACGCCCATAATGACGCCAGATGTCCCCTGCTGGTGCTGGTGTTCTCAGGGGCGTTGGTGCTGCCCGGCGCTGTCGTTATAGCGCTTGTGCTGCGGGCCTTGCCGGGCACCACCTTCCGCCCCGCGCCGGTGGCAGCGGCAGCTTACTTGTTGCCTTCTTCCCCGCGTGCACCTCCGCTCAGCTAGGCTCTCCTTATAGGTACGATTGTACCGATTCACTCTGAAAACGGCCACCTCAGGCCGTGCGAGAGCCTATACTGATACCCTAAAGGAGGTACTACCATGTTGTGTCGCAGCAGAACCGGTTTCACCCTGATAGAACTTTTGGTGGTAATTGCGATAATCGCGATCCTGGCGGCGATACTATTCCCGGTGTTCGCCAGGGCGCGAGCCAAGGCGCGGCAGACCCAATGTCTCAGCAATGTCAAGCAGATCGGTCTGGCGCTGATGATGTACGCACAGGATAACGACGAGACCTATCCGCACGTCAATCATACCACCGGGTACGACTGGTGGCAGCCCTTGCAGGTCTATGTGAAGAATGCCCAGATGTTCCGCACGCCCGCATACAAGGCTGCAGCGACGGACCCGGACACCGACTATGTACTCAACGGCCTGTTCGCACACGGCAGCAGCATGGCCGAGTTTGGCTCGCCCTCGGAACAGATCGCGATCGGGGTGCGGGAGCAGACCAGTGCCGCGACCGGCTACCATCCCTGGCCGGATGATGGGACATCCTGGGACGATGGGGCCGAGTACACAGCATTCGCGGGCCACATAGCCCAGGATATCCACAACGACGGCTCCAACTACGGCTTTGGCGACGGCCACGCCAAATGGTACAAGTGGGAGCAGACTACCAAGTCACCGTACCCGGGGATGCACAACCCCGACCGGCGGATTCCCTAGTCCGAATAATTCACAAAACGCGTAGCTCGGCCTGACCTGCGTGTCCGCGGTAGCCTTGGCGGAGGCGGGCGCTTAGCGCAGGTCACGTGAGAACTGAGGATGCCGAGCATCCTCAGTTCTCAGCTTCGAGCCCGAGTCACCATCGGCAAGCTCCACGCTAAACACATACCTCCACTTTATCCGCAAAGGATTTTCCTGCTGCGAAATGGAAGTGGTGAAGTAATGTTGGCAAACGAAATGTGGTCGGCCTCCGGCAAGTCCAGGTTAGTCGGGCGGCACAAGGGGAGCTGAGATCGGTGAAGTTATCAATGACAGCGGCGGTGCTTATTGCATCATTAGTGCTCGCAAGTGTAGCGCTGGCGGCGGAGCCTAATGTGGTGATGCAGCCGGGCGGGGCGATGTATCTCAAGGGTGAGCCGTTCATGCCGATAGGGGCCTGGTGCAACAGTGAGATCAAGTTCTCCGAGCTCAACGCCTGGAACATGAACACCGCTTTCATCGGACTGTCGCGCGAAGAGCCGGAAGAGGGTGCAAAGGCGTTCGGCGCCAGGCTGTCAGAAGCGACTGAGGTCGGCCTCAAGGTGATCGGGTATTTCGGCTATGGCGGCTGGGGTGAAGACAAGAAGCCACCGGGCTGGACCGAGGCAGAAATGCGCCCGTACCTGGCTTACAAGGACCATCCGGCGCTAATCGGGTGGTTCCTGGGCGACGACCTGCTGGTCGAGCGGCATCTGGAAGGTGTCAAGCAGGCCCACGAGATCATCAAGCGCATTGACCCGGTGCACCCAACCATGGGCGACTGCAACGGTCGCGCCATTGATGATTTCTTGCCTTTCAAGCCGTATCTGGATATCGCGGTGCCCTACAGCTACCCGGTGGCAACCGGCTACCCCGACTGGTACGAGACGTATATGACCAAGCGCAGGGCATATATGGGCGATCCGGTCTGGACTTGGCTGCAGGCGTTCAATACCAAGGGCACCTGGCAGGGCTTTGGTGTGGGCGGATGGGGGAGAGGACCCACGCCGGACCCGGGACAGTTCCGAATTATCGCCTATCTGCCGGTCGCCTGGGGCTACAAGGGCCTGCTATGGTTCGGGGCGCATACGCTGGTCAATAACCCGGAGCGCGCCCACCAGGTTGCGATCCTCGATGCTGAGTTAGAGCAGATCGGGCCGCTGGCGGTAACGATGCAGCCCAGCGACTCCGCCGATACCTTCGCCACCTATCGCTCGCACAGTGTGAAAACCTACTGCCTGGAAAATGACAAGCGCAAGTTTGTGTTTGTGTTCAGTTGGCGGAACAATGACTTCCATACACTCGGCTCGACTGGCTATGAGAATTTCCCGGTGCGGATCAAGATGCGCGGGGATTATGATTTGACGCTGCCGACCGGCCCCGCGATTGAGGCGTATCAGGTGGGCTTCCCCGGCCTCAGGAAAATGGCGATAACAACGGCCAACCGCTCGGCGATAGACATGCACATTCGCAAGCTGGAAGTAATGGGCGTGTATCTGATTACCGAGGCCGGCGACCCGCTCATCGAGCAGTGGCAGACCGCATTCTCGGAGCAGCTTGTGGACATCTCGTACAACATGACGGCGCTGGCCGAATTGCAGATAGGCAAGGTCAAGGGCATCCACGAGAAGCTCGTCGAGCTGGGCGTGGAGCTACCGGAGCCGGCGGAGGCGCTGAGAGCAGCCGAGGAGGCACACGCCAAGGCGGTCAAGGCCCGGCAGGACCTGGACTACGAAGTCGCCTACCAGCAGGGGGCCGAGGCGCTGGTGCAATGTCGGGCGCTGCAGACGGCCTACATGCGACATGCCTGGAACATGGCGGCCAAGTATGGGAGCGTGTTCTACGCGCTGCCGACGATGTTTGAAAAGCTCAAGGAGGATGCGCGGAATCCGAAGCAGGAGGCAGAGAAATAAGCGAGACAGGGCAGTTTTGGAGTCAAATGTCCGGCGGCAAGAAATCGCCGCCGGGCGCTGTTTTGCGGCCCGCTAGCCTATTGACCCCGTGCTTCAGGGCCCCATACTTCGCTCTGAATCAAGAGCTTCTCCCCGTCAGCGAGGCCGTCGGGGCGCTTACTGAGGATCTCTACCAGCCGCGCGCGCCACAGCTTGAGCCTCTCGGCCCATGCCGGGTCCCCGGATAAGTCGTGCAACTCCTGCCGGTCGTTGACCAGATCAAATAGCTGCTCCTGGCCGGTCAGCGGGAACCAGATATACTTCTGCTTGGCATCGGTCAGGTATTGCATGGACTCTTCGGGGATATAGCCTGGCGAGTGCTCGCCATGGATGAACTCGCGCCACGGCTTGCCGCAGATGGCATCGAAGACACTGCGACCGGTGCAGCCTTCAGGGATTTCAATGGCGGCGGCGTCGAGAATGGTGGGCATGATGTCCTGCTGGCCGACCACATGTTCGAATACGCCGGTGGCCGGGTAGAAGTCCTTCGGGTATTTGATGAGGAAAGGCACGCGCGCCGAACCCTCATAGGCATAGGTCTTGCGGTGCAGGTGATGATCGCCCATCATATCGCCGTGGTCCGATGTGAAGATGACCAGAGTGTTATCCAACAGGCCCATCCGCTGCAGCCGCCCCAGCAGATAGCCGAACTGGAAGTCAATGTGCGTGCACAGCCCCATATAGCCGGCGCGGGCCCGCCGGCTATGTTCGGGACGCAGGCGACCGTGCCACGTGCAGCGGTCGGGGAACTCCACCGGGATGTCGTGCTTGGCGGCCCAGTCGCCGGCCGGCGGGTCCGGTAGCTCCCGGTTGATGTACATGTCCCAGAAGTGCTGGGGCGGATCGTAGGGCGAATGGGGAGCGCGCAGGCCGCACCAGACAAAAAAGGGCTTGGTCGGGTCGCGCTTCTCGATTTGCTCGATGGTCGTGTCCACCGTCCAGTTGGTGGGGTGACAGTACTCCGGCAGATGCCACGGTCGGGCCAGCCAGCCGTTGGCGTCGCAGCCGTGGGCATGATGATGCGCACGTGGCCCGAGTTCCCGGACAAGCCACTGCAGATAATCGCTGGTCTCCAGGTCGAATCCCGCGGTGGTTATGACGCTGTGATAGCCGAACAGGGCCCGACGCACGCCGAAGTTGCGCGTGGCGACGCTGAGGCAATGGTAGCCGTGATCGGCCAGGACGCCGGCGAGAAAGGTATCCTCGCCCCAGTCGGCATGTGAGTAGCCGACCAGGCCACAGTCATAGTTGCCCTTGCCGCAGTTCATGATGCGGTGCACAGCCGTCGTCGAGGGCACCTCGGTATAGGCGTTAGGGAAGTAGGCGCCGTGGTTGACGAAGCTGTCCACATTCGGCGTCAGCACGAAGGGATGGCCGGCGATGCTGAGATGGTCGCCACGCTGCTGATCGGTAGTGAAGAGCAGAATATTGGGCTTGGTAACGGGCACAAGATCACCTCATCGCTGCGAGAATCCAGCCTTGAAAGACAAGTAGCGTAGTTATGGCCCTTGCTGCTCGACGCGCTGCAGGTACAGCAACGCCTGCCCTGGTAGCTCAATGCGCTGGGCGACCTGGCCGGTCTCGCGGTTTTGCCACGACCATTTGCTATCAAGCGTCATCGGAATCTCGCCATAGTTGGCCAGTACCAGGTACATCTCATCATTGACGAAGAGTGAAGCCACCACCTCATCCGGCAGTCGCTGCGCAAAGATGGTACTTGCCGTGATTTCGAGCCACACGTGACTACCCTCTGCGACCATCGGTCGGTAGAGGTCGAAATGGTGCAGCCAGCGTTCGCGGGCATCGGCGCGTCCGGGGCAACTGTCCCACCAGCCATACATCGGCGGCGCCTCGGGGTCGTCGGCGTAGTAGCTGTCAACCGCGCGCATATGGCGGGTCCAGAAACAGTCCTCGCCGCGCCGGTACGTGGCATTGTGCGCCAGCGCCCGCTCGCCGGTCACCGGACGGCCGTCCACACGGAGCGGAAATTGCATGTAGGGGACTGAGTGCAGGTAGAAGTCATCTTCTCGCTCAAGGCGGGCTCTGCTCATGTCCAGAGCCGGGACGACGTAGGGGTCATAAGCCTTTGTCTTGAGGCCCAGATCAGCGATCTTCTCGACCCCCTCGCCGACCCAGAGATAGTCGTAGATGTCATTGGTCAATCCGCGCGATTCGGCGCCGCCAACATGGACCTTGAAGACCCCTCCGCGCTCGTGCACGATATCGCTCAAGATCCCGAGCAGGTCGAAGAAGGCGGAGTGGCACTCCGGCGTCTCGGGCCCGGGGTAGATGTCATCTGCTAGCGGTGACTCGTGCAGATACGGCGGATCATAGCCGACATCATCATACAGCCCGTCAATGTCGTACTCGTCCATGATTCGCTCAAGCCGCGGCAGCAGGTAGGCGCGCCAGCCGGGGCTGGCCGGCGAGCAGCGGGCGTAATCGAACCACAGCTCCACCAGGTGAGCGTCGGGGCGCGCCCAAGCCGGATCGAAATCGGGGTCGGTGGCCTCGAAGAAACCGGTCGAGGCATAGAGAATGATCTTCATACCAAGGGAGTGCACCAGCTCGATGAATTGGGCCAGGCCCGGCTCATCGTGGGAGGAGAACTTGTCGGCACCCATCAGCCGCTGTGAGTCGTTCCACTCTTCGTGCAACTGAATCAGTCCCACACCGTGGTCGGCGAACTCCTGTAGTAGGGCCTCATCATACTCGGTCGGTGCGATCGAAAACGGCTTCGGGTACTCCCCGAGGTTATAGGTAACCTGGCCTGCAAGGTATTCACCGATGTGATGCTGACGCATGCACGACCCGATGGCCTGGTCCGCGTCCTTCAGGTTCTGCAGCCGACAGCGATGATACTCGGCAGTCATGCGCATTAGCTCCTTGGTCGAAGTCAAGTGGGGTAGGCTCCTGCCGTTAGTGGCGGCTACTCGACCTCCGGGCCCCAGCCATCGGGCTTGAGCAGGAGTTTCTCACCGTCGGAGAAGCCGTCGCCGCGGTCACCCAGCAGCTTGATCAGGCGGTCGCGCCATAGCTTGACGCGGTCCTGATTGGCCGGGTCGGCGGCGAGATCGTGCAGCTCCTGGCGATCCTCAACCAGGTCGAAAAGCTGCTCCTGGCCGGTGGTCGGGAACCAGATGTACTTTTCCTTGGCATCGGTGAGGTACTGCATGCCATTGTCCGGGTCGTAGCATGGCGAATGCTCACCGTGGAAGAACTCGCGCCAGGGCTTGCCGCGGACGGCGTCGAGGACGCTGCCGCCGGTCATATCCACCGGCGCCTCGATGCCGATGCAGTCGAGGATCGTGGGCATCACGTCCTGGAGGCCGACGACATGCTCGAAGGTGCCGGTGGGAGCATCGAGGTTGGACGGGTACTTGACAACGAACGGTATCCGGGCCGAGCCTTCATAGGCGTAGCTCTTGCGGTGCAGGTAGTGGTCGCCCATCATGTCACCGTGGTCAGAGGTGAAGATGATGAGGGTGTTGTTGATGTCGGTGACCTCACGCTGCAGCCGCTCCAGCATGTATCCGAGCTGGAAGTCAAGGTGGGTGCAGGTAGCCATATAGGCGGCTCGGGACTGGTGGCTGAGTTCCTCGGGTAGGCGGCCCTGCCAGGCGGTACGGTCGGGGCAGGGCACGTCCACATTGTGCTTCTCGGCCCAGTCGCCGATTGGTGGTTGGGGGAGTTGCTTGTCAATATACATATCCCAGAAATGCTGGGGCGGATCATAGGGCGAATGGGGGCGCAGATGTGAGCACCACACAAACCAGGGCCGCGTCGGGTCGCGCTTTTGGAGTTGCTCGATGGTCACTTCAGTCGTCCAGTTGGTGGCATGATAGCGCTCTTCGAGGTGCCAGGGCCGAGCCAGCCAGCCATTGGCATCACAGCCATGGCCACGCTCGTGCGCCTGAGGCCCGATCTCGCGCCTGAGCCATTCCATGTAGTCGTCATTGCCTTCCCTGAGGTCATGTGGAATGACCGTATGGAAGCCGTACAGCTTGCGGGTGGGGTGCATGTTGCGCCATCCCACATTGATGCAGTGGTAGCCATTATCAGCCAGCACCTGCGCGAGGGTATTTGGCTCGTGCCACTCGGTGCCGGAGTAGCCAATCAGGCCGCAGTAGTAGTTGCCTTTGCCGCTATGGAGAATGCGGCGAGCTCCGGTCGTAGAGGGAATCTCGCTGTAGGCGTTGGGGAAGTAGGCTCCGTTGTTGACGAAGCTGTCCACATTGGGTGTCTGGATAACCGGGTGGCCGGCGATGCTGAGGTGATCGCCACGCTGTTGGTCGGTAGTGAAAAGCAGGATATTGGGCCGTTGGTCTGACATTAGATCACTCCCTTGTTCGCGTTCGCACGGAGAACGGGTCCTCACTCCACGCCCAGGTCGCGCCGCTCGCTGGGCGACAGATGCTTATGCGGGTCAATGCCGATGGAGAGCAGGTATCGGTCCATAGCGCGGTGCTTGGCCAGGGCACAGGCCATGGACAGCAGCTCTGCCGGCTCCATATGCCGTAGATCAATAGCCTGGGCATCGGCCAGCTCCGCCATGATGGCGTCGAAGTCTATCTTTTCGACGGTCTTGGTGCCGCGCGTGGTGTCTTCGATCTCGATTTCAATCTCTGTGGGTAACTGAATGGCTGTCAGGACTCTGGCGTTGAGTGCCATTGCTTGGATGCCTCCTGGTTATTGTTGTTACAGATGCTGGGTTTGAGCCGGATGGTCAAGCGTCATCTGCCGCCTCAGCCGTGGCGGTCCTGGTGCTCCCGCAGGGCGTGTTCGTGGGCCTCTGTCACCTCGTCTGTGGCCGAGCGGTGCAGTGCCCAGTTGGTGAGGGGCGGGCCGATGGTCTCAGTGACAGCAACGGAGGTCAATACCACAGCCGTGATAATTGATGAGAATGGTGCGAATTGTGGGATCCTTTGGACGAGGAATACCAAGGCGATGCCGATTCCACCTTCCGGCACCAGGCTCATTCCCAGGAACTGGCGGAGACAGTCCTCGACACGGAGCGCCTTGGTAGCCAACTTGGCGCCGAGATACTTGCCGCCTATCCGGCCACATATGTACAGTATGACGAGCATGGCGCTGCCGGTGAATGCAGTCAAGTCGAAGTGCGCGCCCGCAATGACGAAAAAGATGGCAAAGAGCGGCGGCTCAAATTTCTCCAATGCTTCGAAGGCATGACGATCGGCGCGATAGCTGTTGGACATAACAATACCCAGAGCGATCCCGGAAAGCAGCGAGGGGAACTGCAGTACTTCAGCAATTCCTGCGCAGAAGAGAATTGTGCCCAGTGTGGCCATCAGGACCGAACCGTGTTCCTTCTGGCGTTCAATGAACGGATGGAGCAGCACCGCGACCAGAGCGCCCCATAGCAGTGCGCCAACAACGCGGCTGACCGCTATGAGCACGCCCTGGAGTACGCCGCTGGGCACATCCGCCATGAACACCTCCTGTGCCAACACCTGGGCTATACCGAAGACGCCGATGGCTAGAGCGTTATCAACCGCCACAGATATCATCAGACATCGGGTCAGGAGCGTCTCCCCGCCGTATTCCTTGACGACGACCAAGGTGGAGGCCGGTGCCGTGGCCATCGCAATGGCGCCCAAGAGCAGCGCCAGCGGCAGAGTGAATGTAAGAAAGGTTGCCTCGTGTGGTACTAAGCCGTGCAGCGGGAACAAGCTCAGCAGCAAGACGCTGCCGCTGACAAACAAGAGCGCGCCGAAGGCCTCCGCCGAGGGGATGAAGATGGGGCGTTTGTAATCAATGTGGGTGAAGCGGAAGTCCAGCAGCTTGCCAATGGAAAAAGCGACAATCATCAGCGCGATGTCGGCAAATACGCGCAAATGCTCGGCCACCATCTCGTGCGACAGTATCCCCAGGCCGTAGGGGCCGATCAGGATACCGACGGCAATGTAGCCGGTGACAGTGGGAAGCCTCACCAGTTTAGCAAGCCGGCCCGCCAGCGCCCCGGCTATCAGTGTCAGGCCGATGGCAACCAGCACTTTCGCTTCCCTGCCGGCCTCAGAGAATGCCACACCAAGAGCTTCTAACAAGAGCGCCTCCCTGACACCGCATTATGGTCCAGTGCCAATGCCTCGCTACGGCGATAGCCGTGAGCGCTCACTGCACTGCGCCGACGCTCGGCCCGAGCATTATACCACATATTTTGCCGTTCGCCTCACAGATGCATAAGGCAGCGAGTGAGCTAGTACCATACATGGGTTACAGTTGAGCAGTGGTTGTGCCGTTGTCGT
>CAYMIN010000047.1:0-15220 GCA_964390495.1 uncultured Armatimonadia bacterium
TTGCTTTTTCACCTACCTAACCAGCTCCCCAACTAGCCCCAAAGCAGCAGCGTCACTCTTGCCTGCCGCGGGACCTACAGCATGATGCCGATTCCGCAGGGCATGGCTTTGGGTTGGCTTGGGGGCGCGCTGGTGGAGATGGTACTGGCGGGGCTGATAGTGGGCGCGCTGGTGAGGCCACCTGCTGCCGAAACCGCGCCACCGACAGAGCCGTAAGCCCCGGCGCGTGGGCACGTACCGTTTCGGGCCCTCGCGTTGAACGGGTCTTGACAAGCCGTTCGGTTTTTGCGTACAAGCGTTTACAATATGCGAACAGTTAGCCCGCTTACTCAGGCTCCTTGGCCCAAGGCGCGGCGCCGCATTCTCGGGCTGCTGCTGACCAATCCCGACCGCGACATAACCGATGCCTGCCGCCGCAAACGCAATCTGTTATCGTACGAGCGTGTCGGCCTCGCCACCGAGCCCGATGTCGAGGAGCTGCAGAAGGTCACGGAGCGACTTCGGGCACAGGTTGAGCGGTGGTTGCGCGACAATCATCCGGAACTTCTCGGCTCCCAATAGCCTGCACTAATCCTGCAGCCTCGATTCAGACGGCCGATTTGAGGAGGTGTGCTATGACCACTCGCAAGCTTTCTGACTTTCACGCGGCGCTGGCGATCCATCGCACCATGGAAGTGCGGCGCGAAGAGTTCCTCGACTATATGACCTTCCGCGAAAACCGCCGGCCGATGTTCACCGAAATCTTCGGCCCGCTGGTCGGTCTCAAGGACGAGTGGGCCGCCCAGGGCGCTAGCCCCGCCGAACTCGACATGTCCGCCTTCACCTACCGCCGCCACATGCGTGGCGGCGTGCCGGTCAGCACCGGCTTCATCGGCGGCTGCCCTGAGCAGATCCTCGAAGAGACCGCCGAAGCCGTCATCGCCCGCGATCACTACGGCCGCCGCGTCAAGCTGATCAAGAACGCCGCGACCCTCGCCCTGCCGCTGGAGTATCCGGTCAGCAACTTCGACGACTGGCGCAAAATCAAGCACCACTACGAGTTCTCCGAGGCGCGCTTCGGGGCCGATTGGGAGCAGGTGGCGCGCGAGCACTTGCAGGCCGGGCGGGTGGTCACCGTGTCCATCCCCGGCGGTTTCGATGAGCCGCGCCAGCTCATGGGCGAGGTCGGTCTGTGCGTGGCCTATTACGAGCAGCCGGACTTGGTGCATGACATCCTGAACACGATCGGGGAGACGGCCTGCCGGGTACTGGAGCGGGTAGCGACGACCGTGCAAGTGGATATGCTGTCGGTGCATGAGGACATGGCCGGCAAGAGCGGCTCCCTGGCCGGCCCCAAGCAGATTACCGAGTTCATCAAGCCCTACTACCGGCGCGTCTGGGACCTGCTGGCCGAGCGCGGCGCGCGGCTATTTCTGCAGGACTCCGATGGCAATATGAACGGAGTGATTGACGCTTTTCTGGATGCGGGGCTGAACTTCATGCACCCGCTGGAGCCGGCGGCGGGGATGGACATCGTCAAGCTGCGGGAGCAGTATGGCACGCGGCTGGCTTTCGAGGGCGGGATTGACAAGCACGTGTTGCGGCGGGGTGAGGCGGAGATCGTGGCCGAGCTGGAGTACAAGATTCCGCCGCTGGTGGCGACGGGCGGGTGCGTGTTAGGTCTGGACCACCGCATCCCCAACGGCACGCCGCTTTGGGCCTACCGCTTCTACCACGCCAAGGCCTGGGAGATCATGAACCGCGAAGCGGCCAAGCTGTAGGCGGGTGCTCTGCATCTCAGCGCCGAACACCGTCCCGGCCAGCCGATGACCAATCTGCCACCAATCCTGGTCCAATAGAGGTCCGATAGTGGCCCAATAGCGGCCCAGTAGAGGTTTAGTAGAGGGACAATAGAGAGGTAATAGAGAGGCAATAGAGAGGCAATAGAGGGGCAATAGAGGGGCAATAGAGGGGCAATAGAGAGGCAATAAAGAGGCAATAGAGAGACAATAGAGAGACAATAGAGGGCTATTAGCCAATAGAATCGGCGCAAAGGGCCAACCAGGACAAGTAGCTCAGCATCAATTAGTTGTGATTAGCTATTGGCTGTTGCCGGCACGCGGGACAGATGGTGCTGGCAGATCGTGGATGGTTGGGTCATTTCGGGGAAGGCCCGGGGAACCAGCGCGCTCCCCGCCCGCGGCCGGTACTGTGAGTGAGCCCTTCGTCTCGCAGTCCGTAGATGAGCCATCGTACGTGTTCGTAAGTCTTATCCGGGAGTACTTGCACCAGTTCGCTCAGGCGCGTTCCGTCGTCTGCGTGGCGCTGAATATGGCTGAGAAGCAACTCCTTGCAGGTTTCTCTGTCAAGGCCGAGTTCTCGGGTATAGGTGCCGGACTGGCCCACGAAAGCGTAGTATTTTTCAGACAGTAAGTACGTGGTGCCCCTGGCGCGGCCCCTTGCTTCCACAATGCCTCGCTCACGCAGGCGTCGCAGGTTGCCGCGCAGATTGTCAGGGATACTCTGGTGGCGGCGGACCCGATCAAGCACCAGTAGGTCCGCCAGTATGAGATGCTCAGCCTGTTCCCGGTTCACTTGTTCGAGGAACCTGAGGAACACTGGATTCTCAACATTGGCCGACAGCGTAACGGACACCTTGTGCGCGTCAGTTCCCGTGAAATCAGGAGGTAGCTTGGCCTCAATAATGGATTGCTCGAACATCAGGTCCATGCCCTGCCCCGACCTCTCCACCAACCCGCACTTCTCGAAGCTCTCAGCAATAAGCCGATTACGCCAACTGCGCTTATTGAGGATGTTCTCGACGGTGATGCCCTCAGGCAGGCCGCCGTCACTGATGACATGAAGGGCATCAGGAGTCTGCAGGACCATCGTGGAATCTCCGCGCCGGTAATCCCGGTGACTGACTGCATTCAGTATCGCTTCTCGGATCACGACTCCGTTGAAGGCCCAGATGTCACGCCTGAAGAGCCCCTCCTGGTACTGATGAACTTCGTTTCGGAGGTTGATCGTGTTCCAGAGGTCATCATAGTACGTGAAGAAGGCTTCTCTGTAGGCCTTGCGGTCCTGGTACCTGATGGCTCCCTGACGGGAGCGGTACTCGAAGATTACCTCAGCCTGCGCAAGATGCCGGCCCAGTGCCTGGCGCGCACCGAACAGCACAAGTGCGGCGATTGTCACTCCGCCATCCACGACGAGTTCAGCGTCGGCCAGCAGTCGCTCCGGCTCAAGTGCGGCCAGGCGCTTATTCCCCGACTTCTGCATCCATCGCTTCCGGAATTCCTCAATCGCCTCCGGTGCCAGGTCGGCGAAGGTGGCTTCGGCACAGACTTGGGCCGAGAAGTCGGGCGTCGCCTCGGCATAGATACGCTTGAGCATGTCGTCGGACATTGGCACGAGTTGTTCGCCGCTACGCATCCAGTAGGTCCCCTTGTAGCGTATCGGTAGGCCCAGATGATGAGGGGGGATATTGAAGACGATGACCGGGCCATCTGGATGCCGGATGATCTGCGTCTCAACCCGTATGCCAAGTTCGCTATACAGTTCTTCACGCTTCGTGACCAGATGTGGCTCCCGATATGCGCGGCTTCCCACAACCTGTCGCGGCTTCTTGTTCGTGACACCCAGGATTAACTTGCCGCCACCCTCATTAGCCAGGGCACAGCAGTACTCGGGCAGATCTCCTGAGTGGAGATTGTTCTTGGCCTCTTTGAACTCGACGTGTTCGTCCTCCGTGTCGGCCTGCATCCACTGCTCAAGTTGCTCGATGCTCGTCCCCATTGCCGGAACCTCGCAAGGCGGACAGATTCACCCAACGAACTCGTACGACAGAAGAATGCGCTGTTAAGACTATGCTTCCCCTTCCCGGAGGAATCTCCCTTCATCTGAAGCAATATGCAGTTGGACTATGAGCCAAGGGCGACGAGATTATAGGCGATGCCGCGACTGCGTGGCGAACTTGAGCTCCAACGCCTCTGCACCAGCTCCGCTCGCGACGGATCATCCCCCCTCCAGGCAGGAATAGCACTACCCAACCGCGAACCAGCCCTCCGATGCCCTCGCCGCTGAGTGCTCCTGCAGCGGTGAGAGGATACGCGCTTGTGCCACCATATTCCTATAAGGAGTCCGAGATGAGCACCAAGATTGCCATAGGCTGGGCCAGTCGCGACATCACCCCCTCGCGACCAATATCCTTGCGTGGACTCTTCAATCTGAGAATCGCTACGGAGGTCAACGATCCCCTGACCGTTACGGCGCTGGCGCTGGAGAGCGGGGGAGAGCAGGTCGTGTTCGTTTCACTGGATAGCTGTGGGGTGGATGCGGAGGTACTTGAGGCCAGCCGGGAGGCATTGCGCGAGCGTCTGCCGGAGCTCGACCCGCTCAAGCTGATTGCCGGTGCCACCCATACCCACACCGCGCCCTTTCAAGGTGGCCAAACCGGCCTGCAGAAGGAAGAGGAGTACCTGGAGGATATCCTGGCGTGCTACCCGGACTACATGACCACCGCGGAGTACAGCGAACTGGTGATAGAAGCCGTGGTTGCCGCCGTCTGCGAGGCCTGGGAGGGCCGTCGCGAAGGCTACCTAGCCTGGGGCTATTCCTACGCGGTAGTCGGCGAGAATCGGCGGGTGCGCTACTTCGACGACCGCGCGGTCATGTACGGGGACACCAGCGCGCCCGACTTCTCGCATATCGAGGGGCATGTGGACCACGGCGTCAACCTGCTGTTCACCTACGACCGCGACCGCCGGCTCACCGGCATGGTAGTCAACATCGCCAGTCCCTCACAGGCCAGCGAAGGCGGCCAGGACTACGTCTCCGCCGACTACTGGCACGACACCCGCGAGGAGATCCGCAGGCGCTATGGCGAGGACCTGTTCATTCTGCCGCAGTGCTCGGCAGCCGGCGATCAGACCCCGCACCGGCTCATCCAGGCGCGCGCCGAGGAGCGAATGTTGATGCTGAAGTACGGCGAGGGCCGCAGCAAGCAACGCAACCTCGCCCTGCGCCAGGACCTCGCGCGACGCATCGCCGATGCCGTCGGTGACGCCGAACCGGCCGTGCGCCAGGAGCTGCATGACAGCGTGACACTCAAGCATGAGCACCGCAACCTGGAGCTGCCGCACTGGGATGTGACCGATGAGGAGTATGCCGCCCTGCAAGCGCAGATGGCGGAACTGAGCGAGCAACTCGAGAGCGTCGGGGACCAGGACCGCCTGGATGCCACTTACACCTCCCTGCGCTCGCGGCTGGGCTGGTGTCAACGGGCGGTGGACCGCTACGAGAACCCGCCGGAGAGTGTCCCCATCGAGATGAATGTGGTTCGCCTCGGCGACATCGCCTTGGTGACGGCCCCCTTCGAGTTCTACCTGGACTTCGGCGACCGCATCAAGGGCCGCAGTGAGGCCTTGCAGACTTTCTTGATTCAGCTTACTGGGAGCTGCGTCCACCTGGCCACGGGTCGCGCCGCCGGCGGCTACCTGCCCACCGCGCGGGCCGCCCGCGGTTGCAGCTACGGAGCGGTGCCGGCCAGTTGTCGCGTAGCGCCTGAAGGCGGGCAGGTCATCGTGGAAGAGGCCGTGGGCATCATCAAGGAGATGTTTGCAGAAGAGTAGGCCAGGCAGCGCCAGGACTGCCCATGTCCTCGAGCCGGCGAAGCTCTAGGCGATGGCATTGTCAGGCGCGGGCGGGGAGGTTTCCCGGCATCTGCTGCACGAAGGCCCGGATCCGGTCGCGGACCTCGCGGAATATAGCTAAGATTTCGTCTTCGGTCCCGACCGCCTGGGCCGGATCGGCAAAGGCGGCATGGACGGATTGTGCAGCCCTCAGAAAGAGCGGACAGCTCTCCCGGGCGTCGTCGCAGACGGTGATTAAGTAATCAAAGTCGAAATCAGGCAGTTGGTCGGCGGTTTTTGATTTCTGGCCGGAGATGTCCACGCCGACCTCGTGCATCACCTGCACTGCCAGGGGGTGGAGGCCGCGCGCCTCGATGCCGGCGGAGTAAACCTCAATGAGGTCGCCCTTCAAGTCTCTGGTGAAGCCCTCGGCCATCTGACTGCGGACGGAATTGCCGCTGCACAGGAATAGTATCTTCAGCTTGGGGCGTGCGCTCATTTGTCTATCCCTTCTGGGGCTTGTTCGGCTACATGCGTATGGCCTGAGACGTATCAGGCGGCCGTTTTCTCCGCCGGAAAGTACCGTTGCCGCAGAGCGAAGGCGACATTTACCAGGCTGATTAGTACCGGCACCTCCACCAGCGGGCCGATCACCGCTGCGAAAGCCTCGCCCGACGCAATCCCGAAGACCGCCACCGCCACCGCAATCGCCAATTCGAAGTTGTTGCTCGCGGCGGTGAAAGACAAGGTCGCGGTCTGGGCATAGGTCGCGCCTACCTTCATGCTCAGGAAGAACGAGACCAGGAACATGACCACGAAGTAGATGAGCAGCGGCACGGCGATGCGCAGCACGTCCAGCGGCAACTGCACGATGAACTCGCCCTTCAGCGAGAACATCACCACGATCGTGAACAAGAGCGCGATCAGCGTGATGGGGCTGATGCGGGGGATGAACCGGGTCTCGTACCATTCGCGGCCCTTCGCCTTGATGAGTGAGAAGCGGGTGATGATGCCGCCGAGGAAAGGGATGCCCAGGTAGATGAACACGCTCTCTGCGATCTGGCCGATGGTGATTGCGACCGTGGTGCCGCGCAGTCCGAACAGCGGCGGCAAGACGGTGATGAAGATATAGGCGTAGACCGAGAAGAACAGCACCTGAAAGATGGAGTTGAAGGCAACCAGGCCGGCGCAGTACTCGCAGTCGCCCTCCGCCAGTTCGTTCCAGACTATCACCATCGCGATACAGCGGGCCAGGCCGATCATGATCAGCCCGTACATATACTCGGGATAGCCGCGCAAAAACACGACCGCCAGCAGGAACATCAGGATCGGGCCGATCACCCAGTTCTGCACCAGCGACAGTGTCAGCACCTTACCGTTGCGGAAGACCTCGCCCATCTCCTCGTACTTCACCTTCGCCAGCGGCGGGTACATCATCAGGATTAGACCGATGGCAATGGGGATCGAGGTCGTGCCGATCTGGGTCGCCTCGTTCAGGTTGCGGATTAACTGAGGCCAGAGATAGCCGCTGCCGACACCCACTGCCATCGCCAGGAAGATCCATAGCGTCAGGTAGCGGTCCAGGAAGGCAAGCTTCTTTGCCACGGGCTGCTGCGATGCGGTCATCTCCCATCCTCATTGGCGCCGTCGTGCGGGCGGCTATTTCGCTTCTGTTCGGTCTTCAGGCGGATCGCCTCCATGAGCGCCTGGAGTTTGTCCGCTGCCGCCCGCTCCTCGGCGTTGCGCGGCGCGTACCAGGGCTGGCGCACCCTCCATGTGATAGTGGAGCAGAATCACGGAAGCTGGTAGGCTCCTCCTCGGGAGAGTACTCAGCAGGAGGCGGGACCTTATGAGTCGGGTTGGGAGTCCACGGTCCTGCGTCGTTGGTGTCACTCATCGGATAATGCTTCCCCGCAAACCTGTAATCATGTTGCTTGCCTGCTACCTGTGGCCTATTATCCTCCCCAGCTCCAAGATGCGCTCGCCCAGGTTGCTAGCTGCCTCAATTGCTTCTCTATCCTGTGTTATTTCCTTCTGCTTGAAGGCAATGCCATAAACACCTCTGTTGGCTGGAATCATCTCGTGCTTGAGGAAGAAAGCATTGATGGCGGTGACAGCGCCCTCCAGCCCGTATCTTCGCCCCACCACTACGGCACCACCGATCTTGTTCCTGAGCTTTCCCCGCAGCGGCCAGGTCCGATCCATGAAGGCCTTGAGCTGGGCGGAGACGTTGTTGAAATACACCGGCGTGCCCAGCACGAGAGCATCACTGCCCATAAGCATAGGGGTAATTGCCTCGCGCATGTCGTCCTCAATGACACATGGTCGCGGTTGGGTGCATGCCCAACACGAGCGGCACGGCTCGACGGTGTGATCGGCAAGCTTGAGAAACTCACCCCCTGTCACTGACAGTGCCGTTTTCAGCAGGTGGTCGGTGTTGCTGTCTTTCCTGGGACTTCCTGAGATATATACAATGTTCACGAGCAAGGTCTTCCTTTCGGGGTGTGTTGGCACTGCCGAACATCACTAGGGGCTAGGCATAAAGCCTCCGTAGGCTAGGTCTTAAGTGCATAGATGCGCACTAGAGAGGTAGGCCCAGCCAGCCGAAGATGCCGATCATCTTCAGGCCCATGTAGAGCATGACGATAATGAACACCAGTTTCAGCCGCTGGGGTGGCAGCCGATGTGCCAGCTTCACGCCCGCCTGCGCCATTGGAACACTTGTCAGCGCCAGTGCCGCCCACGCCGCGAGGTTCACGTAACCGAGAGAGTAGGGCGGCAGCCCCTCTACACCAATGCCGTGGGCGACGAAAGACGCGCACCCACTTGTAGCGGTGAAAAGCATCATCGCCGTGGAAGTCCCAACCGCCTGGTGCATGCTGAAGCCGAGCGCCAGAACCATGATGGGGACCATCAGCACACCTCCGCCGATCCCCACCAACCCGATCAGCAATCCGATGGGCAAAGCCCAGGCGACCAGCTTCGAGGGCGATGTTTGCAGCTAGGGTTTCACCTTGGGGGGCTTTGCCGTAAGCATGCGCAGGGCTCCGGCAACGATCGCGCAGCCAAAGACGATCTTCAACGTGGCGCCAGGCAGGTGGGCCGCGATGCTTGCGCCGCCGGCAGCGCCGACCGCGCCCGCTAAGCCCATGATCACCCCCGACCGCCACAGAACCGCACCTCTACGGGTGTGACCCCATGCTCCGCTAAGAGCAGTGGGCACAACGACGAGGAGGTTAGTGCCAAAGGCCTGTCTGACAGCAATGTCCAGAGGCACGCCCATTGCCTGAAAGACCCAGACCTGCACCGGCACCATAATAAAACAACCACCGACTCCCAGCAACCCCCCGGCCAGCCCCACCAGCAAACCTGTACACGCCAACATCATCACTGCGATTGTGAGGGTCATAGCGAAACCTCCTAAACACGTAGTTCATCCGTACAGCCGTGGAGTCGTGCCTAGGTCTTTCAGGTTCCGCGCCACCAACAATAGCAGATATTGCGCAATTCAAATCACCTCAAGTGGTGCCGCTTCACTACATTATACACGGGACCCGCCGATATGACATGGGGCTGCTGCTTACCAGTAGCCGAGCTCCGCTTTGCTCAGGCGCATCATGCTACGGCGCAGTGTAAATTAGATAAAGCCCCGCCACCATTACCAGCACGCCGCACACCTGCTTGACGATGACTGAGCCGCGCGACTCTTCGGTCCAGTTCAGATAGCGCTGGACAAGTTCCGTTGAGGTGCCGGCAGCCACGATAACCGAGCAGTGGCCGACACCGTAGGTCAGTAGCAGGCCGGCACTGTATAGCGGATGGCTGCTGGCCACCCGCAGGGCCACCGCCAACATCGGCGCCATGTAAGCGAAGGTGCATGGCCCCAGGGCTACGCCGAAGATGAGGCCGAGCAGCAAGGCCGCCAGCAGCCCCTTGCGTTGGCTGCTGCTCAGACGCGCGCCGGCGAAGGCGACCGGGATCACCCCAATCAGGTACAGGCCGACCAGGAAGAACACCACAGCAACGAAATAATTGCCCCAAGCGCCGAGGTCGCCCATCATCCGCCCTAGCGACGCTGTAATCGCGCCAACTGCCCCGATAGTGATGAGGATGCCGGTCGCAAACAGTGTGGACAGCCAGAAGGCGTGGCGCGTGGAGGTACGGCCCTGCTGGTCAATGAACCCGATAATGAGTGGGATACTAGCCAGGTGGCAGGGGCTGAGCAGGATGCTCAGGACTCCCCAGACCGCCGCTGCCGCCAGTGCGATCAGGGCGCTGCCCTCCAGGGCCAGGGCGAGCGTCGTAAAAAGCTCTCGCACTTCACTTCACCCCTAAATCGGACAGCTTGGCCTCGAGCTTGTCCTCAGGTAAGAAGCCGGTGTGTCGGTACACTTCCCGGCCCTGGGCGTCGTAGAAAACCTGCACCGGGATGCTGCTGATGCCGTAGCGGGCGCTGAGCACCGGCTGCTCGCTCACCGATACCAACAGCACATTGCAGCGGCCTTGATACTCTGCGCGGAGTTGCTCCAGAACCGGCGCCATCAGGTCGCAGGCAGTACAGCCGGTAGCGCCGAAGTCCACCAGGGTCGGCTTGCCTGAGCGTCGCGCCCGGTCCACCGGTGTATCAAGCGCGGCAGGCGCTAGCTGCTGCAACCAGGCGGCGTTGACCTCGACAGGGATGCGCTCACTTAGGGAATTGAGGTGTGCATCCACGGTGGCTTGCTGTTTCTCGGTGCGCAGGTAGGCGCGGAGGTCCTTTTCGACCTGCTCGTAGGCGGCGCCGCCGAACATGTCGGCATTAGTGTCGAAAAACGCGCGCGCCTCCTCCTCGGTGACCTGTACTTCGGTCGCCAGGCTGTCCAGGTAGGCGTTGATGACGGTGGAGTCGGGTTGGCCGGCGGTGTCCAGAGCCGCGGCCTGCGCTTCTTTCAACAGCAACGCTCGGGTGGCGAGGAGCTCCAGAACGAAGAAGAGATTGTTTGTGAGCTGCTCACGTATCGTGGGCTGGTCCTCGATGGTGTCAATCTCGGCAGCGATCTCTGCCACCGTTATCTGTATATCCCCGGAGCGCATGACCAGGCCTTCAGGTAGGTCTGTCAGGTGCGCCGCTCGCAACGGCCCCTTGCTGAGGCCAAGATACGCCTGCTCTACCGTCGGCGACGCTGCCGACCCCTCCGCCCCGCTATCCGTAGCAACTGCCAGGGTGAGCGCGAAGAAGAATCCCAGTAGCAAGGCTGAGATGAATTGTCGGTACATGGCCGTCTCCTGAGTGGTACGATAGGTTAGTTGATGAACCCCAGTTCTCGGAATTTCGCCAGGATCTCCTCTTTGGAATAATACCCGACGTGGCGATACACTTCCTGGCCGTCGCTGTCAAAGAAGATCTGCGTCGGGATGACTTGCACGCCGTAGCGTTCGCCGCCCTGCGGATCCTGCTCGAGGTTCACGAGCCTGACGGATACTTTGCCGGTGTACTCGCGCCGCAATTCATCCAGGATCGGCTCCATCATCTTGCACGGAATGCAGTGGCCGGCCCCCACGTCCACCATCCGCGGTAGGGCGGCGGGCGCTTTGGATTCGGATGCAGCCGGCGCGGGCGGTGCCGGCTTCTCCTGCCCGGTTTCGGCCGCACCGGGCTGAGGCGACTGCGGGGCCTTCTCGGCTAGCTGCGGCTTGCTCTCCGGTCGAGGCTTAGGCTCCGGCTTGGACGCTGTTGCAGATTCCGGCCGGGCGGGAGGCTGCGCCGTATTGGAATCGTGCTCGCCACTAGCTTCGGGCTGCTGGCCAGCCGCAGGTGCCGGCGGCTCCGGTGGGGTCTGCGGTTCGACCAGTTCCACGGAGTCGCTCTCTATCCAGGCGGCGTCCTGCTCTAGGTCCGCCGGCGATCTGGCGGCCTTGACTTGGAGCACCACGACCACGGCGATGATCAAAAGTACCACAACAGCGGCTTTATGCGCCCTCACGATTACCACTCTCCTCTTTGAGGTGGATTGCGGCTATCGCCGCTCTCCAAGTTGACCCGAGCCGCTGCCTCGACGCAGCTTGTCGCTACTCATCGCCCGCGCAGCAGCCGCCTGATTGCTCCCCGCAGCAGACGCACTCTTAGTCTTGCAGGGCGTCGGCCACCGCGCCGGTAACCTTTGCCACATCCTCGGCGGGGGCGTCGAAGCCGGGGCGTTTCTCGATGCCCAGGTCGGTAACCAGCACGTACACATCCGCCTCCAGACCGGCGTTGTCCAGGGCCAGCTTCACGCAGCCCATCGGACAGCCGTCTATGGCCACGCAGGCGGCGGCGTTGCGGGTGGTCTCGATGAAGTTCTCCAGACCCGCGCCGACCCCGACGGCACAGTACATCTTGCCCTGGCCCGACTCCGTCAGGGCCTTGGCGGCTTCGTTGGCGATCTGACCGACGTTTGCGGCCCCGGAGCAAGCCAGAATCAGCACATCTCCGCCACAGCAGCTTTTCTCTAGCATTATTCTCTCCCTCTCTTTTATTGAACCGGACTCGGGCTGGAAAGCCCGACCTACGCGTCACCAGTAAAGATGGTGTGCAGCAGCACTACTCGATAAGTTGCTTGATCTGGTCCACCGACAGCACCTTGCCGGCGGCTTTCACCTCGCCATCAATGGCAAGCGCAGGCGTCATCATAACGCCGGCCTCCATAATGTCGTGGAGCTCCGTGACCTTTTCGATGGTGGCGTCTAGGCCGAGGTCGGCCACGGCCTGTTCCGCATTGGCCGTCAACTGCTTGCATTTGGAACATCCGGTCCCTAGTACCTGGATAGTCATCTGCATCACCTCAATTAGCTTCTTAGTCCTGATTATTCACGAAGACCATCGCAGACGAGGCGAAACTACCGGCAAAGGCCATTTCCGGCCGCACAGCGCCCTTTCCCAAAATACCCCCAAATGACACAGTGCGATCCCGCGTAGGCCAGGCTTTCCAGCCTGGCTGAGGGCTGGCCCGTAAGAGCGTCGGGCTGGAAAGCCCGACCTACGGGTTCATGAATCGTTCGGGTTAGAGCGCCTTCACCCCAGCGCGCCATAGATCAGGCCGGTTAGCGTCGCCATGATAACTACGATGCCGGTGAAGACGAGAGTCTTCTTGGTCCCCATCACGCTGCGGATCACCAGCAGATTGGGCAGGGAGAGCGCCGGGCCGGCCAGCAGCAGGGCCAGCGCCGGCCCCTTGCCCATGCCGGCGCCCAGCAGCCCTTGCAGAATCGGGACCTCGGTAAGGGTCGCGAAGTACATCAAGGCCCCCACCAGCGAGGCGGAGAAGTTGGCGGCCAGGGAGTTGCCGCCCACCAACTCCGCGATCCAACTGTTGGGGATGATACCGTTATCGGTCCCCGGCATCCCCAGCAAGAATCCGGCGGCCACCACCCCGGCAAACAGCAGCGGCATTATCTGGAGGGTGAAGCCCCAGGTGGCGCCGACCCACTCCTTCAGCTCTTCGTGTTTGAACCAGCGCCACAGCATCAGTCCCAGCAGCGCCAGCAGCGGCAGAACGATGAACCAGTGGAGCCGGTAAACTTCCCACCATAGTCCGGATTGCTCAGCCGGCTTAGCCCAGGCGGCGAAGATCAGGATCAGTACCATCGTGGCTAGGTACGCCGCGGTCTGCCACAGCGGCCGCCCGTCCTCCTGCGCCATGCCCGCGAAGGCTGCCTCGGTCTGCTCGGCGCGCCGAGTCTCGTCTCTGCGGAAGAAAAAGGCCATCAGCAGACCGATCACGACGGCGAAGACGACCGCTCCGAGCGCCCGCGCTGCGCCCAGCTCAAAACCCAGCACGCGCGCTGTCAGGATGATCGCCAAGACATTGATAGCGGGACCGGAATAGAGAAACGCCGTAGCCGGCCCGATGCCGGCGCCCTGCGTGTAGATGCCTGCAAACAAGGGCAGAACCGTGCACGAACAGACCGCCAGGATCGTCCCGGATACCGAGGCCACGCCATACGACAGGACCCGGTTGGCCCTGGGGCCGAAGTACTTCATCACCGCAGCCTGGCTGATGAATACTGCGATGGCCCCGGCGATGAAGAAAGCCGGCACCAGACAAAATAGTACGTGCTTCTGGGCGTAGTCCTGCAGCATCAGTAACATGTCTGCAATGGCAGATTGTACCCGGGGATGCTGCAAGGGCATGAAATAGGCAACCAGAAACACTATGACTATCAAGGTGAACTTTATGCGGTCAGACACTAGCCATCATCTCCATGGCCATATCACTCTGCGATGTGGTCGGCGAGGCTGCAGGCGGCGGCCTTGCGGTCGGCCTCGGCGCTGACGACCTCATCAATGCAGCCGAAGATGCGCAAGACACAGGGCATCAGCAGGCGATAGTAGATGGAGTTGCCGTCGCGCCGGCCGGCGATGATGCCGGCGCTTTTCATTCGCGTCAGGTGCCGGGAAACGGTGGGCAGGGCGGAGCCGATCAACTCCTGGAGTTCACACACGCACTTCTCACCCTCCGCCAGCGCGTCTATTATCTGCAGGCGCGCCGGGTGCGCCATTGCCTTGAGCACCTGGGCTCTGAAATCGTAGATCGCGGCATCCATCAGGCATCACCTTCGGTCACAGCGTATCGGCGAGAAGAGTTATTTGCATATTAGCTAAATGGTAAAGTAGTGTCAAGTCCCCAGACGCTCCCCCCGGCGAATTGTTCGAACTAAGGCAACCCTTCCTGCAACTCGACGCCCTAGCGAAATGCCGCACGGCGCTCATGGGAGACAAGTTTCGCACGTGCGGTGTATAATATGGTGTCGCTGTGGTCGGTCGGTAGAGCCGAAGGAGGAAGCACCATGGCCGAGATGAGCAAGGACCAGATGCGCGCGGCCCTGACCGGGCCGGTCGCCTCCGTAAGCACCCCCTTCAAGCGCGACGGCAGCCTCGACTTCGCGGCCCTGCGCAACTTCATTGACTTCGTCATCGCCGGCGGCAGCAAGACCGTGCTGCTGACCCACGGTGACAGCCTTTATACTCTCCTGAGCGATGACGAGGTCGCGGACATCACCAAGGTCGCCGTCGAGCATACCGCCGGGCGGGCGCTGGTCACCGCCGCCTGCAACGGCTGGGCGACGCCGCAGGCCGTCGAGTTCGGGCGCTACTGCCGCGAGCTGGGCGCTGATATTCTGATGCTGATGCCGCCGGACTGGGCGCGCTCGGCGACCGTGGCGACCTTCGTTGACCACTACCGGGCGGTGGCCCAGCAGATCCCGGTGATGGTGGTGACCAATGTGTTTTCGCGCTGGCCGGAAGCCCAGGCTTTGCAGGTACTGGAGACCCTCCGCGATACCGAGCCCAATCTGGTGGCGGTCAAGGACGACCTCTGCGGCGGCTTCGCTCGCAAGCTGGGCCTGCTGGTGCATGACACATGGGCGGTCATCTCGGGTGGCCAGAAGCAGAATCACTTCAACAATCTGCCCTACGGCTGCGACGGCTATCTTTCGACTTTCACGCTGTTTAGGCCGGAGATCGCCCAGAGCTACTGGCAGGCGATCGTCGCCGCCGACCTGAGCACGGCGGTCGCCATCATCAGGGATTATGATATGCCTCTGTTTGATTACATAGGGGGCCTGACTGGCGGCTTCGATGCCGGCGTACA
>CAYMIN010000048.1:0-11737 GCA_964390495.1 uncultured Armatimonadia bacterium
AGCTCCCCAACTAGCCCCAAAGCAGCAGCGTCATCCTTGCCTGTCGCGGCTTGTGCCGACGGCATGGACAGGCAGGGGGCAGCCGTGCGCAGCATGGGTCCCCTGTCCTCCAACTAGGCGCTGTGTTGCCAATAGGCGCGGTAGAGGGCGACCTTGTAGGCGGGAAGCTCGCTGTAAGACGCCCCGCCCGGCAACTGCCCGGTGCGCTCAAACATCTGTAAGTCCCGCAGCGCCTCCTGAATCAGCCGCACCACCAGCGGCTCGGCCTCGGGACGCCCGCGGGCAGCGCTGAAGCCGCCGTCAGGGGCATGGACCAGAGCGCTCAGCTCCTGCTGGGTGCGGAAATCGTGGCCCTCGCGGATGACTTGCCCCGCATCGCCCAGGTCAGCGGTGAGCCATTCGCGGGCGCTAGGTACCCGGCCGCGGCGTCCGCTGCGTGCCGCCTGGCGGGCGAGCCGGGCTAGTTTTTTTTTGCCTCCTGCAAGCGCCGGCGCCCCTGCGGACTGCGCATGTTGACATCGGCGATACAGTCGGCGACCCATTGCGCCAGCCGCGGCGGCATCTGCTCCAGCAAGCGCAGATTGGCCTGGGGATCGTCCGGGTGCATCGCCATCAGCCGCACGCGCCCCTCTTGACGAGCCGGCAGGCGGAAATCCAGGAGGCAGTGGCGGTAGTCGTACGCGGTCATGGCCGCCAGGTCATAGGTGCGCCGCACCGCCGGCTCGCGGCCATCGAGGTAATACCACTCGACGATGCCGAGGCTCTCGCGCTCCAGGGCCTCGGCGTCGGTAAGCGGTCGCAGCAGCAGGAAGCACATCTGGTCGCCCTCGGTGGCGACTGCTTGTTCGTCGGCCATCAGCTCGGGCCAGTCCGGCAGCTCGTAGCGCCGGCCCCGGCGATAGGTTTGCTCGTCAATGATCCAGCCATCCATACAGGTAACCTCATTACAGGTGATAAGCGAAGCGGAGGCTTCTGCGCGGTCGAAAAATCGTTGCGGCTTTGAGGGACTACTGAACCTTCGGCGGGTTACAGCGTCAACGGTGGGATGCTCGGCCATGGCCACATACCAGGAACTCCCACGCGCCCAGCGAATTATATATATAGGTTTGCCAAACAGAGCCACGGGAGGAAGACCATGATGTCGGCAGAGGCGTTCTCGGCTCCCCAAATGGTGGAGATCGCGATTCAGACTGAGCAGGCCGGCTATGCGTTCTATCAGGCGGCGGCGGAGGCGACCGACAGCCCGCAGGTCCGCGCCTTGTGCGAGTGGCTGGCCGGAGAAGAGCAAGTTCACGAACGCATCTTCCGGGAGATGCAGCAGAGCCTGGGCGCGCAAGCAGCACCGCAGCAGTGGCCGGGGGAGAAGACCGAGTTCATCAGCGCTCTGGTCGGCTCGCGGTTTATGCCCAAGCCCGGGGAGGCCGAGGCGCTGGCCAAGGCCATGACCGCCGAGGGTCTGCTCGACTTCGCCCTGAATCTCGAAAAGGACACTATCATCTTTCAGTACGAGATGCGCGATATGGTGGCGGCTGGCGACACCGAACAGGTCAACCAGATTATCGCGGAGGAGAAGGCCCACGTGTCGCGGATCCTGAATGCCAAAGCCGCGCTCCAGCAGCGCTGAGCGGAGGCTTTGACCTGCCGAGGGTGCTCAGCCCCAACTACCGAGGGGACAGTCCCCCGATCCCATTCGACCAAAAGAAAGGCACAAACGATGAAAGTTAAAGTATTTCGCTGCCGGATTTGTGGCGATCCCTATATCGGGGAAACGCCACCGACCGACTGCCCGTTCTGTGGGGCGGATGCCAAGTACCTCATTGATGCGCACGACTGGGACAGCGGCGAGTTCGAGGTGGAGCTGTCCGAGGTCTCGCGGCAAAACCTGCAAGCGGCCCTGGAGCTGGAGCTGGGCAATGCCGCCTTCTATGCCTGCGCCCGCGACCAGGCTGCAGCGGCCGGTGACGAGTATCTGCTGGCCAAGTTCAAGTGCCTGATGAAGGTGGAAGCCGAGCACGCCTCGGCCATCTGCAAGTTCCTGAAGATAGAGCCGCCGGAGCCGGCGGCGACGACGTGCAGCGCCGAGGGCCCGGCCAACTCGCGCGAGGGCTATGAGCGGGAGGACCGCGCCATCAAGGCCTATGCCGGCTTCCGCGATGCGGCTAGCGAGCCGCGGATGCAAGAGTTCTTCGGCGCTCTGGTGGAGATCGAGGCTGACCATCTGGAGATCCACGCCGCAGACACGGAGTGAAGGCACCGAGTGCTGTTGAGATACACCCAAACAATATCAGAAAGGGAGATTAGAAAATGTGTAATGAAGAGGGCAACAAGCTGCCGTTGATTGGTGAAAAGGCCCCATCATTTGAGGCCGAGACCACGCAAGGCCCCATCAGCTTCCCCAAGGACTATGAGGGCAAGTGGGTAATCTTCTTCTCCCACCCGGCCGACTTCACGCCGGTGTGCACCACCGAGTTCATGACCTTTGCCAGCATGATCGAGGAGTTCCGGGCGCTCAACTGCGAGCTGCTGGGCCTGTCCATTGACAGCACCTACAGCCACATCGCCTGGCTGCGCACGATCAAGGAGAAGATCGAGTACAAGGGCATGAAGGGCGTCGAGGTCACCTTCCCGGTCATCAGCGACCTAACTATGGAGGTGTCGAAGGCGTTCGGGATGCTCCAGCCCTCGGCAAGCACCACCCAGGCGGTGCGGGCGGTGTTCATCATTGACCCCGAGGCGATCGTGCGGGCGATCCTGTACTACCCGCTGTCCAATGGCCGCAATATGCAGGAGATCAAGCGCCTGCTGATCGCCATGCAGCACTCCGACGAGCACGGTATCGCGACACCGGCCAACTGGGAAATCGGTGATGACGTCATCGTCCCGCCGCCGGGCTCGTGCGGCTCCGCCCAGGAACGCGTCGAGGGTGTCGGCGATGACTACTATTGCCTCGACTGGTTCCTGTGCTTCAAGAAATGCCCGCACGGGGAGTGAGGGCACAGCCACCTCAGCTCCGGCGCGTATAATTATGCCGGGAATTGTTTGGCGCTGGGGACGCTTGCGACGCCCTGGAGCCGCTTTTCCATAGCAAGATAATGCGGCACAGCATGACAGGAACCACGCCGCGCATGTCGAAGGCCTTACTGAAGCCCAGGCGCAGGTGCAGGCTGCTGAGCCGACGGGCGAGTTGGCTTGATGCCATGCAATCTGAAAAAAAGAGGTGAGTGAGATGTGGGGAAAGCTGCATGAGCGACTAGCGGTTGCAGGGATTGTCGTACTCACACTGGCCCTCTGCTGTGGCATGCTGACGGAGGCCGGGGCACAGATAGCCGTGCCCACGCGTCAGCCACTGAAGGTACACCCTCGGGTGCTGAAACTGCCTGGCTTTTTGCTGGCGCGAGCCCCTGATCTGCAAGTGGCAGTCAGTGGCCCCTCCCAGGCAATCCAGGGACAAGACATAGACCTGAAGATAGTCGTCTCCAACAAGGGCACTGCCGACGCCCTGGGGACCAAGGACGCCAGCCCCACCAAGGCGTATATGGTGGACATCGTGCTGTCAGCGGACACCGTCATACCTGTCGAGTGGGCCACGCAGCCGGTGTATGCCGGGTTGACGGTAGAAGACTTCGCTGAGGATATGTTGATGCTGGGCGCCAGGATCAGCAACACCAACACGGTACGGCCTGGCGGACAGACGAGCTACGCCCTGCAGACCCACATCCCGGCGCGAACCCCGCCGGGCATCTACTGTCTCGCCGCGGTCGTGGACGCAGGCGATAACGTAGCGGAGAGTAGAGAGAACAACAATGTGGCATACTACAGGATCCGCATTGGTGCGGCGGAGGAGCCACGCACACGCATCCCACGGGGCGTGGACCTATGGGTCATGCCCTATGCAGTCGGTAACACCACTATCAACAATATCAAGAGCACGGGATTGACCGACTATCTGGACACTCTCAGCGGGCTGCATATGATCAATGCGCCCTTCGGCTCACGTCTGGGCCTGCGCCACGGGTATGACAGCCGGCTTCCCAACGCCACCATCGGCTACTATCGGTGGACGTACAGGCCGGCCGGAGCCTCGGTCTGGGAGGAATTCACCGAGCCGGTGGGAGTACACTACACTAAGCAGGTAGGCTCGGTGGTGAGCTTCCCTGTGTATAGCCTGGGCCCGCACACCATCAACGGCATGAGCCTGTACGAATTCAAACCGCACAGTCCGCCGACGATTCCGGGGGCAACCACGACCTGGCCGACCAGCGACTGGTTCGGCGACATCTACAGCGGCTTCCTAAACACCGCGCCCTTGGCAAGTGGCAAGCATGAGATCAAACTGGAGGTTTTCAGCCCCTCCGGCCACAAGCTGACGCCAGGCCCCGCGACGTTCAGCTTCCTGGTCCCGACCGGGGTCGCCCCGGATGGTACCGTGAACACGGCGCTAGGTTCCCCGACCTCTGATGGCGGCTTCGCCTTCGCCGTCCATGTGGATAACCGCGCTTGTGGTGCATACGTGGACCCGCCGGCGATCGGCACGACCACGCCGGCCGACCAATGCGGCTTCTTGCTCTACGATCCCTCGGTACCTGCCTCCAACAATGCGGCCAAGGTGCGCGTCTCGTTCTTCGCGACCCACCCGGATAAGCGGGCCATGTTTAACTTCCGCATCGTGCGCGGCATCCAGAACGCCTCAACCGCGGATGGCGAAGTCTCCGCCGGGGTGGCCGGAGTTTACTCAGGAGATGGCAACGGGCACTTCCAGCACAACTTCATGCGGACCGAACTACTCGGCCCACAGTGTCCCGAGAAGGCGGCCTTCTCAGCCAATCTGCACGTCTGGGCCAAGGCTACCAATGGCTGGCACCACCGGCTCAACGGCTTGGACGCTCACTACGTGCGGGCCTTCGCCCTGGCGCCGCAGTAGTAGCGCTGCTGGCCCGTATTGCGCTGCCGGGCGGTGGCGATGGACTAGAAGGGGTGTCATAGCCTGCAATGGGGGGGGACAGTCCCCAAAGGGACAGTCCCCCCAGCAAGCTGCAGAGCCTTGAGGACCGATCGCTGACAAGGAGACAGTGCCGATGACCAAATATGTATGCACCGTGTGTGGCTATGTGTACGATCCGGCGGTCGGCGACCCGGAAGCCGAGATTCCACCGGGCACCGCCTTCGAGGACCTGCCCGATGACTGGGTCTGCCCCGATTGCGGAGTGGGCAAGGAGATGTTCGAGCCGCAGGAGGACTAGCCCGCACTATTCACGAAGACCATCGCAGATGAGGCGAAACTGGCGGCAAAGGCCATTGCCGGCCGCACAGCGCCCTTTCCTAGAATATCTCGAAAATGACACAGTGCAACCCCACGTAGGCCAGGCTTTCTAGCCTGGCTGGTCCGTGACTGGTAACGGCGTCGGGCTAGAAAGCCCGACCTACGCCTTCGCGAACAATGCAAGCTAGAGATGCCCGACCTACGCGTTCATGAATAATGCGGGCTAAGCTAGTGACAAACCCGGAACTCTTGTCTATAATAAGCGTCCTACTACTCGGGTTCGTATTAACCTCAAACACACCTCCGCGGACAGGTATGAGATTACCCCGCGTGGTTGGTGGAAGGGTGGAGCCGCGATGCACCGCACGTTGATTTTTGCGCTATCAGTATGTCTGCTGGTTGGCATCTCCGCAGTGGCTGTAGGCATGCCCTACGATGCCCAGATTCCGGCGGAGGCCGAGGTCAGGGCGATCCCGCCGGATCAGGAGCATCCCGGTCCGCGCGAGCAATACTATATCGGCCAGGTGCTGGTGGCTGAACGCGAGTGGTATGAGGGCGGGACTGCGCTCTACCATGAGCTGGTCTTTCCGATTGACGAGCAGACCGGCAAGCGCTGCAGCTTCGCCGTCCACCGGATGTATGACCGGCAGGGCAAACACCTGTCCATCGCCACGGAGTACAACGGCGGCTGCACCGGACCCACCCAACGCTGGTACGAGGACGGTACCGAGGAGTTCGTGTACCTGGCACAGGGGCACACGGTCAGCCAGCAGCAGTACACCCAGCTCTGGCAGCAGGACCAGGAGATGCCGCCCCCTGACCTGTTTTTGCATCTGGCGATCCTGCCGCGACCGGGCGCTCCGGCCCAGAACATACTCCCCCGAGGCGCAAGCGGCGCAGCCACCGGCCAGATGAGTCTGCCGCCCCTGACATGGCCCAAGCTCTCCGGGGAGACTGACACCACCCCACCAACAGCGCCGGCGGAGGTGGCGATATCGTCAAGCCCGCTGGGCGAGTTCAGTAAGGTCGGCGTAGCGCCCAGAATTGCCTTCGGGGCGGTGGCTCTGACGGCCCGGCTCAGCACCGCCGGCCTGAATCCGGGGACGGAGATCGCCACGACCTGGCGCTACAACGATGGCGCGGCGCCGTTGAGCTCCGCCACGGCCAGCCTGCAGCCGAATATGGCCTACTTCGACAACACCATCATCAATACCACCGGCCCCCTAGCCCCCGGCGCGTATAGTGTCACCCTGAGCGTGGCGGGCCAGGTCGTGGGCCGCGGCCAGGTGCATATCGAGGCCGCTGCCGGCCTGGGCGGTCAGAGTGCCGAGCAGGTATATATGACGGGTCTGCAGGCGGCCCAGCGGGCCTTGACAGCGCTGGACGCCGGTAACCTGGAGCAGGCCCGGGAGTTGGCCGTTGCCGCGCTGCCGCATCTCGCCGCAGCCCTGGCCAATAGCCCGCAGTTGCCGGACGTGTTCCCGGTCCATCAGGTGACCGAAGCGGTGATTGCGCTGGCGCGGCTGAGCAGCGCCGTGGATGGGAATGAGGCGGTGACGGCGCTGGACTGGGGGCAGCGGGCCTTCGGACATTCCGGTCTGGCCGCCGGCCTTGCCGAGGATGCCCAGCTCAAGAGCGCCGCGACGCGGATCCATCAGGCCGTGGAGGAGATGCTACCGGCGCTGATGCAGGCGGCGGGGCAGTGAGAAGCGCGCGGGGTGGGGAAGACTTTTTTTGGAAAAACGGGTACCCGCGCCGAAGGCGTGGGTGCGCCCGCCTAACCCCCTAGCCCGGTTCCGGGTAGCCCTGCCTGTCCATACCGTTGACACAACCCGCGACAGGCTAGGAAGCCTGTCGTCCAGGGAGGCTAGAAGGTCTTGTCGGGGCGCAGCGGGTACCCGCGCCGAAGGCGTGGGTGCGCCCGCACAACCACCCTCGCGTGGGTCGGGCTTTCCAGCCCGGCAGCCGTTGCCGTTTTGCTGTTGTTCCCTCTCCCCTTGGGAGAGGGGGCAGGGTGAGGGCTGCCGTTGCGCAGGGGCCTGCCGAAGATGTGTGCGGCTACCCGGTCAATATCAACGGCTGGGCCGGATTCTCGGCGGAAGCCAAGCTTCCGCCTCGTATGCGGCCCCTCCGAAAGACTTAAGGGCAACGGCTGGGCCAGCCTTGCCCACTTCGCACAGTAAAGATGGGCTGCGACAGGCCCCTCCATCACGACTAACGACATAGGGGGTCCCGAGCACCATAATAGATGGGGAAAGGCAAATCTGATGAAACGCACAATCATGATGGCGGCGGCGCTGACACTGCTCGTGGCGGTCGCGGCGACGGCCGCGGACATAGCGATCCCGCTGCCGTATCGCAACTCCACCTACAACGGCTCTTACAATCCCACCAGCAAGGTCCTGAGCTGCAGCGCGGCCAATCCGCAGGGCACCTGGAACAGCCAGGTGGCCGGCAACATCCCCTCGATCGGCGACATCGCCGCCTCGGGGACCGCCTATGGGCCGCTGTTTATCTATAGCCAGCCCTCGAGCGGCGACTACCGCGTGGACTTCTGCATGTTGCAGTGGCAGACCGGACAGCCGCTGATCCCCGGCAGCAACACCCCGCTGCAAGGCACCATCGGCAACGGGCGGCTGGTGTACGCCAACTTCGCCCTGGGCACCTACGGCGCGCAGGTCAATGTGGTGGCCCAGCGCGGCGGGCAGCGCTGGCTCTACCGCTGGGACATCAGCCAGGGCGGCTGCAAGGAAATCGCCAGCCCCACGCCCGCGCCACCGGTGCAGTCGCCGCCACCGCCCCAGCCCAATACCATATCGGGCCGCGTGACCAAATGGGTCGGTGGCAGCCCCACCTCCTGGCCGACCGAGCAGGGCCTACGCGGGGTCAAGGTGATCATCGGCAAGAACCTGTGGCTGGATATCGGGGACGCCTTCACCGATTATGTCAGGTCGCAAGTCGGCCGCACCGGCCGGCTTATCGCCGAAGTCGAGACCAATGCCGACGGCAGCTTCTCCGTAGCGGTTGATCCGGCCAACGCGCCCTACGATATCATCCTGTGGAAGCAGTGGTGGGTACCCAGCGATGCGCCCGGTGCCGCCGCTACGATCCCCGCCACCTACAGCGATTCCCTGCAGCAGAACGCCTTGGAAGCCGGTGGCAAGCACTCACAGTTGCGATACGCTGACAACGTGCAGCAGAGCGGAGCCGGAGCAGGTGCCGGTGACGCCGGCAGGACGCTGCGCCTGGCCGATGGCAAGTTCACCTGTCAGGTGCCCCAGGGCTTTAGCGTGGGCCTGGAGAACAGTAGCAGCTTCGGGATTCTCGGCCCGGAGAAGACCGGGATCGTGGGTATCGGGGTTCCGGAGCCGGTGAGCGCCGCCGAGCTGCCGGAGTTCGCCACCGAGGTCGTCAACGGGCTGGCACCGGAGTTCGGCATCTCCGATCTGCAGGTCCGGACCGAGCAGGCGCTGCAGATCGCCCCGGGCGTTCCGGGTCTGATGCGGGTGGCCTCGGGGACGCTGAATGACAAGTCCGGGGGCTTTGCCTTCCTGGTTTTCAGCACCCAGACCCACAGCTATGTGCTGATGTACGCCGGGCAGGCCGCGGTTTATGATAAGTACTTCCCGCGCTTCGAGGCGCTGTTGCAGTCCGTGCGTTTCAACTAGAGGCTGTTTGACGGACGCGCAACGGGAGACTGTCCCTTCAGGGACTGTCCCCCGCCGCAGGCTACAAAGGCGCCGCTCCGCAAGCCTCAACGCCAACGGTGGCCCTCACCCTAGCCCTCTCCCAGGGGGAGAGGGAACAACGACAACAGCGGCGGGCAAGGCGGTGTTGGCGCCGCGTTGGAGGGTTATCGTTAAAGCGGCCTCTTCGCCGTCAGCGAAATCGGCATAGACCGCATTGTCCACGAAGTCGCGGCTCAAGGACCCGCGCACCCGGCAGCCGGCCGTATTGTAGAGCTGCAACGGCTCGCCACTGGCAGTTTCTTGTCATGTCCTATGGCATCCCGATGCCATTCACCTCGAAATACCCCTCGAGCATTAGTAGCCAAAGGATGAAAGCCAGAGAAAAGACGACTAGCAGCAGAATGGAGAGGTACAGGCGGCCGAGCATTAGTTTCTGAGGCTTGCGCGTGACGACAATCCATATCGCAACAACAAAGAGTGCGAACAGCATGATGGCGAGAAAGCTAACCACCATGAAGTCGGGGGTTACCGTTCCCAAACCGATGAATATGCTCCACCATGCCAGCAGCGCAAGTGCGTGCGCTCGCGTCATGAGTTGGCGAAAGCCTACGAAATAAGCTGGCGCCAATGCTACCAGCACCGACAGCCACAGCAGGTAGCCTTGGAGGAGGAGTCCTAGGAGAAGTGGGAGCTCGCGCAGTCTGGGCAAGGCAGGCACAAAGCGCTCCCCATTCCAACGCCAGCAGACCAGGCCAACCGGTGGCTGGAAGGCGAGGATATCTGGTACGCCGTCAGTTCCTCGGCACTCAGGCACTACTCGCAAGCCGGGAAAAACGAAGGATAATGATGCGCTATATCCAGTAGAGAATATCCACTCCACACCATGATCGTGATTGATTCGATACATACAATACACGTATTCGCCTGCTCCGTCGAGCATTAGCGACATCATTGGCCCAAGTGGTGTGTCATACTGTGCCAGGTGGTAGAAGAAGCGATGGAAACACGGTAGCAACTTGGCCCGAGCCTTGGTGCCGTTACCTGGATTCGAGACTACCGAGTCCAACTGTACGGGCACAAGATCAGCCAGTCGGGTGCACACAGAATAGCACAACTTCATCCGGGAGTTGCCCGGGGCAAGAGATACACCAATGATTCGCGCCCACTCGGCTTCAGGTCGCAGTATTTTGCCGCGTTCTCGGGACACCAAGGGGATTTCAGCGACTATAAGGTCCTGGTGTGTCAAGGAGGTCTGGGGGTTTAGCTTGTTGGCTCCGGTAGGTTGGTATTTGTCATATTCGCAATCATACACATAGGCTCCAGGGGCAGGTCCCCGCGCCAGTAGCAGCAACTTGCCATTGCGTGCTGGCGCCCCGATGCCAGCAACCCAAGCGCAGGTAAGGAGCGCCACGATACCCACGCTGGCAGCAGCTAGCAGGCCTCGCCTAGGTCTTCTGATCAGCTTCGTCCAGCGAGCACTCGTCATCTATCAGTTACCGGTCCTGCCGCGAACCTTACTCCCTCCATTTCTCTAGTAGCCCCGGCCCGCGCTCCCGCCAATGGCGCAAGTAGAAGAATTTGGCTAGCGGCGATAACAGGCCCCCGGGCTTCTTATTCCACACTTCCGAGACAAATTCCAATGGGTCATCGGGATGGTCCAGTTCCCATAGATATATATCCGCCGCCAAATACAGTCTAGTCCAGTGAGGATCGAGGCTGCGACGGAGAGCTTCGTCGTAATCCCCTCCAATGAGTGGGAGAAGATGCTCGCGAATCTGGTTAGGGATTTCTGCCCTTCGGTCTATGAACTTCTTTTCAATGTTCATTATGGTTCCGGGGCTAAACTGAGCCGGGCCGAAAGTCCCGCCTCTAGGTAGTGGCAATCCGCGCTTCGCCAGGTCGTCCTGCAAGTCCGTCACGAACGGCGCACCGGGCCCGCGCGGGAATGCCCAAGACATTTCGTACTCCATCACGGCACCGACTAGTTCCGGATGCCTTAGGCGGAACCACTGTCCTGCTTCTAGCGCCCCTTCCAGGCCCGCCTCTCGAGGAGGAGGGGAACGGTAACCACAGAACGGCGGGCCAGAGGGCAGCCTGTCCCAGTCGAAGGCGAGATGCATGTGTTCACTTCGTTCATCAGCATCATCTTCCAGGGCCGACCAGTCCACACCGCCAAAAGGAATCTTCGGCGACGGCCCTGGGGGACTATCGTCGAATGTATCGGGCTGTGGCGGGCCTTTGAGGCTCAGTGGGCTGCTGGGGTCCCTCGGATCCCACGCCTCAAGCTCAGCAAAGAGCTCTTGCTCTTGCGGATCGTCGCTATATATTATACCGGAGCTGCCCTCATCGGGCCAGTCCCAGTCAAGCCTGTTAGCATTACGTCTAGCTATTGCCATAAGTCACCTCCTCTGTGGAACGTTCTAGGAGTCATTTTCGCGGCCTAACCGCTTCCGGGGCGGTGCTGATAGCGCAAGGAAACGGCCAAGATGGGGACAGTCCGCTTCTCAGGCCAACGTAATCGGTGGGGTTTCGCCGTCGAGGCTACCGAGCGCCACGAATTGTATTCTCTCTCTGATACGGCGCTCGTGAGAACCCGGTAAGCCGAGATTGTCGCGGGTGTAGAGGATACGCGGGAGGGTCAGAGAGCCCGCCTTCGCCAAGGCTACGGCGGGCAAGGCGGTGTTGGCGCCGCGTTGCAGAGTGATCGTCAAAGCGGCCTCCTCGCCCTCAGCAAAATCGGCATAGACCGCATTGTCCACGAAGTCGCGGCTCAAACTCCTCACCCACG
>CAYMIN010000049.1:0-11463 GCA_964390495.1 uncultured Armatimonadia bacterium
CCTTGTATCTTGCCAAGGATCGAGAAAATCTGCATAACTACAGTTCCAGCCCGAGTCACGCGGCAATGAGGGGCAGGTGGCGAAACCGCAATCGAGACGCTTGCCCCACGCGAATGTGGTCGCAGCACAGGCGTCCCTGCCTGTCGCCGTTGGTGTATTGTTGGCTATCACAAGGAGGAAGTAGGCAAATGAAACTATGTCTGTTGACGTACAATCTGGGCAAGGATTTCGAGTTGGATGAGCTTATCAGAATTTGCGAGGCCTACGACTACGACGGCATCGAGTTCCGTTCCGGGGTCGGGCCGCATGGTGTCGAGCTGGAGGCCACTCCCCAGCAGCGGGCCGAGATCAAGGCCAAGATGGAGGCCTCCACGGTGGACATCGCCGGCATCGGCACCAGTTGCCGCTTCGAGTCGCTTGATGACGCCGAGCGTCAGGCGCAGATAGACGAGGCCAAGGCCTTCATTGACTTGGCGGCTGACGTCGGCTGCCCGCGTATCCGTGTATTCGGCAACAAGTTCCCCGAGGGCGCGGATAAGGACGTGGTGGTTCAGAATGTCGGCGAGGCTCTCCGCGAGATTGCCGAACATGCCGAGCCGTCGGGGGTGGATGTCAACCTGGAGCTTCACGGCGATTTCTCATACTGGAAGTACAGCTTGCGAGCGGTTGAGATCGCCGATCACGTGCGCGTCGGCATCGTGTACAACTGCAATACCTTGGAGTTGGCTTACGGGTCGGTGGGGCAGTTCCTGGAGCCGATCAAGCCGTACTTGCGCCATGTGCACATGCACGAGTTGGAGAACGTCTATCCGTACCAACTGCTTTTCCGCTTTCTGAAGGACATGGGCTACACGGGCTATTGCTCGGTGGAGTCGGACACTCCCAGTCCCGATGCCGAGCGGATCATCAGGATTTACGGTTTGCTCTATCGGGCCTGGGTCGCCGCGGCCTAGGACCTCGATGATATCTAGAATGATATCTAGGGGTCAAAGTCGGCGTTAGGTGTTACCTGCGCGCCCCTGAATAGAACGGTAGCTTATTGGTTTAACCAATAGACAATTTTCGGCTCTTGCGCTAGTGCTTCAGTTGCCGGCAACTAGAGTGCTTTTGCTCCCCCCCCGAAGGAGCAAATGCCGCAATAGCAAGGATTGGTGGTGTTGGCGGCGGTTTGCTCCCCCAGAGCAAATCGGGTGAAAAGGCGCTTTTGCCGCCCCCAGCCGGGGGTGCTGAGGGGGGTAGAAGAGTCCCGCAGGTCCGCAGGAGCTTGCCGTTCCCAGCGCGCGTTTGGGTTGTCAATCCGTGCCGTAGAGCCCTTCGAAATCGCTCCGCGCCTGCAGGAATACGCGGTAGTGGAAGGTGAGCTGGTGCGGCTCGAAGTCCACGACCTCGCTGATGCCGCCGACAAGGCTGAGCGACATGCACTCGTGCGAGGAGTTAGGGGGCTCGTCGCCGCCCTCATCATGGCCGTCGAAGAAAGTAATGCCGGCGTGGGGCAGAGGCCTGAGCACCTCGGGGTCGGTGAAGGCGATGAGAATCTCCTCGCGCGGGCCGGATACCGACATCCATACTCCGTAACCGCGGTCGAGCTGGTCAATCGAGCGCCAGGTGAGGTAGGCGCTTTGGGCATCAGCACGACTGGGCCGCAGCCGCAGGATGTCGCCGGCGCTGTTGGTATAGCGGTGGCACCAGTCGTCGTTGATGTCGAACCAGACGTCGGCGTAGCGGTACTGGCTGCCCGCCGGGGCTTGCAGTGCCAGTTCGACCTCATAATGGTCCTCGTAGAAGACCATTGTTTTCTCGAAATAGATTCGGCCCTGGCTATGGTCCTGGCGGCGCTGTAGATAACCCTTTTGCACCAGCGCTGGCCGGCCGTCCCGGGTCTTTGCCTCGGCCTTGATGAAGCTGTTTTCCATCGTGAGATAGCCCTGGATTTCGCCGCCTTCGGCATCCATGAAGGAGATGTTGTCGAAAAAGCGGCACATCGGGTGAAAGGTCAACTCCGGTGTCCAGTACTGGTCGAGGCGTTCGCCGGTGCCGGCCAGGATGCGGACCTCGACGCCGGCATAGCCGTGCTGCTTGGCGAACTTGAGCAGGTAGTGTCCGTTGTCCACTACCCAGTCGCCGTTAGCGGCCTGGCTGAGCCACTCACGGGGCGGTTTGATGTCCACGGATTTCCCAGCAGCGGCCGCGCACAGGCAGCCCACGATTGCGATGATTAGCAACAGTTTCAAGGCTCCGACCTCCTGTCATATTAGGGTGTACTGCGCAGGGATTTCGGCGGGAGCGCGGCGGATTCCTGCACGCAGCTAATCGACAAAGAGGCCTGTGATGGTATGGGGCACGGCGGCGCCGAACGACCTCGAACTGGAAGCTGAGAATGCCAGCGCATTCCCAGCTAACCCGCACTATTCACGAAGACCATCGCAGATGAGGCGAAACTGCCGCCAAAGGCCATTGCCGGCCGCACAGCGCCCTTTCCTAAAACATCTCAAAAATGACACAGTGCAACCCCACGTAGGCCAGGCTTTCCAGCCTGGCTGGTCCCTGACTGGTAACGGCGTCGGGCTAGAAAGCCCGACCTACGCCTTCGCGAACAATGCAAGCTAGAGATGCCCGACCTACGCGTTCATGAATAATGCGGGCTAAGCCTCGTAGAACGGACACCACACTCCCGCCTTCGCTAATGCTACGGCGGACAAGCAGGCCGAATCACGCGTCTTATGAACTATGCGGGATAGAGTGTCAGTTACCCAGGATTTGCCTGGGTACTAGAGCTTGGGCTGCGGCGGTCGGCGAGGTCGCGCCAGAGGAACACGGCAAGCAGTACGGCTGAGGTCGCGGCGACAGCACCCATGCCCCAGCGTAGCCCGGCTGCGTCAGCAATCAAGCCCACCAGAGCCGGGCCGATAACCCCGCCGAGATTCCCCATTCCCGCCAGCAAGGAGAACATGGTCGCACCGCCCCGAGGGAAGCGCTCGGAGGTATAGGCCAAGATGCTGGGCCAGAGCGTGGACACCGCCAGGCCGAAAATCACGAAGGCGCCGGCTGAGCCATAAGCCACGGGAGCAAGTGCGGCTACCAGCAAACAGCCGAGACAGAGTAAGGCCGCCAGCGCGACCAGAAGCATCGGACGCAGTCGCCGCGCCAGGGCGCTGGCGGAGAGCCGGCCCACAGCCATGCCGATGGAGAAGCCCATCAGCACCACGCCCGCCGGAGCTTGGGCCCAGCCGAAAACCCTGGTCATATAGGCCGGCACCCACTGCGCCACCGCCAGCTCACTGGCTCCGAGTAGCAGCATGGTGGTCAGGAGGATGATAAACAGCGGCTGGAGCAAGAGCCAACGCGCACGCTGGCGCTCGGCGGCTTGGGCCTCGGCATCGAGTAGGGGCGTGACCGCAAACAGAGCGCCACACAGCAGCGCCGGCAGCGTCATCACCGGGAAGATCAAGCGCCATGACAACCCCCAGCCCAGCATCCAGCTCGCGCCGGCGACGGTTGCGACCGCCCCAATGGAGTAGAAGGCGTGTAGCAGGTTTAGCGCGCTGGCGCGGGCGTCACTGCAGATACTGCACACCAGCGGGCTGAAGAGGGCGTCGAGAGCACCGGCGCCGAGACCTCCCAGCACGGCGGCGGCCAGCAGCAGGCAGTAGGCCGGGGCCAGGGCCATCGCGGCCTGTCCGACAACTATCAGCAGCGTCCCGATGATGATGAAGGGGCGCATGCCGTAGCGGTCGGCCAGCGGGCCGGCCGCCAGCAGCCCCGCGACGATGCCGACGAAGCTGAGACTGGCAATCAGTCCCATCTGGGCCTGGCTCAAATCGCCGAAAGTGCGAGCGATTGCCACCAGGCAGACCGCCAGGGTGTTGACCTGGGTGCCCAGAGCGACCTTGCCGAGGTAGCTTCCGGTCAGCAGTCGTTTGCGGTATGCGGGTGTCACTGGTGCGGTTCCGCCTAGCCCGGCTCGTAAGGCTCGTAGAGGTCATCGTAGGTCGAGCGGGCGATGAAGTGGACGCTGTAGGTGATGGTGACGGCACGCGGCTCGAAAGGCCTCGGCTCAGTACTGCCGGCGCTGAGACACAGCGCCATGCAGGAGTGGGAGCTGTACCGGTCCTCCGGCTTGGTCTCCTCGTCGCCGTCAAAGAAGCTCATGCCCGAATGAGGCAGAGACTTGAGCGTGGCGTCGTTGGTGGTGACGAGGATTTCCTCGCGCGGCCCGGATACCGCTATCCAGATGCCGTACCCGCGGTCAAGCTCAGCGCAGGAGCGGAAGCACTCCGGCCCTAAGGGCGCGGGCGCATCGGCGCGGCGATTACGCAGCCGAATCCAGTCGCCGGCGCTATTGTGGTAGCGGTGCGACCAGTCGTCATTGACATCCCACCAGACATCGGCGTAGCGGTAGGCAGCGCCCTCGGGAGCCTGGACCGCCAGAGTTGCATCATAGTGGTCCGCGTAGAAGACCAGCGTTTTCTCGAAGGAGATCCGGCCCTGGGACTGGTCGCGGCGGCTTTGCAGATAGCCTTTCTGGACCAGCGCCGGCTGGCCGTGAAGGGTCTTGGCCTCGGCCTGGACAAAGGTATTGTGCATGGTGACATAGCCCTGGATTTCGGCCACATCCGCGCCGGTAAAGGCGATGTTGTCGAAAAAGCGACACATCGGGGCGAAGGTGTACTCGGGGGTCCAGTACTGGTCAAGGCGCTTGCCGCTGCCGGCCAAGATGCGCACCTCGACGCCGGCATAGCCATGCTGCTTGGCGAACCTGAGCAGGTAGAAGCCGGTGTCCAGCACCCAGTCGCCGTCGTCCTGAAGCTGCAGCCAGCGCGATTTCTGCTTCACTTCCCCGGGACTGCCGTCGGCGGCCGCAATCAGCAGACTAATCAGGACGGCTGCGAGTAGGCATTTCATTGGTGCACCTCGATTCCGTCGGAAGACAGGCTTCCCAGCCTGTCCAGGCTTCTCGACAGGCACGGATGCCTGTCGTCCTCGGAAATACTGTGTTGTGAAACTAGTCTCCTGGCGCATCCCGACGCCCAATTAGCGACCGGTCGCGGAACGACTATTGGTCCTTCGGTCTCAGTTGCAGATCGTCGAAGAAGACGCTGCCTTGGGATTTGCTCCAGACGAAGACCTCGTAGAAGGTGTGGCCGAGTTCGGCGGTGACCTCCCAGGAAAACGGCGTCCAGTCAGCTGCCGGCTCAAAAGTGGGACTGATGACGTACTGCTGCGGAAGATCGCCCTCGGCCTTGCCGCACAGCGATACCCCACACTGCTGATCGGCCTCAGTCTTGTAGTAGCCGGTGAAGAGATAGGTCTCTCCGGGCACGACTTCCACCTGCTGGCCGACAACCAGATAGAGGCTGCCGGCGATACCGGTCATTCTCAGCCCAGCGCCGCTGCGACCGGCGCCCTTGACGACGATGCTCTCGTACTTGGTCTCGGGGTTGGGTCCCCAGGCGGCGATGCGCCAGCCGTAAGGGGTGCTGCCGAAGCGGCCTTGCTCGAAATCACCGTTACGCAGCAGCGGGGCGGTGCTGAAGACGAGCTGGGCCTTGAGCAGGTTGTGGGCCGGTGTGGCATCGGGAACGATCAGCGTAAGGGTGTACTTGGCTTCAGGGATACTGCCGGGGGAGATGGTGAGGTCGGCGTGCTTGCCATCGGCGCTCTGGTCTATCTCCAGCTTGCCCCCGTAGCTGTCCAGAGGTCTGCCGCTCAGGTAAGCTCTAGCGCGACCGGTGGCGATGGGGTTGAGCCGGTCGGCGACGGTGATGATGATGGCGGGGACCTCCCAGAAGTGGCCGGCGTCCATGGTCTCGGCGGCCAGGTCGAGGGCGACGCTGCCGACACTGACGGCCTGCAAGATGGGGGCCTCGGTGTCAGGCAAGACCAGCCAGGGAGGCTTGTCGAGGAGGATCACGGCGCGCTGGGAGGCATCGGGAGGCAGTGAGAAGGATATGCCGGCGGGGGACTTGGTGACCTCAAGCGGGCGCCAGTCGCCGGCACTGTTGCGGTACATCGGGTCCTTGACGGCGAGACCGGGCGGCAAGGTGGCCTTGACAGGCACATTGGCCGACATCGTGATCGTGTGCACCTGGAAATCCGCCGGCGCACACCACGCGCTAGGTGTCACAACCAGCAGCGCTAGCAAGGCAAGCGCGATCAGGGCGGCCGTCCTCATACAGTTCGCCTCCTGGGTTTGCCGGTGCCGGAGTTTGCACGGTGGCAGCTAGTCACCGGCGATGGTGTAGATGTTGCCGTCGGTTTTCAGCGATAGCTCGGTAGCGCCGGAGTAGGCGTGCTCAATCGGCCTGCTGCTGAACACCTGCAGCTTGATGTCCGAGGCCGGTACGGGCGGCGCGTGCGGCACCAGACTGTCAGCCATCAGGACCTGGACGGTGTTGTTGTCGCCGCGCCAGAGCGCTACGGTCACCGGCTGATCGCGGTCCACCGCGATGATCCTGTTCCCGTTGGCCTCGAGGAAAGTGCCCTCTTGCAGGTAGGCGCAATGCCAGGACGTATCGGTGGAGATAGCGGCGAAGCTACCGTCATGGGCGAATAGGTGATCCCCGGCCTGGATGGGGCCGCCGGCAGTAAGCAGCGCGAACTGAGTGCCGGCCAGAGTTGCGGTGAGGCCGCGGGCGCCGTCCTCCAGGGCCGTCACCTCCGGCAGCTCGGCGCTTTGTTGTGGTGTGGCGGGCGGATCGAGGATTTCGAAAGTCACGTCATCGTACCAGGCCTGCCCGTCGCCGGAGTAGTTGAGGGCGAGGCATACGCGCTCGGTGCCCTCAGGCGCGGTGCCCTGCAGCTCGATCTTGGTCCAGTCGGTGGGCGTCATTCCGCCGCTGTTGACCTGGCGGAACGATTTCTTGGCATCGAAGAAGTGAATGACCATGGTAGCGCCGCCGGTGGTGGTGCCGGCGGTCTTGAGCCAGATAACGGCCTTGACGGTGGTGCCCGGCTCGATGGGCAGCTTAGGGGTGTAGTAGTAGCCGCTGCGGTCTATGCGACCGGAGGCCGCGCCACCGTGCTTGACCTCGGTGTCTATGACGTGATTGGGGAGGTCCTCGTTGGCGCGCGGGCTCCAGCCCAGCATCTGGTGCTCGAAGCCGCCGTTGCGGACCAGCGAGGAGCCGTACAGGGCCCGGGGGTACATCAGGGTCACGAAATCGGCCTCCTGCACCTGGTCGGTGTAAGCGCGCAAAAAGGGGCCATAGCGCTCAGCGCCGGGATAAAGCTGGGAGGCGGTGGTAATGCCCTGCGACCCGTACATCCAGCAGGCAAGCTGGGTCCTGATGCCGGAGATAGTCCAATGGTCGCCCTCCACCCGCTCGCAGAGGCTATTAGGGCCGGCCTGCAGCGGGATATTGTAGCTATGTGGCTGCGGGGCGGCCAGATGGTCCACCATCACGAAGAAATAGGGCTTGAAGTAGAAGAGGTTGCGGGTGAAATCGTCCAGCACGGTCTGATCCTTGGTGTTGTAGGCTGGGGCGGCTTGGCCCTGGACGTAATCGAGGGCCTCGCAGGAGAAGAACTTCTCAATTTTGCCGCCGGTCTTGTGCACTTGGTCGTGGCCGAGATCAGGCACCTTGGTCTCTTGCATGTAATTATCGTCAATATCCAGCACGGCCGAGGCGTGGCCGATGGTGCCCAAGCTGAACTTGCGCATAGCCGCATCGTAGCGGTAATGATAGCCCCGGTCGGTGATAATCCACTCGCCCAGGTAGCTGATGACGAAGGAGTTGTGATCATAATGGTTATGGCCGATGGGATTGTCGAACGGCCCCGACTTGAACGCCAGGTAGGGAGTGTGGGGCTTATAGCCGTCGCGGAGAATCGCATAGCCGATGTCCACAAAGGGGCGCGAGGGGTTGAAGGTGGGCTGGACCGGGTTGATGTTATCAGGATTGAAGCGCAGGCACTGATGCAAAGTTGCGGGCTCGATGGCGTCAATCTGCTGCAAGTACCAGGCGGCCTCGGTCGAGCCACGATTGGTAAGAATGGACATGGTCTCAGGATAGCCGGCGGTGGGACTACCATCGGAGAAGCAGGGCATGACGTGACCATCCGGCGTCATGTGCGAGATCGTGTATATGGGCATGGTTGCCAAGAAGGGGTGCTGGAAGAGATCGGTCTCGACCTCGGCGGTAGTCACGGCATCCAGTACGTGGGCGAAGTTGTCGAGCAAGTAGGTGCCATAGCCCGGCCCCTCGAAGAGGCCGCCGTCCTTGCCGCAAAGGTCGAAGGAAGTCTTGGTGAACTCGATTGCCTTGGCCAGATATTCACCGCCATTAGGGTCCTCAGGGCGGATCGCCAGCGCCGCGCAAGCCAGGCCGGCGGTGAGAACGGCGTAGCCGTTGGTCTCGGGAGGATAGCGGCCGACATCAGCCACAATCATCTTGATGCCCTTCGCAACGATGGCGTCGCGGATCATGGCCCGCTCCTGTTCACTGAGCATGTCATAGCACCAGTCGTAGAAGAGGCCGACGCACTTGGTGAGGTGGCCGGTGTCGAGGCAGGCCTTGATGGTGCCGCGTCCATAGCTGGGGTCGCTCCAGCAGTCCCAGTGGGTCAGGTGCATGACGATGGTCTTGGCGCGCTCGGCATACTTGATCTCGCCGGTAATCAGGTAGGCCGCAGCCAGAGCCTTGATGCGCACCGTGATAGCGTCGCCGCGCTGCTCCTGAGTCATCGCCGTCCACGGTGGATAGGCGGGCAGCTCATCATGAGGCGGCGGAGTTGCGTCGCTGAGAGTATACTCCCAGGGGATCGGTGGCTTGCCGCCGCCCTGGGGCATGTCAACGTGGTAATGGTAAGGCGGCGCGGCCAGGAACTCGTCGGCCCGCGCCAGCAAGCCCTGCCAGATTTCAGCGGTGCTGAAGCCGAACCGGTTAAGCTCGGCGTCGGCGGCTGCGGCCCGCAATTGGGGCAGCATCTCCGCGTTGACCAGCACACAGGGGTGCTCCAGGCGGCCCGTCATGTTGGTCTGGGCATGGGCGCTCATGCTCATCAGTCCCAGTAGCAGAATCAGTGGTAGAAGCAGGCGAGCTATTCTCATCGTGTTTTGCATAGGTGTAACCTCATTATAGATCCGTTTACAGATATATGCGCCGTGCAGCCGGCCAAATCCTGCGTGGGCCGCCATCCGCCCACAAGAAGGTTGCAGCATAGCCAGCGGCGAAGCACTCAGTCTGGCGCGTTATGGACGACGCATCGCCGGGAGCGTGCCTAACTGGGTGCAATCGCTTGCGCCTTTGGGCTTGCCGGGGCGCTACTTGTAATGCTGCAGTATGCTCATGACACGTCAGAAAGGCAGTCGGGGAGATAGCGTGAATCCGTTTCTACGGATACTTCTGAGTTATATAATCATCGGCTGGCTGATGGCTTTCCCATCATACCGCCTGGGTTTGCGGCCGGAGCTGGCGGCGACGGTGTTCGTCATCGTCGCGGCATTCGGCCTCTACCATGCGACAGTTGCCGCCCGTGGTTCCGGCCAGCCACCGGAACATCGGCGCGACAGCTAGCCGGCATCGGTAGGAATCAGCCTGGATAGTGGCGAATTTTGATGAAATCGTAGATGCAAAAACCTGCATAAGGAGGACGAGCTATGGCTAGTCTCAAGGGCTCTGAGACGGAAAAGAACCTGCTGGCGGCCTTTGCCGGCGAATCGCAAGCCCGCAACCGTTACACCTACTTCGCCTCGGTCGCTCGTCAGGAAGGCTACGAGCAGATCAGCGGGATCTTCATCGAGACCGCCGATAATGAGAAAGAGCACGCCAAGGTGTTCTTTAAGTACCTGGAGGGCGGAGATGTGGCGATCACGGCGGAATACCCGGCAGGCGTGATCGGCGATACCCTGGCGAACCTGCGGGCCGCGGCCGCCGGTGAGAAGCTGGAATGGGGGACGCTCTACCCCGATTTCGCACAAGTGGCCAAGCAGGAAGGCTTCGACGAGATTGCCGCGTCGTGGACCGAGATCGCCGAGGTCGAGGAGCATCACGAGCGGCGCTACAATATCCTGGCCGACCGCGTCGCCAAGGGCGAGGTCTTCAAGCGGGACGAGCCGATCAGATGGAAATGCCGCAACTGCGGCTACGTCCACGAGGGCACCGAAGCACCGGTGGTGTGTCCGGCCTGCAAGCACCCCCAGGCCTATTACGAGCTGTGGGCGGAGAACTACTGAGGTCAGCTTGCCTAGCCGCAGCCTGGTCGCCAACCTAGTGGCAAAGGCGTCGGGCTAGAAAGCCCGACCCACGCGGTCGTAAATGATTCGCACTAGCAGCCGCCATAACCCCGCTGACAGAATGATACAATGCACAACAGGCCGATCCTGAGGTCGGCCTGTTGTGATTCCTGCCGCAGTTGCATGCTGTCAGCGCGGATGCCCCAAGCGTTTCAGGCCCAGGTCATTGCGCCGGGCTTGGCTTTGATGTAGCAGTCCTTGAGCAGCGCAATCGCCTTCAGGAAGCCCTCGTTGGCAGTCATCAGGCTGTCCTCGTGCTCGATGGAAAGCGTCCCGTCATAGCCGGTCATGCGCAGCGTGCTGATGAGGTCATTCCAGACCTCGGCGCCGTGACCGTAGCCGATCGTGCGGAAGATCCACGAGCGATTGACCTCATCGCCGTAGTGCTTGGTGTCGAGCACGCCATTGACCTTGGCGTTCCAGTCATAGACCCGCACATCCTTGGCATGGAAGTGCCTGATGACCTTGCCATGGCTCTGAAGCCAGCGAATGGCCGCTGTCGGCTCGATGCCCTGCCACCACAAATGGCTGGGATCGAAGTTGCAGCAGATGCGATTCCCGCAGGCCTTGCGCAGCTTGATCAGGGTCTCGGGGTTATAGACCAGGAAGTTGGGGTGCATCTCGAAGCAGACGTTGATGCCCTTCTTGTCAATGAACTTGTTCTCGGCGGCCCAGTACTTAATGGCAACCTCCCACTGGTACTCGAGAGCCTCCAGATGGTCCTCGGGCCAGGGCGCGACCACCCAGTTGGGCGTCTTGTCAGTCGCGCAGCCCCCCGGTAAGCCGGAGAAGTTGTTGATCTCGCTGACACCGATGTTCTCGGCCAGCTTGACCGTTTCGCGCCAGACCTCGTGACTAGCTGCGGCGATTTTCTTATTGGGATGCAGAGGGTTGCCGTGGCAGCTCAAGGCCGAGATGGTCAGCCCACGGCTCTTGATCGCCTTGAGGAAAGCCTCGCGCTTGCGCTTTGATGAGTTAAGCTCGGCGGGATTGCAGTGGGCGTTGCCCGGGTAGTTACCGGTGCCGATCTCGACGGCTTCGAGGCCGCACTCGGCGAAGAAATCCAGGACCTCTTCCAACGGCTGTGCGCTCCATGCTGCGGTTAGTGCACCAATCTTCATTTCGCTGTCCTCCCTAAACGTCAATCGAGTGTCAATACTCACAGTAGCAAGGTAGTGAGCTAGTACCATACATGGGTTACAGTTGAGCAGTGGTTGTGCCGTTGTCGT
>CAYMIN010000050.1:0-10652 GCA_964390495.1 uncultured Armatimonadia bacterium
TCCTTTGGCACAAAAAAGGTTCCCAATTGCACCTACTTTTCGGCCAGGCTTCTAGGCTAACGTTCTCAGCATGTTCCGAAAGCTCCGCTCAATCATGCCACGCCGGTCTCACGACTAGGTACCTGCGCCAATCCGCCTGATTGCATCCAGTGCCTCGGCTTCCAGCTCCGCCGCCTCCTGCAGCAGTTCCGCCCATTCATAGCGTATCTGCGGATCCCGCAGCACCTCCATCGCAATCGGCTCGAACAGGGCCGGCTGGCGCGACTCCAGAACGCCGATCACCTCGTCGTAGAGATCAGCCGCGCGGGTGAGTTCCTCCTCCCAAAACTCGTGGGAGCTATCTGCAATGCCACGGAGGAAATCCACAGCAGCGTATCGCGCATCCAGCAGTACCTCGGTGAGCCATTCATGGCGCATGATGACCTCATCGCCGCCCGGGCCATCGTCGAACGGCTCTTGGCGGCGCATCAGTTCGGCCCATTGCGCGTAGGCCCTGACCGGGTCTCCTGCGGACAGCCGCAATGTCCCCGCTGCGGCCAGCGCCGCATCGCGGGCCGCCGTAATATCGGTATCGCCGGTTTTGGGGCCGACCGGCACCAGGACCCGACAACCGGCCTCAGCCTCCACCAGCAGCGGATTGGTGGAAAAGGGATATCCCCACCAGTTCTGCCCTTCGGCAGCTTGCCCGCAGATCAGCGCCCAATCGGCACCCCCTGCGCTCCAGGCCAGGGCCGGTAGGGGGCGACCGGCTGCCAGTTCCTGGGCGATTAGCTCCGGCTGCGGCATCTGCTCAAGCACGCGCCCGTCACTGAAGCCCAGCTCGGCCAGCACCCAGTCCAATCGCTGCCAGCGGCTCTCCACGGTCTGGGCCACCGCGAACTGCTCGTCAACTCGCAGCAAGAAAGCGGCATTCAGCAGGCCCATCAACTCGGCGTAGGACAGCGACAGCGAGGCCGCCTCCAGAGCCGACTGCAAGCATACGGCCAGCCCGCACAGCCCCCGGCTGCGGTGCGGAGCCGCAACCCGGCTCGCCTCTATCAGCAGGCGGTCGGGATTGTCTCTGGGCGCGTCAAAAAGCCGCTGCGGGCGCATGGACTACAGCCCCAAATCATCGGCGATGCCCTGCATTGCTTCCAGCACCACGCCGATGTGCTCTGCCAGCTCAATCCCCAACTCCTGCGCGCCCTTGATAATGTCATCCCGCTTCACCGACGCCGCAAACGACTTATCCTTCATCTTCTTTGTCACCGATTTGACCTTGACGCTGGCGAGCTTCTTGTCCGGTCGCACCAGAGCCGTGGCCACCACCAGACCGGTGAGTTCGTCAACCGCGAAAATCGCCTTTTTCATCAGCGTATCGCGCGGTTCACCGGTGTGTTCAGCATGGGCCAGCACGCCGCCGATGATCGCTTCCGGCCAGCCGCGCTCCCGCAGAATCTCGACGCCTCTGAAGGGATGGTCGGCCAGGTCGGGGTAGCGCTCGTAGTCAAAGTCGTGCAGCAGCCCGACCATTCCCCAGGTCTCCTCGTCCTCGCCGAACCGCCGCGCATAGGCCCGCATCGCGGCTTCCACGGCCAGCGCATGCTTGATCAAGTTGGGATTCTGCGTGTACTCCCTAAGCAGTTGCATTGCATCATCGCGTGTCACACTGTCACCTCCGCAAGGTGTCAGACGCTGTAGGCAGGTCCAGCCTGTGTTGCTGTTGAATTTCGAGATTACCCATGTCAATTCCTCCACAGCGGCCGGAAGTTGGTTGGCGTCTGCACCTACTCGCGGTAGGTTTGCTGCTGGTCTACTGCGTCGGGGTCAATTTCCAATTCCTCGTGGGCCGCATGCCTTACCAGGACGATGCCGGCCGCGAGACTATCCCGCAGATGCGCTACTATGGCGAGTGGCTCAAGCGGGGCCGCCTGTCCCTCTGGAACAACGACCTCGGCAGCGGCTACTACCAGCACGCCAGCGGCCAGTCAGCAATGCTCTATCCCCCCAATCTGATTCTCTACCGGCTGCTCGATTGGTCCGTCGCATACCGCGCCAGCTTGATCCTGCATACCTTCGCCGCGTGTTTCTGGGTGTACTTACTGGGTCTGGGGCTGGGGCTGGGGAGGTTGCCATCGCTATTGATGGCGTTGGCTGTCGGCGGCGGAGGCGTCATGGCCGCGCATCAGATCCACCTTAATATCGTCATGGGCCTCAGCCATGCCCTGGCAATGCTGTGGGCGGCTACTCAATGGCTGCGGCGCGACCGGCCTTGGCTCTGGGCGCTGGCAGGGGCGGCTAGCCTCGGCCTCAGCCTGCTCGGCGGCCAGCCTCAGTACGTCTGGCTCAGTCTGTTGATGGTTATACTCTATGCCCTAGTCGCCTGGCGCACGAAGGGGCCGGACCTCTGCGGCATCGGCCCGCTTTTCGGCAGAGCGGCTCTGGTCATGACCGGCGGGATTATGCTGGCCGCCGTCCAGGTCCTGCCCTTGTACTACTATGCCAGGGCGTTTCCGCGTCCCGAACCTGCCGGCCATTATGCCTTTGTCACCTCGGGGAGCTTCCAGTGGGCCGATTTCTCGCGCTTGCTCCTGCCGGCGGCCGCGCTCAAGGCGGAGATGGGCAGCGCATATTGGGAAAGTCTCGGCTATGTCGGCATCGCAGCAGTCCTGTTCGCTATACTCAGTCTCCTGACGCCGCGGCGATGGAATCTGCGCATGCGCTATGCGGTGGTCCTGATCGTCGTCGGTACTTTGCTGATGCTGGGGTCGAACACGCCGTTGTATCGGCTCCTGGCGCATCTCCCACCGTTTGCCTTGTTCCGCGTCCCGGCCCGGAACCTGCTCTTGGTGGCGCTCGGCCTCGCGCTGCTAGCTGCTGACTATCTGCAATTCCTGATAGCGACCAACGCAATAGGCTGCACGCGCTCTCGGGTCCTCCCACCGATAGCCGCCCTGGCGGTGTTGATTGGCCTGGTGCCCTATCTGCTCGGCTCTCATCTGACCACATGGGTCTGGGAACGCTCTCTCGCCTGGTTGACGCTGCTGCTGATCGCTGCAGCCCTTACCGCCGGCCGGCCACGCGCGCATCGTGCCAGGATGGCCGCCTGGGTCGCTGTCTTGTGCACTGCGGGCCAGTTGAGCCTGCTCTGGCTGAGGCTCAATCCCACCGTGCCAATGCAGTTTTGGACCGATCCCCCGGCAGCCGCCCGCTTGTGCCTGAGCCGTACCATGCATGCCGGCGAGAAGGTCGCCTGTTTGGAGCCGGCCAGCCCGACTTACCCGCCGCTTGAGGCCGCGTCCACTCAGCCGCGCGACTGGCGCGACCGCTTGGCGGCCAATACCTGCGCGGCTTATGGCGTGCCCAGCGCTTTGGTCGGTGACGCGATCTTGCCGGCGGCTGCCATGCACACGGAGATACAACTGCGCCGCAGGACGGGCCGACCTGCTCAACTCGCCGACTTTTGCACCCGCCTAGGCATCAAGTGGATCACCATGCCAGCGCAGCCGCTTGGTTTGCCCTGGGTGCAGCCCGATGCCTCGCGACCTTATCTCTATGAGAATCCCGGCTGTATCGGCTCGTTTTTCCTGTGCCAGGACACGCTGCCGGGCCCGGGCGGCTTCTCCCGACCTGCGCCGGTCGGCGGGCCATATAGGCTGCAACCGGTGGCGTGTCGCAGCGCCGGTCCGGGGGAGTTCTTGCTCGATTTCACCACACCCCGCCAAGCTACACTCTTCATCATGCAGAGCGCTTACCCGGGGTGGCTGGCATATCTGGACAGCAGGCCTGTCCCCATTCAGCCCGCGCATCCGGGGGGACTGCTCATGTGCCTGCCCGTGCCATCGGGCCAGCACCAGGTTAGGCTCAGCTTCGAGCCGTGGGATTATGACATCGGCCTCGGCTTGACGGCCGCCGCTGCGGTCTTGATGGCCGCGGCTCTGGGTTTCTGGCTGTCTGCACGGCGACGCCGACGAGTGTAGGCTGTTGCCCCCGACGTCTGCAGGTGCCTTGAGGCCTAAAAGCTTGCCGTAACTACTGCGTCTCGGAGGAATCTCCCCGTCGGCTGACGAATTGGCGTAACGAGTATGGCCGCTTATTGGCAAGCCCGACGCAACGCACCTGTCCCCAAGCATGGATTTGATCTTCCGCGGATGCGTTACGATGCGTTACTTGGGCGGAGATGATGGCACGTGGTTACACGCAGCGACGAGTTGACCGGCCGTGCGGCGCAGCCTTTGGACAGAACCGAGCGGATAGTGGAGGCGGGCCTCATCAAGCGGGTTGATGGGGTTCGTACAGCGCTCACCTTCTTTGTCCTGGCGCTGGTGTTCGCCGCACCTGAAAAACTGCTGAGTAATCCGGGGGTGACCTACTGCTCGGTCGCGCTTGCTGCATTGCTGGCGATTTGGACGCTGTTCTTCCTCGATTGGGAGAAGGCCTGGGCCAAGGGCCGCCTGCCGCTGCTGGGTACCGCACTGATGCTGGCCGACGTAGCGTGGCTATGTCTGCTCATCTACGGCACCGGCGGCTTCTACAGCCCTTTCGAGAGTCTGCTGCTGTTGGCGATTTTGTTCAGCGCCGTCTTCTTGGGCAACTTGCCGGTTGCTTTCCTGGCGACTACAGCCATCGTCGCCTTGGCGCATGTCGGCTTTGCCATCGTCACGATGGAGGGCCTAGCGCTGATGTGGCAGCTTTCAGGACGCCTCATCGGTGTCCTGGCGGTGGCGTGGCTGGCCTATGGACTGTCCATGATCCTGGAACGAGAGCGGCGCGCCAATGACAGTGTCGTCCGCAACCTCACCGAAGGCGTGCTCCTGGTCAATAACGAACAGACTATCGTCCTGGCTAATCCTCAAATCGAGAAGGTCTCCGGCTTGCCCAGCGATGTCGTAGTCGGGATGAGAATCGCCGATATCCCCCAGGAGCCCAGTTACCAGACATTTCTGCACATTGTGTACGACGTCGGTACCCGTGCCCCGGTAGGTGCGCCGGTCACTCGCGACGTCACCGTGGAGCTGCCCGAACCCATTGACCTACGCCTCATCACCATCCCCTTGGGCGGCAGCCCTCGCCGACCCTTGGGATGGGTAGTGGTGTGCCAGGATGTAACCGACATCAAGGCAGTCGCCCGCATGACCGAGGATGGCATTGCCGTTCTGTCTCACGAAATCCGCTCGCCACTGGCTACCCTCCGGGCGGTGTCTAACGTTCTCTCAACTCTCACCAATGAGATGGACGATGAGCAGCGCCAGCACGTTACCGGGACGATCGAGAGGCAAACCGAGCGGCTCCTCAACCTGGTAGGCAAGTTGATGGACCTTTCCGCCATCGAGCGGGGAACCTATCAACTGGAGCGCAATCCCCTGCGCGTTGAGGACCTAATCAGTAATGTTGCTGATCTGTTTGCCGTGACCGCCCGCTCCCGCGACATTGCACTGCTCAGCGACTGTCAGCCCGATCTGCCGGAGCTGGCTGCGGATATGGACCTTCTCGAACAGCTCTTCGCCAACCTATGCGAGAACGCCCTCAAGTACACGCCCGCAGGCGGCCAGGTCAAACTCACAGCACGCCGGCAAGACGACAATATCGAGATCGCGGTCAGCGACACCGGCCGGGGTATTCCGCCTGATCAGATCGAGGCCGTCTTCCAGAAATTCGCCCAGGCCGACGAGGCCGCCGAGGTGCCGGTCGTTGAGCGCGGTATGGGCCTCGGACTTCACCTTTGCCGCACCATCGTCCAGCTTCACGGCGGCACCATCACTGTCGAAAGCACTGTCGGCGAGGGCAGCACCTTCCGCGTGCTGCTTCCCTTGCATCTCGACACTGCAACTGAAGGCGCGGAGCCGACGGAGCCTGCCTAGTTTACCAGGCTGACCGCTGCGTCCGCGCGCTTGCGGGGAACTGCTCCAACAAACAAAGCCCTCCTGCCTTCGGGAGGGCTTGATCTAATGCCATAGCGTGCTCATACCCCACAGCTCGCCGGCGCTCTACGCTGGAGTGGTGCCGGAGCCCGGACTCGAACCGGGACGGGCCGAAGCCCTTGGGATTTTAAGTCCCATGCGTCTGCCAGTTCCGCCACTCCGGCACATTGTGGTAGAATGACTTTGCCACCACCAAGATTATCACAAACACACGGCAAAGTCCACATCTCCTGCTGCTCCGGCAATGTAGCTTTACAGACTCTCCAAAGCGAGGACGGTTACATGGCAGACGAAAGCGTCGAGTTCTGCACTATCGGCATCATCCATACCCCCTTCGCCTCCAAACAGGGCACACCCATCCAGGGCGCGTTCGCCCCGCAGGCCCAGGCCACCGTCGAGGTCTATCCGCAGTACGCTGACGGCCTCAAAGACCTCGAAGGCTTCAGTCACATCTATCTCTTCTATCTCTTCCATGAATCCGATGGCTATGAGCTTCACTGCCGGCCCTATCGCGATCACATTCCTCGCGGCGTTTTTGCCTGTCGTGCTCCCAGACGTCCCAACCAATTGGGCATGTCGGTGGTACGCCTCGTCAAGTGCGAGGGTAATTTCCTTACGGTAGCCGAGGTGGACATGCTTGATGGCAGCCCGCTGCTCGACATCAAGCCTTATGTGCCCAACTTCGATGCCCGCGAGAACGCGCGCACCGGCTGGCTCGAAAAGAGCCAGGACCGTCGCACCGCCGACGGTCGGTTCTAGTTCGCGCCGCCCCTGCCTGCAATTCAGCAGCTTGTTGTCTGCAATTTGTCCTCGGCGCTGGCAATCGAACCTTTTTTGCGCTATAATGGTCTAACTGATTGACGCATGAACACAGCTACCTCACAGCAAACCAGGACGCTGATGATCGCGGCGGCGACGGACATGAGGTTGTGTCTCGCAGTTGGGGCGATTTGCTGCCTATTGCTCGGTGTCGCGGCGACCTCGGCCATGCCGGTGCAGCTTGACCTGCCGGCGCAGTGGGGCGCTAAGCATGTGGCGGTCAAACCGGCACGTGACATCGCTGCCGATGCCCCCTCACAGCCACAGCCGCAGGATCTGATGCTGGTGCCTCGGGGCCGGCTGATTGTCGGCAGCGGCACCGTTGATCCTCGCGACTATCTGCAGCAGCGCGGCGCCTTGGGTTCCATCTACTGCCTCCAGGCTCCGGAGGCTGCGGTGGTGGAATACACCTATCCGTCGCGAGGCTTTTTCGCCGCTGGCTTCCCTCTAATCAGGCTTTACGACATCGGCATCCTGCCCGATTTGCGCAAGGCCGAGGCCACGGCGCGGCACTATCTGGATCGGCCTTTCACGATCTTGGGGCCTACGGCTGCCCGCAATTTCCCTGCGCCCACAAGCTCCCGGTCCCTGACCAGCGTTCTGCCCGCACCTGCGCCTACTCCGGAGCCGGTTGCACCTGAGCATCAGGGCGACCTCAGCCGCGAGCCCTCCGCTTCCGGCCTGAGCCTCGAACGCCGGACACCATCCGCTGACGCCGACTTGCAGGTCTGGTTCGGTGTCGAGGCCGGTCAACAGCGGGCTGCCGATCTGGCTGCCCAGCTTAGCGCCGCCGAAGCTGAACTGACTAAGCTCCAGGCCCAGAAAGTCGTCCTCGACCAAGAGATCGCCGCCACTGAGGCCGAGCTGCAGCAAGCCGGCCAGGACTTAGCGGCGCGAGAGAGCCTCTATGAGCGCGGCATGTTGGCGGCCAATGCTATTAAGCCGGCCCGCCACAAGTACGAACAGCTTGAGGCCGCACACACGAAGTTGCAGGCCAGCAGCAAGGAACTCCAGAGCACACTGCTCTCATCCCGTAAGCGAGCCGATGAACTGCAGAAGCGCCTCCAGGCTCTCCATTCCGCACCCAAGCCCGCTGCTCCTGCACGCAAAGCGCTTCCTAAGTCGGCCCGCCAGGCGACCGCCAAGCCGCAGCCGACACCACAGAAAGCGGTGGCAGCCAAGCCCAGCAATCAGCCGCGCTTTCCTGACCCCACCGTCCACGACCGTACACCGGCCAACGAGTCGCGAGCAGCAGACCTGCTTCAAAGCATTGATCGCCTCAGCGGCGTCAGCCGCGAGGCCCAGCGGCGACCGGCGGTCCTGCCACCGATACCGCAGGCTCTCACCCGCCTCGGCGAGCCGCGCTGGCAGACTGTCAAGGCCCCAACCGGCGGCGTCGTGCTGGAGCAATTGGTGCCTGAGGGCGAAGAGGTCGCCGCCAACCAGGCCCTGCTCAAGGTTGCCAACACCCAGTGGGCCCGCGTCTATGCCGATCTGTCACCGGATTACTTGGGCGAGTACCGCCAGGGCAGCCCTGTGCTGATCGCCTTTGATGATTACCCCTCCGCTCGCTTCGAGGGCTGGATCAACAGCCTCACTCCCACCGAGGATGGTCTGGCCCTGCGCGCCGAGATCTACGTGGTCTGCACTGCCGGCTACTACGGCTCCGACGCCTATGCCACTTTGCAGTGGCTGGCCGGTGCGGCGCCGCTTGAGGTTGACCAGGAGGCGGGCCCGTTGCAGCCGGCCACCGAGACGGTCCCGGAGCTTTACACCGGTGACTGCAGCGTCTATGCGATGCTACCAATCGTCCCGCCCGAGGCCGGACCGGCCCTGGCTACAACCGAGCGCCCTATCGCCGGCGAGTATGTCGGCTATATGCACATCGCCCAGTTGCAGCCTGATCCCAAGCAGGCCGCTGCCGCTTCACCCGCCGCTAAGCAGCGCCTCAAGAAGCTCGCGGAGTGGCGCCAGAGCTTCACCGAGGGCATGACCACTACCATCTTTGCCAATAAGCTGGTGCTCACCTATCCGGCTGAGGGTGAGATTCGCGGTGCGGTTGAGAAGATGGCCACCGGCCGGGTGAGCCATGTGAAGAATCGCTGTGCCCGCACCATGGCAGAGGCTTTCGGCTGGGGTCTGGGCGATGCCGCCGACTGGGCCAACGGTCTGCCGCGCAAGGGCTACCAGCTGCGCGAGGACGGCCTCTGCCGCCCCGGCGATATTCTCGTCTGGCCGTTCACTTATGGCCCGCGCCGCAATCAGCATGTCGGTATTGCCGTACTGCAGAGCGGTAGGATGATGACGCTATCCAACAGTGCCGGCCGTCTGGGTACCTCCGAAATCCTCCCCGGCTATCTCGCCTTCCACAGGCCTGCTCCTTCCGAAAAAGGAGCTGCTGCAGAGACGAACTAGCCACTCGAATCAGCCAGAGCGAATCCATCACGGCCCGCCTGCGTAGGCGGGCTTTCTCGTGGCTGTTGGCCACTAGCCGGCTCTCTGCTACGCTTCCAAGCCGACAGCCATGTCGTCGCATCTGGCAGCGGGCGACTTTTTTTCTCGCCGCGCAAGAAAAAGGGTTACACCAATCCATGGCGAATACCTAGTTGCGCTGGCAAATCCATATACGACTTCAAGCCGCCCAATATGTGTTCGCCAAGGGAGGAATAGAGCTATGCAAGAGATCGGCGTAGGTATGGTTGGCTACAGCTTCATGGGCCGGGCGCACAGCAATGCCTACCGGCAGGTTGCCTTCTTCTATCCGGAGGTCCCGCTCAAGCCGGTGCTCAAGGCCATCTGCGGGCGCACCAAGGAGGCCGTTGACGCTGCCGCCCAGCAGTTCGGCTGGGAAGAGGCCGTCTATGACTTCGACGAACTGCTGGCCCGCGATGACATCGGCCTGATTGACATCAACACTCCCAACAACATGCATGTCGCGATGGCGATTAAGGCCGCACAGGCCAGCAAGCACATCATCTGCGAGAAGCCCCTAGGGATGAACGTGGCCGAGACCGAGGCCGCCCTCAAGGCAGTCCAGGAGGCCGGGGTGGTGCACATGCTGTGCCACAACTACCGCCGCATCCCGGCGGTGTGGCTGGCCAAGCAGATGATCGAGGCCGGCCTCCTTGGGGAGATCTACCACTGGCGCGCCACTTACCTGCAGGACTGGCTGATGGACCCCTCGGCCCCGTTGTTCTGGCGCTGTCAGAAGGAGATTGCCGGCTCGGGCGCTCTGGGCGACCTGATGGCCCACAGCATTGACCTGGCGCTGTGGCTGGTCGGCGACATCGAGTATGTCTGCGGCTCCTGGCGCACCTTCGTCAAGCAGCGGCCTAAGCTGGAGAGGACCGATTCCGGCCTGGGCGGCGCGGGTTCTGAGGAGATGGGCGAGGTCACGGTGGATGACGCCACCGTCGCCCTGGCCCAGTTTGCCAACGGAGCCCTGGGCACGTTCGAGGCGACGCGCTTCGCGGCGGGCCACAAGAACTACAACTGCTTCGAGATCAACGGCTCAAAGGGCAGTATCCGCTTCAACCTCGAGCGCATGAACGAGCTGGGCTACTATAATGCCCAGGACGCGTGCGAGGAGGCCGGCTTTACCACCATCATCGCTAATGCCGACTGCCATCCCTTCCAGGGCTTGCCCGGTGGCGGGCCGCGCTATTGGCCCGGCGGCCACAATATCGGCTACGAGCACACCTTCATCAACACCATTTACGACTTGCTGGAGGGCATTGATAAAGGCCAAGCGCCACATCCCAACTTTGAGGATGGGGTGAAGATTCAGAAGGTGCTGGCGGCGGTCGAGCAATCCTGCCAGGAAGCCGGCTGGGTAACGCTCTAATAGGTGGGCAAGCTAGCTCTACCTTGCTACTGTGTGTACCGTTGTCAAACATAGCTTACACTTTGGGTTTGGCAGTAGTGTTGTAGCTG
>CAYMIN010000051.1:0-10185 GCA_964390495.1 uncultured Armatimonadia bacterium
GGACGACCTGGGCATTACAAGTGCCCTGCTCTACCAACTGAGCTACGTCGGCTCTCAATCCCGCCTAGTTGTCCGAGGCAGAGCCCGCCTGCAGATTGCGCCCCATCTTCTTCTTGGCGCGCTGCAGAGCATTGTCTATCTGCTTGACATTGCAGCCTAGCTGACGCGCAATCTGCTGGTAGGACTTGCCATTGATATACAACAGCAGAGCGTCCGCTTCCAGTCGCGACAAATCATGCTGAATGTGGTCCCGGATCTGTTTGCAGAACTGCCTGCCTCTGATAACCCGATGCGGATCGTCCGCCGCCGATACTGTGATCGTGTCTCTTACCGTAGCCTCCCCTTCGTTGTCATCCAGCGGCATGTCCATGGATATGGAACAGTTCAGGGGGGAATGCTTCTGGCGCGTCGCCGTTTTTATGGCAGTAATAATCTGGCGGGTTATGCACAACTCCGCAAACGATTTGAAGGCAGAGAGGTTCTCCTCCGAGAAGTCACGGATCGCCTTGAACAGGCCGATCATGCCCTCCTGGACCACATCTTCGTGCTCTGCCCCGATCAGGAAATATGATTTTGCCTTGCCCTCGACTAAGGCGCGATATTTGCTTAATAAGTGCTGTGTGGCAGACTTCGAGCCTTGCTTCGCATGTAGGACGACCTGCTCGTCAGGCATTGCCTCGAAGGCAACCAGCCGCCGGTCGCCAAGTTCTGCCATCCGCTACCTCCTTCATAGTGAAGTTTAAGATAGCACCCAACCACCGCTACAGCACAACATGGCGCAAATAAGGGCTCCCAACCCGGATCGCGCATCAACTCCCGGCCTGCTCCGTGCCAACCTCACACTCCCGGCCGTTGCGCGCAACCACAATATGCAAGTAGCATACAACTACCCTGTGCCTTGACAAGGTACACGCTTCAGTTCCATCAAGATTATGGAGGTAAGTAGTATAAGCCAAGCAACGGGGGCAAGTCAAGAAAATGACGGCAAAAGGCGCAGCCTGATGCGCCGCGCCGCTCGCCGCTCAACTACTCATGCTTCATGTCACTCGCCGGGCCACACCTAGCTCGCGTGGCCTTGGCGCTTATTCCCCGACGTAGAAGCTTGCAATCCACTCCGGGGTGGCGGGGGCGTTGCCGGATTGCAGCAACGCCTTCCAGGCCTCGTCGGTGAGGCGGTCGGACATCGGGTGCTTGAACTCGTAGTATGACAGCACCGGCCCGGCGCCCAAAACGAGGTTGCCCTGCGGGAGCTTGTAGGCCACTACTATCACCCGCAGGTAGCCGGTCCCCTCCTCCAGCGCCTGTTGGGTGTTGCCGTCGGTGTGCACGTCGGCGATTATCGTCGTCTCCAGGCCCTGGTCCTCGACACCGCTGACCACATACTCGAGCCGCTCGCCGAAGTCCTCGATGAACTTGTAGTCTTCTTCCGTCAGCGCCTGATTGGCCAGCTCTTGCTGCGATATATCGAGCAGCCGCTGCAGGATCCCGGCCAGGCTGTCGAGGCGTTGGGCGGCCTCCTCATCGAGCACCTCCAGCGCCGCGAGACCGTCTTTGGTCATGCGGGTGAGGCTGAGCAGGCGGGCGTAGAAGTCAGGCACCGGCTCCACGTAGCCGACCACCGGCTCCTGCTGCATCGGCGGTGCCGCAGTCGCCACCATCGTCTGGCTCTGCTTGGCATAGAGGATCGTGTCGTGCCGCAGTTGCGCCCACGAGGCCAGGGCAGTATTGAGGCTCTTGTCCTGCCAGGCCTGGGTGGTCATAAAGGTCGGCCAGCCCTCACCAGCGGTCGGCTCCAGCAGGGCTCTCAGACTATCCAGCCAGGACCAGTAGAGGTTCTTGTGCCAGGCCACCGGTCCCATCTGCGAGAACTCCTCCTGCAGCTCGCCGAGCACCTCATCATACTTCTTGTAGGCGGTATCGCCGCTGACTTGCAGTATTTCCGCGGCCCGCGCCGAGCCCAGCACGCTGAGCACGTCCAGGCCTCTGGGAAAGCCGCGGATCGGTCCGGCGGCGCTTTGTACCAGCGTGAACGGCTCGCCGCTGCCGGTGAAGCCGCCGACACTGGGCATCACCAGCTTACCCATCATGTACGAATCGGGCACAAAGCGCTGGCCCATGAAGCGCAGCCCGGCGGTAAGTCCCAGTGCCTCCTGCAACTGCTCCGGGCTGAACGGCGGAGCCACCTCCAGAGCGCCGGTGCCGCCGTAGATGCGGGGTGCGCCGCAGCTCGCCAACTGCTCCCGCAGCTTGTCGAGAGTGCCGGCTGCGGTCAGCGCCTGCCACTGCAGGCTGGTGCCCAGCACCTGCTCCAGCGCCTGCGAGTACTGCGTCGGAGTTAGATCATCGGCCAGGCCCACGTAGAAGGCCGTCACCTCATAGATGCGCTGCCAGATCTGCCGGGCCCGGGTGAGCTGCTGGTTGTCCGAAAACAGCGCGCCCGCCAATAGTGCAGCCTGCAGCGTCTGGCGGTCGGCAACCTCTTGTTCCAGCAGCGCGTCGGGGTTGAGGTCCTTGCCCACCAGCAACATGCCGATCCGTCCATACCACATCATCGCCTTGAAGTAGCGCTTGAGCTCTTCGGTGCGGGTGTAATGCCCGCGCGGGACGTACTGCGAATAGTTCTCTTTGTACACAAACAGCGGGCTTGGGCTGTCGCCGGAATGGGCCTCAATCAGCGCGAGTTCAGCCTCGACATCCTCCCGCAGCGGCTTCGGCACTGCCGCGTCCGGCTCCAGCAGCTTGCGGGCGACGGTGAAGTAGGCCCAGTTGTAGCGCGCAGCTTCGTGCAGATCGCCGGCCAGAGTGTCATATTGATCCTGGGACGCCCGCTGCATCAGGTCGGTAAGCTCGATAAGCTGAGCGTAGAACTGCTGCTGCTCGATGTCCTTGAGGGTCTTGTCGAACTGAATGTGATAGAGGTGCAGCAGGCTGTCACTGGTGACAAATATCGGCACCTCCCGGCCCTTGAGGCCCTCGTAGAAGCCCGCGACCTTGTCCCAGGAGCCGAAGTCCATCACCACGAAGCCGTTGCGCTGCAGTACCGCTGCGGCCTGCCCCTCGATGGTCATTGCCGACTGGAACTTCTGGTAGTTGGTCGCCTCCGCGATCTTCACCGGCAGCTCATAGCCCGGCACCTGTGGTGATACCGTGACGCCGACGGGCTGATAGAACTTCGTAAAGACGTTCTCAGATAGCTGTTCAGCCGCTTTCATCCCTACCTTGTCTCCCAACGCGATCCCGCTGCCCTTGTTGTCGCCATTGCCACCCTCGCAGCCATTGAAGCCGACCAGGCTCAAGGTCGCAAACGCCATAACTAGCAACCAACCGATTCTCCGCTCAAACATGGTAATGTCACTCCTCGATATGACCTGCCGCTAGCCATTAGACGTATCAGGTGCTCTGCGCGTTCCTGGCCCGCCGGCGCAGCTTTTCCAGGCAGCACTCGTGTACAAATACCCCATTCGCAATCTATACCTTCGCTGAGAGCGGCGCATGTCCTGCAAAAGACGGCGACAAGTTCGGGGCAGGTGCTGTCGGCCCAATCGCGAAATTGATCATCAGGGTGAGGCGGGTGAGGCTGCCCAACTCACGAAGAGTACGCTGCGGGGTGAGAAGGCTGCAGAACGCGGAGTTCCGAGAAGACGAGTTCCACGATTACGAGGTCGGACCCAAGCTGCCGGGGCTGGATATCGAGGTCCGCAATCCCGATATCCCGCGCGGGGTCATGAAGTTCGCCCTGTTCGACTTCGATGGCACGATCTCGCTGATCCGGCAGGGCTGGCAGGATGTCATGATCCCGATGCTGGTCGAGAAGCTGGCTGCGCTGGGCACCGGCGAGACCGAGCAGGAGCTGTACACACTTGTCGAGGACTTCGTGGTCACCCTCACCGGCAAGCAGACGATCTACCAGATGATGCGGCTGGCCGAGGAGATACACAAGCGCGGCGGCACACCCAAGCAGCCGGTCGAGTACAAGCGCGAGTATCTGCAGCGGCTGTGGGAGCGCATCGAGGACCGCATCCGCGGCGTCCAGGATGGCACCTACACCCAGGAGCAGATGCGCATCCCGGGGGCGCTGGAATTGGTGCAGGAGCTGGCGGGCCGTGGCGTACAGCTCTACCTCGCCTCCGGCACCGACATCGAGTACGTCACCCACGAGGCCGAGCTGGTCGGGGTAGCCGAGTATTTCGCGCCCTACATCTACGGCGCAGTGGACACCTACAAGGATTTCTCGAAAAAGATGGTCATCGAGCAGATAATCACCGAAAATGACCTCCACGGGCCGGAGTTGGTGGCCTTCGGTGACGGCTACGTCGAGATTCTGAATGTGAAGGAGGTCGGCGGCGTGGCTGTCGGAGCGGCGACTGACGAGTACCAGCGCCGGGGTATCAATCCGTGGAAGCGCAACCGGCTGGTGCAGGCCGGTGCCGACATCATCGTGCCGGAGTTCCGCGAACACACAGACCTGGTCAGATACCTGATGGCGGAGGAGTGAACATGCCATTTCCTGAGTTCGATCGAAGCAAGCTGCGAGTGCTGCCACTGGCCGAGCGCGAGCATGATATGACTATCGCCGAGGTCATGCAGCTCTCCGCCCCCGTTGCGGAGCTGGATAATCCCGACCTGGACACCCTGGCCGAGCGCATCGTCGCCGCGCGCCGGCAGGGCCGCCAGGTCATCTGGATGATGGGCGCGCATGTCATCAAGCAGGGCCTGTCGAGTTTTGTAGCCGACTTCATCCGCCAGGGCCTCGTCACTCACCTGGGCCTGAACGGGGCCTGCATCATCCATGACTACGAGCTGTCGCTGATCGGCGCAACCACCGAGAGCGTCGCCAGGTATATCCAGGCGGGGCAGTTCGGGCTGTGGGCCGAGACCGGCAATCTCAATGAGGCCGCCAAAGCCGCCTGCCGCGATAATATCGGGCTGGGCGAAGCGGTCGGCAGGATGATTGCCGAGCAGCAGTGCCCGCATAGCGAGCAGAGCGTCGTGGCCGCCGCCTATGAGACGAAGATACCGGCGACGGTGCATCTCGGCATCGGTGCTGACATTACCCACGAGCTGCCCAACTGCGACGGGGCGGCGCTGGGGGAGGCGTCCTACCGCGATTTTCTCATCTTCGCCCACACCATCACCCAACTGGAGGGCGGCGTCTTCCTCAATTTCGGCAGCGCGGTGACCGGCCCGGAGGTCTATCTCAAGGCCCTGTCAATGGCGCGGAATGTGGCCAACCAGGAGGGCAGAGAAATTCGCCATTTCATGACCGCCAACTTTGATCTGCTCGACCTGGGCGCGGATTACCACCAGCAGCCCACCAAGCACAACCCGCTGTACTACTACCGCCCCTGGAAGACGATCCTGGTGCGCACCGTCGCCGACGGTGGCGAGAGCCTCTACTTCAAGCTCGACCACCGCCTCTCCATCCCCAATCTGCACCGGCGGGTGATGAAGCTGTGGTCAATTTGACGACGGACCGCTTTGCCGAGATGCTCGACCGCTTCGGCGATCTGGCTCTGGCCGTAATCGGGGATTACTTCCTCGACAAGTATCTGATTATTGATCCCGACTTGGCCGAAGTCTCCCTCGAAACCGGCCTGGAGGCTCACCAGGTCGTCGCCAAGCGCATCAGCCCCGGTGCCGCCGGCACGGTGGTATCCAACCTCCGCGCCCTCGGCGTCGGCTTGGTCAAGGCTATCGGCGTCACCGGCTGTGATGGCGAAGGCTTTGAGCTGCGGATGGGACTGCAGCAACTGGGCGCGGACATCATCGGGCTGATGGAAGACCCCGGCAGTTTCACTCCCACCTACACCAAGCCGATGCTCGAGCGCCCCGACGGTACGGAGCAGGAGCTGAACCGGATTGACATCCGCAACCGCAGGCCGCTGAGCAAGTGCATGGAAGACCTGCTCGTCAAGCGGATCCGCGCCTGCGCGGGCGAGGTTGACGGGATAATCATCGCGGATCAGGTCGCCGAGCCGGACCTGGGGGTCATCAGCCCGCGCGTCAGGGAAGTCATCTGCCAGCTAGGGGCCAAGCGGCCGCAGATGCCGCTGCTGGTCGATTCGCGGGCCAATATCGGGCAATTCACCGAGGTGATCGTCAAGCCGAACGCCTCGGAGGCGGCCCGAGCGACCAGGCTGGATATTGACAGCCAAATCACAACTGACCAGGCGGCCGCGATCACCCGCCGGCTGGCCGAGCGCACCGGCCGCAGCGTCTACCTAACGCTGGGGCACAACGGCATTGCGGTACGCGACGGCGAGCAGTTCACACATCTGCCCGGCTGCCGGGTCCCGGGGGCGATTGACATAGTGGGTGCCGGCGACAGTACCACTGCGGGGATCGTGCCGGCTCTGTGCGCGGGCGCCTCGGCGGCGGAGGCGGGGCTATTCGGCAACCTGGCCGCCTCCATCACCATCCAGCAGCTCGGCACCACCGGCACCGCCTCCCCTCAGCAAATGCGGGCCAGGTTCGCTCACTACCGCCAACACCACCCGGCTATGTTCTAGATCTTGGGTCCCACAGATAGCTCCCCACAATCCGAATCGCTTACTAGCTCCCTGGCCTTGCCTGAGTATTGTCGCGTAGCTTGGGCTTCTATTGTAGCTAACGGCTGGGCCGGGTACCCACCGCGCAGCCGTGGGTCAGACGGGAGTTTGCCTGCAAACTCACGGCCATCCGGCCCAAGCACTGTGATCACCCCAGCGCTCGCCATCACAGAGGCGCGGGGCACAGACCAAGAATCCACATAACTACTATTCCAGCCCGAGGTCGTTGGCTGTCCAACCTTGCCAAGTGTCCCCTTTCACTCACCAATAACCCGGGCCAAATACACGGACAACAGCACAGCCACGTGGGGCATCGCGGCAGGCAGGAATCGGGTTGTTCGGCATGGAATATCACAATAAGCGAGCCGTGCGGACCCCCAGAGGTCCCTGACCTTGTGTCTGTAGTAACTTCCCGGCTGCGAATTACTTCCGTTCTGAGGATGAAAGCAAGTGAAACCGCGAGTTCTGTTGATCGGCGATTCCATCTCGATGGGTTATACCGAACCGACCCGCAAGCTGCTGGAGGGCCAGGCCGAGGTCGAGCGCATCCCGGAAAACGGTGGCCCGACTATCCGGGGCCTGGAGAACATGGCCGTCTGGCTGGCCGACGGAGCCTGGGATATCATCCATTTCAACTTCGGCCTGCACGACATCGTGGTGATGGAGGACGGCAAGCACCAGGTCCCCATCCAGGCATACGAGCAGAACCTGCGAGAGCTGGTGAAGCAAATGCAGGCGACGGGCGCGCGGCTGATCTGGGCCAGCACCACGCCGGTGCCGCCGGGGGAGGTGTCGCCGTTTCGCGGCGATGAGGACGCGATTGCCTACAACGCGGTCGCCAAGCAGATTATGGACGACAACGGCATCCCCATCAACGATCTGTATGCCAAGACCTTGCCGCGCCTGGCCGAGCTGCAGCAGCCGGTGGACGTCCACTTCGCCGAGCACGGCTATGAGGTCTTGGCGGAATGGGTCGCCGCCAGCATCGCGGCCGAATTAGGGAACCTGGCAAGCGACTAGGTCATGGCGGACTATCCGGCTAGTACGGCACTTCCGGCGGCTCGGTGATCTGGCTGGCGGGGTGCCAATCCGGCGCGGCCCGGGTGATCCTGAGAAGATAGACGTCCCCTGCCCCGCCAGGATCGCGGGCGAATTGAAAAAGGTGGCGACCGACTGAAGAAGTGTGGCGGTTGCCTCGACGCGCCTTGTCACCAATAGCGGACCCTCGATCTGTATTCCTCCACATTGTCTATGAATATGCTCTGGCCAGTGCGCAAATCCTTGATTTCAACATCGCATTCGTCGTTGGCCGGGCTCGAGGGGCCGTAGGGATCATACAGTAGTTCAAGCTGTGGCACGACCTCGTCTCTAGGTACAGTTACTACTATGTTACCGGACACACTTTCGCCCGGATTCAATGTGCAGTCAGAATAGGGGTTTGCCACTTCGTACTCTTGAGACGACGTTCCCGCGCCATATGTCTTCCCAGTATTGGGGTCGAGCAGCTTCACCGCGAGGGGAGTGGTGGGGAGTGCATGTCGTCCCTTGTTTGTCACTCTCACGGCAATGCCGAAGTATACTTGAGGCTCGTAGGGCGTTGTGGCGTACTTGCCGTAGACCAATGCATTGCGGTTTGGGGTCCATTCAACGAGTACAGACCAAGCCGGGGGCCGCACCGCATTTACTATCAATAGGACGATACCAGTAAGTGCTACGCCGCTCAATCCGCCGATAACCGTATTGCGCCTTTGCTGCGGTGTGGCGCGGCGCCAACTATCGGCTATCGCTGCAAATGCTATCCCCGCGCCCTTAGCGGTCGGTTCAGCGAGGGGCAAGGCCGCGCCCCCCACAATCATCGCCATACCCGAAGCCACGATGCTCAGCGCAATGGGCAAGACGAATAGACCTATCAAGCAGGGAATCATCGATATCGCCAATACAGTGAGGATGAGCCCCAACGCAACCACGATCATGCCTCCGACCACGCCGATACAGCTAGCAGTATCTGTTCCACTATTGGACATAAGTGAGCACCTCCTTTTCCGTGCATCCTAGGGGGGTCAGCCAGATTGCTCGTTGCTACTAGCGCCTCCTCGGTACGGTTTCCAAGGCTGATGGGCCTGCGGGCAAGGTGACGTGCCGCTTAGTCTGGTTGGCGCGTCTTTAGACTCCGGTAAGACGCCCGGCCCCCTGCTGACATAGCGTCCTGTCAGTCCGTTTTCCTCACTTCCAGACCGCCAAGTAACTTACCGATGGGCCCGGCGGCCAACTCCTTTCGGATAGCATCAACACTCTCATCGTAGGACTTGCGCAAAGCGTTCCGCTCCTCAGCCGTTAAAGGCCGCTTGTCATCTAGCATCGTCTTTGCGTCACGCAGCAGTTTGTGAAATTCCTGGATGCTGTCATTCACGCACTCATTCGATATGAGAAGAACTAGATCTTGGCGGGCGTGCCCGCAGTCTCTGTCGGCATCGGAAAGATTCTTTGTATTACCTACCTCGGCTGCTTTTCTTCCATGGTCCATAGCACTCACGAGCTTTCGATATGCCTCCAGTTTCCAGATCGCGATTTGCTCCGCGACGTTGGCGTAGTATGTCTTTGCCACTGCGCGCAGCGTATAGAACCCGACAAGCCCCGCACTAATCCCTGCGCTCACCACCATGCCTAATACCTGTATCCACAACTCTCCGTCCATGTCATTGGCCCTCCTGTGTGATAAGAGTCGCCACATCTGACGCCATTATACCACTTCCGGTGGCTCGGTGATCTGGCTGGCGGGGTGCCAATCCGGCGCGGCCCGGCTGACTGTAAGTAGATAGACCTCGCCAGCACCGGCGGCCTTCAGCGCCCGCGCGGCATCATTGCCCGTCGCCCCCGTGGTATAGACATCATCCACCAGCAGCAGCCGCTTGCCCCGTACCAGACCCTCATCGGGTACCGCAAAGGCGTTCTTCACATTATCGCGCCGCTGCTGGGGCGAAAGGCCGATCTGCGGCAGGGTCGGCTTGCGGCGCTGGAGGCAATCCTCCCACATCGGCTTTTCCACCGCAGGGGCCAGCTCGCGGACGATCAGCGCCGCCTGGTCGAAGCCGCGCCAGCGCCGGCGTTGGGGATGCAGCGGTACCGGCACCAGCGCCTCCACCTCCGCCAGCGGTAAGGGCCAGCTATGTTCGGCTTCGGTAGCGATCCGCTGGGCCAGCAGTCCCGCCAGAAACGGCGCAACCGAGGTCCGTCCCTTGAATTTGTAGCTGATTATCAGATGCCGCAGCGGCCCGGTATGCAGGCCGACGGCGCGGGCTCCGTCGAAGTGCGGTGCCTCCGAGCGACAGGCGGCGCAGAGCTGCGGGGGCCTGGCCACATTGGGGTCGAACGGCTGGCCGCACTGCGCGCAATACGGCTCCGCCACCAGCGTAACCTGCTGCATGCAGGTTGAGCAGAGGCCCAGCTCCCCGACCGTGCCACAGGCCTCGCACGCCGGCGGGAAGATCAGGTCCATCATTTCGCGGAACACCTTGGCGATGCTCATAGTCCGGCTGTTACCTTCAAAGCCTGGAAGGCGGAATCCTGCCCGCCGGTGTTATCTGTACCGTTGTCAAACATAGCTTACACTTTGGGTTTGGCAGTAGTGTTGTAGCTG
>CAYMIN010000052.1:0-8981 GCA_964390495.1 uncultured Armatimonadia bacterium
GCTACAACACTACTGCCAAACCCAAAGTGTAAGCTATGTTTGACAACGGTACATGACAGGCGATTTTGCGGCAAAATCTGAGCTTTTTTGCGGCTCGTCAATGCCGGTGGTTAGGCATCGTCGCCGCCGAACTGGCTGATGAGACGCTGCACGGCTTCCTCCGGCGTCTCACGTTGCGGCTTCTCTTCCATCTCCAGCTCGTAGCCTTCGGCAAAGCCGATCTCGCGGTCACGGTGGGTTCTCATGCCGGTGCCTGCGGGGATCAGTCGGCCGATGATGACGTTTTCCTTCACCCCCTCAAGCCGGTCGGACTTGTACTCGCAGGCGGCCTCGCTGAGGACCCGGGTGGTGCGCTGGAAGCTGGCCGCTGACAGGAAGCTCTCGGTGGACAGAGAGGCCTGGGTGATGCCAAGCAGTTGCGGCTTGGCAGTGGCTTCGCGCCCGCCTAGCTCTCTGACGCGACGGTTCTCGGTCTCATACTCAAAGCGGTCCACGATTTGGCCGGGCAGGAACCTGGTGTCCCCATGCTCAACGATCTTGCGCCGCAGCAGCATCTGGCGGATGATGATCTCGATATGCTTGTCGTTGATGCCGACACCGTGGGGACAATAGACTTTCTGCACCTCTCTGAGCAGGTACTCGCGAACTCCGCCGATGCCCTTCTTCTCGAGGATGCTTTGGGGGTCGAGCGGCCCAGCAGTCAGCGGGTCGCCGGCCCGAACCTCGCTGTCGCCCTGCACGAACAGCTCACCGCGCGGCGGCACCAGATGCGAGGTCGCGATCTTGACATGGGTTATGCCGGCTTTCCGCAACTGCTGCCGGACCTTCTTCAGCAGCTTGGCGCCGCGCTTGGCCAGCAGGGTCTTGCCATCGGCTGCATAGACATCTTCAGCCAGGCGCTGGCCGCGTATCACGCTGAGGTCGTCAAGTGAGTGCTGGGAGTGGATGATGACGCGGCGGAAGCCGACGGTCTGGATGTCCGCGACGGTGCCGTCAACCTCGGCGGTAATCGCCTGGCCCTTCGGCGTGCGCGCCTCGAACAGCTCGACGACCCGCAGCAGGCCATGGACGCCGCTTTCCAGCACCTTCAGCATTTCCTTGATGGCCTTTTGCCGGGCTCTGCCGGTGCCGGCGATATCCAAAGACACCCGGCCTCGGTCCACATCGTCGTGGAGGCTGCGCAAGGCCTGCTGCTTGCGCTTCTTGACATCGGCGACAGCAGTGATGGTCTCGCCGGCGACGCCACCGGTGTGGAAGGTTCTCATCGTCAATTGAGTGCCCGGCTCGCCGATGGACTGAGCGGCAATAATGCCGACTGCCGTGCCAATCTCAACGGGCCGCTGGGTGGCCATATCGCGTCCGTAACACTTGGCGCAAATGCCGTCACGGCACTCGCAAGTCAACGCCGAGCGGATGGTCACGTGTTTGATGCCGGCGGCGACGATGATACCCGCCTCCCTTTCGGAGATTTCGTTGCCAGCCGCCACGATCACATTGCCGGTCTCGGGGTGGACTACATCCACGGCCGCAGTGCGGCCAACAATCCGCTCCTCAAGGTCCTCAAGCAGGTCGTTATTGTAATTGAGTGGCAGGGCGTGACCACATTCCTGACATTCGCCGACGCGGTGCACGTCGGGCGTGCCGCAGGCCGGGCAGATCAGGTCCACCTCGTAGAGCGGTGCGACCGTGATGCCCTCACGAGTGCCGCAGTCCTCCGTCGCGACCATAACGGCCTGCGCAACATCAACCAGGCGGCGGGTGAGGTAGCCGGCATCTGCCGTGCGCAGCGCGGTGTCGGCCAGACCTTTGCGGGCGCCGTGGGTCGAGACGAAGTACTCGAGAACGTCGAGGCCGTCGTGAAAGTTGCTCTTCACAGGCAGGGCCTCGATCAGGCGACCAAACGGGTCAGACATCAGACCGCGCATCCCGGATATCTGGGAGATGTGGGAACGGTTAGCGCGTGCGCCGGAGTTGCTCATCATCCACAGCGGGTTGAAACTACCGATGTTCTCGAAGATTTCGTCGGCGACCTGTTCGCGGGCCGTTTCCCACAAAGACAGCACGCGCTCCTCGCGCTCCTCCTCCACGATATCGCCCCGCTGCTCGGCACGGTTGGTCTTGTCGACCTCTTTTTCGGTCTCGGCCAGGATCTCAGCGCGGTGGGTCTGCACATCGGTGTCGGCGACACAGATGCTGAGGCCGGAGCGGGTAGCAAACTTAAAGCCAAGGGTCTTGATGATATCGAGTAGCTCGGCGGTGCGGGTCTGGCCGTAGATGCCATAGCATTGTCTTACCAGCTTGTCCAGCTCGTCCCTGGCAACATCCACATTGACAAAACGCATGTCCAGCGGTAGGCGGTTGTTGAATATAACCCGGCCCACACTGGTATCAATCAGCTCGCGCTTGACGCCCAGCACCACGCTAGCGCCGAGCGGGAAATAGCCGCCCCGGCAAGCGACGACCAGGCGGCGTTTCAGGGAATTGAGGGCCGCCTCGCTCTTATCTTGCGGCAGCGGCGGCGTCCCCGGCAGGGGCGAGAACCACAGGTCCCAGGGCGTGTTGTCCGCTTCCTCCATAGCCTTCTCGGTCAGGGTGAAGGCGACTTCGCGGGCGCGGGGCGGATGCTCGTCCGCGACTATTTCGGCCATGATGCGTCTGACATCGAGGCGTAGTTGGGGGTCTAACTCGAGCGGGTCGCCCTTTTCATCAGTGGCTATCTCATATACCTGCGGCACCCGCACCTTGATGGTGGCGTGCAAGTCAATCTTACGGTGCTGGTAGGCGGTGATAACTGATTCGGCGCTGGGGAAAAAGCGGCCGGAGCCCTCGGCGTCCGGATTCTGCTGGGTCATATAATAACAGCCCAGGACGATGTCGTACTTGGGCGCGCAGATGGGGGAGCCGTCGGCCGGCTTGAAGAGGTTGCGTGAGGCCAGCATAAGCAGACGGGCTTCGGTCTGAGCGTGTGACGAAAGCGGCACGTGCACAGCCATCTGGTCGCCGTCAAAGTCGGCGTTGAACGCCTCACACACCAGCGGGTGCAACTGGATCGCCTTGCCCCCAATCAGCACCGGCTCAAAGGCCTGGATGCCGAGTCTGTGCAAGGTCGGGGCGCGGTTAAGCAGGACCGGATGGTCCTCGATCACCTCATCCAGCGCATCCCATACCTCGTCGCGCAGCCGGTCAACCATGCGCTTGGCGGTCTTGATATTGCTGGTGTGGCCGCGCTCGACCAGCCGGTTCATGACAAACGGCTTGAACAGCTCCAGCGCCATCTCGCGCGGCAAGCCGCATTGGTGCAGTTGCAGCTCGGGGCCGACAACAATAACCGAGCGGCCCGAGTAGTCCACCCGCTTGCCCAGCAGGTTCTTGCGGAAGCGCCCCTCTTTGCCCTTGAGCATGTCAGACAGCGACTTGAGGGGCCGGCGGTTTGAGCCGGTTACCGGACGACTGCGCCGGCTGTTGTCAATCAGGGCGTCAACCGCTTCCTGCAGCAGCCTGCGCTCGTGGTTGACAATCGACTCCGGGGCGTTGATCTCGATGATACGCCCCAGCCGATTGTTGCGGTTAATGACGCGGCGGTACAGATCGTTGAGGTCGGAGGTGGCGAAGCGGCCGCCGTCAAGCTGCACCATCGGGCGCAACTCCGGCGGCAGCACCGGCACCACGTCCAGGATCATCCACTCGGGCCGATTCTTGGACTTGTGGAAGGCCTCGACTACGCGCAGACGCTTGACCGCGCGAGAACGCCGCGCGCCTCGCCGTTCGGCGATCTCTTTGCGAAGCTCGAGAGCCAGTTCATCAAGGTCAATCTGCGAAAGTATCTCTTTGATGGCGGCGGCGCCCAGACCGGCTTTGAACACGTCGCCGAGGCTGGCATCGAGACGGGCCTCGCACACTGCCATCAGCTCGTTGAGCGCACGGTGTTCCATCTCCGAGATTAGCTGCTTGGGCTGCAGCTCGAACAGCAGCTCGCAGGCCCGGTCGAGCTGGGCGATGCGCTCCTCGGTGCTCTCGGTATGTGTCTTTATCTGGCGGCTGAGGTCCTCCTTGCCGATCGGACCGCTATCGTCTTCGCCCTCGAAGGGGAAGAAGGGCACATCATCGAAGTCGCCATCTTCGTCGTCATCGATCTCTTCGTCGAGGTCATCATCAAGATCGTCGAAGTCTTCGTCCTCATCCTCGTCATCTTCATCGTCGGCGAATTCGGCTGGCTCTTCAGCTTCGGCTTCAGGCTCGGCGACCTGCTCGGCGTCCTCGGTCTGCTCCGCAGGACCATCGCGAAGGCCCTGCTCATAGCGTTCCTGCAACTGGCCGACGGCGGCGTCCAATTGCCGGCGCAACTCCCGCTTCTCCTCTTCGGCGGCATCCAGGATATCCTGCTTGTAGTTGGCCAGCTTCTCAACGTTGACTGAGGTAACTATATAGGAGGCAAAGTAGATAACTTCCTCCAGCAGCCGGCGCGACATATCCAACAGCAAGCTGACGGGGCTGGGTACCCCCTTCAGATACCAACTGTGACAGACCGGAGAGGCCAACTCGATGTGGCCCATGCGCTCGCGGCGGACCTTGGAGCGCGTGACCTCGACACCGCAGCGGTCGCAGATGATCCCCTTGAACTTGACCTTCTTGTACTTGCCGCAATGGCATTCCCAGTCCCTGGTGGGGCCGAAAATGCGCTCGCAGAACAGCCCATCGCGTTCCGGCCTATAGGTGCGGTAGTTGATCGTCTCGGGCTTCTTGACCTCGCCGTGAGACCACGAGCGGATTTCTTCGGGGGAGGCCAAACCGATGCTGATTATCTCAAAGTCAGTAGTGGACTGCGCCAATTGCCTCGCCTCCAGGCTGTTGTAGGAACAGTTTCAGGCTATGACCGGAGCATATCTAGCGAAAATCGTCGTCAGCGCGCAGATCAATCTCGCGGCCGCTGGAGTCACTTACCTTCACGTCCAGAGCCAGGCTCTGCATCTCTCTGACCAGGATCTTGAAGGATTCGGGAATCCCCGGCTCCTCCATGTTCTCGCTTTTCACTATCGCCTCGTAGGTGGCCACGCGGCCGCTCACATCATCGGATTTGACCGTCAACATCTCCTGCAAGGTGTGCGCGGCGCCATACGCCTCCAGAGCCCAGACCTCCATCTCCCCGAAGCGCTGGCCGCCCATTTGCGCCTTGCCGCCCAGCGGTTGCTGGGTAATCAGAGAATAAGGACCTGTGGAGCGGGCGTGGATCTTGTCCTCGACCAGGTGCAGCAGCTTCATTATGTACATATAGCCGACCATCACCGGCTGATTGAAAGGCTCGCCGGTGCGGCCGTCGTAGAGTATAGACTTGCCGGTCTCGGGGTCGAACTCTGCCGCAGCCGAGGCATTGGCTACAGCCCTCTCAACCAGCAACACCGCAGCCTGCTTGCCGGAAACCTTTTCCCAATCCTGCTCCGGGACACCCAGCCATTCGGCAAGCTGCGCCAACTCCTGCTTATCATGCGCGGCAAGCTGGCCCTCCATCTCCTCAACGAGTTCGTCAACGCTGGCGGGAGCCTCGCGCAAGTCAACGAGCGGGCCGACGCTATTGAGCTCCAACTCGGCGTGCGACCTGACAGCGTCATATCTCAGCTTTGCGGCGACCGCTTGCATGCCCTCCTTGATCTCTTCGAGAGTGAAGCTCTCAAAGATGGGCGTAACGAAGACCTTGCCCAGGTTCTCGGCTATCCAGCCTACATGCGTCTCCAGCAGCTGGCCGATATTCATGCGCGAGGGCACCGACAGGGGATTGAGACAGATATCTACCGGCCTGCCGTCGGCCAAGTAGGGCATGTCCTCCACCGGTAATATCTTGGCGATGACCCCTTTGTTGCCGTGGCGACCGGTAAGCTTATCGCCCACCATGATCTTGCGTTTCTGGGCGACATAGACGCGGACGAGCTGGTTGACGCCGGGCTTGAGTTCATCGCCGGGCAGCTTCTTCAGTTCGCCGCCACAGCGCCGACAGGTCAAGGCGGCCTCCATCGGCCTGCCATAGGCAAACTCAGCCTCGCACAGATTGCACTTGTACTTGTAGCGCGAGAACACCTTGGCGGCGATCACGATACCGCCCTCGCCGTGGGGGATGCGCAGTGACACGTCGCGCATCTCTTCGGCCTTCTTGCCGAAGATGGCGATGACCAGTTTCTCTTCAGCCGTGAGTTCGGATTGCCCCTTCGGCGTTACCTTGCCGACCAGGACATCCTCGGGACGGACCTCGGCACCGATGCGGATCACGCCGTCGGCGTCGAGTTCGCTGAGAGCGTCATCGCCCACGTTGGGGATGTCGCGGGTGATCTCCTCAGGCCCGAGCTTGGTGTCGCGAGCCTCACACTCGAACTTCTCGATGTGAATTGAGGTGAGTGTGTCATCCTTCACCAGGCGTTCGGATATGAGAATCGCGTCTTCGTAGTTGTAGCCCTCCCAGGGAATGAAGGCGACCAGCAGGTTCTTGCCCAGAGCCAGCTCGCTGTCCTTGGTGGCGGCCCCGTCATAGAGCGGCTCGCCCTTCACGACACGCTGGCCACGGCGCACCAGCCGCTTCTGGCTGACACAGGTGCCCATGTTGGTGCGCAGGAAGTTCTCGAGTTGGTAGGTCTTTTTCTCGCCGTTCGCGTACTCGATGACAACGTGCTCGGCATCGGCCGCAAGCACCACGCCGTCATCCTCGGCCAGGACTACGGCCCCGGAATCCTCGGCCGCTCTGCCCTCGATACCGGTCTTGATTACCGGCTGCTCGGTGACCATCAGCGGAACCGCCTGGCGCTGCATGTTGGAGCCGGCCAGGGCTCGCACCGGCTCGTCGCTCTCCAAAAACGGCACCAGGGAGGTGGCAACCGAGAAGACCTGAGTGGGCGAGACATCGCAATAGTCCACTTCCTCCGGGGTGACCTTCGGGAAATCGCCGGCGCGCCGCACCGACACTACCGCGCGCGTGAAATGGCCGTTCTCGTCCACCGGCTCGGAGGCGGTGGCGATGTTGTAGTGCTCTTCCTCGTCAGCAGCCAGATAGTCAATCTCACTGGTCAGCCGCCCATTCTTGACGCGGCGATAAGGCGTTTCGATGAAACCGTATTCATTCAGTTGCGCGTGTAGTGTCAGGTAGCCGATTAGGCCTACGTTGGGCCCCTCAGGAGTCTCGATGGGACAGATGCGGCCATAGTGAGAATGATGGACATCTCTTACTTCCAGCTTGGCCGACTGCTTGCTGAGGCCGCCCGGCCCCAGGGCGGACAGGCGGCGTTTGTGCGCCAGCTCGGCCAGCGGGTTAATCTGGTCCATGAACTGGGAAAGCTGACCGCTGCCGAAGAAGCTGTTGATGGCGGCCGTAATCGGCTTGATGCTGATGACCGACTGGGGGATCATCTCATCCGGGTCGAGGCTGGTCATGCGTTCGCGCGCCACCCGCTCGGTGCGCAGAAAGCCGGTCCGCAACTGGTTCTGCAACAGCTCTCCGACCGCTCGCACGCGCTTGTTCTGCAGATGGTCAATGTCATCCGCGCTGCCCTCGCCTCGCGATAGGCCCACGAGATACGCAACAATCCCGACCACATCGTCGCGCGTCAGTGTATGAATCTCCATCGGCACCTGGCCGCCGAGCTTCAGATTGATCTTGTAGCGGCCGACCGTGGACAGATCGTAGCGCTTAACATCAAAGAAGTATGACTGCAGCAGCGACTGTGCGCTGTCAACAGTCGGCGGATCGCCGGGGCGGATCTTGCGATACACTTCCAGCAGGCCTTCCTTATTTGTATGGGTATCGTCATCCTCGAGCGTCGCGCTGATCTGGTGCGCCATGCGCAGTACTTTGACCTTTTCGGTTCCGGCCTTCTGCATGGCCTTGGCGATGCTCTCGGTGATCTTGCCGTAGGCCTCGACTACTGCGGTGCCTTGGCTGTCAGTATGGCGCGAGGTGGCATAGAATACGTCGTGGTCCTGAGCCCCGGGCACGCTGCCGCGCTCGACCTCTTTGAGCTCTCTGAGGATCTGTTTGAGCTCGACGGTCTTGCGCTCCCCAAAGCACTCCAAGATCTCGGCATCAGTGCCGGTGGGCGGCAAGTCCTCGGTCACATCCTCGAACCAATCCAGAGCCCGGAGCAAGGCGGTTACCGGGAACTTGCGGGTCTGGCCGATGCGCACGGTAATGACACCGCTGGCGGCGGTCTCGATCTCGACCCATGCGCCTTCGTTGGGGATTACCTGCGCAGCGTACAGAACCCGGCCCGCCGAATCGACACTGTCGCGGAAATAGACGCTGGGTGAGCGGGCCAGTTGGCTGATGACTACGCGCTCGGCACCATTGATCAGGAAGGTGCCCCGGTCAGTCATCACCGGCAGCTCCCCCATGTAAACCTCGGACTCCTTCATCTCGCCGGTCTCTTTGTTGACCAGCCGCACTTTGGCGTAGATGGGGGCCTCATAGGTGGCGTCGCGCTCGCGGCATTCCGCGATGCTCAGCGACGGCTCGCCGATGCGGTAGTCTAAAAAGTCCAGCGAGACGTTACCGGTGTAGTCCTCGATGGCGCTGAAGTTCTCGAAGAGTTCCTTCAGGCCTACGTCGAGAAACCAGTTGTAGGAGCGGGTCTGAATCTCGATCAGGTCAGGGAGCGGCAGAATGTCTTCTCGGCGATGCTTGGGGTACTCCGCGCTACGGGCAACCGTGGCCATTCGGTGCACTGCCTCCTGGGCTATGATTGACGCTGGGAGCACCGCTGTCGTTACAATGCAGTCACAAAAGCCGAAAAGTGGGCTGACCAGGTATCATGCTAGGTCCCCACTTTGGGATTCGTGACCAACAGTTCAGCGGAACTCACGGGGTGAAAAACATGGAAGCGGTTTATGTGGCAAACCAAGAGTGACAGCTAGCAGATTAGTGTATCAGATAGGCTGCCGACGAGTCAATACCTGTTTTTTGCTGACATTGAGCTAGTACCATACATGGGTTACAGTTGAGCAGTGGT
>CAYMIN010000053.1:0-8828 GCA_964390495.1 uncultured Armatimonadia bacterium
TGATAGCACCGGTGGCGGTATTGCAGATGCGTTCCTCGAGCTGTGCCAGGTCGGTGGCAAGCGTGGGCTGGTATCCTACGCGTGAGGGCAACTGGCCCATCAATCCAGAGACCTCTTGGCCGGCCTGGACGAAGCGGAAGATGTTATCTATAAGGAGCAGAACATCCTGCCTGGCCTCATCGCGGAACCACTCGGCTATGCTTAGTGCCGCGTGGCCGACCCGAAAGCGTGCGCCGGGCGGCTCGTTCATTTGTCCATAGACCAGGACCGTGTTACTCAGCACGCCGGATTCATCGAGTTCGCGATATAGTTCCTCGGCCTCACGGCAGCGCTCGCCAATGCCGCAGAAGACCGATACACCCTCGTGCCGGCCGACGACGTTGTGGATCATCTCCATGACCAACACCGTCTTGCCGACGCCCGCCCCCCCGAAGAGTCCGGCTTTGCCTCCCTGCTCGAGCGGGCACAATACGTCAATCGCCTTGATCCCGGTGGTGAAAATGTCCAGCGTGGTTGACTGCTGCGACAGCGGGACGGGGCGGCGGTGAATGGGCCACATGGCGACATTGTCGGGTGCCTCGGCGCCGTCTATCGTCTCACCAAAGACGTTCAGTACGCGCCCGAGCAGCCCGTGGCCGACTGGGACCATCAGGGGCTTACCCGTGTCATGGACGGGGCCGCCGCGAGCGATGCCTTGCGTGGGGGTCAGCGCGATGCCGCGCACGGAATGCTTATCGAGATGGGTCATGACCTCGATAATGACATCCTGGTTGGTGCCGGCCACAAGACAACTGTGAAGTGCGGGTGGACGGTACGGGAAGCGAGCATCTATTACATTGCCGCGAGCACGCACAATCGTGCCCGTGGCTATAAATGGCTTGCTCTCAGTGGTTTCAGTAGGCTGGTTGATAACCATGTACTCAATCCAATGACACTTGCAAGGCACCCTCGGTTGTCGGTACGGGATCGGGCAAATCAATTGTACCACGTGTGAAAATAGAGAAGCAAGCTGACCTGCGCAGCACCAACTTCATGGTCCCGGGCGTCTTTGGGCTGATCATAATGGTCATTACCACTGTCTGGACCAGCCAGTCAATCGTCCGCGAGCGCGAGCTCGGCACCCTCGAGCAGCTTCTGGTTACGCCAATCAAGCCCCTTGAGTTGCTGATCGGCAAAAGCCTCCCTTATGCTGTGGCCGCCATGCTCGACGCCGGCGTTATCGTGGTCATTGCCGTTTACTGGTTCGCCGTGCCGCTGCGCGGTCAGCTTTCATTCCTGTTGGCCTTAGCCGCTGTCTTTATCCTCACCACCCTGGGGACGGGCCTGCTCATATCAACTATCTCTCGCACCCAGCAACAGGCCTTACTCACCGCCTTTTTCCTGTTGATGCCGGCCGTGCTGCTCTCAGGCTTCATGTTCCCCATCAGTAATATGCCTTGGGTGATGCAGCAACTCACCTATCTTATCCCCTACCGCTATTTCCTGGAGATCTGCCGAGGCGTTTTTCTGAAGGGCACAGGACTAGCCGTTCTCTGGCCTCAGTGCCTAGCGCTGGCCGCCTTCGGGGTGACGTTGTTTGCCGCCGGAGCCTTGGCTTTCAGCAAGCGGCTGTAGTAGTCGCCGTCTGAGCAAACTGAAGAGCAGGTATTCGTGGGAGCTATGGCTAATTGTCTCACCACATGCACCATTAGTGACCAAGCCCAACTTGAGACGCGTTATCGCGGTTCACGCCGCGAATACTAAGGGCACAATGCTTGTCCGGTGGCTGCACCAAATGCGCCCGGATGCGAAAGGAACGAGGTAAAAGAGCAATGCTTACAGCGGAGAAAGTCAAACAAGTCGCAAAGGCGATGGGAGCCGACCTGGTCGGCATCGGTTCACCCGACCGTTGGGAAGGCGCTCCGGTTCAGATGGACCCGCGCCAGATCATGCCGGAGGCGAAGTCCGTCATAACCATGGCCTTCCGTATTATGCGCGGAAGCCTCCGAGGCATCGAGGAGGGCACCTTCTTCAGCAACTACTCCTCCATGGGCTACGGTGGTCTCAACTGGCTGTACATACCGTATACCGTAATCAACATCGCCAAGTTCATCGAGGATTACGGCTACGAGGCCATTCCCATGGGCCACCTCAGCCCCTGGCGGGGGATAGATAACGAAGGCAATCTCAGGCCGGACTACAGTCGCCCGGTGGAGCCCGGACGCGCAGCGCCCGATGTTATGGTGCATTTGCGTATCGCTGCCTTCCTGTGCGGGCTTGGCGAGATAAGCTACTCGAAAGTCTTTCTCACCCCACAGTTCGGCCCGCGTCAGCGCTTCGGCGTCATGCTCACCGATGCCGAACTCGACCCTGACCCCATCTACGACGGCCCACATCTGTGCGACCGCTGCATGGATTGCGTGACCGAGTGCCCCGGCAACGCCATCGACCCCGACCGAACGGTCAAGGTCACTCTGGCCGGCCACGAGGTCGAGTGGAACGACCTGGACTGCGAGGCATGCGGCATGTACTTCCGCGGCGGCGAGTACGTGGAAGAAGGCGAAAAGGGCGACTACATGGCAGGGCGCGATGACATCAAGCCCGGCCCCATCTCACCCTTCTACCACAAACCACCCAACGTTTACGAGTACGGCCAGGCCATCTGCGGAGCCAAAGGCTGTATGCGTGCCTGCATGATCCACCTGGAGGAGCGCGGCGTGATCGGCAACAAGTTCCACGCTCCCTTCCGCCGCAAGAAGCTCTGGCGCGTGGACTGGTCCGTTGAGCCGGACGCCATTGCCGGTGAGGGTGAGTAGCCTCCGCAATGTCCCAGCGTCGCAGCAATCCATCCACGCACTGGGGGTCTGCCCCATGCAATTTGCCGTCGGCTATCAGCTTCCCGGCGACGACAGCGAGCTATTGTTGGACATCATCGCCGACTACCGCGACTGCCTGGCCGAAGTTTACTTCCCCTGGGCCGATATGCCGTCCGGGCGGGCGCCCCTAGCCACCCAACAGGGCTATACTGACTGGTCGGTACAGGCGCGCCTGGAGCAGGACCTCAAGCACCTGCGAGAGATGGGACTGCGCCTCGACGTTCTTTTCACGGCCAACTGCTACGGCGGCCGCGCAATCAGCCAGTGGCTTGAGAATCAGGTCCGCTCCGTTCTCGACCACATGGGTGAGGTAGTTGGGGGCGTTGATGTCGTAACCACTACCTCCCCCTTCATCGCACGCACCGTCAAGCAGCATTACCCGGGCATCGAGACGCGCGCCTCGGTCAACATGCGCATCGGCACCATCAAGGGCATGGAGTACCTGAGTGACATCTTCGACAGCTATCACGTGCAGCGGGAGTACAATCGCGATCTGGACCATCTGCGCGAACTCAAAGCGTGGGCCGACGCCAATGGCAAGAGCCTGGTAATCCTGGCAAATAGCGGCTGTCTGGCCTTCTGCTCCGGCCAGACCTTCCATGACAACATGGTCGCTCACGAGGCCGAGATAGACGCGACGGTGAATGTCGGCGACTGGGTGCCGCATACCTGCTGGCGTTACTTGCGCAACCGCGCCAACTGGGTGTCCGTGCTGCAGAACACGTGGATTCGGCCTGAGGACCTGCACCAATACGAGGGACTGTGTGGGACTATCAAGCTTGCTACCCGGATGCACGAGCGCCCGCGGATGGTCATTGATGCCTATGCCCGCGGCAGCTTCTCAGGGAACCTGCTGGACCTGTGCGAGCCGGGCTATGGGCCGCTGTTCGCGCCCTACATCATTGACAATTCGCGCTTCCCGGCGGATTGGTTCGAGCGGACCAGCACTTGCGGTCGCCGCTGTCACAATTGCTCCTACTGCTCGGACGTGCTCGAGCAGGTGCTCATTGACGTGACTGAGCAGGGCTAGAAGCTGTCTCAAGACCTGGTTTGCAGAACTCGCGGGTTGGTGAGACGCTGCTTCTGGTACCCAGGGGACAGTCGCTAAAGCGACAGTCCGCCGTTCGGGATACTGAAACAGCTTCTAGTTCAGTCCATAACCCAGATGCCCAGATAGTCCATCAGCCAGTACGGATCAATCCGCGGGTAGAGCTGCTGGTTCGTCGTCAGATAGCCCAGGAAGTAGTCGCCGCTATAGATCCGTGGTGGCCGCGTCGCATAGGGGTTCCAGGGGCTGTCGAAGCCGTAGCTGTTCCCCCACTGCCCACCGGCGTTCCAGATGCTCCACGGCGAGTCGGGGCAGCCGAACCGACCGTAGGGATTGCTGATCGAGTCCCCGTCCTGCCAGTCGCGGCTGATGATGCCCAGGAAGGTGTCGTCGGAGGCGACGATGGCTGAGCCCAACAGCGGGGGCGGCGTCTCGGAGCGAAACACCACCCTGACCATCGGAACATAGTGCCACCGACTGTAATACCGGCCGCGGTATGGGTGCTCCCAGTCCACGCGCCAGAACGGCTGGGGCCGGGACGCACCGTGCTTGTAGGCTTTGTCGGCGTACCGATGGTGTTGCCACCATTCGTCGTGACCCCGCGCGCGATCGTAGCGATCATTGCGCCGCTCGCCCCTGGGCGGGCCCCAGTTGTTGTCTGGGCGATGGTCACGGTCCCAACCACGATCCGAGACGCGATCTCGGTTGCGGTCGCCCCTGCCATCGCGATCTCGGTTCCAGTCGCCCTGGTTGCCGCCGCCGTCACGGTGTTGTCCTCGGCCACGCGGCCCGGCATCGGTCTTGGGCGGCGTTGCCGGCCTGCCCCAGACCCCGCCGTCGCGGCTCTGGTCCCGATTGCCATCTCGTCCCCGTTTGTCGAACACGGGAGCACTAGACGACTGGCCCCGGTCGCGGCCGTCATCGCTCCTGTTCCAGGTGTGGCCGACGTTGCCAGCTTTAGGGCTGAGGGTGTGGCTGTGGGAACTGCCGGTGTTGCGCATGCCCGTGCCCGGAATGGCTCTGTGGAAGTCCCCCGTCTTCTGCGGGCTGTAGCCGGGAGTGCTGTGATAGGACCCCCGGGGCGTTGAAATGGAATGCGAGCCACCGTAGCCACTCCAACTGCCCGCTCCACGCGACTGTGCTCGCCCCGCAATTCCGGAACTGGGAGCAGTGTGTCTGTAGGCTTTCTGGGCAACACTGCGGTGGCTATTAGCGGACCTGGAGGGCTTCGGCTTACCTCTGTCTCGGTCTCTCGGCGCGGCTGTCGCGGCGACAACAGCCAATACACAAACCAGGATAAACATCAGACGCACAGTCTTCATGGCAATACCATCCTCTCGGAGACTCAGCGTGGCGAGTCAGTGGTGTGATGAGAGCCATCCTGTACTGTGCTACATCCGCTAGTACTACTATACATAGTAGATACCCGAAATGCAAGGGCTGTTCACATCTTTTTTCAAGGAGGCGGCCACTCGTGGCACTCTGTCATTCGGTGTTGTTCTGTTCCAGCTCGGTTACGAGTTGCTCGTACTTGCCATGGATAAGCGCTCTGTCAAACTCGGCAAACTCCTGCAGCATGTTCTGCTGCTCCGTCTCAGTGAAGTACTCCATGATGGGTATGAAGAAATGCTTGTCCTCGGTGGCGATGTGGTGCGGATATAGTCGGACCAACCCCTCAAGGCACTTGGCGATTGTGGAGACGGCCTCACCTGCTCCTGCGGCGTATCTGCTCCTGGCGTCTGTCAGCTCCCCCAGCATCTCTCGCGCCTCGTTGTGCTCCCGCACCAGCTCGGCCATGGTCTGTTGGTGCTCTGGAGAGAGCGATTTGTCGGCGAGAGCGATAAACAGAATATTTTCTTCTTTGCCGTGATGACACCGGTCACCATAGGTGCGCATGAAATCGGCCGCCTGTCCAATGAAATTGACATCAGGCTGCTCCCCAGAGTTCATTCTGTTGAGCTCTCTGCTCATCAATTCGACCATGCGCTCGATGAGTCTGTGCTCGATCATCAGTGGGCCGATAGGTTTCACAGCACGGCCTCCATTCTGTTTTGCTCTGAGACTGCGGTGGCCAACATCGGGTCAGGCCCCAGTTGCCCTGAGTAGTTGCCGACGCGGGGTGCTTGGGCTGCCTAATCCCCGCAAAGAATCACTAAGCGGCCGGTCTCAAGCAAGTATGGCCCGCAGGTCCTCCTGTGGGGTGGAGACAGGCATGATGTTGAACTTATCCTGCAGTATCTCGAAAACGGGCGGTGTCACAAATGCCGGCAGACTGGGACCGAGGCGAATATCCTGAACCCCCAGATGCAGCAGCGTCAGCAGGATCGCCACTGCCTTCTGCTCGTACCACGAGAGAATCAGAGACAAGGGCAGATCGTTTACATCAGTGTCCAGCGCCTCAGCGAGCGCCTGTGCCACCACAATGGCGGAATAGGCGTCATTGCACTGCCCGATATCCAGTAGGCGGGGCAAGCCAGCCACTTCACCGAAATCCAATTTGTTGAAACGGTACTTCCCGCAGGCCAGGGTGAGAATAATACAGTCATCAGGCACGGCTTGGGCCATCTCCGTGTAATAGTTGCGTCCGGGCTTGGCTCCGTCACAACCGCCGATGAGGAAGAAATGGCGGAGCTTGCCGCTACTGGCTGCCTCCAGGATGGCCTCGGCATTCTGCAACACAACCTGGTGGCCGAATCCCACGGTGATAGTTCGGTCGGGCCCGTCTTGCTTGAAGCCCGGTGCTGCCCGGGCTGCCTCAATCACCGGGCTGAAATCGCGGTCACTGATGTGAGGAATCCCCGGCCAGCCCACCAGACCGCTGGTGAAGATGCGGTCTGAGTATGCCTCTCGGGGCTTCTGGATACAGTTGGTCGTCATGAGAATAGCGCCAGGAAAGTCGGCAAACTCGCGCTGCTGGTCCTGCCAGGCGCCGCCGAAATTGCCGACCAGGTGATCGTAGCTGTTCAGGGCCGGATAGCCGTGAGCGGGCAACATTTCACCATGAGTATAGATGCTTATGTCAGTGCCCTCGGTCTGCCTGAGCAGCTCGTCAAGGTCCCGGAGGTCGTGTCCGGAGACTACGATGGCCTGGCCCGCGACCGGCTCGATACGGACCGGCGTGGGTTGGGGGTCTCCATAGGCGCCGGTATTAGCCTGATCAAGCAACTGCATAGCGCGAAGGTTGAGTTCACCGACAGCCAGCGCCGTGGCCAGCAGGTCGTCAGTGTCGGTAGGTTCTTCATTGAGGTAATCCAGAAGCCGGTGCATCTCTCCATAGACTGCGTCATCCGCGACGCCCAGTATCTGGGCGTGGTCCACGTAGGCGGCAACGCCCTTGAGGCCGTAGGTGATCAGCTCCTGCAGCCCGGCGACGGTTTCTCCAAGTCGTTCCCGGCGTTTCTCAATGGAGACTTCCCGGCCCTGCGCAAGCAGAGTCTCTCGGTCCCTGGTAGGTGTGCGGGTGGGTGAAGCGATGAGGGCTTCCGGCTCTGTTCCGGCCTCGGCACCGGCAGCTTCATACATCCGCCTGGCCCGGTCGCGCAGTTCGTAGGCTGCGGCAATCAAGTGCTCAAAGCGTTCTGGGTCGAAGTCAACGTTTGTGAGCGTCGCAAAGAGCGCCTCAGCGGTAAACACGTTAATCTCATCATCAGTGACACCCAGCTCGCGGGCCCGGCGAGCGTACATGGATAGGTCCTTGACGGTCTGGATCAGCAGGTCCTGAAGTGTCGCCGTCTCTGGCTCCTTGCCACAGACTCCTCGTATCGTGCATCCGGTGCCCTTGGCTGTCTGCTCGCATTGATAGCAGAACATGGTCGGCCACCCTTCGTTGGATAATGAGCAGAAATGTTGTTCGGCAGAAACTGCGCTGCGTGTCTAGAGGCGACTGGCTATAAGTGGCAACTCCAGCCGCCATCTATATCAATCACCGCACCGGTCATGTAGCTGCTCTCATCGGAGGCCAGATACACGACCAGACCAGCCAACTCCTCAGGCCGGCCCACCCGTCCCAGAGGCACTACAGCTTCAACCATCTGCCTGAAGCTGTCCTGTTGTCGGGCCGCTTCAGTCATCGCCGTGGCGAAGTATCCCGGACAGATGCAGTTGACATTGATGCCGCGCGGAGCGAACTCCAGCCCCATCGTCCTGGACAGTTGAATGACACCGCCCTTGCTAGCATTGTAGGCAGCGGCATCGGCAAAAGCGTGGTGCCCGGCAACGGAGGCTATGTTGATAATCCTGCTGCCAGGATTCATCCGCGGCGCAGTGTGCTTGGCCATCAGGAAACAACCTTCCAGATTGACCAGCAGCAACCGCTCCCATTGCTCTCGTGTCGTTTCGGTCACGGGTGTCTCGTAGTATATTCCGGCATTGTTGATAAGGATGCTAATCTGGCCCAAATGCTTTTCAACTTGCCCCACCGCAGTCTCGACGGCTTTCTCATCAGTTACGTCCACCTCGTAGTAGCGGGCGTTCGTCCCATTCTCTCGCAACTGCCGAGCCACCTCGGTTCCGTCTAAGACGTCAAAGAGGGCGACGGTAGCGCCCTGGCGTGCCAGAGCCTCGGCCATGGCCTGTCCCAGGCCGCGACTGGCTCCGGTGACGATAGCTACCTTTCCGGTAAGATCAAACATTGGCAATCACCTGCCCTAAGTCGCTTTTACGAGCTGCAATAAGGCTACTGTAAGCGCACCCGAACAAACTGGCTACTGGGGCGCAAATCTAGAATGCTCGGGGCCCACGGGGCTTGTGAACAATCAGGCGTTTGCTCGTCGTGGGCCTTAGTACCTAAGCGATCTTAGCTGGAACGCGGCTCCCACACAATGGGGATATTACCTAGTTTTTGGTATCGAGATTCCTTAGAATTAACTTATCTAGAAGCCTGGCCGAAAAGTAGGTGCAATTGGGAACCTTTTTTGTGCCAAAGG
>CAYMIN010000054.1:0-5931 GCA_964390495.1 uncultured Armatimonadia bacterium
CCCCTACCACAGCGTGTAGCCGCCGTCTATGATGAGGTCGTGGCCGGTGGTGTAGCCGGCGGCATCGGAGGCGAGATAGATTACCGCGCCGACCAATTCCTCGGGCTCGGCCATGCGTCCCAGCGGTATCTGCCGACACCAGCCCTCATGGAACTCGGGCACCGCTCGTGTCATCTCGGTGAGAGTGTAGCCGGGGCTGATGGTGTTGACGCGCACGCCATGCCGGGCCCATTCCGCCGCCAGGCTGCGGCTCATCTGGATCATCGCCGCCTTGGAGGCGTTATACGCCACCTGCTTCTGGGGCGTGTTGACGATGTGGGCGGACATCGAGGCCACGCTGATGATCGAGCCGCAATGCTGGGCGATCATCCGGCGGCCCACCGCCTGACAGCACAGGAAAGTGCCGGTGAGATTGGTGTCCAGGACCTGCCGCCATTGCTCGGCGGTGACGTCCTCGGCATTGGCGTGAATGGTAATGCCGACACTGTTGACGAGGATGTCAATTCTGCCGAAGCCGTCAACCACTCGCTCGACCATAGCGGCGACCGCCTCGGGGTCTGTCACATCGCAGACAATACGCTCCACAGCGACCGCGTAGTCGGCGGTAAGTTCGGCAGTGGTCTTGGTGAGGTTGTCCTCGTGAATGTCGGCAATAGCCAAGTCCACGCCGAACTCGGCCAGGCCGGCAGCACACGCCTTGCCGATGCCTCGCGCTCCTCCGGTCACCAGAGCGACCCGTCCGGTCAGGTCGAGCTTCTCACGAATGCCCATAGATCAACCGCCCCCTGCAAGCATGTTGGTCTCAAGTCACTGATTCCATCAGTTCAGCGGCGGCGGGGAAGTGCTCGTGCATCACCTGCCAGACCTCATCGGCGTAGCGGCGATACGCGGCCAAGACATCGGCCACCGCCACGCCCGTAGCGGGCAGATCGAGCAACTGCGGCCACTTCATCAACAGCTCGGCGTCACTGTGCTGGCGGACCTCGACGGCCTGGGTGAGCAGGTCAATGAGGTTGCCATAGGCCTCGGTGCCGCGGTAGGCGGCAGGCTCGGCCAGCACGTCAATCTCGTAGGCCTCATCAGGCATTCCGGCCGTCAACATCGAGACCCGGCGCAACAAGCAAGGGAGACAGCCGCCGCACTGGCGATGGTGCCGACCGGCCATCCAGCAACTGATGCTGCCCTGGATCTGCTCCGGCCTCAGTACCGGCCGCAAGATATCGCGGATCAGCTCGGCCTTGGTCTGGTGCACGAAGGGGTTGAGGATGGTCACGCTCAAATCGGCCGCCTGCAACAGGGCATTGAACTCATGCAAGACCGCCGGATGGGTGCTGCGGGTGGAGAGGCTACCGATGCGGCCGGCGCTCAGCGGCAAGGCCACGGTGAGGATGCCGTTCTCGCACAGGTAAGCCTCCCGGACCTGCGCGCCATAGGCAGCGGCGACGAGTAGGGTCATGAAGAGGAGCGAACGGGAACGGCGGGAGGCTTCACGGTCGCGAGGGGCCGGGAAGGCGAACTCGGAATCCGGGCCGCTGCGAGGCTGGATCAGCAGATTGGCGAAGCTGCTTGCCCCGCGGCGGAATTGCTGCAGCGTCTCGGTCACGGCAGCTTGCGCCTTGCGGATTTCGGGGTTGCCGGAGCAGTGGGTGACAAACAGCGGCTGGCGGTCGGCGCGCAGCAGCATCGCCGCACCGGCCAAGGAATCGAGGCCCCCGGAAAGCGCCGAGACGCAATCGGCCTCGGGTCCGGCTTGGGCGGCGGGCATAAGCAGTCCCGAATCCTGGTGCTGATGAGCACAGAAATCTATCCGGAAGTTGTCCTTGGTCAGGGCATGCAGGATTGCGGAGAGCTGCTGGCGATTGTGGTTCCAGAAGGCCGGCTCGCGCACCGGCACCATCAGGGCAAGGTCACGGGGCCAGGCCTCGTTGCGGCCGCGCGGCACGGCGATATCGGAGAGGTACACGGCGATCGCGATGCTAAGCAGGTCATAGAGCAGGGGCGGCGGCTCGGCGCTGATGGCGGCCTGCAGCTCGGAGAGGTTGACCAGGGCATTGTAGCCTTCGCCGGTCCAGTGCAAGCAGCAGTCCGCCGTGGGCCTGTTGCGCGCCAACAGGTCCGGCGGCATTCCGGTGGCCACTATGATGCGCGTCATCTACACCTATTCCCCGGCATCAGTCAAGGCGCGGAGTGCTAGGTCGGTCGCGCGACCGAAAACACTTTGCAGCATCCGGCTGCGCAGCGAAGCCTCCGTCTGCCCCAAAGCCTGGTGGAGAAGGTCCTCGCTGTCCGCTAGATTGACCTTCTGGGTGATGCTGCGGCAGGTATGAGCTATGCGGTCCTGAAGAATGGCGCTGCTACTAACCGTGGGCAAGGCCTCGGTGCCCACGAAATCACTGATATCGCGGGCGACGAAGTACCTGAAAACGTGGTCGAAGTCATGCGAGAGGAAGGAGCCACCGAGATCGTGCAGGCGCGACTCATTGTAGAAGCCGGCGAAATGGCTCTGCAGGCTGGGGTAAGTTACCTGCAGAATACTGGTGATTCCGGAGATGTTGTCAGCGGTCTCGAGTACGGTGGTGCCGAGGGCGTCTAAGGCCAGGTCCCCGAAGCGGGAGGCGATGAGGCGAGCGATAATGTCATCTTCGGCGACCTGGCGCAGTCCGGCGGCCAGCCCGACTGCCGCCGCCTGCTGGACGAGGTTAGGGTCGGTGTAGAGCGCGGCCAGGTCGCCGGTCGCCGCCACCACCGCCCCCTCCAAGAGATGGTCCAGACAGCAGGTGACCGCCGCATCGCTGAGGCCGGCACGGGTGTCCGGGTCGAGAGCCCTGACGATGCGCGCAAGCACCTGATGCGGGTCAGGATCGGGCCGCCGGTATAGCTCCCGGACCCGCTCCCACTCAGGTGTTGACGGCGAACGCTGTAAACTGGAAGTACCCATCTATCGCTCTACCCACCCAGGCACAACCGCACCAGGGGACTCTTCACCGCCCGGTGCTGCAATTCCTTTGCGGCAGTGGCAGGATTACCTGTTCACATATCGGCGCAGGCTGGCCTGGGCTTGAAATGATTCTTGTTACCAAAAAGTTAACTGGATTTACTAGGGACAGTCACCCCTTCTACAAAGCAGCAGCAGAACTCACAGGAATCGCGAGCAAGGGGTGACTGTCCCCGATTTGCTGTCAGCCTACGTGCGCTTCTCTCTAACGACGAACGAGCACCTGGCCTGTTCACACTCGGAAAGGTCGGCGAGGCACTCGAAGCCCAGCGGCTCCAGCACCCGCCGGTACAGCACATCACAATGGCCGCAGTAGTCGTGATACGGCTCGAGGTGCTGGAGTTGATTGAGCCGGCCCTTGGAGGGGCAATGGTGCATCACAATACTGAATTCGCCGGCTTCGTCATCAATCGTCATAGTGAAGTCGGCGGCCTCCTCGTTGAGTGTGTGACTCCAGTACAGCCAGCAGCCGCGCAGGCCGTGCTCCTGCACCAGCTCGCGGAGGTTGTGCAGAAAGTTGTCAGAGATATACTCCCAGTAGGCCACGACCTCCTGCTTGCCGCCTTTGGCCTCGAGGAACTTGAAGAGTTCGCTATATGCCGGGATGAACTCGGTGCAGGAGATCATGATGCCCTCCGGTAAAAGCGCTGGACGCTGCGGCCGGTCTGCTCATCATATTCGAGCAGCTCGTAGGCGAACGGCGTGCCCGCGCAGAGCTGCTGGTTGACGGTGCGGGTGGTCTCTATCCAGAGGTCGGCGACGCGGTATCCGTGCTGGCGCATGTGGCTGACGGCGGGACACGCAGCCACTTTCAGCACCAGCTCATCCTCCGAGAACTCGATGGCGATCTCGGCGCCTTCGATCGCGTAGATGCGCTCGAAGTACTCCTGCAGGGCCGCCAGGCCGCGCCGGCTGATGGCCGCTTTGAGCGGGGCGTGATAGGCGTCGGTATATTGGCGCAGGTAATCCCTGACGGCTTCTTCACCGTAGCGCTCGTGGAGGTACTGGATTCCGGTGCTCATCGCGCCGTGGAAGTCTTTGTGCAGATAGGGATTATCGGCGGCGGTCCGCCGCATCACTTCTCTCGGCATCTTATTTCGCCTGCCACGGAAACAGAATATCGGCATCGCGGCGCATTACCTTGGCGATGGCCTGCTCGCAGCCTTTGGTCAGCGGGTAGTCCAGGTAGTTCCTCCAGGTGCGGAAGATGCCCATCTCCACCAGAAGCTTCTTCTGCCCCGACAGCCAGCACGTTATCTTTTTGCCGCCATAGACATCCCACATGATTCTGTTCATGCGCGCCTGGAGCTGGTCGGCTAGGTCAATGTCGGCGGCGGCCACCGCCTGCATGATCTGTCCGGCCAAGTAGCCGTTGAAGATCCCGCCGCCCAGCAGCAGGCCGTCATAGCCGGCGGTCAGGTACTCGACGCAGATGAATTCGTTGCCATCCAGCAACAGCAGCTTGCGGCGCTTGCGCTTCGCCGCCAAAGCGATCCGGCGACGGCGAGGGTTGCTGGAGCTGTCCTTGATCAGGACCACTTTCCTTTCGTCGTAAAGCGACTTGAGGACGGAATCGGGCACCGCAACCGGCCCGTGGTCGCCACGGTCGTAGATGCCTACCGGCAGCGGGCTTTGGCGGACGGCCTGCACGTAAAGGTTGCGGATCTGCTGCGGCTTAGCGTTCATCAGGAAATAGGGTGGCGCGATCACGGCGATGTCGGCGCCGGCTTGCTTGGCCCAGGCCATATTGTCGAGAATGCGGGCGGCGGAATTGTCGGTCACCTGGACGGCAAGCCGCAGCCGCCCCTGATTGTGCTTGACGACCGTCGCCACCAACTCGCGGCGCTGGCCGTCGGTCATCCATGCCCCTTCGCCACAGGTGCCGAGCAGGAATAGGCCGGTCACGCCCAGCTTAACATGATGCTCGACCATGCGCCTGACCGCCACCTTGTCAACGCTCATCGTATCGGTGAACGGTGTCGGGGTGGCGGACCAGACATTGGGCGGTGTGTCAATGCGCTTGCTCATCACGCATCTCCTTGGATTGACAAGTGAGTTGCGGCCTAATCCAGGCGAGGCTTGGCAGGCCGATGCGCAACAGTCCGTCTCAGAGCCTGCGGAATCCTACTCGCCGTGCTGCGGGCAGAGCTGCTGTTGGCGGAGGACCTGATACAGATCGAGAATGTCGCCAAGGCGATAGTGGGCAGCCTCGTGATCCTGGCGCAGCAGGAAGGTGGTCATACCCAGGTCGCGGGCCGGCACCAGGTTGGCCGGATTGTCCTCGATGATGCCGATCTGCTCCGGCGGCAGACTGAGAGCGGCGACTGCGCGTTGGTAGGGCTGGAGGGCCGGCTTGGGCCGCCAGCCGGCAAACGCGACGTCAAATACCTCAATGAAATGGCCGGCAATTCCCAGGGCGCGCAGCACCCCGTCAGTATAGGGCCGCGTGGCGTTGGTGAAGATGTGGCGCTGGGCCGGTATCGCAGCCAGCATCGCCCCGAGTGCGGGGGCGGGCCCGAGGTAATGGGTTGGGTCCACCTGCTCGACGGTGGCGGCATAGAAATCGGCCTGAGAGATACCGAACTCGGCCTCGACGCCGGCGGCGGTGGTACCATAGCGCTGGGTGAAGCGGACGCGGATTGCTTCGGCCCCGCTCCAGTCGCAGCCGAACTGATCGCAGAGGTACTGGGTGATGGTGCGGTCGCCGGCCGGCAACATGCCGGTGTCGGGATGGTAGAGGGTCTCGTCGAGATCGAATAGCAGGGCCTTAAGCATGATGGTGGGTCTCACAAAAGAGCCGGAGGCTGTGCCTCCGGTCTATCTGGTATCCGGCGACGTGCCTATCCCCGCGCCTGGCCGCGCCGCGCACGCGAGACGAATCAGCGAGGAATGCCTCTAATCACCTACCTATCCCCCTTCGATTCCCCCTTCCCTGG
>CAYMIN010000055.1:0-3832 GCA_964390495.1 uncultured Armatimonadia bacterium
ACCTTCATCGGCAAGGCCACGATATGGCCGCGGTCGGCCTGAAGCTGGGCCAGATTCGCCACCGGTGCCAGCAGCAAGACACCCTCATCGAAAAAGCGCCCGAAAAACTCCTGCGGGTCCTTCCAGGAGTCGAACTTGGGCATATCCGCGGAGAAGATGAAGGGCTGGTGATCGAGTATCCAGTACATGGCCTCGTGGCTGAAGTAAGGGCAGCTCTCCAGGAAGTCCTCGTCACGCCACTTCTCGCCCCAGCCGGTATCCACGATGATGGCTTCGCCGGGGTTGATCTGCGGTGCAGCGGCGATCAGGTCCTCAACCTCGATGCGGCTGAAAGGCTCGACGGTGACCCTGATGACCGCCGCCGGACGGAGAAACAGGTCCTGGACCGGCACCTCAATCAAGGCCGGGCCGTCGCGGTCCACATGCAGCGAGGTCTCCAGATAGGTTCCGCTCTGGCAGCACATCCGGAAGGTCCAGGAATAAGTGGGGTACTCAAGCCACTCCGGTGCGGGGATCTGCTCGATGAGGGTTTCGGGATAAGGCGGCGGATAGTGCCACATGCCCGAGTAGATCGGTCCGGTGATGTCTATGATGCGCATTTGGCGACACCTCTTGCACTAAGAGTTCTCGTCCTCATATCGCTGACGGATTACGGTACATTGGGTCCGTGTGACGAAGTTCAGCTTTTTGGAAATGCGCAGGGACGGCGTGTTGCTGACGAATACGGTCCAGAGCGGGCGACGGCCCTGATCAAGGATCGCCTTGACCAGCGCCGAAGCACAGGCACTGCTCAAGCCGCGCCGCTGGTAGGCCGAGGCGGTGGCCGCGCCGATGTCGTCCATAGTGGCAGCGCGGGCGTAAGTGACCGCGCCGGATACCATCCTGGCGTCGGCGATGGCGGCGATGATAATGCCCTGCTCCAGCAGCTCCTCCCACGAATCCCAGGCATTACGCAGCCAGGCGATCTCGGGCGAGCAGGAGCTTATCAGCGGCAGGTCGGCAGTCGTCATGCGGCGAACCTCGACGCCCGGCGGCGGCGGGAGGTGAACGGGTTGAGCGACCGTGCGCTGGATGTCGGGCTCCAAAACGGGATCGCCTCCGTCCTTGTCACGGACGACGGGAAGAAGCTCCGCCACCGTGGAATTGGGGCACCAGTAAAGCCGCTGCGGGCCGAGAGTGGACAATACCTCGGCCTGCCAGTCGCCGTCTTCGCCGAAAATGAACGCCATCGGATCACCGGCGCCGGTCTGGATGACGACATTGCCAAAGTCCGCGTCGGCCCAGGCGCTGGCCCGTTGCCTTCTCAGGAAATGAAAAGGGATGACGGTGCGGGTGGTCTCGCCAAGGCTCTCCATTAGTTCGGCGAAATCAGCAGGGGCCAGTTGCATGTTCATCTCCTAGAGATTTCGGCAGGGCTCACTCTGCGACAGCGACGTGTAGATGGCGGACCAGACCACTGCTCTTGGGGACGTGGATGTGGCGCAGAAGCCGCAGACCCAGGTCGTCGGACAGCTCGGTGGATAGATCGCGTGCCGCCACGACTGCGAGGCGGTGGGCAATCGTGGCAAGGACGCGCAAGATGTCATCATAAAGCTCGTCGTCATGGCTGACGTTGCGGCCATAGGGCAGGTCGAGCACGGCGGCGTCATAGCTGCCACTGAGAGCTCTTGCATCCGCCATGAAGACCCGCTGGGGCAGGCCGAGGGCGCGCAGGTTATCCGCCGCTCGGCTCACCAGCTTCGGGTTGAGATCGCAGCCGACGGCATTGACACCCACGGCTAGGGCCTCGATGAGGGGGACAGCGACGCCGCAGCAGGGGTCAATCAGGGTGTCGCCGGGCGAAGCCACCAGGTTGATCATGGCCCGGGCAAAGCGGGTGGGTAGGGAGCCGGAGTAGAAGTGCGGGCGGTTTTCGTGGGCGGGCCAGTTGCAGGCGTATTCGCTCAGGATCGGGCCAAGCGCCCACCAATCGGGAGTCGCAATCAGGCCCAGACGCACGGAGGGATGGGACAGATCGGGACGGCCCGTGATGGCATCGGCGACGGCGATAACCGGCTCCAGGGAGGTGAGCTTCAACTGCTCGGACGGGCAGAAATCCTCGATGCGGAAGCCCTGCCAGGCCAGGCGCTTTGCCCTGATGTCGCTGCACAGCTCCGCCAGGGAGGCGCCCTCAGCGGTGACATGTAGGCAGGTGGATATGAAGGCGGCGCGAGAGATGTCAACCGCGGCCGGGGCCAGGCCGACGCGGCTGCCGGTCTCGCCGCCGGTGAAGGCGTGGAACTCGGCCTGGGCCAGTTGGTCGTGAGCTTGTGGCACAGCCAGGATATAGGCGTACACGGTCATTTGCCACCTCCGGCGACATCGCAGCAAGCCGGGCTGACGATGTCCCAGGGGTAGTCGGAAGCGGCCTGCAGCGGCTTGGCCCGGGCGACCAGATCATGATCGGCCTCGGCGAAGAGGCGACGCAGTTGCGAGAAGTCGGCCTGCTTGAGACTGGCCGCAACCAGTGCCGGTCCGAGACGCGAATCGCCCCGGGAGATGGCCGTTTGCACGGCCGCCCAGCGCGCGGACCCGGCATGTACCTGCACGCCGGGCAGCCGCTCGAGGGCGTCGGTGAGGCGCGCCAGATAGCCGCGCATGGTCTGGAAATCGGGGACGCCGGCGGCCTGCAGCGGGGTATGCGGCTTGGGAACGAACGGGTTGATGCTGATGCTCCAGGTGCAGCGAGGGAACTCGGCGCAGAGCTTGCGTATCAGGGCTGGGATGGCGTCGCGGTCGGCCTCGGTCTCTTCCGGCAGACCGATCATGAAGTAAAGCTTGATAGAGCTGAGACCGGCCTCCACGGCAGCGGCGATGCTCTCGTGAAATTGCTCATCAGACAGATGCTTGCAGACGGTATCGCGGAGGGCCTCGGTTGCGGTCTCGGGTGCGAAGGTTACAGAGCGCTGCCCGGAGGCGGCCAGGAGCTGCAAAAGCGGCTGATTGCGGCTGTCGGCGCGCATTGAGGAGACCGAGACTTTGGGGGCCGGCGTGATCGCCTGCAGGCCGTCGCAGAGCTGCTCGAGCCAGGGGTAGTCGGATACCGAGGCCGCGACTAGGCCGATGCGGTCGGTATGGGTCAGAGCGCGCTCAATCGGCTCCAGCAGGGCTTCAGGCCGGCGATGCCGCACCGGGCGATAGATCCGGCTGGCGAGGCAGAAGCTGCAGCCCCAACCGCAGCCGCGACTGACCTCGATGAGGTAACTGTCGGCGAATTCGGTATGGGGAGTGAGAATGGCAGTGGCAATGGCGAAATCGTCCAGAGCGGTGGCACAGCGGCGCGGTACCGGTGAAGCCGTGAGGTCAGGGACCAGGAAGCCCGGGCAGTCGCCGAGATGCTCACACCACTGCCCACGGGGAAGCTCGGCCAGGCGCTGCAAGTGTGGCAGGATCGGTTCGATCTCCCCGACATAGACAGCATCGAAGAGGTCGAGAACCGGTGCGGGATTAGCCGTGAAACAGGGCCCACCGCCGAGTAGGAAGGGATGCTGGGGAGTGCGGTCGCCACGCAGCGGCGGGACCCCGCCCAGGTCAAGGCACAGCGGCAGGTTGAGCCAGTCGAGCTCGAAAGAGGTGGTCACCGCCAGGACATCGAAGCCACCAAGCGGGGTGCCCGATTCCAGGGAGCACAAGGGCCGCCGGCGACGGCGTAGAGCGGTGATCTGGGCCGGAGATGGCAGAAAGGCCCTTTCGCAGGAGCAGTCCGGCAAGCCGTTGACCAGGGCGTAGAGGGAATGTACGGCCAGTGAGGACATGCCGGTGTGATAGGTATTGGGATAGAGCAGGCAGACCT
>CAYMIN010000056.1:0-3699 GCA_964390495.1 uncultured Armatimonadia bacterium
GATCGTGCCCACATTGATATGCGGCTTGTCCCTCACAAACTTCTCTTTTGCCATCTTAGCTTAACCTCCAAGTGTCAAACGAAAATCGTGTCTTGAGATTGTCTATTTTGCGCCGACTATGGCTTCCTGGCGTTCGTGGGACAGCGGCCTGTACGAGTGCGGCTCCATGGTGTAAGTGGCGCGTCCTTGGGTCAGAGAGCGCAACTGAGTGGAATAGCCGAACATCGTCGCCAGCGGCACCAGAGCGGCGATGCTCTGGGTGTCACCCGGCGAGGCTTTCATGCTGCTGATCTCGGCCCGACGGGCGTTGAGATCGTTCACGACATCGCCCATGTACGCTTCCGGCGTGACAACCTCGACCGACATGACCGGCTCCAGCAGGATCGGCTCGCCCTCCCGGTAGGCATCGCGGAAGGCCATGCTGGCGGCGAGTTTGAACGCCACTTCGGAAGAGTCAACATCATGGTAGGAGCCGTCGGTCAAGCAGACGCGCACGTCAACTACCGGGTAGGATGCCACCAGGCCGGCTTCCATAGCCTCTTTGACACCGGCCTCGACGGACGTCATAAACTCTCTGGGCACCACGCCGCCCTTGGTTCTGTCCTCAAACTCATAGCCTGCGCCTCGAGCCAGCGGCTCCAGCAGCAGAGTTACATCGCCGTATTGCCCCTGGCCGCCGGTCTGGCGCACGAAGCGGCCCCGGGCGCCGGCCTGTCGGGTAATGGTCTCCTTGTAGGCGACCTGGGGATTGCCGACATTAGCCTCGATCCTGAACTCGCGCAGCAGTCGGTCCTTGATGATGTCCAGGTGCAGCTCGCCCATGCCGGAGATTATCTGCTGGCCGGTGTCCCTGTCGGTGCGGACCGAGAAGGTGGGGTCCTCGCTCATCAGCCGCTGTAGGCTCTCCACCAACTTGCCCTCGTCGGCCGTGGTCCGGGGCTCGATGGCCATGGAGATGACAGGTTCGGGAAACTCGATGCTTTCGAGAACCACCGGATGGTCCACCTGGCACAAGGTATCGCCGGTGGTGGCTTTATTGAGCCCGACCACCGCCACGATATCGCCGACGCTTGCCAGCTCAATGTTCTCACGGCTATTGGCGTGCATCCTGAGAATGTGGGCGATCCGTGATTTGACGTTAGTCTGGGCGTTATAGACGGTCTGGCCTTTCTTGAGCTGGCCTGAATATATGCGGACATAAGAGAGCTGGCCGACAAAGGGATCGGTAACGACTTTGAAGACCAAGCCGGCGAGCGGCTCATCAGGTGACGGACTGCACAGCACCGGCTCTTCCGTTTTGGGCTGGAAACCCATCACGGGCGGCACCTCCACGGGAGAGGGCAGATAGTCCACCACCGCATCCAGGAGGGGCTGTACCCCCTTGTTCCTCAGGGCACTGCCGCACAGTACCGGGACCAGTTCATTGGCGAGAGTGTCTTCGCGGATGGCTGCGCGGATTTCAGCGGGTGTCGGCTGCTCACCGGCGAAATACTTCGCCTCCAGATGCGGATGGGTGTCGGCCATAGCAACGATCAACCATTCGCGGAACAGCTCGGCGCGCTCACGCATTCCCTCGGGTATCTCGCGCTTGACCGCCTCAGCCCCCAGCTCATCTTCCCAGTAGATCGCCTGCATCTCGATCAGGTCAATAACGCCCTCGAAGCTCTCTTCCGCGCCGATGGGAATCTGTATGGCCAGGGCATTTGCGCCCAGCCGCTGGCGCATTTGGTGCAGCACGTCATGGAAGTCGGCACCGGTGCGGTCCATCTTGTTGACAAAGACGATACGCGGGATATTGTACTTGGTGGCCTGACGCCAGACCGTCTCGGACTGCGGCTGTACGCCACCAACGGCGCACAGGATCCCAACTACCCCGTCCAGGACCCGCAGCGAGCGTTCGACCTCCACTGTGAAATCAACATGGCCGGGGGTGTCAATTATATTGATGGTGAGGTCCTGCCACTGGCAACTGGTGGCTGCAGACGTAATCGTGATGCCCCGTTCCATCTCCTGGGGCATGTAGTCCATAGTGGCATCGCCGTCGTCCACTTCGCCCATGCGGTGAACCCGGCCGGTGTAATAGAGTATGCGCTCGGTAGTTGTGGTCTTACCGGCGTCAATATGGGCCGCTATGCCAATATTCCTGGTTTTCTGCAGCAAGGTGGTCTGGGTCACGACTGAATCAGGTGCTCCTCCAACGATTTGGTGTATCTGTTGCCGGCACCACGGCTGATGCCGCAGTCTTGGCGCGGGTCTGATCGGCGCGGCTACCAGCGGTAGTGGGAATAAGCTTTGTTGGCCTCCGCCATGCGATACGTCTCCACACGACGCCTGACGGCCGCGCCCTCGCCTCTGGAGGCATCGAGCAATTCATTGGCCAGGCGTTCTGTGGAGCGCCGTTCACTGCGATTGCGGGCGGCCTCAACAAGCCAACGGATGGCGAGGGTCAACTGGCGGCGAGCGTTGACTTCGACTGGCACCTGGTAGGTGGCACCGCCGACACGCCGTGGTCTGACCTCGACAACGGGGCGAACGTTACGGACCGCCTCACTGAGTACCTCAAGCGGGTTATCGTTTGATTTTTCGTGGATTTCCAGAAGAGCGCCATAGACGATGCGTTCGGCCAGGCTCTTCTTACCGCCCATGATCATCTTATTGATCAGGCGCTGAATGATTGTACTGTCAAACACCGGGTCTCCCGGTATTACCCGTTTGGGCACTTCGCCTTTTCTGGGCATTCATCTGCTCCTCAGTTATCCTCATCACCCGGGTCGGGCCTCGCCTAGGTTAAGCCTGGTGAAGTCGGCCCAACACCGTAGGCCCAGCGTAGCTGCCGGTCGCAGCGCGCCTTGGCACCATGCCGTCGGAACTAGCCGGGCTTCTTGGTGCCGTACTTGGAGCGGCCCTGTCTGCGACCATCAACACCCGCTGCGTCGAGGGTGCCTCGGATCACGTGGTACTTGACCGAGTTGAGGTCCTTGACACGCCCGCCCCGGATCAATACCACCGAATACTCGACAAGGTTCTGGCCTTCGCCGGGAATATAGGCAGTGACCTCTTCCCGATTGAAGAGCCGGACGCGAGCGACCTTACGCAAGGCCGAGTTGGGCTTCTTCGGTGTCTGGGCCCAGACTCTGGTGCAGACGCCGCGGCGCTGCGGAGCGCCCTCGACCGTCTTGGCCTTACGCTTCAAGGCGTTCCATGCGACCTTCAAGGCCGGTGTCTTCGGTTTCTTGCCCTTCTTCTTGCGCCCTTTGCGCACTAGCTGGCTGATTGTTGGCAAACAGGCCACTCCCTTAGGAAAGATTTCAGTTCATAGACTTGAGTCGCGAATAGAGAAACAGAACCCCTCAGAGCAATGAGGGGTTCCACCAGACTGGGTCATTGAATTGCGAAGCATTCTGTCGGCATTCTTAGGATGCCGTCTGCTGCTGTCGCCCCCTTACCGATAGCACACGTCACGCCTGCCGGTTACCGATACAGACGCTGATGCCTACAACCCCGTCCCGCACCCTGGATATGCACCCGGCAGTTCACCAGTGCAACACTAGGTCCTAAGAAGTGACTTCTACACCGGTGCTTGTCGAGTGGGACTGCATTATAGTAACTTTGTTAACCCCTGTCAACAGATGACAGGCGATTTTGTGAGCTAGTACCATACATGGGTTACAGTTGAGCAGTGGTTGTGCCGTTGTCGTA
>CAYMIN010000057.1:0-2818 GCA_964390495.1 uncultured Armatimonadia bacterium
TGCGCTACGTTGCCGCGATGGAGAGCGAGGAGGCCATGGCCGCGAACTGGCAGGAGTGACGTAGTATTTCCCGGGAAATAGGCGCACCGTCAAAAAGGGACCAGGGAGCCAGCAGCCTGTTTACCGCCTGCCGCCGCCGCCTCTCCCCCCGCCCCTGCCATCGCGTGGCCCTCTGCCGAGCCCGCGGCCGCTTCCAGGGTTCGCCCCTCGATTTCGTCCTCGGTTGCTGCCCCCACGTTTTGGAGGACAGTTTCCGAGGCCGCGTCCTGTCCGCGGGCCCGCGCCCCTTGGCCCAGTGCCATCACCCTGTGGCATGACAACCTCCTTTAGCCCTTCAGTAGTTTCCGCGGCCTGCGGACCCTCCCGTCCGCGCCGAGAACCCCCGGGCCCCGCTGCGCGCTGTTGCGGCTGAACCCGATCTGCTTGCCTCCCTTGATCCGTATCGTAGTAATCCCTTGAGCCAGGAGGATCTCGCCGGGGGCTTTCCCTTTGCTCACCTCGACGCCGCGCTCCGGGCTGCCCTTGCCCTTCACGATTGGCTTGATCGGAATGTAGTCCACGTCTTGCCCTCCACGACGATATGGCGGCTTGATGCGCACCTTCACAACGCCCATCGGGAAGGTCACAATACCCGGGTTTGCGGGGATATCCGTCACTCGCTCAATGGAAATATCACCGGGGGGCCGTTTGCTCGACGCACCTCGCCCTTTCGAAGGGTGGCCCCGCCCTGGCGTCGAGGTTCCCACTCTGCCGCGCCGGATATCGTTCGCTGAGAGCCTTGACGCGGTCCGCCGATACTCAGCGGACCCGGTATATGTGCGGACCGGTTTGTTCTCAGCCTTAACCTTGTCAGCTATAGCACGCCGTGTGCTCGTCGGCAAGTCGTTGAGGATCTCCCGCCGCGTCCCGGCGTCATGCCCGGCCAGCCAACGGGCGAAGCCCTCCGGGTCCTGCCTGGCATACTCTCGATAGACCTGCTTCATGGTGAAGTCGTCGTAGCTGAGTGCTGCTGGACGGAGCGGCCGGCCGATTCTCACGCTCCCGGCGCGCTCCGTCAGGCGCCGTGCATCGTCGTCCAGGGACTTTAACTCACGCCTGAGAGCTGCGGCCCTGGCCGACTCCCCGGCCTTTTCAGCGGCTCGTAACTCCTGCTTGATTGCCTTCACCCGCTGGCCGATGCCAGCCAGATTGTCCATGTCGCCGCTGAGCGCGCTTTTGAGCTTGTAGGGCTCCCTGAAAATACTGGCAATGACATCCTTCGGCCCCATGAACTTCAGGGTGGCCACCTGGCGCGCAGATAGGGGTTCACCTATTACCAGAAGAGTCAGGCGCCGACCTTCGGCATCACGGGTGAAGAGCACTTGAGATGGGGCCGGCAGCCGCTCGCCGCCCTTGACCAGTTTCTCCATCTCCACGGTGCCCCCGTACACCTTGCCCGATGGCGTGAGGCGACCAAGTATCCGCTTGTCAGTTATCAGCAGTGCGCCGGGTACGCCGCCTGTGGGCAGGTCCCCAAAGGCGCTGGCCGTAGTGAACCGCGTGTGTAGGTTCGGGCCTACGAACAGGCCTCCCTCCCTGCCGGTCTGAATGACAGCACCGTTCATGAACGGGCGCACGTCAGGCGTCGCATGGACGGCTATGCCGTGAGTCGTGCGCTGAAGCGAGGTAGTCGTCAGCCCGATCTGTCGCCCGCCGACACTGACGAGCGGCCCTTCACCAGCTGCTGCCTTGGTCATCAGCATATCCCTGGCCAGCATTGCCTCGTCTGCGTTGCCGACCTGCTTGACGGGGAGGCGCACAGTCATGGATCGAATTTCCGTCCCGGCCAGAGGTATGCGCGCCGGGTGTACTGCTGTCTCGAGCATTGCGTACATGGGCCGCAGCGCACTCTTAGTGGACTCTATGGGGTGCCTCAGCGATGTGATAGGTGCTTTGGCTTCAGCTATGGCTACAGTCCTGGTTGCCTGTGCAAGGCTCGACCCCGCGCGGCGCGCTGTAGACATGAGAGCCACGCCAGGAATAAATGCCGCCATGTCAAGCACAATGCCGAGTGTTTTGTCTCTCGTTGAGAGCGAATCCCAGTTGCGGGCGAGGTGCGCGCCCGGCACCAGGTAGTCAGCGGCCATGCCCAAAGCCCTCGCGCTCGTGGCCTTCTGTCCCTGCTCCTCTTTCCACGGGGTCACACTTTCCCAGACGCTGGGCGCGTACTGTGCTGTCCGCCCCAAGGTGCCCGGGCCCAGCGCAGCCGCCACGTCAGCCTTGACGGTCTTCGTTTCTATGTAGTAGTCAGCCTTTGCTTTGTCTGGCAGCTGGTTGTAGAGCTCGACCGGGAGAGGCTTGACGATGCGTGCGTTCTGACGTGTGCCTTCGCCCAGGCGATCCCACTGCTCTTGCGTGACCGGCGTCTTGGCGTAGTGTTGGGCCTGTGCCACGACGCTCTGGCCAAAGAGGTAGGTGGCGGCGTTAATCGCCGGCTTGTTGCCGCTCTGCACGACTGATATGAGGTCGACCCTGTCATCCTGCATGAAGGGCCGTAGGGCCTGGCCCGCGGGTGCCGCGCTCTTGACAGGGATGTTTGTCAAGCCAGCGGCCTGTAGTGCCGCCGCTGCGTCTGACATGTCGTACGTGGGCGCCGGCTGCGGGGCGACGATCTTAACGGATGGCGTGGGCTTCGCGTACGCGCCCTCCATGCCCGGTGGTGGCGCTGCGCCCGGGATCTGGACGTCTGACATGTCGTACTTCTGAGCAACCGTAACCGCCTGCTGCTCTTGGGCCTGGAGCTGCTGCTGCTGGCGCTGTATCGCCTGCGCGCGGAGCT
>CAYMIN010000058.1:0-2732 GCA_964390495.1 uncultured Armatimonadia bacterium
TTCTCAGCACATCTGCAGCGCCCAAAAAGACCCCTTTTCGGCCAGGTTTCTAGCCGGTCGCGGCGGCTTGACAAGCAGCTCGCCTCGGTGCCACACTAGGTCGCCGGCAGTCCCAAGAGCTATGCCCCAGTATCAGGAGGTCTTGCATGGCCACTACTAAGCCGTATTGGGCCGCGGTTGACCCCATGACCGTGCCCCATATCGTCACAGAGAGCGTTCCCGGGCCGAAATCTCGTGAACTCAATGAGCGGGGCATGAGCCATATGGTCGGCTATTCCAGCCAGGTGCGGCTATGTCCCGTTGTTTTCGATAAGGGCTATGGCGTCACCCTCACCGATGTGGACGGCAATACCTATCTGGATTTTTCCAGCGGCATTTATGTGACTACGCTGGGCCATTGCCACCCCAAGATCAGCGAAGCCGTCGCGCAACAGGCCAAGCGGCTGATGAACTGCCATGACTTCAACACGCCGATAAAGGTGGAATTGCTGGAGAAGCTGGCGGAGATTCAGCCCTGGGACCTGACCGGCATGCAACTCTACGACAGCGGCACTACCGCGGTCGAGGCGGGGCTGCGGGTATGCCGGGCCGCCACCGGCAAGACCGAGTTCCTCTCCTGCTATATGGATTTCCACGGCAAGACCGGCCATGCCGTTAGCCTCGGCAAGATGAACCCGACTTACGGTGCCGGCCGCGCGCAGGGCTTCTATGTCGTGCCGCGCCCATATCCGTACCGGCCCATGTTCACCAAGCCCGATGGCACCATAGATACTGACGGCTACCTGGATTTCTATGACCAGTTTATCGAGTACGGCACCACCGGCAATGTGGCCGCCTTCGTGCTGGAGCCGGTGCAGGGCTGGGCCGGATCGGTGTTTCCGCCGGAGGACTTCTTTCCGAAGCTGCGCGAGTTCTGCGATGAGCGCGGCATCCTGCTGATGGCCGATGAGGTACTCACCGGCATGGGACGGACCGCCAAGTTCTTTTGCATGGAGCACTATGATACAGCGCCTGACGTGCTGACTATCGGTAAGGGCTTCGGCAACGGCTTCCCGGTGACGGGGATGCTGGTCTCCGAGAAGTACAAGGCCAGCATTGACGCGATTTCGGCATCCACCAGCTATGGGGGCAACCCGATGGCCTGCGCCGCTGCCCTGGCCTGCATAGAGGTAATCCAGGAGGAGGGGCTATTGGAGAATGCAGTGCGATTAGGCGAATACTTTCAGAGCCGCATGGAAGCCGTGAAAGCGGCGCATTCGATAGTCGGAGACGTGCGGGTGAAGGGCTGCCTGTGCGGGATCGAGCTGGTCAAAGACCGACAGACCAAGGAGCCGTTCGATGAAGCCGGCAAGGCCGTCTATACGCGGGCCTTTGAGAAGGGCCTGGCGTGGGTGCCGGCCGGCCATATTCTGCGCATGTCGCCGCCGATCGTGATGGAGGTCGAGGTCGCCGCCAAGGGTATGGACATCATCGAGGAGGCAATCGCAGAGGTCGAGAGCGAGTTCGGTTACTGATTTGCAGACTTGCAGTGCCCCATAGGTCGCGGTCTTTATCTAGCGCTGCACCGTGACGGTGCGGATAGTGCTGGTTTGGGTGCCATCGGTGCACCGGGCCCTCAGCGTGCACAAGTACCTCCCCGCAGGCACCAGGGCCCCGCTGCTGTTGCGCAGGTTCCACGTCGCGGTATTGATCCCCGCTGCGACCTCACCACATGGTACCGCCCGCACCAGCCGGCCCGCGATATTCCGTACCTCAATACTCACATCCGCCGCCGCCGACAGGTTATACACAATCGAGGCGCACTGACCATTGACCTGCGTGACATTCAGACTGGCAACACTCAACGCCGCAGCGCCTCCGGCCCCGGCCGCGCGCGTTATCCCCGCCACTTGCGACCACTCCGACGTGCCTTGCGCATTGAACGTCTGTGCCCGGTACTCGTAATTGCCATCGCCCGGCAGCCCGTCATCCAGCCAGTTTGTGCGGTTCGACCCCAGCCACACCACCGTCGTCCACTCCGCCCAGACGCCCTCGCTGACTTCCGCGCGCCGCTGGACCTTGAGATACAGCTCGGACGCCGAGCGGTCCACCCAGCTCAGTGCTACATCGCAGCCCGAATGCACTACCTGGCCGCTGAAGCCGAGCGGTGGCAGGGGCCCAGTACTCTCACGCGCGATCCCGACCGGGCCACCGTAGGAAGCGGCGGTCCCGGCCACCGCCCCGACCTGGTATTCGTACCAGCCGTCACCGGGGATCTGGTCGTCAACAAATGCAGTCGAGTTGGCAGTCAGGGAGGCAACCATGCTCCAGGCGGAGTAACTGCCATCCAGCAACTGCTGGCGGCGCTGGACTTCGTAGTGGTCTTCCTTGGAGCTCTTGTCGGTCCAGGTTAGCTCGACATCCTGACCGGAGTTGACCAGTCGCGCCTGGAGGTTGTCAGGCCACAGTGGGGTCGGTTCGCATCTGATGCCGGTCGAGACCGCCCAGGCCGAGAAGCCGCTGGCATTGACCGCCCGCACCCGGTACTGATACGACGACCCCACCGGCACGCTGTCATCAACAAAGCGAATGAAATTGGGAGCGGTCCACAGCACCGTCGTCCACTCCGACCAGCCGCCGGCCATCAGCCAATGTCGCCGCTGCACTTTGAAGCCGGTTTCAGTGCTGGAGTGGTCCAGCCAGCTCACCAGAATCGCGGTGCCGTCATTGACCGCGTGCCCGTTGACACCGCT
>CAYMIN010000059.1:0-2535 GCA_964390495.1 uncultured Armatimonadia bacterium
ACCTCAAGCCCTACCTGGAACTGGCCTTCGCCGAGCTGACCTTCGACGACACGGCGCCGGTTGAGGACGAGGAGCTGAGCAACGCCGGCGAGCAGCCCGACGAGGGAGTTTACTCCGACCTGCTGAGCGACGCCGAGGAGCAGGGCGACTAGCCAGCAGGCGGGCAAATACGCATACATGCAGCGCCCAGCCGGGCAGCGCCCCCGCTGCGCCGCGCGATGTGCCGCTGCTCTCTGAGCACTAGGCTCAAACGCGAATTGAAGGCGCGATGTGATTGTCGCGATCGACGCGCATGTCGCCCGCCATCTGTGCCAGACACAAGTGGCCTGAGACCAGTCTCACGAACACCACGAGCGCCGTCACAACGACAGCTGCAGCGACAATCATCACGAGCATTGCCGTTTCATCGCTCAGACTGCGCTCGAAAAACCAGACAGCTTTCAGCAGAAGTAGCCCCACTGCACTTGGAGCCGCCACAGCCACGACGCCAAGCAGCATCTGGAAGCCGAATGCGATCCTGAGAAGAGACAGCGGCACCAGCAGCTCGACCGCCAGAACGAGTATCGCGGCGGCCGCGGTGCCACCCGCGAGTTCACTAGTACCAACAATTTGCCCGCGGCTTCGGATCGCCAGCCAAATGACCGCTTCAGTGACAGTGTGTGTGACCGACGGAATCAGTAGCAGCCCAGCTGTCGAGTAGACAAGGGAGTACAACACGCACATGTATGCCTTGGCAGCGTTCCTCTTGCTTGTCGTCAGCTGGAGTGCTTCATCCGGTCTGAGTGCCGAAGCAGCTGCGAGATACCACCAGACGAGCCCAACAACCAGCAGCAAGTGAGAGCCGTTTCCGATGTAGCACAACCAGCCCAGCGTTCTCAACAGACTAGGCGGCAGATTGTGTGCTTGCGCAAGGGGAGCCAGTACACCCTGAAGAGCGATGATCCGAATGTAATCAATGGCCACTGCTGAGGTGCAAAGCACCAGCAGCAGCAAGACTAGGACCACAACCCACAGCTTCCTGTGGCGAATGTGGATCCACAGCAGCCGGCGCAGAGGAAGCTCAGTAGCCATCACTTATGAAGGGGCACGAGTGACGGTGCCAATACCGCACGGCCGCGTCACCATCAGAAGTCTAACACAGACGTTGGTTGGCCTAGCTCGCACCAGTGCTAGACTAGTAGCAACGTCAATCGACCACAGAATCACATTTCGGGGAGGAAGGCATGGGCGAGAGCGGACTAAGCAGGATCGGTGTCATCGGCATCGGCACAATGGGCAACGGCATCGCGCAGGTTGCGGCGCAGAGCGGCTTCGACACACTCGTGATGGACATCAATGACGAGGTGCTGGAGCGGGGCATGGGGATCATCGCCAAGAGCCTGGACCGGCTGGTCAAGGCCCATGAGAAGAGCGGCGGGGAGAAGGGCATTACCGCCGAGGCCAAGGATGAGGCGCTGGGGCGGATCAAGACGACCACCAGGCTCGAGGATCTGCTCGATCGGGAGCTGGTCATCGAGGCGGCTCCCGAGCTGCCTGACCTCAAGGAGCAGATCAACGGCAAGCTGGCCGAGCTGGGCTATGACAAGCTGCTGGTCAGCAACACCAGCGGGATCAGCATCACGCGGCTGGCGGCGGCCTACGGCAAGGCCGAGCAGTTCATGGGCATGCACTTCATGAACCCGGTGCCGATGCAGAAGGGCGTCGAGATCATCCGCGGGCTGAAGACCAGCGACGAGACCTACGCTGCCGTGGTGGCGCTCTGCCACGACATGGGCAAGATCGAGATTCCCGCCGAGGACAAGGCCGGCTTCGCGATCAACCGGATGTGGGTGCCGTTCGTCAACGAGGCGATCCGCGTCGTCGAGGAGGGCATCGCCAGCGTCGAGGACGTCGACAAGTGCACGCTGTGCCTGGCGCACAAGATGGGCCCGCTGATGACGGCGGACTACGTCGGCCTGGACACCATGCTGTTCATCGCCGAGGTGCTGGAAGCCGAGTTCGGCAGCCCCTACAAGCCCAGCCCGCTGCTGCGGCGTTTGGTCGAGAGCGGCCAGCTGGGCACCAAGAGCGGCATCGGCTTCTATAAGTGGGACGGCTTCAAGCCCGCAGGCGTCAACCCGGACGTCATGCGCTACCGCATCAAGTAGCGCAGGCATCTTGCCTGCGATTGGTGGCGCGGGCGTCTCGCCTGAGATTCCCGGTAGCCGCCGGTCCCCGACCGGCGGACCTTGGAGATGGCCAGGGGTCGGGGACCCCTGGCTACCGGGCACCGGTGGGGCGGGCGATGGGTGCTGCGGCCGGCCCTGGCGCGGGTACTGCAGCCGGCCCTGGCGCGGGTACTGCAGCCGGCCCTGGCTGCAGACCTTCGAAACGTCTACGGCCACCGCGGGCCGTAGTACCCCGGACTCCAACTGACCCCTGACCGCTGACCACTGACCGCTGATTGCTGACTGCTGACGGCTGTCCACTGACAACTCCCGGCGGACACCGGTACAATACAGGCATGTCCACGCGGCCTGCATCGATGGAGCCGAC
>CAYMIN010000060.1:0-2244 GCA_964390495.1 uncultured Armatimonadia bacterium
ACTCATAGAGGGTGATGCCGCCCTGCATGACGCCATAGGCCTTGAAGCTGCCAGGACCGACCTTGGCCACAAGGTCCGCTGCCTTTGTGCCGGCTTTGAAGGCCTTTTCCTGCGCGGCGATCCGTGTGGGGTTGGCTTCCGCCTGCTGGAGAAGTGCCTTGAGCTCCTTCGTGTTTGCCTGCGCCGTGGCGAGCCGCTCCGGATGCGTCGCCTTCAGCGCTTTCAACTCCTGCTGCGCAAGCTTCGCTGCTTCCTGGCGGAGGGCTATGTCAGGGGCATTCTGCTTGATCGCGGTCTTGAGCGCGGTCTGAGCCGCCCTTACTTCTCGAGCGGCCACCGGGATCTCGTTGACAACCCGGGTGTAGGCTTTCTCCGCTTGCGTAACGAGGGCCTTCACGGCGTCCTGACCCCCCAGGGCAGCGATCTTGCCGCCCGGGGTGAACCGTCTCAGGGCGCCGGCGCCGACCTTCGCCAGGCCGCCGCCCAGGGAGCCAATGAGGGAGAGGTCGAGGAGGGTATACGCCGCGAGCTTGGTCCAGCCGAGAGCCCCTTCCTGTTTGTACTGCTCGAGCCGGCCCGGCAGCCAGAACTGCGAGAAGGGGATCATCTCGACGAGGCCACCTGTTATGCCGCGCGATACACTGGCAGCCTGCTCGAGGCCGGTGGGTTGGACGTGCGCTGTTCTGCCCAGCACCCCGGCCCCGAGCTGGGCTGCTGCGGCTTCGCTCACGCCCTTTGTCTCCGGATAGTGCTCGAGAAGGAACTTGGTGTCGTTCTCTGCGAGCGCCTGGTTCCAGCGGTCGAGGCTCACGGGCAAAACGATGCGCATGCTCTTCTGGGCGCCCTCACCCATCTGCAGGTATTGCTCTGTGGTAACAGGGACCTTCACCGCCTGAATGGCCAGCTTGACCTTGTCCGCACCATAGAGGACCGCCGCCTCATTGAGTGCAGCCTGGTCATGGCTCATGGCCACCTCCATGAGGTCGATCTGGCCGTTCTTGATGTACGGAGCCAGCGGGCCCGTCGCCTGCGCTTTCTTGGCCACGAGAGCAGCGACGGAAGCGGGGGAGTCCCCCGCACCGATACCACCGGCTCCGGACATGTCAACGGCAGCGCCCGGCTTGCTGGGTGAGGGTGAGACGGTGGCTGGCTGCGTTTTTTTGGCCACGAGAGCAGCCACGGAAGCGGGCGAGTCCCCTGCGCCGATACCGCCGGCGCCGGACATGTCAAGCGAGATCCCGGACATGTCGTATGGCCGCGACCCGGCCCTCGAAGCAGGTGCCGGCGTGGCAGAGGTCAGCTTCGAAGGGTTGTCTATTGGGCCTGACTTCCAGCCCTGGTTGTAGAGCCTGGCGACCTCGAGCGTGCCCCGGGAGATGTCGACGTAGCGGACCTCCCGGGTCCTCGGGTTATGGACGACCTGGAAGGACATCACTCACCTCCGCGCTAGACTCGGGGACCCTTCTGTAGGGTATCAACCATGGTGACTACTACGATTGCCAGGCCAAGCAGGAACGCAACGATGGCGAAGATGAAGCCATGACCGTACAGCTCGGGCATCAGCGCGAAGCAGGCCAGGAAGGTCGTTATCCGCAGAGGCAGGCTGTTGATCTTGTATGAGGCTATGACCAGGACCAGGATGAAGATCAGCATGACACCGAGCAGCATTGATTGACTGAGTACACTCATTGCTTCACCGCCCTCCACTGTCGCCTGGACATATGTGTCGGAGTAGCTGTCCGCGCTGCCGCAGTCCTCGCAGCACAGCTCGACGCTGCCGCACATGGTGAATGCGGCGAACTGGATATCCGTGTCCAGGAACTCCAAATTGATGTAGTGAGTCGTGCTATCGCCATGCCCAGCGTAGACCGGGAAGCCATCGTTGGGGCCTGTCGGCGGCGTATCCCCGTAGGTCCCTCGAATGATGGTACCGTTGCCATCGGGCGCCGGCGTCCACGTAAGAGCAACAGCGTAGTCGCTGACAGCCGTAGCCTGGAGATCCGTAGGGGCATTACAGCATTGCGGAGTCGTGAAATTCCCGCACGCGCCATACGCCCAGTACGTGCCGTTGTAGACGACCGCTGCATAGTTGTAGAGCGTACTCCCTGACAGGTCATCCACCTGGAGGCTATATGTACCGTTGCCAAAGCTCCCAGCCTCGAGGCTGTAGCTGTCCCATGTTGAATCAGCCGGCGCGGTTGCATTGCCCGGGTCGGCCTCGCATGTCTCACCATAGACAAAGCC
>CAYMIN010000061.1:0-2095 GCA_964390495.1 uncultured Armatimonadia bacterium
GTGCGCAAAGACAAGATCCACCTCGACCCGGAGTTGTTGCGGCGCTTGTACCAGCAATGCGGCGGCTGGGTCCAGCGCGTCCATGAAATCTTGGTGGAAGAAGAAGGGGTAAAGGTCAGCTACCCCACCCTGACGCGGGCGGTGCGGGAACTGGGGCTGGGCCGGCCCGCCAAAGCCCGCTGCGATCACGTGCCGGACGAACCGGGCGTGGAGATGCAACACGACACCACGGTGTACAAGGTGAAACTGGCGGGCCACCCGACGCGGGTCATCGCCAGCCTATTGTACCTGCGGTACTCGAAGCGGCGGTACTTGAAGTTCTACCGGGTGTTCAACCGCTTCGCCATGAAGTGTTTCCTGCACGAGGCACTGATGTTTTGGGGCTACGCCGCCAAGCAGTGCATCATCGACAACACCAACCTGGCGCGGCTCCGCGGCAGCGGCAAACAGGCGGTGATCGTGCCGGAAATGGCCTCCTTCGCCGAGCGTTACGGCTTCACGTTCCTCTGCCATGCGATCGGCCACGCGAACCGAAAAGCCGGAGAGGAGAGAAGTTTCTGGACGGTCGAAACCAACTTCCTGCCGGGCCGCAGCTTCCAGAGCCTGGAGGACCTGAACCAGCAGGCGCTCCAGTGGGCCACGGTGCGGATGGAGAACCGCCCGGCCAGCAAGACGCGCCTGATCCCCGCCAAGGCGTTCGAGCACGAACGCCACTATCTGACCGAACTGCCGGCCCAACTCCCCGCGCCATACTGCCCCTACGAGCGCGGCACGGACGAGTACGGATACGTCGCCGTCGAGGGGAACTACTACTGGGCCCCGGGAGCCAAGCCGAAGGAAGGCGTCAAGGTGCTGCGCTATGAGGACCATTTGAAGATCTATCGAGGGCGGACTCGCTTGGCCGAGTACCCGCTACCGGCCGATGGGGTCAAGAATGCCCGTTTCAGCCCCGAGGGACAACCACCGCCGCGGTGTCTGCCCAAGCATCGCCACCACGGCTCGCAGCACGAGGAACAGCGGCTGCGGGCTCTGGACCCGGCGGTGGCCGCGTATGTGGACTTCGCCCTTCAGACGCCCGGCATCCAGCGGCATCGCTTCGTGCGTGAGCTGTTTGCCCTCAGCCGCAGGGTGACACCGGCCGTATTCGCCGAGGCCCTCACCCGGGCTCGGCGTTATCGCGTGGTGCAGATGGAAACACTCCAGCGCATCGCCTGGCTCTCGATGAGCCAGGGTCAAGAGCCCCTGCCCGACATCGAGGTGGACGAGAGCTTCCGCCAGCGTCCGGCCTACCAGGAGGGCTTTCTGACCGACGAGCCGGACCTGTCCCTTTATGACGAAACTCCACCGCAGGATCGCACGATCGATGAAGGGTGAAAGCGAGGACCACGATGGACGAAGAGCTGCGGAAAATCCTCAAATACCTCCGCCTCGGAGGACTGTTGGCCGACTGGGACGGTCTGCTGGCCACAGCTCGGCGAGGCCGTTTCTCCCATGAGCGGCTGCTCCGGCACGTGCTGGAGGCGGAATACCGCGCCAAGCTGGAGAACGCCCGGCTGCTGCGTCGCAAACGAGCCCGCATCCCCGAGATGCTGGAAATCGAGACGTTCCCCTTCGCCCGCCAGCCGAAATTGGACCGCAAGAAGATCATGTCGCTCTACGACCGCTTCGACTACATGACCAAGCAGCGGAACATCGTCTGGCTGGGCCCCACCGGCTGCGGCAAGAGCGGCCTGGCCTCCGGATTCTTGCTGCAAGCGCTCGATCGCGGATATCGCGGCTACTTCGTCACCTTCCCCGAGTTGCTGGCCGAACTGTATGCGTCGCTGGCCGATCGTTCCGAAGAAAAGGCCCTCCGAAAATACGCACGGTATGACTGCTTGGTGATCGACGAGGTGGGCTATGTCGAGATCGAACCGGCCCAGGTCGGTCTGTTCTTCACGCTGATGCAGAAGCGACACAAGACCAAGACCACGCTCATCACCTCGAACCTGGGCTTCAGCGAGTGGGGCACGTTCCTGAAGAACAACCACTTGACCGGCGCCTTGCTCGATCGGCTCACGGAAACCAGCCATGTCATCAACATGAAACACTGCCG
>CAYMIN010000062.1:0-1538 GCA_964390495.1 uncultured Armatimonadia bacterium
CCTGGAGCACACCTATGCGGGCAGCCGGCATATCCAGAACTACGACGGCAGCTCGACCTACGGCGAGAGGTGGCAGCAGCCCCACGCCGGCCCGTCCCGGCCCGGCGCGGGGACCCCGCTTAATGACCCGCCCACGCGTGCGCCGCAACTGCTGTGGGTAAGCCACAGGCGGTCAGATGCGAAGCTTGTCCGGCGGCGAGGAGCTGCGCTTCGAGTCCGTCCGGCCCACCGGCGAGTGCTGAGCGAGCCGGAGTGTCAACGTCGCGAGCGGCACCTGCTGGGCCAGGGCAAGGCGCTGGCGAAGGACTCGAGCGGCAGCGGAGCGAACTGGTGCACGGGGATCGCCAGCGCCGATCCGCTCGGCGTGATCAATCCGATGAACTCCAGGCTGGACTTCGACGGCACGGTGACGGCCACGGACATGGACCGCGCGACGGACGCGCGGGAGAAGGGCCGTATCGGCATCCTGGGCTCGGCCCTCGCCTATGCCGGCAGCTCCCCTCGCATCACCTCGGAGAAGATCGGCCGGGATGTGAATCCGCTGGGACGCGGCGGCGGCATGGCGCTGGTGGGTGGGCAATTGAATCTGGGTAGAATCGCGCCGAGTTTGCCGCAAGGACATGCTGCGGGTGGCACCGGGAGCAGCGTGAACAATGCCGGCGACAACAATGGCCCCCCCCCGATACCGCCATTTCTGGATGATTGGTGTGCTTCTAAGCGGGTATCAGTGAGCGAAATGGAAGACGACTTATTGTGGGCCTGCGGGCTTGATGAGGGTCGGAGCAAAATCAAGGACCCACTCGAATTCCAGATCAGACGGGATCCGGACCCGGGGGCTCGATGGCATGACTACTGCGATGAACTAGCGCGGCAATACACCGGTGAGCTCCAAGACCGCATCAGATTCTGCAATTCCCAGTACGGAAGTGCTGTGCTGGATAGCTGTAGGGGACTCTACAAGCTGATTGGGCCGCTGCGGTCCAGACTTCAAGAAGTCTGCAAACTGCGTCAGCGCTGGTTCAAGCAGAGGCAGCTATGCGAAGAGTGTCTGAAAACGCACCCGCCGGAGGTATGCAAGCCGATGTGCGACTGGGCAGAAGCGCTTCGTCAGAAAGTGCAGGTTGCCGTGCGTCAGTTTGACAGTGAAATGGCGGCCGTTAGGCTCGAGATCGCAAAGGCAGTCGGAGCAGTCAAAGCGCTACACAATTGCTACATGCAGGCAATGGACCATTTCCTTGACAAAATGCGTGACGCCGATTGCGACGCCATTGTTCAGATAGGCCCGGGGCCATCCATCGCCGAGCAGCCGAAGTCACCGTTCATACTGGATTTGTGTCCCGGGTGCTAGATCTGTGGTGCCGACTTCGAGCACCTCTATAGCCTATGACGTTGTGACGAGGAGACAGTATGACGATGTCATTGAGAGCACTTACCATTGTGAACTTTCTGATACTTGCTGCCACGTCAGCAATCGGTATTGCATGCGCCATGGTGCATATCGCGCGGGCCAATGAGGACCTCGTCGAGATCAGAGCGAG
>CAYMIN010000063.1:0-1512 GCA_964390495.1 uncultured Armatimonadia bacterium
CGGCCGGCAGGCGGCCAACCCCGAGCTGAGTCTGACCTGGTCGGACGCCCGCTGGGTCGCCGAGCACATGCACGAGCTGGCCTCGCGCCCGAAACAGTCCACGCAAAACACTCGAACCCACAAGCCCCGATGATCCGAGCCCGCCGAACCGATCCGGAGACCTCGCACGACGCGGCCGCGTCGATCGGCGAGGCCGCGCGGTGCTCGGCGATGGATTGGGTGTTTCGCGTTGTCCGGGCCAGGCCTGGAATCACGCGGAAGGGGATCGAGCGGATCACCGAGAAGATCTGGCCCGGCCGGTGGTCGCCAGAAGCGATTCGCGGCGCGGTCGTCCGCCTCATCCGCGAGTTCTCGATCTACGAGTCGCCCTTGCAGCGAAAGCAGAATCCCAGCGGCTGCAAGGCGCGTGTCCTGAAGCCACGCTGGGACCGACGGAGGATCAAGCCATGAGCAACAAGCCCAAGATGATCACGGTTCGCGGGACGGCCGCCGAGCGAGAGACCTGGAAGCGGCTGGCGTGGGCCCGCCGCATGTCGCTCAACAAGCTCGTCCGGCAGTTGTTGGAGGCCGAGCTGGACAGGGAAAGGACGCGCCGAAGGAGGACCGTTTGACTGGACGCGGCCGACCACCGAAGCGGGAGCCGGCACGGCCGATCTGCAGCCAGTGCCTGTACTACAAACCGCCGATCGCCGGCGTGCGAGGGCTCGGCGAGTGTTGCGCGCTGCCGCCCTGCCTGCCCGGTCGGCCCGACGGGCCGTCGGAACGGCCCCGGGTAAGGTCAGACGATTACTGTCACCTGTTTGAAGACGGAACCCTATTCAAGATGACCAGCAAACCACCGGAGGTCACGTCCGGTAGTTGAAAGGATCGAGCGTGAAGAAAAACCCCGCACTATTCGGCAGACCCTGCCAAGTTCACAGCCACCAATTCTACTCGACGGGCTGGTGGCACGGGATATTCATCGTCAGAAACCAACCTCGGCACATGGTCGAGGACAAGGACGGGAATCTCACGTCGTATGGGTTGGATTGTTACCAGATTCAATTCATGGACTCGCCGGAGATGACCAGCGAACCACCGGAGCCCGGGTCCGGTGGCAACTGAACCTGCTATTTGGAGAGTAACAATGGGCAACGAAGCTCTGGCTGAAGTCACCGAAGCGCTACACGAGTATATCGATTGCAGCTCTGCCGACGTGTCGGCCGCGGCGACCAATGTGGCGAAACTGCTGTCCGAACTGATGCCCGAAAAGGGCTACACAGCCGAGCAGGTGATCGGTGATGCCTTGATGGATGAAGACTGTTTTCTCCACCTTGGCCGGCGCATCGAGATCGAGAACGGAGCCCGCTCGTGCCGAGTCTGCGGCTGCACTTATCGCTTCGCGTGCCCGGGCGGATGTTCGTTCGTGGAGGAAGATCTCTGTTCACAGTGCGCGCTGGGCTGATTTTACCGAAACCACCGGACGGTAAGTCCGGTGGCTGAAAGGGAAAGCGTTGTGCTTATAAAGACATA
>CAYMIN010000064.1:0-1509 GCA_964390495.1 uncultured Armatimonadia bacterium
GTGACCGACCTTCTTTTCTGGCGAGGCTACGCGGCACGCTGCCTGGCCCAGAAGTCGGCCCACAGGTTCGAGTAGTACAGGCTGCCCAGGGCCATGATCGCCTCGCCGTTGTCGGCGTCCCAGGCCATCCCGCGGCCTTTCAGCCGCTTGGTCAGCGTGCCGCAGAAGGACTCCGTCGGCCCACTGCCGCAGTCATAACCCAACTGTCGGTACGACGGGTAGTCCGTCATGTGCACCCGCTTGCCCACGTACTCCCGCAGCGCACGCAATGCCTCGGCCTTGGCACCGGCACGATGGCGCCGGCTGTAGTTGCTCAGCCGCTCCAGCATCACCAGCGAGCCCTGCTCCCACACGATGCCCATCATCTCCTCACGCCAAGTACGAGCCTTCGCCGTGCCTTCCCCATGCAGCACGGAACTGGTCGCGATCACATGGTCGCGCAAGTGGTAGTAGTCCAAGATGTTCTCCTCTAGCATCGGTAGCTGTATGGCGTACTGCTTGCCGATCCACTCGGCGCCGTCTGTAACCGAATACTTGTGCCGAGCCTCGTCGATCTTCAACTTGCTGCCCTCGCGCCGCAAGATTCGTCCCAGCACCGTATGGTCCTCGCGGGTACCCACCGCGTACCGGTGAGTCTTGTCCGGGTCGTAGAAGCTGGCGATCTTGAACTCCTTGTACGGCCCGTCGCCGCCGCTCTTGGGCCGGCCCGGCTTGGCCGTGCTGGATCGGCCTTCCTGCTTACGCTTCTGGGTCTCGGTGGCACGGCGCTTCCGCTTCCGCTCATCCGTCACCATGGGTACCATCACGCCGTCGGCACCGGTGATGATCGTCTGGTCGGTGCAATCCTCCGCCGTCCAGCCGGGACCGTATTGGCCTTGGCAGATCGCCGCTTTTGCCCCTCGCCCTTCGCCTTCCACCAGCTCCCGCAACGCCGAATGGCTGATGGACAACTGCGCCGTCCGCGCCAGCATCTCGCCCGCTGGCACGAAAGCCTCGTTCAGGCTCACGCGACAAGCCATCTCGCGGACCCCCGGGCTGTATTTCTTGGCCATGCCCAGCAGCTTGTCCAGCGGGGCCACCGAGCCGTCGTCCTTGTTCCAGTACACCGTGCGGGTCAACTCCACGCGCCCGTTCACGGTCATCTGCGATGTCTTCTGGCGGCCTTTATTCTTCCACATCACCTCGGGCTGGGTCTTGCGAGGGGGAAAAATCCTCCTGCAGAGCCTTCTTCTGCAGGAGGTCGAGCGCACGCTGATAAGCCTTTTGTCTGAACACCGCGTGCGCATCTCGTACCGGCTCTTCGCTCTCGGCGATAATGCGACCGGCTTGGGCCGTGTTGATCGCCTCGGCGATTTCTTCGGCCAACGCCTTCACCTCTGGCTCCAATTCCGCCTGCAACTCCTCGGCTGTAATCCTCTTGCCTACCATGACTTAACTCCCAACGGCGACATTGCCGTAAGTCACTGTAAACAAAGGACTACCATCGCGCCAGAAAAAAATCTCACTCAC